>JAIQGL010000029.1 GCA_020072585.1 Terriglobia bacterium | reverse complement strand
TGTCAGGGCGCTGGAACGCCGTCAAGGGTCGAGATAAACGCCCAACCGCAGGCGCCCTTGACTGCGTTTCCAGCGCGATGCCCCCGTCTGTCTTTTTTACCCTTGACACTGGCCGTTGTCGTCATAGACGGGATGACGATTTTTTTGTTTCAAAATGTACCACTACCCGGGTTTATGGCCATTTGACCATCGATATTGGGCTATGGATGGGCGGCCATTGTTTGATGGATTTCCAGTTCCCCTTTTTCCGGTCTGACAATTGAGGGAACACGACATGACTGGAATCGATGTCAAAACCGAGAACGGTATTGTCCTCAAACATAATGAGGATTGCCTGGGCGTTGTGGTCAACTTCGACCAGTGAAACAACCTTCCCTTTGACCTCTGGGAAGCGGCGGTAACTTGAAGGTTGTTTGTTGGAACGGGTAGTCTTACGGTCAGCCATGAGTCGCCTTTCTTGTGAAGGTGATTTTTTGGTTAGGGCTGCGCCGGTGTTGAAGGCACTGGCGTGGCCCGTCTTGCTTTATACCTACTCGCAGGATGCTGAGCAACAAAAAAGCGAAGCGTTTTGAAGAAACATAAAAAGTTAAGCGGCTGGCTTATTTTGTTAAGCGCGGGAGGGCAGTGGTGTCCTATGAGTGTGTTGCTGGATTCTTGAATACTGCCGGAAGCCAATGCAAGGTGTTCGATCCCGGCATCTCGAATGAGACTCGGCAAGAAAAACAATAATACTCAAGCGTCGTGCCGAACCACTCAACCGTCCCAATTTGACCATTAGTGATTATGTGGCTTGTACATATTGCTTTGCAGGTGGGACAGGCTGCTACCCCCACATTAATCCAAGGTCTATTTTCAATATCAACCATGGCAAGCGATTCTATGCTGCTCTCAGCAACCCAGCAACAGACCAAACATGATCTATAAACCCAGTCACAGTGGCAACGTTGGATTCTGTACCGCTCATAGCGGCCAAATTCTTAACAGTGTAGTGGCATTTGGTGCCCGCCGTAAGGCTTTTCCTCTGGATTCATGCGGGGAGAAACCATACAATTAGTTTGGGTCTGAATGTGGCTAACCTCGCGATTGGGATTTAGCCCCGCTGACGGTTCCAGCCGAAAGCGGGGCACTGAAAAGCAGTAAGGTTTAGGTTGGAGGTTCGACCGTAATTTCCACGGTCTGACCGGCAGCAGTGAAGCGGATTTCAATTCTTACTCTCATCGCTGTTTCATCCTTCCTGTAAGCCCCGTTGGCGCGGGGCTTTCGTATTTAAGTTCAAAAATCATTTCTTAGCAGTCTTCGGTGGCGGTGGCATGCCACGCATTGTGCCGCTAGCGATAGCCTTCGCTATCAGTCTTCCCTCTGTAGTCAATCTCCACCAGTTCCCCATTTTGACTACCTCTCCCTGTCTCTGAAGGCGATTCAGTGTGTTGTGAATCACTGCCAACTCATTGGCGTATTCACTTAAATCAAAGCCTTGAGCAGCCAATCCATCACGGATTTGGGTGGCACCGAGCGGAGTTATTGTTTTTTCCATAACCGCTCGGATTGCGTCGGTGAGTCCTGCCGACATCGTCGGCTCTACAGTTGGGTAGAGATCGGAATTGTCTTGAGGTTCACCGCACAGAGCTGCCAGTGCCGCAATCGTCTGTTTCAGCGTAGCAATCCTGACTGCTCTTTCGGATTGCTCCCTAAGCAGTCGCTCCAGTTCTTGCCGAGCATTCTCAAGGGCTTTTTGATAGTTCTGCTCTGTCATAACAAAAGAGTAAAACATGAAATGTAAAAATACAAGGTAAAACTTGTATCAATAGATACAATCGCAAAAACCATTGAACTTGTTCAAGAGCAATTGGCACAAAACAAGCGAGATGGCCAGAAGCTACGAACATGCTCTGAGAACTTGACCTTTATAGCGAACAAAAAGTAAAGTAGCACATCCCCTCCCAGCGAGGGAGCCGCCATGCGGCGAGGGGTCTTTGAAAATTAGCGGTCAGCAGTCAGCCAAACCGGGAACAAGTTTGCGACCCTCTGCTGACTGGGACTGGGATTGGGATTGGGTGACCCAAGCGTGACCCATGCGAGACCCAAGGGCCACCCAAGCGTCACGCACGGGGCACGCGCGCGTCGATTTGTGTAAGCCTTTTGTTTGCAATGAGAGTTGGAAAAATGACGGGTGGGGTAGCTGGCTGAAGGACGCAGGCAGAGGGCTGGCGCGCGAAGCGCGTCTATCGCCGTGATCGCCGGAATCGCGCGTCATCGCCGTGATCGGAAAAGCAAAGCCGCCAACCCCTTCTCTAGAAGTGCTGTTGCAGGTCAGCGAACTTCTCCACCTGCAACAGGCGCAACCCATCCGGCACCGGATTGACGGTTTCATGCTCCAGCGCCCAGGTGAGATCATGGGGCACAAAGACGGCGTTGATGCCGGCGGCAAGCGCTGGATTGATGTCTGACTTGGGGCTGTTGCCGACCATCCAGGTGGTGGCAGGTTCGAACTGGTATTTGGCCACGACCTCCTTATAACAAGGAGCGGTTTTCTCGGCCACAATCTCCACGGCGGCAAAGTACTCCTTGACGCCGGAACGCTCCACCTTCCCGGACTGCTCGGTGAAGTCCCCTTTGGTCATCACCACCATGTGATGGCCGCGACGGGCAAGATAGTCAAGCGTTTCCGGCACGCCGGAGATGAGCTCAATGGGATAGCTCGATACCTTGTGGGCGAAGCTCCAGATGAATTCATGCAGCTCCGGGGTGACCGGTTGTTCCGACAGGCGCTCAAAACAGACGACCAGCGAGTGAGCAAAGCTGTGTGAGCCATAGCCGCGTTCCAGGATGGTCTCGCGCTCAACCTCATACAAAAACGCGCGGACCTCTGCTGGCGAGAGGTGCTCATGGTTCAGCCGCTCCACAAAATCGGCGATGGCCTGCTCGAAATAGACGTTGTTTTCCCAGAGAGTATCGTCGGCGTCGATCAGGAGAGTCTGGGGTGTCGAGAGGGGCTGCATCGTGGTAATGATAAATGCCAAATCCACCACGGAGGCACGGAGACACGGAGAAAACCGAGATAAGAATGGCAAGAAGTCAGACCCAAAAGGTTTTCTTGCGGGGCTTTGCATTCTCACTTCTGCTCGCGAGAAGCCCAACTGTCGGGCGACTGAGAGCGGTGGCATCAGTGGTAATGATAAATGCTAAATCTACCACGGAGACACGGAGACACGGAAAAGATTGGGAGATTGCTGACGTCGCGCATCATCACGCGTCATCTGGAAGACGAAACCCGCCACAGGATATGCAGATCAGCGCGGGTAGAAGCGATGGGTTGGAGTCCGCCTTTGCGTTGTTGACGGATAAGGCCAATGGCCAAGAGTTTGGGTAGAACTCCCTGGTGCGGCATATTTGCGCGACGCATTCTCGGGGTCCTTCGGCACGCCTCACTCACCCGCAATGCGGGATCGCTCGGCGGCTCAGGATGACAGCTTCAAACATTTTTTTCTCCGTGCCTCCGTGGCTTCGTGGTGGATTTTGGGCTTGCCTGGCGAATGCTTAAGGCAACTGAGGCTGCTAGAATCGTCTTTATGAAAACGGACCGTTGGCTATTGGTGCTCCTATTCGCGATTAGTCTTACAGGAAGCGTTTTTGCCCAAGCGGGCAGGCGTGCCGCGCCTCCGCCCAAGACCGCGGACAAGTGCCTTCTGAAAGAGAACATCAATGAAGATATTGCCGCGCAGGTAGCCAAATTCAAGCTGGTCTCCATGCCCTTTAGCGTGACCGGGCTGAATGACGCGGAACGAAAGATGGTCTACAAGCTGGTGGAAGCCTCGCAGTTTCTGGAGAGTATTTACTGGCGCCAGAGCGACCCCAAAGGCCTGGAGCTGTACAAGCGTCTGCTGGGCTGTAACCAGGTAATGAACCAGAAGATCCGCCGCTTTCTGATGATCAACGGCAGCCGCTTTGACCTGCTGGAAAATAACAAAGCCTTTGTGGGCAGCGATCCGTTTTTGCCCGGTCACACGATTTATCCCGCAGGCATTACCCGCGAGGAAATTGAGGCCTACGTAGCCAAACATCCGGAGAAGAAAGCCCAGATCTACAGTCCGTATACGGTGATCAGGCGCCAGGGCGCGGAACTGGTGGCAGTTCCCTATCACATTGAATACAAACCGTGGCTTACCGGCGCGGCCGGGGCGTTGCGGCAGGCAGCTGCGCTCAGCCCTGACAAGGCCTTCGCCAACTTTCTGCGTCTGCGCGCCGACGCCCTTCTTACGGACGACTATTACAAGAGTGACATTGCATGGCTGGAGCTGGAGAACCCGAAGTTTGACATCATCTTTGCCCCGTATGAGACCTACCTGGATGAGCTGCTGGGAATCAAAACCTCTTACGGCGCCGCGGTCATGATCCGCAACCAGGCGGAAAGCGCCAAGCTGGACACGTTTATGAAGTATGTTCCAGAGATACAGGATTCACTGCCGCTCGCGCCGGAAGACCGGCCTTCCATGCAGGGTAAAAGCACTCCCATGGAGGTAATGGACACGCCGTTCCGCGCCGGCGACCTGCGCCATGGATACCAGGCGGTAGCGGACAATTTGCCTAACGACGCGCGCATTCACCAGGAAAAAGGCAGCAAGAAGATTTTCTTCAAAAACTTTATGGACGCCCGCGTGAACTACGTGGTGCTGCCCATTGGCAAGCTGCTCATGCGCGATGACCAGGCAGCCATGGCTTCCATGGACGGTTATTTCACGGTAGTGCTGATGCATGAGATCTGCCATGCCCTGGGGCCGGCCTTTGCCCGAACCAGTGCGGGGAAGGTAGATATCCGCGAATCTATTGGCCCCACATTTTCCGGTCTGGAAGAAGCGAAGGCCGATATCGTGGGCCTGCTGGCCCTGAACTATCTGATGGAAAAAGGTGTATTACCGAAAGAACGCGCTGAAGAATTCTATGCTTCGCACGTGGCTGGAATTTTCCGCACAGTGCGCTTTGGCGTGGCGGAGGCCCATGGCCGGGCAGAGATGATGGAATTCAACTATCTGGCTGAACAGGGGGCCATCACCCGCGATGCAAAAACCGGCAAATATGCAATTGATTTCACAAAGATGCCGCCGGCAATCGCCACGCTGGCCAAGGAACTTCTGGAAATTGAGGCCACCGGAGACAGGAATCGTGCTGAGCAATGGTTTAAAAAGTATGATTCCATGCCAGCTGAGTTAAAATCGGCATTAATGAGCATTAAAGATGTGCCTGTAGACGTTGATCCAGTCAGCGCATTTGGAGAGCAGATTCAATGAGGTCCACGCCAGAACCACAAAATCCGGAGGAACGGCGCAGATTTGAAAGAGTGGACATCGCACACCAGGCCCAGGTGCTGGTGCTGGATGCCAAAGACCGCAAAAGCGGCGTGCTTCGCCAATTGGCGCGCGGCGGCTTTATGATGGAGCCGGAACGGCATTACAGCGAAGACAGCAAGATCTATACGTTCACCATCCATGAGCCGACCGAAGACATTCGCGTGCGTGTGAATGCGCGGCTGCGGTTCTCTGATCAGCAGTATGCCGGTTTTGAATTCATGGATTTAGATCCGCAATCCGCGGTAAGCATCGGGCTGATCATCGGCAAATATTACGAACACACCAAGGTTTAAGCGGGCTCGCGGGCGAATTTTTTATTTCAGTTCGGGGACCAATCCGCTGCGGAACCGTACAGCGTGGTTGGCCAGGCGATTCGCTTCCTGGTTCTGCTCGCGGGGAATGTGGGCAATGCAAAATTTCAAGGTACGAGCAAGCTTGCGGCACATCCAGTGGAGTGAGTAGAGGCGGGGACTGCGGCAGGAATACTGGCCGGTCATTTGTTTCACCACCAGCTCTGAATCCGTATACACGCTGAGCGAAGTGGCTTTGAGATCGAGCGCGCGCTGCAAGGCTTCCAGCAGGGCGGCATATTCGGCCACATTATTGTCATGGTGGCCAATCCATTTGGCGATCCGGATCATTTCTCCGTCAGGCTTTTCAATCAGCACGCCAATACCAGAAGGGCCCGGACTGCCATGGGAACCTCCGTCAACGTAAGCGATAAGATCTGCCATCTGCCTCTCTTGGTTTCTTCTTAAGAGACACAATGAGGCACGCAAGGTTGTGCCGTCAAGAGCATCGTTTGGTTCATTTGCACATCTGACCAGAGACTTTCGTTCCGCCGGTTCTGTGGAAACTGTTGTGGAAAACAAGTACCGATCCGAGGAGATGCTTTTTACAACCGCATTTTATCTTGGTTTTTAAATGCACGAACACGTGGAAAAAAATCAACGCTTGCACAAATCATGGGCGTTGACATTTCCCATTCCTGAATTAGGATTGTTCACGTCGACGGTCGAAAGGGTTAGCCAAAATAAACAGTGGCTGATCCGAAGTAGACTGAGTGACCAGGTTCGGTGGAGTGATCCGCTGAATACCCGGACCCGAAAAAACCGACAAGCTCTGCGAGGGGCAGGTCGGGGTAAGGGACTGCGAAAGCAGTGGTCGCATCAAAGGCTGTGACGGTACATGCATCCACGTTGCTGGCTCCCTCGCAGGAGTTGGTGGCTAGAGCATAACCAATGTCACAGCCTTTACTATTTTGACAGCTTCCCAGCCAAAACTTCTCTCTTCCAACGGATCGTTCCCTGCCTGTTTCCAGTCTTAAATAAGCTGGCTGAAATTCGCAGGAATCCCGGGCTTTTCACTTCTGAATTCCTTCTACTTTTCTTGTTCCATAAGGATGACCAGGTGTGTCTCAACGTTTGCAGCCATAAATACGCTGACAAGATGGGCGGGGACCTCCTTATTTTTCAGCCCGATTCTCAACTTGTTTTGGATTCATGGCTGCGCTCCTTTAGGGTTTCAGGTGGTCTCTGAAACCCATTTTTTTGCGGAGCTTTTCCATATTCACCGGGCAGCAAGTTTCTACCGCAGTGCGCTTATTTACTTGAAAGCGCCAATCTAATGATTGAAGAGGGTGTCCAGGTCATAGGTAATACCGATATGTCCTCTTACATCGGTAGCATCCAGCAGTTCCGTTCGGCTGGCCCAGCTTACACCGATGGGAATTTTCAATCCGGAGTTACCCATGTTCAGCGTGACTTTGGCTTGCGCAATTCCTAATGTCCCTTTCGGCCCCAGCAAAACTTGTGCGTCTTTGGGCAGGGTAATGCTGGTTCCCGGGACCAGAAGGCCCGGAGTGATATTGATCACGGATGGGTCAAGCTGATACTGAACGTATCCTGCAACAGTAAACACGGCCGGGTACTTCATGACGATTCCGAGCGGGCGATCAAGCTGGCCTGCCAACTGGAAATCCCGCATGCGCCCGTACTTGGCGCCGGCAGGCACTTCGTTATAGAAGGTGCCAGCCACGTTGGCGGTGAAGAGCCCTTTCCCCTGGAATGGATTAGCGGCAAAGATGAGCCGCAGATTGTGAGTATCGGGCTGGTCGACCGGCCGGTTGAGAGTGTACTCAATCGAGAACTGCGGCTTGCCTCTCAGCTCAACAAAAGCATCTTCATAAGCCTGTCCGTACTGGGCATAGGCAGCTCGAACATCAAGCACTCGCTGGCCAAAATCCGGGTCTTTAGCCTGCGCCATAGCCAGGGCTTTAGCCAGATACTCGGCAAGAATACCGTCCAGGTTCTCTGGATTCGCAGCCACAAGTTTTTGCGTGTACTCTCCCCGCAGATTGGCAAATGTCTCGTCTGTCTCAAGCGGATCAAGCATCTTTGAGACCATGTCAAGGAGCTTATCGCCGGCGATTTTCAAGTCTGCTGCATGGGCAGTAAACCAGTTACCCCATGCCTGCTGAAATTCTGGCGAGCGCGTGTCCTTGGGATTGTAAATATCGTACCGGGCGGTAAAGGATGACAACTGCCGGCTGTTCTGGGGAAGAACGATGGTTGCCGGGTCGGGCGATGTTGCCGTGGCTGCACCGGAGGTGCTCACTTGTTTGCTTCCCTGCCGGCTCAAATCGAATGAAACAGAAAAATTGAGGTTTTTCCAGCCTTTGGTTCCCATACAGCCAAGGCAGCTGATGGGCGCGCCGGCAACAGCGCGAACCATGCTGTCTGCATTTCCATGGAAAGTGGCCACTGTACCGCTTACGGTTTGTGTGAATGCTCCCAATTGCATCGCCAGGCCCAGCAGTTGCGGCGTACTTGGCCGGGAAACCAGGTCAGTGGTCCCACTGCTGCTGGCGGTGGAACCAACTTGCTTGTCCACTCTGGAGTTTTGCCATGCATTCGCCAGTCCGCTAAAGAGTGCATCGCCGTACGCATAGCGCGTGAAACGTGCCGGATGAAACAGCAGGTTCACCAACGGTTTTACCGCTTCCTGCCGTTCTGAACTATTTGCGGCAGTCTTCCTGGCGGCATCCAGGTCACCCTTGAACCCGGCGATCTTTTCGGTGAATGACTGAGGATACGCAGTCATGTTGCCCAGAAACAAACAAAGTGCGATTGTAAGTATTCGCCGCATCTATCCTCCAATTGCTCCCTATGGTGTGCTCAAAAACCAATAATCGAATATCCCGTCACTGGATCGCTTGGGTCATTTTTGAATTGGTCCAAAACCTGGGTGCCGCCGCCACAATCCTCAATAATGCGGACCATATCGTTAGGGTCTGCAACCGCGACAACCAGTTTCAGGATGTTGATACCGGCAGCGATCGTGAAATGGATGGTGTCTCCGTTTTGCACGTTAAGGACGGTGTTGTTGAATCTGGCTGTAACAAACCGTGCACTCCCATTCGCTGTTACTTTGACGGTCGTATCCGAACCGGCATGGGCTGTGAAGTCATATTTCCCACTGGCATCATGATCTAATGAGCAAGCCATTCACACTTCCTCCCTTGTCTTCTTAATCCGCACACAGGCCTTACTGCAATTACCAAGAACGTATTGCAAGAAAGTTTCCCTTGGGGAAAATTGCCCGCTGAAAGCAGGCTTGCCTGAATCGGACTTCCGGCAAAATCGCCAGTTGATCTCTTACACTCTATGTTTTAGTGCCTAAAGTGGCCGGAATGTAACCAACAAAAATAAACCGCATTCACTTTGACAACAGTCACGTCATCACTTGCATGTTATGAAGACAAGTGGTGGAAATCATTCGCTCCAAAGGCAATATCCTGGCAGCAGGGTGGGAGCAACTGGATGGGACACGATAAGCTCTCCCAAAGTGGAACTGGCGCGGACTGAAGGGCTCATCTTGCTGTAATCTGCACGCCGATTGGCAGCACAGAAAATTCCAGTCGGCACCAGACACGCGCGTTCGGAATCGAGATTCCTCCTTCAATCCAACCCTCATCGAAATAGAGCACTTTCTAAGCGCTTGCGTGGTTGCGGAGGTAAGTCCCGCAGCACGCCCAGGGCTGCCCGTAGCCCGTGTCCCGTCTCCCACAGTGTCTCTAGCCAGACACGAAAAACCACCCTTACCATCCATGGAAGCGCAGTGTTTTCAACAGTTTGAAGTTCGGACACCTCCTTGCAATTTCTTCCTGTGTAACACGGAAAGGGAGAAACAACATGCGGCGGCTAGTTGCGATCTCAAACAAGACTTCAAAAGCAGTTCTTGCGATTGTGGCCCTCGCCATCGCTCTCACCAGTATTCATCTGGCGGCATCAGCCCGGATGGAGTCCCTGCGGCGGCAGCAGGACCAGATTGAACGCGCGCTCAACAGTCAGCGCGTGGCAAGCAGCAAGAATCAGCTGCTCAAAGCAATTCCCGAGAGTCTGGCGCAGAACAGCCGGGCAGTTGCTCAACAGCAATCGGCAAGTCCCGTCCCGGACCAGGGCAGCCCAACAACCGTTACTCACAAACGCCAGATTGTGATCAGCATTGCAGACCGGCAACTGGCCGTGATCGAGAGCGGTGAGGTAATCAAGATTTATCCCATCGCGGTAGGCGCTCGCCGTACACCCAGCCCCGACGGCGATTTTGTCATCGTCAACCACGCCAAAGACCCCACATACCGCCACGGCGACCTGGAGATTGCGCCGGGGAAAGACAATCCTCTGGGCTCACGCTGGATGGGACTGAACTTAAAGGGTTACGGAATTCACGGAACCAATGTGCAGAGTTCCATTGGCAAAGCTATCTCGCACGGGTGCTTCCGCATGCGGAAGAAAGACGTGGAAGAGCTTTACGGCCTGGTGCAGGTGGGTGACACAGTCACCATCCGCCGTGAGCGGGACGCGATGATCGCGCAGGTGTTTGCAACGCCGACCACAGCAGCAGCCGCCATGAACACTCTAGCTGCGAAGGCGCAGAGTAGCAGCGAGGTCCAGATGGCATCTGCCGAAAAGACGACGGTGGAAACCGCACGGCAGTGAGCTCGATTCACCGTAAAGAGTGCTAAGGACGCAAAAAGAATTGAACTGAGGAATCCGGCCTCAAGATGCAAAGTCGCGGCGAAACACGAAATGAGAGAGTGAAGGAATAGTTGAATGCAAACCGGAAGGCATCAGGCAGAGAGGATCGAGGGACGTGAAAACTATGCGGAATGAATGACTGGCCTTTCTGACCCGGTCCCTTGGCGCCCTTTTGCGTCCTTTGCGGTCAAAAAGTTTTTTGGCTTTAAGGAGAATTGAGAAATGTTGCTAGTGAAATATCTGCTCTTGCTCACCGGCTGGGAGCTGCTTGTGGCGGCCGCCGTCAACGTTTTCAGAAATCTTTACCAGGTTGTCCAGTATCACCGCCAGTTGCGGCCTATAGCTCCGGGTTCTTTGTCCGGCATCTCATCGGGGCCGGAAGGGACTCTCGCGGACCTGCCATCGACTCATGGCAGGCCCGTGAAACCGCAATTGAACTGGACCACTGCCAAATGGGCGTTCCCTGCGGCCTGGCTGCTGCTCATTCTCGCTGGAGGCATAGTGGTGGTGCCCAGCGGAATGGGTGGCATCAGAGTGAGCCAGACCTCAGGAACGCGCCCCGGCACTTTGTATCCCGGCGTTCACTTCATTGTGCCGCTGCTTGACTCAGTCGTGCTGTATGACATACGCGACCAGGTTTTGACGACTTCGTCCTCAGGCAAGGACGGATTGGAGTCGCGCAGCGAA
This sequence comes from Terriglobia bacterium, assembly GCA_020072585.1. Lineage (GTDB taxonomy): Bacteria > Acidobacteriota > Terriglobia > Terriglobales > Acidobacteriaceae > Angelobacter. Next base: position 223,804 of record JAIQGL010000029.1, on the reverse strand, counting down.
GATGAAACCGACAAAAAAGAAACGCGAAATAAGAAGCCTGACGCCTTCACCGTCCAATCGAAAGAAGGGCTGAGCATTGGGCTGGCGATCACCGTGCGCTACAAGTTTGATCCGCGCAAACTTGATTTCATCCACGCCAATCTGCCGCAACCGGTGGAAAAAGAGATCGTCCCGCCGGTGGTTTCCAGCGTCTTCCGTGAATTGGCGCCGAATTACACCGTGCGCGAAGTTTTTGCCACCAAACGCGAGGAAATCCGTCAGAGCGCGGCGGACCGCATCACCCGGAAACTGGAAGCAGACGGAATCATTGTGAAAGAAGTAATGCTGCGCGACGTTCAACTGCCGGAAGAATACGCCAAGGGACTGGAAGGACTGTTGCTGAAAGAGCAGCAGAATGAGGGTTTGGGCGTGGAAACCGAGATGAAGTCAAAGCAGGTGAAAATTGCCGAACTGGAAGCCGAGGCTGCGCGCGTCCAGCAGGTGAAGCAGGCCCAGGGCGCGGGTGAGGTGAAGGTCCTTCAGGCCAAGTCAGAAGCGGACGCCATGCAATACACGCTTCCGCTGAAACAGAAGCAGATTGAACAATCACGCCTGGAAGCGGAAGCGCAAAAAGAAACTACAGTGAAGAACGCCGAAGCGCAGGCGCAGGCCAAGGTGATTGACAGCAAGGCAGAGCTGGAGCGCCGCAGCCTGCTGGCCGATGCCGAAGCCGGCCGCATCCGCAAAGTTGCATTGGCGGATGCCGAGCGCATGAAATCTGAAGCCGCATTGCTGAAAGAAACTCCGCTGCTGATCAACAAAATTGTGGCCGAGCGGATGTCAGACAAGTTGCAGATCATGATGGTGCCGTCAGACGCCAAGATCTTCTTTAATGACGTGCTGAAGAGTGGCATCGCACCGGATGCTTTTACCAACGCCAAAGCCGCGCAAGCCGCGGCTGAGGCGGAAGAAGGGTCCGACCAGGGACAGGACGACGAACAATCGGCGCCGGTACAACAGACCGCCAGCCGTAAATGGAAAAACAAGTAAGTCTGACTTTCTGCCGGAAGTACAACCGGGTCGTCTGTCTCCGCCGGGATGGACGGCCCGGTCCGGCGGAAGAATTTTACCGCTAATTTTCGCTGATGACGCTGATAGGAAAGTGGGGCCGAAAGCAGCCGGGCAGCTGCCTTTGGTATATCAGTGTTCATCAGTGCAATCAGTGGTTCAGAGGGTGTTTCCCCGATTGCCATTTGCGGTATTTTCCAGTCAAATGAGGAGCAGTCAGCTTTTTATTACATGTTGAAGACCGCATCAAGGCTATGCGTTTGGACGACTCTGGTTTTCTTTCTGCCGGCAGCTTCCTCAGCCCTGCAGGAAGCACAATCCATTCCGTCAGCAGCCACCGAATTTGTTCAACTGGTTCTCTCGCGCGGCGGATCACCGTCAGCGGTTTCTGTGAGCTTCCAGAACATGTCTTCGCTTCCGCCGGAAACGCTGGAGCCATTGCAGAATGCCATTTTCAATGCGTTTCGCAACGCGAATGTCCGGCTGGTCAAGGCCGAGCAGTCCGTGGCGGATGTGCAGATCGCTTTTTCTGAGGATTGGCAGGGCTATGTCTGGATTGCGAACATTCAACAGGGATCGAGCAGCCAGCTGGTCATCAAGAAGCTCCCACGCCAGCAGCGTGCAGCGGCTTCGCGCGCCCCTTTGCTCACCGTTCGCAAAATATCTGTCTGGCAGCAGGACTCGCCCATCCTGGATTTTTACCAGGACAATCAGAACCTTTTGCTGCTGGAACCAGGCCAGCTTTCGCTTTATGCGAGTGATTCCGGGCAGTGGCGTCCGCGGCAGACTCTGGGCATTCCCCACCAGCATCCGGTGCCGCGTGATGTGCGCGGACGGCTGGAAGTGCATGGCAGCGAGGTCAGCGCATTCCTTCCCGGTGTGCGTTGCAGCGGCAAGATCTCTCCACCCGCGCTCGATTGCCGCACCAGCGACGATCCCTGGCCGATCGACGAGGGACTGGTGGCATTTTTCAGTCCTCGGCGGAATTTCTTTAGCGGTCTTCTGGCCGGGCACAATGCCGGAGCCTCAGTGGTGCCCTTTTTTTCCGGAGCAGCATGGCAGAGCGGCGACCAGCGTTTGTGGATTTTTACCGGCACTGACGGCCGCACGCGGCTTTTTCAAAATGATCTGTCTACGCCCGTAGCGATGTTCAATGGCTGGGGGAGCACGCTGGCCGTGGTCCACTCAACCTGCGGCTCAGGATGGCAGCTTTTGACCAGCGCCCCCACGGACTCAACCCGGCCGGACAGCGTACAGGCAGTCGAAGTCACTGGGCATGAAGCTCTGCCCGTCAGCGCTCCCGTGGATTTATCGGGCGCGGTGGAAGCGTTGTGGACCGCCGGCAACTATGGCCAGGTGGTCAATGGAGTTTTGCATTCACAGTCAGGGAAGTATGAAGCGTTTACTCTTACAGTTGTTTGCAATCAGTAGTCTGGCGCTGCTGGCAGCGGGCGGCTACGGCAGTTCACGCCCGCGCTATGGCGGAGCTGTGCGCGTGCTGTTGCATGACAAAGTCATGTCCCTTGACCCGTTGAGCGATGAAGACCACCCGGCAGCCCGCGATCGCATGACGGCACTGGCCTTTGAAACTCTTACGGAGATCGACGCTCAAGGACACTTGCGTCCGATGCTCGCTTCGTCCTGGCATGCTGACACAGCAAAACGCGTTTGGCAGTTCCGCCTCAGACTGGCGAACTTTCACGATGGCACAGTCCTCACCGCAGCTGATGCCGCGGCCAGCCTGGCCAAAAGCAACCCGGCATGGAAATACTCAGCACCTGACCGCCAGACCATAACGATTGAAACACCATCTCCAGTGCAGCACATGCCGGAGATGATGGCGCTGCCCAGATATGCGATCGTAAAGCGGCAAGCGGACAGCAACGGCGCTGTGGTCCTGGCCGGAACGGGCAGTTACAAGCTTTCACAATGGCAGGCGGGTGAGCGCGCGCAATTTACCGCGAATGAGGATTACTGGGGTGGACGGCCGTTTGCGGACACCATTGAATTTCAGATGGGGTCTTCTCTTCGCGACCAGCTGATGGAGCGCCAACTGGGACCGTATGCTGCCACAGAGTTGAGCGTCGATCAGATTCGTACGGTAGAACAGAACAATCAAACGGTGGCATTGTCCCGGCCCTCTGATTTATTGGCAATCGTTTTCCTGCAACCCGATTCAGGCGGAAAGCCGGGCAAAAAGCCCGTGGATCAGCGCATCCGTGAGGCCCTGGGCCTTGCTGTAAACCGGGCGGCCATCAGCAATGTTTTGTTCCAGCGGAAAGGCGCGCCTGCTTCTGGTTTGCTCCCGCAATGGCTCACCGGATACGAGTTCATGTTTGGCGGCGCTACGAACCTTGACCGCGCCCGCGAGCTGCGCGCTGACGCGGCTGCGTTTGTCGTGATCAGTCCGATTGCTCTCGCGTACGATTTTGCTGACCCGCAGGCCAAGCTGGTGGCGGAGCGCATTGCCGTTGACGCCCGCGAAGCCGGGATCGTGGTGCAACCATACGCGGAGTCACACATCAACGGCAAAACGTCGCGCTCTGCCATCAACGCAGATGCGGTCCTTCTGCGCGTGCCGCTCCAATCCGTCGACCCGCAGGTCGCGCTGGCAGCGCGCATTGACGATCTTGGGCTGTTTCAGGAAAACAGTCCGGCTATTTTGGGAGCGACGCGCCCGGAAGATCTCTTTGAAATCGAGCGCAAGTTGCTGGCGAGCAACCACGTGGTCCCCGTGGCGCATATTCCGCAGGCGCTCTGGCTGAACAATAACGCGCATAACTGGCAGCAACTGGTCACCGGAGCGTGGCAGCTTGACCAGCTCTGGGTGGAAGGAGCGCGGTAGCGTGTCATTGAAGACCAAGCTCCTTCTTCTGGTGACGGTGAGTATTACCGCCAGCGTTGGGGCCGTGGCCTGGCTGATTGAAGAGCGCGCCCATGAGGCGTTCCGCCAGGTGGAACAGGACCGCACCTCCGCGCTGGTAAACCAGTTCCGCCGCGAATTTGAGCATGAAGGTGAAGAGATTACGCGGGGCGTGGAAGCCATTGCCGGTTCTGATGTAATGCTGCGCACGGTGACGGAGCTGGCCAACGGCGCCGAGTATGCCAATTACGTGAATGAAGCGGCGTCACACGCCACGGCGCAGCGGCTTGATTTTCTGGATTTGATTGCGCCGGACGGCGCCATTATTTCATCGGCTCATTGGCCGGCGCGCTTTGGCTACAAGCAGCGTTGGTTCTTGGACCGTCCAGCTCCTCTGCCCCAGCAGGCTTTCCTGAAACATATAGAAACCCCGCAGGGCAGCGTGCTGGCCATGATCTGTCTCCGGCCGGTGCGCGTTCATGGCTTGAGCTTTTATCTGATCGGCGGACGCAAGCTGGATGCTGTGGTGCAGTCGCTCTCTGCACCCGCGGGGCTGCGCGTCTCCATCTTCAGCGCGCCAGAACAGGGACCGGGCGAGTTGCTCGGGCCGGCCAGGGAAAGCTTTGGCTCCGCGAAGGCGATGGCGTTGATCCAGAAGGTTCTGGAGCAGCGCAACGAGTCTTCAACCACCGTGGATTCAGGACCAGCTTCGGGTCAGGAGGAGATTGTGCATGCAATTCCCTTGCCCGGCTATACCGACCGTGTTCCGGCGGTGCTCCTTGTGGCCAATTCACTGGAGCAGGAACTTCTGCTGGAGAAACGCATTCGCAATATCAGCCTGATGATCGCCGGCGTCGGCGTCTTTATTGGCGTGGTGGTCAGCGGGATTGTTACAGCACGTTTCAGCCGGCCCATCAGGACGCTGGCACAGGCCGCGACGGAGATTGGCCAGGGCAATTGGAACGTCCGCGTTGAAACCTCCGGCAAAGATGAGATTGGCAAACTTGCCGTGGCCTTCAACCAGATGACGGAAGAGTTGATGGGACAGCGCGAGCGGCTGGTACAGAGCGAACGAGTGGCGGCGTGGCGCGAGCTGGCGCGACGCCTGGCCCACGAACTGAAAAATCCTCTCTTCCCACTGCAAATTACCGTGGAGAACCTGCTGCGTGCGCGGCAGAACTCGCCGGAGATGTTCGATGAGGTCTTCCGCGAAAGCACAACCACCCTGCTCGCCGAGATCGCCAACCTGAAAACCATCATTGGGCGCTTCAGTGATTTTTCCAAAATGCCCGCGCCTCAGCTTCAGGCAGTCGACCTCAATGAGATAGTGCGCAGCGTTGCTCAGCTCTTCCAGGCACAACTCAACCGTGAACCGGCGCGCATCAAACCGGCGCTGCACCTGGGCGACGTGCCGCAAGTGAATGCTGATCCTGTGCTGCTGCGCCGAGTGATTGAGAACCTGGTGCTCAACGCGATTGATGCAATGCCCAAGGGAGGCACCCTGACGTTCCTTACCACTACCGCGGACAGGTCCGCCGTGTTTGAGCTGTCTGATACCGGCGACGGGCTTACGCCGGAAGAGTGCGAGCGCCTGTTCACTCCTTACTACACCACCAAGCAGCATGGCACCGGTCTGGGGCTGGCGATTGTGCAATCGGTTGTAAGCGATCACGGAGGAAAGATCAGCGTGAGCAGCAAAAAAGACCAGGGGACAACGTTTCATGTAGAGTTGCCGGTGTTTTCAGATGCAAGCACTGTAGAATTTGGAAGCGGTAAGGATTAGGCAAGCGCCACAATGTTTTGAGAAAGCAGCTAGCAATTAGCAATTAGCCAAACCGGGGAAAATCGACGTGAGCGAAGGATATGACGCTTGTTAGCAAATGCCGCTGTCAACGGCCGGCGCGCCGATCAGGCATCACACAGGATGTTAGCAGCTAAAACACAAGAGCCAATTGCTAATTGCCAGTTGCTAATTGCCGACTTATGAAAGCCCAATTACTCATCGTCGACGATGACGCCAATACGCTGGCATCGCTCTCCCGCGCCTTTCGCCTGGCAGGACACGAAGCCACGGTCTGTGACAATCCCATCAAAGCGCTGGAGATGATCAAGGCGGAGAAATTTGACGTCATCTTTTCCGATGTGGTCATGCCCGGCATGGACGGGCTCTCATTGCTGGAGCAGATCAAAGCCGCCGGCGTGGCAACGCCAGTCGTCATGATGTCCGGCCAGGCGCATATTGAGATGGCGGTAAAAGCCACGCGGCTGGGCGCGCTCGACTTCCTGGAAAAACCCATCTCTACGGACAAGCTTCTGCTTACCGTGCAGAACGCGCTGCAACTGGAACGGCTGAAGCAGGAAAACCAGCAACTGCGGCAGCAGTTGGGCGGGTCAGGTATCGTCTTTACCGGCGAAAAGATGCGCAAGCTGCTGGCGCAGGTGGAGCGCGTCGCCGCCAGCGAGACGCGCGTCTGCATTCTGGGAGAAACCGGCACAGGCAAAGAGCTGATCGCACGGACCATCCATGAAAAAAGCCAGCGCCATGCCGGACCCTACGTCACACTGAATTGTGCGGCGGTGCCGGCGGAGTTGATTGAATCAGAGCTTTTCGGCCACGAGAAAGGATCTTTTACCGGCGCGGCTTCCCGTCACATCGGCAAGTTTGAGCAGGCGAGCGATGGCACGCTTTTTCTCGATGAGATAGGCGACATGCCGCTGGCCATGCAGGCCAAACTGCTGCGCGTGCTGGAGCAGGGCGAAGTGGAGCGAATCGGGGGAGATAAGCCGGTCAAGGTCAACGTCCGCGTGGTGGTAGCCACGCATCGCAAACTGGAAGAGCAGGTCAAGCAGGGCCACTTCCGCCAGGACCTGTTCCATCGCATCTTTGTTTTTCCTATCGTGCTGCCGCCGCTGCGCGAGCGTCCAGAAGATATTCCCGCGCTGGCCGCGCATTTTGCCGCACAGATCGTCAAACAAAATAACTGGAAGGAGATCACTTTCAGCCCGGAGGCCCTGCGCGCGCTGCAGGCACACTCATGGCCGGGAAATATCCGCGAACTGCGCAACGTGGTGGAACGGTTGTTGCTCTTCGCCGAAGGCGACGCCGTAACCCCGGCGACGGTCCAGGCGGCGCTGCCGGGTGCTGTTGCATCCGGTGAAACAAGCGCCACCATTCCAGGCACCGGCACATTGTCTGAGCGGGTGGAGCAGGTGGAGCGGCAGATGATCCTTGACGAAATCAAGCGCCACAACCAGAACATCACGAATACGGCAAAAGCCCTGGGGCTGGAGCGCAGCCATCTTTATAAGAAGTGTCAGCAGTTGGGGATTGATCTGAGGGAACTGCGGAAGTAAAGGCTCTACCACAGAGGGCACAGAGGAACACGGAGGAAGAGTCCAGGAGCTTAACCACAAACACGAAGGAACATAAAGGTTGTTCGGGCTCATCGCAGCCGCATTCGGCCTGCGACGGCGCAAGCGCCGCTGGCAAAGCGCGGACGGCTGTGCGAAACTTGATCCTGGGGGCCTGTAGCTCAACGGTTAGAGCAGCAGACTCATAATCTGTTGGTTGTAGGTTCGAATCCTACCGGGCCCACCAAGTCGGGAAACCGAAGACGAAACCCAAGAGTAAGGCTGTTTGGCAAGTGAAAAGTGAGTGCATGGCTGCCACGGGAACCGGCTTCACCAAAGCTACCGAGAATGAACGGCCTGGCGGCGTTTTCACCTGGACCGCGACGGTTCTCGCTTGTGCTTATATTGTGTGGATGGGCGCGTCCCTTTATCTATCGACGCCAATCTTCATCAACATGTTCAACAGTATGGGCGTGGAGTTGCCCTTGTCGACCAGGATTGTGATTGCAGCCTATCGCTTCTTGTATCCGCTCTTGTTTGGAGGCGCGCTGGCGGTAGTGATCGCAAAACAGTTTTACGTCCGCCAGAAATGGGTCAGCCTGAGCATTACCCTGGGGGCTGTTGTAGTGACGGTCGTGATCAGCAATGGAAATCGTCAGAGCGCTCTACCGTCCTATGCTGGATATGATAGAGAAGCTCAATAAGTGAGGCGGAAAAAGCGGCGAGTCATTGCTGTCGCGGAAATCGGGAAACCAGACTCAAAAAATCGAATCCTGCCGGGCCCAAGCTCGCTCACAAGTATTCGCAGCAGAGAGTCTTTCGCTTCGCTTGGAGATTTCGCTTCGCGGCTCGGACGCCGCGATACCGGCCCAAGATCACCCGGACGCGGAAGGGCGAGATGGTGCCCCTCCGGTCCGCAGTGGATCTTCTTAGGCGGCGACGACAGTGGCCGACGTCAGTTTGTGCGTAGTGGAATTAATCACATTCCACACGCTGACTTTCGGCGTGCCATCCAGGAATTTATCCAGAGTCTTCAACACCACCGGATACGTGCTGGCGATGTATGCCTCAGCTTGTTGCTTGGAGTCCCACAGGCTGATCGCGGTCACATGAATGTTGTCATCGCTGGCGAGACAGATTTCGTCCCGGAATCCCGCCTGCTTGCGCAGCATGGGTACGACTTCCTTATCAAGTACCAGAGTGAAATCCTTCAGGGTATTCGGCTTCAAAGAAATAGTAAGAGTACGAGCAAACATGGCAACCTCCTTTAGGTTGGGGTTGCTAAGAGAAAAGGAATTCAGAAAGACTGACTTAGTCCAGAGAATCTGAATGGAGGGAAAGGAAAAACTCTCTCACCTCTCACCCTACGCTGCACCGCGCTCAGAGTCAACACATATCCGTGGTCTCTGAAAAGGCCGGTTTGCGGCTAAATGCGACACTCAGGAATTAAGGTGAAAGCCGGAAGCGAGCGCTGGGCCTTGCCCTGATTACCTACAGAGGCTAGGCCAACGCTGGCAGCAAGGCGCGTTTCGTTGAGAACAGGAATGACCACGGAGAGTTTCATTTTTGTGTGAGCGTCATTGTTTTTCGGACATGCTGCGCAGCAGTTCGGCCGTCTTGGGTGCGGCGGAAGGATCGTTGGCCAACTGGCGGCGGAGACGCTCAAAATCTTCATGGCCGTCAACGTCAAACCAAGGATTGATGAGCACGGTCTTCATTCCGAACTGGTCCAGCTTGGCGACGGTGGCGGCGAGCGTGGCAGAATGGCTCCATTGAATGTCTTCCAACAGGCCGACGGGACAATCCTTGAGGCCTATCAGGTAGAAGCCGCCATCGAGAGAAGGGCCGAGAACGGCGTCAGCGGTGACGAGTGCCCGGTGGGCGCTTTCCATGTACGCCGCGGGAAGGCCGGGGGTGTCAGCGCCGATGGCGAGCACGATTGGGCGACGCTTGAGCGCAAGGCGCAGGACTTTTTCCAGGCGCTCACCCAGGTCGCCTTCCGATTGCAGCCAGACCTCCTCCGGTTTGAAGTAACTGCGCTCAAAGGCCGCGGTGGCGACAATGATGCACTCCGCCCAATCCAGCGTACGGACCATCGCGACTGTGTCTTCCAGGAACGCTTCCGCCAGCTCCGCCGCGCGCTCGGCGCCAAGCTCCGGGATGAGACGCATTTTCACCGAACCGGGTTCAGGAGGCTTGGCGAAAATGCAGACAATGGCTTCCGGCATAAGGAGTCTTTGGTTCGCAGTTTCACAGAAGCGGCGGAGAGCCACACCGCTCTGGCACAGGCGAATCCAATTGTTTCATGCCATGGTGGAGTCCGGCCACGTATCGCCCCATTCGGCTTTGCGGGCCGCTTTGTAAGCGGCTTTGCTGGAGCGCGTTACTGTCCGGCTTACGATTCCACCTTGCGGTGTGCACAGTGAAAACTGAACGTGGCCGCTGTGCTTTCCAGGATGCCGAACGATGCGAGGCTGACTTGGCAACACATCACCCTGCAACACACCGGCCTTAGCGGCTATGAGGTAAGAAAATTTCTCGTCTTCATAACCCAGCTCTCCGCCCTTCAATTGGCGATGTTGGGAAGTGCGCTCCAGGCGCTGGGAAAAATGGCACCAGTCGCCGGCGGCGGCCATGGGGCAGGCGCTCTGGTGCGGACACGGAGCAACAATCATGGCCGCATTTGCGATCAAAGCGGAACGCGCGGCGTTGACAGCGGCAAAACCCCGCCGCGTGCCAGGTTCAATCAGCACCAGGAATTTGCTGGCGCAGCTCCAGGCTTTGCGGAGCACAGCTTCCGCGGCGGCTTGCGGCAGCTCACCCAATGCATAGGAAATCACCACCAGATCATGGGCTTTACAAGTGAGACCGGAACGCAAGTCCTGCTGAAGCCACTGTGCTTCTTGGGCGATCGGCAGCTGGATTTGCGCCGCCCAACGTTTGCCCAGTGTAAGCCATTGGGCATCCGCTTCAAGCAACGTGGCCTGTTGCAGCGTTTGGAATTCTTCAACGGCGGCGAACAGCGCTGTGCCCGGACCTGCGCCGAGATCGAGCAGGCTTCCAACATCAGCATGAGGAGCGCGCGATCTGATCTCTGAAAAGACACGCCGGGCAGCGCCAAAGGTGGCGGGCAAGCGGACAGCCAGATAAGCGGCACGCTGCGCTTCCGTGGCGATGGCCGGAGTGGAGAAATCGGCGGCCTTGTAGTATTCCGCCAGTTGCGTGGTCGCCTGGACAAGCTTGCGCCGGTCGACTTTATCGGTCTCCCGCTGAATGGCATCAAGCAACTCGGCAGGCAGGCGCATGGATGTGGCGCGACCTCAATCCTTGTACTTTACCGAGCAGCCGTAGGGGCGCGTTGCAGCCTCTGTCACCGGCTTGCCGCTTGTAGCTTCCTGAAGCGCAGCAGAAACGTAGTTTTTGGAATTCTTGATGTCACCCTGGTCAGACGTCGGATGATCGTCAATGGCGCCGTTGTAGATCAGCGTTCCGCTTGGATCCACGATGAACATGTGCGGCGTTGTTTTGGCTGCATAGAGGTGGCCCAGCGACCCTCCCGGGTCCATAAGAACGGCGGTTGGGGCGGCGTTCATTGATTTTAGATAGTCATTTTCCTGTGATGGAGTCACAAAACCCTGTGTTCCCGGGGCCGAGGAAATCACGCTGAGCCAGACCACGCCTTTGGCCGTCCATTCCTTTTGCAACTGCTGCATGTTCCCGCTCTCATAGTGCTTTTTGGTATAAGGGCATCCCTGATTGTGCCACTCCAGCACCACGTACTTGCCTTTGTAATCGGACAGGCGTTGTTGCCTGCCATTGCTATCCACTGCGGTAAAACCGGGCGCCGGATCGCCGACCCGGACTGCAAACGCTGACGCAATCAGCACCGCTATGACGCAGACCCGCAGTATGGATTGGCGCAGTTTTTTCATCACGGCTCCTTTTGTATGCTTCGCCATTATTGTATCGACTGCCGTACCGGAGCATCAATCCTGTAGGCCGGACCGCCGGGGATGACCAGAACCCCGTGCAGAACCGAGATCGCCTTCAACAGGATGTCAGATTTTTTCAGGATGATCTTCAGTCCCGTTACCGAAGGCTGAAGCTTCTGGGGAGCAGGATTGTCGATCTGCCCCGGATCCAACGGAAAGAACATGGCTTTCGTGATTCGCTTGTCCGCTTTGATTACCAGGCGCAATTCATCTTTTGCGGAAGTTGCGCTCGCGTTCCATCTGCGCGGCAGAGGCTGCGGAAGGAGCCTGTCTGTGGCGGCAAATAGACGCGCAGAAGCTGGGTCTTGTTTTGTCTTGGCCAATGGCAGCGCCAGTTGAAGTTGCGCATGCTCGGGAATACACACCTCCCGGCAGACGAGCCACTTGGCATTGACGCCTATTTCGGCAAGTAAGCGATTGTTAAGTCCCGGTGGAACATGCAGAACAACCGGCAGCAGTACCTCGCCGTGATAACCGTAATCGGCCAATTGCGGGTTACTCTGCATCCGCTCCGGATGCGGCCATTGGATTTCACCAAGAGAGAATCCTTCCGGCAGGCGCCACCTGAAAACAGGCGGCTGGCCAGAGTCACCGGGATTGATCCAATAAATATGCCAGCCGGAATCCAATACAAAATGCACTCCCAGTTGCAAATCGGAGCCGGGCGCAATGGAAGTCTGCCGCGAGAGCAGCTCCACGCGAGCGTGTGGAGCCGGGATCTGCTGCGCCCTCGTCGTCATGACAGTCGCGACTAGGCACAGGAGACAGCCTGAAATGCGAGCGCACGTTCTTAATGTCACAACCGTATTTTACGCCGCTGACAGGTAGCGAGGCCGGCTTGAGCGCCGAGCGCAGTGACATAAAAAAACGAGCGCCGGAAGTTCCGGCGCTCGTTTCAAGAGTTATAGGGTTAAGCCTACGGCAGCACGTAACGCACGCTGGCAAAGCCCATCACCAGGTGAGCATTCTTGGGCGCGCCGAGAGCAACGAACCACGGTGCACGCGTGAGATAAGAAGCTTGGGTGACCAGCAGCACAGCGCCGTACTGTGGGTTCTTCCAGAAGGTCTGCGTCCACTCGAAGGAGGCTTCCTGGATGGCGCGATTGGCGCTGTTGGGAGAGTTGATCCCGCCAAAGCCAATCGTGGGTTTCACGACCAGGGGCGAAGTAACGTCCGCGAAGGCATTACGCTGGAAGTAGAACCCGCCATAGTAAAAGCCAAACAGGGAGTTCTTTGCCGTGGCTTCAGCGCCAACATGTGCCGCACCTGCGTGCACCATGGAAATATCGATGTTGAAAGTAGCGGGACCTGTCTGTATCGGAAAGACAACCGCCTGCGGTCCTAATCCGATCATGTAACGGCCGTTGCCGCTGCCCCAGTTGGCGTTGGCCAGAACACGGAAGTTCTTGGACAGGGAAGCGTTGGCGGCGCCAAAGAACGAAGCGCCGACTTTTGAATGGTGATCAAACTGGGTCCCACCGATGGGCACATTGGTGATTTTCGCCGAGGTGAGCATCCCGCCCAACTCAAAGTGGTAGTGTTTGCCGTTCACATCGTTGTCCGCGGCAAGCTTGGTGATGATGTCAGGAAAGACGTTGGGCGTCGAGGTTTGATTGGCGGCGTCGAACTGTGGGCCCAGTGCGGCATTGAAAGCGAAGGGGAAGATGACTTCGCCGGCGCCCACAAACTGCTCTGGGTTCTGTAGCGCAACTCCCCACTGGAACTTGTCACTGAAGTGGTAGACAGCACGGAATTCTGCGGCGCGGGTGTACGGAATACCAACGTGCACGTTGGCGTCCTCACCGATGGTTAGGGCCAGGTCAGAAGGCATGGGAGAGAGCCCGACACGGTTCGGGGTTTCAAGGCCCCAGGTCGATCCACCCAGAAATTCCCATTTGCCCCGCTTCAGATCCAGCCAATACAGACGCAGACGATTGGTGTGGCCGTTCGCGGTCACAAACACGTTGGCCGCATCGTTACCATTGAAGTCGCCCTCAATGTAGCCCAGCACGTTATTTGCGCCATATTTGCCGCTGATCTTCAGGTTGTAGCGCGAATACTGGCCGGTGGAGCGAAATTCCGTAAGATGGCCCTGGACCGTGTTGCTGTACGGAATCGAGCCGAAACCCGTAGCAATGTTGCTGCCGCTATTCGTGGTGCGGAAAACGTTTTCAAAGTCCACAAATCCGCCGGGCGTGAAGTCCGTGCCGCCAATGCGGAAGGAAAGCGGTGATTCCTTTTTCTCCGTTTCCTGGACTACAGTGGCTGCAACCGGCATGGGTGCTGTATGCAGAGCGGCATCAGCGACGTGAGGCGTACCCGAAGTCTTATCGACCAGTTGTTGTTGTAGAGTCTGGATCTGTTGTTGCTGCTGCGAAATCTGTTTTTGTTGCTCGCTGATGGCTTCACGCAAAGCCTTCAGCTCATCTGCAACTGACCCGGATCCGGCAGAGCCGCTATTGGGTGCGGTTGCCTGACCCAATGCCAGCCCAGAGGCCAGCACTACGAAACACATCTTCTCTAACAATCTCATTGAGATTTTTCTCCTCTGCTTGTTCTTCGTTATATCGGCCCATCAAGGTGATAATTTCGAGCCCCGGATTTCTCCCCGCTCAGGGACCCTGTGATATTGCCAAACGCGCTGTTATTTTCACACCATTATCGTCCCGTTGTACATACTTGTGTACACCTATGTGCAACTCTCTCACCACTTTTTAGTAACTTCCATTTTTTGGATAAATCGGGGCGGGGGCATCTGAAAATTAATAGGTGGCGGTTTAAGCAATAAAATCGCGGTCCGGATGAAGAAAAGCAGTCCGAACCGCGGGGAAATCGAAAAGCGTTAAAAACACCCCTACCGGGAGGCCCGGGTGGGTTCCTGGCCGGCAATATCGCTAAATGAGATTGCATTGGCCACATTGGGGTACGGCTCCCCACCCAGCTCCACATAGGGCAAAATCAGGTAATTGACGCGGTCAGCATGCTGCCGGGGGCTCAATTCCACATCGCGTCCCACGCTGAACTGGACGCGGTTCACGTCATGCGCGCCAAAGAAATAATCCTTCTTCTCCTGGTGCTTCCATGCTTCGGAAATATCCACTGGAAACCATCCGCGATCGCGAGTGTAAAACTCAGCCCAGCAATGGTAGCCGGCAATCTGTCCGGAATTCTGGCCTTCCGGCAGAGACAGTCCCATCTCAAACCGGGCAGGAATTTTCTGTGAACGCGCCATGGATATAAAGACTGAATGGAAATCCGTGCAGTTGCCATGTTTCGCGTCACAGGCCCAAAGCGTATCCCCCCGTCCCCAGCCGGTGCCGGTCTTGTCATATTTCATGGTGGCGAAGGTGTAATCGTAAAAGGCGCGGCCTTTATCCAGATCAGACATGCCCGGCTTCACCTGCTCCACGGCCAACTCAGCGGGCTTCCCTGTAATCGGAACGAGCTTGTCTGCTTGTAGGAAGCGCTGAAGTTCTTTCCCTGAAGCGGGCTTTTTCAAGGAGACGGCGGCCAGATGTTCCAGGCGCACCACGTCATATTTCACGGTGAAGTGGTACTCGGGCTGATTGGCTTTGTCAGTGTGGGCATAAAACATCTTGTTGCCATACTCAGGCTCGGTAGTTTCTTTGAGCGAAAGATCGCCGCTCTTGGAAGTGATTTTGACCTGTTGGAATTGGTCAGACTGGGCCACGGGGAACCAAACGTCCAGGGGCTTTCCCGGGTCAGCTACGCGAACGGTGAAGGAATAGTTGAGTTCAAAATGGCGCGACTTGCTCTGGGCAAAAGCGCAAAGGCTGAACAACACAAAAAGCGAGACAGCAGAAAATCTGCGCAGCATGAGATTCTTCCTTTCGGCTTAATTGAAATTGACAGTAAGAAACGTCCGACCGGAGGTTTAGCGGACGCACCGTCAAGTAAAGCCATGGAAGAAACGTGTCATTCCGGGAAAATTTTACTCCTGCGGCGAGCGAATGGCAAAACGACGGCCAGCGCTCTATTGCGGAGTATGGGGATTATCAATGACAAACCGCCAGGAGCCATCCGGCTGTCGACGGACCACTTCAGTGCTCAGGCCTTGCGTAGTATTTCCAGTTTCATCGCCTGGAGCGGGTTCGAGGACCCAGTCGCCGTGCAACACGGCAAGACTGTTGTCGAACACAGCCACTGAGCGGGTTGTAAGGGCCATTCGGGGTCGCCGGGCGAGAAAGCTCTCATAGGCAGTTCGTATTTGCTGCTGGCCTGTAACCGGCTGGCCATTGACGATAAGGACGGCATTCGACTCATACAGCGCTATGAGCGAATCGATATCGCCTGTATTGAACGCATCCAGGAAAAGAACGTGGATGTGAGCGGGACCTTCCTTGTTCATTGAGCTATCCTCACTCCGCCTTGGCCACAAAAGCTCCCGTTTCCACCTTCCCTGCCCGTTTGATCTGAACGAAGATGCGGTATTCACCGGACTGAGGAAAACCGTAGGGGAAAGACACTTCAGCAGAGCTGGATTTGTGGTCCATGCTTTCCATTTCTGCGTTGGGAGAGCGGCCTTCCGCCAGGCTCACCGCCGCCATGGAAACAGACCCAGCAGGATGAACGTGAGCAAAGATGTTGCCATCCGTGCTCAGGAAGACCGCGTGACCGGGCATGCCCATGTAAGGTTCCAGATCAGCTGCGGGCTTGCCATCTTTGTCTTCTATCCGAAAGCGGAACCAGTAAGGCTGGTTGGCCTTGAACGGCTGAGCGTCGCGCTGCCACACCATCCGGTATCCACCGGAAAGCTGCGCAATCGTATCGGCGGGAGCCAGGTCAAGGGAGCCCGCATCGTCTCCGTTGAGCGGCCCGCCGGTGATGGCGGGCAGGTTCACTGTAGCAACCTCAGTCTCAGGAAAACCGGTGTGGTGAACGATGTCCCCGTAGAGCCTGTACTGGCCTTCAGGCATCATGGGCAGGTTCTGGGCAAAATCGCCGGGCTGGGTCTGATCGGGATGCAGGTGCCAGAAGGCCTTCATGTCCGGCATGCGCACAATAAAAAGGTGCATGAGGTGGCCGTGGTCCGGGATGAGGTCGTCCAGGCGGATGCGGTCAGGCTGTTCGCTGCGAAAACGCGTGGGTTCTGACTCATTTGGATTGTCAAGACGCAGCCGCAGCAAATGACCGCCCAGCAAAGCCGGCTTCATGTTGGGAAGCTTGTAATTGAGCCGCGCGTTGGCGCTGGCCTCGCGTCCCCACCATTGATTGCCGGCGATCACTGCGGCAGCCACGATCACCAAAGCAATCGCAAAACCGATACGTCCGCGGCGGGCCTGCGCTGGCGCTGGAGTTTCCCCGGCACTCAATCCGGCATCACGAACAGCGGCCACGATAATACCGATCAGCCCAGCAGCAAGGGCCAAGCCGAGAAATGCCAGCAAAATGCCCAGCCCGGCCTGCATGGGTTGCGAATTGCTGGAAACCGCGGGCAGCGGAACATCCAGCTGGGCTGCGCCCTTTTGTCCCGTGACCTGGATTTGTACCTTCCATGAGCCGCGGACCATGATCCATAAGCTGCCGGTATAAAGCTGAGGGTCGTCGGCTGACCGCTTCGCCGGATCTGGTACCGGAGCCATCTTTGCTCCGGGACCGATGATACGCAGAGGCAGCAGCTTCACCTCGTCAACATCATTTCCCACGCTGCGTACCTGCACCTGCGCCACACCTGGCACAACAGCGGGCGGACGCAACGTTACCAGCAGATGATAGGGGCCGGCATAGCCGTCATAGTAAACATCCGGGCTGTTCACATGGGCGGTGGCGGAGAGTGACAGCAGAAAACCCAGGGCCAGAAAAACAGTTCGCATGGACCGGTACATCAACTTTATCGCCTCACTCTCTTGAGCCACTCACCCCAGTAAATACCGATCCACATGCTCACTACGGAAAAAAGAAATCCCAGCCCCATGTTGCGCCAGAACTCCCCTGCGGACTGCTCCC
Organism: Terriglobia bacterium; assembly: GCA_020072585.1. Taxonomy (GTDB): domain Bacteria; phylum Acidobacteriota; class Terriglobia; order Terriglobales; family Acidobacteriaceae; genus Angelobacter. The sequence continues at coordinate 206,584 of JAIQGL010000029.1, read as the reverse complement.
AGCGCACAAACACGTGATGGACCGTGGGCGAAGTGGGAAGAGTGAAGTAAGGAAAATCAGTGGTGGCAAAAAATGGGTTGCGCGCCGCAGGCGACATCAGGAAGGTGGCGAAAGGCCACTCCACCATAATCAGAATCGCCATAAAGGAGATGCCGGCGAAAACGGCCTGCTGCCATTTTGCCGCCTCAGCAACCCTGGGCCAAAGCAGATCCAGAAAGAACGCAGGGACGATCAGCAGTATGGGAAAAGGCAGCGGCACCATGTGCGTGATGTCCTGATACACCGGCCCCAATTTGGGTTGAGCGGGAAAGAGCGGCAGGACCCACATCAAGGTCAAGACAAAGGCTGAGTAAACACCGGTCATGATGGTACGGGCCCAGCGATGGCCCGATGCACGCGCCAAACCTTCCAGCATGAGCAGTGTGCCAATGCTGATGACCATATAGGAAATGCCGCTGTGCAGCAGCACACGGTTGGTGTATTCCAGCTTCAAGGTCATGCCTTGAATAATGATGAAGCCGCCGACGAACAGGAAAATGCGCTGCAACTTTATGCGCTGACTGCCGGTGGCGCGGTTGAGACTGGACGCCGCCAGAATCGCGCCGCCCCACATGATCCCGGCAATGCCAACAGCCAGCAGAATATGCGGCGGACTGATAATTTTGACATCGAGCCCGTAGGCCCCATGCCACCAGTCATCAAAAGGCGCTGAGGTCAGCATTGCCCCGCCGCCCCAAGCGGCGATGAAAGCTCCCAGCGGTCCACGGAAACCAAGAACCTTTACGGAGTTGCTCTGCGCTTCAGGATCGCCGCCAAAAGTGGTGTGCATGATGACCCAGGCAGAGCCAAAAGCGCCCAGAAGCGCGCCGAACTGAATCAGCAGGTGGGCCGGCGTCCAGAAGCTGTCCCGGCCAATGGTTTCATGCCAGGAAATGTCCCAGTACAGCCCGGTGGCAATACAGACCGATGCAATCACGTTGCCCCAGACCAGCCAGGGAATGGCCTGCGCTCTGGACAGGGCAGATGTTGTATTCACGTGCGCCGTAGCAGTAATGGTGCTCATAACGCGCCCCTCAGCGAAATTTCTGGATAGTTAAGAAGGTCTATACAGAATACACTGAATGGCCATTCATTCGGAACCGGGCGCGTTCTGGCGGTTGGTTCTTATCGTGAGTTTTCAAAAATAACGCGGTCAGGCAACGGGGTCCCCCGAGTACCGTTGTGACGAGCTCGGTCAAGAGAATTCTTGGAGAGTAACTATCGGTGAAGTATTTGGCCGCCGCTAGCGGGGCGTGATCCGGAGAATGTCATATTTTACTTCCACGTTCCTGCCCGGGAACTCAGCCTCAATCCTCTGCTTGAGTTGTGGGACAGTGGGCGCGCCGTTCTGGCCGTTGAGGCCGCGAGCATCGTCCATAAGAATCACATGCTTCTGGGTTGAATGGCCCAGGATGGATTCCAACTCACTGGTCAGACGTTGCTTGTCACCCTGCAGACCGGCCCAACCGTAATACCCAGCGTCAAGCCAAAAGAGCGCGGGCTGATGCAGAGACTTTAGCAACTCCGGCACGACTTTCTGGCTGTCACCTTCCAGAATATGGATGTGCGGCCAGCGGGAAAACTTTTTTGCAGCGCGCCGTGCCAGCTGTGAATCGAATTCGACGGAATGTATTTCCGCAAAACGGTTTTTCATGGCAGCCACCATCTCGCCATAGTAGGTGCCGGTTTCCACCAGAACGCGCAGGCCGTAACGTTGCGCGTAATCGCGCACGGTGCGCTGTTTGAGCAGGTGCGGAGAGCGTATGGGTTCGCCGCGCAGCTTCCAGTACCAGTAATCCGGGTAATGTCCCAGCGCTTTGTAGACGCCGTAAAACGGGGTGCGCTGCAACAATTTGCGGAAAGCCTTCAAATACCCTCGTTGGGTCTTACTTGCTACACTGAACTTTCGAGCATAGGGTGCGGAGAAAACCATGTCAAACCAGAAACGCCGTTTGCCTTTCGTCCAGATGGATGTCTTTACCTCAGTTCCGCTGGAAGGCAACCAGCTGGCCGTCTTTGCCGATGGAAGCACCCTGAGCGATGCCGAGATGCAGGCCATTGCAAAAGAGACCAATCTCTCCGAGACCACGTTCATTCTGCCGCGCGACGCCGCCACGGAGCGCGAGCGCGGCGTGCGTGTGCGCATCTTTACCACGACAGAAGAGCTGCCCTTTGCCGGACACCCTACGCTGGGGACGGCCATGGTCTTAAGGAATGGTGCACTACGCGGCGGAACCGGCCCGGAAGAAGTTGCGCTGGAGCTGAACGTGGGCCGCATTCCCGTGCGCTTCTCCACGCGCGACAACCTGCCCTTTGGCATGATGACGCAGCGCGATCCCGAGTTCGGCCAGAAGCATAGCCGCGAGGATATAGCCCGCATCGCGGGGCTGGCGATCGGCGATATTGCCAGCGATCTGCCGATCCAGACCGTAACCACCGGTAATCCCTTTGCCATGGTTCCTTTGAAATCGCTTGCAGTCCTGCAGAAACTCTCGCCAACGTGGGCCAATTTGAACGCATATCTTGAAAAAACTGATGCCAAGTTTCTGTACTTTGTCTCGCGTGAGACTCTGAACCCTGAAGCCACGCTGCAATCGCGCATGATTTTTTACAACGGTGAAGACCCGGCCACCGGCTCGGCTGCCGGTCCGTGTGCCGCGTGGGCGGTGCAATACGGAGTGGTCCCGCCGGAACAGCAGGTACTGATGGAACAGGGAGTGGAGATGAAACGGCGCAGCAGAATTTTTTTCAGCGCCGGCCGCAATGGTAACAAGATCGTCAACGTTCGAGTGGGCGGCCACGCAGTTGAGGTCATTCGTGGAGAACTTTTTTTGTGATGTGCGCTGGCAGCAAATGGTTGATTTGCCGCACTTTTCAGTAGCGAGCGGCGTCTGAATGAAATCTTCCACAGAGTTTTCCACTTGTTGGCGTTCCGGTTACTTTACAGGCCCTTGCTTCCGCGCCTAAGATGCCGTACAGTTTTCGAACCCGAGTTAAACCAGCCCAGAAAAAATTTCCGTAACACCTTGCGCCGGACAGCTACGGAAAAAATATCTCCCAGGGGGAAAGATGCGACCGAAAAGAACGATTCTGTGCGTCGACGATAATGAACAGGCGCTCTCCATTCGAAAGTTGATGCTGGAAACGCGCGGTTACCGCGTGCTCGCCTGCAGCAACGGCCAACACGCGCTTGAAGTGTTCAAACAAGGCGGTGTTGACCTGGTGTTGAGCGATTTGCAAATGCCCGGCCTGGATGGCGCGGAGCTGGTGGACCGGATTAAAGAAATTTCAGCGGGCACGCCCGCGATTCTTTTCTCCGGAAAGACCCGGGTCTATGAGAAAGATATGCGCGCGGACATCTTTCTGCCCAAAGGCATGTATGCTCCCATTGAATTGCTGGAACGGATCCGATTGATGCTGGTAAAAAAGCGCGGACCCAAGCGCGTGAACACCATAACGCCAGGCAGGATGCCGGTGGCCAGTTAAGCTGAAAAGATGAATGTCGCGCTTTGCCGCTGTTTGACCGGGCCCTCCTACGCAGCGGTCTGATAATATCGATCTCGAGTGGCTCCGATCATCCAAGCTGAAAATGTCACCAAGGTCTACCGCATCGGCAAAGTCGATGTGCCCGCTCTGCGTGGCGTAAGCTTTACCGTGGAGAAGGGCGAGTTCGTGAGCATTGTTGGCCCTTCCGGCAGTGGTAAATCAACGCTGTTCTACATTCTGGGCGGGCTGACGCGCGCTACCTCCGGACGAGTCACCATTGACGGCGCCGATTTTGCGCAACTTTCTGACGCGCAACGCACAGAAATGCGTAAAGAGAAGATTGGGTTCGTCTTTCAGAAATTCAATCTTCTGCCTACGCTCTCCGCCAAGGGAAACATTGAGATTGCGCGCGAGATCGCGGGCAAAGGCAGCCTGGACAAAGCGCTTTTTGACCAGGTAACGCAGATGCTAGGTATCGCCGGACGGCTCCACCACCGGCCTTCAGAACTCTCTGGCGGTGAACAACAGCGCGTTGCCCTGGCGCGAGCCCTGGTGAACGGACCTGCGCTCATCCTCGCCGACGAGCCTACGGGCAACCTGGATTCGAAGAATTCCGACATCGTGTTAAAGATGCTGCGCGACGCCAACAAGCAATTTGGGCAAACCGTGCTGATGATTACACATAACCCGGAGGCGGCCGAAGCGGGTGACCGCATCATCCACATGCGCGACGGCTCGATTGTGACAGCGGAAGAAGATCCGCAGTGGGCACGGCATTAATTCTGTCGCTTCGCTCCAAAACCGCTATAGAACGCTTTCATGGCCCGCTGAGTTCTGCACTTGCAGCAAGCCGCTCGGCGCGCAAGCCGGCCTCGCGGGCAAAATTTCTGAACGTCAAGTCCCTTGCTTTGCTCCAAAACCGCTATTAGTTTCTCTCTCCTGCGTCCTATTTTTGCGCCTGATGCGATGGCTCGGCGGCATTGGGGGCCTTTGCCACTTAAGCCATGAATTGACCGTGCATTTTCAGCACGTTATAATATGAGAATCCTCTGAGCGGGAGTAACTCAGTGGTAGAGTGCGACCTTGCCAAGGTCGAAGTCGCGGGTTCAACTCCCGTCTCCCGCTCCATATTTTTGCTTGCGGTTGCCCCTCGCCCCGGCGAGGGTTTATGCTCTCAGGGCCATCAGGCGGGCACTCAAGAAGAGGCGCGGTACCCAAGTGGTAAGGGAGAGGTCTGCAAAACCTTTATGCGTCGGTTCGATTCCGACCCGCGCCTCCAAAAATTATGTCGCTTCGCTCCACCCCGCCTGAAGATAGTTTTTCTAGCATGTTGAATGCTGCGCTTGGGGCAAGCCGCTCGGCGCGCAAGCCGGCCTCGCGGCGTTTATTCTGCTCCAGGTTCCTGTCGCTTCGCTCCACACAGCTGTAGGATAATTCTCATGGTCAACTGAGTTCTGCGCGTTGTCCTGTGCAAGAAATGCGGAGGATTCCCTGGTATTTCCAGATACGATGCCGCAATGTATGACGGAAGCTACAACGAGTGGAGTACAGCCAAGCAGCCCGTTGTCCGTGGAGATTCGGCACGCTGAGGGAAATCTGGATTTACCGTCCAGATGTCCGCCAAAAACGTGCCGATAACGCAAAAACCAATCCGATCAGCGACCGATCGGAAGAAAATAAGTCATTTTTGCTGGTCTGCCTCTAATCTGCCAGGGTTACTCTCCGGTTATTTGCATGTCTTCTCTGCTTCCGTGAAAGTGATGGGCTCCAGGGACACGCGTTCCTTGTCCGTTACTTTGTCAGCATCCAGTGGTTTCAGGTTCTTGGCCTTAAGTTCAAATTTCGCCTGTTCAGGGACCACAGCAACCAACCTTCCATGCCCTTTCATAAATCCAGAGGCGATTTCAACCCGAAGGAAGTACTCCTGCCCGGGTTTCAGATCAACCTCGGCACCCGACTGTTTGTCATTGGACCGGAAGGTATGCTTGCCGGGATCAAGCCTGACCGCGAAGTAACGGCCATTTTCCATGCGGGCGATCTGCGCTTCATCACAGTAGACAGATGGCGCCAGCGCGCTCCCGGCATACTGCTTATAGCGATAGAAATAGACAATCGCTTTATTGCCCTGCGGAGCGGGTTGCGTTGTGGCCGGCGCCGATTCAGTCTGCGGGGTTGTGGATTGACTCGTTAGAGCAGAAGCTGTGTATCCGGAACCGAGGCAAGCCAGAAAACAGAAGGTCAATAGAGAGGTGAGCAAGAGCTTCATTCTTATCAGTCTCCTTGAGGATTAAAACCAAACTAGCCAGAGTGAACAGAATATGGACTTAATTTTGTTAAGGGGGTGAAGGAAGTTTAGTTCAGGCAATGAAGAAATGACAACAATTTATTGTTAGGAATCATTACCAGCTTTACTTTTGCCGATTGATCTTCCCGCGAACCTTCAGCACTTGAATGTTTGCGACCAGGGCGTGACAAATGGCAAGGCAGTTATCGCCATCTCCGCTTTGGAGTGCCGTGACTGCGTACAATGGAGCAGTGGGTCCCGTTTGAGGCCCTTACCGATGGAAAGACGCGGGTACATATCTGGGCTGAAATTACCGGGCGGCACAGTTTGTACCGTCCACAAGCTTCAGCAATTTTGTTCGCGCTTTTATACGGCAATGGTATGACAGCTTTTGTCTTGCGTGCGATCAATTGGCGGAAGAAAACACGGTCTCTCTCTGAACCGGGGAAGAGGCGGACCGTTGCAGCTGTAACGCCATCGCGGTCCGGGCAATCTTTCATTCGAGATGCAGCCATGCGAAGTGCAGCCAGGCAGTGGCGGCTGTCCATTTTGCTTCTGCTTGCATGCTCGCCCACTTCTTCGCTGGCCGCGCAGAGCGTCCCCCGTACAATCCACGTGTTTGTGGCCCTGGCTGACAATAAAACTCAGGGCATCGTTCCCGTGGCGGCCGTGCTGGGCAATGGAGAAGATCCGGCACGAAATTTGTATTGGGGCTCGGCCTACGGAGTGAAGACCTACTTTGCCCGCAGCGCGGATTGGCAGATGATTGCCTCCGGCCAGAGGCCCAGGCCGGAGGTGCTGGAACGCTGCATCTTCAAACATCGCACACAGAATGTTTACCTGATTGCAGACGCCTACCGGGGCAGCACTATCCAACAGACAATCATGGATTTTCTGGAGGCCGCGGCGGGTGGTGAGACGGAAAGCGTCACGGTAAAAGCCGGCACACAGACTCTAACGCTCAATGCCCACGGTGGCGCGGACCTAGTGGCGTATGCCGGGCATGACGGGCTGATGGATTTTAAACTACCCAGTCTTCCCCAGGGGAAAAGCACAAGACATCGGGAGGCGATCATACTTGCCTGCATCAGCAAGTCCTATTTTTCCGCGCCGCTGCGCGCGACCGGAGCAACACCACTCGTCTGGACCACAGGGCTGATGGCGCCGGAAGCCTACACACTGAAGAGCGCCATTGATGGATGGATCGTGCATGAGAGCAACGATCAAATCCGTGAGCGCGCTGCTGCCGCTTATGACAAATACCAAAAATGCGGACTCAAGGGCGCTCGCCGGTTGCTGGTGACGGGCTGGTGAATCGCCCCTCAATTGCCCTGATGGAAACGAGCTAGTCACGCGCGACGTGAACTGGGCCAGCCGCATTTGCATGTTTGCGGTCAATGGAAATGGTAGACCTCGCACAGCCAAAAACAAATACGAGAGTCGGCACGGTAAAAACGATGTCAACCAAAGACAGAAGGTGATTGCCGCTCCGCCAGTCAGCAATGATGAGCGCACTAAGAAAGCTGAATAGCAACCCGGCAAGCAGAACTATATAGACATACCTGACCGCGCCAGCAAGGAAGTCACGCTGTCCCCAATAGAAAGTGCTTTCACGGGTAAAGGCCACGGCGGCGGCGGCCAGAGCCAGCGTCTGCCGGATTTCAGCTTCCAAAGCGCTCAGGTAAGCATAATTACGCAGCACATAACGGTCACGATGGTAAAGGTTGATCGTGAGATAGAGGACCGCAAACAAGATAATTGCCTGCAAGATGCCGAACGGGAACCCATCCTGCAGCAAGCGCAGATCATTTTCATTCAAACCAAGCATGTGCCCCAGATAGAGGAGTACCAGCGATCGAGTACCAAGCGCGGGAAATGTAATAAGAGGCGCCGTACCAACCACCGCCAGCAGAATCAGAAAAGTCTTGTTCCTGTCCCCCCACAAAGTGAACGTGAGTTCGTAGGTTTTCTGGTAATGATCCACCAGATGTTTGGCAGCGTCTTCCACTTCCTGCAACCCTCCAAGAAGCTCAAGCATTGAGGCGGACGAGCTTTTCCCCCAGCGCGTAAGAGCGCTTACGGTGCTTTCCTTTCCTATATAGATGTGCCTGCGGCCATCTTTTGCGCGATGAAGTCACGAATGACCATGGCTGCGTCTCTTTTTTCGCCATCCACGGCATAATTCATGCGGCGCATGTCCTCAGCAGTGATCCGGCCACTCAGGCGGCGCAGGGCTGCCGCAACTTCCGGATGGCGCTCCAGGGTTGCACGGCGAACGATTGGCACGGCGTCATACGGTGGAAAATAGTGGAGATCATCTTCCAGCACAACCAAATCGAGCGCGGCGATCAATCCATCAGTGTTCGAACCAGCAACCAGATCAACCTGCTTATTCTGGAGCGCACGGTAGAGCAGGCCCAGGTCCATCACGCGCGGAGCTTCAGTAAATTTCAGACCGTACTTGCTGGCCAGGCCTTTGTAGCCGTCAGGCCGCTCAAGGAATTCATAGCCCACGCCCAGCCGCAATTGCGGCGAGACGGCGGCTGCGTCAGAGAGCGTCTTCAGGCGCAGACGGCGCGCATCATTGCCCCGCATGACCATGGCAAAGGTGTTATCAAAGCCGAGCGAAGGCAAAACTTCCAGACCAAATTTGCGGGAATAAAGATCTTTCACCGTGTTGAAGACCGCGGCGTGATCAGAAGAGGGAGCCTGCTTCAGGATGGCCACAAGCGCTGTGCCGGTGTATTCCACATACATATCGATCCGGCCGGCGAGCAGCGCCTGATGGCAGATATACGATCCGGCAAGATAGAAGCGCTTGTTGATGGGCAACGCGGTGGAGCGTCCCAGATATTGCGCCAGCAGCTCGCCCAGGACAAGCTGCTCAGTGAAATTCTTGGAGCCAATGGAGAGCCCAGAAGTCTTTCCCCAGGGGTTGGAGACGCAGCCGGCCAGCAGCAGCGCAAGAGAAGAAAGGAAGCTGCGGCGGGACATGGTGCGGTGGTCTTTTGTGCAAGGGGCCATGGCACTGCAATCGATGGTGCATAGCAAGATGCGGCCGGACATCAGTGGTGCGTCCGAACCAGCGTGCGCTGAATCAAGGCGAGAACCAGATCAGCGGAGAGGGCCATGAGCGCCGCTGGAATCGCACCGGCAAGAATCACGTTGTTATCGACCATCGCAAGACCGCGAAAGATGAATTCCCCCAGGCCGCCGGCGCCGATGGCTGCTGCAATCGTTGCCACACCAACTGTAATCACTGTAGCAGTACGTATGCCGGCCACGATTACGTTGGAAGCCAACGGGAGTTCCACCTGCCAGAGCAATTGTCGCGGGGTAAGCCCCATACCGATGGCAGCGTCACGCACAGGCGCTTCAACCCCGGCGATGCCGACGTATGTATTGCGTATTACCGGCAGCAGCGCATACATGGTGAGAGCCAGAATCGCCAGGCGGTCAGCGCGAGCACCGATCCAGGGGACCGGCAACAGCAGTCCAAACAAAGCCAGGCTGGGAATGGTCTGCATGATGTTGCTCCCGCCCAGCACCAGTGACTTCCACGCCGGCCGCCGGCTGAGAAGGATTCCCAGAGGCACGCCAATAACAACGGCCAGCAGCATGGAGATTCCCACCAGCCAGAGATGCTCTCCCGTGAGCGTGAGCACTTCACGTTTGTGAGCGACAAAGAAGTCGGGCAGTGACATGCACTAAGCTCCGGAGTCCAGGATTTGCTGTCCAGCACGAAACGCGGCGATATAAGGCTGAACCAAAGTGTCTGTGGAGAGGAGAAATTCAGCGGGCGCAAAAACTCCTTTGAGCGCGCCTGAATCCATTAACGCGATCCGGTCGCCCAGCAGGAGCGCCTCCGCCACGTCATGCGTTACAAAGACCACGGTCTTGCTCAGCTGTTTTCTGAGCTCCACGAATTCGTGCTGTAACTCCGCGCGGGTGATGGGATCGAGCGCGCCGAACGGCTCGTCCATGAGGAGAATCTGCGGGTCCGCCGCCAGCGCACGCGCCAGACCAACGCGCTGGCGCTGTCCGCCGGAAAGCTGGTCAGGATAGCGCCCGGCAAACTGATCGTACGGCAACCCGACGAGCTGCAAGACCTCTTTCACTCGCATGGCAACGCGCGCCGGGTCCCAACGTTCAAGCCGGGGCACAAGCGCAACATTCTTCTGGACCGTGTAATGGGGGAAGAGCCCGGCTTCCTGGATGGCGTAACCGATGTGGCGGCGAAGCTGAATCACGTCCCACTCAGCGGTGGAGCGGCCGTCTACCATGACCTGGCCCTGACTCTGGTCAAGAAGCCGGTTGATCAGACGGAGCGTTGTGGTCTTGCCGGAGCCGCTGCGTCCGAGAAGCATGAGCGTTTCTCCGCGGCGGATGGAGAGGTTGAGATCAGAGATGAGCGCGCGCTTCCCTATGCGGTACGCGACGTTAACGAATTCGATGGCTGTGGTGGAATCGGTCATCGCTCGTGAGGGATTTAGCGTATCAGAGAGGGACGCGAAGGTGCGAACGGTTTAGCCGCAGATTTGCGCTGATGAGCCCAGATCAAGAAAATACGGCAAGCATGTTGTTGCCTCTGCTCCCGTTCCACATGGTCTTTTCAGGTTAGGGCTTGCTCGCTCCGGCCGCGGGATCTGGCTGGGTGGCATTGCCGTTCCCTGCGGGAATTGTAAGAGTGGCATTGGTCGTTCCGATCAGCCCAGTTTCATTATCACGGACACCCAAGCGCAAAAGATAGTCGCCCGGTTCCAGGGTCAACTGGTCCCGGCAGGGGAAAAATCCCTTCATGACTTTCGCATAGGCATCAGCATTCATGGCCCCACCCATCTTCTGGGCTTCAGTAGTCACCGTCTTGTCAGGATTCTTCTTAGCAAATACCCGGACGGCACATTCCATATCAACATGTTGCAGCCCGTCATTACCTGCGGCAAAGCTCAAGACATGCGGGTCAACTCCATAACTTACAACCACCTTGTTCTGAGTCTTGGCAGATGGAGGCATTACCATGGCCTGGAAGGGCAATGCCGTGGAGACAGGAACGTTCAGGCTGAGCGCTTCGTCAAAATCCTGGTCCTTTCTTTTGGGATTGAGTTTCGCGAAAGTGGCGGTATCCAGGGCGAAGTAACCAATGCGATAGCGAAGTTTGACTCCGCTGCGCAGTAGCTTTATCTGAATCTTACGGAAGCCGCCATCCCAGTTTTTATTCTCAGGGTAGTAGCCCAGGGTATAATAGGTTGAACCATCGTCAATGCTTTCGCGCACCGCACCATCAAGATCGTTACGGTTGTAAAAAGCGCGTCCGCCGGTGCGCTCAGCAAGGTCCAGCATGGTGGTACGCGCCGCCAGCCGTTCGTCCGCCTCACGGTCCATCTGGGACCCTCCGGCGCTCATGGAATCACTGCCATTGGCAACGTTGAAAAGGCCGCTTCCGGCCAGTCCCCGGGCATCCAGAGGATAGATAGCGACCTGAGAATCACTGAGCAGGTTGCCGGTGCGGGCGATATCGTGCGTATAGTTGCGGTCCGTCGCTGAAGTCACGCTGCTCAACATGACATCGAAGGGAAATGTCTCGGAAATCCAAATCAGGTTTTTCCGGCCGGGATAGCCCGACAGCGTCCTGGCAAGCGAATTCAGGGCTGAAAGGGTTGCGCTGACCCGCTGGTCCGTCAGGCTGGCGGCTTGCGAGGTTTCAAATTCCCTGATCTGAAATGCCATTTGCGGAGGAAGAGACTGGGCAATGCCGGGCAGGATGGGCGTGATGGGAGATCCATTGGCCGAAACATTCAGAAGAGACGAACTCCTCCCTTTGAAGCTGCGGACTACATCCTTCAATACAGCGGGATCCGTCGTAAAGTCCTGCAAGAGCCGGATCCTGTCGCCTAGAAGGTAGACGGCAATGGGTTCGTTCTCCGGCAGGGTTTCCAGGAACTTGATCATCGCATCGCGCATGGTCACCTGATTGATGCGGCTGGTATTCAGTGAATCCATCAGGATGATGTTCAGTGCCCGGCCGGGTTTGAAGTGCGGCAGATTGTCGACAATATTCCCAGGATTGGCGGGTGCAGGCGCCGCGCCCATGGGCGAGGTCTCCGGTTGCTGAAAGTTGAAGATGCGGACCTTCTGCTCCTTACCATCTTCCACGATGGTAAAATCCCCTTGCTTCAAGTCAGTGACTGGTGCGCCTTTTGAGTCTCGCGCTACCACATCCACCACCACCAGGCGGGTCTTTACCTTCAGGACCGCGGAAGTTTCATAGGATGGCTGCTGAGCCGGAGCAGCCGGAGTTTGCGGATCTTTTGCACCCTGCGTCTGGGCAGGCGGATTTTGCAGGGCAAAGCACGATGCAGCAAATCCCATGGTTGCCGTAAAGGTCAACACTACTAGTCTCTTGGACATAAACAGTACTCCCAGGGGGCACAGTTTGCAGGGCTTTTGTGGCCAATTTGCAAGTTTTTGCCGGGGGTGGCGAAGAGAATGATAGCAAGTTTGTAGCTTCATGCGTAGTCAAAATTATAGGTAGTTTTGACGATACAAGCTAGAATAGTCGCCGCGATTCAGTTCCGGCTTCTGGAAAGGCAAGTCAATAAGTACAATGAAGGTCTTCATCAGCTGGTCAGGCAATCTCAGTCATAAGATTGCTCTCATCCTAAAAGACTGGCTCCCCAACGTAGTACCGTCGATTGATGACGCCTGGGTTTCTTCAGAAAGCATTTCCAAAGGCTCTCAATGGAGCCATGAAACGACAAAGGCATTGGCTGAATCTGACTACGGAATCATTTGCCTGGTTCCCGAGAACCTTCATGAACCCTGGCTAAACTTTGAGGCCGGAGCGATCTTCAGGGCCTTTCACTCCTCGCGTGTCTCTCCGTTCCTCTTCGGTCTTGTTCCCAAACAGGTGGAGGGACCGTTGGCGCTATTTCAGGCCACTGAATACTCCAAAGATGACATCCGCAAGTTGATCCACAGCATTAATAAAGTCGGCCTGAATGCAATAGCCTCCCGGGAACTCAATGACCTGTTCGACCAGCACTGGCCGAGGCTCGAGCAATCCCTTGATTTACTGAAGCAATCGGACCTTCCTGCTGCTGGGGGAAGAGTTCGATATCTAAAGGGACGGAAGGACATCTATGCTAACGCCCATCAACTTCTCGGCTTAGCTGAACAGCGGGTTCGAGTGCTGCAGTTTTTTGTGGGCCAAGACCTCCAGAAGGTTACGCTCAGGAAGCAGCAAAAGTTCTTCGTTCAAAGCGTGACCGCGGCATTGACGTGATCTACGATGCATTCCTTGTGATTGCACCGTCCCGGATTCCACCAGATTTTGAGGAGCTTACCCAGCGAAGATTCGACATTTTTGCCGGCCAGGGGGTGGGCGATTTAATTGGCCTTTATCTATTGAAGATGGAATATCCTGCGGGTTTTGGCTTTGACATGTTTATTGTTGACAGGAAGCACGCGCACATTAGCTTTACCACCTCTGAGCGATTAGCGGACCTGCAGCGTGGCATTACCTTCCAGAATGAAGAACCGGTCGTAAGTGATCTGGCCGAGTGGTTTGAGAGATCCATCGAACGGAATGCCAGTAAACACGAGAGCCTGAAACGCAAGGCCCAGACTTCCTGAGACAACTAACTTGGATGGGCTGCCCGAAGGCGATCCAGAAGCCCTTGAAGTCACGAATAATGAGCTCACGCGATGTTCAGGCAAAAAAAGAGAGACGGTGGCAGGGCCGTCTCCATAATCTTTACCTTCTTCCATTGATAGGATTTCAAAGGGCACTGCGCTTACGGTCGATGCAACTATCCTGGCTTCCAGGGTCTTGCGAGAGGCCTGGGTTTACGGTGTGTGGGGAATAATCTCAACGCCCCCACCATTCTTTGCCTTTTTACCATCGATATAGCAATCGAACTGATAAATACCACCCACCAGGAAAGTAACCACTTGCCCCTGTTGCACTGTTGCGGTAGGAGGGTCGCCAAATGGTGAGAGGAACTTAATCATCGCACTACGGTAAGAGCTTGTGACAGTCACATTGTCTCCTACGTTCATGGTTGGCAGTATTGGGGTTTTAATGCAGCCTGGCTTGGCAGGATCCCAATCCAGGTCTATGGTGTGGGTTATGACTAAATGCGGTGTACCAAGGGCCATTCTCTCTACTCCTTTGCGCTTTTTTTGTTCACCCACTCTCTAAAGCGCAAATTTTGGCGAAACTCCGCCAAATCGGGATGGGCATCCAATTCCTCCGCCAGTTTCCCCCAGCGCAACATAGGTAAGAACAACATTGCGGATGACCTGATTGTCGCCTGGCGAGGATTTAAGGGCCCAGGCGGCGTTATTTTTAGCTCCGACTTTATCGCCCAGGCGCGCACGGCAATAGGCCAGGAAGGCGCGCATCTGTCCTTGTTGCGGATTCGTCGCTAATCGCGCCAGAGCAAGGCGCTGTCCTTCCTGATAGGCCAGTTTTGCGTCGGCCAAGGTACCAAGACGCCGCTCAGAATCCCCCAGATTGACCCAGTACAATACGTAGCCTGGCTGTAGCGTGGCCGCGCGCCGGTAACTCTCTATGGCAAGATCATCCCGCTTCAGAGAGGCATATGCCGCTCCCAAGTTGTTGAATGCTTGCGGGCTTTCCTTGAGCTTCAGGGAGGTTTTGAGAGCCTCTACCGCTTCAGCGTATTTGCGCTCATTCAGCAGTGTGCCCCCAAGATTGGCATACGCAACCGGCCTTCCGGGCGCAAGCTTAATTCCCTGCCTGAACTGTTCTTCAGCTTCCTGATAGCCTCCGCGGTTGAAATAGAACGAACCAAAGGTCTCATACGACGAATAGAGCTGGGGATCCAGCTGAATGGCCTGACGAAAATTCTGGATGGCACTCTCCACCTTATTCTCGGCATTCAAAGTGGAGGCCATGCCATAGAGCGCATCGATATTACGCGGTTCCGTTTCCCGGATGCGCTCGTAATAGTCCAACGCCGCGGGATATTTACCCTCCTTCAGGCTCAGCTTCCCAGCGGCCAAAAGAACGCGAACCGAGTCGCGATTGAGCGCTTCAGCCTTCTGCAAAGATTGCCGCGCCTGCTCCAGCCACTTCTGGTCGCTTCTGGCCTCATACTTTGCCAGATACGCCTCCGCTAACCCGGCAAGCGGCAAAGGTGAGTGCGGATCCTGCGCTGCCGCCTCCTGGAAGCTGTTGATGGCTTCGTCATAGCTGTAAGAGTCGCGTGCGAGATAGAACAAGCCACGTTCATACGCAACGAGTGCTGATGGGGCGACCACATCCGAACGCTCAGACCTGGGTAAATGCAATGCACTCGCGATCGCGCCAGTAAGCGCGGAGGGAATGTCACCAACCATCTGCGGCGAATATCGATTGGAAAAATCATCGGAGTGAGTTTGATGGGCCAGTTCGATGAGAGATTGTTCCACAACAATATCCGAGCCCTGACGCGAGAACCTGAGTTGAAGAGCGTGGGTCGCATGCAGGAGCTGGCCAGCTTGTTCCGGAGTGCTTACTGTCCCTCTTACCACTTCAGATGGCGGCATCACGCTAATAGTGGCAGCCTTTTTTTGCAGACGTTTTATTCTTTCCGTCACGTCACTCAAAATACCGTTACTCATCTGGACCAGATCCTGCGGGGCCTGTACAGGCAGAATAGCCAGCCGGATGTCGGAAGGTTGGAAAAAGGCCGCGATTCCCGGTCGTAAGGCTGTGCCAATCGTGATCAGGGCAAGCGCGGCAATCATGACCCAGGGGCGACGATACAACGGTTTACGGTTAAGAGTAGCAAGGATTTGTTCAACGGAAGGCCGTTTTTCCGGACGGGGCGCGAGGCATGGAAGAATCGCATCATCCCAGATTCGCGGCGTATGCTTGACCAGCTTACTGGGGGCAGCCAGCGTTGGCGCATTGCCATTGCTTCCGGCGGTTTCTGGAAGCGGCTTTTGCCCGGTCACCATCTCGTAAAGAATCACGCCCAGGGCATACACGTCAGACGCCGTGGAGGTTTGACCACTCTGCTTCATTTCCGGAGCCATGTAGCCGGGTGTGCCACCTAGCAGATCGGTGTTTCCATCCTGGTCAGCAGCCAGGCCGAAATCAGTGATGACGGCGCGGAGCTTCTTATTTTTGTCGTGAGTAAGAATCACATTGGCGGGCTTCAGATCACGGTGCAGCACTCCGCTACGATGGGCTTCAGCCAGTCCCGCGCAGAGCTGGCGGGCAATCTTCATGGCCTCATCGTGTTCCAGTTTGCCGGGGGCCAGCCGGCTGAGCAGGGTTTCACCATCCAGAAACTCCATGGTGAGAAATTCCAGTTCGCCAAGATCGATTGCTACCTTGTGAATATCATTCACAAGGCATACGTTTGGATGCCGGACCTTCAGCGCACCGCGCAGCTCCGGCGAGAGACGCTCATAGCCTAATTTGGCGCATTTTATGGCGATGCGCTCCAGCCGCTTGCGGTCATAAGCCTCATACACCACGCCCATGCCGCCATCGCCGACTTCGCGGAGGATCTCATACCTACTGGCAATGAGCTGGCCAGGCTTGAACGGACGGTCCAGACCTTCAAGATCGATGAATTCAATCAGAGGCCGAGGGAGAAAGCTGCTCATACGCTCTTCCCAGCTCACCACTTCGGAGACTTCCTGATAGAGGCCGGGATCATTCTGGCAGGCTAGCTGGAGAAAGCGGTCACGGTCGCCAGGCAGCCTATTTAGCGCTTCGGCGGCAAGAGTCATAACGCGATCGTCGCGTTCTTCGGTATCCATCATCATACTTTTTTCAATCGTTCGAACAGCCATTTCCGGCCATTGTGTAAATGGCGTTCCACGGTTCGCAGCTTCAGGCCAAATCCTTCCGCAATTTCTTTGACTTCAAATCCCAGATACATCCGGGCCAACAGAATTCTGTAGGTCACAGGTGATTCATTTTCCAGTTCATCCAGCAGCTCATTTACGGCCAAAGCCACTTCCAGGCGGTTGCGTCCCGCCATGATGCCTTCAGGCAGATCTTCAATCGACAACAATTCATGCGTTGGTCTCTTGCGCGCATGGTCAATCAAGATACGGCCCATCACTATCGTACATATAGCGAAAAAATGGCCGCGGTCCCGCCAGTCAATGACGTTATTTGCATCGCCCAGCTTCATGAAGGCTTCATTCACGATCTCAGTGCGCTGCAAGGAATGATTGGGGCGTTCATGACGCAGACGATTAGCTGCAATTTGTTGCAGCTTCGGCATCAGCAGAGCAAAGAGTTTGTCCCTCGCGGATTGATCGCCTGCATGCCATTGCCGCAACAGGACCGTGATGTCCTGAGGATTATCTGACACACGTTACTCGCTTTTAGCTATGAGGAATAAGGACTGGTAATTATAGGTGTAAGCCGATGAAGTGCAAGATTTTTACCAGCCGCAATTAGACCCAAAGTGGAACTAATAGCTCCAGTATAGAGCTGGCCGAGAGGTCCGCCTATAAGCGCGGAACATAATTTTTTATTTAGATTGACAAAGAAAATAATTTTTAACTTAGATGGCGGAATTTTTGAGTTTTCGTCGCTACTTGAAAATGAAACCGACCTGATTCTTAGTACAGCAATATGTAGTTTTGAACACGCGAGTAGCGCTTGTGCACAAAAAATTCTGGGTTCAGGAGCAAAGACAGATGGCTTCCTCCGGAGTGTTGTCCTCATTTGAATTCAATGCAATGTATATTCAATCCCTACAGCAGGGAGATCCTTCCACAATGGAACATTTTGTCAGCCATTTCAGCCCTATTCTTCTGAAAAAGTTACGCCGGAGGCTGCGTTCCATGGACCAGGCGCGTGATTTGCGCCAGGAGACATTTTTGCGCGTTCTATCCATTCTTCGGTCAGAAAAGGGCGTACGCCAGCCCGAGCGTTTTGAGATTCTTGTGCTGGCAGTTTGTAACAATGTACTGCACGAGAGCTATCGGCACCAGAGAAGGCTCGTCCAAATGGAGCCGGAATTCGATCTCCCTACCGATGCCCCAAGTCCGAATGATCGCGCAATAGCCAATGAAGCCGGAAACTATGTCCGGAGATTGCTGCCCCGCTTGAACCCTAATGCCCGCGCCATTCTGGAAGCGGTGTTTCTGGAAGAGCAGTCCCGTGACGAAATATGCCTGCGCTTCGGGATCAGCCGAGATCATCTGCGCCTGTTAATCTACCGGGCAAAAAAGATGTTCAGCAGCTGTGCACAAAAAGAAATAAACGGCAAACCCATCCTACAAAAGCGCTGCGCACGCAGATCCGGCCGCCGCATCTTCAAGGTAACCAAAACAAGGGTAACCAAAACGCAATCTGTTGTGCCGTGCAGTTCCGGGCCCTGCGCCGTGACAGACTTTCTGCCGCCCATGCACGCAACCAATGTGTCAGGCGAACAGTGCTGGGCATAAACGCCTATTTTTTACCTTGCATTTTCGTTCTATATTTGCTAAAGTGTTTTGTGTTGTTTGCCGGGAGCGGCGCCGGCGAAGGTCGCCAAACAGCAGCCAAATAAGCCTGTGGCGAAGCGGGGAAACCCAAAAAGGCCTGCAACCAAAAAAAGCAGCAGTCAGCAAGTCAGCAAGTTTTCAAGCAATTCAGCCATGGCGAGCAAGCCATTGGCTATCGGGCCCAGTGTTTCGCTGCTTTCACGTATCGCACCTGAAGTGTGTCCTTGCGGGCCGATTATAAAAGCACCCAAAGCGCCGGTTTCCGGCAAGCAGAGTTAATCACCCTATGGAGGGCGCTACAGGTTTTCCTAAGGTGGGGAAACGTTCAAGGAGAAGCCGACAATCACTTGCGCGACTTCTCCGGAGAGTGGTTTTGCAGCTTACAAACCGCGGCCGGTTCTATGCCTGATAACCGGCGCTGGTGAACACCGGAGTTAAAAAGGCGGACATTGAGGCAACGTCTCAGGTGAACTGGTGGAGAAAATGTTTTGGCTCCAGCATGCCCCGGCGACGCCATCCCATTGCAGATCAACACCATTATTCGAGGCCCGATTGCCAATCACGATATGGTCATTAGCGCCAGCGATGCTGATCCCGTTCAACCGATTGTCCTGAACAATATTGTCGCGGACCACGCAGGCCGCATGCAAGGAATGGCTTCCAGTCACCAGCACGCCGTTTCCACCATTGGCTCTAAGGAAATTATCTTCAATGGTCCCGCAGCTTCCAACATCCGTGACTTCAGCTTCAATGCCGTTCGTCTCATTTCGGAAGATGATATTTCCACGAATAGTATACGAACCCTCCCTTCCGAAATGGATCCCTACATGATTTTCAGTGATGACGTTCTGTGAGACCACTGGGTTCGCCCTTCCCAGCAAAAGCCCGAAATCAGAGTGGCCCCGTATGATGTTGCGATAGACGTAGTGGCCCGGACCGAAGATACTGATGCCTGTTGTACCCCGGTCCCGGCCATCTATGGTGTTGTCGAGGACCCTGACATTATTGGCGTCCAGAAAAATCCCTTCAATGTTCCGGACCAAATTAAGGTCGTAAATCATTACGTGATCAGTGCCGTGATCAAGGTTGATGCCTATGCCAAAGTTTACGATGCGCCCAGGGCCTTTCACGATAATTGAGTCGCCAAACATGGTAACTCCGGTGCCTGAACCTTGTCCGATAATCTTGTGACCATTGAGGTCCAGAGTCACCGGGGTGGCCGCCACAATGTGTATGCCATCGTCCGGACACGGACCCAAATCATGCGTGAGCTTGACGCTTGTCTGGATCCGATCACCGCAAGCAAGCGATGGCGGGTGTGGCAACGCAACAGCTACAGACGCAATGCCTAGAATCGCAAGCAAAAGCCATGCGTTCCGCCGAACGTTTATTTTGAGAATCTTAATGTTCAACATTGTCTTATTCCTTTCACTCCGCTCTTCTTCCGAACGGAGCTTTTCAACAAAAATCTCCTGTGAAGATTCAATGATGAATTTCCGTATTTGTCTGTGCCGGCTGTCACCTATCATTTCTGATAACGGAACCGTGAGTAGTTGAAACAGGCACTTTCCATTGAGCCACACTGGCCGGTGGCTTTTTCCAACAATCGCTGTCTCCGGTCTTTTTTTGAAGTTGCTCTTCCCTGAGAAACGTTCAAGGAGAAGCCGGCAATCACTTGCGCGACTTCTCCGGAGAGTGGTTTTGGAGCTTACAAACCGCAGCCGGTTCTATGCCTGATAACCGGCGCTTGGTGAACACCCGAGTTTAAAAAGGAGGACATTGAGGCAACGTCTCAGGTGAACTGGTGGAGAAAATGTTTTGCGTCCAGCATGCCCCGGCGACGCCATCCCATTGCAGATCAACACCATTGTGCGATGCCCGATTGCCGATTACGGTATGGCCCCTAGCGCCAGCGATGCTGATCCCGGCCAGCCGATTGTCCTCAGCAACATTGTCGCGGACCACGCACGCCGCAAACAAGGAACCTCCAGTCACTAACAAGCCGTTTTCACCATTGGCTCTTAGGAAATTATCTTCAATGGTCCCGCAGCCTCCAACATCCACGGGTTCAGCTTCAATGCCGTTCGTCTCATTGCGGAAGACCATATTTCCACGAACAGTATAGAAACCCTGGCTTCCGAAATGGATCCCTACATGATTTTCAGTGATGACGTTCTGTGAGACCACTGGGTCCGCGCTTCTCAGCAAAAGTCCGAAATCAGAGTGGTTTCGTATGATGTTGCGATAGACGTAGTCGCCCGCACCGGAGACGCTGATGCCTGTTGTACCCCGGTCCCGGCCATCAATGGTGTTGTCGAGGACCCTGACTTGGTTGGCATCCAGAAAAATCCCTTCAATGTTCCGGGCCAAATCAAGATCGTAAATCATTACGTGCCCGGTGCCGTGTTCAAGGTGGATGCCTATGCCAAAGTTCACGATGCGCCCAGGACCTTTCACGATAATTGAATCGCCAAACATGTTAACCCCGGTACCTGAACCTTGTCCGATAATCTTGTGGCCATTGAGGTCCAGAGTCACTGGCGTGGCCGCCACAATGTGTATGCCGTCGGCTGGACACGGACCCAAATCATGCGTGAGCTTGATGCTTGTCTGGATCCGGTCACCGCAAGCTAGCGATGATGGGTGTGGCAACGCAACAGCTACAGACGCAATGCCCAGGATCGCAAGCAAAAGCCATGCGTTCCGACGAACGTTTATTTTGAGAATCTTAATGTTCAACATTGTCTTATTCCTTTCACTCCGCTCTTCTTCCGAACGGAGCTTTTCAACAAAAATCTCCTTTGAGGATTCAATGATGAATTTCCGTATTTGTCTGTGCCCGCCATCACTATCAGGGCGATAAACGGACCATGAGCAGTTGAAAAAACAAACAATTTCCATTGAGCCACTCTGACCGGTGGCTTTTTCTTTTCCACAAATCTACATAAGAGAGAGAGACCAATATGATGAGCAAACAGGAAATCCTGAAGGCTATTCGTGCGTGCGCAAAGAAGCTGAAGAGAAATCCAACGCTGAACGAATTGAGGCGGCTGGCGGGCGTGAATGGAAGCCGCCTGGACAAGGAATTTGGAAGCCTGGGCAATGCCCTGGCTGCTGCGGGACTGGAAGGCGTAGGGTCAGGATTTGAAGTAGCGGAATCCGCCCTGCTGCTGGACTGGGCTGGGGTGGCACAGAAGGCGGGCCGAATTCCAACGGCGCAGCAGTATGACAAAGCCGGCAAGTTCAGTCTGGGTCCGTTTTACACGCGCTATGAGCGCTGGGGCCGGGTGATGGAGGCATTCAGAAATTATGCGCGGGCGGAAAAGATTGAAGGGCGCTGGAAGGGCGTGATCCGGCTCATTGAAGAACGGCGGGAGAAAAACAGGAGTGCGCTGGCGCATGGCAACAAACCGCGGCGGTGTCCGCTGATGCAGGACCGCACGGTGTATGGCGATCCGCTGCTGATGCCGGAGATGGCGCATGCGCCGGTGAATGAAGCAGGGGTGGTGTTTGCGTTTGGCGTAATGGCATGGCGGCTCGGGTTTGTAGTGCTTCGGGTGCAGACGGACTTTCCGGATTGCGAGGCGATGCGGCGGATGGCCAAAGGCCAGTGGCAGTGGACGCGGATTGAGTTTGAGCAGGAGAGCAGGAATTTCCTGAGGCATGGGCACAAGATAGATGGATGCGACCTGATTGTGTGCTGGGTGCACAACTGGCCGGAGTGCCCACTGGAGGTGGTGGAGCTGAGTAAGGAGATTGCCAAAATCGCCGGGAACACCTACCACGGAGACACAGAGGCACGGAGAAAGCTTTAGCCGCAGATGAATGCAGATCGGGAAAACAAACCTTACCGCTGATGACGCGGATAACGTTGATTGGGAATTTGCTCGCAGAGCGGTTCACAGACCTTTGAGCAGCGCGGACATTGTCATATCAAAACCTTTGGCGATGGTTTGGAGGGTCTCCAGCCGGATCATGCGCTTGCCGTTTTCAATCTCTGAAATGTGGCCGCGATCCACGCCCAGGTGAGCTTCAAGTTCCGCCTGAGTCCACTTCTGCCGATGGCGCAGCTTGCGCACCCGTTCGCCGAGTTTGAGGGTAAGAGCGTTAGGGGTTCTGCCTTTGGACACGCTGAGATCATCGGTATAAAATGAATTTCGATGTGTGGGAAATTTCCCACATACCTTAAGAACAAGATTATGAGTGGCGAGTGGCCCGCAGTTCTCCGCTATGTGGCTTGCTGGACCGAGACCGACGGAATCTACTCCTGCGGCCACGATCATTTGACCATCGAGGAGGCATTGGGCTGCCTCGTCCCTGATGGTCGGACGTTCATCAGGGCGCGCGACTATGGCCATCTACGGTCATTGAATGAACGGGAGACGGAGCGGTTTAGGGAGTTGGTGAAGAGGGATAAGGGGAAGTCTGGATCGCCCGCGAAAGATCGCTGAAAGAGTATTGGTCCAGAAATTTCAATAAGCCGCCACTAGTCGTTCCACGCAGTTTGCGTTGATGCAACGGTGATGCTTCTCCCCAGCGCGAAACCCGCGCCGGGGACCGCGCCTGCAGTGATTGTGTCCGAAAACTGCAAGACAGGGGCTAAAGCCGAGATCCTTTTATGCTCCGTGACGGTATGACTGAAGTCATACCCTGATACCATCAGAGGCTAAAGCCGAAGTGGGCAACGATAACGCGCGGGGCCGGGCAGCATCGGTAGAACTCCCTGATGCGGCATATATGCCTGAGATATTTTCGCGATCCTTCGACTCTACCTCGCTCCTGACGTCGCGTGGTGTCGCTCAGGATGACAAGGGGTAAAAGAAAGTAGTCGCGGTGACGGCACTATTCGCTCCGCTCATCCATGCCTGAAGGGCTTGCGCATAACGTACATGCGTATGTCCTACCTCAGGAATGTGTCGTATGCGGCACAGTGGCATGGGCCCGTGCCCTGATACGAACCTGAGAGTAAGAAAGGCGTCCTTTTTGCGGGACGCCTTTTCGTTGACTCACTCACTGCTCGCAACCGCAAGGTCCTTCCGGCCTGCTCGCACACTTAAGACTGCGCGTGCTCGCTTAACGGCCGTCAGGATGACGAACTGAACCGCAGCCTTGTACCGTCTTACTGCTGCACTCCCACCGCGGGCTTCTCCGTCGCCGCGCCGCTGACGGTGGTGGGCCGTTGCGCGAAGAAGTTGTGGTCATACAGAGCACGGTAGAATTTGCCGCTGATTTCGGCGGCCTTGGGGCCAAAGGTGGGGCGGCCACCCTGGAGAAAGACCACGGTGACGATGTGTCCGTACTGCGTGTCAGCGTACGAGGCGAACCATCCGAAGCGCGTGCCGTTCTTGGAGCAGGTACCGGTCTTGCCCAGGATCTGCTCTTCACTGAAGTTGAGACGCAGGCTGCGCGCGGTGCCATACTGCACAGCGCCGGTCATGCCTTCAGCGATTTCAGGAACGAGCGGGCCGATATCGAGCTGGCGCTTGACGCGAGGCTGGAAGCCGATGACGTCGTCAACGGAAGTGGGGTGCTGGAGATAGTAGAGCGTGCCTCCGTTGGCGACGGCGGAGACCAGAGCGCCGAGTTGCAGGGGCGTCATGGAGATGCTTTCACCAAAAGAGCACATCTTGCCCACGCCACCGAGCTTGGCGGAAAGCTCCTGCGCCGGGAAGACGCCGAGATGCTCCCCTTCAATGTTGTAGCCGGCCAGCTCACCGAGCCCGAACTGATGGGCATAATAGCTGACGCGGGCGAAGCCGAGGCGGCGGCCAACGGCCTCAAAATAAGCGTTGTTCGAGTGCGCCAGAGCTTCCGTGAGGTTCATCTGCGAGCGGCGGCCAAGCGAGACGGCTTCCTCGCGAGTAATCACTTTTTCATTGAGCCCGGCCAGAGCGACGGCGACCTTGATGGTGGAGCAGGGCTGCGCACCTTCACTGAGCGCGAGCTTCTGGTTGACCATGGCGAGAATGCGTCCGCTGGTGGGATCAATGGCGACGACGGTGCCATTCATGTTGCCCAGAGCTTCAATGGCGGCCTGGCGCACGACCGGGTCTTCACCTTCAATGATGTCGCCTTCGGTATTGTCGTCAGTAAATGAGTGGCCGGTGAAGCGCTCAACATAACGATGGCGAAGCCGGCCGCGGCGCACGCCGGCCGTCTGCTTTGTAGAAGCCTTGGTTGTGACTTTTACGGCGACGACTTTTGCAGCAGCAGTTTTAGCAGCCGTGGACTTTACGCCGGCCGCTTTAGCGGTTGTGCGTTTTTTGGCGGCGCGCTGGTGACGCAACCGGGCCATCCGCTTTTGTGCGTGGGCGCTTTCCGTTACATTCCCGCTGGACCTGGATTTGGTGGTGGTGCTGGAAGTGCGCGCGAACATAGTGCTGGAAAACAAGGCGCCGAAAAGGACGAGTGTTGAGACGACGAGAACGAAGAGACGGAGCCGAAATATCATTGGGGTCACTACCACCTAACTACCGGGGAAATCATTGTTGCACTGCGGGTCTGAAGTCCGCTGCCAGTGAATCTGCGGAGTTTGAACCGAAAAAACCACTTATTTTTGATAATAAGTGATGCTTTCCATCGCGCGCAACGCCAAATTTTCCTAGTACCGAAGTAAGCACCTTTCCACTTAAGTAATCTAAAGATGCAGCGACTCTTTATTGGAGTCTGGCTGCCTGGATGTTCTCTTTTATCGGCAAGGGGAGCTGAGGACTAAAGTCCTGTGTAGTATTAACCCTAGTTGCCTGCCATTTGTTTTGCCTTAAAGACGAATTAACTTTTTTAATTTGCAGCCTGGCCTAAATTGCAGCCGCGGGTTATTTGCAGCGGTCCATTTCGACCACAAGCGGCCGGACCCTGTGGTGGCGCGCTGGATTGTAACCCCACGCGCCCCCGGAATGTACGCGATCAGAGCGCGTCTGACGATCTTTAGACCGAGTGCCGCGCAATTAACGTCAGAACGCGGCTAGTTGATCTCACCGCGCTTGCGGATAAAGGCTGGCACATCAAGGTCGTCATGCTCCACGGTGCTCTTGAAGGACTCAGTCATGGTGGCGAGATTGGGGCTTTCACGCGCGGGCGTGACAACGCGCGTGGGCGCAACAGCGTGAGCGGCTTGCGCAGCGTGAGCGACGGGACTTCCGTTCACGGCGCGCTGGAGCGGCGGAGCGGCCTGCACCTGGTAGGCAGAGGCAGTCCGGGCGGTGGAAATGGCAGCTTGCGCGGCGTTGACGGTGCGGTCCTTGCGCGCGGGCACGTCATTCTTAAAGCCGGTCGCAATCACGGTGATCTTTAATTCGTCCTTCATTTTCTCGTCTTGAACCGCGCCAAATATGATGTTGGCGTCCTCATGCGCGGCTGACTGGATGATGGTGGAAGCCTCATTCACCTCAGAAAGCTTGAGCGTGGAGGAACCGGTAATGTTGATCAGAATGCCGCGAGCGCCGTCAATGGCGCCGGCTTCAAGCAGTGGAGAAGAGATCGCCGCTTGCGCCGCGTCAATGGCGCGACGCTCACCCTTGGCCACAGCAGTGCCCATCACGGCATAGCCCATGCCGGCCATAATGGTTTTTACGTCGGCAAAATCACGGTTGATGATGCCGGGAATGGTGATGATGTCGGAAATGCCCTGTACGGCCTGGCGGAGGATATCGTCAGCGATGCGGAAAGACTCAAAGAAGCCGGCGTTCTGGGCCACAGCAAGCAGCTTTTCATTCGGGATGACAATGGTGGTATCAATGCTGTCAATCAGCTCGGCCAAGCCGCGCTCTGCTTGTGCCATGCGGCGACGGCCTTCAAACGCGAATGGCTTCGTAACCACGGCCACGGTCAAAGCACCCATCTCACTGGCAAGTGAGGCAATGATCGGTGCTGCGCCCGTACCGGTACCGCCGCCCAGGCCGGTCGTCACAAAAACCATGTCAGCCCCTTCCAAGGCCTCTATTATTTTGTCAGCGTCTTCGAGCGCACCGCGGCGTCCCATTTCCGGGTTGGCGCCAGCGCCCAGACCATTGGTGAGCTTGGTGCCAAGCTGGATCTTCACTGGCGCGCGCGACATCTGGAGCGCCTGCAGGTCCGTATTCGCCACCACAAACTCCACGCCTTCCACCCCGGCGCAGATCATCCGATTAACCGCGTTTCCGCCCCCGCCGCCCACGCCGATCACCTTGATCTTTGCGTTTGTTCTGGGGTCTTCATTGAATTGGATTCTCACTTCGCCGTCCATTTTTCTCTGTTCATCGCTCATACATCACACTCCTGATCCGGTTAGTCCGCTGACCTCATCATCTGTTTTTTGCGACTCACATCATCATTCTTGAGACGCCATGCTTCCCCCGCCCGACCCGAACTTTTTGCTGCGACCATCACTTACCGCACTCCGCAGCCACCGGTCAGCGCCTCTGCTCCGCCGACCATGAACATCTCTGTCTCGGCACGGGCCACCACTTGCCTGCGCCACTCTCCCCGTCCGACAATCGCCCGAAAACTACGCTCCCAACCGCGCGATCAACGCACGCAGCTTGTGGCCAAATCCCTGTTCCGGATTCATCTTCGCGATGGTGGTGCGATGCGCATACATTGCCAGCCCGACCACAGTCGCAAACTCTGGCTCCACCATTTGCTCCGGCATCTCTGCAATCGGCTCCGGCGACGCCAATCTGATCGGCCGGTCCAGAATTCCCTGGCAAACTTCCGCCAGCCCTGTCATGCGTGACCCGCCGCCCGTCAGCACTACGCCCGCCGGACAGAGCTCCAGCACTCCGGCCTGCTTCAGATGGTCGCGTAACAGCTCGCACAGCTCCGTCGCGCGCGGCTCCAGAATCTCCGCCAGAAACCGTTGCGGCATCAGCCGTGACGGCCTGTCTGCCACCGCCGGCACTTCAATCTCATTTCCATCCGGCACTTTGCTGCTGATGGTGTGACCAAACTGCTTCTTGATTTTCTCCGCTGCCACCAGTGGCGTCCGCAAGCCAACCGCAACGTCGTTCGTAAAATGGTCTCCGCCCACCGGAACCACTCCGGTATGTGCCACCATGCCGTCTGAGTACACAATAATGTCCGTCGAACCTGCGCCAATATCGGCCAGGCAGACGCCCAGCTCTTTTTCATCGGCGCGCAGTGTGCTGTCGGCTGCCATCAATGCTTCATACACCACGTTGTCCACGTGCAGTCCTGCACGGTTCGCCGCCGTCACCACATTTTGCGTCGCGCTGGAGGAAGCCGTGACCATATGCAGATTCACTTCCAGCCGCCGGCCCATCATCCCTGCTGGATCGCGCACGCCTGACTGCTCGTCCAGAATGAACTCCTGCGGCAGCAGGTGCAGCACCTCGCGGTCTTCCGGCAGCGTCACGGACCGCGCCTTCTCCACCGCCGTCCGAATATCTTCGCGCGTCACGTCCCTGGGCCGCTGGCCCAGCGTCACCCCACCGCGGCTCGTCACTCCTTTAATATGTGAGCCAGCCACGGAAATCACGGCATTCCCAACCTGGCATCCAGCCAGCTTCTCCGCTTCTTCCACCGCTTTATGGATACTCTGGACCGCCTTATCCAGTTCAACGATGATGCCTTTGCGCGATCCCCGGCTATCCACCACGCCGTGTCCCCGATACTTCAGACCCACGTCCATGGCCTCACAGATAAGCGCAACCGTCTTCGCGCTGCCCGTATCCAGCACCGTAATCAAATTGGAAGGATGTTTGCCGTTACTGCTCATGATTGCGTCCTTATGAGAAACCAGCCTTTAGCTCTTGCCCGTTTGCTTGGCCCTTGCCCGTTGCTTAATAACTTTCGATCAACCACCACACGTAACAGGGTATGACTTCAGTCGTACCGCAAAACTTCTGTAAAAAGTCCGGGGCTTCAGCCCCTGAAAACCAAAATCCGTAACGCAAGCTCTTCATTTACTCATTTACTAAATTACCCATTTACCAATTCCTTACTTCGTCTTTCTCCGCGTCTCCGTGCCTCCGTGGTGAACAGGCTTTTTTGCCGCCGATTTCTGGCTCGTCGCCTTTACCGCAGGCTTCGTGCTCACAGGCTTCAACACCGGCTTTGCTGGCGTCCCAATTCCGCCGGCATTCTCCGTGTCTCCGTGCCTCCGTGGTGGATTTGCCTCCGCCGGCTTGTCCGGATTCACAATCACCTGTCCTTCATACCGCAGGTCTACTGACTGTACGTTCTGGAACTGCTGCCGCCAGTCCGCAATGTGCGTTACATAGAGCTTGTAGCGGGGTAAAAAGTCTTCCTTGCCCAGATGCACTACCATCGTCCCGCCCGCATCATTCGCCGTGACCTTCACATCTTCGGGGTCAGAAAGATCAACCTCGCTGAGCTGCCGGACGTAGTTCGGCCCCGCCGCGCCATCGGTCGCGCTAAGCTCGCTGATCAGCCGGTTGTAAATCTTCATTGCCGCGGCCCGGGAGGAAAGCGGCTCGGTCTCCGTGATCCCGCGAATTACCGGAAAGGAATACTTGGCCTGGCGGTTGGCGGGCATGCCCATCACTACGCCGCCGGCATCGATCAAACTGGTACGCGGCCCTATCTGGGCAAACGCCACCGGCGTCCTCTCCTGGATCGTCACGGCAATCCGGTTCGGCAGCAGCCGCATCACTGACGCCTTCTCCACCCAGGGAATCTGCTCCAACTGTTTCTGGCGCTCTTCCAGCGGGACATAGAAGATGTTTTTGCCAATGTCGGCGCCCGCCACCTCCATCACATGCTTAGGCGAGGCATTCCGTACACCGCTGATCTCCACCGCATCTGTGGAGTTAATGCGGAACCGCCATGAATGCAGGCCGTATTGCTCAATGCCCTGCCACACGCAGACCACAAGGATGATCGCTCCAATAACCATGCCGGCGATTTTCAGCTGGCTGGCGGCTTTCTTCGGGATCGGGCTGCGCCGCACCGGCACGCGCTTGTTCGTCCGCAGAAATTGCGCTTCTTCGCCATCCAGATCTTCCAGATCAAGGTCTTCAGGATAAATCAGCAGCTCGGAATCGTCAGAAACGGTGGAAGCCCCGGACTTTAGTCCGGGGTGAGCGGAGCGAATAGGCGCCCGTGACCTTGTTCGATCTTCGTTATCGGCGGAAAGCCGGGAATTAGAAGAATCCCCGAAATCATCGGTGGAAACTCGGGCCTTTGGCCCAGAGATGGAGCGGCCCGTACGCCCGCGCGGCGTAGAGACAAGATCATCGTATTGTGTCAACTCGATAGAGTCGCGCGCCATTATGCCGCGGTCGACGGAGTTGTGCGCCAGCACAAATTAATATATCCGGTTTCTTTCCTTTTTGTTACCAGAATTTTAGGGTGATACCGTTTTTTTTCGGGTTTGCAGGGGAGTAGCTGGTTCGGTCACATTACGCGTTTCAAGCTGGGCTGGTTTTCTTCCCCATCGTGGAGCATCTGGTGTGCCTGCCATTGCTTGAATCCTGCCCAGCCGTAGACGGTGTGGGAGAGACCGTCTGGACGCGTCTCAATCCAGCGGCGTATATCCATGCCAATCGGACTGCAACTCGCGAACGCGCCTGTCGAGACGCTTGCTGCAAAGGCGATACAGCATGGTCCCCGGCACGGCTTCATTGGTCCCAAGCAGGTGCAGAATGGCCAGCCGCTCCACTCCCGCCCGGGTGTTCCTCGCCAGAACCTTCACCGCCCGCTCTACTATGCGTTGGTCGTTGGGAGAAAGACTCGGCATCTGCTTTGCGATTCCTGCCATGATCTCCTCCACTTTACGCGCAACGCCGGAATACTGATTGGTTTTTCGCTTCTGATCAGACATTTTTCACTCGCTCGGATTTTTAGTTTGCTTGCGGCTATCAGGGAAGCAGGCAATCCAACTAAAATAATGCCTTATTATAGCGAACATAAAACGAAAGTCAACCGCCGAAAATATCGTGGCCCCGGAAAAGTGGCTAAAGAGTTTGGCAGGCAACGGTTTTCCTGCAAGACGACATCAGCCATCACATGAAACAACCCACGGACCAGGAAGAGCGCAACGAAGACAAGAAGAAGCCCGAGAAGGAAAATCCCTCTCGCGGTATTGACCCTGAAACGAAAGAACCGGAGATGGAAGCCGACCAGGGCCCGGGCAAGGATCAAAACGAAAACCAGAACAACAAGAAGGACGACTCACGGGTTGCGTAAAGAAAGCCGCGTAAAGAAAGCTGCTAAACAAAATTGGTAATTGAGTAGGCAGATTCCCCTGCACATTTACCCAATTACCAATTTACCCATTTACCAAATCCGTTTACCTCAGCTCTTCCATGATCTCATCCAGCGTCTGGCGTGAAGGGCGTGTCAGCGCTTCCGGCATCCGTGCCAGTGACTGGTCCGTCAGGTTGAGCTGTTCAATAAAGCTGGGCGCCGTGGTGTTCACATAGAAGACGCCCGTCAGCATCTCGCCTTTTTCGTGTGACTCGGCCAGCAGGCGCAGTGCGCCCACTTTGTCCGTGGCGTCGTAGTCGCGGTCCAGCTTGCGGAGTTGCAGATGCGAACCGTCATGCATGCGCACGCTCGCCGTAGTGCCTGGATCGTAATCCACGTCAATATTTTCAAAGCTGGGCACAAAGCCTACGTCCTGGATCGGCTCTTCATGGTCTTTTGAATACTTGTAGGACTTGGTGGAGCCATCATGATCATTGAACGTAACGCAGGGCGAGATCACGTCAATCATCACCGTGCCGCGATGCGCGATGGCCGCTTTCAGCAGATTCAGCAACTGTTTCTTGTCGCCGGAGAACGACCGCGCCACGAACGTCGCCCCCAGCTGTATGGCGAGCGCGCAGGTATCAATCGGCGGCATAGTATTGATCACGCCGGTCTTGAGTTTCGATCCCAGGTCCGCCGTGGCCGAGAATTGCCCCTTTGTCAGGCCATAGACGCCGTTGTCTTCAATGATGTAGATGATGGGCAGGTTGCGCCGCATCAGGTGGATAAATTGCCCGATCCCGATCGAGGCCGTATCGCCGTCTCCGGAAACGCCGATCAGCAGCAGCTTCTGGTTGGCCAGCGCCACACCCGTCGCCACGGACGGCATGCGCCCGTGCACGGAATTGAAGCCGTGCGCCCGGTTCGCAAAGTATGCCGGACTCTTCGACGAGCATCCAATGCCGGAAAGTTTGGCCAGGTTCTCCGGCTTCACGCCCATCTCATACATGGCGTCAATAATGCGCTCAGTAATTGCGTTGTGGCCGCAGCCCGCGCACAGCGTGGTCTTGCCGCCGCGATAGTCGAGCACGGTCAGGCCAATATGGTTCGTCTTTGGCCCCGCAGCCGGGGCAGGCGTTGGAGTGGTACCTGCGGACATTACTTGGCCTCCTGGGAACTGGTCTGCTGAGAAACGGCCTCCTGAGAAACGATTGCGTCGGTGACGGAGCGTGCGTCAATGGGCAGCCCGTTGTAGTGGACCACGCTGCGCAATTTGGTCACCTGGTCGGCGGCGATATCGAGCTTGATCAGCTGGAACATCTGCGCGTCACGGTTCTGCTCCACTACATAAACGCGGTCATGGTTCTTGATGAAGTCATGCACGTCCTGGCTAAACGGATAGGCGCGCAGCCGGAGATAATCCGCGGCAATGTTGTGCTCGCGCAGAAGCTGGTCGCAAGACTCGGTCATCGCCCAGTGCGTGGTGCCAAAAGCGATGATGCCGGTCTTCGATGTACCGCTGACCTCCGCAACCGGCGCGGGAACAAACTTGCGCGCGGTATCAAACTTACGCGCCAGCCGGTCCATATTATTCACGTAGTCATTTGGGCGTTCGCTGTACTGCGCTTTTTCATTGTGTCCGCTGCCGCGCGTGAAATAAGCCGCGGCAGGATGATCGGTTCCCGGCAGCGTGCGGTATGGAATACCGTCGCCATCAACGTCTTTATAACGGGCAAAGCTCCCTAGCTTCTTCAAATCTTCTTCGTCCAGCACCTTGCCGCGCGCGATTGGCTTTTCCGGATACTTGAACGGATGCGCCATCCAGTTGTTCATTCCCAGATCAAGGTCTGAGAGCACAAAAACCGGCGTCTGGAATTGTTCGGCCAGGTCAAACGCTTCAATGGCCATGCTGAAGCACTCTTCCACGGACGAGGGCAGCAACAGAATATGCCTGGTATCGCCATGAGAGAGGAAGGCGCAGCAGAGAAGGTCGCCCTGCATGGTGCGCGTAGGCAGCCCCGTGGAAGGCCCAACGCGCTGAATGTCAAAGATCACCCCGGGAAGCTCAGCGTAATAGCCCAGACCCACGAACTCCGCCATGAGTGAAATGCCCGGACCTGAAGTTGAGGTCATGGACCGTGCGCCCGCCCAGCCCGCGCCCAGTACCATGCCGACTGCGGCAAGCTCGTCTTCCGCCTGCACCACGGCAAAGGTCGCCTTGCCATCGGGACCGATGCGATGCTCCTTCAAGTAGTCGATCAGCGTTTCCACCAGAGAACTGGAGGGCGTAATTGGATACCACGTCACCACCGTGACGCCGGCGAACATGCAGCCCAGGGCCGCGGCGGCATTGCCGTCAACAATGATCTTGCCCTGGTTCTCATTCATGCGCTCCACCCAGAACGGGTCCTTCTTGGTGAAGGTGGCCAGCGCATAGTCATATCCGGCGCGGATGGCGGCGGTGTTTAGCTCAGCCGCTTTTTTCTTTGTGGCAAAGTGTTTGACCAGCGCCTTCTCTGACTCTTCCTTCTCAATGCCGAGCAGAGCGTCCACCACGCCCACGTAGATCATGTTTTTGACCAGCCGGCGCAGCTTCGCTTCCGGGCAAACCGTCACCACCAGCTTGTCAAACGGAACGGGGTAGAACGTAATGTCCTTGCGCAGGCCGGAGAGGTTCAGCGGTTCGTCATAAACGCAAGCAGCGCCGGGCGCCAGGGACATCACGTCTTCCTGGGCGGTTTCGGCGTTCATCGCCACCAGGAAATCGATTTCCTTTTTGCGCGCAATGTATCCGTGCTTGCTGGCGCGGATGGTGTACCACGTCGGCAGCCCGGCAATGTTCGATGGGAACAGGTTCTTGCCGGAAACCGGTACCCCCATCTGAAAGATGCTGCGCAGCAGCACCGTATTGGCTGACTGTGAACCTGAACCGTTCACCGTAGCCACTTGTATGCTGAAATCATTGATCTTGCGGCCTGGTTGTGGCGTAAGCGCCGCTTTTGCCTGTACTCCGAGTTCGATTGTGGTGGCCATTCGTCTCTTTTCCTGCGGATACCCCTCAAATTAACGGCTTTTAACCAGAATGGGGGAAATATTCATTATAAAGCAGTGATGGGCATCACATAGCCCCTTTATGCAGCCAGCGAGCCCGCGCGGCGACGGGTGTACAGGCGAACCGGCCTGAAAGAAAAGCGAATTTTGCCCTGACGGCTCGGGATTCCGCATAGTTCGAATCGACAAAAAATACAACGTGTACAACTTTGCGCAGGTCCTTCTGCTCTAACCTTAAGAGTCAATTTATGCCTTTTCGTCTGGACGCATCCAAATCTGGTTCTTAGTGAACCCGGTGGAGAAACCGCAGCCCCGTCATTCTTTGTATTGAAGACCGTGCTCCATCCCATGGCCGTGCGCAAGATGGTTCTGGGAAACTAAGGATATACGGTCTTAACCGCGACATCCGGCCAGGACGCACTTGGAATCCTGATCATGGTTCAATTCTAAAATTTTGATTAGGTTGGCTGACGAGTCCAAAAGTGAACTTGCGAAGGCATATGATTCC
This sequence comes from Terriglobia bacterium, assembly GCA_020072585.1. Classification (GTDB taxonomy): domain Bacteria; phylum Acidobacteriota; class Terriglobia; order Terriglobales; family Acidobacteriaceae; genus Angelobacter. The sequence goes on along the minus strand of JAIQGL010000029.1, from coordinate 172,601 downwards.
TTAAATGCGATGTGCCAAGGAGGGGTTTCATGCAAGTCAATGGCGGACTGCAATTACGTCGGAATTCATCGGACGGTAAATGGTTTGAGGGCCTCGCTTCGCAGGGGTTGGTAGACCGGGACCACGTCGAACTGGAAGCAGGAGCTCTTTCTGTCTTTTTCCCCAAAGGCGGCATGTTCTTCGTGGAAGGGCAGCCTGCAACGGGAATATTCCTCTTGCGTACCGGTCGGGCCAAAGAATCCATGATTTCGGGTACCGGCAGGACAGCTCTTATGAGAGTGGTCGGCCCCGGTATGATTCTTGGTCTCTCGGCGGTTATGACAGGTGCGGCCCATGAATCTACGGTTGAAGCGCTGGAACCCTGTCATGCTGATTTCCTGGCGAAAATTCCTTTTCTTCATTTGCTGAAAACCTCAGGATGGCTGGGCCAGATTATCGCGGGCCAGCTCAGCCGCGATTGCAAAGAAGCTTACGCCTCCGTGCGCTGCTTTGGCCTTTCCCGCACCGTATCAGAAAGGTTCGCCCGGCTCGTTCTTCATTGGGCGGAATGTCCGCTTGCGACTCGGAACAAAGATACGCTCCCGGTACGGATTCGAGTGACCATGACTCACGAGGAAATAGCCCAGTCGATAGGAACAACGCGGGAAACAACGTCCAGGACCTTGCGGGAATTCCGGGAAAAGCGATGGATCACCACGAAAGGCTCCGTCTGGACGATTATCAATGAGGACGCGATTCGACACCTGGCCGCTCTTTAAAACACAGCAAGCTCACGATGAACCAGAACCGGGCTCCTGATAAATTGTTATCGTGAACATTATTCTTAATCCCGCTGAAGCCCGGGTGCTTGGCGCGCTGGTGGAAAAAGACATCACCACGCCGGATTACTATCCACTCTCCCTGAACGCGCTGGTCAACGCCTGCAATCAAAAAAATAATCGCGAGCCGGTTACGAACTTTGACGAAGAAACGGTCCGGCTGGCATTGCGGAACCTGAGCGATAAGCGCCTGGCCGGCCCAGCCAGCGGCGCGGACGGACGCGTGACCAAGTACGAACACCGGCTACAGGAGGTGTTCAACTTTACCCGGCCGGAAACGGCCATTCTGTGCGTACTGTTGCTGCGCGGCCCGCAAACGCCCGGCGAGTTGCGCGGACGCACCGAACGCATGCATCGCTTTGAAGACCTGGATGAGGTTCTCTCCGGACTTCAGCAGCTCATGCGTCGCGAGCCGCCGCTGGCCAAAGCTCTTGGCCGCCGCCCCGGCACAAAAGAAATCCGCTACGCGCATCTGCTCTCCGGCGATGTGGAAGCATGGGAACCCCCAGCAGAATTGGCTTCTTCCGGAAGTGTTGCCGACGACAACGAGCGCGTCGCGCACCTGGAAGCACAGGTCGCAACTCTACAGGCAGAAGTCGCGGAATTGAAGCAGCAGATGGCCGAGTTCAAGAAGCAGTTCGAGTAATTTGAAACCACCCTGATTGATCTGCGTTCATTCGCGTCAATCCGCGCGAAAGATTGAAATTGCAGACCGAATCATTCGCGCGACTCTCTTCGCGAACTCCCTGAGAATCAGCACGACAATCCTGCCGGCATTACGGTACAATTTTCCGCAAGGCCGAAAGGCGGCCTACCGTCCGCGTAAAGGGTTGAACCCACCGCTTTAGAAATTTCACAATAGTCAGAGACCCTGACTTCCAGCCCGAGAGATGCGGACGCCGGGCAAGAGATGGAAGGAAGGCGTCTATGTCAAAGTCAACACTCCCTGAGCGTGCTTCGCTCGAATACCTGAAAAAACTTGCCAAAGAGCGGTTGCTGGAGTTGCGTCGCTCCAACCCCGGTGCAAAGTTAGCCGCTGCACAGCTGGCCGTAGCGCAAGACCACGGCTTCTCCAACTGGCGGGCGCTGAAAGCTGAGATCGATAAGCGGCGGCAGCCCGGCAACGCAACATTGTTTTTCACTGCCTGTGCCCAGGGCGACGTCAAAGCGTTGCGCGGCTTGCTGGCCGGCGATCCGGGCCTGGCGCGGATCGACAACCCCGCCGGAGAGTATCCGGGTTGGACGGGTCTTCACACCGCTGCCCAGAGCGGGCACCTGGAAGCAATAGAGTTGCTGCTCAAGCATGGCGCTGATCCGAACGCGAGAGAAAACGGAGATAACACCTATCCCCTGCACTGGGCCGCTGCCAATCGAAACCTGGAAATTGTGCGTGCTCTGCTGAATGCGGGGGGCGATCCGCAAGGCGTTGGCGACGTGCATAAGCTTGACGCCATCGGCTGGGCAACCTTCTATCATGAGGCTGGCGGTTCACACGGCGACAAACCGGAAGTGGCCGCGCTTCTGGTGGAACGCGGCGCGCGTCATCACATTTTCTCTGCGATTTCTGTAGGCGATTCAGAACTGGTTCGCCGCGTTGTCAAAGAAAATCCCCGGGCACTTGAGCGAAGAATGTCGCGCTTTGAAGGCGGGCAGACCGCGCTGCAATTTGCCGCCGGCTTGAAGCGGTACGATCTGCTGGACCTACTGATCGAGTTGGGCGCCGACCTCGAAGCGGAGGACCTCAGCGGCCATACCGCGCTTGCTGCGGCCATGATGCGCGGCGATGCCGAAGCGGCACGACGCCTGCAAGCGGCGGGTGCAAAGCCCAGCAAGGGCTGGGCGCTTGCGACGGCCAAATCGAAACGACCGCAGAAGGACGGATCGTGCAGGAATGTTGCAGACCTGGCAAAGTCGGTGACAAAGATCATTCCCATGCTCCGCGTTTCTGACATCGCAGAGACGCTTGACTGGTACGTCGCGCTCGGCTTCCAAGAGATGGGGCGGTATCCGGAGCGGGGCAAGCCGGACTGGGGCATGCTACAACTGGGAAAGGCGCAATTCATGCTCAGTCTGGGCGGAAAGCAGGATAAGCACGATGTGACGCTGTGGTTTTACCTGGAAAGCGTGGATAGGCTGTACGAAGTATTGAAATCACGGCAGATTGCGGCGACGCAAGAAGCGGTCGACAACTCGGAGGCAGCTTCTGAAACCATCGAGTTCGTGACGGATTTCTGGAATCCTCCGTATGGAGGCCGCGAATTCGGAATTCGCGATCTGAACGGCTATATATTGTATTTCCGTTCAGATGGTGAAGGAAAATCGGATAGCTGAGAGGAAATCCGGCCCGAACCCCGGCTATTGTGATGCCTGTCACATCCTCAGCAATGAGGGCAATCTTATGATCGGCGCTCAGCCTCATAGGCGGCGTACAATTGGCTCGCGCTGCCGCGAGGCTGAATTGAAATCACAGGCCATTTTCGCCCGTTCGGGCCGGAATTCCAATCGGCTGCGGCCAAGCCGCGCATACTGAGGAGGAGTCCAATGTCCACAGTCACCCACTCTGAAGCAGGCATTGAGCAGCTCTTACATACGGAAACGGAGCTTCTCCCGCCCAAATCGCTCGTAGAAAATGCTCGCCTCAAAGACTACGCCGCGGAATACAAACGCTCCGTGGACGATCCTGAAGCTTTCTGGGCCAGCGCCGCAAAAGAGCTGGAATGGTTCCAGCCGTGGGAGAAGGTCTTTGACTGGAAGTATCCGACGTTTGAGTGGTTCCAGGGCGGCAAGTGCAATATCGCCTATAACTGCCTTGACCGGCAGGTGAAATCAGGCCGCAAAAATAAAGTCGCGTATATCTGGGTAGGCGAGGACGGCGCTGAACAGCAGATCACCTATGGCCAGCTTCTGGACTTTGTCTGCCGCACGGCAAACGGACTGAAATCGCTCGGCGTGAAAAAAGGTGACCGCGTTATTATCTACATGCCGCTATGCCTGGAAGGCGTTGTGTCCATGCTGGCGTGTGCACGGATCGGCGCGGTGCATTCTGTTGTTTACGCCGGCTTCAGCGTAGGCGCGCTGCGCAGCCGCATTGAAGATGCACAGGCGCGAGTGGTCCTGACGGCGGATGTCACCTACCGTCGCGGCAAGCAGGTGCCACTGCGGGCCATTGTGCAGGAATCCGTCGCCGGACTGGACCTGGTGGGAAAAGTTGTGGTTCTGCGGCGAACCAGGCCGGTAGTGGAACTGACGGAACGTGAGGTTGATTTCCACGAGCTGGTCCGCGCGCAAAAAGCCGAGTGCCTTGCGGAAGTGATGGACTCGGAAGATCCGCTCTACATCCTCTATACCAGCGGGACCACCGGCAAACCCAAAGGCGTGGTCCACGTTCATGGCGGATACTCCGTCGGCATTCACTACCACATGACCCGCTTCTGGGACATTCGTGATGACGATGTTTTCTTCTGCACCTCCGATATCGGCTGGGTGGTCGGGCATTCTTATATCGTCTATGCGCCGCTGCTCGCCGGTGTAACCACGCTGTTCCGTGAAGGCGCCATTGACTTCCCGCATCCAGCCATCGCCTGGGAGCTCGTCGAAAAATATCGCGCGTCTGTGCTATTCACCGCGCCAACCGCCGTGCGCATGTTCATGCGCCATGGTGACGAGCTGCCCAGGAAATATGATTTGCGCAGCCTGCGTCTGTTCACCTGTGCCGGTGAGCCGCTGAATCCTGAAGCGTTGAACTGGGCCTACCGCGTGATCTGCGGCAACGGCACAACCGGCTTTGTTGCCGACAACTGGTGGCAGACCGAAACCGGCGGCCCGTGCCTGGGCACGCTGCCCATCATGGCCGCGCGTCCTTGCAAAGCCGGTAAGGCGCTGCCTGGCGTTGTTGCCGAAGTTGTGGACCAGCAAGGTAACAAAATGCCGCCCAACAAAGGCGGGCTGCTGGTGATCCGCAAGCCGTTTCCACACATGTTCCGTACCGTGTATGGCGACCCTGACCGCTACGCTCAGGACTGGGGCAAAGTGCCGAACGCTTACACCACCGGTGACGTCGCGGTGTGTGATCAGGATGGCTATTTCACCGTGGTTGGCCGCGCCGATGATGTGCTGAATGTCGCCGGCCATCGCATTGGCACAGCCGATGTGGAAGGTGCGCTGGTAAGCCACCCAGCCGTCGCAGAAGCAGCAGTCATCGGACGCCCCGACGAAATCAAGGGCGAGAACATCAAGGCCTTCGTCATCCTGCGCGTGGGACACACGGGCTCGCCCGAACTTGAAGCTAAATTGAAAGACCATGTGCGGCACGTACTGGGCTCCATCGCTGTGCCTGCGGAAATTGCTTTCCCTGACAAGCTGCCCAAGACGCGTAGCGGCAAGATCATTCGCCGTCTGCTCAAGGCGCAGGAGTTGGGCCGCGACGTGGGCGACCTTTCCACGCTTGAGGAGTAATAACTACTGAGTGCAGAAACACGAACTCGGCGATTGTTTGGCAAATTTTGGCATTTCTGGCAATCTCATGTAAGGCCCTAATCATTTCGAACTGAGGCGCAGACCTTATTTTCTCCGGGCACTCTTACCCCGAAAATCCGACATAACTGTTCACCACTTAAGGGAATCAATGCAGCTGCACCATGACGTGCGGCTTGCCGGGGGAGAGTCTGCGTGAAACTTGCTATGGTCTGCACCATACTGATGGCCGCCAGTACATTCGCCGCTGCAGCCACTACAACGGATGATCGTGAGTCGCAACCTGCCCCCGCTCTGCTGGCTGCTTCGGCTCCAGCCTCGGCCCCGAATGCGGCGCTAACTTTATCCGCACCGGCGCCATTGAACATGCTTCCCGCGCCGCCTGTTGCAATCATTTTAAAAACCGTGCCCAAACCCCACGGTTTTTTTGACGCCCGTAACTCCCTTGGCCTGGCTTCCATGGCCGCTTCGCTCTCCGCGGACGCGCTCTCCACGCAAAAGGGACTGGCCTATCCCGGCTTTCATGAGATGAATCCCATCGCGCGTCCGTTCGTTCAGACTCGGTTAGGAGCGGCGGCGTATTCAGCCGGCAGCTTTGCACTGCTCGCGGGCGGAATGTATGTGGCCCACAAGACCCGCCACCACAAACTCGAGCGCATCATGCCCTTTGCCATCGCCGGATGGGAAGGGTTGCTCAGCTACCGGAATTATCGGGTGATTGCAGCCAATCGACGATAGCGAGCTAAGGAAATGCCAGCCATGAGGTAGAGTCAAAGACCATTTCTCAAACCCTGCACGCTGTTTCGCGGTATAGTAGTGTGAAAATCCTGCGAGCGGCGGAAAGATGCAATGCGTAAGATTGTTGCTGCAATACTGTTCACGATTGCTGCGGGTCACATATTTGCTCCCTCAAAGGTCGCCTTAGACTGGAGTGCGCTCGCTCTCATCGGGGGGTGGCAGTCGCCCTTGGGTTTTCCCACGAACTCCGGAGCGTGTTGCCTTTTATTGATACCGTTGAATTTGGGAAAGCAAAGTTCAAGCTGCGTCAGGAATCGGAAAAACTCACACAGGTTGTAATCGAATCAGAAAACGCTGAAGTGTTAGAGGCCAGCAAGATACCCGCAGAGCTTCCTTCTGAGTCCAAGGGAGACGATATTGTCACGCTTATAAGAGAGAAGCGTTTGGCAAATACTACTCGGGAAACAAAGATTCTGCAGATAGCGGCGGTGGACAAGTTTACAGCAATTCTTCAGATCGGCGTAGAACTAGAAGCCGAGATGTTCTTGTTGTCAGCCATGATCGGGTTACGCAACCAAGCACGAATTGGGAGCTTTAGAGAAACAGCTCAGCTCTTGGCCAGCCACGGATTGATCACTTCGAACACCTTAGCTGCTCTACTGGAATTTTGGCGTCTTCGAAACAAGATTGCTCACGCACAGTATCCGGTAAGCGAAGACGACCCGCTACTCAAAAGCTTCCTTGATAATGGGTTGCGGCTGCTTCGGTTAATCGGGAATATTCCACGTCCGATTTACAGAGTGCGACAGTCAAAGATTCCCCTATTTAAAGACCAGAGCTGCACTGAGCCAATCAATGAGTATGTCGGAGTGCTTTTGACTGTAACAGAAGCGGATGGAAGTGTGAACATACGTATTTATCCGGCGGGAAGGGAATTTAAGGACGGAGAGATAGTTGGCTGGGATTGGGATCTAACCAGAACTTTTTCGGCCGCTTATTATGTAGATCCGGAAACCAACAAACCTGCAATAGCTTGGTCAGAGTCGGCCGCCTTTGTGGGGCGCAATGAAGACCTCAGATTTAACGCCCTCCGCGATCAAAATGATTGATGATCAACAGAAACCGACCTCCACACCAACGCAACTGGTTTTTCTTTCAGTTGCAGGAAGCGTTGCCAGCATTGTCGCGCTGCTGATTGTACTAGTCCAAGAAGCGACTCACGATTCGCCAATAGCATCGGAGTCGGTTGTTTGGCGCATTATTTTGTCAGCCATAGCGCTAGTCGGAGCCGGAGGCACAGTGGCGTATACCTATTTGGTTTGTCGCCGAATACAGCTCAGCGCACTACCTCATGACAAGAAGGTCTTGCGCATTTGTTTCGCGAATATGGCTGGCCTGTTAGCATTCGGCATCTGCGTGAATGGATTCTTCGCGGCTCTTCACTGGACTAGATGGATGTGGATCGTTGGGCGTCTGCTTTTCCACTGAGTGCCCCACCCGTCGTTTTTGTTTGTATTTGAAATAGGCTTTCACACCGACTGCGTAAACTATGATTGCGCTCTTACATCAGCTTCCTCACTATGCTGCTCAACTCAATTACTTCAATGTTCTTCGGACACTCCGCCCAGTTGTGCCGCCAGCACACAATCATGTCGCACTCTTTGGCATCGTGCCGGTGGGCCAGAAAATTACGGCTCTCAAACTCAAATTCAATGCGCAGCCTCTGCCACCGTCCCGGCTCAATTTCGCGTAGCGCCTCGCAGTCGGGAAACTCTGATTGAAGCCGTGTCACCACAAAACCCAGCTTGTAGGCCACCATCCCAAACAGGTAAACCACTCCCATCTCGTTCACCGGTTCATGCGCCAGTCCCGGCGGAGTGAGCGGCGGTCCGTAAATCGGGCGGTCCAGCAACAATTTGGGCCTCGGGGCCAGCGGCACGCCATCCGCTCCGCGTTCCACCGGCGTGCGCTTCATCGGCCCTCGCGGCCTCCATTGTGCGATCATCGCCATCAACTCGGGATGCTTTTTATCCAGGCCATTGCCCTCGGCAAATTCGCGCATCCCTTCCGCCACCTTTGTCCATCCTCCGAACCTCGACAGGAACGGCCTGGGACTATATTTTCCGTGCACGCAGTGGTCGTTGATCGTGGGAACCCTTTTGACAGCCCGTGCCACCCCCGCCCAGTCGTTGAACAGGTCTTTCATGCTGCTGGTGACGCCGCAATGTCCCACCTCCATTGCCGTTGCGCGCAAAGCCTGAGTAAAGGTGCCAAAATGCCTGCGAATGGCCGTGAATTTCACGCCGCTCATTTTGCTTAGTTCGGTGTATGTGGGAACACGCCCCAGCCTCTTGGCGCAGGCATGCAGGGCGGAAATGATTTCTTCTTTTGAAAAAGTTTGCTTGCGTGGCTTCTGCTTGAACATGTTGGCTCCAATAAAAAAGGCCACCTGGAAGGTGGCTTTTGTATGTTGGTGGTTGAAAACAATTTGTTTTCTGCAAACGTGAAAGAGTTGCGAACTTGGGGCTTCAGCCTCTAGGCCAGGCCAAGTCAAGCCCGATTTTGGCTCGCTTGTGTGGAGATATCAGGGTATAGCGTCAGGGAATGTTACGAAGCTCTTGACACGGCCGCCATCGGTTTGCAAATTATCAATTTTTGGCAATTTCGGCGATTTTGGCAATTTCAGAGTCCTGCATAAATGCCAGCCTCTGCAAGGGAATTAGCCCTACTACTCTATGCACCCACTTCTACTTTTCCGGGACAACTTTTCTGAAAGAAATTTTCAACCCGCCATCCGGGGTCTCCAAAAAAATGAGTTCAATCTGCGGCTGGATCTCGCCTTTGACCCGCCGTGTCGGATGGGATTCGCCTGATTGCAGCACCGCCTTGAGCGCGTCCTTGTGACGATCAAAACGCTTCCACGCGGCTTGCAGCCATTTCCGCTCGTCGTCCGTCGAACACGCAGCCAGCGCTCCTTCTCGTCCAAAACCGATCAACCGCAGATCCAGCACCATTCGCTCCCCTGCATCCATCTCCGCTAGGTTGGCAACCCGGTCCCAATCTACATCCAGGCTTTCGTCCATCAGGGCATCCGGCACCTCGTCCTCTAGCGAATACAGATTGCCATCAGCATCCGCTCCGTGTGTTTCTTCATATTGGTGGAGTGCCAATCCCAGCTTCTCGTCGTGCTCAAGCGGTTCTCCTTCAGGATCGCTATAGTGCAGGTCGCTGGCAAGGATTTCTCGATGCTGGTTCGGCCGTATGTCCACGATTCCCATGCGCACCGCGCACCGGACAGCTCCGTTGCGGATGTAGGCCATGGGATTGGGTTGGATTTTCCACCGGCCTTGTTGCACCACGGCCTGAATCGCGGGAACATACGATAATCCAAGCCGCAAGCTGCGGAGAAGTTCCTTCCACTCCGCCTCGCGGGCCTCATATGGTTGGTCAGCAACTGCATTTAACAATTCGATTTCAGTTGCCATCACGCACCGTTTTCAAACAACAGGCTTTTCCTCTTTATCGCCCTCTCCCACGAGCCTATACAGCCATTTGTCGGCACGCTTCCAGCCGAAGAGGTGCAACAGAAAGAGCACCACGACAACGGTCCCTTTGCGGAGCCACTCAAAGATCATACCGGTCAGAATATGCTGGTTTTAGCGCACGCGGCAATGGAAGGAATAAATCTTCAAAAAAAATGTTGCACCCCGGGAATAAAAACCTTGGGCGTTGGTTCTACCAGATAATCATTGCTTTAATTCCTCACAGGGCCGCACCCGCCTCGCGGCCCTTTTTCTTCTGTGATCATCGGAAAGACGAGGAAGCGCAAACCACACCGATGCGTGCTCTGCCTTATCAGCGGCATTAGTGTTCATCCGTGGTGAGAATCTGTCAGGCGGCCCTATTGTGTGACCGCATCGACCGCGCAATCAGTCCCAGGCCACCGACCAGCAGAATCAGCATCACCAGAGTATGAAACAACGTTGCCGGCTGAAAGTAGATGTGCATGTTCGCGATCACGCCTGCAAGAATAAAGAGCGCGCCGGCGGCGGTCAGCACCCATCCAATCATGCTGCGGCCGTTGAAGAACAGAATGGCCACGCCGAGCAATAGTGGGATCAGCGTCACGCCGAAGCTATTGGCGCCCCAGAAACTCCAGTAAGAACCCATAACGGTGACCTGGTTGGAGAGGAGATATCCCCCGACACAGGTCATGATGAAGCCAAGAACAAACTCACCCAGGCCGCCGGGTGTGCCGCCAACATCGCTCATAGAACGGTTGTCCATGCGGGGAAGGATACCAGAGAGTGACACGCCCAAAAAGTCCACGCTTTGGCCCTAATATCTCCATTTCTCAACAGTTATTCCAAAAATCAAGAGCTAAAAGCTGGTTTTTCTCAATGCGCTTTGGCGGGATTGTTCGCTTCCGCTTCCTGCAGGGCTTTTTTTCTGCGCCGGCTCAGGATAAACGGGCGCCGACGGCGGCGCTCCACCCGCGTGTCAATCTTCTTCCAGAAACCCCAGAAGTAATCGACCGCGGAGATCACGGACACAGCCACCATGAACCATATCGCCATGCGGGCCACCAGGTCCACGTCAAGAATGAAGCGGAACAGGCCAAGATTGAAGTTCCACACGTCCCAGCGCAGGGCCAGGATCGTGGCCACCACGGAGACAATCTGCACCACCATTTTGAGCTTGCCCAGTTCGCTGGCCTCGATGGTAAAGCCCTCTGAAGCCGCGATGGAGCGCAGGCCTGATATCAGGAATTCCCGCCCGATAATCAGCACCACCACCCAGATATTCACGATTCCCGGGCTGAGGCGCAGCAGGGTGATATAGCAGGCGGCAATCATCAGTTTGTCCGCCAGTGGATCCAGCAGCATGCCCATGGTGGTGATCTGGCCGCGCCGCCGCGCCAGATAACCATCCAGGCCATCGGTAATGGAGGCGAGAATGAAGATCCCTGAAGCCAGGACCACGCGCAAGGTCTCTTCTTTCGCATCTTTCGCGCTGAAATAGGGCGTGGTAAGGATCCATATGATCAGCGGGATGGCGGCGATCCGCGACAGCGTGATGTAATTCGGCAGGTTCACGGAAAAATGGACAGCCTGAGCTGGGTTGCTGCCCTGATTATCCTTGGATTTGGGCCCCAGCGCAAACTTATGTTTCGGCTATTTCTTACCGTTGACCGTTTCCAGGCAGCGGCTATATAGCTCAAGCAGATGCGTGGCATAGTCCTCTGACTTGTTCTCGGCGCCGCCGTGAAAGCCCGCACTGGTCGCCGCCGTTTTGCCGTAGTTTGTTGTAGATGCGATGAATTTCATCATGTCCAGGGCGATATCTTCATTGCGCCGTGCGGCCATCAGTCCTGAAACCGGATCCATGTTCCCTCCAAGAAAAGAGTGCAGCCCCTATTGTAACGTTCTCCGGCATCCGGCAGCATAGCTGCTCTAACATCCCGAAGCGCAGCGGGGGATACCCTATTGTTGTAATGGTCTATAAGCAATGGGAATGATGCAGGTGCGGCGAGGCCGACTCGCGTGCCGAGCCGCTGCTTCAAGCGCCCGGAAAAATTTCCCCGAGGGACATAATCTCAAGCGGTTTGGAGCGGAGCGACATCAATGAAGACTGCTAATTGCTCTTATTCATACGCCAGCGCATCGATGGGATCTTTTTGTGCGGCCTTGAATGCAGGATAGATCGCTCCCAGCATCGCTCCGCCCACGGCGATGACCGTGGCATAGATCGCCCATTTCAAATTGATGGGCAGCACCGTCAAGGTAGGGAATCGATGCACAAGGCCTGCTCTGCCCAGCATACTCACGATAAAACCAAAGATGATTCCTGTCACCGCCAGGAAAAGCGTCTCCCGGAGAATCACTCGTACGATAAATGTCTTTGAGGCGCCCAGTGATTTCAAAATGCCGATCTCCCGGGTACGCTCCATTACCGCCGTGTACATGGACTGGAAGATCACAATAAAGCCGATGACTACCGCAATGCCGATCACCACTTTAATCACCGTGGAAAGACCGGGAATATTATCAGGGGTCATCAACTGCATCCACTCGCGCGTTGACGTGACGACAAAGTTTGGAAGAACATTCTTGAACTCGTCAACTGCCAAATCGGTATTCTTGGGATCATCCACTCTTACATAAAAAACTGAAGCTTTATTCTCCGCTCCTATCAACTCTTGCAGGGTTTTGATGGGGACATAGCGCCTGGCGCCGCGCCCGTGCGGAACAATGCCTGAAACCCGGAACTCATGGTTCAAAACACTGATCCTGGAATCCACATACACCTTGTTCGCAGACGCAAAAATGTCATCCACGATCATGTCGTAAGGCTCCTGGAATGGACCACCCTTGAGATAACGCAAAGGGCCGCCGACGGACTCAAAAGAAGGCAGGTCGATACCGTTCAATACTTCAATGTTGGTCAGGCTTGTGGTCGTCTGGAGCACCACGGGAGCAACAGCCGCAACATGCGGCTGCTTCATCAGGACATCGGCGTAGCGCAGCGAGGCTGGCGCGCTGCTGAAGGCGCCAAAATTTGCAGATCCAGGGGGCCGTACGATCACGTCAGCTCCCAGGCCCCTCTGCCGGTCCTTGCTGTCGTCCAGAATACCGAGCATGAGTCCCACCATGAGCAAAATCATGGTGACCTCAATGGCTACGGCAAGAACACTAATTACGGAGCGCATAGGCCGGTAAACCAGGTTGGCCAGAATCATTTTGTTCATAAATTTTTTTCACAATCGTGAAACAGCTTCGGCTCACTCGCCTGGATCTCAGCTTACTGGCGCGGCTTCTTGGTTTCCTCATCATGTATGGCAGCGGCGGCGGCCTTGGTATCCAGGTTGATGAGTTGCGATCCCGGCGGCTGCGTCAGCAAGAACTGCTCGTCGGTGAGCGGCACGTTCACGTCCAGCTTGACCATGGAAATCGTAATGCCATAGCCCTCGATCGGGCGCTGGATGGAGACAATTCCGGGGAACATGATGCCGGAGTAGTCGGAATAATTCTCATACAGCGCGTGCGTCACCAGTTGGCCCTGGCGATCGTAAACATGCTGCTCGTGGGGCAGCAGATCGGTGCGGCTGAAAATAATCTTGCGCGAAAGATAATAGCCATTCGCGTCTTTGTCGAGGATCACCAGCGTGTAAGACGCCTGCTCCACGTCCTTGTGGCTCTTGGGGTCTTTTACGATCTCCGTGGTGTTTTCCAGCACCGCGATTTCTTTTTCCGGATTAATCGGCTTCAGCAAAAGCGCGTCAGAGATGTGCTGCGGGCGCATGTTGTAAATAGCCTGTGGTGACGGCTTGGCGGGCTGGCGGTTGGAGCCCACAATGAACTGGCTGCGCGGGGGAATGGCAAGCGAGAAATTCTGCCCATTGCTGACCATGTCAGCCGCGGTATTGCGCACCACGGGTACCAGCATCTTCATGCGCAACATCTCCGGCTTGCGCACCAGGATGTAACCCGCGAACTGCGGATTGTCCGTTACCTTGTCTTTTTTTGCTTCCAGGACCGAGCTGTCAATATCCACGGTCGCCTTCAGCGTCTTGAGCTTGTCGGCGTTCACGTTGACGCTCTCAACCAGCTCGTCCAGCGTGGCTTCCTTGAGCATAGCCGTGCTGGTGCGGATCTTCACCGGGTGCGACGAGCGGAACCCGCAGCCGCTCAGCGGCACAAGAGCAAGTAGAAATATGAGAGTAGATTTACGCAAATGAAAGTACATCAGTCCAGTCTTACACCTAGGATTTGAATGTACTTAGTATATCGGAAGAGAGGGCGCATGGGCGCTGGCAAGCCACGGCAATGTATGACATTTCGCGGCAACCGCCCGCCAGGGCACGGATTGACGACTTTACCGGTTTACGGCCTGCGCCACGGCCTTGCGGTATGCCTGCACATTGACGGCGTGCTCAGCATCTGTCCGGGCAAACCGATGATGCCCCTGATTATCACTCACGAAATAAAGGTAGTCGCTCTGGGCCGGATGCATCGCCGCCTGCAATGACGCCTTGCCAGGATTGGAGATTGGCCCCGGCGGCATCCCGGCGCTCCGGTAAGTGTTGTAAGGCGAGTTAAAGTGGAGGTCCGATTGATGGATCACGCCGCTATAGCTGCCGTTCAGCAGCGCTGCATAAATCACTGAGGGATCGGTGGCCAGCACCATGTGCTTCTCCAGACGGTTGTAAAACACGCTGGCAACCTCAGGCCGTTCTTCCGGCACTCCGGTCTCTTTTTCAATAATGCTTGCCATGGTCACCACGGCGTGGAAGTTCCCGCTTAAGCCCGCCTCTTTTGCCGCCTGGCGGAACCGCCGTACCATGGCCGCGGCCATGTCATGCAATGACTGTGTGCGCGTAAAGTGGTAGGTATCTGGAAACAGGTAACCTTCCAGGCTCGGCGCCTGCGGATCAAGATCGCGCACCAAAGCAGTGTCCGTCCGCGCAACCTTCAGGAACTCGTCACGTTTGCCCAACTCGGCTTCTTCAACCGCCATGGCGATATCAAAAATGTTGTAGCCTTCCGGGACCACCAGCGTATGAAAATAAATGTCGCCCCGGGCAATACGGTCATAGACCTCGCGCGCGTTGGCACGATGGTCAAACGCATACTCACCGGCCTTGAGTGGCTTGCGTCCATGCAGGTAATGCCACGCCAGAAACGCATATTCACTGCGGATGATTCCGGCATGGGCCAGCTCCGCCGCAATGTGCCGCGCGGACGAGCCAGGTTTAAGCTGCACCAGCTTTTCCTGGGTTGGACCAGCGGGCAGAAGCAGGCCGTACACCAGCAGCACGCCTGCCACCAGCAATAGAGTGAATACGGTCCTGAAAAAAAATTTCACCATGAATCGGTCTTTACTTGACCTTCAAGAAATTGACCTTCAAATAATTGGCTTCACTGACTTCTATTTATTCTAAGGGCGAATTCGGACTACGCCACAGCGAACAGCGCTTGCATGTGTCACGAATGGACAATGAACTGCTGACTTATTATCTGCCATTTCGGTTTTTGCGGTTCATCAGATTGGAATGGTCCAGAAGCGCGAAAGTTGGCCGCCCCACGCGTCAAGTTATGCTCCGCGATTGCATGAAGCTTTGCAGGATCAGGACTGCTGCCATCCGGTCAACAGCCTGTACACGCTTTTGCGTGCTGACCTCATTCTCGCGCAGCAAGCGGTTGGCTTCAGCGGAAGTGAGTCTTTCGTCCCACAGGTGGACCGGAAGTTGAAAACGCCGCCGCAGCTCTTCTGCGAACTCAGCCACTTTTTGCGACTGCGTGCCTTCCTGACCGCTCATGCGCAGCGGGTTGCCCAGCACGATCTCTTTGATCTGATACTCGCGGATGATGCGTTCCAGCCGGCCAAAGTCGGCGCGCTTGTTTTTGCGTTGCAGCGTCTCAATCCCCTGCGCCGTGATGCCTAAGGGGTCAGAAACTGCCAAACCCATGCGTCGGCTGCCATGGTCAATGGCTAAAATGCGTCCGTAAACTTCCACGCGCCGATTATACGAGGAACGGCATCATACCTAGCGTATGGCCACGAATCGTGTTATTCCGCCCACGGCTGAACAACTCATGCCGGAAGAAACTCCGGACAGCCAGCTGGTGGGAAAAGAGCTGGACAAAAAAGACGAGCGCAAGCTCAACTCCGCACTCCGTGCCGGAGCGGTGGCCCAGATGATTGTGGGCGCCGCGGTGGTCCTGGCGGTTTGCTATGTGGCCAAGCTGATACTGATCACATTGCTGGTATCTGTCCTGCTTGCGTTCATGCTGGAACCAATTGTGAATTTGCTGGAGAGGGTCCGCATACCGCGGGCCGCCGGAGCGTTTCTCGCAGTCCTGCTGATGCTCGCCACGATCTATGCCGGCAGCTACTTCCTTTACAACCGCGCCGTCAGCTTTGCCCACGAACTGCCCAAGTATTCTGAGAAGGTTCGCGGCATGCTGGCAAATGTCCGGCAGCAAACCAGTGAACTGGAAAAAACTTCGCAACAGGTGTTTCCCGCGGATAAAAACGCCAGGAAGCCTATGTCCGTAACGGTGGAGAACCAGAGCGGCCCGGTTGCGCAAAACCTTGGCGCCGTGACGGAAGTGGTGCTGACGCTTTTCTTTATCCCATTTCTGGTTTATTTCATGCTGAGCTGGCAGGAACACGCCCGTACCAAGTCCGTACAGCTCTTCAGCCAGGAAAACCGCAGCACCGCGTACGTTACCCTGGGTCACATCTCCGCCATGATGAAGAGCTTCATCGCCGGAAATTTCGCCATTGGGCTATTCATGAGCATTTGCAGCGTGGTGATCTTTGGTCTGCTCGGGGTGCCATATTTCTATTTCCTTGGCTTTATCAGCGGTTTTCTCAGTCTAATGCCGTACCTTGGCATCGCCCTGGCCATGCTGCCGCCAATCGCCGCCAGCCTTGGCACACTCAGCGACACCAAATTGCTTCTGATCGCAGGCGCCGTGCTGGGCCTTCATCTTCTTGCCATGAACGTGCTCTATCCCAAAATACTGGGCAGCCGCATGCAACTGAACCCGCTGGTGGTCACCATCTCACTGCTGATCTGGGGCTTTATCTGGGGAGCCATGGGCCTGATTCTGGCTGTGCCAATCATGGCCGCCGTAAAAATCATCTGCGACCACATGACTTCTCTGCGACCGATTGGGGAGTGGATGGGGGAGTGAGAGTGTTTTCTGTAATCCCAAACCCTGAGCCTGCCGATGGGGAAGGGTCGCTATCGCCAAGAGATTTTCGTAACTATAGGGCCCCTCAACGCTACGCGGGATTCGGGATTTTAGATAGGAGCAGCGGCCAGCTGCTAATTGCTATTGGACAATTGCTCTTCCGCCCCCGCCTTGCACCGCTCCAGCGTCTCCTGCATTTGTTGATGTAAAGAAGACATCTGTTCGTCCGTGGCGTCAGAGGGAACGTACATCGGGCTGCTGGCGTAGATCGCCGCGCGAGAGAACGGCTTGGGAATAATCATCTGGTCCCAGGAATTCAATATCCAAGCGCGTTCCACCGCCACATAAAAACAGTTGATGGAAACGCCGGTCTTTTTGGCCAGCAGGACCGGACCGGGCTTGGCGACGTAGCGGGGACCACGGGGCCCATCGATAGTAAAAACCGTAGCATGGCCCTGCTCCAGTTGCTGGCGCATTCCAAGCAGCGCTCCCACCGCTCCGCGTGAACTGGATCCACGCACTGGAATGAATCCCAGTTTCTGAATGATGCGCGCGATGTATTCGCCGTCAAAGCTGCGGCTGGTCATCACGGCAAGCTTCTTGTTGCGAAAGCGGTAAGCTGCGGGAAGCACGGAGCGATGCCAGAAACACCAGATTGAGGGCGGTGCTGAGCCATGGCTGTCCGCAAGGCAGCCGGGCTCGGGAATGAACATATAACGCAGCGTCGCGCCAACGGCGCGTATGAAGAGGTATCCGGCCCAGGAGATCAGCCAGAGCTTGACACGCTCGCTGAACGAAAAAGATCGCATGGCCGGGGCGCTCTCGCGCTTAATTTCGGCCTGGGCAGCATCGCTCACATTCTGATTGTATAGGGCTTCTATTCGGCAGCGAGAAGCTGAGCGACATCCCTGGCAAAGAGATTCCCTCCGCTTCTTCCGTCCCTCTGCGTTGCAAGGTTTTTGGGTTCTATTTGCGGCAAAATGGCCTTACGCGTATTTGATCCACTTCATGATTTCCGGCAGGTTCGGCTTCTTGCCGTACATCAGAATGCCCACGCGATAGATCCGGCCGCAGAGCCAGACCATCCCGTAAATGGTGGCTATCATCAGGCCGATTGAGACTGCAATCTGCCACCACGGCACAGCCTGCATGGCAATGCGGCTGAACATCACCAGCGGAGCGGTAAACGGGAATAGTGAACCGAAGATTGCCACAGGCGACGACGGATGCTGAAAGATATTG
This sequence comes from Terriglobia bacterium, assembly GCA_020072585.1. Lineage (GTDB taxonomy): Bacteria > Acidobacteriota > Terriglobia > Terriglobales > Acidobacteriaceae > Angelobacter. The sequence goes on along the minus strand of JAIQGL010000029.1, from coordinate 154,627 downwards.
ACGATGAATATCACCGAAAGGATCATTGGCATCATCACCAGGAACTGCATCTGCTGCGCTTCCTGCTCGGAGTTGACCATTGAGCCTACGGCAGCGCAAAGCGTGCTGTACAAAACGTAGCCCAGCAGGAAATAGACGCCGAAATAGATGAGCAGCTTCACGCTCAGAACACCCTTGATCAATCCTGCCGCTCCCACCAGTGCGCCGGCAGAAAAAATACCGGCAGTGACCGCCCAAATTCCCACCTGGGTCAGTCCAACGGCCCCAACACCCAGAATTTTGCCTGCCATCATGTCTTTGGCGCTGGCGGTGGATAACATCACTTCCATAATGCGCGAAGTTTTCTCTTCAAGGATTGAGCGCATCACGTTAATGCCGTAAAGCAGCACAGTCATATACATCACCATCACGATGCCGAGCGTGCCGATAAACATCACTCTCGGATCAGGTGCACCCTTGCCCAGAGGGCTTTGCGCCGCAACTTCCACGGATTGCAGGGATGTTTCGATGTCGCTATCGCTGAGTCCTTTGCTTTTCAGCGCGCTGCGGCGCAGAGCGTCATTGACCGCAACTCCAAGAACACCGTTATCGATGAAACTGGACGTGTCATTGGTCACAAAGTCGAGCTTCCGGGACTTGATTGCATCCGGCGTGGCCCAGAGGAAGGCGTCCAGCTTTTTGTCTTTCACCTTGGCCGTAAGCGCCACGCGCTCTGAGTCCACGGTATTGGTGCTCACCTCAACAGCGAAATTTATTGGCGGCAAGCCTCGTTTCTGGTCCAGTTTGTTCGCGGGTTTTTCCTTATCTTTATCATCCTGCTTGTGTTCAATGTGACTGCGGATCATCTCCGCGGTATCACGGTCCGCCGCCACCACCACCATGTGCTTGGTCTCATTGGAACCGCGATTGGCCAGAAGCGTGGGCACCACGGTGACGCCGAACATCAGCAATGGAATAAAGAACGTCATGATGACGAACGAGCGCGAGCGCACACGCTCCAGGTATTCCCGCTTGGCAATAATCAGAATGTTACGCATTGGATTTGCCCACCGTATTGATGAAAATTTCTTCCAGTGACGGCTCCATCAGCTCGAACCGGTTGACGCGTGATTTTTCGGCCACCATGTGCAGCAATTGCTGTGCGTCCGCTCCCGGCGCCAGCTTTATTTCCACGTAATTGCCGTAGTTGTTATAAGCCCCCACCAGCGGGTTCTTCTCCAGGAAATCGCCGTTGCCTTCATATTCAATCTGCACATTGCTCTTGCCATAGCCGGACTTGATGCTCTTGAGATCGCCTTGCAATACCGCATTACCTTTGTTGATGAGGCAGATGCTGTCACACAGCTTTTCCACCTGGTCCATGCGATGGGTAGAGAACAGGATAGTCTTGCCCTGCTTCTTCAGGTCAAGCATTACGTCCTTCAGCAGCGTGGCATTGACGGGATCGAGCCCGAAAAACGGCTCGTCCATAATGATGAAGTCAGGATCGTGCAGCAGTGCGGCAATGAACTGGATCTTCTGCTGCATGCCCTTGGAAAGCTCTTCCACCTTTTTCTGCATCCAGGCGTCAATCTCCAGGCGCTTGCACCACTCCGTTGCCTTTTGCTTTGCGGCGGAGGCCTGCATGCCATGCAGCTCGCCCAGAAAAATCAGCTGCTCAATGATCTTCATCTTTTTGTAGAGCCCGCGCTCTTCCGGCAGGTAGCCGACCTTATTCAGGCTCTTGCGTTCAAATGGCTTGCCGAACAGGTTGATCTGCCCGGAATCGGGCGCGGTAATGCCGATCATCATGCGGATGGTGCTGGTTTTCCCCGCCCCGTTGGGCCCCAGGAGCCCGAACACCCCTCCCTGCTCAATACTGAAGGTGAGGTCGTTGACGGCCACAAAATGGTCATAGGACTTACGGACTTTGTTGAGATCAATAGTGTGCATGCAAAGAGGACCCTGCCTCGGATGTAATACGCTGGAAGTGCCCCAAGGTTACACGATTTCCAGATATTGGTCGATCCAGCCGCGGACCTTCAGCCGGCGCTCGTCGCTGGAGTCAAAACGCAGGCCATAGACCTTGTCCGTCTCCCGGTACCAGCAGATAAAAGCGCGGACGCTCAGCTTCTCCAGGCCCGGAAGATTCAGAGTGATGCGGATAGGATCAGACTTGGGCAGCTGGGTGGCACAGCGGACGGACATTCCCCCGGAGCTGACTTCGACCGTGGTGGCTGGGGCGGGCGCACGGTTGCCGGTATCAATTTCTGCCGGCGAGACAACCGGAATGCGAACATAACGCCGCAATTCATGGATCACCAGCAGGTGAGTCGCACGGACCACCTTAAGCACGCTCTGCCGGTCCAGCGGCTCGTCCAGAACAGCGTTGATTCCATACGATGCGTAACGCAACGCCTCCTGTGTGTTCCTGGCAATCCCGTAGAGAACCAGGCGGCGGTTGGAAGGCGAATTTCGCGCGGCTTTGAGTATCCGGTCCGCATCCGGGTCATAGAGCCGGAGAACACAGGCCTCAAACTTCTGCCGGTTAAATAGCGCCACTGGATCGCCTTCGGCGGGCACCACGCTAATGCCGAACTGCCGGAAGCAGTCATTCAGAAAGCTATTGCAGCCCGGGTCAATGTGGATGCTCGCGATCCTGGCAGTGATCTTGCCCGAGATGGCTGCAACTGTGGTACTGCTCATGTCTCCCTGAGGTATGTCGTATTTAAGCGTCCATTATCTGTGAGTGGAAAATTCTTTCTTGACGCTGGCTGAGGCCACTTGATTTCGTCCCTGCTGCTTGGCTTGATAAAGTGCGCTGTCCGCGGCAGCCACCACTTCGTCACGGGTCACCCCGTGCGCGGGATAGTCGGCCACCCCGCAACTGATCGTTACCGGACGAGGCACTCCAGGGAAGAAATGTGTTTCCACCTGGCGGCGCAGTTTTTCCGCCACACGAACGGCGCTTTCTCCCGTGGTTTCCGGCACCACAATCGCAAATTCATCACCACCGTAGCGGCATACCATATCCATCTTGCGCAGCTGTTGTTTAAGGATGGAAGAAACCGAACGCAGCATCTCGTCGCCCAGCAGGTGCCCGAATTCGTCGTTCATCTTCTTGAAATGATCAATATCCACCATGATCACGGACATGCGCCCCTGGAAGCGGCCCGCGCGTTCCAGCTCTTCCACAATACGCATCTCAAAAAACCGCCGGTTATGGATGCCCGTCAGGCCATCCACATAGGCAAGCTGCTTCATCCGGTCAAAGTTGTGCGCGTTCTGGATGGCCGCCGCGCAGATATCCGCCACCGACTCCAGCGGCTGGACATCATCGTTATCAAAAGAACCCCTGGTTGCGCTGTCCAACGCCAGAACGCCCAGCTTCTCACCAAAGATAATCAACGGCACACACATTTCCGATTGCGTTTCCGCAAAACCCGATATGTAGCCTTCAACGTTGTTGACGTCATTTTCAATCACGCTACGTCCTGAAGCCAGGGCACGCGCGGCCAGCCCGGTCCCGGGAGAAAGGATCGATCCCATGGCCAGGTTCGGCGTGAGACGGCCTTCATGGGCGCGTACACGCAGACTGTCACCTTCAGCCAGCAGCACAGCCGCGTGATCAATGCCAAACAGGTCCATCAGCAGTCCGCACACCACGGTGAGCAACTCATCCAGATCAAGGACACGCGTGGTCTTTTTGGCGACAGCATTGATGGCCTCCAGCTGCTTGGTGCGCCGCCGTTCCGTGGAATACAACCGGGCATTCTCCAGCGCCATGGAAGCCTGCGTGGAAAACAAAGTCAGCAGATCAATCTTCTCCAGATCAAAGTAGTCAATCTGATCGCTCTGGAAATCCAGGACGCCCACCACTTCATCGCGCACCAGCAGCGGGATCGCAACTTCAGACATGGTCTCGTCCACCCTTCGCAGGTAACGAGGGTCTTTTGTCACGTCCGGCGCATAGACAGGGCGTTTGATTTTCGCCGCGGCCCAGGTCAACCCCGTGCCTTTGGGGATTCGGTAACCTATATCCAGATTGCTCCGGCCCAGATGGGCGCGAACGTGGAGCTCCTGTCCCGATTTGTCCAGCAGCAGCACGGCGCCGTTCTGTAGCTGAAAAAAGTCGCGGATGATGGTGAGGATGCGGTTCAGCACCTCGTCCAGGTCATACGTAGATAAGATCGCCTGACTGGCGTCATACAATATGGCGATCTTTTGCATCGATTCAAGCAAGATGAAATCCGTTTCCATCGATCAACTGGACACGCAGCTCCCGGCGGGATGAACAAACAACTCTCTGCCGGAGGGGGATGTGAGCACGTAACCTGGTTACTTCAGATAAGGGATTTTATAGCGAAAACCCGCGCGGTGAAAGTGATTTTAGTCATCCTCCGGTAAATCCTTGGGTTTCTGCATTTAAAAAGACCCCTCTGCGCGAAAAAAACGCACCTTGTCCCGTACAAAGGCGCGCAAAGCCTTGGAAAGATAGGCACCAAAGGTTCATGGTCCATCCGATCCCTCCTAAACAGTCTGGATTGCGTGCATAGTAGATAGTGCTGCAAACACACGATTCGTATCAGAAAATTTTAATCCAGTGCCAGGATGGAACTAACGCTTGAGCAGGTCCATGGGCTGATTGACGTCCGTTACGCGGAAGTATTTCGCCAGGGAGGGATATTTCTTCGCCACCTCCTCATACATGGCGTAAGCCACATTACGGTAGGAAAAGTGCCCTGCCGGGCCGCTGCGCAGCTCAGAGATATAGAGCGCTTCAGCAAAATCCATCTTGAAGAGAGTGCGTTTGCGGTAAGCCATGGGCAACAAATAAAGCCCGGCGTGCGGACCGGAAGCGCCGGCTTTATCGCAAGCGTGGGCGACTCTCTGCATGGCGGCTTCATAGCGCGGCTCAAGCCCGGCTGTGACCACGTCCGGTGGCGTGTCATAACCGTGTTGGTGGGTAAATCCCTGCTCAATCTGCGTGCAGCGGCGGTGGCGATGCATGTCGCGAAAGCCGCCCACATCCATCAGGATGTCAAACTTGAGCTGCTGGCCGGCGTGGAAGCCGCGCAGCAGCTCGTCATACTGGCCGCGATGGCACATGCCCAGATCAATGACCTCACTGCGCTGCGCCGCCGTGAGCGCCTGCACACGCTCGGTGACCTGCCGGTAAGAATGATGGCAAGCCGAATAGAGCAGGGTCGCCGCGATCTCCACTTCCAGCGGCCCATCTTCCACCAGATCAACCAACGGCGCCTTGTGCAGAGGAACGCCTTCCATCAATTCAGCAGCCGCATGCTCCAGTTCACTCCGTGTCTGGCTCTCATACTCATTGGCGTTCGCATACTTCACCAGTGTGGGCGCCACGCGCGTTGGACGCAGAAGCTGCTGCTCGGCTTTCGCACCCAGCTCCGGATTTGCCGCCTTGATCTCTTCCACCAGGGCCCGCAGCGATTCCGCCTGCACGTTGTAAGCAGCGTCCTTTGCCGCATCTTTCAGTAGAGCGCCCAGCCGCCGCACTTCAGCATATGGACTGGTAAGCAATCTTGCGATCTGCGTTTCCAGAGTGCGCGCATTCACAATCTGCCCTAACGAGGTATTCGTCGCCAGCGGCAACAGGTAACGCGAATTGTCAAAAGCCCGGGCGCGCAGAGTGCGCGTGTACTGCTCCTCCGCCATGCCTCCCGGTCGCGGCACCTGACTGGTGTAATAGCGGAGCATCTCCTGGGTAAAAGCGCCATACTCGGCAAAGAGAAAATCGACCGTGGCACAGTACTCGGCTTGGAGCGTCTCATCGCCGCCAAAATCAGGAATGAAGTAGCCGCTCTTCTTGAAATTCTGGTAGCGCGTGGAGCGCTCCTGCCCGTCCCAGCGCTGCTCATCCACCAGAACGATCGCAGCCAGGATCGAAAGCTTCTCAATGGCAAAGGCCAGGTGCGCCAGGTCAGCAATGGAGCGGTGTCCGTACTGGAAGTAAAAGGTGTTGAGGAACTGCTCGGCCTTCTGCTCGCTGATCTCCTTGAGTGACTCTTTCATGGAAAGCGCGGAGCGCGAATACTTGGCCATGGCATAGGCCTGGACCTCCGGCTCCACGCCGTGCACGGCAAACACGTTGACCTGTGGACCGGAACTGGTCCCGTTCTTTTCCTTTGCTGCCGGTTTGGTGGTGATGGCATCAGGCATGGGAGTCAACTCGATTTTATTCCATTCCGGGATTGCCGAGATTTCAATCTGCGCGGGGGTGGTATTGCACACCTCTATGAACGATCCTTCACACGATAATTCAGCTGCACTACGCCGTCTGGAAACGCCTTGCTGGAGAGTAGCTCCAGCGGAATTGAGCGTTGCCGGGGCTGGACGAGCGGGATCCCCTCTCCAATGAGAATCGGGATAACGCGGATGATGAACTCGTCGATTTCGCCTTCGTCCAGAAACGAAGCGATGATCCCGCCTCCACCCATCATCCAAATGTCTTTGCCCGGCTGCGCGCGCAGCCGTTGCGCGAACGTCTTGACCGGCTCGCTAATCCACTCGAATCCCGGTTCTAGTGATTCCTGGGGCTGACGAGAAAAGACGTAGTTTTTGATTTCCGGATCGAATCCCGCCGCTTTCATTCCCATTTTGATTCCCTTGTCGTATGTCTTGCGGCCCCACAGGATCGTGTCGATGGTTTTGAAGAACTCACCCATTCCGTAGTGTCCCTTTGGCCGCGGACGGTCGAGCCAAACCACGTCACCGTCGGGCCGTGCGATGAAGCCATCCGTGCTGATCGCGATGGACACGATGATCTTCCTGTGCTTCTTCATGCTGCTTCGCTCCCCGAATGCCGGCTAATATACCTCGGGCCGCAGCACTTGGCTGGGCCAAAAATTGAGCTGAAAATATTCAATTCCACCGTCTTTATCCACAGTCGCGCCTTCTACAAGGCCTTACGGGGTGATAAAATTATTAAAATCCACTCCTCTGGAGTTCCGATGCAGGCAATCCTTGCGCTGGAAGATGGACGAATCTTCAGCGGCATAGGCCATGGCGCGAAAGGCGAATGCTATGGAGAAGTTGTTTTCAATACTTCCATCACTGGCTACCAGGAAATCTTCACTGATCCTTCCTACATGGGACAGATTGTTGTCCTGACCAACCCGCAGATCGGAAATTACGGCACCAATCCAGACGACAATGAAGCCACTCATCCCTATATAGAAGGCCTAGTCGTGCGCGAGTTTTCGCCCATCAGCTCAAATTGGCGCTCGCAACAGGTGACCGACGAATATCTGGAAAAGTTCAAAATCCCGGTCATCGCGGACATCGATACGCGCGCCCTGGTCCGCCATCTCCGCACCAACGGCGTGATGCGCGGCGTGATCTCCTCCATTGAGACCGATCCGGAGAAACTCATTGCCAAAGCGCGGTCGATTCCCAAAATGGATGGCACCGACCTGGCAAAGGTCGTCACCACCAAGCAGCGCTACCAGTGGGAGACCGGAACGCGCTCGCATGAACCCACGGAGATTGTGGGAGTAAAAGACCTGCCGCCGAGCAAACATGTTGTGGCGTATGACTTCGGCATCAAACAGAATATTCTGCGCATGCTGGTGGACCAGGGCTGCCGCGTCACCGTGGTCCCGGCCATGACCAGCGCGGAAGACGTAATGGCCCTCAATCCTGACGGCGTGTTTCTCTCCAACGGCCCTGGTGATCCCGAGCCCTGCACCTATGCCGCGGAAAATATTCGCCGGCTCATGGGCAAAACGCCGATCTTCGGCATCTGCCTGGGACATCAGCTGGTCGGGTTGGCGCTGGGCGGCAAGACGTACAAATTGAAGTTCGGACACCACGGCGGCAATCATCCGGTAAAGCAGCTTGAAACCGGCAAGATTGAGATCACGGCGCACAACCACAATTATGCCGTCGATCCTGACTCACTTAAAGAATCTGAGGTCTTGAAAACACACATTGACCTGAACGACAACACGCTGGAAGGCCTGCGCCATCGCACCCTTCCGCTGTTTACCGTGCAGTATCACCCTGAAGCATCGCCCGGCCCGCACGATTCGCACTACCTGTTCAAGGATTTTATGGGCCTGATGGAGGAGTGGAAGGGCAAATGAAGACAGAAAGAACTCTACGGGTTCCTTCATTAACAATCAGCGTGGAGACAGCAGACAAGATAATTGCTGAGCTTCACAAAATTGCTGAGGAGAAGATGCTCCCCCAGGTTGAGCAAAGGTTGCGAACTGCGTATAAGGCGAATCCGGCTGAAGCTTTGAGGGTGGACCCCGGTGCTAACGATGAGAATAGCTTCGTCGCTAGGAATTTGGACAATCAAACACTACGCGGAGCCATGAACCTAGATTCCGCGGAAAAGTATGCATTTCTCTCTCCGAATTCAAATGTGCAGTTCGATAACCCTACCTTTCAGATGGAAGACTTGCCCAAAGATGTCTTTTTGGTGATATGTAGGGCTGATGGTATCAATCGATTTATAGAGATAAAGCTGAGGAGTCAATTCAAAGATTTCAACGATTTGAATGATAAGCAAGCAAACCAAATTCTCATCCAGGGTTCGAATGCAGAATGGGTTAATGCGACTTACCAAAATTTTCAACACTGGATTGATGCTGAAAAACGAAGAACTCGCAATTTTGTATATCAAAATTCGCGTCCCCTCTTTTGGCTCTCAATGGTTCTAGTGTGCTTTGGGGAATATGCTGCGGCAAAGCTCGTAAACCCAGCATTCAATCTGCAAGCTCCACTTTCTGGCACCGGCGCTTTGTTAATGTTTGGCGTTCTTTTAGCAACGTTGATTGTTGGCGCTGATTTATGCATCCGGCTATATATATATTGGTTCCCATATTTTGAGATCGATACTAACCTTTCGCGGGCCAGGACAGAGGCCAGAACGCTTGTCAAGACGTTTCTTATTGCGCTGTATACATTTGCGGTGCTCAATGCCGCCAAACTAATGCTTGCATCTGCCTTGAAAAGGTGGTTCAACTAGTGCCACGCCGCAATGACATCGCGAAGATCCTGATCATCGGCTCCGGGCCCATCGTCATCGGCCAGTCGGCGGAGTTCGACTACTCCGGCACGCAGGCCTGCAAAGCCCTCAAGACTGAAGGCTATGAGGTGGTGCTGGCCAACTCCAACCCAGCCACCATCATGACTGATCCGGAGATGGCGGACCGCACCTATATTGAGCCGCTCACAAAGACCTATCTGGAAGAAATCATCCGCCTGGAAGCGGAGATGCTCACGACTGACGGCAAAGGCGGCAAATTCGCCCTGCTGCCAACGGTCGGCGGACAGACAGCGCTGAACCTTGCCGTGGAACTGGCAGATTCCGGCATTCTTGAGAAATACGGCGTTGAGCTGATTGGCGCCCAGCTTCGCGCCATCAAGATGGCGGAAGACCGGCTGCTCTTCAAAGACGCCATGACGCGCATCGGGCTCGATGTTCCCAAGTCAGCGCTGGTCAACAACCTGAAAGACGGCCTGGATTTCTCCGGCAAGATCGGCTTCCCGCTCATCATCCGTCCGTCATTCACCCTGGGCGGCAGCGGTGGCGGCATTGCTTACAACCGCGAAGAGCTGCTGGATATTCTGGCCCGCGGCCTTGATCTCTCGCCGGTGCATGAAGTTCTGATTGAAGAATCCGTACTGGGATGGAAAGAGTACGAGCTTGAGGTCATGCGTGATATTGCGGACAACGTCATCATTGTCTGCTCGATTGAAAATTTTGACCCCATGGGAGTGCACACCGGTGACTCCATCACCGTTGCACCAGCGCAGACACTCACTGACCGCGAGTACCAGTACATGCGCGACGCCTCCATCAAAGTGATCCGCGAAATTGGCGTGGAAACCGGCGGCTCGAATATTCAGTATGCCGTGAACCCGGCGAACGGGCGCATGGTGGTGATTGAGATGAACCCGCGCGTCTCGCGCTCTTCCGCGCTGGCATCCAAGGCAACGGGTTTCCCTATCGCAAAAATTGCCGCAAAGCTGGCCGTTGGCTACACGCTGGACGAGATTCCCAATGACATCACCAAGATGACGCCCGCGTGCTTTGAGCCAACCATCGATTACGTGGTGGCCAAGATTCCCAAATGGCAGTTTGAAAAATTTCCCGGCACTGACGAAGGCCTGGGACCACAGATGAAATCCGTGGGCGAAGCCATGGCCATTGGGCGCACTTTCAAAGAAGCGCTGATGAAGGGCATACGCTCGCTTGAAACGGGCAAAAAAGTTGGCACGGAAAAGATTGAGCCGCGCATTCTCACGCAACGGCTGGTCACGCCGCACCCGGAGCGGCTCACTTACATTCGCTACGCATTGCACCAGGGCATGACCGTAAAAGAGCTGCATAAGATGACCAGCATCGACCCGTGGTTCCTCTACCAGCTCAAGGAAATCGCGGCGATGGAAATGCAGCTGCTCAAACTCTCGCCGGATTCACTGACGAATGAAATATTGCATAAAGCAGAGCGGCTGGGCATTGAAATCACGGCCGCTGAGGCGGAGCAGCTCAACCATTCGCCAGAGCCACTGACGAAGGAAACACTGCGGCAGGCCAAGCGTCTGGGCATCTCGGACGAGCGGATTGCGCTTTCCATTAAAACGGGTGTGCAAACGGTCCGCCGTATGCGTGAAGAGCTGGGCATTCGTCCGGTTTACAAACTTGTAGACACCTGCGCCGCCGAATTTGAAAGCTACACGCCGTACCTCTACTCGACTTACGAAGAAGAGAACGAAGCGCCGCCCACCGAGAAGAAGAAGATCCTGATTCTTGGCAGTGGACCGAACCGCATTGGCCAGGGCATTGAGTTTGACTACTGCTGCTGCCACGCGGCATTCGCGCTGCATGACGATGGCTATGAAACCATCATGGTCAACTGCAATCCGGAGACGGTCTCCACTGACTATGACACCAGTGACCGCCTCTATTTTGAGCCGCTCACCTTTGAAGATGTGCTCGCCGTCTACCAGCATGAGACGCAGGGCGGTGCGCCGGTTGGAGTGATCGTGCAGTTTGGCGGACAGACGCCGCTGAACCTGGCGCTGCCGCTCAGAGGCGCCGGCGTCACCATCATCGGGACCTCGCCGGAGTCAATTGACCTGGCGGAAGACCGCAAGCGCTTTGGCAAGCTTCTGGAAGAACTCGATATCCCGCAGCCGCCCGGCGCCATCGCCACCAGCGTGGAAGAAGCCGTGGCAGGAGCGCGCAAGGCCGGATATCCGGTCCTGGTGCGTCCTTCCTACGTGCTGGGCGGGCGGGCCATGGTAATCGCCTACGACGATGACAGCGTTGTCCGCTATATGAAAGAAGCAGTCGAGTATTCACAGCAGCGCCCCGTGCTGGTCGATCACTTTCTGGAAGACGCGATTGAAGTGGACGTGGATGCGCTCTCTGACGGCGAAGACGTGGTTATCGGCGGAATCATGCAGCATATTGAAGAAGCCGGGATCCACTCCGGTGACTCTTCCTGCGTGCTACCCTCGGTGGGCCTGCGCAAACCTGTGCTGGATACCATCCGCGAATACACATTCAGGCTGGCGCGTGCCCTGAAAGTGGTCGGTCTGACGAATATTCAGTTCGCCATCCAGAATGAAAAAGTTTTTGTGATTGAAGTGAACCCCCGCGCGTCACGAACCGTGCCATATGTTTCCAAAGCAACGGGCGTGCCGCTGGCTAAGATTGCCGCCCGGCTCATGACCGGACGCAAGCTGCGTGAGTTCCTGCCTGCCAACGTGGAAAACGGCACCGATATCGCCACCGGCGCGGGATACTTTGTGAAATCGCCCGTCTTCCCCTGGAACAAATTCCCCGGCGTGGATACAGTCCTTGGCCCCGAGATGAAATCCACCGGCGAAGTGATGGGCTCAGCCGATACATTCGGCGAGGCCTTCGCCAAGGCTCAACTCTCCGCCGGACAAGCCCTGCCTACGCGAGGTACTGTTTTTATCAGCGTGATTGACCGCTACAAGCAGGAGTCAATTGAGTTGGCGCGGCGGTTTGTGGAACTGGGTTTCAGGATCGTTGCCACGCATGGCACCGCCGACCGTCTGGAAAAGGCCGGACTCAACCTCGATCGCGTATACAAAGTGAAGGAAGGCCGTCCGAACGTAGTGGACCTGATCAAGGGCGATAGTGTTCAGTTGGTGGTAAACACACCGCACGGCGCCGAACCCTGGTTCGATGAAAAAGCCATTCGCCGCGCCGCTGTCACCAACCGTATTCCAACTGTCACCACCATGGCAGCAGCCTGGGCCGCAGCCGAAGGTATAGCTGCTCTGCAACGGAATGAAGTCAACGTACGCTCCCTGCAGGAATGGCACGGGAGAAGCTCTCAGCCATCGGCAGTCGGCACCAAGTAACGTTTTTATCCATACCGCAATTTACAATTCCTTAACAACATTCATCTTGCGATTGTGAGCTGGATAGGTCTAGCATTATTGCCAATGTAGTTTGGGGGAGCGTAAGACTCGCATAGTTTGGAGCGCCAGATGCCTGCCATTCGACGACTTTATCTTGCCTTCTTAGTAGTTACACTTTTCACCACTGCTGGTTTTTGCCAGAACATGCCACAGGTTGCGCCTATACCTTCCGATTCGCTTGAACTTGTAACCGGCGCAACACGAGTGCCGGACACTCCACAAGAACGCTCTCGTGCTCTGGATCTGGTGGAGCGTGCCCGCCAGAATAGCGACCTCAGCACTCCTGGCGGCCCGGCCTACATGCTGAAGGTCAATTTCACCGCCAGCGGCAATGTGCAATTCACCGGTTCCGGCGAGATGGAAGAAACATGGATTGCACCCTATGTCTTCCGCTGGAGCGCCCGGCTGGGAGACTTTGAACTCACGCGAATTGCGGTACGCGGCGCTGTATTGGATGACAAGCCAACAGAGTTCATTCCCATGCGCGTGCACATGCTGCGCGATGCACTGTTCTGGCCCGTTAGTTTCAATCCGGCCGACGCTTTGATCAGGACGGCCAAGGCCCAATGGAAAGGCAGCGAAGTCACCTGCATTCTGACTTCCGGTGGTATGTCTGACGCAACCCCCACGCCGGGACGCCGCTGGGTGGAGCGGGAATTTTGTGTGGACACTAAAACTGGGCTGTTGCAGGTCCTCTCTGATGCGCCGGGTATTTACGTGGTTTATGACTATGCCAACCCGCATCACTTCCACGGGCGCGTGCTGGCAGACAAGATCTCGATTGTAGAAGGCGGCAAGACGGTGCTGGAGGCGAACCTTGTCAGCATCGCCGACGCTGACCCTAACAATACGAACGTGTTAACACCAACTCCGGAAATGCGGAACTCCGGGCCGGTTCTTTCCTACACCATGCGCTTCCCTCAAGTCATCCATGTTGCGCCTGGGGCCTCCATCATTCAGCCAGTGATTGTTCATGCTCTTCTCGGTCCTGACGGCAAGGTGCTGGATGCCGAGCTTGTGGAAAACTCAGGAGCGGCGCTTACCCAATCGGCCCTTGATCTGGTGCGGCGCTCAGTATATGTGCGGGCAAACAATGGACGATTGCAGCGTGAAGCCTTCATCAACGTGCAGTTTGTCTCAGAATAGCAAGCGCATTTTTTTAAGCGTTCTTCTTCATGATGGCCCGGATTGGCTCTCTGTTGGCATAAACCTGGACGTTTCTGATGAAGAGATGGCAGTTAGCAAACAGCAGGAACACAAAAACCTGGGGCCAGAAGAGTCTGGCCCCAGGTTGGACTTTTCAATTGTGACAAATCGTCAGTGGCGATCACCATGATCGCCATGGTCATCGCGACCGTGACGGTCACGACATTCGCTTTCAACTCCGCCTGCGCAGTGCTCATCTCCCAGGTCAAACGGACGCAGGTATGGTCCGGGATTGAGGCGGAAGAATGATGGCGGAGCAACATTGAGCGGCCCAAGGGTCGCGGCAGATGCATTCAGAGTGCCGGGATCAATGCTCGGCCACCTCCCTGTATCCAGCCGTGTCAGCAAAGCCTGCAAGGCAGTAATCGTCTCCGCAGGAGTGAAGGTGCAGTGACCCGCGCGATGCACGAAGGTCTCGCGCAAGAGCCTGCCGCGGCCAGCTTCATCGACGACGTCCTTGTAGGCGCTCTCGTTCTGCACTGACACCAGACCATCCCCGGAGGTGTGCATGGTCAAGACTGGTATGTTGATGCGTCCGTCGAAAATGATGTTCTGGCTCAGGTAATCAACCGCGGCTGCGTCGGCGTGAATACGCGCAGCATCTTCCAGTGTCTCCAGGTCGGCATCCAGACTCAAGCCTGCGGCCGCATAGAGTGCTTCAACTTCGGCGCGGTCCACGGAATGTTCCAGTTGTTCCCGGTAGTTGATGTGGGTGTTCGAAGATGGATTGCCACCAGCGCGGAACTCAAGCTCCGCCCGGAACGAGAAGATAAAAGGAAAATCAACCTGCTGGAACCATAGGAACTGATTCAATTCCTGCGCGGCAAAATCTGTGGGCGCCGGCTCAGGAGACGCAGAGTTAAACCAGCCAGGGGTATCTCCCAAAGCTGCTGCCAAGGCGATGCGCGCACGGCCCTGGGGCGTGGCTTGTGCCGCGGCCAGTTGCTGTTCGCTGATCAGGAAATTCGTTCCGGGATTGGTGATATGGACCACTTGCAGTCCACTGCCGAATGCCACCAGCTGCTGGAACGCAAACGCTCCGTCCAGCGCCTGGTTCCACGTGGCTACGCCACCGGAAAGCACGCCGCACATAGGCAGTGCAGCATCAAAGCGCTGCGGAAATCTCTGGATGAGCCCTGCGGTGATGATTCCGCCCAGCGAGTGCCCCCAGGCAATGGTCCGGTGTGGATTGCCGAAGTGGACGTTGAAAACGTCAAGAACGGCAATCTGGTCCGGTATCGCCTCATGGATCGCCCAGCCGGTGGTGGCATAGGAAGAGCCAGCAAGAGCGAAGCCATTGGCCAGCAGAAAAAGCCGGGTCCCAGGGTCACCAACGTCGCGGGCGGGGTTGGACGAACCGGGTACAACGTAGCCGTGGCTATAAAGGAGCAAGGTCCCGTTCCAGTGCACTGGAACCTCTATCAGGTACGTTGCTCCGTCAGGCAGCGCACCGGTGAGAGTGCTTTGCGCATAAGCGTTTGGGGGGACCGAAAGCAGCAACATAGCTGCAATCGCGAATAACAGGACAGCTTGTTTCGTCATTCTCCACATATGGCAATTCTTCCTTGGCTTAAAAATTTTTTCGAAAATCGTCAGATTTGGCTCTGTAGTGAATGGACAATCATTCATTACAGGGCCGCATCCGGACGCGATATGAAAACGCTTCCCATTCTTGAACAGGGAGGTACCGAGCTCAATCTCGTCGGTTGAAATTCTTGACTGCCAGCTCTCTTGAACAAAGGCAAGCCGGGGCCGGTCAGCGTTGCCTTCTGGCCGGAAGGCGGGACTCTCACCCAACAAGCAGCGGGGGAAGTGTCCTCCTCCGCAACCAACTTGTCAATAGTTTCTGGAAGCGGCGTTCCGCTTTCGGCGCTCGGCAACTGCTCGCCAGCGTGAAGCCTTTGTCAATGTAAGAGTTTGTCCCGGAGTAGCTGCCAGCTCAGGAATATTTCCTCATGATGGCCCGGATCGGTTCATTGTCAGCATAAACCTGCCATAGAGCGACCTTGCCGTCTTTCACCACGGCGCGCCAGGCTGCCGGTGTCTTCCAAAAATCTTCCTTCCTGAGCTGCCCATCCTTGGAAAACGTTCCCTGCGCCGAGCCAAAGACTGCCACAGAATTTTCGTTCACGAAAATTTCTGAGTGCGAAATGGAATAGTCAGGGACCATTTTGAAATAGCCTTCCCATGCGACCCGTAACTTCACTCGGCCCTGAAGGCGGTTCCCAAGGGAATCGATGAACTCGCCATCGGCAGTCATCAGAGTACAGATCGCTTCAGGGTTACGGGCATTGATGTGTCCTTCCATCTTCAACACAACTTCAATTGGATTCGACATGGTATGCCTTCTCCGCATTTAGTAGTGTCCTTTGAGAGGACACTACCCCGCATTTCCGTTTATCGTAAAAGAGATAGAAGTGTTGTAAAACTATATAATCTTTAAATTAGAATCCTCTAATCACTTCCCACGCCAGGAGATCGCAATGATTCGCCGAGCTCTATCCTTTGCCTGTTGTCTCACCTTTTTGTTTCTAACGGGTTTTTTATTCGCTCAGGATAAGCCTCTTCGACCAGTTCACACTTTTTCGATCGTGGCCTTTGATCCTGCTACGGGAGAGATGGGAGTGGCGGTGCAATCGCACTGGTTCGCCGTCGGTGGCGAGGTCCCCTGGGCGGAGGCAGGCGTGGGCGCTGTGGCAACGCAGTCATTTATTGATCCCAGCTACGGCCCGTTAGGTTTGAACCTGATGCGTGCGGGGAAGAGCGCACCGGACGCTTTACATGGTTTGCTGATCGCTGACAATGCGTGCAATGTCCGCCAGGTGGCCATGGTGGATACCCAGGGCCGCGTCGCGACCTTTACTGGAGCAAAAGACGTACAGCCTGCGGGTGGAATTGCAGGATCATCCAGTGGAAGCGCCACGCCGATTCAATGCGGCGGCCAGCCCGGCGGCTCCATGATGATGGGCAAGAACTACGCCGTCCAGGCCAACCTGATGAGCAATGACAAGATCTGGCCTGCCATGTCCAAGGCCTATGAATCCACCAAGGGAGACCTTGCCGAGCGCATTCTGGCCGCGCTTGACGCCGCGCAAGCCGCAGGCGGCGACGTGCGAGGCAGGCAGTCAGCGGCCATCTTGATCGTTCCCGCCAAAAGCACGGGCAAACCATGGCAGGACTACCTTTTTAATTTACGCGTGGACGATAGCGTTGAGCCGCTCAAGGAACTGCGCCGTCTGGTGACCTTGCAGCGGGCTTATATCCACATGAATGCCGGCGACAAGGCGGTTGAACTGCATGACAACGCCCGCGCCCTGCGGGAGTACGGCGCTGCCGAACTGCTTGTTCCCGAGAATGCTGAAATGATCTACTGGCATGCCGTGGCCCTGGCCAATATGGGCCGTGTGGATGACAGCTTGCCGTTATTTAGAAAAGTCTTCGCCATGGACCATAATTGGGTTGATCTTACGCCGCGTCTGTCGCAGGCTGGGTTGCTGCCGGAAGACAAGCAGCTGATTCAGAGAATCGTGGCGCAGGCGAAGTAAGCAGAAATCGGGAAGCGGGTAATGGGAAAACCTTGGTCGGGTTGGAGCAAAGCGACATAAATAACAGGTGCGAAGAAAGGTTCAAGGGCAAGAAAGAGCTTGAGCAGTTTGTTGTGAAGCGACACAATCGAAGGGGCAAAGCGGCGAAGCCAACTTGCGCGCTGAGCCGCCTGTAGCAGGAGCGGGAATTCAATCCGGAGAAAACCTGCCGGGCGAGTTTGGAGCGAAGCGACAGGACTGAACGTGTTTACCTATAGAGGTGTTGACCATATTGCGCTGGTAACCAAGAAGCTTGCAGCAATGAAGAGCTTTTATACGGAGAGCCTCGGCCTGACTTTGGAGAGTGAAGGGAAAGCCAAAGCCGGATACAGCGTGGTAACTCTCCGTGCCGGCGAATCTCTGATCGATCTGTTTGAAGCTTCGCCCATCAATCCCGCGCCATCGGCCAATCTGAGCGAAGGGCATTTCTGTCTATCTGCTACTGGATCAAGCATTTACGATGTGATCGCCACCCTCAAACGTAAAGGCCTGGATCCCACGCAGGCAGAGGTAAATAGCGGAGCCAAAGGCAAAGGGCTCTCCATCTGGGTACGTGATCCAGATGGAAACAAAGTGGAAATCAAGGTCGACTGAACCAGAAATGGTGCAGATCTTTGCACATTTCAGGCGAGCGAAAATTGGCTGGAAAACGCAGTCAGCCTGAGTGCAAAAGTGTTCAAATCTCCAACGTCCATGCACTCTTCACTTGGTACATGTCCTAATTCCATCTTGCGCATGTACTAAGTAAAAGCTTCTAATCACCTCCAGCCCGAGTAAGTCATCAGGTCAACAAATAATAAAAGAACAGGCTGGCGAACCCTCACTCCCCCGAGTCGCCGATGCTCCAGCTTTCCTCCAGGAGACTTTATGCAGATCGGTGTCTACGGTTGCGGATATCTGGGTACTGTGGTGGCTGCGTGTCTTGCCGATTTCGGCGTTCCCGTAACCGCGTATGGCAGTGACTCGGTCAACACCACGTTGTTGGCAAGCGGCATTTTGCCCTTTCACGAGAAGAATTTAAGTGACATCGTGCGCCGCGGCGTCCGCTCCGGCCGGCTGATGTACTCCACTCACCTCCAATCCATGGTGCAGCGCGCGGAAATTATCTACCTTGCAGAAGACGCCAATCGAGACATGGAAGCAATCTCCATGGAGATTGCCAATTACTGTGATCACGGTCAGATTCTGGTCCTGGTGACCCCTGTACCAGTGGGCACGGCGCACCGGATCGAGGAACGATTGAAAGCTTCCGGGCGGAATATCACGGTGGTGTCCCATCCTCTGTTCCTTTCAGAAGGTTGTGCCGTGGAAGATTTCAACTGGCCTGATCGGATCGTTTTGGGGACCAACTCCAACGCGGCTGTAACTTCCTTGAAAGCTCTGTATCGTCCGCTGGTAATGCGCGGTGTGCCTGTGATTGTGACCAGCCATCAAACAGCGGAGCTGGTGCGTGAAGCGTCAACAGCTTTTCTGGCGACCAAGGTTTCTTTCATCAATGAACTTTCCAGTTTGTGTGAACGCATCAACGCTGATGCGGTCGATCTGTCACTGGCGCTTGGGCTGGATAAGCGCATCGCGCCCCGCTCCTTGCAGCCCGGCTCGCTCGGCGGAAGCTTTACCGAATCGGATATGGACTCTCTGGCCAATCTGGCGGCCGGCTCCGGCGTGTCACTCAAGATCCTGACTGCGGCACGCGAAGTGAACCATGAATTCTGCGCGCGCATCATGAAGAAAATCTCCGGCGCCATGGGAACGATTGAAGGCAAGCAGGTTGGGCTGCTCGGTCTGGCTTTCAAGCCGAACACAAACTCCGTGGTAAGTTCTGGTTCCATACGCCTGGCGCGCAGCCTGATGGAGAGCGGCGCACACGTAAAGGCTTACGATCCTATTGCCATGCCGGACGCACAGCAGGAGCTGACCGGCAACGTCCGCTACTGCGATTCAGCATATTCCGTGGCCGAAGGCGCGGACGCCCTGGTTCTGGGTACAGGCTGGCCCGAGTTCCGCACGCTGGACTTTGACCGTATCCGCCGCATCATCCGCAATCCCGTGGTTGTGGACACCAAGAACCTGCTTGATGGTCCGCGCATGAAGGCGCTGGGCTTTGAATATCTGGGCGTAGGGCGCGCCTAGGGTCCTTGCCAGCCAAATATGTATTCGACCCCCAGCTTCCGGGGGTCATTTTCTTGGCAGAAACTCTTTATGTCTGGAGGATTGAATCCGCACGTCGCCGCGCTGGGCAAGGTTTTGCCGCAATGGCTTTGCTGATACTGGCTGGCTGCGGCAGCAGCAGCAAACCGGCACCTGGCGGCGGAGGCGCTACAGGCACACCGGCCGGGACTTCCGCCATTACGGTAACGGCCACCAGCGCCAGCGGCGGCGCAACAGCAACCAGCACGGTAAATCTGACGGTACAGCAGCGGCTGGAAGGCACTTCAGCGAAAGTGAAAACGGACAAGCACCTGGCGCAGAACGGCTTTCAGTCGTGCTTCAGATTGATATTGCGCCACAGTGTGCCGTCAGTAAGGTTCATGGTCCCTTCCAGCGTGCTTCCTTGCCAGGTAAGATGTAATACGCTCTTGGGAAGCTCACAAGTCAATGCATGCCCTTCAGGCTGATAATTGCACTCCGTTGTGCCCATCGTCACAGGCTTTTCATCGACGATCTTGTCCGCCTGAAGAGAAAAGCGGTTTGGCTGGTCTCCGAGTTTCTTGACATGGTAAAGCGCTTTCTCATCATGGCAAGCGCTCTCACGCACCACACAGATGGAGGTGCCGCGCCAGTCACTAGTCAGCGAGCTATTGTCACCAGCCGCGGGCTTCGCCGACTGAGCAACCGCTGTCGTGGCAGCAATAGCGGTCAGGAACAGCGTTGAGCGTATAGAGTCCTTCATACGTCCTCCTTCGCGCTTAGACTCACCTGCGGTTTGAAGAGTAAGCTGGGCCGCAAGGGGTTTATGCTGTCCGCGCCACCTCATACAAATATTCGACATACGACATGACCGAGCCATCAATTCCCTGCACCTTCGGATTGCTCGATTCGATCACGTAGTATTCGTTTGGAGCGTGGGCGCCACTGCCATGGCCCAGTCCAAAATGTCCTGCCGGAAGATTGAGAGGCGCGCCGGTAAACACATATCCAGGCCACGAACCAGCCAGCCGCGGCATGACGATTGGATCGATTCCAGCGCGTTTATACACGGCATGTTCGGCGCGGACCAGCGCAGCGTCGGCCGGGGTGGTGGTGGGATCGTAGCCGCCGGTCATATTCACTTCAATATCACCAAAACCGTTCTTTACCAGGTGCGCCTTGAGCGCGGCCAGCGCTTCTGCGGCGGTCATGTCCGGCACCAGCCGCATGTCAATCTTGGCAACGGCGCGGTGTGGAAGAATCGTCTTTCCGCCCGGGCCAGTATAGCCGCCCACCAGGCCTTCGATATTCACGGTCGGCCGCGACACCAGTAGCTCCAGCGATTCCTGAAAACTCACGTCATGCACCCAGTGGGCGACACCCATCTGTTTCATCAGGGTCTTTTCATCGAACCTGCGGGCAGCTTCGGCGATCATCGCTTTCTCCTGCGCCGAGAGCGGCCGTGCCTTGTCCGCAAAGCCGGCAATCGCAGGCTCATTGCCGTCAGCCGAGACCAGAGTGTTCAGGGCCTTCACCAGGTGCCATGCCGGCGAATCCAGGCGCGCTTTGTTGCTGGAGTGGATGTCCGCCTTCGGTCCGCGTCCCCATTTCTCGCCGCTTGAGACCAGTTCGAGTTCAACCACGCCTTTAGCACCGAGGAACGCAGTCACCTGCCCATCAGGATCTTGCGCGGCAAAGGGCATAAAAATCCCCATCGTGCGCTTCAGTGCCGCCAGCACCTCCGGCCGGCGCACAACTTGCGGGAAATGCGGCGAGCCAATCTCTTCTTCGCCTTCAGCCACCAGAACAAAGTTCACCGGCAGCTTGCGCCCCGCACCGCGGATGGCGTGCAGCGCAGCGATGAACGTTGCTTCCGGCCCTTTCTGGTTGACCGCGCCCCGGCCCACCACTACTTTGCCGAAACCCGGCTTATCCACCAGCGACGCATCCCACGGCGGTGATGACCATTCCGACGGATCCACCTGCTTCACGTCATACATAAAGTAGAGACCAAGAGTTTTAGGGGCGCCCGCATCCAGCGTGGCAAAGATTCCCGGCTGGCCAGCGGTGGGAACCTTGGTTACCTGCTGGAATCCGGCTTCACGCAGCATCTGCATGGTGAGTTCGCAACCTTCATTCATCCCGCGATTTTCCGCTGCGATGGAGGGCTGCCTGATCCAGGTCTGCATCCGCTTCACCGTTTCATCATGGCGCCTGGTGATTTCAGCACGGATAGGATTCAGGTCTTCGTCGAGCGTAGCGGGGGCGCCACCGGAAAAGAAGCCGGTTTCTCCGGCGTTCATCCAGCGTGGCAGAGCCAGGGTCACTGCTCCTGCGGCTGCGCCCACCATAAAGCTGCGGCGGTCGAATGGGTTGGTAACTGTGGGATTGGCGGCTGGCTGGGCCGGGCTGGAATGTTTTTTAGACTTGCCATTTGCCTTGTTCGACATCGCGCTTATCTCCTTGGATGCAGTTGTGCGGCGGACTATTTAAACACAGCAGAGCTGTAAGAACATGAAGAGGCATTCTAGAACGGTTTTACAGGCCGTTCCACGCGCTCTATGACTCGTTTCACGTACCGCGGCTTTTTGCCCTTGAGCACCCTGAATTTTCGACCACAGGTTGGGCATGGGGGCACAAAGTATAGTTCCTCATGCGGCGCGAGCATCAGGTGGTCACACTTGCAGCGCCAGGCCACATGATTGCCCAGGCCGCGCCCGTAGGTCGTCTCGCCTTCTTTCCACTGGATCGGTACATCCTCATAGAACCTAGCCATCTGGCACCCTCCGGAAATGAATTCTATTCCAGCCGGGGCGACACCGGAAATCAGGCCCGCGACAGCCGGAAACTGCTCTGATTTGCAACGGCGGCCAGATCGATCACCGTACGTGAGAGCGACGCCACGGACTCGTCTCACCGGTCGCAAAGGAGTCCGGGTCACCGTGGCAGACAAAGGTCACGGCATGGCCCGGGAAACTCTTGCACGCATCTTTGAACCGTTCTTCTCCACCAAAGGCCTTACCGGCATCCGGCCTGGGATTGTGGGTGAGCCTGGAGATCATCCAGAAACATGAAGGAATAATAAAGGCGCGCAGCACCCCCTCACCGGAGCATCACGGAACTGTCTTCGGCGTCTTTGTGCCGCACCGGGGATAAAGAGTAACTGCTTTTCTCTGGCCTGCATGCTGCAAAGCTCAGATAACCATTGGGTGCAGCTATTTGAGTATTTGCCCTGCCCCGGGGTTAGCCGCGTCAGAATTTTTTTTTCGCGTCCGGCTTGGTCTTTTGGTGCCCGGAATCTGCCTTGGTTGGAGCGGGCGGGACAACAAACTTGTCCATGTATTCTTCCAACTTGCCCCGGTTTTTGGTGCGATAGGCAACATAGTCCTTCGCGATGCCTTCATCGCCTAGCCTGAACAGCACGTAGGATTCCAGGACTCCAGCCTGGTGCAATTTCAAGAGCAGGAGCAGAGACTGGTCCTCCGTAACCAGTTCCGCTGTCTCAATATCACCTTTCAGCTTTTCCAGGACTCTGATCTCTGCCGTCAGCGCTTCGGTTTCTTCCGCCAGGCTATGCCTGTAATCGGCTTCCTGAGGAAAGTACTGTTTGAATTTACCGCCCTGTTTCCAGTCCGCGCGAACTGTCTGATACGCCTGCCAGGCGTCGGAGAGATCCTTGGGGCGTTGAGGAAAGAGTTTGACCTCAAACAGAGGTTCAGTTTTGCCAGGAGATTTGGAATCTGGTGGCTGAAGAGGTGTGGGATCGGACAGGACTCCGGCGTATTTGAAACCAATCCTGGTGTCATTGAGGGCTGCCCAGGTCATCAGATCGCGCCAGACCATGCGATTATAGGGTTCGGCAACCGCCGCATGAATCAGCATGCTGCGGGCCTTTGCCATATCTCCCCGGCTGCCCAGCATATCAGCGTAATAGCGATAGGCAGTCTCGATATTGGGGTCGAGCTGAATGGCCTTCTCATACCACGTGCCGGCTTTGGCAAAGTCGTGTTTCCTGAAAAGAGTGTTTCCAATGAAGAGCGCCGCGGCGTAGTTGGTGGGCTCCAGCTCCAGCGCCCTGGAATAGTTTTTAATCGCTTCGTCATAATCGCGCCGGGAGAAAGCAGCTTCGCCGGCAAGCATGGCTTGTTCTACCGCCGGATTTTCCGAAAATTGAGTGGCAACACCGTCCTGCATCTCGTTCAAGACCTGCAAGAGGTTTTTCGCCAGCGTGTTGTTGCTGCCGGATTTTTCCAGCAGGCTTTTGGCTCGCAGCCGCTCACTGGCAGCCGCCTGCTTGTCCGTCAGGGTCGTGGCATGGGTAACGAGCGATGCCGCCAGGGTAACCGCAATATCTTCATCGTTCGGATTCTTCTGCGCCAGTTCTTCCAATAGCGGCAGCGCTTCCAGTCGCCTGTCCTGGTCAAAGAGCCGCAAGGCCTGTTCACGCTTGTTCGTGTACGCTGGATCCCGGGTCTGTGCCAGAACGCTTGAGATTGAGGCAACAACGCAGAGCAGGAGCACAACCAGGCCACGAAAGGCAATGATCGTGGGTCGGTGAACCACCTGCAAGGAGGCGGAAGAGCTCTTCGCTCCTCCACCTCCTCCAGGTCATGTGCGTTCTACCGCTGTGGTTGCTGCTGCTCGGGCATCGGCATTGGCATCGGCGATGGGGTGCCGTTCTTCTGCTCGGTTGTGGGTGTAGACCCGTTGTGGTTATGGCTCGGTGTTGAGTAGCGCGCTGCTGGAGTTCCTGCGTCTTTTGAGTCTCCAGGCGTCAGGTTGCGCGACTCGCAGTTAAGACACGGCTCGGCATCGTTCACAATCGCCATCGGCCGCATCATGTCGTTGTCTTCGTGGTCGAGAATATGGCAATGCCATACGTAACCCGGCCCCTTGGTTGGGTCAAACGGGAATGTGTTCTTCCCCGGGAACAGGTTCGACTCCTTCACCTCCTGAGGTGCGAGGCGGATCCGGATTCGAGTGACCATAAACGGCGGGGAAAGGAAGACGTCTTTCCACCCGGCCTCACTCGGAGAGGGCGGTATGGGTTGAGTTGGGCAACCGCTGGTTGGGTCTGGGTTGGTGCAACTGGTGGTGTCGGTCGGGTCGAATAGGAAATCACGGGGCCTCCCGTCGCCGGTGTCCGTCACCGTCTCCACATTGATTCTGGTCGGTGCGTGATCCAGCGGAAGTTCTCCCTGGATACCATCGGCGTTCAGGTTCTGCCTCTCCCAATAATCCTTGAAGCGGTCCCGGTCGATAACCTGCCGGTCCTCCAACTGGAACTCGACCAGGTGAATGTGTATGGGATGGGCATCTTCCGTCAGGTTCTGGAAGTACCATGCCTCGGTGGTGCCGACCCTGGGAAGTTCAGTGACAGGCTCATCGAAATGCCGCCCGTCAATGAGCACTGCCACGGGACCGCCATCGGCTTCCTGCTCGTTAAGGGTGAAGATCTTTGGATTCCCGATGTTCGGGGTCTCAATCAGCTCGGGAACGGTGATCAGTGTCGCGGGCAGAGGTTTCGGATGCACGGCCGTCGTGTTCTGCACCGTGAATTGCATGACGATACCTTCGTTATTCGGATCGACTGGATCGCCACCCGGGAATGGCGCGTTAGCGTCGTTCCTCATGACGATCTTTGTTCCGGCCGGCAGGTTTGAGAAGTCGACCAGGATGTCCGCGCGCTCACAGATTGCCAAAAAGATCGACGTCAACGTGACCGGCGCGGGCAAGTAGCTGCCGTCGCCGCCGACCTGTGTGAAGGGCAAGAGGGACCCGTCTTTCTTCACAAGGGACAAGTTGTAGAAGCGTGCGTTGGAGCCATCCACGATGCGGAAGCGGTACTGCCGCCGCTGCACGTTCATGTTCGGCCACGCCTTGCCGTTGACCATGACGACGTTGCCAAAATACTCAGGGACCCAGTACGGGTGGAGGTCTGGGTTGTCGCCATCTATGTTGAATTGGATTGATCCATCGCTGTTGAACGCCCTGTCCGTCAGCATGAGAGGCATTTCGAACTGTCCCGAGGGAAGGAGCGGTGCAATGGCATCGTGCTGGGGGTCGCGGATCATGTACATGCCTTCCAAGCCTGCGGCCAGATTAAGGCGTGTCATGCCCAGAGCGTGGTCGTGGTACCAGAGCATTGTCGGCAACTGCCCGTTGAAATATTCGAAGGTAGTACCGTTGAATGTCGGCCCTGTCTTTGTCAGGCCCTTGGAGAACCAGGACAGCGGAAAACCGTCTGAATCAGAAGGCGTAACGCCGCCATGCAAGTGTGCGACCGTCACAATCGGGCTTTGAAATTGCGGATAGCCCGGAGGGAAGGGTGCGAAAGGGGCCGTGGGAATCGGCGCGTTGTTGGGGTTAGCCGCCATGATCGTAGGATCCACGGGGAACATGTGATCGCCGCTCAGGTTATTGGTATAGTTCACGAAGATGCGCTGGTCTTTCGTTGCCTCAAAGGTCGGTCCAGGCGATGAGAATACCGTCTGAATGTTTGGGGTCTGGCCGGGCGCGGCAACGTTTGCCGAGCCACCGTAGGCATACATCTTTGTCTTTGGGAATCCCGGCGGCAAAACCTGCTGGAAAATTGTATTTTCCGTGACCTGATACAGAGGGACATTTCTGCCCAGCTGCCTGTCGAATTTTGTCCCGCTGGAAACGAAGGTCGCCGGCCTGGTCAACTGGTTCACGAACTTCGGAATGGTGTTGGGATCCAGAGGTGTCACAACGGTGCCACCGGTGGTGGTAGCTACTCCGGTGGGCATCTTCGACCAGTTCGGCATGCGCATCGCCATGCCTCTGCGCATGGTGGGCTTCGGGGGCTTGCTCTGCGCCGTCGCTGGGACGGCACTGGTTGCCGCGTTGTGAGCATGCGCGCTCGCAGCAGGTCCTGCGGGAGCAAGCAACATGCTTGTCGTGGTAGTGGCTGGCTGAGTGGCCGTCTGAGCAAAGGCGCACATCTGCGCAAGCGCAAAAATCACCGCGCCTGCCATCGCGCCTCTAAAAATATCGCGTCGACTCTTTTTCATGAATTCCTCCTTAAAGGAAGTCGGGCTTATTACATGCCGGGCGTCTGCCGCCGGCGGTTAGGAGTTGGCAACCGAATTGGGAAACCAAGATCAGGGTAAGGAACTTCGGCCCGGAAGAAACCCTGCGGTTAAGGTCGAAGCGGGAGAACTCTAGCCCAAAACATTAGAAAATTCAAATAATTTATTAGATTGTTCCAAATCTGTAAATATACATTTAAATTCAACAAGATACATCGAATTCTATCCAGCCGACATTTTGCTAACAAGGCAAAAATGGAAAAAAGGCGGCCTCAGACCGAAGTCTGAAGCCGCATGACGAAATGCACTTCGGGCGTCTAGCCGATGATGTCCATGGGTCGCATCATCTCGTTGTCCTCGTGCTCCAATATGTGGCAATGCCACACATATTTGTATCGTTGTCCAGGAACCACACGCGTTCCTGTTGGCAGATCGAACTTCATTGCCAGCTTGGTCACCGTTCCCGGATAAGCTTTCACCACATCCTTAGCGGCGTGCACCTCCTCAGGCGCGGGTGCTTGTGGCGGCGCGGTAAATACCAGCTGACCGGTGTTGTCAAATATGTCCTGGTCAAATGGTTGCCGGCTGATTACCTGGAACTGAACCAGATGGATATGCTTCGGATGCCCATCCCCGGTATCGTTGATCATGTTCCAGACTTCGGTTGATCCGGCTTTTGGATCTTCCGTGACTGGATCGTCCCAGTTCTTGTTGTCAAGCAGGCCGATGATCGGGAAACCGTCAGAAGCCCGGTCGAGTTCCGTTAGGACAACGTCCCGTGTGCGGGCAACTTGGTTGGGGTTGAAGTTCATTGAAACAGGGTTGAGCACTTGTGGAATGGTTGTGGTGTCGCGCGAAGAGAGTGGTTTGGAGACACGGAACATCATGATCTCCGTAGGCACAACTTCTCCGCCGCCCGGGAAGGGTGCGGGAGCGTCATTTTTCAATACAAAGAACTGTCCCGCCTTGCCGGTGAAATCAAGGATCACGTCAAGCCGCTCGGCTGGCGCCTGTAGTAGCGTGGTCTGCGCTACCGGAGCAGGCAACAAACCTCCGTCGGTCCCGATTACATGGAAGATCGGACCCGCCATGCCATGCGGTCTGCCGGTGCTGTCCGTGCGCACCAGGGTCATGTTAAGGAAGCGCGCATTGCTTCCATTGAGCATGCGGAAGCGATAACGCCGCGGCTCAATATCCAGCACTGGCCACGCCTTGCCGTTCACGCACATGGTGTCGCCAAAAAATTCGGGGATCCAGTACTGGTGCGTGCCTCCGTCAGCCACCGGGTATAGCAGGCTTCCATCGGCATTGAACAGTCGGTCTTGCATGATCAGCGGAATTTCAAATTGTCCTTTGGGAATGTTCAGCGAGTCTTCTACTGCGTCGCGGATCAGGTACGCTCCAGCCAGTCCCATGATCATGTTCAAGCGTGTGATTCCCAGTGTGTGATCGTGGTACCACAGCATCGTGGATTGCTGATCGTTGGGATATACGAAAGGATTGGGATTGTAGAGCACTGGTCCGGTTACGCCGTCCGGCGAAATCCAGCCCTCAGGGTAGCCGTCACTTTCAGGAAGAATCTTGGCGCCGTGCAGATGCACTACATTCCGTACCTGCGGTTTGTCCGCTTCAGAACCGTGCAGCGTGAAATCGACTGGCAGCGGGTGCGTGGTGGGCAGAGCATCATTGTGGTATTTAATCCTTACAGGAACGCCGCTGCGTACTTCGATCGTGGGTCCTGGCCATATGCCGTTGTAACCCCAGATCTGCGTCGCTGGAAGATCGCGATGGACTTTTTGCATTGCCGGCTGCATGCGAATGTGTGTAACGCCGTTCGGGCTTGGGCGCAGTGTGGGCATGATGGGCAGCGGATCTACAAACTGCTGCAACCCATTCACGATCGCTAGAGCGGCCGCTGTTTGCGCCGGCGTGCGATGCGCTACGTGTCCGTGGAATGTAATGCCGCCTTGTACGGGCACTCGTGTATTGGGGGTTTGGCCTGATAACAGGTTCGGTATAATCGCACTTGCGCCCGCCATAGCGCCGAGTTTCAATAGGTCTCTTCGGCTTTTTTTCATTTCGTCGTCTCCTAATAAGAGGGAAGGACACACTTCAGGCGTGATGAGTCACAGCGAGGGTATTTCCGTCAGTGGCTGAGCAGGGGCTTTGAAGTTGGTCCCAGGTTTTGTTGTTTCCAGCCTTTTTTGTGGTCCCGGAACGGCCGTGAAACGAGTCAAACCTAGCGAAAAAAATATAGGCTGGCTATCAGATTAATAAAATTAATGTTTTCTAATATTGCTGCGGTTTGAGGCTCTGAAAAGTTCTTCTTTGAAGTCCTTCGGCGGTTAAGAAACAGTGAGCTGATACGAACCCGGCCTTATTTTAAGTCATTGAATGCTAAGCATATTTTTTCATATTGCAACATGTTGCATGCCAGACGAACCATGGAGTGGTCACCAATTATGAAAATTTCTAAAAATTCCGTCCCAGATAACGAGCTGCGGCGGTGTTCGTCACATCAAGGACATCAAGTCCAGAAACCACTCAGATTTTTCCAAAAGGGCTGGCTGACAGCCTAAATTCCAACTTCTTACAAAATCAACAAATTCAATAACTTACATTACTGCAATGGCCTTAAGACCTGTTTCTTCAGCGAATCATGAAACGCTCGCTTCTTATTTATCACTAGGTCTTTGTAGCGCGTCAGGCTTTCATTAATTCCTGCCAGACCGCAAATTTGGAGCGAGCGTGACTGACCAACAATCTGAATTGGATCGCCAAATCAGAAAGCCCGATCAGCCAGTCGTAAAAACACTGGGGATTGTTGCGTCGTCCCGGCAATCCGGTTCCAGTTCGGGTGCAATAGCGGCTGGATTGCAATTCCTTTTTGCCCGGCGCCAGCAAAGAGGTTGGAGCCTGTGCAGCCCCGCCACCAGAGAATCAGCAGCCTGGGTGACGGCATTCGTTCTTGCCCGTTTGAGCGATATGCCTTCGCATTACATCGGCTATGTGCAGCGCCGTCAGATTGAAGATTCCCTGGATTGGCTCATGGAAATCCGGACGCCAAAAGGCGGATGGGGATTTGGCCGGGCCGGCTCGGCCGACGATGCAGATTCTACTGCATGGTCCATTGTGGCATTGCGTCAACACGGACGCGCTGTACCCGATGATTCGTTGGAACTGCTTCGGCGTTGCCGTCGCGGCGACGGCGGGATTGCCATTTTTCCTGGAGCTGAAGCCGCCAGTTCAGTTGATGCCACGGCGATTGCGGTCAGGGCGCTGGCCTCTATTGACGCCTCTTCTTCAGAGTTCCTGGCGTCATATCTTCGCACAGACCTGCACAGAAGACCCTGCCGGCTGGACTCCAGTTTTTTTGTTTCATCCATTCTCATGGATTGGGAGCCCGGCACGGCACCCTGGTTCGTTGTCAATGCGGTTCGCCAGTTGGCATGTGCGCTTCCCGCTGAAGGTGCATGGGAACAGGCCCTGCGGCTGTATTGCCTGATGCGTTTGCGAATGCAAACCGCCTGGCCCCTGGCGGCCGGTCTTCGTCGCATGCAATTGCCTGACGGTTCCTGGCCCGGCTCTGCCGTACTTGCGTCGATTGCCGGCGGCTACGCACCTCAATCAGAGCCGCATTCTGATCAACATGGTGTCCTGGCCACCGTCACGGCCATGTCCGCGCTGGCAATGGGAGATTTACAGCCGGGTTTGTATTTTGGTTCTGACCTGCCGTTTCGCAGGCTTTAATGATTGAAGGCCGTGCCATTTTGGGAGTTTATGGAGTGAAAAGCGTGTCTCTCAGTTCCCGGGCTGCAATAAAAAAGCGAAGCAGAGCTTCACTGCGTCGTTCGCCTGTGAGCGCGGCTGTACGCTCTAGAAAACAAAAGGCGGATGCAGAGGCTGAAGTATACTGGATTGAAAGAACACCAGTGGACTTCTACTCCTTTGATGAAGAATATTTACGTCGCCTCGGGGCCCGTGATCCCGCCACCGAAGCCCATTTTGTCGCGTATTTCAGTGAGCGGTTGCGAATCACCCTGCGCGCGCGCGGCGTGGATTCGCACACCATTGAAGATGTGCGCCAGGAAACTTTCTACCGGGTGTGGGTCGCCGTCCAGTCAGGTAGCGTAAACAATCCCCGTGGATTCGGCTCCTATGTACATTCTGTGTGCAAGCATGTCCTCTCTGAAAGCCGCCGGTATGACCATCGCAATCAGCACGATTCTCTGGAATTCACAGACGTCGCTGATGGACATCTGGGGCTGGAAGAGATCATGCAGCGTCGGGAACACGGGCGGCTGGTGCGTGCCATCCTTTCCGAACTTCCTGAAAGAGATCGCCATATTTTGCATGCGCGTTTCTTTGAAGAGCGCGAAAGCGATGATGTTTGCCACGATTTTGGTGTGGACCGCGACTATCTTCGCGTTCTGCTTCACCGGGCCATTAATAAATTCGGGGAACTTTACAAGAAAAGAAGCAACTAGCGCCTTCAATAGGAATTGACGGCCTAATCAGATCCAGAGGTAGATTATGAACGCAAGAGTGATGAACCACGAAGAAGCAACCAGTAATTTTACGGTAGAACGCTATCTGCTCGGTGAATTGACTGAGAATGACCGCGACGCCTACGAAGAGCACCTCTTTTCTTGCCCTGTCTGCTTTGAGCAGGTCAAGGCTGGCACTGAGTTTGTCGGCCAGGTGCGCCAGATCGGCGCGGAAGAGGCGGGCCCAGCCGTGCAGCCGGGCTTTATGGGCAGTCTCATGTCTGGATTGCGCCAGCCGGTTGCCGTCGTGGCGTTTGCGTTGCTTTTTTGTGCGATTGGCATGAACGTCTATCAAAGCCGGATCATCAATGGATTCCACCGCGCCCAGGTCACGCCCGCGTTCTTTCTGAATGACGGAGCCAGAGCGGGAGGAACCCAACAAGTAACGGTGCCCAGAAACACGCGTTTTGAGCTGAAATTTCAACTGCTTCAAAAAGGTCCCTACGCGCGGTATGAAGGCCAGCTTGTGACTGAGTCAGGAAAACTAAAATCTTCCTTCCCGGTGTCATTAGAACAAGCAAGTGAAACCATTAATCTCCTGCTGGATTCACAAGTGATGGGCGAAGGAGCCCACCAGATAGTTATTCAGGGAGTTACCGCGGACGGAAAAATATCCGAGCTAACTCGATATCCATTCAACTTTCACTTGCAGGAATAGACCTCACGGTTACGTTTTCTCACATAAGTAAGTCTCCTGGACTGTAGAAGTTTGACTATGACTGTCACCCTCTGTGGTGGTAGAGTAGCCAAAAGAACTCACGTCTGTACCGGTGCCCCATCGGTTGTTTCCAGGTTAAGTGGAGAAAAAACATGGCCAAATGCTCTCACCACCACTGTAGTCACGTTTACAATGCGTCTGCTTTCGGCGTTTCCGGTGAACTTCTTCGTCCCACCCGGCACAGCATTGGCGCGCAGGCAGCCACCTCACTGGCCTCTACCGGCGGACGCGGATTTAATCGTATAGAAAATTTTAAACTGGATGGCATCTTGTCATTTCGTGCCGCGTACACTGAAGTAGGCGGTAGCTTTGATGAATGCCATGACATGCATACCAGCTATGCTTCCTCCGTAATTGAGGAGCTGAATATCGCGGACATTGTCAAAGCGGACAAGGTCGTTTCCCGGGTCTCCGTGTATTCCCCACTCGAAGGCAGCGATGAGGAAGCCAGTTTCGATATCACCGGCAGCCACTTTGAGAATCTGCGCATCTGCGGCCATCCCGTCGATGTAAAATTAGCGACTCATGAATTTCACCAGCATGATACGTTTTCAAAGTTCGAACAGGCCCACCAGGCAAAAAGAGTAGACCATTTGTTCATGCTGTCAGGCCTGAAGAACCTGAAGGAGCCGCAGCTGCAGAAGTTAGAAGCACAGTACCATGCACTACACGGAGTGTCTGAACGGGTTGCAGGATGGAAAAAAGGAAAAGGGAAAAAACCCGGCACGGCTGCTTACTGCTGTACGGCAGCAGGACACTTGGATTTGAAAGAGCACGTGGGAGCGGATTCGGAAATCCAGGGATATGGCTCCATCATCTGCGTCCCGAAGTTTGGTGTCATTCATCTGGCCGAGGTCGTCGTCCATCACGAACGCCGTTACCTGAACATGCTTCGAGTGCAGATGTGCTCTACGGGCGATGGAACCATCCACGCCGGTGGAGGCTCAGGCGGCGGGACACCCACCTTTCCATAGTCGCAGGCGCGCTACTGCTTTTGGCAATGATGGTAACCGGGTGCGAACACCACCCAGAGCAACCACTGTCCGCGCGCTATGCTGAAGCGTATTCGCAACTCCAGTCCGGCGATCTCGAAGCTGCATTGCAATTGGCGGATAAAGGCTTTCAGCAAACCCAGCATACAGATCCGGTATGGAACTATAAGTTTCGTGTTCTGAAGGCAGAAGTGTTGGTTGCCCAGGGCAAGGCAAGTGATTCCCTGAATGCTCTTGAGACCGATCTTCCGCCACAACTAGCTGGTGGCGAGTTTTCCGTCCGCCGGCGGATCGCCCAGTCCCGCGCGCTTTGCCGGCTCAATAAATTCCCGGAAGCGGAACTCCGCATCGCAGATGCTGAGCATCTGGCCGCAGCAGGAAGCCCTGATTCCCTGGGAGAAGTGGCCTTGAATCGCGGGGCCTGCTTGCATGTACAGAACCACGATAAGGAAGCCCAGACTTATTTTGTGGAAGCGCTGAACTTTGCCCGCCAACACAAACAGCCCTTCCTGGAAGCAAATGCCGTGGGCAGCCTGGGTCTGATCTCCATGCAGGCGCAGCGCTTCGACGAGGCCATTGATCGCTTCAAAGATGCCCTGGCCCTGGCACGTGCGTCGGGTGCCCGGCGCGCTGAGGAGAAAACTCTCGGCTTTATTGGGCAAAGTTTCTTTGAACTCGGTGATTTTCCCAATGCCAGTTCATATGCCATGCAGGCGGAGATGATTGCCTCAAGTCTCGGCCATATAGATGACCAGCGATTCTGGCTCACGAGCCTGGGCAATCAGTACCTCGCGCAAAAAAACTATGACGCCGCTGCCACCGCCTACTCACATGCCATGGAACTGGCTAAAAGTTTAAACAACAAAGATGACCCCGATACAGGGTTCATCCTTCACAACCTGGCGCAGGTTGAGGTTGGCCGGCACAACCTGCCCAAAGCCGAGGATTACAACCGCCAAGTGGCCGCCATGGGAGGCAATAGAAAGGAGAGCCCACTCTATACCGTATACTTGCTCACCAGCGGCGAGATCGCCGCTGCGAAGGGCCTCCATAGCGAAGCCGAAGCGCCGTTAAAAGAAATCGTCGCCAACCGCGATGCGGACATATCCGACCGCTGGCAGGCGCAAACGGACCTTGCCGATCTCTATGTAGATTGGAGAAAGACTGCCGATGCAGACCGTGCGTTTCAAGACGCCATCCGCATCGTGGAATCGGCGCGTTCTCAGATTGTCGAAGAAGCGCAGCGTATCTCCGTTCTCGACGCAGCGCCTTTTTTTGATGGATATGTCCGCTTTTTAGTTGACCATGGCGAAACAGTACGTGCTCTGCAAGTGGCCGAGTTTAGCCGCTCCCGGACCCTCTCTGAAGGCCTTGGCATTCATGCCCCCACTGCAAAGCTGAACCTCCAACAGATTCAACTTACGTTACGGCGCCACAATGAAGTCATTTTGGCTTACTGGGTGGCAGACAAGCAGTCCTACCTTTGGGCCATCGCCGCAGGACAGACCACGCTCTTTCGCCTGCCGCAGAAAACTGACATTGACCAAGCTGTGAAAGACTACAGCACGCAGGTGCTTGATCGTCGAAAACTGGGCGACGCACCTGGCGGTAGCGCCCTGTATGACATGCTGGTTAAACCGGCGGCAGCTCTTATACCGCAAGGGAGTCATGTTGTCATCATCCCGCATGGAAGTCTCTACCGGCTGAACTTTGAAACGCTGATCGTTCCCGGCAACGCGCCACATTACTGGATCAATGATGTTGTGATTGAAAACTCCAGCTCTTTGTTGTTTCGCTTCGGCATGCAGCGGCGTACAACCCGGACGCCAAAAGAATTGCTCCTGATGGGTGACCCCGTTCAAGCCACGCCTGAATATCCCCGATTGAAGCACGCAGCGCAAGAGATGAAGTCCGTGGCCATGCACTTCTCGCCGGAAATGAAAACCCTGATTGCCGACAAGGACGCAATTCCTACAGCTTATTTCCAGGCCAGGCCCGAGGAGTACCGGTTCATTGACTTCGTAACACATGGTACTGCCGTCCAGCTAATCCCCCTCGATTCGGCCATCATCCTCTCGCCCGATAAAGACAACTCATACAAGCTTTACGCTCATGACATTATCAAAAAGCCCATCCACTCCGAGGTAGTAACCATCTCCGCCTGTTATGGCGCCGGCCAGCGCACCTACTCCGGCGAGGGGCTTGTGGGGCTGGCGTGGGCTTTCATGCGCGCGGGCGCTCAGCAGGTGGTTGCTGCCCTGTGGGAGGCGGAAGATTCGGTAACTCCCACGCTCATGAATGATTTTTATGGCGAAATCAAGCGCGGCAAGAGCGCCTCTGACGCTTTGCACGCAGCAAAAGTAAAAATGTTACATTCCAGCGAACTCTCCAACCGTCCTTACTACTGGGCGTCTCTTCAGCTATACACCGGTTCCTGAAACTTGGGTATTACTCAACTTTCATTTTGTTCTCACTGGGCCGGCGAATGTGTCTAAGAGAAACGAGTACCTCAAGAAAGCGTATCTTTCCTGTGGGAGGGAGCCTGGGTTGGCTCAAGGGAAACGGCCGGTCAAACGTTTGCTTCTCTTCCGGGCTCCCGCATCTCCGTTTGAACAAATCATGCCCAGTTGAGTCTCTGGCCGGCTAACTTGCCGGCGGCTCCAGAATGTAGCTCTCTGAGGGCTTGCCACGATCATCTCTCCACTCCAGGTACTGGTGGCTATATCCCTGCGGGCCAACATGACGGAAATGGACAAACGGGAACAGTACCTGCCCATCTAGATCAGGGCGGTCATCCGGCCAAACTGGGATCCATGTGCCTGTGTTCAGGTACAAAACCCTGGCGCCTTCAAGATCGGGCAGGCTCTGGATGTCCTGATCGTGCGTGTGGCCCATCACCGCGTAGATAGTACGGGCGCCGGGAAATTTTAATTTCCGAATGGCGGCGTTAACGCCTCTGGCCATCTCATCTTCTCCCACTAATGCGCTCTTTTTCTTTTTGCGTCCCAACCAGTTCACCAGTTCCCGGAATGCTGCCGCCAGATAGGGCGCAACCATTCCCAGACCAAGGACCGTCGAAATCCAGGGGTGCTTTTTGATGACAATCTCCTGGTTGCTCACAAAAACAAAGATGCCTGCAATGACCAAGGCCGTCACAAAAGGTAAAGCCACTGCGCCGATGTACACGGCATACCAGAAAAAATCACGCACGTGAGAAGTTTGAAATGCCCGCCGTATGAACCGCAGGGAGCGGAACAAGACGCTTATGGCTGCAAGCGGGTGACTACGCAGGAGCATCCACAAGATACGTTCCGTGGGACGGACAGCGCCAAGAAATGGCTCCAGCTTTTCCAGTTGATTCACCAGATACCGGTTCACAAAAATTCCCAGAGGCAATTTCAACTGGCCAGGCTGGTCCTTTAAAACAGGGCTGCCGTCGCTATCGTCAATCCGCTGTTGCGGATCATACCTGTGCCCATGCTCGAAATAGACATTTGCAATACGGAGCGAGTTATCGCAATACAACACCTGCGTGCTGACCCTGTTCCCGTCCGCGCCCTCTCTCTGCAAAAGCTGCTTCAGCGAATCCCTGACCAGGGGCCAATACAGCTCCAGGTCATGATTACCTTTTGAAAGCAGCAGCAATCCGCCGCCGTTGATCCACTTTGCCAGGGCCTGAAAAAAGGTGCGGTGGCCGTTCGCAATCTGCAGCAATTTCCAGGCACTCTTGTAATCGTCGGTTTCCAGGCCAAATTTTCTTTCTTTGCCGGAGATAGTGCTACGCAATTCTGCGGATGTCTTTGCAACCTTGAGCGGTTTTAGAAATTTGCTCCACTCTTCAAATTCCTCCTCAGTTTCCGGATGGTCACAGATACGCACAAAATCGAAGGTGTCACCATTAATAAAGAGCAGCTTCTGCGGTCCCGGCCCGGCATAGTCAAGAAAACGGGCAAACGTCTCATCCGCAAGAAAGTTTTCTGTACGTGAAATGCGGCCAGTGACCGGGTTTCGGCCTCGTCCGAGGTGAAAATCG
This sequence comes from Terriglobia bacterium, assembly GCA_020072585.1. GTDB lineage: Bacteria > Acidobacteriota > Terriglobia > Terriglobales > Acidobacteriaceae > Angelobacter. Next base: position 117,945 of record JAIQGL010000029.1, on the reverse strand, counting down.
CTAACGACCAGAATCTCTTGTGGAGGATTGGCGGCCAGATGCCGCAACCGCTCTTCTTCCATCATTAGCTCATGTGCCGGGCTGATTCCGTTTGCGTCAGGTTGGATCGAGGTTGGCACAGCCATGGGATCTAACTTATCCGCACAATGATTTTTACCAGCGGGCAGCTCAGGACAAGCTTGGTAATCGAATGAATACCAGACAGAGTAACTCCGCAGGTTGATAGCAAGCTGCCATTCCACCTGAAAAGCCAGAGTTTGTAAAGATACATCTTGGGTCCTTGCGGGGAACGTACCATTGCGGTAAGCAGTGTTTTCGCAATCGAGCGCACGAATTTACCGCTCTGAAACCTTAGCGCGTGGGATAAACTTATGCGCGAATCAAACCGTACGTTGTGTCGCCGGCCGGTCCTGCCGGTGCAAGCTGGAGAAAGATAAAGACAATGCTAGAGAAACTGATCAACTGGGTGGCATGGGCATACTGGCACGCAAACCGGCCGTTCGTGGCGGCATTCACTGAAGCGTTATTAGGATACGGCGAAGGCGATCTGAAGGTTGAAGGCCGCGTGATTGTTCGCAAACTCACGCGCTATCTCCATGAACTTCAGCCGCAAGTTTTTTTAAAGCTCGTTGCCACAATAGCGCTCCTGCCTTTGTATGGACCGCCCTCATACCCCCGGTCGGCATTTAAACGATTCTTCGTCAAGCTCTGGTACGGACTGAAGAGCCTGTTCGGCCATGGAAGCTTCCTTTTATCCAGCAAGCAAAAGCGCGCCGCATGGATCGACGAGATGTTCCACCGGCTGATCAAGAATGAGGCCGAAGAGGAAGAAGACCTGGTCAAGACCATCGTCACGCTTACTCTGTTCAAATCGGTGCTGGGCATCGCTTATCTCGACGAACCAAAGGTGTGGCAGGCGATTGGATACAAGCCGTTCCAGGCGCGGAGCTGGAATCCACCCAGTGGTCCTGACTTCGCCCACCCGCCGGAAACTGAAGCCTGGAAGCTACTTCAGGCCAACCGCAAAACGCCGCGAGAGGTAGCGCGCAAACCTGCGGGCCAAAGGACCTACTGCGTAATTGGTTCTGGCGCAGGCGGCGGCGTTGCCGCCCGCACTCTACAGGAACAGGATCCCAAAGCGCGGGTCATCCTGTTGGAATCAGGACCGATCATTACCAACAATGAATTTACGCAGACGTTTCTGGATGCAACTGCACGTTTGTATATGAACGCTGCCGCCACGCTCTCCCTGGACCAGCAATTTCTGTTTCAGCAGGGCTGCTGCGTCGGAGGCTCAACGGTGGTCAACAACTCGGTGGCGTTTAAGCCTGAGGGCTTCTGGTGGAAGAACCTCAAAGATCGTTGGCAAAACCTTGGCATCCAGCTGGACTATGACGACCTTCTTCGCCAGTATGACGTTTTAAGTCCGCTGCTACATGTGCACACGTTGGAGGACCGGGTAATCACCATCGGCGCACATACCTTGCGTGACGGGTTTGAGAAGCTGAGCAAGAAAGAGACAAACTTTGACGGATTTCGCGCCCACCTGGAAAAACCTATCACCGTCGCCAGCAATACGCTGGATTGTATCGGCTGCGGCCGCTGCAATTTGGGATGCCAATATGATGCCAAGCGATCTCTTGCAGTCACTCTCATCCCCGATTTCGTAAGAGCGGGCGGGTTGCTCGTTCCCGACGCCAAGGTCACCAATCTCCAATTCCAGACCAACGCTTCTGACCAGGACAATCCCTATTCGATTTCCGCCGTTGAAGTAGAAGATGCCAAAGGAAACAAAGTCTGCATTGAGGCGGACCGTTTCATCCTGGCCAGTGGGGCCTATGCCTCCAGTAAGATTCTTTGGCGCAGTGGGTTCCAGGGCGCCATTCCCGGAGTGCGCACGGTCGGGAAAAAATTCAGCGTAAACGCCGGTTCGCCGTTAGTTGGCATTTTTCCGGAACCGCAAGATCCGTTTCTCGGCCAGCAGATCGGATATGCAGTGGAGATTCCGGAAGAGCGCATGATCATTGAAACCGCTTTTGTACCACCGGGAATCATGTCTTTGGGGCTGCCTGCGTGGGGTGCTGAGTTTCAACGCAAAGTAAAAAAATCACGGCACATGATGGTTGGTGTCCCCGTTTTTGCCACGCTCGCTTATGGGGAAATCAAGAAGAGCGTGATGGGGGACAGCGGATATGGCATTGATTTCACCCTGATCGACGAAGATTGGCGACGCCTGCAGAAAGGTCTGGAGATCACCGCCCGCGCCATGTTTGAGATGGGCGCGGAAGAAGTCTTTACCAATCGGTTTGACGCGAAATCGATCAAAGACGCCAAACTAGTCAGCGAGCACTTTGCCGGCATCGGCCCCAGCGACTTCATCACCGTGCAGTCCGCCCACATGCAGGGCGGCAACGTAATCGCTCCAAAACCATACTACGGCGTGGTGGACGAAAACCTGAAGGTCCATGGAATCCAGAACCTGTGGATTTGTGATGCCAGCGTGATCCCTTCGCCCATTACAATCAATATCGCCTTCACCGTCATGGCGCTTTCTCGTTATGCCGCAGTGCGAATCGCTGCGACATAGAAGAAAGCACTGGTCAGGCCAAAGGATTGCCCGAATCCAGTCTGCGGTAGATCGAAGGCGCAGCCACAATCACCGCGATCGCCAGCACCATTCCGGCAATCACGTCGATCACGTAGTGATATCGCAGATAAATCGTGGAAAAGGTGATGAGCACGGCAAACGCCGAAAATACATAAAAAACCGGAGATGAAATCCTCCGGGCAACATAACATCCCACCAGCACTACCGCCACATGTCCGCTGGGAAAGCAATCGTATTGCGCTCCTTCCAGGCCATCCAGAGCACCTTGGAAGGTTTGAAACATCCATAGTCCCTTGAGCGGCGGATGCAAAGAAGCGTAATCCATAAATCGCGGGCCGCGCGCGGGCATAAGAATGTATCCAAGATAGGAAATCAGGAATGTCGCCGCAATCACGAACGTGCCGTACCGAAATTCCTGCCGCGGTCTCCTGACCCACAGAACGATCCCCAGAAGAAGCGTGCCTGGAATAAACATTGTGTAGACCACCTGGAGAAACTCCACCAGGAAACGGTTGGGCATCGAGCTTAGCCAAAACACAGGATCGACCTTCCACATTGCCAGGTCCCAATGCGCCAGCGTGACGTCTACCGCGCGAAGCTTCAGTGCGGAAACGAAATAGGGGACTTGCTTATAACAGAACGGAACGTACACCGCCAGAAACCAGTGACGAAGAAATATCACAATGGGCGATGTACTCCGGGCAAGCAGTAGAAGTAAGCCGATCGCCGCCACGTGTCCAAGAATCAGGAGTAGCGCAAACAAATCATGGAGCGTGGTGAACGCAAGCAGGCAGACCGCGAGCGCGGCATAAGAAATAAAAAGCTTGTCGATGGGCCACAACCGCGGCGCTGATTGAGGTGTTGCCACTTTTCACCGCCGGACTGCTATACAAGCTTGTAGTGCTTCATGAAGAGATATTCGTACACGCGGTAAGGAAGCACGCTCTTCAATTTCGGCCCTAATCGTTCCTCGAACGGGCCTATTGTGTAGCGCAGGCGAGGCGACGGATCGTTGATAATTCTTTCCACCAACCGGGCCACGGGGAGCGGCGCTTTGCCGTTCTTCTCTTCCTCCCGCATCACACCCACGCACCGCTCCAGCAGTTCGCGGTAGATATTACTCTTCACGGAATCCATGGTGTTGACTCGGTTGGCCGGAAATTCAGACTTAAAATCTCCCGGCTCAATCAGGGCCACCCGAATGCCAAAAGGACGGACCTCCATTCTGAGCGCTTCCGTCATTCCTTCCATGGCAAACTTGCTTGCGCTGTAAAACGACTGAAATGGAACAGCCAGCAACCCCGCCAGAGAGCTTACATTGATGATTACGCCGCCCTTCTGTTGCCGCATGATGGGCAGAACGGCACGGCAGACACGGTGGACGCCAAAAAAATTCGTATCGAACTGCGCCATGGCTTCCTCCGGGCTTGTCTCCTCCACTGCGCCTGCAATCCCATAGCCGGCACAGTTCATTACCACATCGATACGCCCTTGCAGCTCCTGTATGTTCTTTATCCCATCGCGAACGGAAGCGTCATCAGTCACGTCCATGCGAAGAGTTTTGAAGTTGCCGGCATCGCCGCCGGACAGGCTGCGGCTCGCGCCATAGACTGTCATCCCCAACCCGGCAAGGTACTCGCAACACGTTCTGCCGATTCCGGAAGAGGCGCCGGTGATCAGAACAACTTTCCCTCCGCCGCTCGCGCGGCCTGTTTTTTGTTCCTGGGCCATATCCATGGATTCCGTTGTGATGGACAATTGGTTTATTCCGCTCCATTCTCTGCCGCGGAGCCGGCTGGCTTGTTGCCATTCACGTGGTTTGCAGATAGGTGCTGTGCCAGTTGCTCAACCGTGGGGTAGTCCCACACAACGGTCGGAGAGATCTCCCGGTTCAGCCATGTTTCCAGATCGCCGGAAAGTGAGACCGCTTGCAGAGAGTCCAGTCCGTAATTATCGAATGTTTGCCGTATATCAATGCTCGATGGGTCCATATTGACCACGCTGGCAATATTTGTGATCAGCCAGGTCCGAATTGCCTCTTCTGTGGGAGGTTCGGTACTCGGTATAACTTTCCGCTTCTTCAACATTCAGAATTTTCCTTCTGACGCCTTCTATGCTGATTTCTGGTTGAGATCAATCTCGGGTTGTTTTTTCTTGGCGACTTTCACTGCCGAGGCCAATCCCAGCTTTGCGCACAATTTGATCATGGAACCGGTAATGTCCACCTGCCACCATTCCAGTCCGTGCACGGCAGAACTGGGGAAAGCATGGTGGTTGTTATGCCAGGATTCGCCAAACGTGGGGATCGCCAGCACCACATTATTGGTGCTGTGGTCCTTTACCTGATAAGGCTGGCTGCCAAAAACGTGACAGACGGAATTGATGCTCCAGGTGGTGTGGTGCACCACCAGCACTCTGATCAAGCCTCCCCACAAGAACCCGCGGGCAAAACCCAGCCAGCTCATGGTAATCAGGCCTTCAGCAACGGCAGGCAGCAGCAGACCCAGCGTGATCCAGAGAAAATACATACGATTCAGCTTGAAGATCATACGGTCATGCAACAAATCGCGAACGTAGGTGCCCCAGTCCGTAAGCTCATGGTTGAACAACCACCCCATATGCGAGTGCCAGAGTCCCTTCAGGATTTCAACAGCGCCTTCGCCATGAAGATGCGGGGAATGCGGATCGCCCTCGCGGTCACTGTAAGAGTGGTGGCGCCGATGCACGGCTGTCCAGAAAATCACAGGGCCTTGCGCAGCCATGGATCCCGCGATCACAAGCGCCGTCCTCAAAAAGGTGGTTGCCTGGTAGGCGCGATGCGCGATCAGCCGATGAAAGCCCATGCCAATGCCCAGCACGGTAATGCTATACATCACACCAAAAACAGCAAGATCAAGCCGGTTGACGCCGCGGTTCCAGAATATGAGAATACCGCCGGCAAGGCCTGCGTATGGAAGCAGTACTGTCGCCAGGGTAACTCGGCGCTCCAGCCGGCGCGCACGTTCGTTCAGCGGACGGACCCCGCGCGACGGAGATGTCTCTCCGCCATACTTCGGGAGCGTATTTTCTTTCACTTGCGACATGCTAACTCCAAAATGGACTTTCCGGGGCCGGGTGGACACTTACGGTTTCAAGTTCCCGAGACATCAACGACGTACGGCACAGCGATCGCCGGACCTTTCCGCTGGAAGTTCTGGGCACCTGGCCGGGTTTCAAGAGTGCAATCGCGTACGCCTGCACATCATAGTCACGCACAATGGCTTGCCGTATTGCGGCGATCATCTCCGCGGAATCGCTGCGTAGAAATTCGCGCTGTACTTCCTGCGCTATTACCAGTCTTTCCTGCCCGTCATGCTCCACGGAAAACGCCACGCCGCCAAACGGTTGCAGTCCTGGATGGCTCGCCTGTGCGGCAACTTCCAGGTCCTGCGGATACAGATTCCTTCCATTAATAATGATCACATCTTTAATTCTTCCGGTAACAAACAACTCGCCATTCATCAAAAAGCCCAGGTCACCGGTGCGCATAAACGGGCCTTCTCCAGTGTCCGCCAGGCGGGCAGAAAAAGCTTTTGCAGTTTCTTCCGGACGTTTCCAATAACCTGCCGCCACGCTTGGCCCTGCTACCCAGACCTCACCTACCTGTCCGTCGGGGCACGCCAATCTGCTCTTGGGATCCACGATCAACACCCTATGCTCCAGAGCAGCACGTCCGCATCCTACAACGGCCTTGGCGTCTTCCTGCTTCGTGTTCACTGGAACAGCCGTGCCCGCTTCCAGTTCGCTCCGGTCGAGCCATTCGACTTTGGGTCCTGCCAGCGCCTTGCCTCCGGTAACGTAGAGCGTGGACTCCGCTAGACCATAACACGGATGAAAGGCCTTGGGATTGAAACCGCAGGGCGCAAACATCTCGCAAAAACGTTCCATCGTTTCCGGATGGATTGGCTCCGCTCCATTGAACGCGATCTTCCAGCTGTTCAGCTCCAGTCTGGCTCGCTGCTCTGGAGTGACCCTGCGAACACACAGGTCATACGCAAAGTTGGGGCCTCCGGTAACCGTGGCGCGGACTTTGGTGATGGTCTGCAGCCAGCGGAACGGCTGCTGCAAAAACGTATACGGCGAGAGAATCACCACAGGGAAACCGACGTACGCCGGCTTCACTACGCCGCCAATCAGACCCATGTCGTGATAAGGCGGCAGCCAAGAAATGCCCATGCTGTTGCTGTCACTTTCAAATCCGCGCGCAATCACCTCTGAGTTGTGCAACATATTGCCATGGGTTACAGCAACGCCGCGCGGCCGGCTGGTGGAGCCCGATGTGTATTGCAGGAAAGCAACGGTATCATGTTTGGCTGCGGGATTTCTCCAGTTGTCAGCTTCTGTGGCCGGGATCGCATCGCTGGCCAGGACCAGAGGCGCCTGGTCGCCGATCACCTCTTTCCATGCCGCGGTAAAAACTGGAGCGATATCAGAAGTCGTCAAAATAGTGCTGCACTCGGCATCTTTGAGTAAATCGCAGATCTTGGGGAGTGACTGCTTCAATCTTCCACGGTGGGCAGGATACGTGGTGACCGCGATGGCGCCAGCGTAAAGGCAGCCATAAAACGAAGTCACAAAATCTTCGCCCGGCTGGTGCAGCAAAAGCACTCTCTGGCCGGGCTCGCCACTCTGTTGCAACACTGAAGCAATCGCACGCGCTTTCTCATCTAGTTGCGAGTAAGAGAGAAGGTCAAGATCGTTTTCAGGATTATTGTCGCGCAGGAAAAGAAAACCTGTCCGTTGCGGCTGCTCGATGGCGCGATAACGGAGCAATGCGACAAAACTCGGGAATTCCATATGCAAGCGGGCCTCTCGCGGCGCGTCAAAAGCCTGTTGCATCCGTTCACGCATGAGCTACCTTCAAGTCCTTAACGCCGTTGGTCGCGGGGCCCACACGCTCAAACTTACCCAGCGCGAAACCATGTTTTTTCGCCGCCTGTAGCGCCCAGTCGACCCCTTCTGTTTTGATCGGACCAAAGGACACGGATTCGGTTACGCCATCAAGCCCCATCAGGAGCGTCTCAGCCATGCAAGCAAAGGAAAATCCCGGCTCCAGATCAAGACCGGCAATCACAAAGTCTTCGTTGCGCGGCAAGCGGACCACCCCGCCCCGCATCACAGTGGTCAGCGGCCGCTCAAAAGCGACTTCCGCGCTCACGTCGGCAGGCACCGCCACGTCGCATACGATCACCGGCTCGCTGGAGAGATGCTCCGCATAGATCAGCGGCTCGGGGCTGTTGGAAGCAGCGGCGATCAGGTTGCACTTGCGCAGAGCATGCATGTCATCCGTGATTTCAAGCCTCTCGGTGACGCGGCCAATTTCTTCAATCATGCTCTTCACGCGCGGAGACTGCGCGTCGCGGACAATCAGAAGTGTGCTTTCCACCTGCGGCGCCATCATCAGCGCCAGGGTCGCGCCAATGTTGCCGGTGGCGCCAAGCACTGCAAGCCGGGATTTTCGCAGCTCGATTCCACTATCTTGCGCGGCCTGCTTCATCGCCTCCATCGCCATACCAACCGTTAGCGAATTGCCCGACGTCAGAATGGTCCCGGGGGTTTTGATCCGCTTGCAGTTGCCGGACAGAATCGACGTATACGCGCCCAGGCCAACCACACGGCAGCCGTGGTCACGCGCCTGTTCAACTGCGTTTTCAATCTTGTCCATCATCCACTGCGTATCGCGGCTGTAGATGCCTTCCATGATTTGCTTGGGCGTCAGGTCAAGCCCAATGTAACTCAGGTGCACTTCCTGCCCGGTAATCGACTGCACATGGAGTTGGTCATAAATGCTGCCCTGCAGGATAACGGAAGGCTTTTCCATGAACTCAAGCAGGTGAGGCGCCAGCGCGATCAATGAAGCATCCCACAGAATCGCGTGTTCCGCCTGGAGTAAATGTCCAATGAACGCTACACGATTGTCCGTGCGGGGCGGTTCACGCCGGCTCAAGCGCCGCGCGCTGTAGTCAACAATCGGCTTGGCCTGGCAACCCACTTGATAACCAGTGAGGTGAGGAACGTCAGCAGCTTCAAGCGCCTGGCAAAACATCTGCAATGCGTCAAAGAATCGGTCCAGCTCTTTCTTGTCGACATAAGCGGAAGGCTGCAACCGCAGAGTGAACTTCTCACTCAGCGTTGGCGCCAGGCGTATACAGTGGACGTTCAGAAAATAAGCTGCCGCCAGATAGCCCAGAAACTCCTGCTGGCATAACATCCGGATCGCATTGGACGATGATTCGGAGAGATCATGCAATTCAAATCCAACCATCAGGCCACGACCGCGCACATCTTTAATCACTGCGGGGAAACGGGCTTGAATCTCTTTCAGCCGCTGCATGACATATTTGCCGGTTTCTTCCGCCCGCGCTCCCAGCCCGTCGCGCTCTGCAACTTCCATGGCCTTGATTGCCAGATAACAACCGCGATCGTCTTCCGCGAAAGTGGAGCTATGCTTGATGGAAAACTCTTCCACGAAGCGCTCCCGGCTGATCAGTAGCGCGCCAATCTTTGCCAAGCCGCCGCCCAGCGCTTTTGACATACAAATGTAGTCGGGGACGATCCCCATCTGCTGCGATGCCAAAAAGCTTCCCGTCCTGTAGAAGCCTGTCTGGATTTCGTCTGCGACGATCGGAATTTCTGTTTCTGCCTGGACTTTCTTGAGCCAATCGACAAAAGCAGCGGGAAGCGGCCTTACACCGCCTTCACCCAGAATCGGTTCGATAAAAATCGCCGCCACATCTTCCAGGCATGCCTCTGCTGCCTGCCAATCCGCGGGATCGTCCATATCAAGAAAGCGGACGTTCGGCCCCAGGTGGGCATATGGCTCTCGATAAGAATAGGTAAGCTGGATAGCACCCGTGGTCTTGCCATGAAATGCGCCGCGTACAGCCAGGAAGAGCGGCTTCTGCCGTTCCAGTGTGACGTGTTTCAACGCGGCTTCAACTGTTTCTGTGCCGCTGTTCGTAAAAATGACAATATAGTCGCCGGCGCGCTCACAGAGCGCTTTGGCCAGGCGGGCTGCACCCGGGCGGCATGATCCCTGCGCCAGAAAGGGCACCCGTTCTTCCGTGAGACGGCGTTCTTCCGCCACCAGATCAGGATGGTAATGTCCGAACAGGTTGGTACCGAAGCCGCCTACCAGGTCCAGCACTTTTACCAGATGCTCGCCACGACGTTGCCAAAGATAGTCGCCTTCCGCCCGCTCATACACTGCATCCAGACTGAGCGACTGCAGCATCTGCGCCAGCTCCGGACGGCAGTAGTGGGCATAGTCGGCTACTACATCCGGCGCTGTGCCCAGCGGAACAGAAGCTGAACCATTCTTCGAAGATTGCATCCAGTCGTTTCTCCCTCAGACGAGCCCGGTTTTACTAGGAGACGTTTGCCTGCAAGCGCATCGCCGCCTCATTGCTCTTGTATTTCGTTGACCAAAACACGGTTACAGCAGAAACCACCACCAGCCCTATTGTGGTTGCCAGCACCTGGATCGTCTTACCTTTTATTCCAAACAGGGCGCCAACTCCTGCCGCCGGCAGAGCAACAATCAGTATCCAATGGAGCCAGATAGGCAACGGACTGCGAAACGTTCTGCGCGCATTTGGCTGGGTCTTGCGCAAGCGAAGGACAGCCCACACAAAAGCAGCATAGACGCAGCACACAATCCCCGAGCCCACCACGGCCGCTACTTCCTCTAATTCAAATGAAACAATAATGACAGAGGCAATCGTGGCCAGAACTCCCAGTACCAGCACGCCGCCAATGGGCGCGCCCGTGGTGATTGAAATCGTACCCCACGATTTTGGAAAATTTCCTTCACGAGCCAAAGCATGAATCAATCGCGATCCGCCCATCACGCCGGCGTTGAAGCAAGAAACAATGGCCAGGATTGACAGCGCCAGCCCCACATAGGCGCCGCGCGGACCAAAAATCTGGACAAAGTATGGAAGCTGAGGAATTGCGGTCACGGTGATGCTTTCTTTGGGCATCCGCGTCGCCAACGCCAGAGCAAAAATGCAATAGGCAACAATGTTGGTCAAAATCGCCAATGGCATGGAAATTGGTATTTTGTGCTCGTACGACTTGGCACTGAACCCCATCATGGTTACCCACTCAAAGCCAATGAACAGGTAAACGGCCGAGCCCAGCGCATCGCTGATCTGGGACAAAGGATGCCCCGAGAACACACTGGCGCCCCAATGCAGATTGCCCAGATGCGGAGCTGCTCCTGCCACACCCAGAAACAAAACGCTCAAAATTAAGGCTGTGGTGGTGAACATCTGGACGCCGCGTGGAAGTTCCAGTCCCAGAAGATTCACGGCCACCGTGCAGACAAGGAGCGTTATAACCACGGCCAGTGCGGGTAGCTGCGGAAAAAGCTGCCGGACCACCAGCGCAAAGAGATAGCTTTCAATTCCCGCTACCATGATCATGAAGATTAAATATAGATAAACCAGAAACAGTGAGGTACGGGGCGGAAGTGCAACCTTTAGATAAGTGCGTACGCCCGGGGACGAAGGATACATGCTGGCTAATTCTGCAATGGAACTGGAAAGCAACATGCAGATAAAGCCCGCCAGGCAAATGGAAACAACCAGCCAGAAGCTGCTGGCGACTTTGAACAGCTCAGAGAGAATGGTAAAAGAACTGATACCAAAAGCGATGCCAGCGCCAAACGTCACATAAAAGCCCAGCTCAAATGCTTTCTTCATTTACCCCCCGGATCCCTGTCCCTTACATGCCCCAGATGATCATTGCAATCGCTTCCAGCTTCACCTTATCGCGCTCGCCGGAAAAAACCGCCAGTGCGCCGTCAATGAGCGCGTGTGCAGGATTGTACTTGCCCGTAAAAATACGGACCAAAGCTTCCTGCGAAGCCTGCAGAGCGATCACTTTTTCATCGTCATCCGCCAGCGTGCAGCCAGCCTCAATATTTGTAACCGCCAGGTCCTGAATCGTCAGGGTATAAATCTCTCCTGTATCGGTGCCGTCAACCTTGAGAAACCGGTTCCAACCCTTGATCAGCTTTTTTACGCGTGTGTCATTATTGAACCTGTTCTGAAAATCCTGAAGTGATGCGAGCAGGCTACTGGTATGGACCGCGCTTACATCTGTGGTCGCCATTTTGGTTCTCTTTCCTCCTTATTTACTCCCGTGATTTACTCCCACGGTTTACTCCCATGGCTGGGCGATGCCCAAGATCTGTCGTCCTACAATCAGTTTCAGTGAATCATCTGAAGGCGCCATGACTGATCCAGCTCTGGCGTCGCGCACCAGACGTTCCACTGGATGGCCGCGTTTGTAGGCTGTACCGCCGCAGACCTGGAAAGCTTTGTTCGCGACTTCAACGGCAATTTCGCTCACTGCAAACTTAAGCTGCGCCAGTTCGATAAAGAACGGATCGTCAGGATTGGCGCGGATGACCTCATCCAGCAGATCGGCCGACTGCAGTTCATTGAACAGCACCATGGCATTGTCTGACATCTGCGCCACGCGATACACCATGCAGCGCGCTTCATCCACGCGCATCTTCATTTCCGCAATGTAACGCTGCACCGTCTCAACCTGGGAGAGTGTCTGCTTGGTGTCACTATGGACGCGCTTCTTTACGTGGTCCACTGCGGCTCGATAAGCAGCCTCTGCAATCCCGAGATAAACCGTCGACAGCCCAACCTGATAAATAGGCAGCGAATAAGCAAACAGCATGGAGAAACCGCAAGTGGGCGGACCCAGCCGTCCGATTTCCGGAACGTGGCATCCCTTGAAGTGGATCGGCATGCTGCAATTGCCACGCAGCCCCATGCCGTCCCATTTTCCGATAGGCAGAATGTTCGGATCTTTGCCCTCAATAATGAACAAGCTCAGCTCCGTTGGAGGCTGGGTGGAATCCGCCCGCACCGGCACCACATAAAAATCAGCCTGGCCGCAGCTGGTGCAGAAGGACTTGAATGAATCAATAAGATAGCCGTTGGCATTGCGCTGGGCAAAGCTATCCATGTGCCACAGCCGGTTTCCTGAGCCGGGCTCGCTCATGGCCAGCGCGCCAATCCATTTTCCTTCCACAATTGGCTTGATAAAAGCTTCGTGCTGGCCATCTTTTGCCAGGGCAGCAATCATGGCGAGCGTGCTCATGTGCATGCAGTACACCATGGCGGTGGAGGCACATCCCTGGGCCAGCTCTTCAAGGACCATGGCTGTGGTCAGGATGCCCTCTCCAGGGCCGCCCTGTTCCTTGGGTATTGTCAAGGCCATCAGGCCCGCATCAGCAATTGCTTTCAGTCCTTCACGCGGGAAAATGGCGTCACGATCCACCTCGGCTGCATTCGGAGCAAGGGAGTTCTGGGCCACGCTTCGCGCCAGCCTCTTCCATCTGCCCTGCTCTACTGTGAGCGCAATCCCGGTAAGGTTCAACGCATTAGGCATAAACGATTCATCCTCACAATGGACAAGTAATTCTTTTGGGTTGTCATGAAGTTGGGGCTCTCAGCTCCGTCCGCAATGTTTCTCTCCAAAAATCACAGCGCCAGTCTGGCGGCCTTTGCGGGTTTTTCCAGCTCCAGGTTTAGACGCTTCGCAAGACGTTCCATTACCTCAATTAATTGCCAGGCATGTGCCTCCGTGTGCGCGGCAGTGCAAGAGATTCTGAGCAGGTTTTGTGTAGCAGCAGGACGCGCTACTCCATTTACGTAAATTCCTTCTTCCAACAGCTCCTTGGCCATTTGGAAGAGCATTATCTCGTCCGGGATGACCACCGCTACCACGGGACTGTTCCCATCGATAACGGTAAATCCCAGTACGCTAAGTTCCCGGCGAATCAGGTCGGCAATCCGCAGCAATCGATGCCGCCGTTCCGGCTCTTCACGCAGTATACGCAGCGCACACCGTACCGCCTCCACGGAAGCGGGGGGAACGCTGGCGGAAAACACAAAGGGCTGGGACAGATGCTTCAGGTAATGCACAATCGGTTCTGTCGCCGCGATAAATCCTCCTGCAGCCGCAAGCGATTTACTGAATGTTCCCATCACCACGTCCACATCTTTGAGCACGCCTTGTTCTTCTGCCACTCCGGCGCCGGTTGGACCAAAAATGCCCAGGCCGTGTGCTTCGTCTACATAGGTTCGCGCTCCGTATTTCTTGGCCAGAGTCGTCACGGCTTTCAGGTCAGCAATGTCCCCTTCCATGCTAAAAACGCTTTCGCTTACGATCAACACGCCTTCTCCATTGGCTTGTTGCAGACGCCTTTCCAGATGCTGCATGTCATTGTGGCGGTATCGCAGGGTGCGGGCTGAGGACCGCAACGCTCCGTCCACCAGGCTGGCATGAAGATTGTGCTCGCAAAGGATCAACTCGCCCTCGGTGGCCAGCGCCGCAATCACCGCATAGTTGGCCTGAAATCCAGTACCAAAGATGATCGCCGCTTCCTTGCCCATGAACTCAGCCAGCTCTTCTTCCAGCTGTACGTGGATGGGAAGCGTTCCGTTCAAAAGCCTTGAACCGCTGCAACCGGTGCCATACTTGTGAATGGCGGCGGCAGCGGCTTCCTTTACCCGGGGGTCCCAGGTCAGGTCCAGATAATCGTTCGATCCGAACATAAGGATCTTGCGGGAGCCCAGCATCATCTCGCTCGGTCCACAGCCTTCCCGCCCGCCAAAGGTTTCAAAGTAGATGTATAACCCTGCCTCCTGCAAAGCGCGGGCGCGATTAAACTTCCAGCATTTTTCAAAAATGTCTTTGCGCTCGGATTGGGGGCCGCTCGGCGGAGGGACCGCATCAACTGTCATGAAAATCAGCTCCTGAGGTTTGTGCCGCAATTAAAAGGCTCGATCCGTCCTCTTTGATCGGGCCGGTTATTTTGCTATCTTTCGCACACCCTTTCCGGTCTCAAAAGGGTCGTGAGCTATGTAAATTCCTATTGAACAACAACCTCCGTGTGAACAGAGACTGAAGATTGTGCCTGTGCAGCGGTATTCTGACAAGCTCTTTTAGATGTCTATGGGAAACCATATCTATTAATGGAACGGCAATGGTACCATGAAATTTCTGCTATATTCGGGCTGTTTTCGATTTTGTTTGAAGCACTTGAACCCCTCGCAACGGATTTCCGGGTTCCGGGCAAAAAATACGGAAACTCACATGATGAATGAGCTCTGCCGCGTCAGCCACGGATAAGCATTCCCTCTCTCTTCTTTCCGCTATGCTGGTAAAAGCCTGAGCCTCTCTCTGCGGAAGCTCGCCTTCTTACTCTGCCGGCCAAGGGGGCCGGTCTGGAGTTCATGGCCTGACAGTTCATTCGCATTGAACAAGAAACTAAATGGAAAGCCGGCCCCCTCCGAGCTTCTGCTACATCCCCGTGCTGAGCTTGTCCACACAATGAATGGACTGGGCCTGGGATACGTGCAACACCATCTTGATGGCATTTCGCGTGGAGCGCGTGCTTATCTCTGCGGCCCCCGCAAATGGTGAAAAGCGTATGCCAGATGTTGAACGAACGGGGCTGGCCGGAAACCTGGTCTCATTACGACCGCAACGAATACTAAGCCTCTGCTGCCTCCGCCGCTTAGCGGGGACGCTTCAAAATACAAAAAAGCCGGCGTTTTTTGGCGCCGGCTTTTGTGTTGAGGTCTGGGCTCATCCAGTAATTAGCAGCAAATAATCAGCAACACCGGGGCAAAGCCGCAGCGGCCGCCGAACGCAAACTCTGTGTTTGCCCGGCGGCCTTTCGTTGCGGCCGGATGAACTTAACTTGCGTGCCCCTTGGCAGTGCGTCTATCTGCCTGTATTCCGCCACAAATTGCTGCTTTGCGCGGTGGAGAAGCACCCGGAGATATTCCCTGCTGACGCCAAGCTCACCACACACCTCGTCTTTGTCCCGCTGTTCGAAAAATACCGCATTCAGGATCCGGCGGTCCTTCACTGAGAGCCTCGCCATCACTTGCTGAACCTGTTTTCTGGCCTCTGCTGCCAGAAGCAATCCGTCTGGAGCCATGTTCTGGTCGGCTGGATCGGTTTGCAGATCATCTAAAGCCTTGGTCCGTGCTCGGGAGCGATACGATTCCCGGAGTATGTTGTTGCATACCGAACTCACAAATGCGCCGAACCGCTCCGGTTGGCGAATACCGCCTTCAGCGCGTACTGCGGCCCATGCCCGCAGCAACGTTTCCTGCTGCACATCCTTAATATGCTCAGGACAGGCCAGTCTCCGGCGTAACTTGTTTTGCAGGATTTTGCTGAAATAGGAAACAAAATGGGCCTCAGTGGTAACGTCCTGCGCTCTGAGCCCGTGGAGATAGCTTTCAGTAAACTGATGAAAATCCAAACATTGTGTGGTGCCCATTTCCCTGCTCCTTATGCAGCGCTCTCTTCGCTCGATTCGGCGCTGTTACAGCAAGCGGCTTCCTGCCGGTCACGGGTTTCTCCTCCCATGCCTGCCAGGCCCCTATCCAGATTGATAACCGTCGCTTGCAACCTAAGACGCGTGAGGGCGGAATTTCCCTTTGGGGTTTCGGAGAAGTTTTTGGAGATCTTTTAGAGATAAATTCCACAGAATTGCTCCGTGGCCATCTAAATACGCCCCAGAGAAAAGGGCCTGCTTGGCAGGCCCTAGGAAAGCCGGTTCAATTGACCGTCAAGGCTTGGTCACAATTACTCCACCAACCTCACAATCGACGGCGTAGGAGACTCTCGACAGCTGGGGCTTTGGCGTTTGAGTGGTAAAAACTGCAGGCGCCACGCGAGCAGATCGATTCTCCCGCCGCTTTGACACAGTCCCCCTTCTCAAATCCTGAGTCAGTCCTTCCACAGTTCCACCCCGGATCTCTCCCCCGGTGCTCAAGATCTCCATGGAAAGAGCCGGAAAGTAGCTTTTCAACTCTGCGAATGCAGCGTGGGCATGCTGTCCGGTGGGATCCTGGGCATTCAAGGGAAGTCCCGCCGCCACAACAAGGTTAGCGAAGCGAGAGGCAACCGGCCCATTCTGCGCCTTCCAGCCTGTATCTGGCGTCAGTGAAAGCGCTGCTGGATCTGTCACGCGATAAACGAAAGCATAGCTTGTCGGCATCACGGCAGACCTGCGATTGCCAAACGCATCAATAATCTCCGCCTCTCGTGCGCTCAAAGCGACAACCCTATCTGGTGCAGGAAGGACAAAAGTAAAAAATGGAGACCTCTGGTTATTTAGTGCGAGATGTAGCTGGCTGGCCGAAAGCCGAAACGCATCCGCTCCTTTAGGCAGCTCATATTGGGTCTTTTGCACATCGCTCGGACCAGCTACCCCACTCAACATGTAAGTTGACTCTAGTGCACTGGCGCTGTTGATCAGGTATTGATGACCATCTACTTTAGGAGCAAACACTCGTATCTGAGGATTCTCCATAACAAAGATGAACGGCCCTTCAAAGACCAGATTCACCGTCGTTATTGTCGTAGCCGCACTGGTTGGCTTCGGGGACATTGTAGAGCACCCCAACGCAGTAACTACCGGCATTGAAGCTATCGCTTTTAAAACTTCGCGTCTGTTCATAGTAGTTCCTTTCTTAGCTCCGGCGAAGTGATTGTACTCTACAACTAAAACTTATAGCACTCTAGTTTTTTGACTAACCCTTTGAGCCCTAAATAGAATAGGCCGCCAGCCTAAGCCAGCGGCTTAATCGTCTTTTTAAATTATTTGGCACAACCTTATATTCATGGGCCTGTGTTGGCACGTCCTCTGCATGGGCCAAATCCAGAACTAACCGATCGGTGCCGTCCTCGTGCTAACAATGATTCCGCCAACCTGGCAGTCTACGAGCGATGCCACCGGGAGCAGTCGCGCTTTGGGTCGGTCTGAATTGAAGACTGCAGGGACAAGTACAGGCGGTGCTTCCATAGCCTGCATGAGGCTAGCCGGTCGTACAGTACCGCTCCCGCCCTGCTCTTCATAATCAGAAGGCTCGATGGAAACGAGTTCATATTTCTCACGCAGCTCAGGAAAAGCCTTCTGCAGGATAAAATTGAAAAAATCAACCGCATGTTGCTGCCGCCCTTTCGGGTCATACATGGACGGCCCCACGCCAAAGAAATACCGGCGGACTCCAGGAGGGCAATGCGGCGAGGGCGAACAGTCCATGTCAGACTGGTTACATTTCAGTTTTACTTTTTCCTCCTCATCCACCCGGTATTCAAGAATAAAATTCGTTGGCATCATGCCTGTCTGCTTCAGAGCCTTTTTGCCAAATCTGACGTTAAGGGGCCGACCGCTAAAATTGATGCTTCGTGGGAAAGGCAGATCAAGCACGACCAGACTGGAGGGCAGAATCCATTTCTCAGTCTCAGCACTAAAATCATTAAATCCAGGATTGATGTATGGGTTGACGTGGGAGTCTTGACTGTAGTAGGTGTGCAGTCCGTCTCCGGACAATTCAAAACGAAAGCCGCGTGTCTTTTCATTAAGCTCTTTGGGCCGACCGGGATCATTAAAACAAAAATGATGGGCCAAATCTTTTCTTGAGGAATCAGGCAATGGTACAAACGCAGTGAGCCGATTGGACTGTCTCTGTAACACGACAGCAAAAGCGCCCTCAAGAAGTATTTGTAATGTATGGACTTTCGTTTCTGTTGAAGGGGCTGGAGGTGGAGCAGAATGCCCGCGCATACATCCTTCCAAGGCACTGGCCACGGGCAGCGCACTGAGCGCTTTCAAAATATCTCGACGATTCATGTATCCTTCTCCTGACAACGTAGACGACCAAAATCAAGGATTTACGTACGCACCATTGCACCGTAATCCACAAAATCACGCAAGTATGGGGGGTACAGCACAAGCCTAGCTTGCCCTTCCCGTTAGGCTGAAGCTGGCCCAATAGTAAGGGTGAGGATGGCTGGCAAGGATTTCTTTACGTGCATGATAAATTGCCTGGGCAATAGAATTATCAGTTGTGACGTTGTGATAAAAACTTATCATGAGGTGCGAGGTGCTCTCAGAGTCGACGTCCCAGTGGCTGGCTACGACCCTAGGCACTCGGGCCGTCAGAAACGCGCGAATAAGGCTGTTAGCATCCAACAACCCGCTTTCCCTTCCGGCAGCGGTGGAACATGCTGCAAGAACCACAAGTTGTAATCGCCCAAATAGTTCAGGCGCAATATCGTTTGCGCGCAGGGATTCCCTGGTGTTTAGAACCAAAGTCGTACCGCTGCCATCTCGTCTGCCATGGCCCATATAGTGAAATATTTGACTTGATGCAATCCGGGGGCGTATTTCATTCCACGTTGTGCTTGAAGAGTTCACCAGCGTTGTTCGCGCAAAGATTTGGGATATTGTATTCCTTTGCGTCTCCATGCCAGGGAGGAAACCAGCATCAGGAGAGCGAGACGCATCAAGGAGTAGCAGCGCCTGTTGCGGGCTGATTGGCGATGGAATATGAAGCCCTTCCTCCATCTGTATGCCAGGAGAGTACACAACAGGATATTTCTCACCGAAGTACCATCCGGCAGGACTGGTTAATGCCTCCATAGAGAGGTTATAAGCAGATCGATCTAATTCGACCACCACAACTTGAGATTCCGGCAATTGCGCAACGACCGGCTGAAGCAATCGTGAATACAGCCATGCACCTTGCTCACGGATTTCATTTAGGTTGGAATCCGGAGTGGAACAGCGCTCAGCAAAATCGCGCACTGCACGCTCAAAATCCTGTTGCCTCACCTTCACCCAGGTGCTCTGCACCACCTTGCCGTTGAATATCCATATTTGCAAGCCATCTTGAAAATTTGCGTAAATCAGACGTGTTCCTGCTGAAGCGGGCCATAAACGTGAGTTTTTTTTCTTTTGGAGTTCAGAACTTTGATGGCTTGCCGTATGAAGTCCCTGAAGCAACGGCCTGCTCTGGTACCACTCCCACCGCTCCAGAGCTTCCTCATCGTTTTTTTGCTCCAACAGCACTCGGACAAGGCCCCGGTAACTGTCATCTGTGGCTTTGAGCCATTTAAGCCGCTCATCGCCGTCTTTTAAACTTTCCAGCGCTTCCTCAGCGATCTTGATTGCGTTTTGATACGCCGTTATAGCCTCACTGAAGCGGCCTAGTCTACGATAAATACTGCCCGAAACACGATCAACACTTAGCTTAATGAAGTCATTCTGTACTGTTTTTAAAGTGTCGCCCACCTCTTTGATTGTCGCCAACGCCCGCTCAGGATCTCCTTGCTGCAACTGAAGCTCGGCGGGTTCAATGTCGTTGATTAATCTGTACTCAATGGGATCTCGTTTTTCATCTTCTTTTAGATTTTTAAGCAACGACGACGCATTGGCATCCTCGGAGGCAGCGAGCGCATACTGTTTTTGGGAAAGAAACATATTCCGAAGACGAAGATGAAGCATTGCTTCTCGAAATGAATTATGACCCGCCGAGGTTTGACGCAATGCGAGTGTATGTTGCAATAATGCTTCTGCCGCATACAAAGCGCCGGATTCCTCCGTGCACTGCCACATTACCGCATAAAATTGGTCGAGCCGGTCTCTCGGATAAGCCCCTTCCCAATATCTCTTCAACCCCTGAATTCCTTGCTCCCACGCTCCATCGCAACGCCCTTGTTGATGGTGCATACTTGCGGAAATGCCAAAGACACGGAGTTCCAAGACGGGGAAATGCGAACGCTGGGCCAGAGTCAGACTCAGCGTGGAATCACTATCAGATTCAGCCAGTTCACCAAGAAAATTTTTGCATTGCGCTCGTTCTAGTGCCACTTGGGCTTGTAACCACAGATATTTGGTGGAAGATACTTCGTCCCAAAGCCGGTCCGCTCTAGACAAACATTCCGATCCAAGAAGCAGGCTTCTCTTCGCATATAATGTTTGAAACTGCGCAAACAACTTACCGGGCAAATTCTTCTGCTGTCCGAACACTCGTTCGGCGAGTTCGGCTTGCGTAACAGCATTGTTATGGAAGCCTTGCGCATTAGTTAGAACAGCAGCACTCAGCGCTTGAACTCCCAGAGTATCGGATGAACTTGCTGCCAAAATAAAGTCTGCCATCCATTGATCGGAATGCTCTTCCGACAAAACACCTGCCAAAGCAACAACCGCACGATACGCGTCACTGCTTTTGTCTGCCACAGCAACTGGCAGCCATTGGCTTAAGGCTTTTTGCTGGTACTGCTCCGGATCTTCAGGCCTCAGCTTGCCCTGGGCTTTTTGTTGCAAAAAAAAAGAGGGGTCAGAATAGCTCTGCTGCGGGTTTGCCGGGATTTTTGCCTTCGCATCCTTCAAATGCTGCCGGGCTTCATCTGTCCATGCGCTGGAGCTGTCGACCTGTAAATACTTTTCCCACGTAGCCACCGCCAGGTCCCAGGCTTGCGTCTTCTCGTATGCGATGGCCAGGCTATAGAGAGCGCTTGCGCGGTCGTCAGCGTTCAGCTTCGGCTTGCTGAGCACTTCACTCAGCAGGTTCAGTGTGCGTTGCAGGTTCGGATGCTCGGCTTTACTGTCACGCTCAAAGTAGCTGGCCGCCAGGTCAATCTCCAGGCTGGGACTTTCAAGACCAGCAGCCCGCGCTTTTTCAAAATCTTTTTCAGCCTTTTCAAGGCTGCTGGGAGTGGACTCCCACAGCAGCGCTCGGCCTTGAATTTGCAACCAGCGCGGATCGGCATTGCTGGCCAGAAGGTTTTTGTTCGCGGCGCCACTGGCATCATGCAGCGAGGTTGGCACCTCGTCTATCCCGCGGCCGTTCTCCGCGCCCAGAACGATCGGAAATGGGCGATAGGGCGCATGGTCCACTGCCGTGAGACGCATCTCTGTTGTACGCCGTTCCGCGAAAGCGGCTGCAGCCTGCTTTTGTGCCTGCTTCAATTTGAACTCAGCCAGCAGAGCGGGCCCCTGCACCACGGCCAGAATGGCCACTGCCAGCGCCGCCATTGTCGGCACTAGCTTCAGCCACGGGAACCTTTTTCTGCCGCCTATTGCTTCGCGAACCAGCCTCTTCTGCCACTCCGACTTGGAACTCTCAAGCTGCTTGAGGATTGCAGTATTTGCAGGAGACTGTTCCGATGAAAACTCTCTTATGTACCGGCGCAGCGCTTGAGCGCAATCACTGCATCGCGCCACATGCTGCATTGTCTTCAGGGCCAGATCCTGCGACCCGATCCCTGCGGCCACCTCTTGCAACACATCTTCGTCTGGACAATTCTGTTGTGGTGGTGCGTTCATGAACAACCTTCCGGGAGAAGAATTCGTGCGGGACTGGCCTTTGGCATGCACCTGCAAAGGCCTGGGCAAGTGAGCGGACGCGCCCTGAAGCCGTGGCTGACCGCCACCTCTACCTCTCTTGCAGACCCGCCTCGAATTACCTTCTCTTTGTTTCCTGGTCTATTCACTTTTAACTGCCTTCAAACCCTAAGACGTAAAACCGAACGTGAAACCTTTTGCCATCCCTAAAGTAATGAGAACGCTAGGCCGCTCAAGGATCGGGTTTTTCAGCCGAAGATGCCGCCGCATCCTCCCGAACATAGCGCGTGAGGCGCAGAAGGGTGCTTTCCACTCCTTTTACAGTCAGCCCAACGCTGGGGAGAAAAGAAATCTCTTTCGCCGTGTATCCCTGCTCGTAATACATCCAGAAGATCGTCTCGTCTCTGCGGTGCGTTTCAGAGGATGAAAGACTCTGCAGACGGGTTTGAATCTTATCTTTCAGGCGTGCAAATTCAACCCGATCCAGACCGTCAGGTGTAGGGGGCAACACTGGATCAGTCAACTCAATTTCTTCCACCTTGTTTTCAGTCTGCCGGAAGTGGTCCCTTACCACATTTGAAGCTACGACTTTTAAATATCCAAAGATCGTATTCTCATATTCATTTTTAATACTGCGCAGGGCCTTGCGCTCATTGGCAAACAGTTTCAGAAATGTATCCTGGATCAGGTCGTCAACCAGGCTTGGACTGGGCTCTTGCCACCGGCGAATTGTATTGATAATTACACTTGCGATCAGAGGCTGGGTACGGCGCACAAAGTCTCGCCATCGCTCCTGGTCTTCAGAGCTCAAGCAAAAATTTAGCAGGTCCCGAATTGGGATTTCTTCTTGTCCCATTCCACGTTTTAAACGCGCAGCAAAAATTCTAACTTCTTGCAGCCGAAGCTGTTAGCGAAAGTTTGCTGAATTTTTCATCAAGATGCACGGGCAGTTATGTCCAAAATCTGAGCCAACTCTGCTTAACCCCGTCAGCCGCCTAAAATGTCAAAATACGGAAAAAATATCTTCTCCCCAACTCTTCTCCGGTTGCGAGCTATCCTCCAGGTCAGCCCCTTAAGCGATTAGATTCATTGATCGAAGCCAATTTTCTGTCCTATTTTCCGAAAGTAGGAATTTGTTAAAGAATACTCATTTTTAATGAACTCTGTGGGATAATTCGCCCCGAAAAATGATCCTAGGGCGGAAATCTGAGAAGATCTAGTTTGCAGGTAAACTGGCCACAGCGCCAGCGTTTGATCAGTTAGGTTCCAGAGAAACGCCTCTTTGTTAAAAAAGCGTGTACCCTGAAATCACGGAGGGGTGGAAGAAAATGCCAACAGTCGTTTCATTTCAGCACAACCCGCAGCAACATCTGGTTGTTGCTCCCGACGGAACCCGCATTGAAATTCCAAAGGAGTTATTTGGGCTTCTGCTGGACTTTCTCCAGGGCAGTAAGCAGACCGGCTCCGTGGTGATCCAATTCAGGAATGGCGGGATCGCAGGACTGGAAGCAGTAATCAAGAAGACCTATAAGTAATAAAGAATTTCTTACAAATGTAGTTTTTGATTGTCTGTCAGTAAGAAGTTGAATAACGTTACTAGCGGGCGAGCCCCGATTTCAGTTCCCGGAAACTTCCGGAGCAGACGCGAAATTTGGCTCAGAGAGGCGTAAGCTCTCTGAGCCTTGTTTATTGCGCAAATTTTCAGGGAAACTGAAACGCTGGTAGCCCGCGCAACACTAACTCTGCCACAGGGTCTTAGTGCCCAAGGAGTTGACTAAAAATGAGACGGAACCCCCTTGCCGCTCACCACCGAGCACGTCAGCGCATATTCCGCGGTTTGTTGACTGGGCCACATCAGCTGCAACAAGCCGATAGACGGGCCTCAGCGTTCCGCCTCATTCTGACTCGTGCGCACCCCAAGGATGTTGACATATCAACCTGCATGGGGATTGATGATTGTTGTTGACCCCAATTATCCCTGAGGTTTACCACCAGATCCGAGAACGACCGAACAAGAAAGAACGCAGGTTTTGTATGTCAGATACACGAGTCTATTATGCAACCGGTGTTGCTCAACTAACCAAGGACGGCGATTCCGCACAAGAGACAGCATTGCGGACCGATAAGCTCCCCCAGTCCCCGGAACCAACCCCGGATCTGCAGTACCTTGCCACTTCCCCCAGCGGAGCCAGGCTGAACATTCCCAAAGAACTTTTTGTCGCGCTCTCTGATTTCATTAAGACACGCAAGTGCCCCGGCTCAATTACGATCCAGTTCCGCCGTGGTGAAATTACCTGCGTGGAGGCCGTGGCAAAAAAAACTTACCGTAGCACGTAAAATCCTGACTCGGTTTTCCGGCAAAAAGGCCGGATCCAGTTTGGCGAGGGCCCCGATTTTCGCTGCCGGGCAAAATACCAGACCCGGCTGAACGGAGATTTGGCCCAGAGATGGAAATATCTCTGGGCCATTTTTGTTTTGGCAACAAAAAGCGCATTCGTGGAGTTAAGCCAGGCGTTTTCTCGAGTACGCCATGCTCCACAAAAAATACAAGTTTTGTAGATGAGGAAAAGAATATGCCAATGACCAGACCACAACCGATTAACGTTTTGCTTGCCGCCAGTGTGTCAGCCGCTCTCCATGCCGGCACTGCCGTGCTGTTTTTTCCAGTTTTGTCATTCTGTATGCTCTGCTGGGGCGCAGCGCCAGTCCAGTTCAAGGGCACAATTGCCGCCGCGAGCGATGGAATGGTGTTTGCGGTCATTGCGCCGCTCTTTTTTGCTGGGTTCGGCTTTCTTGTCGGCGGGCTGGTGGCGCTAGGGCACAATACTTTTGCAAAAGAGCAGCTGCAACGCACCCTGGCAATCAGCAGGGAGCCCATACGCGCAAGTGGCGCCTCATTGGGCAACGTGGCATAACTACCCTGATTTGCTGAAAGAAATCGGTCCCCGGAGAAAACCTCCGGGACCGCTCAGCGTAATTACTTGCTCGCCAGTCGCACCTTCGTATGCGATTTTTCGTGCACTGCTGTGGCGCGTGGAGCAGCACTAGCGCTGCCTAGCTCAGGCACGGTGAACCCTATGGGAATACTGGTATCGCCCGTTCCCTGGCTTGATTCTTTGCACACCGTGAATCTCCACGTTGTGTCCTGCTTTGTACACTGACCTGATAGGTCGCAGACTCCGGCTTTGAGGCGTGCACTATAGCTTTCACCGGGCTTCAGAAGCACAGGATCCGGGAACAGCCCCCAGGTGGCGTCTCCAACCTGGTCAACCCATGCTGGAACTGGCTTACCGGTCGAATCGGTTAACGTAAAGCTTCGGCTATCCACGCCGCGCACCGGCTTGGAGAAAAACACCTTCACGACGGTATCTTGATAGGCTTTTTGCGTGCCAGACGCCGGATAAACAGCCACGCGGGGTACGGTTTTGTCAGCAGGTCCGCCATCCACTGAGATCACCCAATTACGCACGACCATGGGCACCGGTGGCGCTCCTTCCACTACAGCAGGCTCGGTTGTGGGCTTACGACCGTCGCAAAGACCGCCCAAGACGCAGGGCTCCAGCACAAAGTTGTTGTTTGTGTCCGCCATATTGCCCAGGAAATGCAGCGCCACGACGGCTTCAATCGACTGGTAATAGACCGCAGCGGTAACAGCCACGGGGCCCTGTGTTCCCTGCGGGATGACTACTGAATAACGATCGATCTTTTTCTCGTATTCGGGGCGCCCTCTCGGCTTGAAACGGGTATCGCGAAGGAAGGAGTCATCAAAGAGATCTCCATTTCCATCGTTATCTTTGAATTGCGGCAATGCCGTTGAATTGTTGCGGTCAATCACTCGCCCGTCTTTGTCGATAGGTAGACCCGCCTTGTTCGTAACAAGATTCAATGGTGTAGCGTAGGGCAGGTCCAGGGTCGGACAGCCATCGCCAAGAGACGCCACGGCCTTGAACTGTACGGAATAGGGATCAGCCGAACCGGCTGGAATTTTCCAATTGCAGCCAGGGAAATTGGGATCGACCATCTCCTCTGTTGTGAGGTTTCCCACCCCCACGGAAGAGCGCTTCCATACGTTGTCCTGAATTTGAAGCTCTTTGCCTGTGGCCAGGTCATAGGCATGCAGTGACAGCCATGCCGTGCGGCCTTCAGGGAAACCCGTAGGGAAATCGTGACCGCTGCCTGTGTTGGCAATGGTGATGGAAAGAGGAACTGAAGTATTGGCAGGGGCCGTAGCCGGGCCGTGCACATCCATGCTGAGCACGTGGCGCAAACGGTCCCAGGCAAGCCGCGCTTGCTGCGAATAGGCGCCCTTGCGCTCTGTGTGTGTCCAGAAACCGCGTGAATAGGGACTCTTTTCATCAGCAGAAGAAAAGCTGAACGCAGAGAGCTCTGGATATGGTGCGACATTTCCGCTCTGGTCAACATCCTTGCCAATCAAGCCTGTGACGTAAGCATTGCCACCAACAAAATGATGGGTAAAGAATGGATGAGGCGATCCCCCCTCGTTGGCGACGCGGTCCACCTGAGGCGGCAATGGTTTCCCGTCTTTATATAGAGTCTGCGCCGTGCCGGGCTGGCCGTAATCCTGCTGCATATGGCAGCTCTGGCAGTCGCGCTTGAAATGCGAATCAAAATTCTTATTGCCCGGGCGATCTGCGTACACGCTGTTGGCCCACTCCGTGTAGGTGCGTTCAATGGGGAAGCCACCCACCCATTTGCCAATCGGGTTCTTGATGGGCAACGCATTGGTTACGTCATGGCACGCTGCGCACATCTCCGCCCGCAGGAACATTGCCTGGTGATATCCCTTGTGCTTTGCCGGATCAATCTTCTGATAAGGGATTTCCTGCCCAAAGATCTGGCTGGTGTAAGTATCTGTACCCGTCGGGTTCGCGGCCAATGGACCAAACCTTTCCGGGGATCCAATGGCATGCGGTGACAACCGGTAGGAGCCGGCGCCGATGCTATACCCCAGGTTCTGTTTGCTGGAATCAGGCACGTTGAAGATATCCTGCTGCGCCGCAGCCAGCAATTCATTGCGAGGCTTGGTTCCCTGCGCAGGCACGTAAGCGCTGGCGCTATGGGAATAATTATGGAATGGAGTATCGCGTGTCTCCGCGTTGGTGTGGCACACCGCGCAGATGATCCCGCTCTTTCCTGAATCCGTGTTGCGATATTGTGCCAGCGCCGCGGCAAAAGCGATGCCGGTTCCATTATCCGATGTTGGATTGAAGTTCGGATCGCCCGGTGCGCTCTCAAGATTGGTATTCGGGTCGAGCTTCACATTCCTGAGTGGAATGTTGTCCACGTAATCTGTGGGCATGTGGCAGCGCGAGCAGAAGAAATCCAACAGAGATCCCGGCCGGGAAACTGTGTATTTATCGGTGCCGATATCAAAGGTTGAAGAACATTCACCTTTGTTGGCAAAGGGATTGTGCGCCGCTTTTGCGGTGCCGTCAGGCGGTTCAGGCGTGTCACATTCTCCATTGGCTGAGGTCGCGCGCGCCAGCGCCAGAAAGGCCGCGCGCCAGGCGGGATCACGCCAGGAATTCGACATCATGGAACCGTTCCATTCATCAAAAATCTTCTGATGGCAAGTCTGACATTGCCCCGGGCTGTCCTCCTGTTCCCAGTGGTCATGGTAGGGAGGCGGAAATGCCTGGGCCTCTGCCACAACGTAAGGCGCCGCTTCGGGAAGACGGTTGGGAATATCGTTCAGCTTGCTCTGGTCCGGCTGGTAGTAGACCAGTGCGCATGTTGCCAGGGTGGTGGTCAACAGCGCCGCGAGTTTAAGAGATCTGCCGTTCCCATTGATCATTGCGCTACTCCACGAAGCTTGGGGTCTATTGCATGGTGATGCAGGGGCGGATGGGACCGTTCATAAGCCATGATTGGATCATTTGCCGGCACCAGCGGTGCGCTGCTAGCGCTGCGCACGAAAACAAGAAACAAAATGGAGAGATATCCTGCGGCGATGGCGATTTCGAGAAGTCCAAACTTTGGGGCCGTCCATACAGAGGGCGTCACCAGTAGATACAGATCAAGCCAGCGGCCGCACAGCATAAGCACGGTAATGAACTTGAGGACCTTGGTTGTGCATTTGGCGCGGACCGAGAGAAGCACAACAAAGGGCACGACCCAGTTAGAGATCAGGTTGAGCGCGAAGAGGTACAGCCACGGCCCATTCGTGCGGGAAACGTAGTGCGTAACTTCTTCCGGAATGTTCCCATACCAGATCAAAAGGTATTGGCAGGTCCAGATGTAGGCCCAGAATGTACTAAAGGCGAAGAGCAGTTTGCCCAGATCATGGAGCTGGTGATCACTGACTGAGTCACGCATAGGGCCGCGTTCTCGCAAAAGCACCACGGCTAGTGTCACGGCCGCGATGCCCTGCACAAAGGTCCCGGCAAACACATAGACGGCATACATGGTGCTGAACCAGCGCGGGTCGGCTGAGATCAGCCAGTCAAACGCGCCCACGGTAATCGTAAAAGCAAAGACCGGGACGAACATCACGGCATACCGTGTCAGCTTCTGGTGAAGCACCAAACTCTGGCCGGGTTCACGGTCCTGCTGCAATGAAGTCTTACGGAACAGCCATGCGAACAGGAACCACGCAGCAAAGGCGATGATCATGCGCGCGTACACCCAGGCGGGCTGTAGATATTGTGCTCGACCGGCAAACACCGGTCCACCCGCCATCGCTCCCGGCCGGCTCCAGACGTAGAGAAAATGGCGGCCGAAGAAAAGCACCATGATCAGGAAAAATGCCACGGGCAAGACCGGCATGAAGGCTTCCGGGATTCTGCGCAGGCTTGCCGACCAGCGCGCTCCCGTCGCACGTTGTGCGGCAAGAAAAAATATCGCCGAGACCCCAAGTGACGTTACGTAAAACCCATCGATCAAAAGGTTGGGCCAGGTCCGCTCAGGATTTGTGATCACGCCATAAATCGCGGCAGTGAGCCCCACAGCCAGAAGAAGAAATGCACCGCCGCGGGCACGGGCGGAGATTTGGAATGATGGAGGTGTTGTCATTGGCTGCCTCCGTTCTGTGCCACCTGGCCGCGATCGCCCAGCCCTTGCAGCACGGCATGCACATAGGTAACGATTTTCCATCTCTCATCAGCGCTCAGTTGCGCAGCATACGATGGCATCTTTCCTGTCCCCAATGTGATCACATGAAAAACGCGGCCTGGAGGAAACTGCATTAACCGCTCAGAGACATAGGAGGGAGGCGTAGGAATTTTTGCCGAGATTGGACCATCGCCTTTTCCCTGTTCTCCATGACAGACCAGGCAGTAGGTCTGAAAGAGCCCTTTTCCCTCTTCCAATGTCCGCGGAGAAGCACGATAAGGATTCTCCAGCTCGCGTCCGGCACGGGCAGCTTCGTCTTCCCCGGGACCATAGTGAAATGTATGGAAACCTCGCGGAATGGTTCCAGAGACCGGTCGCTGGAGCGTGAGCCCATCCCTCGTTACAGAGTTCGGAGCATAGGCCTTGTAGGCCGGACTACGTGACATGTCCGGCATGTATTCATAGGCCCGCTTCTCAGAGGTTGCGCCGCAGCCTGAGAGCAGGGCTATGAATGCCAACGCGAAAAGCGCATGGATAAACCGGATCATGACTCCGTCTCCCTTTCCCTGATTCGATCGGCGCCATTTTCCTGCAACACTTTCCAGGCGCGGTTACTGTCAAACGGCGATTCCCGCCGGCGCAAAACAAGCGCAAATGTGTCGTCCGTAACGCCCTCGGCAAATAGCAGCTCCTTCTTCCCCGGATACAACCGGGCACGCAGAAAGAGAGCGGCAACCGTTGCCAGGCCGGAAAGGAGCACGGTAAGTTCGAAACAAATTGGCACAAAGGCGAGAGTCGAATTGTCCGGCTTGCCACCTACGTTCAGCGGCCAGTCAAGCACTGAGGTGTAGAGCTGGAAGCACAGGGCAAATGTCAAAGCACAGCAGCCCACGATAAACGTTACCCATGGCAGACGCGACCGGCGGATTCCCATGGCTGCATCCAGCCCGTGGATCGGATAGGGCGCATATACGTCATAAACTTTGAAATCCTCGCGCACTACAGCCCTGACGGCATGAAGCAGCGTGTCAGCGTCAGAAAATGTCGCCACCAGAAAAGATTTAGACATTGACTGTGACCTCCTCTTCATCACTGCTCAGGGCCATCTTGTGGGCGCCATGTCCGACCACGCCCTTGATCTCCCACATGGCGATCATTGGCAGCACGCGAATAAACAACAGGAAACACGTGAAGAAAAGCCCGAAGCTCCCCACCAGTATCCCAATATCGAAGATGGTGGGATAAAACATTCCCCATCCGGAAGGAAGAAAGGCGCGATGCAGTGAAACCACGATAATCACGAACCTTTCAAACCACATGCCAATGTTCACCATGATGGAGACAATGAATAAGAAGGCCACGCTCGTCCGGGCTTTTTTTACCCAGAGCATCTGCGGAGTAATAACGTTGCAGAGGACCATCAGATAAAAGCACCAGGCGTAGGGACCGGTAGCGCGATTGATGAAGTGATATTTCTCATACAGGTTGCCGCCGTACCAGGCCGCAAAAAACTCCGTAAGGTACGCATAGCTCACGATCATCCCGGTCAGCATTGTCACCTTGGCCATTTTGTCGAGGTGGCGAAGAGTGATATACCGCTGCAAATTCATGGTGGAGCGCGTAATGATCAGCAGCGTCAAGACCATGCCGAATCCGGAATAGATAGCGCCGGCAACAAAGTAAGGCGGGAAGATGGTCGTATGCCAGCCGGGAAGCAATGACGTGGCAAAATCCATGCTCACAATGGAGTGCACGGAGAGGACCAGTGGGGTCGCCAATCCGGCCAATACCAGGCTGACAATCTCATAGCGCGCCCAGGTACGGTGTGATCCGTTCCATCCCAGACTCAGCAGGCCAAAAACAAATTTCTTGATTCCACCCACAGCGCGGTCGCGCAGAGTTGCCAGATCTGGAATCATTCCCAGGTACCAGAAGACGAGCGAGATGGTCAGGTATGTACTGATGGCAAAAACGTCCCATACCAGCGGCGAACGAAAATTCACCCACAGTGGGCCGCGCTGATTGGGAAAATACGGGAAGATGAAAAACGCGTCCCATGGCCGGCCCATGTGGATTGCTGGAAACAAGCCGGCGCACATGACGGCGAATATCGTCATCGCCTCAGCCGAGCGGTTGATGGAGGTGCGCCATTGCTGGCGAAACAGAAGCAGGATGGCCGAAATCAGTGTTCCCGCGTGTCCAATACCGACCCAGAATACGAAGTTGGTGATATCAAAGGCCCAGCCAACACTGTTGTTCAGGCCCCAGATGCCAATCCCCTTTGCGAAGAGCCAGGAAACCATTCCCACCAGATTGAGCAGCGCGGCAAATGCGATCCCGAAACAAATCCACCAGCCCTTGCCTGGACGCGCCTCCAGCGGCCGCGCGATGTCGTCAGTAATATCGCGCAGTGAAGGGTTTTCATCCACCCACACCGGCGGTGCAAGCACCGGTGTCTGGATGCGGGCTGCCTCGGCTGGCGGCTTTCCGTTCACACTGATCGAAGTCGTCGTGCTCATTGAAACTCCTTACGCGGTCTCCAGGGGATTACGGACTTTCTTGAGATAGCTGACGTTCGGGCGCGTTCCCAGATCATCCAGCACCTTGTAACGGCGCTGATTGCGCTGCATTTGTGAAACGCGGCTGTTCGGATCTTTGAGGTCGCCAAAAACAATGGCCTGCGTGGGACACGACTGCTGGCACGCGGTTTGGATTTCACCATCAGCCAGATCACGCCGCCCCTGCAACGCGGTGTTCTTGGCCAGCTGAATTCTTTGCACGCAGAGGCTGCATTTTTCCATCACGCCGCGGGAGCGTACCGCAACGTCAGGATTCAACACCAGCCGCCCGATTGGGCTCTCCATGTTGAAATCGAATTGCGGGTTTTCCGTGTAGTTGTACCAGTTGAACCGCCGCACTTTATATGGGCAGTTGTTAGCGCAGTAGCGTGTGCCAATACAACGGTTGTAGACCTGCTGGTTGAGCCCTTCAGAACTGGTTGTGGTTGCAAGCACGGGGCAAACGGTTTCGCACGGCGCGTTCTGGCAGTGCTGGCACATCATGGGCTGATGCACGCTGACGGGCTCTTCTTCCGGCCCGCTGTAGTAACGATCAATCCGTATCCAGTGCATGATGCGGATGCGCTCGATCTGGTCTTTGCCCACCACCGGAACATTGTTTTCCGCCTGGCACGCCACCACGCATGCCGAGCAACCGGTGCACGAATTCATGTCAATGGCCATACCCCAGGCGTGCTCTCCATGGAGCCTTTCCGCCCAGAGCGTAGGTGATGTTTCTTCTTCAGTCTCAGCGCCTTTGTGCAGCTCTTCCAGTGATGTTTCCAGCACAATCGGCCGGCCTTCCATGGAAAAATGCGTCTGCGTGCTGCCGAGTTTCTCCGTGCGTCCGGTTTTTTCAAAGGTTGCGTTGCCGGCAAAATAACGGCGCTGCCCGCGCTCGATGGAGGTAAAAGGAAATGCGTTCACGCCCACGTTCTTTCCGGCGCGACCTACCTGGCTCCGTCCGTAACCAAGAGCAACCGCGATCGTGCGGGTGTCTTGTCCGGGCTGGATGAATGCAGGCAGTTCCAGTTGCCGTTTGCCCGCTGTGAGTCTGATTACATCGCCATCATTCAAGTCGAGTTTTTTCGCGGTGCTGGGAGCAATCGCCGCATAGTTTCCCCAGGTAACCTTGGTGATCGGGTCCGGGAGTTCCTGAAGCCAGGGATTGTTGGCGTGGCGGCCATCCCGCAAAGCTACGGTCTCATAGCAGTGGACTTCAAAATGATTTTCTGCCGTGCCGCTGTGGGTTTCTGCCGCCTCGCTGAAAATTTTGTCCACCGCGGCTTTCCAATCACCCTGGGGCTTCAGATTGACGGGCTTCGGTATGGCCCCGGTGGACTTGGGAGACACAGCAACAACCCCGTCCTGGAGCGAACGCTCCCAGAATGCATCGAAGTTAGGCAGCTCTTTCTGGCGCGGAAAAATGTCAGTGCGCCAGAATTCGCGCAGATAGTTGTAGTAATCCGTCTCATCATGGCCCACCCACTTGAGCAGGGATTCCTGCGCCGCGCGTGTTTCAAACAATGGCGCAATCAGAGGCTGGGCAAGACTGAAATGCGACTCTACAGGCTCGGCATCGCCCCAGGCTTCTAGAAAATGGTGATCCGGGCACACGGCGTGGGCATGAGAGCTGGTCTCATCACGGCGGTCAGAGAACGAAACCGAGAGCGCCACCTTTTCCAGCCCGGCAAGAAATTGCTCAGACTCCGGATAGTCATACGCAGGATTCACTCCGTGCATCATCAGCGTATGAACCTCACCACGCTGCAACTTTCCTACCAGCTCGGCCATGGCAGCATCGTCACCGCTCCGCTGCAGAGATGGCTGCAGAATATCTATAGTCTTCCCGATATTCCCCAATGCAGCATTCAGTGCGTTCACCACCATCTGGACTGATATGTCGTTCGACCCGCTTACCACCAGCGACTCACCGCGATGTTTCCAGAGCTCGTCGGCCACGGCATCCAGCTTTTTGGCCTCAATGGGGTCCTGCGTTCCGGCCACCGGTGGTGTGCCAGCTTTGTGGGCGATGCGGCGCAGCAACGCCACTGCGATCAGTCCTAATTGAGAGGGAGCTACAGCCACGCGAACATCCGCGTTACTGCCCGTAACGGACATTCCAGATTCAAATTGAACATGAAGCGCCGGGACACCTTCCGGCTTGCGGTTTGCGGCGTATTGGCGAGCGAATTCCACCGGCGAGAGCCACGTTCCCAGGAAGTCTGCTTCCAGGCCGACAATGACGCGGGCTTTATCAAAGGCGTAGTGCGGGACCACGGCGCGTCCGAAAGATTGTCCAGTGGCTGCACGCAACGCGCTCAGCGAGACAGCATCGTATTCAACGTGCCTGAAATTCGGATAGCGCTTCTGCCATTCCGCGACGATGCGCCGCGTGGAAGGGCTGGTGATGGTCCCTGAAAGCAGCACAATCTCCCGCTTGCTGCCCTCGGATGCCCGCAAGGTATCCGTTATATGCTGGTCGATCTCTTGCCAAGTGACAGGCTGGCCGTGCCATAACGGACCGCGCAAGCGCTCATCGTCATAAAGAGAGAGCACAGTCGCCTGGCCGGTAGCGCATGTGCCTCCGCCAAAAATAGTTGACTCTGCGTTTCCTTCAATCTTTATTGGGCGGCCATCGCGCTGTTTCACCAGCAAGCTACAGGAAGATGCGCAACCACGGCATGTTGTGGCGTACCAGTTGGCAACACCGGGAATAATGTCATCCGATCCCACCAGAAGGGGAATCGCGTTTTGTACCGGTGCGCGGCACCCGGCAAGCCCCGCGGCTGCAAGCGTAAATCCCATGGCAGCAAGAAAGTCACGGCGGGTAGTTTCCGTGCGCGCATCAGAAGCGGGAAGGCCACCGGGAAATTCTCCCTTATACCGTGGGCCATTCTGCAGCTCCTCGACACTTTTCCAATATTCAGGGACCGCCAGCCCGCCGATCTGGACGAGTTGTTCCTTCGGGCTCTTGCAGTGGCCTTTGGCTCCGTTGCTGCCTGAATGATCCATCGAATTCTCCGAACTGGGGAAGATGCCGCTCATCCGTCCGCTCTCTTGTCTTCGTTCAATCTCGTGCGTTGTAATCTCAATCGATCCCGGCCGCCGCTGTGGCGATTTTGCGCCAATCAGTAGTGACAGCTTGCGCAATCCAAACCTGCCGCCGGCTTTTGTCTCTGCTTCAGGCTCAGAGTGGCCCGCTCAAACTCTCCCACCGGCAGTTTTGCTTGCTCACGATGGCATTGCAGGCACCAGCCCATGGTCAGCGGCGCAAATTGGGTCACTCGCTCCATGGTCTCCACCGGCCCGTGGCAGCGCTGGCAGGCAACACCGGAGACCACATGCTGGCTGTGATTGAAGTACACAAAGTCAGGCAGGTTATGCACCTTGACCCAGCGGACAGGCCGCTGCTGCTGTACCGCCTCTTTCAGCTTTTCGATCTCGACCGTTTGTTTCTCCAGGATCGTGTGGCAGTTCATGCAGACGCTTGCCGGAGGAATACCTGCGTGGCGGCTGGTACGCGCCGCGTAATGGCAATAGAGGCACGGAATTTTGTTGTCTCCCGCATGTATCTTGTGAGGGAACGCGATCGGCTGCGCAGGCGAATAGCCTTGATGAATGCCAATACGAGAAAGCTGATATGCGCCCGCCCCGACTGCAAGAACGGCGCCCACAACGCCCATCAACACCAATTGAAGTCGCATGGAGCTCTAGTCCTCCTCCGGCCAGAGCCACCCGGCCGGGCTGTGCTTGCGCATCCATGCTTCCAGGGCACGCGCCCCTGATGCGAGGGAACGGCCAGCAAGTCCAAATGCCCAGCCAATGGCAAAAACCGGCAATGCCGCAAGACGAGTCAACGGAAAGACGGCAAGAGCGGCGAATGACGAAAAGACATGCAACCGGACCATGAAAGGCATCTGGCTCGCAAGCCCGACTGTCGGCTTTGCGCGAACGAGTGACATCAGATATGGAGAGAGAGTAAGCGCGCCCCAGGTTGAACCCCAGCGGTAGAGCGCGGCGGTCAGCACTCCGGAGAGGATGCCGACCAGCAGCAGAGCGAGAAACACAGTATCGGATAATTCGGTAATCGCCGAACGGTTCGAGTGCCCCAGATGTCGCCAAGTCAAAGAGCACCAGCAAACCAGCGCCGCAATTCCCAAAATGAAACCAATTCCTTCCAAAAGGTAAAGCCTGCCTGTGCTGCCGTTCCACCACAGGATTGCGTGAGGAAACAGCAATCCTGTTAAATGCACCACGAACAAGAGCACTAAACTCGTACGCCAGATCTTGCCTCCGGCAAACACTGCCCAGGCTTCTGACATCTCTTTTCCTACTGCGTCCATCTGGCGGCGATCAAGAAAGTAGCGCACTCCTATGCCCACCAGAAGCAACAAGAGAGCGATATAGGGCCACGCAGCAAAGAAGAAATTGGGTTTCATGGCGCGTTTCCTTTCCGGTCACTGCGTTGCTGCGCGGCCGCCACTGGAGCGGCA
The DNA here is from genome assembly GCA_020072585.1 of Terriglobia bacterium. Taxonomy (GTDB): domain Bacteria; phylum Acidobacteriota; class Terriglobia; order Terriglobales; family Acidobacteriaceae; genus Angelobacter. The sequence goes on along the minus strand of JAIQGL010000029.1, from coordinate 81,987 downwards.
GTTAACGATGCCTTTTCTGCGCTTGCGGGGCGGGAGGGCGGCACGGCAGCGTCCACGTGAGCGGATTGATGTAAGGCAGCCTGGCGCAAAAACGACTTTATCGCAAAGGACTCTTTGGCCGTGAGATAGCGACCACCGGCACCAGCAGTGTCCCACTGAAAACAGGGATGCCGCAAAAATTCAGTCAGCGCGCGGTCCTGAAATTTGAAATACGTTTGTGTCAGGTCAGGTCCCAGGCTTCCTCCCCAACCTGCTCCACGGACTCCATGGCATGACCGGCAGGATTGAGAGCCGTATTTCAAACGTCGCTCACCGACAAACAACTGGCGCCCCAGCTCGATCTCGGCCGGCAATGCCAGTTCGGCGTTGCGCTCGTCCGCGGGTTTGATGTCAGGTCCGCCGATGGCCACAAAATCCAGGATGTCATTGATCTGCTTTTCTGAAAGATCAGTCCAGTCGGGCATCCGTTGTTGCTTGAATTGAGCAAACAGGGCCACAGCCGTGGGATCGCCTGACTTGATTACGAGAGAAGACCCATGGATAAACTTCACCAGCCAGTCGCGCTTGCGCCGGTCGTTTACGCCCTTCAGGTCCGGGCCAACCTTGATTCCTTTTCCATAGGTGTGGCATGCGGTGCATCGTTTATTAAAAGTGGCTGCCGCTTCGGGCGAAAACTTGGCTCCGCCGGCGTTTGAATCGTCGTCATCAGCCCATGCGAACTGAACGGCGCCAGCAACCATCAGGAGCAGCACAATTTGGGCAAGGCGGTGCGTCTTTCCTGCACAAGTACGAACACCCAGTTTCACTTTGACAATGTCCCCTTCAATGAAACTCCGCGGTTTCAGACAAAACGGCGGCAAGCGCCTTTCATGGTGCAAGGCAACTTAATTTGCCGCCAAAAAGACAAAGGCCCAGAGAGACATGCTCTCTGGGCCAAATTCCCTGCCTGTTCCGGAGATCCGGGGGACAGAAATCAGGGCCCGTCTGCCTTAAGAATTTTGAGCCAGCAAGATTGCCGGTCTAACTAAGCACTACTATGGAAACCCGCAGTCAGTGCAAGTACCCCCACTTTCACGACCAGCAGGCGAACTTTCCTTGGATTGTTGACGACAAACGTTCGCATAGTTGCAGTTACGCAGTCGCCCGAGGCCCTAAATAGCAAATGGCTCAGAAACCAGCGGTCTCTGAGCCAAATTTCAGTCGGGCCGACTCTTTAGTATCGGAACGAAAATCAGGGCTCTAAAAAATTATTACCAGCAGACTTATATATAAAAAGTGGCAGCTTGTCAACGAATTCCAGCTGACGGAAACGCAGGAACCTTGTAACGGTTAACCCGATGGGCTGTATAATCTTGCGCTTATGAGCAGCGTGACAGTTTATGTGATTCAGGCTGGCCTTTCCTTCCTGATGTTGTTTTTACTCACCCGCTGGTTTATTGGCCCATATCTGAAAGCGCAACCTATTCGTAAAGCCATGCTTGTTCTATTGTCTCCCCACATTGCTCACCACGTAGGACTTGCCGTGCTGGTTCCGGGAGTTGTTGGCGCTGGCTTTCCACATAACTTTGCCTTAGTCATTGCAATCGGTGAACCAACCATGCTTTTTCTCCTGATCCTATGCATGGGAGCGCTCCGCAAGGCTTCGCCGTACTCTGTCTTCCTTCTCTGGATATTTACTGTCACCGGCTTCGCCTACAATTTTATTTCTGCATACATGGCACTCACGCTGGGAGCCACTCTTGTCGACAATTTGCATGCGCACTGGTATGTTTCAGTGTTTTACGTGCCACTGCTGGCTGTGTCCCATATTCTGATATTGATAGCTCTGCTAAAGAGAGGGCGCGAGCTAAGGACCTCATCCTAGATAACAAGTTGTAAAATCCCAAATGCAGGACACCTTTTAAAAAAGGTCTTCGATCGACTGGCCCAACTCTCAACGACGCCCAGCCAAGGTCAGCTGCCAACTGTTCCCAGCAGCCCCTTTATCAAATTCACAGATCATAGTGGCTTCTCATTATTGCTTGTCTTCCGTAAGGAACTTACTCTCAGCGCCAGCCTGTTGTGGGCCATGTGTGCCAGTACCAGCCACAAACTTGGGCGAGCCACAAAAAATTCCAGCGGAGGACCGCAGTGAATCCTCCGCGGCGGTGCACGGAGCTCGCGTTACCGTGCGCAACCAAGGCACGAACTTTACCCGCAGGACCACCACTGACGGAGCCGGGCGCTATGCGATCGCCGATGTGCCCCTGGGGTCTTATGAAGTGGAGGCCGAGGCGGCTGGCTTCGCGAAGATACAGCAGCAGGTTGTGGTTACACTCGGAAGCTCAATCTCGGTACCATTTCGGCTCACGGTGGCGGCGAGAAGCGAATCGGTAGCAGTCAATGGCGTGGCCCCTGGCATTGAACAGGCACGGACATCGCCCAAAGCCATTCTCACAGAACAACAACTGCGCAATTTACCTTCCAACGGCCGCCGGGTGCAAAACAACGTAACAGAAACCCCCACGGCGTTGATTGAACCGGAATGCCGCGGCTTTTCCATTTCCGGACAAAAGGGCATCTACGCCAACGTAAGCATTGATGGTGGCGATTACAACAGTACCTGGGGATGCGGCATACGTGGACGGTCAGAATCAGCCCCCAATTTCAGTTTGGAAGCCCTATCTGAATTGCAGGTAGTGCGCAACACATTCTCCGCGGAATTCGGCCGTTCAACCGGCGGCGAGATCAACATGTCCACCAAATCAGGAACGAACCGGTTTCACGGCTCCGGCTTCTACCTGGTGCGCGACGCAAGTCTCGCCATGGACGATGCCTTCGGGCGCTCTGACGTCTCACGCATACACCAATTCGGCGGCTCGATTGGAGGACCAATCTCGAAGGACAGAACGTTCTTCTTTGTCTCGCCCGAATTTCAGTATGGGAGCAAGCCGGTGAACGTTGTGTATTCGGTGCTTGACAGTCAGAATTTGCGCAACACGCCTGGCGCTCTGGCACTTCTCCAGGTGGCGCCCGAAACTACACTTGCCGCTATCAGCAATTCGCAATCAGTCATCAGCCGCATTGACTATGGGGTCGCCGACAGGAACAGCCTTTTTGCGCGCTTTGACTTCACACGTGCGCTGCAGATCAATGGCCCGGGGGCCACAGCCCTTTCCACTGGAATCGGCGTTGCACCGCAAGCCGGATCAATTACGAATGTTGCCTTGACTTCCCAGCTCAGGCTTCCTGATACAAACTATACGGCGATGACGCAGCTGACCTCGGCCCTTTCAAGTGCTCATATCAACGAGCTGCGGTTTCAGTTCTCACGCGAGTTGCGGCCCTTTTTTACCCAGGGGACCGGCCCACAAGTAACAGTGCAGAGCGCAGGCTCAACGATCGCACAATACGGTCCTCCCGCAGCCCTTTCAAGCTTCGGAGGCCTTACCTACGCTTCCACAGACAATCGTTATCAGCTTGCCGACAACTTTTCAATCGTCACGGGTGCACACACCACCAAAATGGGATTTGATTATTCGCGGATCGCAGGGCACCTGCTGTTCAACGGAGGCAGCAACGGGCTTTATCTCTTCCCCAGCCTGACCGCATATCTGGCCCGGCAGCCTTCGCAATATCAGCAGTTCACGGGCAGCGGCTCACTTGATCTGGTAATGCATGAACCGTCATTCTTCATCGAAGATGAGTGGAGACCCAGGACCGGCCTGACCATCAGCGCCGGGCTGCGCTATGAAGTTGAGCTGAACCCGAATTACCTGCCTGCGACTGTGTCTCAAAAGAGGGCGCTGGCGGCGACTTCTATTCCAAATGACACAAAGATGATCGCACCGAGAGTCGGGGTGGCATGGGGCGTGGGCAAGAGCGGCAAAACAGTCATCCGGGCAGGCGCGGGACTTTTCTATGTGCCCTCATTTCTGAGCCTGTTTGCGCAATCCATTCTGTTCAATGGCGGCAATCCGGAAACTGCTTTCACCGTGAACCTGACGAATCCCGCTCTGCTCTCCAGTGCATTCCAGGCAGTTGGAATCGATCTCGCGCATGCTCCGTTGAATAACCTGCCGGTTTTCACTTCGGCACAAGCAGCTCAGGCGTTGCCGGCCAGCAGCAGCAACGTATTTTTTATGGACCAGAATTTTAAAAATCCGCGAGCCAGTCAGGCGCAGGTGGGAATGGAACGGGAGCTCGCACGCGGAATTTCGATTTCCGAGGGCTTCACCTATATCAACACAGTGCATATTGCCCGCCAGCGTGATACAAATCTGAGCACTCCCGTAATAGACGCAACGGGACGTGGGATCTTCTCCAATCCGAGACCAGCCTCACAGTTTGGTGTAATGCAGATCACTGAGGCATCCGCGCGCTCTCTCTATCGCGGGTTCACAACTTCACTCATAGTACGGCGGAGGCGCTACACCCTGGACGCACACTACACGCTGGCGTGGAATTATTCGAGTGACGATTCTGAGCGTGGGATCAGTGCGATCCGGTATGACAATGTTCTCAATCTGCAGAATGAATATAACTATTCGAATATTGACGAGCGCCATCAGTTCGTTGCCGATAGCATTTTTCAAATGCCGTTCGGATTTGAGATCGGTGCCACCTCCCGGCTGACCTCCGGACGGCCATTTACCGCGCTGGCAGGATCAGACCTGAACAAAGACCAGCAGAATACCGACCGCCCTGTGATCAACGGGCAGGTGCTTGAGAGAAATGCTTTTCGTAATCTGGGATTCAAAGACGTGAGCTTCCGCCTGCAACGCAACTTCCGGCTTCCGAATGAGAAAGGCAGACTTTCATTGTCCGCTGAAATCTTCAACGCATTGAACTTTGCCAACGTGCAGATTGGATCGAGCAATATGGTCTATGGGCCGGGAACCCTGGTGCGCAATGGGGTGGTGGTGACGCAAGCACCTGCTTCAACATTTGCTCAACTCAGGAACAGCCAGGGCCAATATCTGCAAAGCAACACCGCAGGGGACGCTCTGCACGCCCAGCTTGGTGTACGTTTCCAATTCTGATCTTGAATTCCTGACGCTGTGCCGTACAGCGCCAGGGTTTTCAAACAAACACCAGCGTCAGTATTGATCTAACTTGTTGAATATTAAGCATGTTACTTGGTTATTTCGACTCCTCTAAGACAAACTTGCAGCCACAAGTTTGCGGACAATTCGGCGTCCTTATATATAAGGCCGGTTTTGGGTTTTTCAGGGGCCCTAGCTGCAGACGAGACTTGCTTCCACAATCGCTGGCCAGCAGCTGTTTTCGCAAAGCTGGGAAGTCCTGGAAGAAAATCCGCACCACGAACCCTGAAAGATTGGTTCAGTCTGAAAAAATCGCATTCATTTACTGAGGCGTTCGGTTAGAAGGTTGCTGCACCCCAGCCGAGGAAGAAGCAGCCGAGTTCGCCGGAAGCGGTGGATCTACGGCGAAATACTGCCGGTTGAATTCCGGATGCACGCCTGAGGTTATCTCCTTGAGTGCATTTTCCAGCCGTTGTCTAAATATCTCCCGGGCAATTTCGTCTTTAACTGCTTCCTCCGGCAGAAGATTTTTTCTGTCTACTTTGTAGATCACAAAACTGTACGGCTCCTTTTCCACTTTGCTGGTTCCACCCACACTCAGAGACAGAATCTCGTCACGAGTTTCAGCCAGCAGATTTGCCTTTCTACGATTCCCCATGTCCGTGGCCGGCGGCGAGGTCAGCCCCAAAGCTGTATAACCCTCACGCTGAAGCTGGTCGAAGTCTTCGCCGCTGGCGGCCCGTTCTCTTAGGCCGTTCACAACCTGAAATGCGTGCTTTTCATATTCTTCCTGGTTCTCCGCCATGGGGTTCTTTCTGGGAATCAGGATGCGGTGCAGTTTTATATCAGTAAAGTTCGAAGGGTTTTGATGATAATAGTCGTCGATGTCCTGCGATGAAGGCTCGCGATATTTCGCCTGCAAATTACGGCGATGAATTTCAGCTAAGGTGCGCAGGCGGACCAACTCCATCAGGTCCTGGAATTCACGGCTGCTTTCCATTCCAGAAGGCCGCGCTGCATCCGCATACGCCAAAAGGTCCACGTAGGTTTGCGCAAGCTGCTGGCGTCCGTTCTCAGGCACTGGCTGTCCAGCAGTGGCAACCGCTGCAATCAACCTCTCAAACTGCTCCCTGGTCACTATTGTTTTGCAATCCGCGGAACTCCCGGCTTTTGCGGAATTATCTCTGCAAACCCCGGAAACCGTAATGACCGGGTCATTTGGCTTAACAGATTGCGGCGCCTTAATGTCAACATCAGCATGAGATGGATCACTGTCAGGTCTTGAATTTGATTTTTGTGGCTGTTCCGTCACCACTCCCACTGCCAGGATGAAACTCAAGAGCATATGAATCATTTTGAGGGAAACCCCTTTCCTGAAAAGTATTAGTCATAACTTACGTAAGTATCGTGAAAAAGGGAGAACGGATAAACCATTCCCCCTGTTGAATTAGGTGTAATGAGTTAGAGCGAACGCAGGAACTCCAATATGTCCGTCTTATCCTGGGCGCAGAGGGCGTTAAATGAAGCCACCACCTGGTTGGCCTCTGAGCCGCAGCTTTGTCCGGATGCCGATGGTGTAAACCTATGGCCGTTAACCGTGAGTGCTTCCGAAGACGACACCTGGAAGCAAACGTTCGGATCGCTGAAATGCGCCTGAATAGCCTGAAGCAGGTCGGTGGCCCGGCCATCGTGCAGGAAGAACAACCGTTGACCAATTCCCCAGAGTGGTGCTGTGCGGAACTCGTCCGCTCCTGCCACCCCTTGATTAACGCCATCCGCCAGCGTGGCCCCCATGTGGTGCAGAGCAAAGTCAGAGAAAGGCGTGAAGGACCTGTTGTTCAGGCCGACGATATCGGAAGTCCCCGAGGTAAGCGTCTGCGAGTGGCACAGAACGCAGCCTACTCCACCATTGGAGGGCGCTCCGAAAAGTTGCTTGCCTCGCGCTATCTGCTGCGAAATAGCTGTCTGGGCAGGACTACTGTTGTCGTTCAGAGCAACGCAACGCGCAGCTCCTGTTATAGGATCGACACCGCTGTTGAAAGCACACTGTCCCGGTGTGCCGTTGAGCCGCATAAAGAGAGCGAAGTTCTCAACTGCGGAAGACACCAGGCTGGTGGTGCTGGAGGGATCGGCCCCGGGATTAGCTGTCAGCACGTGCGTATTGTCTTCTGAAAGCCCATTGGTCGCGCATCCAAGTCCCGGCACTTTTTCATTCTGGAAAACCTCATTGGTCACGCCCATTTCGACATTGGAGGCTTCCCCGGAGAACAGGAACATGGATTTGTTTTGTGCTTTCCAGCCAAAACGGGTGATCGTGCCATCGTTGCCGTTACGATTGAAGCGCCCAGCAACGTGAAAAGCGTTTTTGTCGCCCGCAAAGTTGCCTAGATTGTTGAGCAAATCGCTATCGGTAACGCCTTCAATCAATCCCTCGCCAAACGTGGGAATTGGAATGCGAAAAATCGCATTGTGGTTATTGATCTGTGTGTTGAAGGCGGGTTGCAGCAGTTGGCAATTAGGCTGCGCATCACTGCGGCCCTGGATTGAAAAGATTTCATGCACTCCCCCATCCAGCGTATTGTTGGTGGGATCGCTGGTATCAAAAATAAAACGGACTTCCCGCACTGGACCATTGGGCTTAAGGAACCTTCCCAGATTCTCAGCATTTGTGGCCCCAAAGGCATGCGCCAGTGCAAGTTGAGGGTTCTTGGCGGGGCTGGTGCCGCCGATCGTGGGCTGCGAGTGACAGGTAAAGCAGCTGTTCGCATTGAATGCCGGACCCAACCCTTTAATCGTAGCATTGGTACTCGCTGGATCATTGGCGCCATTTACGCTGGAGAGTTGCGAGAATACTGCTAGAGCGTCAAACCAGAATCCTGTTGAAGCACCTGCGTTACCCAGCACCTGGCCAGCCCCCTCATTTCCCACCGCATCGGGCGGCTGCGCCACGTCATGAACTCCCACATTCAGTAGAAGCCTGCCTGCGGAAGTGGTGGATCCCCTGACAGTAAATCCCCCGTTCCCTGCTGGCCTAGGTCCGGGGTCCTTCGCTCCTCTCAGCGAGCAAGACAACGACGTGGTAGGGGTGGTAGTTATTGTGCTGGCGAAAGACGAGGGTGAGGTCTTGGAAGCACTTGTAGGGGTAGCAGTTGCCGTGTCCGTGGATAGAGAAGTAGTAGCAACCGTTGGGCTACCAATCGCCAGTGTAGTGGTATCTGAGGATATGGTTTCTATACCATCAATATCAGTAGCTATCATGGTAGTTCCATCAGTAACAGTGGTTTCTGGTACACCCACATCTGGAGTTGGTGAAGGAGTTGGTGAAGGATCTTGAGCTGCGGACTGCTTCGGCAAAGCTATTGTGAACACGACCAACACAAAAAGGCACAGCAGCGCCTTTCGAACGTTCTTAGCGGTGACTGTATCCATGTTTTTCTCCATAGAGTAAAATGCCCGTTTATATTGCGCGAATGAGATCTGCGAAAGCTCCACGGCTGACAGCTCTAAATCTGGTGTCATGCGGATTTCAATTCGTCAATCCAGAGCAGCGCAATGTTATACCCGAGTGACTCTATTTCAAGTTAATAGGCAATTATTTTTAGTTGGCGAATTCCAAATGGGGATGGGTTAAGCCCGGGAGTAGCGAGTGAAGCTCTGTAGGTACAATGAAGTTGTTTAGGTTTTTATTTCTTTGAAAGCTCTAATGCGCGATATCGTGAACATTTTCTTGCTATATATAGCGTGCGTATTTCCACACTACTCATTCCCATAAGGCGTCACATGAACCATTTTGAAACAGAAATTTAATAAAGTGCTCGGTAGCAGCACCTAGTATGATTTTTCGCACAGCATTCATAGAAGTAAACGATACATGAAATGCGCGTTTTCGCTGGGATATGTCAGGATTGAAACGCATAAATTGAACCGTACCCGAGAAGACCAGCCACTTCATCGAGCGTGCGCAGACATTCTTGAGCAAAGACCGGATCTCTAAACTCCGCAAGCGTTAGAGCTTCTCTATAACGGCGATCAACTGTCGCTTCCAGGCGATCTAATAATTCGATACTGGCGATGAAAGCCCGTTCAGAGACCGCCTGAAGTTGCTTATCTGTCACCCTCATTCTCAGGCGCAGGCACGCGGGGCCGCCTCCGTTCGCCAGGCTCTCACTTAGATCAATAAATTCCGTGTTGAGCGCCGAGCCCAGAGTCGATTGCACTTTTCTCATTGCAACTACTGCTTGTTTTGATCGCTGGCATCCAGCTGGACAGATCATTAGCAGCTTATGGTTCGGAAGTTGAACAAGCTGGCTGTTAAAGAAATATGTCCGAACGCATTCCTTAACAGATATCTCTTTGTCCAGAAGTTCAATAACGTTAAGGCCACCCAGATTTAAGACGGCGGTACGACGTTGCAGCTCCCGGCGAAATTGGGGCCAGCCACGGACCGCCTGTTCATGCACGATCAGCGTCATTCCGGCACTCATACAAATAACGTCATTGTGGAAGACGCCTTGATCGATCACACCCTGGTTCTGTTGCGCCAGCAAGATTCGATCGGAAGGAAGATGGCCGAGACGCGCTACAGCCAAGGAAGCCTCGTCTGTTTGGCGGCCTAATATATGATGCCGGTGCTGCAACAATCTGGCAAAACTTTTGCCAGCTTTGCGCCCATACATAAAGACATGCAGCCCAGCTCCATCTTGCGATATCCTCAGGTGATTCGCGGCGCCTTCATCCCATAGATTCACATTACCAGGAATGCCTGGCTGAACATCAAATCCGGCGCTTTCAGGCAAAATCTGCTGGAGCGCCTTAAGGACAAACTGCGGTTCAAGGCTTCTGTGCAAATTCGCCGCTAAATTCGCGACCACAACATGGCAGAGCCCGTCCGATGCGTCTACTGACGGAACCACGGTAGCCGCGTTAGCGCACCACATACCAGACGAAGAATATATTACCGGCAGGAGCCACGTCGCGGACTTCGCGATCGTTTGCAGTATTTGCGAGTCCGCACCGCAATAGCCGATGCTTCGAAGAAACCACAGCGCTGGGCGTTCATGTGGCGGCAGAATGACTACAGGAACTCCTCGCTCGACAAGAAGTCGCATCTTTTGAATACATTGTTTTGCCGCCATTCTGGGATTTGACTTTTTGCCCGCGGAAGCCATTGCCGCGAAGTCACCATAGGCCAGGCCTCCGAACGAATGACTCGGCCCCGGTATCCCCTCAAACGAAATCTCCGTAGTAGCCATATCTGTTCGGTACTGATGATAACGATTTGGGCCTAGATAACTTCCTGGATCTCAAACGCTCCGCCGCAGAATGTCACGATCCTCTTGGCCGCATCTTCAATCGCAGCTCGCGTATCAATGCGCGAAGTTCTGCTTGTGCCCTGAATGACTATAAGGACGTTTTTGGTCATGCGACTGAGCTTGACCTCGTCAGAATCTTTGGCATCAAGCCATGCGAGCACTCTCGCCTCATCAGCGTAAAGATAATCCCCTGGCGCTGTTTGCTTGACCGTGTCACTGCCAACGGCCCGAAACGACTCTCCTCCGGGAGATAGCCTAAAAGTGATAGCCCCGCTGAGCTGGTCAAGGTCGTGCACACCAAGCGCGAGATGTGCGTGGCAAACGGTAATGTTGTATGCATCAACGGCCACGTTGATGGTGGGAAATCGGCGGGTCCGGCGAATAAGTTGGATCAAACTTTCCGCTGCCGGCGGAAATTTCTTGGCACTCCTCTCAATGCTGGCCACCTGGGATCGATAGCCTTCCAGGACGGGGTCTGTTCGCAGAGCAGCATCTTCAAGATCCAGAACCATCGTGAGAGTACTGTTCTTCAATTCCTCAAGCGGCTCTGATTTTTCCGGGATTTCAATCCCATGGATCTCGCAGACAATGCCTGAAGAAAAGCCGAGGGCCCGGAACTCTGGTTGCACTATATAGCTTTTTTCCATTCACCTTGCTCTACTACATTTTTTTCTGACTCCTGCTGCTGGAACCACAAACGGAGTGGAAGCCCTTTGACATAGGCAAAACCACGGCCCGCTGCGTGATTGAACGTGTCTCCGGCCCCATAGGTGCTCAGGCTGTTTGAATATAGCGCAAATGGCGACCGGCGCGTCCGGACAATTACCTGCCCATTGGCTAGCTGTACTGTTATTGTTCCGGTGATCCTCCGTTGGGTGTAATCAACAAACTGATCTAGCGCAAACCGCAAGGGAGAGAACCAGAGCCCATCATAAATCAACGTGGCATAGCGATCGCCAAGCGTGGTTTTCAAATGGAATGTGTCTCGATCTAAAACAACCTTTTCCAGTTCGCGATGGGCAAGATGCAGCACTGTACCGGCCGGACATTCATAAATACCGCGCGTCTTGATGCCAACAACCCGGTTCTCAATAATGTCGATTCGTCCTACACCGTGGCGGCTGGCCAGTTCATTCAAACGCGTCACTAATGCCACCGCAGGCAATTCCTGGCCATTGAGTGACACTGGACGCCCAGCCTTAAAACCAATGGAGACTTCTTCAGGAGGCAAACCTGTTTTGTTCGGAGGCTGAGTCAATTGATATACCTCCTCCGGTGGCGCTTGAGCCAGATCATCGAGCGGCCCACATTCAATGCTGCTGCCCCAGATATTTGTATCGATACTATAGTCAGGTCCTTCCTTCTGGGAGATGGGAATGTTGTGTTTGATGGCGTACTGGATCTCGTCATCGCGCGACTTCATCTCCCAATCAATCACTGGGGCCAGGACCTTCAATTCCGGCGCCAGCGCTACAAAAGACGAGTAGAAACGGACCTGATCATTTCCTTTTCCTGTTGCACCGTGGGCCACCGCATCAGCGCCTTCGGCAAGAGCAATCTTGATCGCTCTTTCTGCAATCAACGGCCGGCTAAGCGGAGCGGCAAGCAGGTAATCGCCTTCATATCTGGTGCCGGCAGCGAGAGATCTAAAGGCATATTCCGTTAGAAAATACTCGCGGAGATCTTCCACAAAAACTTGTGAAGCCCCGGTGCGACGGGCCTTTTCCGCAACCGCCTTTAGGTCTTCTTTCTGCCCAATATCGGCACAGAAGGCAATGACTTGCGCCTTATACGTGTCAGCAAGCCATCTGAGGGCCACTGAAGTATCCAGCCCACCCGAGTATGCAAGCACTATCTTCATAATTGAGCTCCTTCGCTTACCGGCTCCCCGTGCGCATGTTCCCGTGCCAGACGAAGAGATTTGTCCATGGCGTTTTGTATTCGTTCACGCTGGTCGCTGACAAATGCGGAATGTTCACTAAGCTCTTGTTCGAACGTCGCGATCATCTTTTGCACCGAGTCAGGATTTGTGCTGCCGATGCTGACCTGCCGTCTTACCGCATTCTCCGGACTGACAATCTCCTCAATGTCCTTCGCCGCGATGTGAAAACCGGCTTGCCGTAAATATTGCTCCATGGCCGGAATGTCGCGAAAATCCCGGCCCTGTGTACCTAACTCCTTGACCAGACCACCGGTCACGGCATACGCGTCACGGAATGCAAGGTTATATCTCTTGACAATTTCGTTGGCTAGCTCTGTTGCAGTCGTGAATCCCATCCAGAGAGCATTGGTGGTGCGCTCGCGGTTGATCTTCAATGCTTTCACCTGGGACCGCATAATCGAAAGCGTGGGCAAAGTGACGTCAAATATTCTCCAAAGAGGCGGCTTGTCCTGCTGGAGATCGCAGCTATAACCGAGCGGCAGGGCCTTCACCAGCGCCAGCATTTCAGTCAGGGCGCCGAACACGACAGTGGCCCGGCCTCTGGCGAGCTCCGCCACAACCGGATTTCTTTTTTGCGGCATGATGGAGCTGCCCGTGGAGAAAGCATCACCAACATCAAGGAGACTGTATTCGAGGGAGCTCCACCAGACGAGCTCTTCAGCCAGCCGTGATATCGTTGCCATCACAAACGCAAGCGCTGAGGCTGTCTCAATAGCGAAGTCGCGGCTGCTGGTAGCGTCCAAGGCATGTTCAACCAACCCGTCGAAAGAGAGGAGCTCGCTGGTGAATTGCCGGTCGATGTTGAATGATGTTCCAGCGAGTGCGCAGGCCCCAAGAGTAGAGCGATTTGTTGCCCGGAAAGCCGATTGCAAGCGGGTGCAATCACGCAGCAGAATGCTGGCATACGCAGACAACCAGAAGCCGAATGTAATTGGCTGGGCTGCCTGGGAATGAGTGTAACCCACCATCACAACCTCGCTGTCCTTGGTTGCGCGTTGCAGAATCTCACGGATGAGATCTACCGTGCCGGCATACGCTTCAAGCAGTTGCTCACGGAGATACAGTCTGAGATCTGTAACAACCTGATCATTCCTTGATCGCGCCGTATGCATCCGGCCGCCAATTTCCAACCCTAGTTTGGCGATCACCCGGGCCTCAATATTGAGGTGAACATCTTCATGCTCTATTTCCAGGGGGATACCGCTCTTGCGCTCCTCGTCCAATAGCTCAAGGAGGACCGTGAGAATGGCCTGCCCATCGGCCTCTGCCAGGATCCGGCATTTGATGAGCATGAGCACGTGGACAATACTGCCCCACAGGTCGTGCTGGGTGAAGCGATTATCGATTTCAGTGGTTTCAGTGTAGTGGAGTGTCTCATCCGCAACAGCGTCTACAAACCTGCTTTTCCATAGTTGTTTCATTTTTAATCTACCCAAAGTACTCGGTTGTGGATCTTATTATCTGGTTCGGATTTACCGGGGCAAAATTATCGCTACTCACAGACGTTACCAGCAGCCCCTGACCGCCAGTTCCATCACTCTCTCCACAAAGCACAATAATCCCGGATGGACTGATCTCAACGATGCGGCCTGGCGTTCCACGAAAACAGCGATCAGCCAGGACGGCCCGCTTGATGTAGATCTTTTTACCATTCCATGAAGTAATGGCAGGCGGAAAGGGGTCAGATTGCGCGCGTATCAAATTCAACACTCGCACACGACTATGCTCCCAATTAATCCGCAGATCGCGTTCGGTCCGTTTCGGGAAGTACTCTATGCGATTAGGGTCCTGTGCAATGCGAGTCGTAGTACCTGATTCAATTTCATCTAACGCAAGTTTGACAAGGCGACGGACAATGGGGGTCATTTTATGAAACACCGTTGTGGCCGTATCGTCACCAGTTATCTCAAGACTTTCCTGGCCAACAATGTCTCCAGCGTCAATTCCATCAGCCATGGAGTGCAAGGTCACGCCAGTAACGCTTTCGCCCCGGTCAACCGCCCAATTAACGGGCGCGAAGCCGGCATATTTCGGCAACAAAGATCGATGTACGTTGAGCCCCCCGAAACGGGCCAATCGCAGGAAGTCCGGATCAATGCGACGGCGCCAATTGGAGGACAGGATGATGTCGGGCTTACAGGCCTTTACGGTGGCCCGTATCTGATCCTCAAGGGCGTTTCTGCTCACAAATGTGCGGATACCCCGGCTCGCGCCGAACTCTTGAACGGATTCTGAAAAGGCTACATTGTATGGTTCGATATCTTCCGGATGCGTAACTATAGCGCCCACTTCGTGGTGATCACATGCCGCCTCAAGAGCCGGCAGTCCCCACCCCCGGAAACCCATAAAAATGACCCTCAAAATCCTACCCTCCGCCGCTTTGGCGCAAACACATGGAGCAAATACATGCTCATGAAATGACCCGGACTATCTCGTCGTGTTGTATCTCAAGTTCTCTGTAGAGCTGGGTTGGTATCAGAAAATCGCGGTCACGTATCTTCGCCTGTGTGCGTACCGCGAAGAACTCGCTGGGTGAGCGGTCGGCCGGAGAAAACGCCACACTCTGTTCGTTCGGGGCAACGGCATGAGTTGACCTTTTGGCGGTCAGCCGCTGGTCAAAATTGGATCTCTTCAACTCGTCGAGGTGAATTTCCATGTACTGGCCGCCGTCCAACAGGTCGAACTTTCTGGTTTCTCTGAACTTATACTTTTCCAAGACTTTTTTTGCCGGGATCGTCTGGTCCCGGACTTTGCCAAGGTTCCGCCGGATGTCAGGCGGCAAGGTGTGAATTGGAATCTGAACAGGCGGATCACTGTCACCCACTTTTCCGAGGAGCGACTCAAAGAACTGGGTATCGAAGTACCTCAGATCGTCTGCTGCATCGTAGCCAATATCGCGGCCTATTAAAGGACGCACAACGGTTTCATAGAACGGAAAGGCATTATCGATGGAATCAGTCAGGAGGTCCGCATAGAGATATTTGATGCCGGGGACGGTGTGCGCCAGTAAAAATAAAAGCCGGGCCTGCGTGTGAAACGTTCCAATGCCCTGGTTGCGATATGCCTGAAGAACTGCATTCCCGCTGAACTCCAAGGCATTGATCTTGGATGAGTCATAGGCAAGTTGATCATATTCCGCGCGGCGCCGGCGGCCTTCAGATACCATCTTTGCCACTCTCTGATGAGTGACCCTAGCCCAGCATCCCTCCGCCATTTTCTGAAGTTTGCAACTTCCCACCACCTCGCGGGAGCCATTGTCCGAAACAATCTCTGTTACAAGATAAAGGATGCCCTGCTCCCACGAAATACTACCTGTAAGTGTGTTCTTACATATTGCAATCTGCTCCAATATGCTCTTTTTATCGGGACGTGTACTGCCAAGGTTGACTTCCTGCGCTATCTCAATCAACCGGTCCAAATCTCCTTCCACCGCGGGACGGCAGACTAATAGTCCATGACGGCGCTGAGGCTTTGCTCCTGAGCTAATGGCAATCGAGGACTTCGGCTCCGCAAGCTCGGTTATCTTCGACTCAAATGCGCGGAAGATGGCCGGATATTCTGAAACTTTGAACTCCTTCCATTTGTGGGCCATGAGCTCCTGGGCACGAAGAACGGAGGAAGCATCCCTCTGGCGATATGCCTTGATGATCTCTTTCGACGCGGTTTCAAAGTGAGGCTGGGAAGTAGTAGCCCGGTCCGAATACTCCTCATACAGCTGCTCCGCGCCGGCAAGTTGGTCCAGCATTAGAAGGGCCAGAATTGCATCGAACCAACTCCACAAGACATCAGCATCCATTTGACCAAGTTCGTACCGCTTCATTGACTCTCGAAAGCACTGGAGGGCCTCCTGGTGCGAGCCCTTGACCATTGCAGTCAGGCCGATTCGCCATAGACTGTAGGATGTAACTCCGTAGTCGTGATGGTCCAATGGGAGTTGGAGATCAACCATGCCCGCTGGAATCTGCTCCTCAAGGCGGGCAAGAAGGCGGGGTAAAGCACTTTGAGGATAATGGTCAAGTCCCTGGCTAAACCGCTCGGTCGCGGCTCGCAAGAGGATCGGGTCGCCCCGGCCAAGAGCATCCATGGCCGCACACGCAAGCATGAAATGTTTTTTTGACTTCACATCTAACTGGGCTCGATCACGGGCGATCAGCCTGGCACACTCAGCGCGCGGCCTAAACAGCAGTAGACAGAGAGCCCGTCTTAGCCAGAAGTCTCCGTACACTTCAGGCGCGATGTCATCATCGGGAACATCCGTAAGGGCTTCTAGTTCGTTCAGCGCTGCATCGTAGTCTCCGCTGACCAGAAGATTATCGATTTCGCGACTATGTTCCTGAAACCCGCCTAAAAGTTGGAGCACCATAGTTCCATCTTGGTAAAAAATTAGCTCGGTCTTAAACACAAGCCTAGGTGGCGTGGGCGATCATTTAATATTGTTCCATGCAATGGTGTCAAGACCATAGTCACAACTTTCAGCATCAAAGAGTATTCTATATAGCCATAATTTTCCCCAGGCCAGACTTCGTTCTGCTTATGTCGTGATCTTAATATATCTATTTGACTATTATTCCCATTTTAGTTCTTTCAAGATTCCCGTTTTAGTTATTTATTCCCATTTTAGTTCTGTTCATCCCGTTTTATTTTTTTTGGTTTCCCATTCTAGCTCTGCGGGTTGTTCCATAATTCATTGCTCTCTCGTTGCCTTGTTAGCTGAGACCCGGGGAGGAGCCGCATTTGTTATATCGGCTAACCTACATATGCATTGAGTTTGTAATTAAGAATAAAAACTGCTGACAAAAGCAAGGCGGAGTTCAGTGCCTTCCACGGCATCTTTCGCAAAATGTCTGAGACAAACGCGACGAAACCAAAAGCTCAAGCGTTTCAAATACGTTTGGAGTTTTTTGAGTGACGGGAGTCCAAAGGAGCCTGTTTTTGCCACTAAGCAACAAATAGTGACATGGAATCCTGACGTGCCACTGAAACATTGAAACGATTGCTGCTGGCGCCGCACTATGAAAAACAGGTGTCATCCAGACCGGCTCTCGTGGCCGCAATCCCCATACCCAGGAGGCAATCATGACCGCAGTTCCCGCCCTATTCCGCCGTATTGTTCAAATCGTAGCCGTAGCGACCCTCCTCATTTTCCCGCGAATCGCATTGACTCAGTGCGCGGGAATCAGGGAAGAAGGCCGCTGGCACAATCTCAACAACAATGGCGAGCCCTCTTACATTGACGTCAAGATGCTTGGTGGTTGCGGAGACCAGGTGCTCAACGGCGAGCAAACAGGCACAAGCATTCACTACACCATGCGGGTCTGGGTCAGACAGTCGACTGGGAAGTTTTACGGACGACCGGCCGTGAATGCGGTATATCGTCCATGGAAGGGACAAAAATGGTTACAGGGCAACGTTCCAACTGGCGGCTATCAAGACCAAATGTGGGTGCATGTAGAAGAGCGCGCTGGGCGCTCTGAACTGCATGTATTCATCAAACATCAATCCCTGGATAGCAAACCCAGCGCTCAATCGGAATACTGGTTCGTGAAATAAGAATGCTTACAGACGCGTTTTGCCAAGGGGAGCGGGGGCTTCCAAACTCGTTGCTGCTTTCTGAAACACAGCACCACGATATCTCTCCGTGATCGCGACTCAATGCACGGAAACAGGTTCACAGCACGGACAAAGGCCATGGACTATCCGCCTGATCCTGACGGCTCCGCACTCTCCCTGGCAGAGCGGTCACAAGTCATCTCAGTTGCTCCTCTCTGGTTGATCCTGCATCCTTCGCGGCGACGGCAGCGGACTGCCTCTCCATATACCCGATCAACAGATCGGTGGTCGCAGCATCGAAATGCAGATTGGGCATGCGCACGTTCTTATACTTCTTGAGCAGAGCGTTGGCCAACGGATCGCCTTGGTCCAGCAACTCCTCCGGCACCTGGACGATTTTCCTGAGCCACTGGGGATCGCGGATCTTGGTCAGGCCGCGCAAATCCGGTCCGATGGATTCGCCCCCGCCGATGGTGTGGCAGGCAGCGCATTGGGTAAAGAAAATATACTTGCCATGGTCGTCGTATTTGATCGCGGGCGCGTCGGCATAGCTCTGGTTGGAGGTCATGGGCTTGGCACTGGTCCAGCTGGTCATCCAGTCGCCGATCATGATGGCCAGGAAGCGCGGGTTGTCCAGGGCGTTGTTGCGCAGCCACTGCCCGGTGGCCTCATTGCCGAGCAGCAGATGAGCCGAATGGCCATCGCGGTCACCCGGCCGCGGGTCTTGAAAGCCAAGCTTTTTGTTGATTGCGTCAATGTCTTCCTTCTTGCCGGTGAGAAAAAGCCAGCCCGGGCCGGCGTGATACGTCTCCGCATATTCTTTCATTGCTTGTGGAGTGTCTCGCTTGGGATCAATGCTGATGGAATAAAAAAAGATGTCTTTGCCCACGCGGTCGCCGAGCATCTTCTGCACCTGGGCCAGGCGCGCGGTTTCCAGCGGACAGATATCGATGCAGTGTGTATAGAATTGTTCAACGACCACGATCTTGCCCTTGAGCAGATCGTCATAAAAATGAAGTTTGTTGCCGTGCTGGTCGGTCAGCTCAACGTTGGGAAAATAATTGGCTCCCCAGCGGGATTCATAAGCAGCCGCCGGGGCGGAGCCAACATACATAAAAAACGTAGCCGCAAGGATCACGGCGGCCACGCCGGCAAGGCTTGCCCAACTCTTCGGTCGCATGGTACTGCTCCTTTCAAGGTTCATTCGGATTCGGAAACAAGTTCGGCGAGACCCCCGCGCCGCCCATTCATACTCTCGCTCTGAGCGTGAATGGGCAGGACGCGGGTGGCCAGCCGACCTTCTTATAACGCCGCTAGCGGCTCAGGCCGTCGGAAGAATTTCATCCGGCGGGATGAAGTGCACGCCCTGCGGTGTGGGGACTGGAGTCGGGAGCGGAGACAGGAACGGAGCTCCCAGGCCCTTGGTCTCCCAGCGCACCAGCATGGCGTTGTCCTCGTGCACCGTGTTATGGCAGTGCTCCATGTACATGCCGCCCCAATCGCGGAACTGCATGGTGATGGTCACGCTGCCGCTTGGACGCAAGCGATACACGTCCTTGCGGCCCTTTTCCCACGCCGGCACGTTGCTGGCGCTGCCGTTGCGGGCCAGGATCTGGCCTTCTTCAAAGTGGATGTGGATGGGATGGTCCCAGCCGCCGCCACCGTTGCGCAGTTCCCAGATCTCGCGCGTGCCATATTGCGGCAACGCCGAGATGCGGCCGAAGCACGCATCCAGCGTGTCCCCGGTCTGGTCTGTCTTTACGCCCCACGGCCCGGACTGGCCGCCGGCGCCGGTGATGTAGCAGGTATCCGGGTTCGACAGGTTCTGGTTAGCTCCGCTGTTGAACTCAAAGACCCGCGTACGGGCTACGGGGATGTTTGACAGGTCGGGGTTGGGGATCAGCGTCGCGGGCACCTGGCTAACGTCCGGCTGGGCCGGGTTGCGCACGATGCGGAACTCCAGCATCGCTCCCACGCAGGGATCGTTGGACTTGCCGGCTAGCGCGTCGGCAACCGTGAGTTTATTGCTGGGTTTCTTGCCGTCCTGGTGTTCGAGCACATTGACCAGCTGCACTCTGCCGCCAATCGGGTAGCGCGAGAAGTCAATCACCCAGTCATAGCGCTCGGCGATGCCCTGCTCGTCGGACACGGTTTGCACAACCGGGTTCGGAAGCAGGTTACCGTCGTTCGCGATCTGGATCATCGCTGAGTTGTCGGAAAGGCCGTAAGCGAAGAAGCGAGAGACGCTCGCGTTGAGGATGCGGAAGCGGTACTTGCGGCGCTCCACTTCGAAGAAAGGCCGATAAGCCAGGTTCACGGTCATCACGTCGCCCAGGAACCCGTCGAAGTCGAAGATGTCAAAGTACAACTGTCCGGTGGAGTCAAACGCCTTGTCTGACAGCAGCAGGTTCACGTCATAGTCCAGGTTGGCAGAGTCAAAGGCCCTGCCGCTGGGCAGCCGCAAATTGACGCCATCGTTGATGGTCTCGTTACCACGGTCCAGGCCGCTGTACATGTTGAACATGGCAGCGTTGCCCTTGTATACGTTCTGGCTGGTGAAGCTGAACATGTGATCGTGGAACCAGTGGGTGCTCATGGTCTCATGCCAATCGCCTGGAATCTTGGTAAGACCACCACTGCCGTCGGGAGTGCTTGCCTTGGGGTCCGTGGCGGCTGTATTGATGGTGGTGAATCCACCCAGCTGAATCGGCCAGTGATAGTCATAGAACTGTCCGGGGAAGAAGAAAGCGCCGGTGAAGCCGTCGTTTTCCGCACCATGGTGGCCGTTGTGTTCATGGGTGGAGATGGTGTTGCGTCCGAAACCGTTGTTCTGCGTAACATCGGCGGGCAGGCCGTTGTGGTGACGGAACACGATCGGTTCGTTATAGCGGCCAATGGCCAGCTTGGGGGGAATGGTTCCATTGAACGTCCACACTGAGTTGAGGGCCTGCGTGGGCATGAGCGGGTGGAACTTCAGTGGAATAGGCGTCGCCGGGTTGATGCCGGAATTCAGGCTCGAAGGGACACCAGGATTGTACGTGTTGTTGGGTCCCGTGTTCCCCTTCTGCGTGGCTTCCATGGTGAACTTGGGGGGAAACTGGGTGAACAACTGATGCGCCCACGTGTCTCCCGGAGGACGGCCTTCAATGGGACCGGTGCCGCCACCCAAAATAGCGGGCACGGGTTGCTGCGTCTGGTTAGACAGAGCCGTCGGCACGGGATTCAACCCGCCCTGGCGCCCGAACTGCCTCCGTGGCAACACATCAAAGCGGGGCATGGGTTGAGTAAACGGCTGTGCTCCAAACAGCGGACTGGGGTTTGCGCCCGTGGGAATGCTGGCATAGGCGCTTTTCACGAACGGGTTCAGACCATGGATCGGCAGCAGTAAGCCGCCAGTCGTGATCAGGCCCATTTTGACCAGATCGCGCCGAGTAACCTGTCCCTGAGAATGAGCTTTCACGATCTCCAGACGGTTCTGGCGGGCGTTCTCTGCCTCTCGAATGCGGGCCTTGGATGCATTCTCCGGAAGGAAAAAACCATCATCTCTGTGTTTCATATAAGTGCGCTCCTTTACGATGTCGACTGTTTTTGTCTTGGCCGGCTTTGATCTCTCGCCGCCTGACCGGTGGATTTGCGTTTAGCCAGAGGCCTGCTGCACAAATCGGCCCGCACGTACTTATTCCCTTGACTGCGATGGGGCCCTGTTTGCGGCTGCCATTTCGCGCAGCCACGCAACTCCTTATCTTGGGGTTCTTCCTGGAAAGTTAGTGCCGCAGGGACTCGGCCACAATCAAGCCGAATCTCGCCGGAAGAAAAGCTTGCCGCAAGTTCAGACATCAAGCTTGCTGAGTAGCGGCACATTATCAATGTGAAGTAGTAGCCGTATGTGACCCAGCTCACGGTTGCGGCGTGAGCCTCAATTGTTGGGCCAGCCAGACGGGCAAAACCAGCTTTCTCACTGTGGACCTTGCCAGTGGCGACACTCAATGCTCGCCGCCTGACCGGTGGTTGTGCATAAGCCTGGAGTGAAGGGACTGCCGAGCCGAGTAACCCGGCAGCCCTTGGGGTAATTAGTGCGTTCTTGCTATAAAGCTGCATGCCGTGCCGTCTTCCGTTATTTCTCCACCGCGCTTTTATGGGTGGACTTTCGAGAATGCGAGCGTATGCAGGAAATCTGCCGTTTGCCCCACCGTGGTCACTGTGCCCTTGAGGAGGCTGACCGTCACGAGGAAAGTCCGGCCCGAGGGATCAAAGGAGGTGAAATTAAGCCCATAGTAGAGGTTGTTGGTTGGACTGAAATCTCCAAGGGCCGCCGGAATTGGCGGAGTCAAGAGCCTGGAAAAAAACGGCTGTCCGTTAAAGGGATTGAGTAGGTAAGCCGTTTGTGTCACGGTACCGTCTACCGCGGTCTTGGGACTGTCAATGTTCCACAGGATATTGAAATCACTGAACGAGACGCCATTCTGGTTCGTGTTGATCCCGGTGTTCTGAAACTCAGTCGCAACGCCGGTGGCCTTATTGATCCGAACGAAAGTGTCGGTGACACCCGGACCGAACTCGTCATACCAGCCCACCATGTTCCCGAAGAAATCAATTGTGATGGAGTGGACGGGAGAACCCAGAGTTCCGGGATCAATCGCCAACCCGTAATTGATGACGCTTCCATTCACGGGCGTACCCGCTCCCGTGGTGGTGTCGATCGTGATCAAGCCATGGAAGCGCGTATCTCCGAGAGCGGTTGAAGCGTACAGTTTCCCGGACCAGCGGTCCCAGGCCAACCCACTGATCGTATAGCCCACCGGGCCGATCGTCTTGATGAGCGCGCCGGTCGTTGGATCGATCTGCACCAGTGTGCTGGTTTGAGTACAAGGACCGCCTTGAGTGAGGTTATTGCACGCCCCGGTCGTACCATAGAGAATGACTTGGAACGTCTTGGTTCCAGGGCTAGTTTGCAGGGACACCTGGGCTACCGCCATGGTCGCCGCGGTTAGTATTAGGGTTAGTATCGCTAGTCTCGATAGTGTCTTCATTTTTTTTACGCTCCTTAAGCTTCTGGGATGATGCTTTTGTAGGCCTTTATTACCTGTTGAACACGTTTCCCGACTTCGTCTGATAAAGACGGAGTTATTGATGTTGCTCGGGTTCACGATGTAAAGCTGCATAAAGTGCCGTCCTGCTGTTTTTCTCCATCGCGTTTATGGATGGTCTTTCATGAATGCGAGCGTGTGCAGGTTATCTATGGTTTGCCCCAGCGTGGTCACCGTGCCTTTGCGCAGGTTGATCACCACGATGTACGTGGGGCTGGAGGGAAGGGAGGTGTCAAAGTTAAGCCCGTAGTATTTGTTGTCGATTGGATTGAAATCGCCCAGGGCCGCGTTTGTTGGCGGAGACAACTGTCTTGAAAAAAGCACCGTTCCATTCAAGGGATTGAGGAGGTAAGCGGTTTGAATCAAACCACTGCCCACAAATTTGGGACTGTCAATATTCCATAGGGCATTCAAATCGCTGAACGAAAGGCCGTTCTGAGACGTGTTGATCCCAGTGTTCGGGAACTCAGTTGCGATGCCGGTGTTTTTATCGATACGCACGAAAGTATCGGTCACTCCCGCCCCGAATTCGTCATACCAGCCGACCAGATGCCCGAAGGAACTAACCGTGACGGAGTGGATGGGAGAACCCGAAGATCCGGGATCGAGGGCCAGCCCGAAATTGACGACGCTTGCATCGACTGGCGTGCCCGCTCCCGTCAGCGGATCGATCGTGATCAAGCCATGGAAGTGTGTATCTCCAATGGCCGTTGTCGCGTACAACGTCCCGGACTTGCAATTCCCGAACGTGCAGTCCCAGGCCAGCCCGTTGACCGTATAGCCCACCGGACCGATCTCCCGGATGAGCGCGCCGGTCTGCGGATCAAGCTGCACCAGCGTGCTCTGCTGAGTGCATGGACCGCCTGGAAAGGCATTGAAGCACGCACCGGTCGTCCCCAGAAGAATGGGTTGGCCGGGCGGCAGGTTTTGCGTGAGTGACGATAAGTCTTGTGCGCGCGCCTGGACACCTATCGCCAAGATCGCCCCCGCTAGCATTGTGGTTAGTATCGCGAATCTCCATAGTGTCTTCATTTTTCTAAGCTCCTTAAGCCTGGGGTGATGCTCGATGGTGCAGGCGGTCAAAGAGCTGGGGCTGCTCTTCGACCGCCTAACGCCCTTACTGCCTGATGCGAGTTAATGCGAACGGCAAGCTATCGCCGCCGCCACTGGACAGGACATCCAGAGGCTTCGTCGGGCAGGGAGTCTGGTATCCCGCCGGGTTGCCGCAGGCCGGGGCTGGAGCTCCGGTGATGTCCAGGGTGAAGACGCCCGCCGCGAAAGTGAAGGTGTCTCCGAGTCCGCCTGCCGAAGGCGCAGGGTTATAAACCGAACCCGTGGTGGTCAGGTACGGTTGCAGTTTCAACGTTACCGGGCCAACGGCATTCGAAGTTGCCGTGATGATCAGCCGTTGCTTGCCGATCCGGTACTCCGCCGCCGTGATGAGAACTGTATCGCCGACGGGAGGTGGGTTGATGGTAACGACAACGGTCACCGGGGCCGAAGTCAACAGAGCTGTGTTGGTGGCGGTAAGACTCAGCGTGGCCTGTGAAACGACTGCCACGACTGGAGCAGTAAAGCTCACGGTCGCTGAGGTCGCAGTCAGCTGGGTTACGGTGATGCCAATCAAAGCCGGTCCTGAGGTTTGCACCGCGTTGAAAGTGAGCGGCGTCAGTGCCGGCACATTGGGATCAGAGCCACTGGCTACAAAGCTGGCGCCGGTACCTGAGACCACCGTGATTGGGTTCACAGCGTTGACTGTCGGAGCTCCTGGTGCGTTGATGGTTACAGTGCCGGGCGAAACCGAGGACGAAGCACCGCCGCAATTGGTAGCGGTGAGGCTCAAAGGCACAACCGTAGCCGCGGCAACGATCGGCGCCGTGTAAACCGGGTTCGCGATGTTTGGATTCGACAATGTTCCCACCGGCGGCGGAGCCCATGAGAAAGTTATGGGCGCCGTTCCAGTAGCGCTGCCAGCCAGCGTAACCGTTCCGCCGGACGCAACCGTGTAAGGACCGCCGGCGCTGGCAACGACCGGGGTGCAGATCACCACGGGGTTGATGCTGGGCCAGGGATTGAGTGTCCCCACCAGTGTTCCCGCAGCGGAGGTGTATCCGCCGTGGGCCAGGAAATTGATGGTGTTGAAGTTGTTCTCCGGGATCGGGGCGCCGGGGACGTTCTCCGGGAAGATGTACTCCAGGATCGGTGCATGATACTGGCCATAGACGATTCCGTTGGCCGACCTGGGAGACGCAGCAGTAATGGGCGCGGTAAATGCGCCTTGGACTACTGCTCGCATCTCGCGCGGCGGCGGCAGGAACGTGCCCGAGGCGTTCATCACGCAGTTCTTGACGGTTGGAACTGAACCAAAAACCAAGCAGGGCGGGCGGAAGCGCCAACGGCCTTTCACCGCTCCAATAGGAGGACCAGGATCGACGCTGATGGTGCCAAAATCACGGTCGCTGGTCGCGCCGGTGGTCGGGTCAAAATCAATCCCGTAGAGGTGGATCATCCTCTGGGCCAATCCAGTCGGATCAACGTCGCTGGTCATACCCTCAAAACGAGTGCGAATCACCGCTTCGCCGGCGCCGAGAACCGTCAATCCTCCGGTGCCGATGATGGTTACCTCAGTCGCAACGTAGGCCGGGTTGGTGCCGGGAAAAGTATAGATAGCAGTGTTGTTGCTGATGGTGTGAGCCGAGATGTAAGTCGCAGGCGTTCCCGCCGCCGGCCAGGGCCCGGCTGTTGGGCCGCCACCGGGACAGCCCGTCATGGCGCAATCCTGCACCAGCGTTCCCGCGAAGGTGATCCAGTCGCCAACTTCGAAAGGCGCCTGGATGCTGGGATCAGGTGCGCCGCCTCCCGGAGGTAGCGTTGTGAAGTTGGTGCATGGGAGGCCAACCGTAGCTGGGTTTACACACGCTACTACTGGGTTTCCCACCAAAGGCCTCTGCGTCAGAGGGCAGATCGGATCGTCGGGATTGCCGGCAATGTTCGGATCGGCCACCACGCGCGGCATGCACATGGGGAAGCCGGTAGCGGAAGCGATCGTGGGATTGTCCTGGTCTACCTGGAACCGCGCATCCGGCGTTTGTCCCCGGCTGTAACGTCCCGTGCCCAGAGCGACATCTCCAACCGTGGTAATGATCGGATCGTTGATTTGCACGCGCGTGCCGGTGGCGCAATTACCAAGAACGCCGCCCACAAGCATTTCGCCAGTCGTGTAGTTGATGCAGTTAATGAATCCCGAACCCGTGTTCAAGGCATGCTGGGAAATGTAAATCAGTCCGGCGATGTACAAGTCAGCGCCGGCGGGTCCGCCCAGAACCCGATTGCCCACTACCTGGGCTTCATACGTGGTAAGAGGCGCCGGCACGTCGGACAGGGCCATGCCCGTAGCTACACCGGTGTAGGGCGCCGGAGCAAAGGCAAAAAGTTCCTGCCATGTGAAATTGCTGGCGGGCAGGACCACGATGGTTTCT
This sequence comes from Terriglobia bacterium, assembly GCA_020072585.1. Taxonomy (GTDB): domain Bacteria; phylum Acidobacteriota; class Terriglobia; order Terriglobales; family Acidobacteriaceae; genus Angelobacter. Next base: position 55,593 of record JAIQGL010000029.1, on the reverse strand, counting down.
GAAGGCACAATGATCACATGGCCGTTCACCGTGATGGTGCCGCCCTGGTGGGCGCCCACTCCAGGGCCTGCAGCTGGTCCGCCCAGCGTTGCCGCCTGGATGAAACCGATGATGTCAAATTGACTTGAGGCTGGAATCGGCAACTGCGCTACGGAAAACGTAGAAAGCAAAATCACCGCGATCAGGATAAGTAAGTTTCTTGTTGAAGCCCCGCGCGAAAATGTTTCAGTGAGCTGTGGGGCCAGCTTGCTTTGCAGTCTTACATTCTTTGTCATGGAAGTGCTCCCGTCATTGAAAATCCAAATGGGCAAGGTGTGCTGAGTAGCCACGAATAAGTTGCCGTTCTAGACGAAGCACGGCCCAAACACACTTCTCCCTGTACCTCGATTCGGTCTTTTTAGCTGCCGATTTGGGTAGCCTTTGCTAAGTTGTCCCTGGGTTCGCTTCTTTCAGGAAAATCGCGCCGCAGAATTGGGCTAACAGGTTTTTAGGTTTTCCCGAAAGTTTCTTGCAGGTTCTTACACTGAACTTGCAGAATGTCAGCCAAGTTATCAGCCCGGAGAATCAGCGTCTGTGACAAAAATCACCTGTCAACGTGATTAACAGTTTTAATCTTCGAAATGAGCGCCCAAAATGAGAAGAAGAACTCTCATGTTGGCCGTATTTTGGGTTTTGATTTACTCTCTGCGCGGGCTCCCGCCAATGTAAGTCAGAGAAGAGAGAGATTTGGACCTCCGCCCCTGGGAGGCTTTCGGTGTCGCAGAGTTACCTACAAGTGGCACAAATCTTTTGCATCGGCTCCTGGGTAAATCGTCAAAGGCGCTGAGGGCGCGACGATTGAATGTCATCCTTGCTATCGGACAATAACCTCAACGCCCGAACTCATTCATCACTCGACTTGCATATTCGATAGCAATGTTCATGTTCGTGCGCGCCGCAGCCAGATCGCTTTTCTCCAGTGCGCTACCATGCAGAATCAAGACATTGCGCATCTGCGCGTGTTTTGCAGCGATAGCAGGATGAACAATCTTCCCTGTCTTTTGAGGTTGCTTGAATCTTTTCAAAATACTTGCCTGCTATTTGTGACGGAGCCGCGCCGCAAAAGCTGGTTCCATAACGGGATCCATTCATAGGAACAATTAGCCCATTGCCTTTGCCGTTCGAACATTTGGCTCATCTCCGGTTGGCAGCAATGACGGCTGGAAATTTGGAGTTTCATTCATCATGTCGGAGAAAATCCCAGATTGTTTTCGTTGGCACGTTCCCCGACTTTCCGGCAACCTTTAATTGGCGAAAGATAGCTTCAAATTGGGAAGGCCCGTTAGTGAACAACTCGTGATTTCCAAAAACATAACTTCGCAAACCAGAGGCGAACACAATGCCGCCCGCATGCTAGATTTACGCCATGGCCATTCGCCATAGGGATCCCCAGATGAAAATCACGCGCATCGTCTTAATTTCCTTCGTGCTGCTGACCGCAGCGATAGCAGTTGGCAACGTTGACAAAAAGCCGGTGAGTCCGGCAATCATCAGGGCAGCCGATTGCTGCCCTCCGCCCTGTCCACCGATTTGCCCTCCTGGCCCAGGTTCAACACACTAGAGCTTAAAGCGACCGGCCAAGGTACAATAGGGGCTGGCCTGCACCAATTTGTTGCAAGAGGTCCAGCCTATGTTACACATCCTTCCTCGCTTTTCACTCGTCCTGATGATCTCCATCACGGTCCTTGAGTATTGCCTTGCCATCATGCTCCTTCGCTGGGATGCCTGGAAACGTTATCCGGTCATGAGTGTCTTTGTGACATGGCAGGCCGTCGGCGGATCGGCTGCTCTGCTCATTGCCTGCCTGGGAACGCCTATTTCTTACTTCGTCGTCTTCTATGTGATCACCATCCTCGCGGACGTCATCGCGTTGGCGGTTTCTGTCGAGCTGTATTACAACGTTTTTGATCCGAGAATCGGTCTTTCCGCGTGGGGGCCGCGGCACGTGGTGATCATGATTTCGGTATCGTTGGGCATGGCAATTACGCTCGGGCTTCTATTGGCGGCGAGAAACGGTGGCTCCTGGACCAGAACGATGGTGACCATGGAGCAGGTTATGAGCGTGGCACTGTGGGCCACCTTCTGCATTCTATTGATCTATTCGCGATCGCTGGGATTCACCTGGCGCCCGCGGCCCGCAGGAATTGCCGTAGGGTTTATTTTTTATCTGACCATTTCAGTTATCTCTGTTTTCATCCGGGCACGGTTCTCTCTAAAGGCTGCGCTCATTGCCGGCCAGGTTGGGATGGCCGCTGAATTCCTTGCGCTGGCGTGGTGGTTGGGAGTTTTTTGGGGTGAGGAGAAGCTCCCTAAAGCGGCCACACCTGAGCAAGTTGAGGAGATCGTGGCAAAGTATATAGAGACCGTGGAAGCAGCCGCTCGGCTGTTGTAGCGATCAAAGGTATTTGTAGGATTCCATATCTGAAGCGGTACTCCCAAGCCAACCTTGTGTTAACAATTCAAAAGTAAACACCAGGTCCCTCCGGCCTGCTCACACGCTGATGACAGGCCAGAAGCTAAAAGCTAAAGAGCCAAAAACCAATTCTCCAGAGCCTATTTCCAGCAGCTCTGCTTATCCAGCTCTGAAGGTGCAACCCCCGGCTTGTTTACGCCCCTCGAACTAGGTAAGTCTGAAAAATCGTGCGCATTCATGCCTCTGGCTGGTGCGGTATTCACGAGCAGAGCCGCTTCGTCGCGAAAATTCACAAGGTATTTTCCTCTGGCTATGGAGACAAAAGTATGAAACGCACACTCACGCTCTTAGGTTTGTCGCTGATGCTCTTGGCAGCGCCATTGTTCGCACAAAACCCCATGGATCAGGCCAGCGAGAAAGCGGTCCAGATCACCGCCGGGCCGTCCATCACCAATATTTCCGGCACCACGGCCACCATCAACTGGACCACCAACTCCGCGGCCGCCAACCATGTGCGCTATCGCGTGGCGGGAAGCAACAGCGGCTGGAAGTCCGCTTACCATCCAGGCGGAGGCACCAGCCACTCTCTGCAACTGACGGGACTGGAGCCGGGCAAGACGTATGAGTGGCAGATTTTGACGCGCGATGGCGACGTGCGCACCGCCGGACAGTTCCAGTCCGCCGCCACGGCCACCGGTACCGCGCCCGACGTGAATGTATCGAACCCTGCCGTGGGAACTCCCGCACAGGGCGCCGGCGATCAGAGCTACGGCCAGAAGGTGGCGATCTATCGTGGAGTGAACAATCAGGGCGCGCATCTGTACAGCGCCAACGCGGGCGATGTTACCGCCGGCGGCTTCAAATCAGAAGGCACGGTGGGAAACCTGATGGCCTCACAGGTGGGCGGGACCACGGCGCTGTACCGGCTGGCTTCTCCGTCAGGCGATTCATTCCTGACCCGGGATTCCAATGAGCGCACTGCGGCCATTGGCCAGGGCCTGCAAGACCAGGGCATTGTGGGCTACATTGCCACATCACAACAGCCGGGAACCATACCGCTGTACCGGCTTGTGAATCCGGGAGCTGGCCAGCACTTTTACACCGTCTCTGAGTCTGAGCGGCAGGAAGCCATACGCCGTGGATTGAAAGACGAGGGTGTGGTCGGCTTTGTGTGGCAGTAATGGTCAGGCCACAGATCTCTCATCCAAAAGATCGTTCAACATAAAGATCGTTCAACACTGATCGTCCTAAAGACCTGAATGATTTGCAGTTTGTTGAAGAGCCGCCGTGACTGGCGGCTTTTCTTTTCCGCTAATTGCTTTTCTCCGCAACAACCAGCCATACCACACTCAAGAAGAGGAGCCCGGCAAGTATGCTGCCAGAAACATGATGACTGAAACACTGGCAACAATCATCAGCCCGATGTCGATGGTGCGGTGCAGAAACCTGGCGTGACCGGTGAGTGCGCACAGTCAGCCAGATGCGCTTCATAGTCACCGCGATTCTGCGCAAAAAAAAAACGCCGTCGCACGCTGTACCTGGTCAGGCAGGAGAATTATCAGAGCCACGGACAAGGGCCAAACGCTAAGAGCTAAAAGCCAAGTACCACTTCCAGCAGCATACAACCTCCGCCTCTCAGCCACACTCGAACTATATAAGCCTGAAATCGCGCGCATGCTCGTTTTTCGGCGGGTCGCGCAGCGGCTGGTCCAAAATCGCGCGCTGATTCAATTCTTACCGTCCTTTTTCTTAGGTACAGGAGACAAAGAGTATGAAACGCACACTCACGCTTGTAGGGCTGTCGCTGATGTTCATGGCGACAGTGGCATTTGCGCAAAGACCGATGGATGACGCCAACGAAAGAAACGTCCGCATTACCCAGGGCCCCAACATCACCAACATCAACGGCGATTCAGCCACCATCAACTGGAGCACGAGCTCGAGCGGCGCGAACCATGTGCGCTATCGCGTGGCGGGAAGCAACAGCGTCTGGCGGGATGCGTATCACCAGGGCGGCGGCACCGATCATTCAATCCAGCTCACGGGACTGGAGCCTAACCGGACCTACGAATGGCAGATCCTTACCCGCGATGGCGACCTGCGCACCGCCGGACAGTTCCAGACAGCACGCCACGGCGGCCATGCACCAGACGTTTATGCAGGGTCGAATCCCGCACAGGGCGAAGGTGACAGGGGTTACCAGCGCGGCGATAGAGATCGAGACAGAGACAGAGACAGGGGCTACGGCGGAAGCGGCCGGGGCTATGGCCAGAAGGTGACGCTTTATCGTGGAGTGAACAATCAGGGCGCGCATCTGTACAGCGCCAACGCGGGCGACGTTACCGCTGGCGGCTTCAAATCAGAAGGCACGGTGGGAAACCTGATGGCCTCACAGGTGGGCGGGACCACGGCTCTGTACCGGCTGGCTTCTCCGTCAGGCGATTCATTCCTGACCCGGGATTCCAACGAGCGCACTGCGGCCATGGGCCAGGGCCTGCAAGACCAGGGCATTGTGGGATACATTGCCACGTCACAACAGCCGGGAACCATACCGCTGTACCGGCTGGTGAACCCGGGAGCCGGCCAGCACTTTTACACCGTCTCTGAGTCTGAGCGGCAGGAAGCCATACGCCATGGACTGAAAGACGAGGGTGTGGTTGGCTTTGTGTGGCAGTAGTCGTTCGATCCAGATTGTTAAATTGATCCAGATTGTTAAATTGAAGACCGGATGATTTGCAGTTTGCTGAAAGGCCGCCGTGACCGGCGGCTTTTCTTTTTCCGCTAATTGCTTTTTTCCGCCTTGCGCAGAAATTCCTGGGTGACTTCAGGCAGCTTTTCACGGATCTGGCTGGGCAGGCGGTCATGGATGCGCCGGGCCTGTATGCGGGCCACGTCAGCCACCACTACCGGCGCGGGAGTAGCTACCGCGACGATGAGCCATACCACACTAAAGAAAAGGAACCCGGCAAGTGCAATCAGTTCCAGCACAAGAGCGTGCCGGGGAGAAAAATGCCGGACCGCGCCGAACGCTACCAGGAACATGATGGCGGAGACACTGGCAACAATCATCAGCCCGATGTCGATGGTGCGGTGCAGGACCTGGCGTGACCGGCAGTGCGCGCACTCAGCCAGATGCGCTTCATAGTCACCGCGCATCTCAGGGGCGAGCCCGGAAATGTCATATCGCCAGCCGGCTAAAATGTCGCCCGCGACACGATCGGTGCAAATATTGCTCATCGGCTTGCCTGACTGCTGCTCAAAAAGCTTCCTGTCCCAATAGCTGGAATAGGATGAGTCTATTCTCATCCCAGATCACGGTTTAGTACAGCTATCTTCTCACCCCAGGCAGAGAGGCTGCAATGGGTGGTCCTGCTGCGCCAGGGTCAGGGCGCATGACTGAAAAAGGTTCATCTTCCCGCCCAGGGCCTTGTAGGCTGTCTTCCGGGCCACCTCAGGATGGTTATTGTGCTCAGAAAGGTGTGCCAGCACCAAAAACGCCGCCTGGCCGTCATAATCTGTCGCAAAAAACTCGGCCAGGGCTGCATTGGAAAGGTGCCCCACACGGCTCATGACCCGCTGTTTTACCATCCATGGATAAGGACCGTTCCGCAGCATCTCCAGGTCATGGTTTGATTCAATCATCAGCCCATCGCAGCGCCGCAGATGGTCTTTCACGCTGTAAGGCAGGTAGCCCAGATCAGTGACCACGCCGATTTTCACTCCATCCGCCTTAAAGGTAAAGCCGCATGGGTCAACCGCATCATGCGGGATGGTAAAAGCAGTGACGGTAATATCGGCGATGTTGAAGCTGCGCCCGGCCAGAAAGTGCTCGCGGCGCTCCAGTTTTGCCGGCTTGCCTTCAGGGTCTTTGGTTGACCGCCGCCAGCTCTGGTATGTGGCCTCAGTGATGTAAACGGGGATTTTCAGCTTGCGCGCCAGTACCTGCAATCCGGCCACGTGGTCCTGGTGTTCGTGCGAAATCACAATCGCTTTGAGCTTGTGCGGATCTTCGCCCGCGGACTTCATGCGCTTAAGCGTCTCCCGGCAGGAGATCCCTGCGTCCACCAGAATGCTGGCCGTGGAACTGGAGAGCACAGTTGCGTTTCCTCTGCTCCCGCTCGCCAGAACTGTCATGCGCATGGCCACTGAATGGCAGCATAGCGTTTCTTCGCCCCGCAGGGGAGTAGCAAAGTAGTTAACAGGAGGAAAAGTGGGAGCGTAGAAAAATCTCACGCAAGTTGAGGCTACATGCTAAACGCTGCCTCCGTTTCCTCCTTTTTTCTGTGTCGCAAAGGTTTTTCGCTTTTCTCCTCCTTGTCTACGAGTCTCCGTTTTTAATGGTTCCAAAACGGGAAGACCCGCTCTTGTCTTCAGCTTGCATTTTTGTGCGATTTGCCTGAGAGTGTTGGTTCCCATGAGTGAGCAAGCCACTCTTATCCGGGGCACCTCTTCCGAAATCACTTCTTTGCTGGCCAAGGTAACGCAAGGAAACAAAGAGGCGGAAGAACGCCTGTATGCCATTGTGTATCGCGAACTGCACCGCCTGGCCCGCAGTTACATGCGCGGGGAGCGCCCCGGGCATACTCTCCAAACCACCGCGTTAGTGAATGAAGCCTATGTCCGTCTCATGGGCGCATCTTCCGCCGGCTGGAAAAATCGGGGCCATTTCCTGGGGACGGCCGCGCACGTGATGCGATGGGTGCTGGTGGACCATGCCCGCAGCCGCAATTCCAAAAAACGCAGTGGCACGCTCCAGAAAATATCTCTGGAAAATGCGCTCGTTTACAGAGATGACCAAGCATGGGAGGTCCTGGCCGTTCATGAGGCGCTGAATAAACTAGCTGAATGGGACCAGCGGCAGAGCCGCATCGTTGAGCTCCGGTTCTTCGGCGGCCTGGATACGGGAGAGACCGCCCGGGTACTGGGCATCTCCGCCACCACAGTCAAACGCGAATTCCAACTCGCCAAGGCGTGGCTCTATGGGGAATTGAGCAAGACGCCTTCATGATCAATTCCCTGTGACACATGAGGACGGAGCCCGGATTGATGACGCCTGAGCGATGGAGTCAGATCAAAGAGATTTTTGCCCTGGCCGCCGCTGAGCCTTTGCACCGGAGATCCAGCTTTGTTGCGCACGCCTGTCACGGCGATTCCAGCCTGGAATCGGAGCTGGCCCATCTGCTTGCCCAGTGTGATGCGATGGGAAATTTTCTGGAAAGCCCTCCGTTCAACGCAGCCAGCCTGCTGGCGCCCGGAGACATGCTTTGCCATCGCTATGAAATCGTAAAGTTTCTGGGCGCTGGAGGCATGGGCGAGGTCTATGAAGCCGCCGACCGGGAGCTCGGCGAACATGTCGCTCTTAAACTCATCCATCATGGTCCCGGGATGCACGAGCGGGAGCTGGCCCAGTTTCGCAGCGAAGTACAGCTTGCGCGCCGCGTGACTCATGGCAACGTTTGCCGGATCTTTGACATCGCGTGCGAGCAGCGGGAAGAGGGCCTGATCACATTTCTCACCATGGAATTGCTGCATGGGGAGACCCTGAGCGCGCGACTCCGGCGCGAGGGACGGTTGAAGAAGGAAGAAGCAAAAATCATTGCCGGCCATCTTTGCCAAGGCCTGGAAGCGGCGCATCGTGCCGGTGTGCTGCACTGCGATCTGAAATGTTCCAACGTAATGTTGGCTGGCCAGGGGCAGGACCTGCGCGCGATCCTGATGGATTTTGGAATTGCGCGCGGTTTGCAGGCGGCCAATGATCGGCAAAACGGAAACACCGGTTCGACGGTAGCGCTGGGTTCGCCCGCCTATGCATCACCCGAGCAGTTGCTGCGTAAACCGCTCACGGCCGCCACGGACGTTTACTCTCTGGGCGTAGTGCTCTTTGAAATCATCACTGGAGTGCGGCCTTTTTATGACCGGTCAGCACTGGCGGAAGCATTGAGACGCCTTGTCGACGATCCGCCCGCGCCATCCGCCCTGGTTGACGGCCTGGAAAAAAATTGGAACGAGGCGATTTTACGTTGTCTGCAACGTGATCCTGCGCGAAGGTTTTCTTCCCCTGGTGAAATCGCGGAAGCTCTCGGCAACGCTCACTCCGCAGTGCGCCTTCGCCGCCTGGTCAAGGGCCTTGGCGCGGTGGCGCTGCTGGTTATTTTTCTCGGGACCGCCTTCCATGGCCGTTTGTGGCCTGCTTCACTGCCTGACAAGCGATACATTGCTGTTCTTCCGTTTGATTCCGCCAGCTCCAATGCCGGGGACCAGGCTGCGGCAGAGGGCCTGGCAGAATCGCTCTCCAACGATCTGGCCCAGCTCGGCGACTCTGGCGGGTCGTTCTGGATTGTCCCGTGGCCTGAGGTACAAAAACATGCGAGAGCCGGAAGCGGACAAATTGCTCCATCGCTGGGAGTGAATTTGCTGATCGGCGGCGCCGTGGAAAGACGAACCGGCGCAATCCGCATGCGTGTGTTTCTGAAAGATGCAGCCACAATGAGACAGCTGCGTTCGGCCCAGTGGGACATTCCGCAAGCTGAAATGGCCACCATGGAAGACACGCTGCTGGAACAACTGTGCGCCATTCTCCAGCTGCACCCGCGTCCGGAGATGCGGCATCACTTGCCGGTCAATGACAGCGCGATTCCCGGAATTTTTGAATATTACGAACAGGGCAAAGGCTATCTGGCGCGACGCAACGTACAGAGCACGGACCAGGCGATCATGCTGTTTCAGAAGGTCATTGAAAAAGACCGGTCTTTTGCGCCCGCCTATGCGGAGCTCGCGCTTGCGCTTTCATGGAAATACCGCAACACAAAAGATCCACAGTGGTACGCCCAGGCCAAAGAAGCCTGCGCCCGGGCGCTCCGAATGAATGACAGGCTGGCGCGGGCCCATCTGGCTCTGGCGTCAATCACCATGGACAGCGGTCATCCGGAGGAGTCAGTCCGCGAATTGGAGCGCACCCTGGAGCTGGAGCCGGCAAACAATGATGCAATGAACCTTCTTCCCCGCGCCTACGATGCTGAAGGACGGACCCTGCAAGCGGAAACTCTTTTGAAGGAAGCCATCAAGCAGACCCCGGGCAGCTGGGTCAACTATAACGATCTCGGCTATTTTTATTTTCGCCACGCACAGTACCGGCAAGCTGAAGCCCTGTTTCGCGTGGCAACAGAGCTGGCGCCGGACAACCCTCGCGCGTTTTCGAATCTTGGCGGAGTTTATCTGGCGCTGGGGGAATATGCCGAGGCAAAGTCGGTCCTGATTCGGGCCGCGGCCCTCAATCCGACCGCCGGCACATATTCCAACCTTGGCACAGCAAGCTTTCGTCTTGGACAGTACGGTGAAGCAGCTGATATGTTTCGCAAAGCGGCGGAGTTGCAGCCAGGAGACGATCGGCTGTGGCGCAATCTTGGAGACGCCTACTCTTTCAGTCCGCAAACGGCGGCGGCGGCCACGGCTTACATAAGGGCCATTGAGGTGGCCAACCGCAACCTCGCGCTTCGTCCCCAGGATGGCCAGTTACTGGAAAATATCGCGCTTTGCTATGCCAAGCTGGGCCGCACTCGAGATGCCGAGCAGGCCCTGGCGAAAGCAGGCGCCGTTGCCCGGCATGATCCGGAGTTTCTGTTCACCTCCGCCGTGGTGCACGAGCTGGCGGGGCAGCGTGGCCGCGCTCTTGCCTTGCTGTGTTCCGCGATTCGCGCGGGGTATTCGGCCGCGGAGATCGAACACGCTCCTGAGCTGTCTCAACTGCGCGGCGCCAGGTGCGGCCCAGAATTGTCAGCCTTAACTTCCATCCATCCGCATTAAGGAGAAGCAATGTCATTCAGGGAACACGTCGTCCTGATTTTTTTAGAAGGTGAGCCCCTTCACATGAAAAACCCCGGCAGACGGGACACTGCACGTCTGTCCCCACGAACTCCGAGTCCACAAGGGAGACAAAGTACGCTGGCTCTATAACCAACTGGAAACATTTGATTGCAAATTTGAACGAGACAGCCCATTTGGGAAAGACCACATGGACATTGAGGGAGTGGATGGCTCTTCCCCGGCTGTAGCGGTGACCGCGGCCCAGGGGATCTTTAGCTACACGGTGGACGAGAGACACATGGAGAAAGACCCCATCATTATTGTTGACCCCTCGATTCCAAAATAGCGGACCAGACGTGCTTTTTAACCTGCCAACACCCGGCCCGTCGGCTTTGCACACGGCGCATTTTGGCGCGCGTTGAAGCATGCCGGTGAGTTTTCCACAGAAAAGATGGTCCAGCTCCGCCGGACCTTCCGCCTTACTGATTGAAAAGCGGAAGACTGTGGGTTGAAAGATGGCCTACGGCAAAAGTCCGCCGATCAGAAAAGGAAAAAAACAAATGCCTACGACCTATGATTTCGTTTCGCTCAAAGGAACCGTCATTTCCATCTCGCAAGTTAAACAGATTATCTTTGCGGCGAAGGTAACCCCAAAGTACGACATCAGCAAATACGATTTCGAAGACAGAGCAAGCCACGACGGCGTAGTGGTAACTGCCAAGCCAGGCGCACTGGTGATGGACGTAACTAAGCTGAGGAATGCCGCCAAGGAAAGGGGATTCACGGAAGACAAGCTGGAAATATTCTCTCCGAACACAGCAGGCGCCCAGGGCCTGGGCGACGGAACGCCGTACGAGGTCACCATCAACATGACCGCTGAAACCGTCACACAGCTGCTTGCGGCCAACTTCTTTTTGTATGGATTCAAGGCGGTACAGGCCAGCCTGGCTGGTGGCTCCCCGGTGGTGTGGTTTGCAACGCAGGAGTTTTCAGCCACGACCATGATCAATTGGGAGGAGCAGTACCAGGCTTACACCTCCAACAGCCAGATCATTCCCGGCGGCGACATTGTGGCCAGCTTCGCTGCCGGCATCACCCTGGGGGAGACCCTGAACGTGACGGCGGGCGGAGTGGGCGAAGTGACCAGCACGGGCATATCCACGGCAATCTCCATCCTGAATACAGTGAACACGCCTTTTACCTGCGGCATCTCCGAGCTGCAAGGCACCAGCTACAACGCACTATGCGCGTTCCCGCTTTTCGGCAACAATGAGGATGTAATCGCGCCCATTGAGAAGGTGTTTCTGATGTTTTCCACGCAACCGGTCAATACAGGGACCGTCATTGAGCAGTCTTACGGCCCGGGGATTTTGATTGACCTCACCGCCTCCAACCAGCGCACCGTCAACTATGACATCAATGCGGGCTGGAGCTGGGGAGGTTTCTCCTGGGCGCAACAGTTCCCGCCGAATTCCAACCTTGTTCCGCTTCTCATCGAGCCTTCCAGCCCAAATGCCGGCAAGGTATCACTGGTATTCGAAGCGGCCTAAGACCAACCAACACCATAGGCGGGCCTTTACGGACCCGCCTTACTTTCAAACTCACCACTGATGAACACAGATGACACTGATCTGCAAGAAATGCTACGGCTCGAAAACCAAGATTTATATCTCAAGCAACATTTAGTAATCGCGTAGTAATCGCGCACATCGGAAAAAGCCAAACCTTACCGCTGATGAACGCGGATAACACTGATCCGCAAGAAATGCTACGAAGAAACTTCCAGCCTCAACTTTCCGCCGGCTCCAGGCGGCTTTTTCTTTTGCTGGCGTAGCGGCAATTTCCCTTATCGGCCTTTGCGATGGTGGGTATCCGCCTCATCCAGGAATTGCAAGATCGTGACGCCCAATCCGCGACTGACCTTTTCCACTGTGCGCAGAGTTGCGTTTTGCGGCGAATTCTTGAGACGAGCCAGCGAGCCAACTGAGATGCCAAGCCGCTTGGCGAACACACGGTGTGTCTGCTCACCCTGCGCTTCTCGAATCTTCCGCTGAATTGTCTTTGAAGCGTTCATTTCCTGCTTGCAGAATTAGCAGAAATGTTGTTCCATATATGGAACAAATGATTCTTATCATTGACTACCAGCGAGAAAGGGGCTCAGCCCATGAAGAAACAAAGCAAATCGCCACAGAAGCCGCGTCCGGCCTTTAAGCGAAGAAAGCTCGCGTATGCGCGGGTTTTGGAGTTTCCCCAGGCAAAAGGCCGGACGGTTGAGCTGGTGGAGTTGATTGCCGACACCGACTATCACTGTATCTCCATACGGTTCAAGGACAAGACCGACCTGAGCGTAGTGATTGATCCGATGTTCGCATTTTTCTGACTGGAAGACAGACGATCAGAGGGTGATCAAGGAGTGGCGGACGGGGCCGGTCTGAGGGGCACAGGGGCTAAAGCCCATTTATTTTTGTCCTTTACGGCATGGATAAATCCATGCCCTGATACCTCCAGAGGCTAAAGCCAAGCTAGCCGGAATCTCTATTTATGCTGTGAACGCAGCATAAATGCCTGCTCCATCCCCGCAGCGCGGAGGCCGGGTTCCATCATTCCAAGATCGCAGGCGAGGGCGCCTGCGCTCCCACTCTTCCACCGGGGCGCTTCAATCATAAGCATCCATGCCTGTTCCAGCCGCAGATGATCAACGCGGCAGCCCGCTGCACCACAGCTAAGAAAAGGCACTCTTCCCGCAGACCTGCTTTGTCAAGATGTACTATTTCGTGATTGATTCGCATTGGAAACCGCGCTACGATCAGCATGCGCCTCAGGGTGCAAGTGTGGATTCTGGTCTTTGAAAAACAGGTAAACCCGTGAAGCTGGCAGAACGAGGGAAACGGGCCGGGGATTGAGCGATAAATGGAGGCTAAAACCAGCGACAAAAGAGCTTCGACTGCCTTATGACTGCCTTATCGAATTGGGGTTTGACGTTTGTTTACAACAAAACGTCTACCCCTGGGTGGGTATCTGGGTTTTGTGGCCCTCTGCCTGACATTGTGGAAAACCTCAAACTCACACCACGGATGAACACAGGATGACACTCGATCAGAAGAACCGGGGAAGAACCGCTTATGAAACTTCGCGTCCTTCTTTGCGCGCCAGCTCGGAGTAGCACATCACGCGGTTACGGCCTGCATGCTTGGCCGCATAAAGCGCGGCGTCAGCAAACTCAATGAGGTCGCGCTTGAACTGGGCGTCAGTATCGTACACGGCAACGCCAATACTGATGGTGAGATGCTGCACGGAATGAGGCGAACCGGCAAAAAATTTGGCCTGGTCCACGGCGCGGCGCAGCCGTTGCGCCACAAATACGGCTCCGGTTTCAGTGGTCTCAGGAAGAATGATGACAAACTCTTCCCCGCCGTAGCGGGCCACCGTATCCACCTCACGCATGTCTTTCACCAGAATGGAGGTCACGTCACGCAAGAGCTGGTCGCCCACGTGATGGCCGAACGTGTCATTCAGGACCTTGAAATGGTCGATATCGATCATGAGCAGCGCGAACTTTTGCTGTTTGCGCTCCGCGCGCTTGAACTCGAGTTCCAGTTGCTGCTCAAAATAGCCGCGCGTGCGCAGCCCCGTGAGATAGTCAGTAAAGGCAAAGCGCAGCAAGCCTTCATTGGCGTATTCGCGGGTAAGAAGGTTTTCCGCCACAAGAGAAAGGATCCACAGAAGCTGTGCGTCCTCTTTGCAGAACGCCCTGGCAGTGGAAGCAGTGGAGCGAAAAAGTTGCAACGATCCCGTGACCCGGTTGCTCACAAACAACGGCACGGCCAGCGCGGACCCTGCGGCGAGCGCCAGCAGCAGCGCATCGGATTGCGCGTGATGGCCATGTTCCACCAGCAGCGGCCGCCCATACTTGATGGCCCAGACATTCAGGATGTTACCGCTGGCAATCTCCTTGCCGGCAGTCTTTTCCACGTGGCGCGCAATCCTGGGTTCCATCAGTTCGCGGTTTTCGTCCCAGAAATAAACAATCGCTTTATCAAACGGCGCGATGTCCGCGGCCATGTCACAGAGAAGATTGAGCGTTGCATCCAGTTGCATTTGCAACCCGGTGAGCATGCTCATGCGCAGGATAACGTTCACGTCCTCCCACCGCTTTTGGATTGTTTCCGGACGCAGTTCGGAGAACACCTCAACGACAAATCTCTCCGGCGGAGACGAGGCGGGATCAGCGGATTCGGAGGCAGACATCGAAAACATTTCTCTAGCGTTTACCCCCAACAGCAAGGCGCTCCAACCAGCACTTTGTGAGATGCCGTCACCCGCCTCAGGGAAACTTACGGAAGTGCCTGTTCTTTTTACCCGCCAATGGCCAAATGTACAGGGTATGCCCGGTCAGGCGGGGGATTGCCACTTGGACCATGCGGCATGCCAACACCAATCAAAGGCAGGTAGATACACTTTTCCTGCTGCGCTTTGCATAAGCCGCTCCTTATTTAGGAAACTTATGGCGATCCGGCTGCTTTGGTTCACCGCTTGCACTACCAGGAAATCGAATGGAGGTAAATATTAAGATGGCGCTTACCAAACAGCAATTGATCGGAGAGCTGAAGCATGAAATCAACAGTCCATTGGCCGCCATCCGCAATGCTCTCTACCTGGCGGCGGCGCGAACAGATGACCAGGAAATTAAACGCTATCTCCAGCTTGCCGATCATGAGGCTTCTCATATCTCTCAAATCCTCAAAAATGCGAATCAAATCAATGAAAACAAAAGGGTTCATATAATAGCGTCTCGCGCGGATGCAGCCTCAGCCGCGTAATCTTTACGCACACCTACGCACAACCCACGATTTCTTGCGTTTCCGTGCACAGTCTCTGTTGCATTTCTTCCAGTCTCAGCTTAGGATACGTTTTAGCGCTGGAAAACCCGCTGGCGCTGGTTAGAAGCTCTTCGCTGTAAAACTTCGCTCGATTTTTTAACAAATCACGCCGGCCCGTAATCGTTTTTCCGACAGGAGAAGCTCCCTCATGGCATGGTACGCATACTGCATCGTTGAGCAGCAGGCAGTTCAAGGTGGTATTCGCGCACGTCGTCCCGTCCCCGTAGAAGGTCTTAAAGGCATTGCAGACGCACAGATTTTCGCGTATCCCAGCGGGGATTTCTCCGTTCTGGTAAGCGAATATATTCCCACCGGTGATCTTGGTCAGAAAGCCCTGCTACAGCATGCGCATGTAGTCAGCGAATGCTTTAAACGCACAACCGTGCTGCCCTTTCGCTTTGGGACGGTCTTTGATACCGATGAATCCCTTCGCCGGGCTGTCCGCATTAACCGCAAGGGCTTCTTGGAAAGTGTCACCAAGCTCAAGGGCAAGGCGGAAATGCATCTGAAACTGCTCATTAAAGACGGTTCTCTGCGCGAAGCGCTGGAAGAGATTGAACTTCCGGCTACCGTCGGCAGTGAATACCTCAGCAAACTTCGCGAAAAAGCCGTCCGACAACGTGAGCGACAAACCAAGGCGCGGGCCCTTTCCGTCCAGGTCCATAAGATCTTCTCCCCGCTTGACCAGGACGTTTGCTGCCGCAAGATCGATTCCGGGGGAATGCTGATCGATATCGCCCACCTGATTGACCACAAAAAAGTTGAAAAATACCAGAACCGCTATCAGATGGCCACCCGTCACCTGCCTGGTATTGAAGTGGTGATGAGCGGCCCCTGGCCTCCGTACCATTTTATTTCCGGCAAGCGATCCTCCTAATCAAGATCCAAAGCATCTACTCAGATTGAGGCAAAAAGGACCACAAAGAGTCCTTTTTGCCATTTTCACAGAAAAAACCAGTCAAATGGGCTCGTATTAGGCATCCAGATGCTCGAAAATGGAATCAGAGTACAATGTCTGCAGGCGTTGATACGCCCCGGCAGGTAACCTCCGTTCACCTGACCTTGTTGTAGGCTTTCCATCAAAAGAGGTAGGAGCAGGGATGAATCAGAAGCCCCGTGTGCTGATCGTGGATGATGACGTGGCCATGGCCAGATATCTGGCTGCGCATCTTTCGCGCCGTAACTTTGAGGTCACGGTCGCATCCAGTGAGCAGGAAGCATTGCGCGTCTTTCGTTCCTTTGACCCTGTTCTTGTGCTGGTGGAAACTACCATGGACGGCGAGGCAGGCGCTGAAACACTGCAACGCCTCAAGCAGATCAAACCTTCGGTTGCTATCATGGTCCTCTCCGCCAGCAAAGATCCGGAGTTGATTTTCAGGGCTTCCAAGCTTGGCGCTGACGACTACCTCAGCAAACCGGTCGATCCCAAAGAACTCGATGTGCGCATCGGCAAAGTGCTGGACAATCAGCGTCTGCATTCTGAAGTAACGCAGTTGCGGGAGCAGGTACGGCGCCAGAGCGATTTCACCATGCTCTTTGGCACCAGTCCAAAGATGATGGAAGTAAAGATGACCATCGAGCAGGTGGCGGACACCACGGCCACGGTGCTCATCCGCGGTGAAAGCGGCACGGGCAAGGAAGTGGTGGCGCGCATGGTGTATGCCGAATCGTCGCGCTGTGACAAACCGTTCGTCAAAGTAAACTGCGCCGCTATCCCGCATGAACTGCTGGAAAGCGAACTCTTTGGTTATGAGGCTGGCGCGTTCACCGGCGCAAACCGGCAGAAGCTGGGCAAATTCGAACAAGCCAACGGCGGAACAATTTTTCTCGACGAGATCAGTGAGATGCATCCTGCCTTGCAGGCCAAGCTGCTCCACGTGCTACAGGACCATGAGTTTTCACGTCTCGGCGGAAAGCGTGATGTTCAGGTGGATGTTCGCGTCCTTGCAGCCACCAATAAACCGCTGGAGCGCGCGGTGGAAGAAGGCGTTTTTCGCGAAGACCTTTTCTATCGCCTGAATGTTGTCACTATCCACATTCCTCCGCTGCGTGAGCGGCGTGAAGAGATTCCCGTCTTCCTGAAATATTTTCTGGAAAAATACAGCGAACACTATGGCAAAAAGCCGTCCATGTTCAGCGAATACGCCGTAAGCCGCATGATGGAATATGCCTGGCCGGGAAACATTCGTGAGCTGGAAAACATGGTGAAGCGTTATGTGATCGTGGGGAATGAGGCGCAGATCATTCGTGAGCTTTCCACGCATAAGCCAATTGTTACCTCTTTTGGCGGGATGACAACACCGCCGGCTGTTACTGAGACTCCTGTTTCCGCGGTGCAGTCCAGCAATGGTGCCGAAATGGAAATGCCTTCACTGCTGGAGATCGGAAAACGGGCTGCCATGCAGGCGGAACGCGAAGCCATTGAGCGTGTTTTGGCCCAGACACGCTGGAATCGCCGCCAGGCTGCCAAGATTCTGAAGATCAGTTACAAAGCTCTATTGAACAAGCTTAAAGCCATGGAAGAGCAGACCAAGGCCCTGTCTAAGCATGAAGAGGCCTAGAAGTGGCATTATGATGCCAACTTACTTAATCCTTTTTTCGCAACATAAAATCAAGCCTTTTACCGCGAATGTTTTCCTAAGCGTAAGAAAATAAAATGATAATTCCCCTACCCGCTCTCCTCCGTGAGCGTAGAAAAAGCTTTGGTTTGTGAGTTGCTTATACATAGGCATACAAAAGAGGCCGTAAAATTTAATGACTTCAACCTTCTTCCAAGAATTGAGACTTCTTCAATCCGTGTGTCTCGGCTTGCGTCGAGACTGCATCGAACATCGCCTTCCCTGAGAGATTTTCCCTTCCCCTCCAAGCCTCTTTTACTAAAGAGCGGCCCTCAACAAGGCCGCTTTTTTGGTTTGCGTTAATTTGTCTCACGCTTTGGTGACTCGTGGACGCTTTGGTGCATCTAATCGTCGTTCCACATCATTTGACGGTTATATATATGGCGACTAAAATCAATCATTTATCAAAACACATGGACAAGAAGAAGCTCGAAACATTCAAGAAACGGCTGGAAGAACGGCAAGTGAGCCTGCGGAAAATGGTGAGCCGGACTGAAGAAGACGGCCGCATTGCCGACCAGGACACGGCGCAGGACATTGCCGACCGCGCAGCCAGTTCCTATACCAAAGAGTTTCTCTTTTCTCAGAGCAATAATGACCGGCAGCTCCTGGCGATGGTGGAAACCGCTCTCCAGCGGATCCGCGAAGGCGCTTTTGGCGAGTGTGTAAGCTGCGGTAATGAAATCAACGCCAAGAGGCTGGAAGCCGTGCCTTGGACGCGCTATTGCATTGAGTGCCAGGAGAAACTGGAAAAGGGCCAGTTGGAAGAAGAAGCCCACGACTAACACGCCGGGCCAGGAACCATTTACGCAAAAAATTAAAAGGAGATGCAAATCGCATCTCCTTTTAATTTTTCTCGCAGAACTCTGTTTAGTACAGGTTGAAGGCGACTTCGATATTCATCTCCACCGCAACCGCACGGCCGTCTTTCTTTGAGGGGTCGAATTTCCAGGTCTTTACGCCTTCAATGGCTTTCTCATCCAGACCCATTCCCAGGGAGCGCACCACGCGAGGGTTGTGTACGCGGCCATCCGTTCCCACGATGATATTCAATACCACCACTCCCTGATATTTGGCCTTACGCGCTTCTTCAGAAAATTCAGGTTCGGGAGTGTAGATGGCTCGTGGCGCGCTCACTCCGTCACCCACGTGAAAGATGCCCGGTCCAACGCCTGGACCGCCGTGCCCTGATCCAACGCCACCGCCATTGCCGCTGCCGATTCCACCGCCGACGCCAATTCCATTGGAGGGCGTCATAAGTTTTGAAAGGGGATCGCCCAGTTGCGCGCTGGGTGGAATTTTAAGATCGGCAACCACGGTTGGCTCAATCATCAGCTTGCTCTTCTGTTGCGGCAAAACCGTGGGCGGAGTAAATTGCTGCTTCGCGGCCTTTGGAGGCGTACCGGTTGAAGCTTTCAGCTTGCTGGCATCTCCGCCACCACCGCCGCTGGGGCCACCTTTGCCGACCTTCATGGGAATATACGGCGCCAATTCAACGGAATTCGCTGTTGTGGGCGGAATGATCCTCGACGGGACTGCGATGTGCGTAAGCCACAACAGCAACGCGATACCTGCCCCTTGGGCCACAAACGACAGGAGAAAATTTTCCGGACGCTGTTGATATGTGCCATAACCCACACCCAGCATCGTGGGCATAATCACGCCGCTTTGCGGTTGGTCCTTGGCAAACTTCACCACTGACTGCTGGGAAGCCTGTGGATCCGCGGCCTCCGGGTTCGGCTGGTTCTTTGGATCGGGCAAAGGCATAACTTATCTAGTATAGACGTCTTGCTGCGTCAAAAGTTTCACAATGGTGTATTGGGCTAAAGTTAGTCTACCTAATTCCTCACTGGGCAACAACTTAACGATGAAACAAAGAGCCAAAAAAGCCTTTCACCCGTCCCATGAAACCCTTTTTTTCTTTCTTTGGCTTTTCCTCGGGCTTGGGTGGCTGAGCTTCCGCTTTTAAAGACACTTCTGGCTGCTTTTCAATAAGAACGACCGGATCGACCTTTTCTTGCACAAAATAAACATTGGGCAGCGAAGAAAACTGCACTTTTGCCACTGAATAAGGCCGTGGTTCAGACCGGGCGCTGAATACAAAGGGAGCATCCACCTGAACATGGACCTGTCCTGGTTTGTCCGGCGGCAAAGGCGATGTGGGTTCATTGCTGGCCACCGCAACCCGCTCCGCAGGCTTGGCATTTGTGTTGTTTTCCGTGGCAGGAGCAGGTGTTGGACTTGGCTGTGCTTCTGCCTGCACGACCGGGGGGCCTGGAGGACAGCCACACTCGCTGGTTAAAGCCGCGGGTGACTCCAGTTTCCCGCCCTGGAAAACCGCACTCTGGTTCGGCTGGGCTTTGTAGACACCTGTTCCCAGCAACTCTGTGAATGTAACTTCAGAAGCATTTCCCGGCAAGGGTTTCACGCATGTGTCGCCTCGTTTGTTCACTCCCAGCGCGAAATGGAAGGTGCCCGGCCCCACCATCATGACGTTGAAATCTGGTGTAATCAAAACGTCAGCCACCTTCTGGTTCAACTGGTAATCAACCTCAACGGCGCCTGCGCCTGTAGCCAGCATAAGTCCCTGGCCGTTTGCTGTCACACTTAGACCGCTACGCGGGCAGATGCGCACCTGGCCGCCACGGAACAATTTGAGCGTCGCCGGGGCAATGCCTGCTGACAACTCAGAGCCGGAGAGCACGTTCATCCCCGAGCCCGCCAGCTGCATGGAACTGGAGCTGCCGGTATCTGAGGCAAAGAGCTCACCAATCGGTGGCACTGTTTGTGCCCCTGCGGGAGTGCAGAATAAAAGGAGCGCGGCCCATCCAGGCCACGCCTTTCTTACGATTGCGGACAGGTTGTTTGACAGAACGCGCTACTCCTCGCTCATAAAATCGTACTTTGCGATCGTTATGGCAACACCTTGCTGCTGTGCCGTTTTATCCACCCGCAGGACCTTGCCCGTGCAGCGTACGCGGATGGGATCAGAAAGCGTAATTTCAGAAGGCAGTGTCATCACGAATTCGATGGCCGCTCCAGCCGCAATCTCTGTATCCAGATACATGAATACGCCGCGCGAACTCACATCGCGTGTGCGCCCGGACAGTTCGCGCCTGCCGTTATCCAGAAATTTTACCGAGATCGGCAAATCGAGCGAAAACCGCCGGGTTGATCGTTTGTCCGGCTGTGGTTGCGCCATCGCTGGCCTCCAGATACCAAGGGCCCGTTGGCCTGATTTTAGCCTATGCAGCTGGAATCTTGATGGGATTTTCTCGATAAACCATCTTCAGCGGTGGGCAGGAAAGCAGAACCTGCGGCGGGGCCGGCTTGCGCGCCGAGCCGCTCGCTTCAAGCGCCAAAGAAATCTCGCAGGCTGGCACAACACTTGAGCGGGGTGGAGCAGAGCGACAAAAATTAAAGCGCCAAGAAATTTTCCAGCAACAATCTCCCTGACTCCGTCAGCACGCTTTCCGGATGAAACTGCACGCCTTCCACCGGAAAATGGCGATGCCGCAGCCCCATGATCACGCGCGTACCATCAGCTTCGCGAGTTTCCGCACTTATCTCCAGCTCTTTGGGAAGACACTCTTCAGCCACGATGAGCGAATGATAGCGGGTTGCCGTCATAGGTTGGGGTGCGTTCTGAAAGAGCGTCTTGCCATCGTGCTGGACCTTGCTGGTTTTACCGTGCATGAGCTGTTTAGCCCTGACAACGCTTCCGCCGAACGCAGCTCCAATCGCCTGATGTCCCAGACAAACACCCAGCACAGGTCTCTTGCCGGCGAAGTGCTTGATCAGATCAATGCTGATGCCGGCCATTTGTGGTGTGCACGGCCCAGGAGAAATAAGAATATGGCTGGGCTGCATGGCTTCCACATCCAGTGGCGTAACCTGATCGTTGCGCCGCACCTCAACCTTCTGGCCCAGCTCTCCAAGATATTGGACAAGGTTGTAGGTAAAAGAGTCGTAATTGTCGAGGACGAAAACCATACTATGCCGTAGCAACCAGTTTAGCCGATGAGGGCAATTGCCAGGACCGCTAAAATTGCGAAAAATCACCGAAATTTGAGCCAAATTGAACGGTAACAATCATGATCGCGGATCAGGTTCGCTTCCCGTGGCAAGCTTTCGGGCTACAATTTTGGCAGTGTTTTGGCAGTTTCGGCGATTTTGGCAATCTCTCCGTGTTAGCCTTTTCATAATGCTGCACATCACCAATGGCGAGTCTGTCACCGCCACCTTCCGCCAGGTCAGGTTCCCGGGAATCTATCTTGCCTGGAATGACGTTCTGCACGATGGCCCTGTGCCCCAGACTGAAACCCTGCATGAGCTCTCTGACATTCGCGCCCAGGCGCTGGCCGAATTCGGATGCGGCGATCCAGAGAAACTCCGCGCCAGCTTTGCCACACGCGACCGCACGCTGGAAAACTTCCGCCAACACCAGGACGTTGTGCTCTGGTTCGAGCACGATCTTTATGACCAGTTGCAGCTTCTGCAATTGCTGGATTGGTTCAAGCAGCAGGACCTGGGAGCAGTCAATCTGCATCTTATCCAAATCAATGCTTATCCCGGCGTGCGGCCCTTTTATGGACTGGGTCAGCTCAGCGGCCCGCAACTGGCCCGCCTTTTCCCTACGCGCAAACGAGTGACGCAAGAGCAAAAATCCATCGCCAATGAAGTATGGCTGGCCTTCCGTTCTGCTGATCCGGGCGCACTGCTGGCAATCTCTGCGCAGGAACATCCTGAAATGCCGTTCCTCGCCGCGGCGCTGGTGCGCTTTCTTGAGGAGTACCCCTCCACCACAAACGGGCTCGCGCGCACTGAACTCCAGGTATTGCAGGCCGCTGCATCCGGCAAGCGCAAGAAGCAGGAAATTTATATGCAATCGAGCAAACAAGAAGATGTTCCATGGGGAGATTCGTCCATCTATCTGCGCCTGGACTGGCTCGCAGCCGGGCCAAACCCTGCGTTGGTCGAGACATCAAAAAACGAATTCTCCATCACGGACGCCGGACGCCAGCTGCTGGAAGGCAAAGCGGATTGGATCAAGATGCAAGGCCACGTCAACCGATGGCTGGGCGGTGTGCACCTGTCCGGAGAACAGGCGCAGTGGCGCTGGGATACAGAAAAGAAAACCTTGGTTACAGCCTGAGGTCACAGCCTGAACGGTCGCCGTTTAAAGGATCGCCACAGAGAGATCGCAGCCGGAAAAGCCGGAATATCTCTCCGGTCTACTTGTGGAACGACTTGGTCACGTCGTTAAAAATCACCACGGCGGCAAACAACACCAGAAAGACGAATGCTGCCTGATACACGCGCTCCTTCACTTCCTGTTTTATATCGCGGCGCATGACTGACTCCACCAGCAGCATCAGCACCAGGCCGCCATCCAGAATTGGGATCGGCAGCATGTTAAAGATGGCCAGGTTCAGGCTGATGAGCGCCATGAACTGGAGCAGCACAACAAAACCGGCCTGGGCGGCCTTGCCGGATTCCTGCATAATCATCACCGGCCCGCCAAATTGCTTCAAGGTGCCTTTCACGGTGAAAAGCTGGCCCAGCAAGCGAAAAATCAGCGACGAATTCTTTTTGCAATCCACGGTGGCGGCATTCAATGCGGCGGCGAATGAAAGCTTGTCCACATGGAACTCTTGCGGCAGCTCCACCCCAATGCGATAGGCAGCTTTGCCGTCAGCGCCTGCCGGCGACAACTCCGGAGTCACCATAAGATCCAGCGTCTGGCCTTTTCGTGTCACGGTGATCTTTGCCGGCTTTTCTTTATTTTTTTCCAGCACTGCCGCCAGGCCGATCGTATTGCCGGTCTGGACCGGGCTGCCATTCACGGCAATAATCTCATCGTCAGTATGCAATCCTGCTTTTTCCGCTGGCGATCCGGGCATTACCCGTCCCACAACAGACTTGCCTTCGGGCACCAATCCCAGCTCGCGGAGAATGTCTACATCGTCTTTTTCCGGAATGTGGGCTGTCAGCTCCAGCGGCAAAGTCTGTGTTCCCCGCAGCACATCCATTTTCAAAGTTTGATTGATGTTGCCGAAGATCTGGTAACGAACGTCGTCCCAGGTTGGCTCGATCTTGCCCTGGATCACGGCAATTTTGTCGCCGGTCTTGAAGCCGGCGGTTTGCGCCGGAGAACCGTCAATCACCCACCCCAGCACCGCTGGCTTATCAAGATATGCAGGATACTCGTGGCGGAACATATACACGCCCGTGAGCACCACCACGGCCAGAATGATGTTCATCGCAGGCCCGGCTATCGCAACAAAAAAACGCTGCCAGCGCGGGTGGCTCATGAACTCACCGGGGTCGCCGGTACGCGACTCCATGGGATTTTCCCCGGCCATCTTCACATAGCCACCCAGCGGCAAAAGGCTGATGCGATAGTCAGTATCGCCACGGCGGAAGCCAACCAGACGCTTGCCAAATCCCAGACTGAAGACCTCAACCCTGACCTTGAATAATTTGGCTACGGCGTAATGGCCGAACTCGTGGACAAAAACCAGAATCCCCAGAACGAATATGAAAGCGGCGAGCGTGAGCGGTAATGACTGCATAAAGTAGTGATTTTGATATTGTAACTGCAAAAGAACCGGAGCAGCTAACGAGTTAGTGGCTGTACCAATTTGCGCCCCGCCAGGTTGCGGGCCTCGGCATCAATGGCTAGGACCTCCTCTATAGATTCAGGATGGCGGTCTGAAGTTTCACGAATCGTCTGCTCCACCACTTTAGAAATATCGGCAAATCCGATCTCTTTCTTAAGGAAAGCCGCCACGGCCACTTCGTCCGCGGCGTTCAAGGCCACGGTCTTGGCGCCACCCGCCTCAGCGGCTTCATAAGCCAGGCGCAAACAGGGAAATTTTCCCAAATCGGGAGGACAGAAATCCAGCCGTTTCAGGTCCAGCACATTAAAGCGCAGATCAGATGAGATGCGCTCCGGATAGGTCAGCGCATAAAGAATCGGCAGTCGCATGTCGGTTACGGAGAGCTGAGCCAGAATGCTGCCATCGTTGAACTCAACCAGTGAGTGAATCGTCGATTGCGGATGCACCACCACGCTCACGCGCTCCGGCGGCATATTAAATAGCCGGCAGGCCTCGATCACCTCAAAGCCCTTATTCATCAGAGTGGCCGAATCAATGGTGATGCGCTGCCCCATCTTCCACGTGGGATGGTTCAGCGCCTGCTCCACCGTAATTTTTTCAAACTCCGATTTCGGCGTGCTAAGAAACGGGCCGCCGCTGGCCGTAAGCCACACGCGCTCTACCTCGTTCATCCTGCCGCCGCGCATGCACTGGTGCACCGCATTGTGTTCGCTATCGATTGGCAACAGCGGTTTGCCCTGTCTGCGAGCTTCTGCGGTAATGAGTTCGCCAGCAGCGACTAAACATTCCTTGTTCGCCAGCCCGATTTCTTTGCCTGCGCGAACAGCTTCATAGGTCGCTTTTAGTCCCGCCACACCTACAATCGCGCTGACCACAAAATCAACTTCAGGATGCGTGGCAACACTCACCGTGCCGGCCTGCCCGTAGACTACTTCAATTCCGCTGAGACCTTCAGCTTTGAGTTGCTTGCGAACTTTTTCCGCATCCTGCTCTGAAGCGAGTGAAAGGACTTTGGGTTTCCAGCGGCGCGCATCGATCAATGCAGCTTCAGTGTTTGAGCCCGCAGCCATGGCGAGCAGCTGAAAACGCTCAGGGTTGTTTTCAATCACGTTGAGCGTGCTGCGGCCGATGGAGCCGGTGGAACCGAGGATGGCGATGCGCTTCATGAATAGATTAGCCTATCAAGAAATTCCACCACGTTGATGTAGAACATCACAACCGGGAAGGCAAACAACAACGCATCAATGCGATCGAGCAATCCTCCATGTCCCGGCAGGAGCGTTCCGGAATCCTTTACGCCTACTCCACGTTTCAGGGCTGACTCGAACAGGTCGCCAAATTGCGCAGCAACATTGGTGATTATCCCCAGAGCAATCACGTGTCTCCACGGGATTGGCGTATATAGGGAAGGATGGAAGTTTGGTTTCCACAGGCCAGTTCCACCCGAAAAGAAATCGGTAATCTGGTTTTGAAAATAAAAAACCAGGGCTGCCATCCCAATACTGGCGACCACAGAGGCAACGGCTCCTTCCCAGCTCTTGTTCGGGCTGACGATGGGCGCCAGTTTGTGTTTCCCTATATTCTTTCCCACATAATAGGCGGCTATGTCTCCAGCCCATACAGAGAAAAGAATAAAGACGAGAAGAAACCGCTGCGAAGGATTGTCGCGGAGATCAACCGTTAGAGACAAAGGCAGAGCAACATAGAAGATGCCAAACATGCAGGCTGAGACTGAAGCCATGCCGTTGCGCAGCTCCTTGCGAAACACCAGAAGGGTCCCAAATATTGCGGGAGCGATAAAACATATTGCCAGCCAGAGCGGCAGTAAATCGGACTGATATGGCAAATCGGGCGGCAAGTCTCGGGGATGCCAGATTTCAGGAAGAGACACAGCGAGCAACGCGGCTAGCGGTAAAAGTCCAAGTGTATACGTTGGCCAGCGAAATGCTTTTACGCCCGACGCCTCAACCATCGATAAATATTCACGCAGCCCAATCGCCGTGAATACGCCAACCGCCGGGACAAAGAGCCACAGCGGCGCCTTGAACACAATCAGCAGCACCACCGGTATCAGCGCCAGCGCCGTCAGGACTCTCTTCATTTAGTTGGAGCCGCCGGGAGCAGGTTCATTCAGTCCGCCGTAACGGCGTTCACGCTTCTGGAATTCCTGGATGGCCTCAAGAAGATGCAGTCCGCTGAAGTCGGGCCACAGCGTCTTGGTCACATAGATCTCCGCATAGGCCGCCTGCCACAACAGAAAGTTGCTCAGCCGCATCTCGCCGCTGGTGCGGATCAGAAAATCGAGCTCGGGAAGATGGCTGGTATACATGTGGCGGTTCACGGTTTCTTCGTCGATTTTTAAATGGTCCAGGCCGCCATTGTTCGCCGCCGCATGCACCATGGATTTGAACGCGTCCACGATCTCTGACCTTGATCCGTAATTCAACGCCAGTGTCATGATCATGCCGGTGTTGCGGGCCGTCTGCTCTTTGGCCCAGGCCATGCGCTCCTGCACCTCCTGCGGCAGCATCTGGCTGCGTCCTATGAATTGCAGCCGGATGTTGTTGCGGTGCATCAGCGGCAGCTCGTTCTTCAGATACCGGTGCAGCAGCTTCATCAGAAACTGGATTTCCGTAGCCGGACGGCGGGTGAAGTTTTCCGCCGAAAAGGCATACAACGTCAGCGCGGGCAGATGGATGCGCGCCGCTGTCTCCACCACCAGGCGCACGGCTTCCACACCTTTGCGATGGCCGGCAATACGCGGCAGGTGGCGGCGTTTGGCCCAGCGGCCATTGCCGTCCATGATGATAGCGACATGTTTTGGGAACTGGTTAGGATCAAGCTGGCTGTAGAGTTCAGCTTCCTTTCGGTCCAGCCCCGAAGGAATGGTTCGCAAAACCGCCTCTCAATACCTATCAACGCTAGCACAGCGGCTCTGGCCATGCAATTTACAGTTCCTTTACTCCCCTGCCCCAGAGGCTCTGCTAGAATAGGGACTCGGTCCGGGCTGTGGAAATTCTCCTGCCTGGGCGGTTTGTGCGGGTTTGTGTTCGCAACGGCACACCCAACATGAGAGCAGCGGGCAAGGGCCAACTCGAAAGCAGCAAGCTGGTGCGGTTCATCGCGCTCAGCTGCATCCTTCTGGCTCTGGTCATGACCGGGGTGGAAGCCACCCATGCCCACTCGGAAGCCGCTATCTCAAGAAACTCATCTCCCTGCGCTATCTGCCTCTCTGCACATGCCAAGGCCCCCACATTTACTGTCCAGTTACTGCCGCTGATTTATGCGGTGGAAACGGTGGCTGTCACGTATGAGTCACAAGGCAAGAGTGCAGCGCTGGACCTCAGTCTTTTCATCCGGCCTCCTCCTTCCGTCTAGCCCCGAAGGCATCAGAGCACCCCTGTCAATTTCTAGTTTCAGTCGCTCCCGGTTCTTGATGCCTGTTTTCTGGCTGGCACTCAACAGTACAGCCGGTTCTAGCCTGTTTCACGGCCCAAGGTTTTTCATGTGCGCTAGAGGAGGGATCATTTGAGACGTTTTCATACTCTTATCTTTTGGATGGTTGCAACAAGTCTTGCCGCAACGGCGCAGTCACAAAGCCCGGCTCCCGCACAATCCAGCACGGACGAAAAAGCCGCAATGGACCAGAGGCTGCGTGACCTTGAAGATCGTATCGTGATGCTGGAAGGTGAAATCCGTCAGCTCAAAGCTCAGGGTTCACAGCCTGCTGCCGGCACAACTCCAGCGCCAGGCGCGCAGCCAACATCCACGCCCGAAACAACCGCCCAACAGGCAGCAGCGCCAGCTTCCCAGCCCGACAATGTGCGCCTGGGCGGCGCCGGCAGCGCGGCCTCCAAGGCCCTGAATCCTGACGTCAGCGTCATTGGAGATTTCATCGCCGGCGCGGGACATAACTCCATCAATCCGACGCCGTCGTTTCAGATGCATGAATCTGAAGTAGGCTTGCAGGCGATTATCGATCCTTACGCGCGCGGCGACTTCTTCCTCTCCTTCGGTGAAGAAGGCGTCAACCTGGAGGAAGGGTTCATCACCTTCACCGCGCTGCCTGCGGGATTTGTGGCCAAGGCGGGCAAGATACGCGCCGCCTTCGGCAAGGTGAACACTCTGCATAATCACGTGCTGCCGTGGGCGGACCGTCCACTGGTGACACAGAACCTGGTCGGCGGTGAGGACGGAATCAATGACGCCGGGTTCTCCGTGCAGCACATTATCCCCGCACCGAAAAACTGGTTCCTGGAGTTTACCGGACAGACTTTCCGCGGCGACTCAGCGGATGTTTTTACGTCGTCCAGGAAAAATGACGTGAGTGTGGTCGGGCACCTGCGCACTTACAAAGACCTGTCAGACAGCACCAACATCGATATGGGCGCTTCCTATTCGCGCGGACACAGTTTATTCGGCAGCGACTTTGTCACACACCTTTATGGCGTGGATGCGACCTTCCGCTGGAAACCGTTGCAGCGGGCCATCTACCACTCATTTGTTGCGCGCAGCGAGTTCATCTGGCGGCAGCAGGACCAGCCCAATATTAATCTTGCGTGCGGAACTATTGACTGTCCCGCGTTTGTGCGGTCAGGCTTTCAACGCGCCTTCGGCTTTTATGCCTCCGCCGATTATCAGTTTGCCCGGCGCTGGTTTGTGGGCGGCAGGGTAGACCAGTCTGACCGGCCTTTTGACGCTTCCCTCACGGATAAAGGTGGTTCCTTCGTGCTGACCTACTGGCCCAGCGAATTCGCACAAGTCCGCGGCCAGTATAGGTTTACCCGCTATGCTCAGAACTTTGACGCGCATGAGGCGTTTATACAGTTACAATTCGCCCTCGGCGCGCACGGTGCGCACCCGTTTTAGGGGAATAACTGCCGCTGGATCAAATTTTGTGAGCGACGTATTTGGAGATATTGATGAAATTAAGTTCAAAATTATTTGGCGCCATTCTTAGCGTAACCCTTATTGCCACGCTGCTTCTGCCTTCTTCGGCAGAAGCAAAAAAACTGAAGGTGATCGCTACCCTGTCTGACCTGGCGTCACTCAC
This sequence comes from Terriglobia bacterium, assembly GCA_020072585.1. Taxonomy (GTDB): domain Bacteria; phylum Acidobacteriota; class Terriglobia; order Terriglobales; family Acidobacteriaceae; genus Angelobacter. The sequence goes on along the minus strand of JAIQGL010000029.1, from coordinate 26,164 downwards.
GCAAGAAGTAGGTGGCGACAAAGTAGAGGTTGAAGCTTTGGCCAAAGGCTATCAGGACCCGCACTTTGTGGAGCCCAAGCCGAGTTTTCTGCTCAAACTGCGCAATGCTGACCTGTTGGTCCTGGTTGGATTGGAGCTGGAAATTGGCTGGCTTCCGCCATTGATCACCCAGAGCGGCAATGGCAAAATCCAGCCCGGCGGGCAGGGTTATCTTGACGCATCGCAATTTGCGCAGATCCTGGAAATTCCACAGGGCAGCGTGACACGTGCGGAAGGTGACGTTCATCCAATGGGAAACCCGCACTACTGGCTCGACCCTGACAATGGCCGGCGCATGGCTAAAGGCATTGCGGCAAGACTCAGCGAAATGGACCCGCCAGACCAGGCCTACTTCCAGCAGCGCGAGCAGGATTTTGAAAAACGGCTGGCTGAAGCCGACAAAAAGTGGCTGGCGCAGATGGCCCCATATCGCGGACGGAAGGTCGTCACTTATCACCGCTCCTGGCCGAACTTTGCCAAACATTTTGGACTGGACGTGATTGCTTACATCGAGCCGCGGCCGGGCATTCCTCCCACGCCCTCGCACACCATTGAGCTGGTGAACCAGATGAAGCGCGAGAACGTGAAGCTCGAGCTGATTGAGCCCTATTTTGACTCGAAGACGCCGAACTCGATCGCCAGCATGACCAACGGGAAAGTCGTAGTACTAATGCCCTCAGTCGGTGGCAAGCCCGAGATTACCGACTATTTCAAGCTGTTTGATTACGATATTGCCCTCCTGACGAAAGCGTTCGAGGAGACCAAATAAAAGGACCGCTGATGGAAATTCTCCAATTCCTTATTCTCCCTTTTCTTGCCAGTCTGATATTGACCGGCATACACGCCTATCTGGGCGTTCATGTAGTGGAACGCGGCGTAATCTTTGTGGACCTGGCGCTGGCGCAGATTGCCGCCCTGGGCGCCACAACGGCCATTCTGATCGGAATGGACCCGCATGGCACAGGCGCCTATTGGATGAGCCTGGGATTCACGTTTGTTGGCGCGGCCATCTTCACCTTTGTGCGCTCACGCCAGAAGCGGATACCGCTGGAAGCCTTCATTGGAATCACCTACGCGGTCGCGTCCGCGGCGGCGATCATCGCCATGAGCAAAGCCACGGGCGAAACCGAGCACCTGAAAGACATGCTGGTGGGTAATATTCTGGCGGTTTCAAAGCATGATGTAATCAAGACCGCGGTGCTCTATGGCGTCATCGGGCTTTTCCATTTCATCTTCCGTAAAAAGTTCCTGGCAATTTCCCTCAGCCACAACTCGGCTGAACCACAGCCTCAACTGAACATCCGGCTCTGGGACTTTCTCTTCTATGCATCATTCGGTTTTGTCGTGACCTCTTCCGTCGCAATCGCCGGTGTGCTGCTGGTGTTCTGCTACCTGGTGGTGCCTTCTGTCGGCGCCATGCTATTTGCTGACCGAATCGGAACTCGGCTTGCCATCGGCTGGACCATGGGAACGCTGGTCTCCGCTCTGGGTTGCTACTGCTCTGTTTTCTTTGATACACCCACGGGCGCAACTATTGTGTGCACGTTCGGCGCGGTGCTGGTGGTGATGGCCGCAGTTAAGGCGGTTTTCTTCAAGGTACGCAAAGAACAAACCGAGATGGCGGAAATGGTGACCAGGTGATGCGGATGGTTTTTTCAATTCCGCTTCCGCTTAAATTTATTCATTTCGGCAAGAGCTTGCGGTACCAGGGTCATTGGTCTTCCGGCCAGCAGATTTCTTCCCGCCGTTTCAGCTAGAATTTCCGTGTGGTAACCGGAGCGAGCACAGAAATAATCCAGGCATTTGCCGTGCTGGTTCGTGCGGACATTGAAGACGAGCGCATTGACCTGCTGCGGGCTGCGTTGACCTTTGCTCGCATTGAAGATTCCAAACTCGATATTGAGCACTATGTGCGCCGCGTTGATGCCCTGGCCAAGCGCGTTGCCGCCAAGATCCAGGACCCCGACGACCCGGTCCAGATGATCGCCGCCCTGAATGAAGTCCTGTTTCAGGAAGAGGTGTTCCGGGGGAACTCCGTGGACTATTACAGCCCGCGCAACTCTTTTCTTCAGCATGTGCTTGACCGCCAGTTGGGTATTCCCATCTCTCTGGCTCTGGTGTATATGGAAGTGGCGCGGCGGATCGGCTTCTCACTGTACGGCGTTGGCATGCCCGGCCATTTTCTGCTCAAACACTATGACGTGGACGGCCATGCCATCCTGATTGACGCTTTTGAGCGCGGATCCATTGTTACGGAAGAGGATTGCCGCCAAAAGCTCAACAGCATTTACTCGGGCCAGGTCGCCCTGCAGCCGGAATTCCTTCTCGCCGTCACCCGGCGGCAGATGCTCACACGCATGCTCAACAATCTGCGTTCCGTGTATCTTTCCCAGCGCGACTTCCGCCGCGCCGTGCAGGTGGTGGATCTGATTCTTGTGATCTATCCGCGCTCACCTGAGGACGTGAAGCAGCGTGCCGTGCTGCGCTACAACCTTGACGATTATCGCGGAGCACTCAGCGATTTTGAGGAATACGTAAAGATGTCGCCTGATGCCTCCGATGCGGAAGAGATCAAGCAGACCACGCTGTCATTGCGGCGGTCGATGGCGATGATGAACTGAAGTTTTTCTGAAATCCCGACCCTGAGCTTGTCGAAGGGGAGGGAGCCCTATAGTTACCATCATTTTCCAGGAACACCAACAACCTAAGTCTCCAAGTGATCTGCGGGCTTCCACGATTCATTCAGAACCGAAAGAGCAACGTGGCCATAGGGTTCCCTCATTGCGTTCGGGATTGCAGAAGAAAGCTATTTCGGCTGTGGGTTCTGCGCGCTACCGCCCTCGGCGGGAGACAGGTCCGTAAGCTCGCTGATGAGCTTTTGTTCCTGGTCGGAGAAGGTGCTGCGGAAGCGGTCTGACTGTATCACTTGCTGCCGCTCTGGCACGGGCATCTGGCGAAGATGCCGGACGGCCTTATGGACGGCCACCTGGCGCTCCGGGGGCAGGCCCTGGAGTTGCTGGTTGGCGTCGCGCAGCTGCTGCCTCTGCTGCGGCGTTAGCTTGGCAAGAAACTCCATGCGCTGAAAAGCCTGTTTGCGCTTTTCCGGCGGCAGGCTATTAAATTTTTTCAGCCGCTCGCGGAGTTCGTTCTGGCGCTGTGGCGGAAGCCTCTTGAACGCGGCATCGCTCTCCAGCAGCTTTAACTGCTGGTCCAGCGGAAGGTCTTTGTGGGCCTGGAGCCAGTCACCCATTTTCCGTCCGCCTTTTTGAGCAGCACGGTTGGGGGTCTTCTGGGCAGCAGCCTGTAACAGAGCAACAGGAGCATGCCGGACATTGCTTGTGTTCGTACGCGAGGGAACATTCAGGGTTATCAACCCTGATAGCAGGAATACGGAAACTACCTTGGCCCCGATCAGCATTTGCTCCCCCGAGCACAAAGATTATTAAGACGCGGAAGAAAAATTACGGCTCCGCTACGTCATCAGAAGGACCGCCGGTAAGCTCATTTACCAGGTCCGTATCGATAATCAAATCATGGTTCTTGTCCAGTGACTCAATATCCGCCACCGCGCCATTGTCAGGGGCCTGAGTTCCAACAGTAAGCCGGTACAGCAGTCCACCTGTTGCCAGCATAGTGGCGAGAGAGACAGCCAGCACCGGACGCCGCAGCCAGGCCACCCATTTTGCCGCAGGCGCCTTCTCCCGTTCTTCTTTCACGTGCGCCCGCAGGCGGGTCAAAAAATAAGGGGAAGGCTCTGGCGCTTCCCACTCGTCCAGCACCGCCATGGTCTTGCGCATGGAGGCAAGCTCTGCCGTGCAGGCGCCGCACTGGCTGAGATGAGTTTTCACCTGCGGGTCGGCCGGACCATCGGTGAGCAACTCGATTAGATTTTCCCGAACATCATTGCAGTTCATACAAATTCCTTGAGCCGTTCGCGCAGCACTTCATAGGCGCGGAACAACAGAGACTTAGTGGCGGACTCACTCAACTTCAATACTTCAGCAATCTCGCGATAATCCATCCCCTGATATTTATGCATGAATACGGCGGTGCGCTGTTTTTCCGGCAACGCCATTACATGTTTCTTAATGGCCTGGAGCCGTTCCCGGCGAAGAATGTTCTGTTCCACATTCAGCGTGGGGTCGGCAACATCCAGGGTCGTTCCAGACTCTTCATCCGGCTCGTCCAGGCTTACCACCTTGCCGCTGCGTTCGACCTTGTGGTCGCGCGCATGGTTCACGGCCAAATTAGTGGCAATCCGGTAGAGCCAGGTCGTAAATTTGGCTTCCGCCGCATACGTCTTGCGTGAGCGGTACACCCGCAGAAAAACTTCCTGCGCCAGCTCTTCCGCCAGCGCCTGGCTGCGGCACATGCGGTACATGAAAGCGATCATCGGCCGGTGATACTTGGTTACGAGATACTCGTAAGCCGCGTCATCATCGGTGCCGGCGCGGAGCATGACCTCCGCATCGCTGAGCGAATCATAAGGAACGTGGCTTGCTGCCATCTCCGCAACACCCTGCATCCTGCCGGTAGCTGTGGGCATGAACAACCCCGATTTTAAGGCCACGCTGCTCACACCCCCTTAAACCCCTTGGCAACCAAAAAGTTGCGGGCTTTAAGGGCGGTCGGCAGGGCCCCCGACAACAGAGTTTATTCTAAGATGCCTCCTCCGCGCATCTGTAAGTTTATGTGAAAGTTGCACCTCGCCCCAGGCAGGAGACAGTGGCAAAAGCCTTCTGTTAGAATGGTTTTACCCCGAGCGCAGCAATACCCAGCGAATCGGGCGCTTAACTCAGCGGTAGAGTGCCATCTTCACACGGTGGAAGTCATAGGTTCGAATCCTATAGCGCCCACCACTCTTCAGAATCCCAGGGCAGCTCAGGATTTGTTGGAATTCTGCGGGTGGATTTACAAGTTTTTTGCTTGCACCGGGTCTCGTTCGTGGTAACATCACGGAGTCTTCAGTAGCCGCCCGTTCCGGTGCGACGTTTGCGCAAAAGATTTTTTTTAGCTAAAGCGCTGATACAACGAAGATTTTCCGAAACTTAGCCACTGACCTCCAACCAGACCGTGAGAAATTTGTACATACCAGGTCACCACGTTTGGAAGTCCGGCAGATAGAACAAAGCTCACAGGTATACGAATGAATGAAGGATTGAACCAGCCGCAGAACCCGCGCAATCGCAAATCGCGGCGACGCAAACGCAATTTTGGCAGTCAGAACCAGGGCCAAAATGGACCCAGCAATCAGGGACGACCCGGCGGACAAAACCGCCAGAACCGCAACAATCGCGGACCACGCCGCGGCGGTGGCGGCGGTTCGGCCTTTGTCGGCCCCATGGACCACAGCTATCGCAATCAGGGGAACGGCTCTGGAGGCCAGGGAGCACGCTTCCATAACGGCGCCCAGGCCACTCCCAACATGGAACCGCTGACCCAGCGGGTGGATGCGCCAACCCGCATCTTCGCCTTCGTCGATGATCTTTTCTTTGTCGCTAAAATCCAGGAAGTCTCCCGCAAGCTGAACGTGAAGGTGGAGTTTGTAAAGACGGACAAGGAAATTGCGGAAAAGACTGAGAACGTTGAGGAGAAGCCGTCACTGATTATCGTGGACCTGAACAGCAACGGCATCAAGCCGCTGCCGGTCATCACCAAAATGCGGGCGAAGTACAAGAAAGCCACATCGATTGTGGGCTTCGTCTCCCATGTGCAGGGTGATCTCAAGGTCAAGGCACAGGAAGCAGGTTGTGACGTGGTGATGCCGCGCTCAGCATTCTCGCAAAACTTGGTCAGCATTCTCCGCCGTCACGGAGCCGATGACGAGATTGAAGACAACTTCAATCGCGTCTAAGCACGCTGCTGCGCCTCGTTCAGGTCTCATACCGTTGTGCGCGTCACAGATGCGGCATCAGCGCCTCTACAGACATGTCTCGCGGGGCTTTTAGCCCATGTGTAGCGGGAAACGCCTGAGGCTCACCTGTTATACGGGGAGTCATTGATCCAATGGAAGCCGCGGTCATAGAGCAGGAAACCCTTTAAATCCACTTTGTGGAGTTTGGCCTGGATTTTTTTTCCATCCATTTCTCCGTTAAGCGTAAGCATGTCCGGCGAGGGCTGTTCCAGGGTGAACTTGGCTTTCCATGTATCATCACCCGATTTTGTGAGTTCCAGATTTTTCTTGGATTGGTCCAGCTTTATTCTGTAGCGCTGCACCGGACCGCCTGCCAGAACCACTCCCACCAGGTTGAAGCGGTCAAAGGTAACGCGCCGCCAACGGGCCTCATCACTAAAGACCGGCGGATGCACTTGTCCGTCCACGACGAACTCGTCCACATTGTAGAAGCCGTAATAGGGAGGCTTGGGTGAGCCGTCGCCTGTCTCGATGTACCTCTTGTAGCTTTGGTACAGTTGCGTGGAACCCAGATAAACCAACAGAGCCAATTGCAGACCCAGCATGGCCCAATTCAGCCATTTTTTCCGGAACAATGGGGGATGCACCACCGGCTCAGCCGTTCGGTTCAAGACAAAAACATTCAGCAAACGGCGGCCTTCCGGAGCAATGAGATAGACCCCCATCAACAGCAGGTTGAAAGAATAAATTTTGACCGGCACGTCATAGCTCATGTTCAAAATAAAAACGTTGCCCATCGCGCCAATGCTGATCAGCGCCGCCAATGTGGTCAGCCGGGGCACAAACAGCAGCGCGCCACCCACGAATTCCACCAGTCCAGTGAACATGTTGTAGGTCTTGGAATAGCCCATGAAAGTCCAGAGCAGGCCCATGGGTGAGCTGTCACCATATGGCTCCAGGAGCCGCCACAGAAATAAATCCGGAAATTGGGTCTTGATTACTTTGAATGAGCCATACGCCATCAGGGTGGCGCCCAGCACGATCCTTACATACAGCCACAGCCATTCCTGCATGGCCCGATAGTTGGTGCGCTTGCGGTCAAGCAGGGTCCAGACGACGGCCGCCGCCACGGCGATCATGAGCATTACCAGGTTCTGTACCCAGCTGAACAGCGAATCTCCGCTACCATTAAAAGAGTGCGCAAGCGACTTGTTCAGATGAAGAACATGATCGCCGGTCCAAAGCGTCATTTTGACAAACAGCGTGTTATACCAGCCAAATACTTTGTCAGACCAGGGAAGAAGACTCAACGGATACGGAAAGCTGTAAAGAATCTCGTAGGCAAATATCAGGCGGAACGCAATCCGGGTCGCCATATTCCAACGCGGGACTTCCGTGGTGGTTGCAATAGATTGCGCAATTTGTGCTTCCGCGACTTGAGTTCCTTCACCTTGTGCCATGGGTGATCTCCATGAAAGATATTCCTTCAGCGGATACCTCGATTTGAGGCCGCCCGATCAGTTACCCCCAAACACAAATCCTGGCACGCTCTTAGCGAACAATTAGCAGCTCATTGTACTAGAGTACTTCCTCAGCTATAAAAGCTTTAGGGCAATGGAAGCCTGCATTTGCCGTTCGATCCGGGATGAACAGCAGCGGATTAATTTCCAGTCCCTTGCAACTTGAGCTGCTCCTGCGAACGTCCAATGATTTACAAGGCCCAAACTCATGTCTCTTACCCGCGCGTATGAGGAACACGAAGTCACACCAGAGTTGCGCCGGATGTATGCAAGCATCCGCACAGGATTCGATCTGCCATTTGTTCCCACTGTTCTCAAGCTTTCTGCCGGCGTGCCGCAATATCTGAAGCTGGTTTGGAAAGACTTGGAGAGCGTTGTGGGTTCGCGGGAATTTGACACGGCCGCCAGGGCGTTTCAGGAAATTGCTCATTCCTCTGCCATCAGCGGTGGCTGGACATTTTCTGACCAGCCCGGCGTTCTCGCCGCGGACAAATTTTCCAACGCCGATATCCGCATCATCGGCGGCATTGTCAGCCTCTTTGCCCGGGCCACGGCCCAGATGGGACTGTTTGCCCGGCTTATGCAGCGCGGCTATTCCGGCGGACAAAAAGGCAGAGTCACAAGATCAAAGCAGGTCTCCGCCTTATCGCAGATGGTGCGATTGCATGTTCCCAATGAGCGCGAAGCCGCCCTGCGCGTCTGGCTGATCTACTCGGATATCAAGAAGACCACAGGCGCAAAGAGCGTTCTCAGCCTATATCGCGTGCTTTCGCCCTTTCCCGGTTATCTGGCTTCGGCCTGGCTGGACAGCAAGCGACTGCTGGCCGATCACTCCTTCATCAGCGCGCATGAAGAGCTAAACCGCCGTGCCCGCGCCCTGCTGGCCGGTTTGCCGGTCAAGGACCATCGCGCACTGTTGAAAGATCTGGATCCCGCGCAGTGGCGGGAAATAGAAGAAACCATAGACAGTTTTGCGCGTTTGCTGCCGCAATTCACGCTGCTTACATCGGTATGGCAGCGCTCATTCCCCAGCGCGTCAAGGTTGATTGGGGCAGCTTAGGTTTTTCTGCAATCCCGAAGCGTGAGCGAGGGAGCCCTATAACCAAGACTTAAGCTTTGGTAAGGGATCCTGCTTCCTAAGATTTCAATCAATCCCAAACTTTTCCCTGCTACCCCTCATGCCGCACCTCGAATCGTACCTGGCTATAGGGTTCCCTCGCTACGCTCGGGATTTCAGAAAAAAGCTTATCCCGGCGGCCAGCTCATCTTCCTTCCACCCAGCAGATGCAGGTGCAGATGAAAGACCGTCTGCCCCGCATCAGGCCCAACGTTGTAGACCGTGCGGAAACCATGCCCAAGTTTGCGTTCGCGCGCTATCTTTGCCGCTACAAGCTGGCAGTAGCCAACCAACTCCGCCTCCGCGTCCGTTGCCTGATCAATGCCCGCGATATGCTTCCTGGGAATGATCAGAACATGCGTTGGCGCTTGCGGATTGATATCTTCAAACGCGAGGGCTTTCTCGTCTTCATAGACCTTCTTGGAAGGAATTTTGCCCGCGATAATCTTGCAGAAAAGGCAGTCAGTCATAATGGAAGAATCTTAGCAAATGTGTGCGCGCGCAGTGCCGGTGCTAGTCCAGTCTCACCAGATAAACTCCAGCGTCAGTATGCGTTTCACGCATCACTTCCTGTGCGCGTTTTTTGTCATCTTCCGCCACGCGCACGCGGATCCAGTCTCCACCCATGGGACTGCTGAATTGCAGCACCTTGGCGCTCTGGTAGCGGCGCACAAGTTTTTCCTTCAATTTTGAAGCGTCGCGTGAATCCGCAAACGCCCCAATCTGCACGCACCAGCGCCCGCCTTCTTTAATGGAAGCCGGCGTTTCCAATACCTCAATCCGTACCAGCGCTGTGCCGTGCTGATAAACGCTTAACTTGCGCGCGGCGGCGCGGGAAAGATCTATCACCCGGTCGCCAACGAATGGTCCACGGTCGGTAATGCGCAGCAAGACGGAGTCGCCGGTCTTTACATCCGTCACACGCGCGATCGTGTTCAGCGGCAGCGTGCGGTGCGCGGCAGTCATGGCGTTCATGTCGTACGGCATCCCATTGGCTCCGTTACGCTTTTGAAATCCCGGTCCATACCAGCTTGCATAGCCAACTTCGGTATAGAGGACCTTCGCGTTCCAGGGAACATGAATCTCAGGGTTGGCCTTCACGATTGGCCCAGTCGAAGGAGTAGGCGACGGAACAGGTGTTGGCGTGGGCGTAGGCCTGCGCGCCGGCGGGACCGACGGGGGAGCTGAAGGCGGAGGCACAGGCATGCTGGGCGGTTGCGGCCGATGACTCGCGCATCCCGCCAGTAAAAATAGAAAACAAATCAGCGCCGCTAGCTGGAGTGGTTCTTTTCCATGTACTCGGCCAGCTTGCTGAGCTGTTCCGCCGCGGTGCGCAAGGCCTTGCTTGAATGGGTGCGGATTGCCGGCACCACCTCGTTGTTCAGGTAGGTGATGACCTTTTCTTTTTCCTTCTCGAACTTCTCCGCTGCTCCGCCGAATTCCGCGTCCATCTTCCGGCCGATATTCTCGAACGGCGTTTTTGCTTTGGGATCGTCTTGTGGACTCATGGCTCTGTTTTACCATCGTAACCGAACGGTGGCCAGCTCAAGATTCTGGATTCGTACCTCGTCCCCGGCCTTTCTTTCTCAAACTTACCCGTAAACGGTGCACTTTCTCAATACCTTAGATGATACCTGCGGGTGCCGCAAAATGTGGTTTTTTGTACACTGCCCATGGCAGAGGACCTGGGAACGCCAATACGTGGGAGGCTGAAACTTCATAAGGTTACATAGATCAGCCTGGATGGCCGAGCCGGAAAATGATTTGTGGTTCGTCCCGGCTAGGAGCAGAATCTGGCGCCGAACTTCACGCGCGTCTCTGGCCAGTTGCTTAACGTGCGGCGGACTACCCGGGCAAGACGGGTGCTCGACTTCACCTGCGGCGTGTCAATCTTCTGAAACGTGATCTGGACTCTGTCGTTGATTTCCAGCAGTTGGTCAGAAGTAAACAGCAGCCCGGATTCGCTCATATTGATCGCTTCACCAGCAGCCCAATCCTGCTGGCCTTCCAGTCGGTAGCGCAGGGGAATGTTCAGTTCGTGGCGCAAAGCTCGGCTGCCAGCGCTTTGATCTTCCGCAACCGCGCTGGGCTCCGTCTTTTCCATGTCTTCTCCGTCGGCCATTTTCCTACTGGGTGCACAACTGACGTCTGCACTATGAACGCCCAATCTCTTCCTAAAGAGGCGCGAGTTCAATGGCAAAGATTTTCCGCTGCCAGCCTCTGTGTGTCAAGCTCTGTCTGGCATAGTTAGTCTTTTTAATGTCTTTCTAATTCGGGAATAATTGAAACGTTTTGCACATAATTTTCACAGCCGTTTGCTTGTAACAAACTATGCCGGGAAAAGTTCACAACCTTCAACCAATCTTCTATCGTGCCACGTACTTCTACTGTGAAAGGTGCCTCATGGTAAAGTGCCTCATTCCAAGTGCGTTGGCTCGGGTCAAATCCGCAGTCTTGTTTAGACGACCTCAAGAGAAATGAAGGTTTTTATCGCAAACCGGCTCTTTCCACTGCCTCACTAGTAGTTCGAGATTGTCCAAAACTCGCGTCTTTTCTGACACTTATCGGTTGACTTTGGTTTTACCTCCAGTTGATGCCGGGTGCATTGCCTGTTGATCGCGCATTCGAGCAGAGTCACTTCATAGCAAGCTGACTGGCTTCAAGAGGTCTGCGGAAAGCGCTTTAGCTCCTTCCAGCTTTTCTGCAGCCTCTTCAAGCCGGCATCATGCCCGGCAATTGGAGGTGAACGTCATGCAGCAGACTCAATCAACCACGCAGCCAACGCACAATACCAACTTTCGTGACCCCAACTTTCGCAATCCCAACTCTGGTCAACCCAGCTTCCGTGAAGCCAAACGGATACAGCAGAGCTTCCTCGCCAACCTGGAGAAACGCACCCTGATCTGGCTGGCCGCCCATACGCCCGCCTGGATCAACTCTGACCATCTCACACTGTTGGGCTTGCTCTCCATGGCCGGCGCGGGCGCAGCGTACTGGTGGTCGGCCACCAATCGTGCCGGACTCATCCTGGTGGTTCTCTGTCTTGCTCTCAACTGGCTGGGTGATTCGCTGGACGGCACTCTGGCCCGCTTTCGTAACCACTCTCGTCCGCGCTACGGCTTTTATGTTGACCATGTAGTGGACGCCTTCAGCGCCCTCTTTCTCCTCGGCGGCCTTGGCCTTTCCGGATATATGGCTCCCGCAGTCGCTCTTGGCCTGCTCGTCGCCTATCTCATGCTCTCCGCGGAAATATATCTCGCCACTTACACCCTGGGCGATTTCAAAATCTCCTATTTCAAGATGGGCCCCACCGAGCTTCGCATCCTGCTTTCCATCGGCAACATGGCGCTGCTGTGGAAGTCCACGGTGCACCTTTTAGGCCGCGCCCACCGGCTTTTTGACGTGGCAGGAACGCTTGGCATTTCTGGAATGCTGCTGATCATGGTGATCTCAGCCATGCGCAACACCACGCGTCTCTATCGAGAGGAGCCCCTGCCCGTGGGCAAATCCTTGCCGAATGCAAGGCAGCCCCAACTGCCTTTATCAGCTCCTTCCCGGCTTGGAGGTGAATCGTCTTTGTGAACTCTGCGCTCAGGAACAGGATTTCGGGCATTTTATAGATCGCAACGCCCTCTCGACGCAGGCGCAACATCAAGACGCTTTCTACTGGCGGACGGCAGGCGGGGTTCGCAGATCAGTGTTATCCGTGTTTATCAGTGGCAGACTTTTTTATTGGACACGGGCGAGACTCTAACTTTTTCCTTTTAATATCCCGCCTGTCACCTCCACCAGAAACACACCAAACTCCGCGTCATTCAAGGACCGCAAACGTCCATTGTCCCGGGCCCGGATAAAACTTTTGCCGTCCGGAACAAGGCATTCCAGGGCCTCGCGAATGGTCAAATGCTCATGCCCGCATGAATAAATTCCGTCGTCTTCCGTCCAGCATGTCAGGTAAAAAAGCACCGGGGCCGCCTTTCCAAAATAAAGCACATTATAATGTGCAACACATATAATGTGTAGAAAGCGCGGTATGCCAGGCGTAAACCAGTTGATTCATGCGCATTCACGAGCAGAGAAAGCTCTTTGGAAAGCGTCTGCGGGAACTTCGGCTCGCGCAGGACCTTTCTCAGGAGAAACTTGCGGAAATGGCCGACTTGCACCGGAACTACGTCGGCATACTGGAACGTGCCCAGCAGAGCCCCTCGCTTGACGCTATCTGCAAGCTCGCCCACGCTCTTAAAGTCAGGCCCGCTGAGCTACTCTCGCGGCTACCGTGAAAGATTGCTGGCGGCGCAGCCAGCTTTGCAGCCCGTGCACCCCCTGTTCGGCCCCTGTGCACAATTGAACAGTTCTTTTCATGGCGATGTGAGATGCTGGAACCATGCCTCAATTAATTGTTGTAGAGAAGATTGACGGAAACCCTGTCGCCTGGCGCTGTTCCGATTGCCGGCAGGGCTTTTCCGCTCGCGGCAAGCTGACCACACAGGAGAGACTGGAAAAGGTCAACCTGGAATTCCAGTCCCACCTGGAAGAGAGTCACAAGGCTGCCGGGGCTGCACGCCCTATGGCATTCGCAGCCAGCGTGTCCCTGCCAAAGTAGGTGCTCTCACGCCGGACCGGTTGCCTTATTATCTGCTGGGCTCCGTAGCGCTACTGACCTTGCTTGAAGGACTCGTGCCCGTGGTCTGGTAATCTTTGTATTCAATGCTGAAGTCCGCATGCCCGCCAAGGCGAACCGCGGTAATGCTGTGATTGTGAGTGGGCAGCCAGAAATCATTCACATTCACATACAGCGTTTCAATCTTCGTCCCTTTGATCCAGAAAGAAGGATTTTTCGCAGGCTCTCCTTCTATTCGTACTATCGCAAATTGTTCTTCGTCCACCCAAATTTTGCCGCGGAAGAGAAATTTGTTCTTCGTTTTTGGATTCAAGGAGAGCACGTAAGACGGTCCGCGGAGACCGCTTTCATAACCAACCAGAGTGAATTCGTAATTTTCCTGATTGATGGCGATGCGCTTCTGGTTTTCTGCTTCAAACGCTTCTTTTTCACCTTCCAGCAGTTTCTTGAACACCCGGTCAATCACTACCTTCGATCCCGTCGACGATACGATGTCAAATTCTTTCGTTCCTGGCGCCTGGTATTTCACGCTTACTACCATCGCTGCCGAGCGGCCACCGGGAAACCCCTTGTATTCCAGCCGGTAGACCCTTGTGGATTGATAAGAATGCAGGGCCTGGGCCCGCGCCAGATTCATCCGCGTTAAATTCTCCACCACCTGTTCCGCATTCAATTGGCCCGCATGCGGAGATTCGCCCGGCGGACTCGACGTTTGTCCGACCGCGGCCCCGCTGATGAATGCGCAGAGCATAAGCGGCAGAATGGGAGAAGAGGGGAAGAGACGCGCTGTGTTTTTCAAAGCCACCACTGGCGTGAGATGCATTTTCAACCCGCTGGCGGCATGGCGATAGCCGCGTTGTGAACCATTACACGTTCCAGGGCAAAAAACTGTGCATAAGTGAACAAGGGCGGCCAGCTTATTTCTTCCTTCGGTGTTCAATTCTGCGCAGACGTGCGCGCCTGCCGGATGAGATGATTGAATTCCAATAGCTTATAAGTCTTTGGGAGAGGGTTCCGATGACCCGCTTCCGGCGGAACTTTCCGCAGGATGACGGATTTAAAGCCCCTAGTCCACGCCAGGCTGGAAACTGCTCAATATTGAACATCTTTCTTTTTGCGATAGAGCTACCATCCTCAAACATTGAAAACTCTGCCCAAATCACGCAGTAAGAAGTCCGCTTTTCTGCCGGCCATCTTTCTGGCCAAAGCTGGTGAGGGCCGTACGATTACTGCTCTGAAAAAGGGCCAGCCCATATTTTCCCAGGGCGATCCCTCTGATTCTGTGTTTTATATCCAGAAAGGCAGGATCAAGCTCACTGTGATCTCCAAACGAGGCAAGGAAGCAACCATCGCCTTGCTGGGGGACGGGAACTTCCTGGGCGAAGAATGCATCGCGGCAGCCCATTTGCTCCGCGTGGCCAGCGCAACCGCCCTTACACCTTCCAGCGTACTCAGGATTGAACGGGACGAGATGATACGGGTACTTCACGAAGAGAAATTATTTTCTGAAGTTTTTGTCGCCTATCTTTTGGCGCGCAACGCCCGCGTACAGGAAGACCTGGTAGACCAGCTTTTTAATTCCAGTGAAAAACGGCTGGCCCGTGCCCTCTTGCTGCTGGCCCAGTTTGGCCGAGATGGCGCGCCGGAAACGGTAATTCCCAAAATAAGCCAGGAAACACTGGCGGAGATGGTGGGCACCACCCGCTCCCGCGTAAATTTCTTCATGAATCGCTTTCGCAAGATGGGGTTCATCGAATACAACGGCACATTGAGTATTCACAGCTCTCTTCTCAACGTCATTCTTCACGACTGAGTCACAGCTTTATCCGCAGAGATGCGGCAGCAGCTTAAGGAAACCATACCGTGAGCAGATGAACCACGCAGGCACATGTTTCACGAGTCAATCATGCAGGACAATGCTCAAAAGTGAAGGGTGAACCTCGATTGAGCCGTTGTACTCAATGAAGCCTAGCTTCCGGAAGCGATTCATGAAGAAATTCACGCGCGCCCTGGTCGTACCCACCATCTCCGCCAGCACTTCCTGGCTTATTTTGGGGATTACCGTTTCCGGGGCACTTTCCTTGCCAAACTGCGCCAGCAGCAAGAGGACTCTTGCCAGCCGTTTTTCACTGGAATTAAAAAGCTGGTCCACCAGGTCTTCCTGTACGCGGGCATTGCGCGCCAGCAGATGAGCAACAAAAAGGTCGGAGAACGTGTGTTCCTGGTGGAGCGCGCGTACCATCTCTTTTCTGTCAATTTTAAGCAGTGAACACGGCGTGATTGCAGAAGCGCTGGCAGTGCGAATCGGTTGCGCTAACGCAATGCACTCCTCCCCGAAAAAATCACCCGCGCCCAGCAAGGCGATGGTCGCCTCTTTTCCGGTCTTGGCAATCACACTGAGCCTGATCCGTCCGCTCTGGATATAAAACACGTTTTCGGCGGGATCGCCCTGGGAAAAAGCCCGCTCTTTATCGCCGAGTTTGATGATCGCTCTGCCCAGGCCGGCTTTCGCGAGAAAGGCTTCCGGACTGAAATTACGTTTTTTCTTTAGTGGTATATTGATACGGTTACCCTCATCTCCCTCGGAAGCATGCCGGAAGTCTGGTGTTGCTTTCATTTTCACGTATCAAACTCCTGGCCGCAAGGCCCATCGCAACGGAATTATCTTCTTTATCTTGACGTTAACAGGCCGTTGAGCGTACGGGGAAACGCGTTTTGCTTTCGCGAAATTCTTTTCTTGCGAAGGTGGGTGCAAGTTACGCTACGAAGCATATGCACCTTGCTATTCGGATGGCATAAGTCTAGACTTCCCAGTGTTAACGATTCGGTTAGGTATAGGTTACGGATAGACTGGGCTGTTGTTAGGAGATTGCCCAATGCCAAAAGAAGTACAGACCAACCCACGCAACCTCTCCGGCAATAAACAGAATGATAAGGCGGTGGTGCCGGCCCATTTTGCCAGCAAGCCGATTTCCGCGATTCCCCATGGCAGAAAAGGGAAACACAATTTGATTGTTTCCATGATTCTGGAGGACCTCGCCAGTCTCGACCTTGAAAAAGCGGTCCTGGTCCCTCTTGACTGCCTGGAGGGGGAGAAGATGGAAAACGTCCGCTCAGCCTTGAACCGGGCCACCCGGCAAAGAAACATGTTGGTGGCCACGGCCACTGACGAAAAATATTTTTATGTCTGGCGCACCGAGCCGAAAAAGACCCGGACGGCGGCCGCGCCAAAAAGATTAACGTAAGAACTACTACTCCCAAAAGGTCGCTACTCATTGTTGAGCGGTCCACGCCGCGAACGCTAAAAAGCACCGGGAGCTTCCGGTGCTATTGTTTCAGTAAACCTTTTTCTCGTTTCTTAGTGTGCTCTTTGTGAATGAGCCGCCATCTTCGGAGCAGGCACGGCGCTGGCTTCAAGCGCTGGAGTAACGTCAGCGAGCACACCCAGCATGATCGGCGTCCCGCTGTTGTAAAACGTCTTCCCCTGGATTGAGATGATCCTGGTTTCTTCGCCCTGTCTTACCCGGAACGTAGTGGCAAAGTCCTTGCGGTGGCGCTGCGCCGCCTGCAACTGCGAAAACACCGCCTCCCGGTCGCCTGAGTAATACATCAGGTCCATGAGCTGGCCTAAACGGACGCGACTGGAGCAGCCGAACCCAAGCAGCCTTGCCGCCGCCGAGGAAAACGAAAAAATATCGTTCACAATGTCTAATTCCCAGGTCCCTGATTTGGCGGCCTTCTGCAACAACAGGATGCGTTCCCGACCGAGCCGGATCTCGGTCTCCAGGGCCTTTGCTTTTTGTTGAAGTCTGGCTACGCTGCGGCGGCGTTGGTCGCTTCCTTTCGCTGCATGACTTTCCTCCGGGTTGATATGCGTGTGTTCTCCACAGATACTGAAGAAAAGTTGACGGTGCTCCAGCCGGTCAAAAGCGGGTATCGGATATCCGCATGTGAGATGAAAAGTATGCCGCTGGGCCAGGTCGTTCCACAGTTCTTCCAGACGAACCGTAGCATCCCGCTTACCCTCGCCCCATAGAAGGGCTACCATTTCTCCGAAAACCACAAGGCGTTTCCCCGCCTTGGTTCTGGCTCCAGCGCGGCTGATCACTGTTTCTATGGTGTCCGCGAATTTCTGCTGGTCTGGCCCTCCGCCCACCATGAACTTGGCCAGCGTCTCGGCGGCATCCAGCTCAAGATATTGTCCGGCATTGATCGCGGCGGCCATATTCACTTTGCGCAACTGTAGCTCTTCCGCCAACCTTTGCCGATGGGCCTTGGTCGCGATCACCAGGCTGGTATCCCCGGACTTGAGCGCCGAGCCAATGTGCTGCCCCAGCATCTCCACTAAGCCTGCGTCTGTTTCATAGAACTGGACTGCATGGCCGGCTAGCTGACTTACCGGCGGATGAAATTGCTCTACGCTGGCGATCGGGCGGCTGACCATTCTGATTCACGCTTTCTCTGATTCACACTTCTTGGAGGGACACAACCAGTAACAATACACTAGTCTACCGACCGTTGGATGCGGGCGCACCTGCTGAAAGGTTGGCTTACTCTCTTCCTTAAAAGGCAAAAATCCTTCCGCCCAACGACGCCTGGGGATGGCCACTGCCGAAGGAAGTTGCCCTGTCTGGGACGAGTTGCACCCGGTCTGAAGTCCTCTTCCTGGGTTTCAGAGTCATCCACAACCGCATCTGCGGCCCCCGCCAACCGGACGATATAATGGCGGCCTCAATCGTCCACCATTTTGTGACGCCATAAGATCGCAGGCATCTATCTCGGGAGGAACAGGGTTTGAACAAATTCCGCTCCATCGCACTTCTTTTCTTATGTGCCGGCTCAGTATCAGCACAACGCAACTTCCAGACTCCCACACCGTACCCGCCACAACTGACGAACGAACTCAGGCAGCTTGAGCAGTCAGCACTCTCCAGCGACTACGCCTGGACCGAGCTTGCCCACCTGACCAATAACATCGGTCCACGGCCTGCCGGATCAGCGCAGGCCAACTTTGCTGCGCAATACGTCGCTGATGAGCTGCGAAAGCTCGGACTGGACGTACGCCTTGAAAAAGTAGTGGTGCCGCACTGGGTCCGTGGTGAAGAGACAGGCGCGCTGATAGCTTTCCCCGGAATGGCTCCCGGAACAACGCAGAAGGTTGTGCTGACTGCTTTGGGCGGAAGCGTGGCTACGCCCGCCGCGGGACTTACCGCGGAAGTTGTGGTGGTGAACAACTTTGATGAACTGAATGCTCTGGGCCAGGACAAGGTCTCCGGCAAGATTGTGCTGTTTAACGCGAAGTTTGATAAACAGCTCGCCGCTACCGGCCATGGCGGTCAAGCCTATGGACAGGCAGTGATCTATCGCGGCATCGGCGCCAGTGCCGCGGCCAAACTTGGGGCCGTAGCCGCGCTGGTGCGCAGCGTAGGCGGCGCGGACTATCGTCTGCCGCACACCGGCGCAATGCGCTACCTGCCTGATGCTCCCCGCATTCCCGCCGCCGCCGTGACCGCGGAAGATGCTGACACAATGGCATCGCTCGCACAGCAGGGCCCCGTCCGCATGCGCCTTGTGCTGGCCACGCAGCAGCTTGCCGACGTTGATTCCTTCAACGTGATTGGCGACCTGAAAGGCAGTGAGCACCCGGAACAAATAGTGATTGTCTCCGGCCATCTCGATTCATGGGACCTGGGCACCGGCGCCATTGACGATGCGGCAGGCGTTGTTATGGCGATGCAGACCGCGCAACTGATCAAGCATCTTGGACTGCATCCCAAAAAGACTATTCGTGTGATTGCCTGGATGAATGAAGAGTTCGGGAACTCCGGTGGAACCGCTTATGCCGCAGCACACAAAGATGAAGCCCAGAACCATTTTGCCGCGATTGAGAGCGATCTCGGCGCCGGCCATCCCATTGGCTTTTCCGTAGCAGCGCCGGCATCGAATGTACAACTGCTGCAACCGGCGGCGGCGGTCCTGCAATCCATTGGCGCGGGAATCGCGCAGCATTCAGAAGATACTGAGACTGATATCGGGCCGCTGTTGGCGCTGGGCGTCCCGTGCTTTGGGCCGATTCAAGACAACCGCTTTTACTTCAATTACCACCACACGGCCGCCGACACTCTGGACAAGGTAGTGCCGCGCGAGTTGCAGGAGAATGCCGCCGTGATGGCTGTGCTGGCATACACCCTTGCGAACCTGCCCGCAAGCCTTGAGCGGCCCGCGCCCAGGCCGCCGCAAAGGTTCTGACAAAAGATTGTAGTTGCGTAAGAAACAGAGAGGGATTGCAGTGTCAGGTATCAGCCCGGTCTATTCTGTCAGGCATCTGCCCGGTCTGTACCCCCTTTGAAGCACCCTCCCCCTGTACCCTTAACTAGGATTCGAAAGGGCTTATAGGATTCAACCCTGGGTTCCAATTTCGGCTATTTTGGCGATCATGGCAATTCTGGCAATCTCTTTGATACCCTACCCCCCTCTCTCGATCCCCATTTCTAAAAGACTTACACGATTCCTCCCCATCGATCCCCATGCGCCAATATTGCAAACACAAGCCCTTATCTAAAACATCCCCATTGGATCCCCATTTCGGCTGAGAGACAGGCAGAGGGTCGCGGTTTTGGACTTTTAGTTCGCCTGATTGCTCACTGCTAAGTGCTGACTGCTAGTTGTCAAAGATCCTTGATCCAACCGCCTGGGCGGTTTTTCGGCCAGTGGCTGCCCTCCAATTGCCGAGCACAGTTAGTATATCGTATTTTGTTCGCTATTGTTAACGGAGAAAAATAGGCATCACTTTGTTGGCTCATACAAAACCGCGTGGTAGTCCGCAAGCGCGTCCTGATAGGGGTCGTTTCATCAAGTGAGCGTGAAACACTCGGAACGGTACATGGCAGAGTTTAATTACCGTTTCAATAACCGCAAGGATGGCGACACCTTCATAAAGACGATTGCGGGATGTGCCAGACAATACCGATGGGTACAAAACTCTCATTGCACCAGATAAGCCCTTGACGCTTGACAATAACTGTATCAATATGTCGATAAGGAGCATCATATCCCTATGGCATTTTCTGCAAAAGCCGTTGCAAATGAGTTCCTCCGGCTGGCCTATGCGGATGGAAAGCGCATTTCTCCGCTGAAAATGCAGAAGTTAGTATATTTTGCCCACGGCTGGCACCTGGCGGTTACTGGCAGACCGCTACTTAATGAGCCCATTCAAGCGTGGAAGTATGGTCCGGTAATTCCGACGTTGTATAGAGAATTCAAGGAAGCTGGATCTGATGTTATCGTTTCCCCCGCCGCAGTCATCAGGAATGGGCAGTGGGTTCCTGCAAAATTGGAGGATGAGGGAACTGCCGAAGAAGTGGCAACTGCCCGCAGGGTAATTGAGCGCGTATGGCAGCAGTATGGTTCGTTTAGTGCCTCCGAATTAACTACCCTCACGCACACAGAGGGTTCCCCTTGGGATCGCACTCCCGATAAAGACGAACCGGGAACTGTTATTCCCGATGCATCAATCCGTGAATATTTTGTGAGGCAAGCAAAAGCAAGTTAAATGCCCGACCAGCCCAATGTTTCCATAGAAAGCATCGTTGCGCCAACGCTTCCAAAGCCTAATCGGAAAATACAGAAACTCACCGAATTGGAAGAGAAATTCTATACGGTGCATACCGCCGGATTGGCGCAAGACATTGAAGAACGTAAGCTGTATGCACTGAGAATTTATCGGCTTACCGTCGCATGGCTTGCAGTCTTGGCAGTGTTCGTTTTATTGCATGGATGGCAAAACAGTTTGGGGCTGAATATTTCAGAGAAAATAATATTGGCTCTGATAACCTCAGCAACAATTCAGGTGGTAGGACTTTTTGTCATCGTTGCTCGATACCTTTTCCCATCTGGAATAACTTCCAAACGAAAATAATTAGCGCTGGGCGAGGCTGCGCATTCGGGAGTCTTTACTTTTTTCTCCGGCATTGGCCTGCTGTTTTTCCTTATCTTGGTGACAGACACCGCCGTGACCGAACTCGCTCCGATCTTCAAGCATATTGGAGCACCCTTCGCGCTTCGCAAGTTCAATTGGCTCAAATAATCTTGGCTGGGGTTAAAAACAGCAATAAAAAATACGCGGAGAGCCTCTTCGCTCTCCGCGCACAGGCGGGGCTTCCTTAAGCTTTATTCCGCGAACTCCAGGGCATGGCACTCAACGCGAGTTCAAACTGAAAATACTCCCTTTGGTTCAGTGACCGGAAAACCCCGTAGTCAAAAGCGCGAATAAAGCTTCCGCCATCCGGGACAAGGCAGTTCATCGCCTCTGCGATGCTTCGGTGTGTATGGCCGCAGGAATAAACGCCATCGTCCTCGGTAAAACAAGCAATGTAATGCACGTCTGGTATATTCGTTCCCAATCGAGGGAAGTCAATTATAACACCAGCCTGGTCGTACACCAGCTTGGCGGTTTACTTTGGAGGGAAGCCGCAAGACCCTATAGCGTGCCCAGCGCATTGGTTTTGTTCGGCAGACAACTGAAGAAGTGGCGGAAGAGCCGCAAACTCTCCCAGGAGAGGCTGGGAGAGCTTTGTGACTTTAACAGGCAATATGTGGGACGCATCGAGCGTGGTGAGCGGGTGATTTCTTTCGAATACATGATGCGCGTTGCTTTTCATTTGAAAGTCCGGCCTGCCGAGCTATATAAGGAAATCCCCGTCCCAAGCCGCATGCCCCGCAAAGGTGAGTACAAAGGGCAAAAAGAGAGCGGCACAAAGAAAAAGCCATAACCGCCCCCTTCGCGCCAGCGCGTCTTACTTTTCCAGGTCCAGCAGATGGGCCTTTGTATCCAGTCCGCCGGCAAAGCCCGTGAGTTTCCCTGTCGATCCAATCACGCGATGGCACGGCACAATGATGGATACAGGATTTTTTCCGTTCGCCGCGCCCACGGCCCGTGACGCCTGGGGATTTCCCAGCTGCTTCGCCAGCTGTCCGTAGCTTCTGGTTTCTCCAAATGGGATCGCCAGCAGGGCTTCCCATACTTCTTTCTGGAAACGGGTGCCGCGCAAATCAAGGCCAATGGAAAACGCTTTTCGTTTCCCGGCAAAGTATTCCCCCAGCTGCCGCTCCGTCTCCACCAGAACGGGGTGCTGCTCGTCCGCAACTGGATCGCTCAGCCGCACCCGGTGCGGGCTGTCCTTTTCCCACAGGATGGCCACCAGGCCCTTATCGCTTGCCACCAGCTTCAGCTTTCCCACGGGAGACTCGATCACTTTGCAGGCGAGACTCATTTTTTTCCTTTCTGATTGGCCCAACCGGTCAACGGTCATTCGTGAAAGTTCTAGTTTGACTTACAGCCGTGCTTCCATCAGCGGCCCAGAGATGCTGCGCCGCATAGGCGCGCCACGGTCGCCAGCATTCAGCCCGGCTTAGCAGGTCCGCGGGAGTTGTTTTCTCCCCGTCCATTGAGGCCACGCTGCGGAGCAATCCAACGTCAGTCGCGGGGAACGCGTCCATCTCGCGGATGGCGCGCAGCGCGATGTACTGTGCGGTCCACTCGCCAATCCCGCGAATCGTTCGCAAACGCGCAACCGTCTCTTCGATGTTGCCGAACGGACGGAACAGGTTTGCATCATCCATAGCCGCCTGGGCCACGGCCTGTAACGCCGCCAGGCGCGCTGCCGGCATCGCCAGGCCGATGGAGTCAGCCGTAGCCAGCTGCTTTGCCGTGGGAAACGCGTGAGATAAATCCGGGTGGATCAGGAAAGACTTTGGCACGGCGCGGCCGTGAAGAGCGACGAGTTTCCCGGCATACCCCCTTGCCGCAACCACACTGATTTGCTGGCCCAAAACAGCCCGGACTGCTATCTCAAAACCATCCCAACCGCCGGGAGCACGCAATCCCGGACGCTTTGCCACGAGCGGAGCAAGCACCGGATCACCCGACAGATGATTGTCGATCGTCTCGATATCGGCTCCAAGATCAAACAGGCGTCGCACGCGCGCGACAATAGCGGGCAGTAGCCTGACGTCCGGGAAGCGGATATTGACGCCAAGGCTCTGTCGATCAGGCAGGTGGGTCACCTCTATGCTTCCCATGGCCCCGTTGACCTCGACCGTGCGCATGTATCGTCCGTTGTCCACGATTTCAACGCCTGGAATGGCGCGTGCCCGCAGGAAGCCGAGCATGCTCTCCCAGTCATAAGGCGGACGATAGCGCAGCCGAAGCACGACTTCTTTCTCTCCGTGCCCAGCAGCGCTCTTTCTGCGTAAAGCGCTGGGCGGACGATGGAACAGGTTGAGGAATGTTTCGTTGAATCGCCGCACGCTGCTGAACCCGGCTGCCATGGCAACTTCCGTCATCGGCATCCGGGTTTCATGGATGAGCTGCTTTGCGAAAAGTACACGCCGAGTTTGTGCCACGGAGACAGGCGAAGCTCCCAGATGTTGAAGAAACAAGCGTCTGAGTTGACGTTCACCCAGGCCCAGACGTTCAGCCAGCCTCTCTACGCCATTCCCATCGCCATCCAGCGCGCCTTCAGCGATAAGGGCCAGAGCGCGGGAAACTGTATTCGAGGTTCCACGCCATGAGGCCAGGTCAGGGGCCGTCTCAGGCCGGCAACGCAGACATGGACGGAATCCGGCATCCTGTGCGGCCGCGGCTGAGCCGAAGAAAATGCAATTCTCAGGCTTGGCTGTTCGCGCCGGACATACAGGACGGCAGTAGATACCCGTCGAGGTGATGCCGACGAACAGCAGACCGTCAAAACGGGCGTCTTTGCTTTGCAGAGCGCGGTAGCAAACTTCGCGGCTGGGCAGTTCCATGTCTGGATTATCACACCCGCCATGGACACAAACCAGCGGTTTTCGGACATGTATAAATTCAATAGGACTTTCACGGGCGGCGAGCCCGACTAGCGTGGCGAGCGGCTTGTAACAGGCGCGGAATGATCTGAGGGGTGTGGATACTCTTTAGCGGTGTGGGAGCGTAGCGACAGGAGCAAATGGTGCCGGGAGGGGGAGTCGAACTTGAGCCGCTTTGCGGGCGTCTAAGCCCGCAGGCGAAATCCTGAGCGAAGCGGAGCGGAGTCGAAGGACCTCTAACAACAAAATTTTTTGCGTAAAGATATGGTGCCGGGAGGGGGAGTCGAACCCCCACGAGGGGTGACCCTCGGCAGATTTTGAGTCCGCAAGAATAACATTCAGAGTGCCTGTGGACATTGAGTTTACAGGCCGGTGGAAGGCATTGTGCCACGCTCACCTTTTGCGGCATAATCTCGCGCACTATGGCCGAATCGCAAGCAACCGCACCTGCACCCGTAATCGCACCAGTTCTCCAGCCCGAACCTGATTACAGCAAGATGAAATTTAAGTTCCTTGAAGAAGAACGCCCAAGTAGGGTGGTACGGCTGCTTCGCACCCACCATGTATTGATGGCGTTTGTGGGCACGATAATTTTACTTGGCACATTCATTTTTAAGGAGGCATACCGCGATTATTTGCACGATAATGGAGACATCATTGAGAAGGCTGAAAAGGACTATCAGCTTGGTATTGCATTTTTGTATTCTCGCGGCCCCGTTCCCGTGATGACGATAGAAACCGACTCCGGTATTGACCGAAAGACATACGCCCTTTCAGATCACCCAGAAACTAATTTTGCTGGTTTTCCTACCAGTGGTGCTTTGAATCAAACTGATGTCTACAGATATGGCATTTACATTGGTCAAATCCAACACATGTTGAGCTTTTTCGCAAGAAAGCTCAACGTGCCCGAGATCGATGAGAAGCTTGAGATACTAGATAAGGAAACGCAGTCGTTCCTAGACGAATATGGCGTCCCAGACGCACCAATTCCGCCCAAGTCAAACAGGCCACACCAAGATAAGGAAGACGTTAAATCAAAGAAGTTTAGTGTTAATGAAGCGGCATCACGTTTGTTGGGACTTGCTATGGACACTCAAACTGCTGTCCGAAACGAAGCGCGTAAGCGGAGAGAGCAAAATCAGCTCCGATACAAGATCGCGACTTGGGTCAGTTATTTTCTGTACTCACTGGGCTGTGTTCTTGGATTAGTTGGCAGGCTGGTTGGCGTGGGGGTTATCGGCGGAGATTGAACCGCACACAAAGGACTACTGAGAAACATGAAAAGCAACAAGCCTTTTGTGTTTTTGAGGATGAAGCTAAGTCCAGACTGGCGCGGAAATCGCTACTGATTCTTTATGGTGCCGGGAGGGGGAGTCGAACCCCCACGAGGGGTGACCCTCGGCAGATTTTGAGTCTGCTGCGTCTGCCAGTTCCGCCATCCCGGCTTCAAGAATGGCCCATACAGGTTAGCACATTTTGGCGGCCGGTCATTACCTGTTCCCGCCCCGTATTCATGCGCTTTTTTCTGGCCCAACGCCGGCATTGTGGTCTAATACGTTAGATTCGGAAAGCTGATGTACCAAGCGTTTCTCTCTAACTATGGGATGGCTATCCTCCATTTTGCGCGTTCTGGCGCCCATCGCGGTTGAGCATGGCGGACAGGCCCTGCGTGACTCGCTCAGGTCTCGCGCGGCCCAACAGGCGCAGACGGGAGCGCCCGCCGGCCCGGATCCGCTGCAACTGCTTGCCACGGACGTGGACCAACTGAAGGCGTACTCCCTTGAACTTAAGTCTGAGATTGAAACACTCAACAATGTGGTGGCTGCCCGCGAAGAGCGCCTGCGCAAGTGGCTGTTGGCGCTTCTGGTCTGGAACATTGTGATGACTCTGGGCCTGATCGCGCTGGCGGTCCTTGCCCTGCGCCATTGAACAGTTTGAGAACAGTTTGGCTCCGTCAGCTCACTCCGGAGCATCTGGCCCTAATTCCAGCGTAAATGTAGACCATTACGGGGTGGAGCAGGCCTTTAGGTGTTCAGTTTCATGACATCCTTTACAGAATGTTCCGGGACATCCTTTACACTTCGGCCCGCGAGGGGCGGAGGAAAAAGCCCTCTGAAAGAGGGAAAGGATGGCGTGGGGAATGAAAGAGATCCGGGAGCAACGAG
>JAIQGL010000057.1 GCA_020072585.1 Terriglobia bacterium | reverse complement strand
CGCAACAGCTGATCCTGGACAGCCTAGACTTTAAGCTTGAGCGGATTGATCTGAGCCACGAAGAAAGCAAAGAAAAACGGGACAACAAAGCCCGGGAGATCTGTCAGCAGGAAGCCGCGAGGCCCTTTGATCTGGCGCGGGGACCGCTGCTGCGCGGCCAGGTGATCCAACTGGGTGAGCAAGAGCACATACTGCTGCTCAACATGCACCACATTATTAGTGATGGATGGTCACTGGGGGTATTGATCCGGGAGCTGGGGTTGATCAGGGAAGCCTTGCAGCAGGGCCGGCGACCTGAGTTGCCGCCGCTGCCGGTGCAGTATGCGGATTACAGTGTGTGGCAAAGAAGATGGCTGGAAGAGGGCGGGGTCCTGAAGCGGCAACTGGGGTACTGGCAGGAGAAGCTGGCCGGGGTTCCGGAGAGTCTGGATCTGGCGACAGATTATGCGCGGCCTGGGGAGCAGAGCTTTGCCGGGGCGAGGCATGAATTCGGCGTGGATGCGGAGCTGACGGGGCAGCTGAAAAAGCTGGGGGAACAGCAGGGTGGGACGCTGTTTATGGTGCTGCTGGCGGCGTGGAAGGTATTGCTGTATCGCTACACGGGGCAAGAGGATATCTGTGTGGGGAGTCCGATCGCCAACCGGCAGTACGTGTTGGAGCAGGTAAAAGCGACGTGTCTGGAGGCGTACGAGCATCAGGATGCGCCGTTTGAGAAGGTGGTGGAGGCGGTGCGTCCGCAGCGCAACATGGCGATCAGCCCGTTATTCCAGGTGATGTTGATCGTGCAGAACGCGGATGGGGGGAGGCTGGCAGAGCATATACGGCCGTATCGATTGGAAAGCGGGATCAGCAAGTTCGATCTGAGTGTTGATTTTACGGAAACCGGGGAGGGGCTGGCCGGGTCGATTGAATACAGCACGGCGCTGTACAAGCCACAGACCATGGCGCGCCTGGCCGGGCATTTCACGGCTTTATGCAAGGCGATCACCGCCACGCCTGCGGTCAAAATCGGCGATCTGGATTATCTCAGCGATGCGGAAAAGCACCAGCTGCTGACAGGCTTCAACGCTACCCAGGCGGACTATCCCAAAGATAAATGTATTCATGAGCTGTTTGCCGAGCGGGTTGGGATCAATCCGGGCAAGACAGCGGTGGTGTGTGGCGAGCAGGAGCTGAGTTATCAGGAGCTCTACGAGAGGAGTAGTGATCTGGCGCTGTATCTGCAGTCCATGGGAGTGAAGCCGGATTGCCTGGTGGGGCTGTGTGTGGATCGATCGCCCGATATGATCGTTGGTCTTCTGGGGATATTAATGGCAGGTGGCGCTTATGTGCCGCTGGATCCAGACTATCCCGAGGAACGCCTGGCTTACATGCTCGAAGACAGCCAGGCAGCGATCGTACTGACGCAAGAAAAACTACAGGACAAGCTGAGCGCGTTGGTCCCGGCCACTACGCAGCTCATCGCCTTGGACCAGCAGCAGCCGGGCATGCACGATTGCGTTGTTGCCTTAAAAGCAAAAAACATCCAGCTACAACACCAGGTCAAACCCCATCATCTGGCTTACGTGATCTATACCTCCGGCTCCACCGGGCAACCCAAAGGTGTGATGGTTGAACATGCCAATGTGGTGCGGCTGTTCAGCGCGACTGATGGGTGGTTCCAGTTTAACGAGAATGATGTCTGGACGATGTTCCATTCCTACGCCTTCGATTTTTCGGTATGGGAAATCTGGGGAGCGCTGCTTTATGGCGGTCATTTAATTGTAGTGCCTAAGAACATAGCGCGGTCGCCGCAAGAATTTTACAAGCTGATGTGCCTCGGCAAAGTCACCGTCCTTAATCAGACCCCCAGTGCGTTTCGGCAACTGATCACGGCACAAGCAGAAAGTAAGGAATCGCACCAATTGCGGTACGTAATCTTTGGTGGCGAAGCTCTTGATGTGGTCGCACTGAAGCCGTGGTACGAGCTTAATCGGCACCAGCATACGCGACTTATCAACATGTACGGGATTACTGAAACTACTGTGCATGTGACCTATCGGCCATTGGAGCCGGCTGATGTGGAAAGACATGGAGCGAGTCCGATTGGTTGTCGTATTCCCGATCTGCGAACTTACATTTTGGATTCGCAGCGTCAGCCGGTGCCGATCGGAGTGGCGGGTGAGCTGTACGTAGGTGGGGCAGGAGTAGCGCGTGGGTATCTAAATCGGACGGAGTTGACCGCGGAGCGCTTTGTGCGGGATCCATTCGCAACCGACCCGAGCGCGCGGATGTACAAGACGGGGGACTTAGGACGGTGGCTGGTAGATGGCACGATCGAGTTTTTAGGACGCAACGATGATCAGGTGAAGATCCGTGGCTTCCGCATTGAGCTGGGAGAGATCGAGGCGCGGCTGGCAGAATGCGCCGGGATACAGCAGGCGGTGGTAGTGGCGCGGGAGGAGGGTGGAGGGGAGAAGCGGCTGGTAGCTTACTACACCTCCAGCGAGAGAAGCGACGCAGGTAAGGAGAGTGTAGGACCGGAGCAGTTGCGGGCGCAGTTGGCGCCGCAGCTGCCGGAGTACATGGTACCGGCGGCGTATGTGCGGATGGAGAAGATGCCACTGACCACAAATGGGAAGCTGGATCGAAAGGCGTTGCCGGAGCCGGAAGGGGACGCGTATGCCAAGCGGGAGTATGAAGCGCCGCAGGGCGAGATCGAAACCGCACTGGGGGAGATCTGGGCAGAGGTGCTGAAGGTGGAGCGGGTGGGGCGGCAGGACAACTTCTTTGAGCTGGGCGGCCATTCACTGTCAGCAGTTCAGCTAATGGCGAAAATTAACAGGCGATTTAACCAATTGCTCCCTCTGTCAGTAATGTTTACAGCTCCAAACATCGTTGTTCTAGCAAAGTTGATTTCAAATAGAGAGGCGACATCTACCGATATACTGGTTCCCATTCAGACGAACGGTAGTGCGCCGCCTGTTTTTGGCATACCGGGAGCAGGCGGCAATGTCCTTTCGCTACAGCCGCTCAGCAAGGCACTGGGCTCCAACCAGCCGTTCTACGGTTTACAGGCTGTTGGTCTGGATGGCAAAACCTTACCGCTGAACAGCGTTGAACAAACAGCCAAAGCTAATATTGCCGCGTTGAAAACTGTACAACCGCATGGGCCGTATATCTTGCTTGGACATTCCTATGGTGGCGTGGTCGCCTATGAAATGGCGCGAATGCTGCTGGAGCAAGCAGAGCAAATCTCATCGTTGATATTGCTGGACTCGCTGGCTCCATCGGTCATGCAAAAAAGAACCGACGGCGATGAAACCACCAGCCTCTTCGATGCATGCGCTGAGGTGGCGAATCTGCATGGAGCAACGTTGGTAATCGATCTGGAACGCCTGCGGCAATCATCCAGAGAAGAAAACGTTCAATACATTGTTAACCTGTTAAACGATTGTGGCGTCGAAATCAACAACGAACAATTCGCAGCATTTTATAGCGTCTACCAGACCAACCTGCTTTGTTATCGCACCTACCAACCGTTGCCGCTGCCACGCGAGATCGATGTGTCTCTATACCGCGCAACGCAAGGCCATGAGGATGGACAAATGACGCCGCACGATTGTGGCTGGAACCAACTGCTCCCAGGTCCAGTTCGTGTCCATGATATAGAGGCCAACCATTTTTCCATGCTCGAAGAGCCACATATACAAAAAATAGCTGGAGCGTTCAGCCTTCCAACTGCGTTGGCAGCGTCGTACTGATATCGAATAGCGCTGTAAGACCCCATCGGAACCAACCCCGGATTTTCATTTCCCGGCAACAAAGCTGGCCAAACCAACTAAATAGTGCGCATACGGGGCAGCAGGAAGCAACTGTAGTCCCCCTGGCTTTTACGTAGCAACTACCGCGCAAGGTTCCATGGCATAAAAAGCAAGCGAAAAAGTCCATTTTTTTGGGATAGCTAAATGTCAGACTTATCAAAAATTGTTTTCGAAGACCTGCGGCATGAAATTGGAGAGCTGGCAGGCGGCATCTCTGAGCTGGATAAGCTTTGCATGCATCACCTGTCTACAGTCGATGCAGCGCAGCCGGTTAACACAGCGCTTAACCTTCTTGCTGCCGATCAGCCCGTCCACTACCTGGACAAACAAGGCCAGCCAGTGGACGTGTTGACGGTTCTGAGCTGTTGGCAGCAGCACTTCCGGGTTCTGGCCCAGCAAATTCATGACTTGCGATTGCTGATGTTGGAATCTCATGCGACGCATTCTCAACTCATCGGCCAACAGCGGGCAGACTCCGAGTCCGTGGAGTTCGGTTGGTTTCAGCGTCTTGCGCACGAATATTTAATCAGTGCTGAAGCCTTCATTGTATTGGCGGCAAGTGTGGGTCTTTTGAACGATGGTTGCGTGAGGCGCTATCCACGGACGTCTGGTCCATGTCGAATCAGCTTGCACAGTTTTATAAAGCGCGACTATGTCATCCGGCACGCGACAGAAGCCGATCTGGAGAGGCTTTGTCAGCTAGAAAGACTCTGCTGGCAGCATACTCGAACTTCCAAGACGCAGATCCGTTCGCGCTTGCAGCAGTATCCGCAGGGGCAATTCGTCCTGGAAAAAGAAGGCAAAGTGCTCGGCGTGATCTACAGCCAGCGCATTGCGAGTACAGAAGCGCTCATGACCTGCAACGCTGCGGAGGTCCATAAGCTGCATCAACCACTGGGTCCAATCATTCAATTGCTGGCCGTCAATATTGATCCGCAAGCACAAAATGCCGGATATGGCGATCAGCTACTGGAGTTCATGCTACAGAGATGCAGCCTCATGACAGGCATTGAGCGCGTCGTGGGAGTGACCTTATGCAAAAATTACAATGCCGCCGCCGGTCCATCTTTCGAGCAATACATTCAGCAATCGGGTCGTAGCCAGGACCCCGTGCTGGCCTTTCATCAGGCTCATGGTGCTGAGGTCGTCAAAGCCATCCCGGGCTATCGTCCCCAGGACCACGCGAATATGAGCAATGGCGTATTGGTCGCATATGACATCCTCAACAGAACGCCACGAGGCTGGCGGTCCGCGACAACGGAAAATATAACGATTACCGCTGAAACAGGTGTGGCGAAGGCCGATGAACAGCAGATCAGCCAGTTTATCCTGGGAGAAGCTGCACAGTTGCTGGGTGTCAGCAGCGGTGAACTCGATATCGATCGCCCCGTAATGGAAATGGGCCTGGATTCAGCCGACTTATTGAAATTGGGTCAGCAGGTTGAAGATAAATTTGGGCTGAAACTCGGCGTAGGGTTCTTCTTTGAGCATAGCAACATCAGAAAAGTAATCGACTATCTGATAACGATGCTTGTGGCTGCTCCGGAGGCAAGCCGCACAAATCCGGTGAGCCAAATCACCGTGACACAGCTCCCGGGTGAGACTGCATTGCCGGCGCATAACACTCGATCCGACAATGACCGTGTTGCTGCGACGGATATTGCCATCATCGGAATGTCTTGCAAGCTTCCTGGCGGCATTGAGACTCCAGTCCAACTGTGGCAAGCGCTGGCCGCAAAGAAATGTGTGATTAGTTCATTTCCGACTACCAGGCGGCCCTGGCCCGCGCATGGCGATAAGCCAGGCATAGATCAGGGCGGGTTTGTCAAAGATGCTGATGCTTTTGATGCGCCGTTTTTTCGGATGTCTCGGACCGAAGCAGAAATCACCGATCCGCAACAACGGATCCTGCTGGAACTGGCTTGGGCCTGCCTGGAAGATGCTGGCATTTTGCCCGACGCTTTGAAAGGCTCAAATACCGGGGTCTTTATCGGCGCCAGTAATTGTGACTACAGCCGTTTGATCCAGGAAGCCGAACTGGAAGTTGAAGCTCATCATGGCACCGGAAGTTCATTAGCCGTTTTAGCTAACCGTCTCTCCTATTTCTTTGATTTCTCCGGGCCCAGCCTGCTTATTGATACTGCCTGCTCCTCTTCCCTGGTTGCCTTGCATACGGCCATTCAATCTTTGCGTTCGGGGGAATGCGCCACGGCGCTGGTTGGTGGAGTTAATTTCATTTGCCATCCCGATTTATCGATTGCTTACCACAAGGCCGGCATGCTGGCGCCGGACGGCAGATGCAAGGTATTTGATGCCAAAGCCGATGGCTATGTGCGTTCAGAAGGGGCCGTGATGCTCTTGCTCAAGCCTTTGAGCGTGGCTGTGGCTGAACGCGACCAGATTCATGCGGTGATTAAGGGCAGCGCTATTAACCATGGTGGTCTTGCTGCCGGCTTAACGGTTCCCAATCCGCAAAAGCAAAGCGATCTGCTCATAGCTGCCTGGCAAGATGCGGGGATTGCCGCGCACGATCTAACGTACATAGAAGCCCACGGTACAGGCACGTCCCTAGGCGATCCTATTGAAATACAGGGAATACAAGCGGCCTACATGCATCTAGCTGAGAAACAGCTGGCTAAGCCCTGCGCGATCGGCTCAGTCAAAAGCAATCTCGGACATCTGGAGCCCGCCGCGGGAATTGCAGGTCTGCTCAAAGTTGTTTTATCCATTCAACATCGGCAGCTTCCTGCGTCCATCAATTGTGACCGGCTTAACCCTAAGATTCAGCTGAAAGATACACCTTTCTTCATACAAGATCAGCTTCGCGAGTGGAATACAGAGAAGCCGCGTCTAGCCGCGGTAAGCAGCTTTGGTTCAGGCGGAGCCAATGCTCATGTTGTCGTGCAAGAGCATGTTCGAGACACCAGGCCGCATAGCCGAGAGCATGATTACCTCTTTGTCTTATCAGCGGCCAGCCATGACCGCTTGCGCATTCACGCTATGCGGGTGATTGGCTGGCTGGAGCATGAACCGATGGCTGCGAATTTTAGCGATGCCATTTATACGTGGCAGGTCGGCCGTACTGCCATGAAGCAGCGCTTAGCAATTAAAGTAAAGGACCACGTGGAGTTGTCAAGCAAGCTTCGGCAATGGTTGGCCGGAAATAGCGACGTTGCTGATGTCTGGTCTGGTGAGGCGGCTCAAGAGTCTTCAAATATCAGTCGAGTATGGCACACGAAATCAGGTCAGCAGCTGATTGACCAGTCACTGTTGGAAAGAAACCTGGAACAGCTCGGCATCCTATGGGCCTCAGGCATTGAGATCGATTGGAATAAATGTTATGAGGGCGCCCGGTCTGGAGAAAACAAGCCCCAACGCGTCAGTCTGCCAACGTATCCCTTTGCCAAAGAACGCTACTGGATTAATGCTGTGGCGAGCAACCAAGCAGCAAACGGGCGGTCTCCGGCAGTCCTTCATCCCTTGCTGCACAGCAACACCTCGACCCTGAGCGAGCAGCGGTTCACTTCGCAGTTTAGCGGTAATGAGTTCTTTTTGGCTGATCACGTCATCAAGGGTTCCAGGGTTCTGCCCGCGGTGTGCTATTTGGAGATGGCTCGTGCGGCAGTGATGGCATCGGCCACGGAGAATGCGAGTAACGATCGCGTAACGATCCGGTTAAAGAATGTTGTATGGGTGTCGCCGATCATCGTGGATGGGCCGCAGCGCGTACACATTGGAGTGTATGCGGATGAGCAGGGAGACATTGAGTACGAGGTATACAGCAATGTGCCTGGTGAGGCCGCAGGTGAAAGTTCAGAAGTTATTCACGGCCAGGGCCGGGCGTGTTTGAGTGTCAGTAATGGCGATGCAGGCAATGTGTGTCTGGACTGGCTGGCATTGAGAGCCGGGTGCGGTGAGAGCCTTGACGCTACGCATTGTTATGCCGCATTCAGCGCGATGGGGATTGAATATGGTCCGGGGCATCGCGGCATCCGGAGGCTCGGTGTAGGCCGGGATGCGGCGAACAAGCGGTATGTATTGGCGGAAATGGAGCTGCCTGGATGTCTGAGCGAGACGCAGGGACAGTATGTGTTGCATCCGAGTGTGCTAGACAGTGCATTACAGGCGTCGATGGGATTTGCGCTTGCGGATACTGACTCAGATCCACGTTCAGCATCTGGCGGTAATACGAGCAAGCCAAGCCTGCCGTTTGAACTGGAAGAGATCGAGATTTTGGATCGCACTCCTGCGCACGCATATGTCTATATTCGCGAAAGCGCAGGTAATTGCCGGATCGAGGAGCCAGGTCCGGTAAAGATACAGAAGTTCGATATTGATATTTGTGATGAGAATGGCCATGTGAGTGTGCGGCTGAGAGGATTCACGAGCCGCGTCTTGGAGGGCGAACTCAGGATAGGGGCCCAGAATTCAGCAACAACGCGGAACAATGAGTCACTGATCGCCACCGTGCCACTGGTGCCAAGGTGGGATGCAGCAATGCCAGTACTAGGTACACGATGGCCGTCTGAAGGATCACGCGTCTTGCTGGTTGGGGGAACTACTGAGCAGGAGCAAGCGATTCGAGTGCGCTATCCGGATGTGACTGTGGTGGAACCGGACGTCCATGATTTTCAGGGCCTTGTTGAGCGCATGCACATCCATGGCGCCATTGAGCATGTGGTGTGGTTGGTTCCCGCATCGGAGGCGGCAGATGTTACGGATGAGCGCCTGATCCATGAGCAGTCACAGGGTGTACTGGGTGGTTTGCGATTGATCAAAACGCTTCTGCGGCTGGGCTATGAGACCAAGAATTTAGGCTGGACTGTAGTGACACACCAAACGCAGGCGATTCGGTGTGATGAGCGTATTCAGCCATCGCATGCCAGTGTTCATGGGCTGATCGGTTCGTTAGCAAAGGAATACCCGCACTGGAAAGTACGGCTGGTTGATCTGCCGTCCATGGGTGAATGGCCGCTCGATGAAGTATTGGGTCTTCCTGCGGACGGGCGCGGTAACGCGTTGGCGTATCGAGCCGGGGAATGGTATCAGCAGCAGTTAGTACCATGCGAGTTTCCGGCATCGCAAGCCATGGCTTATCGTCACGGAGGTGTGTACGTCGTAATAGGCGGCGCGGGCGGAATTGGAGAGGTGTTCAGCGAACATCTGATCAGAAACTATCAGGCGAAGATGGTATGGATTGGCCGTCGCGAGTTGGACGCGGGCATCCGGACCAAGCTTGACCGGCTTTCAACCCTGGGTCCCGCGCCCTCTTACATTCGTGCTGATGCAACGGATCGTGAGGCACTTGCGCGGGCGTACCAAAAGATAAAGGCGCAGCATGGCCAGATTCATGGACTGGTGCATGCGGCGATTGCGCTTGCTGATAAGAGCCTGGCACAAATGGATGAAGACCGCTTCAAGGCGGGCCTGGCGGCAAAAGTAGATGTCAGTGTTCGCATGGCGCAGGTGTTTGCGCAGGAGCCAATGGACTGTGTGCTCTTCTTCTCGTCGCTGCTGAGTTTCTCGAAGCCAGCGGGGCAAAGCAATTATCTGGCGGGGTGCACGTTTGCAGATGCGTTTGCGCATCAACTTTCACAGGCATGGTCATGCCCTGTAAAAATTATGAACTGGGGGTATTGGGGCAGCAGGGGGATCGTGGCTTCAGACGCTTATCGGGCCCGGATGGCGCAGAATGGTGTTGGTTCCATTGAGCCTGGAGAAGGCTTAGCGGCTTTGGAGCAATTGCTGTCCGCGCCGATACCGCAGCTGGCGCTGGCCAAGGCGCAGCCTCGCGTCCTGGAGGCAATCGCTGTATTGCAGGACCAGATAACCTTAGCTGAGAAACAGCTGCCTGCCTTAGGTGATCTCTTGTCTGTATCTACGAACCGTGTCTTGGGTGAGCCTGCGGCGCAAGACCTTGGGAACGTGAAGGACATGCAACGGCTGATGGGCCAGCTGCTGTTTGATCAACTGCGAGTGCTGGGCTTATTCAATAAAGGTCAAGGGCCAATAACCGCATGGAAGGAGCAAAGTAAACTTCCCGCTCTGTATGATCGCTGGCTAGACGAGAGTCTACGTGTTCTGACACGCGAAGGTTATGTGACGGTTGCGAATGGCCGCTGCACCGTGAGCGAGCGCAGCGTACCTGATCGGGCAGCGCTGTGGTCTGAGTGGGGCACAAGAAAGGGCGAATGGCTCAAAGACGCAACCCTCGATGCGCAAGTGAGGATGGTGGATGCAACGCTACAAGCCTTGCCTGAGATCCTGACTGGGAAACGGCGGGCCACCGAAATCTTATTTCCTAAGTCATCGATGGAGTTGGTGGAAGGGTTCTATAAAGGCAACCCAGTAGCGGATTATTTCAACGCTGTGCTGTCTGATGCAGTGGTGGAATTTGTAGAGCTTCGGCGCAAGCATGATCCCAGTGCGCGCATCCGGATCATTGAGATTGGCGCCGGCACCGGGGGAACCAGTGAGGGCCTGTTCAAAAGGCTGAAGCCGTATGAGGCTTGTATCGCCGAGTATTGTTATACCGATATTTCTAAGGCCTTCTTGATGCATGCAGAGCAGGCATATGGCCCCACCACACCCTATCTGGCGTACCGCCTATTGAATATTGAGCGAGCGCTTGAGTCACAAGGAATGGAGCCTGGCGTCTACGATCTGGCGGTTGCGACCAATGTATTGCATGCAACGAAGAATATCCGCAAGACGCTGCGTAATGCCAAAGGGCTGTTAAAGCAAAACGGCGTGCTGCTGCTGAACGAAATTCTGGGACACAGTCTCTTCACACACCTGACGTTTGGTTTGTTGGAGGGGTGGTGGTTATCCGAGGACACTGCGGTGCGTATCTCCGGCACGCCGACTCTGTCGCCCGAGACGTGGCAGCGCCTACTGGAAGGCGAAGGATTTCAGGGCGTCCATTTCCCCGCATTTGCGTCACATGCACAAGGTCAACAGATCATCGTGGCCCAAAGCGATGGCGTGATTCGACAGAGCCGGAAAGAGCAACCGGCTGTGCATATCAATACGCAGTTGTTTCCTGGGAAAGAAGCAGCGACGCTGCGCGATGGCGCTGTGCCCCACCCTGGATCTCCCAAACGAACCACTCTGGCGCTGGCCGAAGATATCCATTTGCAGCCGTTGCGTGACAAAGCAATTGCGGCATTGAAAAAGATAGTAGGCCAAACCATTAAGCTCCCCGTGCATGAAATCGATTCCAAAGAGGAGATGGAGAAATATGGCATCGATTCGATCCTTATCGTGAGCATGGTCGAGGCACTGAGGAGCGTATTCGTCCATGTTACAAGCACGGTATTCTTCGAGTATCGGACCATTGACGCCTTGGTCGATCACTTCATTGCCACAGAAGAAGAGGCCGTAAGGCGCTGGGTAGGAGCGGAAGAGCCTGTGGCCTGGGAAGCGCCTGCGTCGTCAGATCAGGACACGCGCAACCTGAATTCCGCGTCGATAGTGAAAGCTTCAGGCCGCCGCCGGCGTAATCGGCCTGTTTCTATCACTAGTCCTGAGTTACGACACAATGGGTT
This sequence comes from Terriglobia bacterium, assembly GCA_020072585.1. Lineage (GTDB taxonomy): Bacteria > Acidobacteriota > Terriglobia > Terriglobales > Acidobacteriaceae > Angelobacter. The sequence goes on along the minus strand of JAIQGL010000057.1, from coordinate 1,658 downwards.
CGGACTGGCCGAGACACACGCTGAGGATATAGCGATTATTGGATTGAGCGGTCGCTATCCCGAAGCGGACAATATCGAGGCTTATTGGCACAATCTGCGCGAGGGAAAAGACTGCATCATTGAGGTTCCCAAAGAGCGCTGGGATTGGCGGGAGTACTTTAGCGAAGATCGCAGTAAGGGCGGGCGGCACTACAGCAAGTTGGGCGGATTCATTGCCGGTGTCGATGAATTCGATCCACGGTTTTTTAACATCGCACCGAGCGAAGCGAAATACATCGATCCACAGGAGCGCTTGTTTTTAGAGCATGCCTGGATGGCGGTTGAAGACGCGGGGTACACACGCGCAGGCCTGCAGGCAACCTGCGAACAGGATCTGGCGGGCCAGGTGGGTGTGTATGTCGGCGTGATGTACAGCGAATACCAGTTGTTTAACACCGAAACCGATCTGCAAAATCTGAAGATGGGTTTTGCCGGCAACTTAGCCAGCATCGCCAATCGCGTGTCGTACGTCCTCAACCTGCATGGTCCGAGCATGACGCTGGATACCATGTGTTCTTCTTCACTGACCGCCATTCATGTCGCCTGCCAGGATTTAAAACAGGGGCGGACCAGCCTGGCGATTGCCGGCGGGGTCAATGTCAGCGTTCATCCCAATAAATATCTGATGCTCAGCGTCGGGCAGTTCATCTCCAGTGACGGTCATTGCCAGAGTTTTGGCGAGGACGGTGACGGGTTTATTCCCGCAGAAGGGGTGGGGGCGGTCGTGCTGAAAAGACTCTCCGAGGCGGAGAGAGACGGCGACCACATTTACGGAATCATCCGAGGCAGCGCGCTCAATCACGGAGGTAAGACCAATGGCTACACGGTCCCAAGCCCGCAAGCGCAAAGCAATGCCATCAGCCGGGCGCTGGCAGAGTCTCATATCGACGCACGGCATATCAGCTATGTCGAAGCCCACGGTACAGGCACTAAGCTGGGTGACCCGATCGAAATTGCAGCGCTGAGCAAAGCCTTTCAACAGCATACCCAGGACACGGAATTTTGCCTGATTGGTTCGGTGAAATCCAATATCGGCCATTGCGAATCGGCAGCGGGGATTGCAGGGCTGACCAAAATCCTGTTGCAAATGCAGCATCAGCAGATTGTGCCTTCTCTGCATTCGGGGCAGCTGAATCCGCATATTGATTTTGCCAAGAGTCCCTTTGGAGTGAATCAGGAGCTGAGGAGATGGGAGCAGCCGGAGATCGATGGGCGGAAGTTGCCACGCATTGCAGGTATCTCGTCGTTCGGAGCGGGCGGATCGAATGCGCACATGATCGTGGAGGAGTATCAGGCGGCGGTGCAAGCGCCAATGGCATTTGCGAACGTGATTATCCCGCTCTCGGCGAGGACAGCGGAGCAACTGAAGCAGAAAGCGCGGGAGCTGCTGGATTTTGTTCGGCCGCGGCTGAACACGATCGACCTGGCAGCCATGGCCTATACGCTGCAGGTGGGGCGGGAAGCGATGGAAGAGCGGCTGGGCCTGATGGTGAGTTCGGCCCAACAACTGTTGGAAAAGCTCGGGGCCTATGTGGGGGGCGAGCAAGGGATTGAAGACGTTTATCAAGGACAGGTGAAACGGAACAAGGAAGCGCTGTCGTTGTTCAGCAGCGATGGCG
>JAIQGL010000028.1 GCA_020072585.1 Terriglobia bacterium | reverse complement strand
TGGTTGCTCTCCACGCCATCCTCGCCCTCTCGCTTGGGGCTCCTTACTCCAGCCCTCGCTTTGCTCGGGCTGGAGTGTAAAGGATGTCTTGAGAACACTCTGTGAAGAATGTCATGAAACCGTACACCTTCAGGGCCGCGTACGTTGTCCTCAACTCCTGTCATGTTGAGCGGGTCCGAGGGAGCGTAGCGACCCGAGGCCGAGTCGAAACATCCCGACACAGTCTCCCTGACTATGCCGCTTCAGGGAGTTCTACCCGGATCTTTCCACCTTTCACCGTGCACAACTGGCTGGAACTCCCGCGCAGCGCCAGACTCAATCCCGCCAACGATATTGCACGAGTCACAAAGATGAAGCACCGTCAGGCGCGGCTAGAAGCTGGTAGGTCTGGGTTTCAACCCAGACTGAGGCCGAAACGACGCACGGCGCCGAGGCGCGTCATGCGCGCTGAGATGGTAAGGGGTCAGCAAAGAAAACGAACCTTCCCTGCTGCCGCAGGCCCGGGGTCCCCGGCATGAGCTTCGCATGACGGGGTGGAGATCCGCGCGTAGCAAAGCGGAGCGCATGAATCTGAAAAGATGTGCTTATCAGACCTGAATCGCTTCCACCGAACGCGCCCTAACCGCATCGCCCCTAGGAGGGCAACATGGCTACGAATAAAGCTAAACGCTCCATCCACTTGGCGCAACTACAGGCGCCGCAGCTCAACCATCAACCCGCCGCACTTGCGCCCGTCAAGCCCCACGTCTATTACGCCATTGCTGAATTGAACGCCGGACTGGAAAGGCCATCCAGAACCTGCACACCCTGCAATGCCACAATTTGTTTGGCGCTTCCGGCCTGGCCGACATGAACCGCGTTCTTCGTGGCATTCACGCGCGTGCCAATCGCCAGTTGATCATGGCCCTGAACGAACGCGAAACCGCCAACGCCGCCCACTTCCAGCAGCTTCCCATCAAACCGGAAACCCACTAGGCAGCATTTCTCTTTTTCAATCGGGGCGCCGCGCCAATGGTGCCCCACTTCTACTCCGCCCTCAGCGTAATCGAGGGGGCCACCCTTGACGCGCGCCAGGCCGGCCAGCTTCACAAAAAAACTGCATGGATCAAAAATTTCGCTACACTGGAGAAGACACACTCTTGCCCATGCGAAAGTGGCGGAATTGGCAGACGCACCAGACTTAGGATCTGGCGCCGCAAGGCGTGGGGGTTCGAGTCCCCCCTTTCGCACCAATAACTTGCAGAGAGTCGGATTTTTGCCCTCGCTCGATTGTGCCTAATTGTGACCTGGATTGCCGGACCTATCGTCGAGGAGGTCTTGCAACCTTGCTTCGAACCAACTTCAAAAACTGTTCTTCGGTAAACGGCTTCAACAAGCATCGGTCAAAACGCGATCCGGCTGCCGTTCGTCTTTCGCAAGGTGACTTTTGCCGGACGTTATAACTTGCTGCCTGGTTGCGCCGAGGGCAATGAAACGCTTTCCTGGTTAAGGGATGACTATGAAGCCATGTTGTCCGCGAGCGTCGTCAACGATACCCACGATGTGACCGGCGTCATTGATACCTGTGAGTTCGGTGGCGACAGCTCCTGGCGCGTCGATGGTCGTGAACCTGCCTTGGTCGAACAGAAAGCCGTGGTGCGTGTCAGAAAAATAGAAACCGACAATCTGGCCACGATTGTTGATTCTAAGAGCTCTGGTGGTATTGGCAAGGGAACCCGGAACGTCGATGATGGTGAACGCTCCGTTGTCCAGGACACCGCTGCCGCCTTCCACAGCGTCACCCACGATTTCACCTCGAGCGTTAATGGCGAAAGCGTCTATCAATGTAGGTACATTTGTAAAGCGGCCGTGGTCCAGAAGAAAAATGCCACGGGAAAAAGAGCCCACGATCTGACCTTTGTCATTGATTCCATCGAACAGGCCTGTCGTGCTTCCTGGCATATCGATGGTTGTGAATGTGCCGTGGTCCAGTAGAAAACCGTGTCTGCCCGGACCTCCTGACTGGCCATCAAAATAAAGTCCCACGATCTGACTTCTGTCATTGATACCTCTGGCTTGTGTCTCGCTCGCCCCCGGCACATCGATCAAGGTAAAGATGCCATGATCAAGGAGAAAACCATGGCTGCCGACCATGCCCACGATCTGACCGCGAGCGTTGATCCCCAACGGGGTAGTGCGGCCCTCAAACCCGGGCACGTCGAACGTGGTAAAGCTGGCTGCGAAAGCGAGAGGTATTCCGAGGCTGAACATGCCGAGAAGGAGCACCGCCGGTAGAAGATAGTTTTTGCCGAGTTTCATAAGGATTCTCCTTTCAGTCCAAGTTAAAAGCCCGAACTTACCCCGGTCATAGCATGTTGGCTCACATTAGGGACGGGACCGGGAAGTGATTGGGCCAATTTAACCGAGAGCATTTTGCTGATCAGATGCTTCTAAACCGCTCAGGTGTAGCCGGAAAAAGTTGAGACAACACAGATAACTGTTCCGAATCGAGACGCAATCGCGGTTAGAAGACTCTAACCAAGAAGCCCAACCCAATTTTGTGCTACCACCAAATCAGACAGAGAATGACGGAGTGATACAAACCTCTCTCTTTCCCCGCATAAATACTGGCTTGTATCACTCCGTCTCGTTTCGTATCGCTTGCGCCAAGTTGTTGATTAGGATCTGGCGGGGAAACCCGTGGGGGTTCGAGTCCCCCTTTCGCACCAACGGAAGAATATCCGCAAGTACTTCTCGAACTTGGTCTGGACGGGTCCTATTCTCGCGCCCGCTTACACGGGAGGCATGTTCTCTGGGACAAGGAGACTCCGCTGAGTCGCTGATACTGGAGCGCAACTTGCGTAATCAGGCGATTGCACTCACGGTCCCGTAGAATTTCTATTTGGCGGCACGAGGAGAGAGAACTCGTCGTGCCAGGCTCCGGAACTGGTCCAATGGAGTTTTCTTAATTGCCAATCCTTGCGCGCGCATTCTGTTCAGGCCCTCGTTTAATCGGCCTCGAGCCACGGCGCCCATGGCGATGAACCGGAACGCTTGCGTATTGCCGCCTGTCATGCGCAAAAGCTCAATCGCGGCCGAGAAGGTTCCGGAAGCAGTTTCTATCCCGATATCAGCGAATGTGCCGGAAGCGAATCGCTTTTGCAGGCGAACTGTGCCGCCGGTAAGTGATAGCAGGTGAAGAGTGCCTTTGACTTTTTCAGCGCCGATTGAAATAACAGCTTGCTCGTTATTCGGCACAACAAAACGAGCTGAACGAACCCGTTTTTGCTTTTCCATCCGTCATTGCTCCGTCGATATTTGTATAGCGAATCATTTGCTTGAGCGGCTCTCGCCACCCCCAGGCTGCTGACCAAATCAGCAAACTCCTGGGGAGCTTTCGTCGGCATTTGGGGCCAAACGTCAGCATCGTCGAGCGTTCTGTTTTCGAATGGGGCATAGAGCTCCAGAACTTTCACTTGTCTGCGAATGGGCCCGAATTACCCGGTGAATTCGAGCTTTCGGTTCTGGAGACCATCGCTCCCCAACCACCGCCACGTTAAACCTATATAGGGCACAGGCGCTCGTAGCCTCAAATCGTACAGGAACGGATCACAATCGTAGCAGTCTCGGGAAACGAAAGGAATGATGAAACTCCAGCATCCTTGCACCGGAAGGACATGCCCCACCAGACGCCGGCGATCTCAAGGCCGCGCTGATTTGCCATGAGCATCGGCGGTGGTCAACGTTGCCAGTAAGCATTCTGAGGGCCGCAGCCGATTAACTGGCAGTCTGGTCAATACCTGAGCGCTGGCCAAACGGCACATAAGTAACATTACCAATGGGGCCGGCTTACAATCCCGGCGAATGAATCCCTTGTATCATGACGGCTCTAACGCCTGGAATTCCAATAAACACAGGAATGAATATGAATGCAGTAACGCTTCCGGACGGCAATATACCATCAGCGGCGCCCCAGCAGTTGCCCCTGACGGATGCAAAGGGCCTCCAGGCGATCAGGTCCGCCCTTCTCATGCTGGTCCTCCTTACAACCGCCGCCGCGGCTGGATCCTGGGATCGTCTAAGGAGTCTGCCACACCACGTTGAAGCGATTCCCCTCTTCTTGTTTGTAGTGATTTGTGTCTTTGTCGTCCTCGTGTATGCGAAGGCACGGGAAATGGCCGGCCTGCGCGGAGCGGTGGAGACGCTTCAGCATCGGCAATCTGCTCTGAGCTCTGAGCTGGAGGTTCAGAAACTGCTGCAAACACTGGCTGCCTCTCGAGAGAGCTTTCGCGATCTTGTAGACAGTTTCGATTCCGCTGTTTTCACTCTCTCTCTCGATGGCAATGTGAGAGCAGCCAACAAGGCATTTACAGAGGGCCTGAATCTCCCTTTTGCTGAGGTGATCGGCAAGTCAATATCCGAGTTAATCACGGAGCCTTCCGCCAGAAAGCTGCAAGCGGCGCTTCCAACTTTCCTGGCAACGAAGCAATGGTCAGGGTTGGTCCCGGTTTGCATTGGCACAACTGGTCAGTGGAGATATTTTGACTGCACTCTGCATCCCGTGTTGCAGGACAGCAGTGTGTTGGCAATAACCGTTATTGCCAAGGATGTAACTGCGGAACGCGAGCGGGAAACATTGTTCTCGGCTCTGTTCGATACGCTGCACGAACCAGTGTGGGTTGCCACCTGTGAAGGCAGACTGCTGGATGTAAACCGCGGACTGACGTCTCTGGCCGGAGTGGACGCCAAGCAGCTGTTGAATGAAAACATTCTGGAAATGCTGCTCGAACCAGAACGGCATCAGATGGCCGAGGCGATGCGCTGTCGTCAATCTATCAGGGATCTTGAGCTCACACTGGTGCGTGCCGACGGCTCGCGGGCATTCTGCATTGCCAATGCGACGCCGGTGATCAATGTGTCGGGTGCAGCTCAGTATCATGGGACATTTACAGACATAACTCAACGGCGGACCATGGAGCGGAAGCTCGCGTGCGAACAGAAATTTCGTGAGCAGCTTATTGCCAGCTTTCCGGATGCGATCATGACGCTCGATGCGGAGGGGCGGATCACTTTCGCCAGTGGGCGGGCCGAGCGGATGTTCGGCGAGTCAGCGAGCTCTCTTATCAACACTTCTTTCATTGATATTGTTGACCCACAGGATGAGATTGCCCTGCACACATTTCTCCATGATTGCTTGTCTCTCCCGCAAACCGTATGCACTCGCGAGTTCCACTTGCGCTCTTCGAATCGCCTGGCATGGCGTACCGTAGAAGCCAGCGGGACTGCTCTTCAGGACGATGAGTGCAAGACTCTCGGCGTAATTGCATCGGTGCGTGATGTAACAGAGCAGCGGCAGATCGAACAGCACCTGGCTGCTACTGAACGGATGGCGGCGATGGGACATGTGATTTGCGGCATTTCACACGAACTCAGTAACAGTCTCACCGCAATGCTTGGCGCCTGCGCCCTGATGAGCGATATTCAATTGCCTCCAGAGGAGCGGGAAAACCTGCAACTCCTCCGCGGGCAAACTATGCACGCGCGAGAAGTCGTCAAAGATCTGCTTCTGTTTGCGCAGCCATCGGCGGGCAGAATGCTCGGAATTGATGTTCGCGAATTGATGAAGCGCGCGGTAGCACTGAGACGTTATTCCTTGCGTTCTAAAAACATTTCGGTTGATTTGCAGGCCACTGGTGAGCTCCCCACCGTTACCGGCGATCGAGCACAACTGATGCAAGTGTTTCTCAATCTGCTCGTCACCGCGGAGGCCGAGTGCCTCCCCGGGGCCAATACACCGGGAGCGATACGGGTCCACTTCGGCGTATTAGATGATTTCGTATGGTGCACGGTTGAGAGCGCCGGCGTTCTTGTTGCTCCCCAGGACGAGATTCACCTATCCACCTCAAAATACGAGACAGATCTCAGATTGAAAGTCTCGCGGGGGATCGTCCGTGCTCATGGAGGAGACATGGACATATCAGCGCAACCTGAGACAGGCTCGCAGTTTCGTATAACTCTTTCCTGTACTCACTAAAACGACCATGTAGTCACTCATGTGAAAGGCCGCATTTCTGATGGGCCGGTGCCTTTTCGGCGCTTCGATACCGTGTGCCCAAATTTGTGCCCACCAGCGTTCCCCGATACTCCTACACAATGCTTCCGCAAATCTGCTCTGTGAGCATGTCTGAATGTACATAAATCTGGAAATGTGCTGCCACTTTTATAAAAGTCGCACCGGCTCGCGGACATCCTCGAAGCCTCTGCCGGAAGGCGGCAGCTCGAAACAGTTAAGACAAGCCGCTCGCAGATGGGCTTGGCGGCAAAACCTGTAGCTCTCTCGCGCGGTTTGGGAGAAACAATACAGCCACTTCACACGCACCGGCAACCCGCAACGCCGGCGAACATTCATCCGTGTTGAGACGCGGAAAGAAGGAGATGGTAATGGCACAAGCAGAAATACTGGCAGGAGTTCTGGCATCGCAACACTTTGCCGAATGGGCGCAGATTATGGTTGGCAAATGGGCACTGACCGGCCCCACTGCCGAGGAACAGGGAACCATTTCGGTTTCATTGATGCCTGGAGGCAAAGCGCTGCTAACGGACAATGAAGTGCCGACTGGCGGCACCATGCTCATAGGTCACGCGGTGACCGTGGCGGACCCGGCCACGGGCATGATCAAACAAACTGAGGCCTACAATGACGGAAGCACGGAGGTGACCTACATCACCAAGGTGTCCAGCGGTCAGTGGGCCTGGCGGCAAACCCGCACTTTCGCCGATGGCACGCAGGAAACCAATGTAGCCAGCTTCAATTTTGGCAACGGTGGAAACAACGCGTTTCACAACGTTTCCAACCGCCTTCTGGCTGGTAAGGTGTTGCCGGACAAGGGGCACGTTTTGACACGCATTGGTTAGTCTGTTGATCGCCCACAGAAGCATCTATAGGGTGTTGCATGATTCGGGCGTTCAAACTTTCTGGCGCAGCCGCGGAGATTTCGATTGCATCAGGACTTCCGCGGCCGCCAGAAAGTTGTTTTCTGCTCTCCTGCAACAGCAGTAAATCCTTTGTCGGGTTAGCGCTGGTTTTCCCTGCCGTGATCGTCTGGTCGCTGGCTGCTTTTCTGCTTCCCGCTTCGCTCGGCCCGGCATCAGGCCTGGGCTTATGAATCCACCTAAATACGGCGCCGCGCAGCGCTTTTTTCGCAAATCCAACCCGTCCATATGTCTGAATGTACATCAATCGCGGAAAAGTGCCGCTACTGCTGAAAAGCGCACACCTGTGGGGGCTGCGAATCTTTCTGTCGCGGAGCGGCGACGGCACTGGAAATAGTTAAGACAAAGCCGCTCGCGGATGGAGCCTGGCGGCAAACCTGTAGTAGTTCTCTCCCGTGGTTGGGAGAGGTAAGTACAGCTACCCAACACATCACCTGCGGCAGAAAACTCCCTGACACCACACGATCAATTGAGTGCTTGGAGAGTCGAACGCTGCCGGGTATTCATGCCGTGTTGAGACGCGGAAGAAAGAAGAGATGGTGAATGGCAATTGCACAGAATAACCTGCTGGAATGGGGCAGCCTATGGGTTGGCTCATGGTCCATTCAAGGCGCTATTGCTGGCGATGGTGGAAAGATTTTGGTGGCAAACGGAAGCCATACGATCAGATGGGGATCCGACCAAACCTTTTTGATAGCAGATTGCATCATGCCGGTGTTTGATTCTAGTACCGGTTTGAGCATGCGATGGACTGCTGTTTTTGATAGCGCGACCGGCACCATCAAACAAACATCGGTTGACTCTGATGGAACCACCGAAGTAGCGTTCATCTCGAAAGACGCAAACGGCCTATGGGGCTGGCAACAAACCCGCTCCTTCCCCAATGGCGCCACTGAAACAAATGTCTCCACTTTCACGATTTCCAACGGGGGAAAGACCGTGACCCAGAACGTTACGAACCGGGTCCTGCAAGGTGCAACGCAGCCGCTGGCAGGTTACACATCCGCCACTGGCGCTTCCCCGTCGCTGGGAGACGTTTGTTACGTGTTGACCAAGACAGCCTAAAAGTAAAGACAGCCTGAATAGGGGCTTCCATTATGAAGGGCATGAGGCCACAAGCTTCATGCCCTTCAATTTCTTCTTTCGCATTGCAGAGCTTCCACCCAGCTAACTTCCGCAGTGACGCCCTCCGTTTTGAACGGCTCGGCGCTCAACAGGAACGCCGCCTTACTGAGGTGGATTTCCTTCAGTCTTGCAGCTTGGCGTCCGCGCAATTCACCCCGGACAGTTCCATTTTGGGAAAATCATTCGTCTTCATCCTATGGCGTCATCCGCAATCGCAAAGACACCTTATTAACAGCCACCATTTCTGCTGATGTTACAATTTCCCGGCCAGCCAGCTTTTCGTACGAATGCACGACCATAATGCATGGTATGCCGCTTGATAGATGGCCGGCAGAGAGAGCACGCTCATGCACTTCTTCAAGACCCAGTTCAAGCAGGTTGTGCGCAGGTTGGTTCGAACCCCCTTATTTACCATCGTCACTCTGGTAACGCTGGCAGCCGCGGTAGGCGCCAACACGGTTGTATTCAGCGTGCTTGAGGGCATCCTGCTCAAGCCCTTGCCTTATCCCAACTCTGAGCGGCTTGTGAGTGTTGCTGAGGCCGTGCCAAAGGTCGGCTTCAAGGAATTGCCGGGAGGACCATGCACCTACTTCATCTTCCGGGAGCAGAACACCTCCTTTCAGGATGTGGGCATGATGCGCAACGATGCCGTCAGCGTTACCGGTGTTGCCGAACCGGAACAAGTGCGGGCCATGAGAGTCACGGAAGCCATTCTTCCTCTTCTGGGCGCAACGCCGGTGCTGGGCCGCAACTTTACCCACCAGGACGATTCGCCCGGCAGCCCGGAGACCGCCATGCTCATGTATGGGTACTGGCAGCGTAAGTTTGGCGGCAGCCGTTCGGTCGAGGGACAAACCATCACCGTGGATGGCAAGCCTCGCATCATCATCGGCGTGTTGCGGCAAGACTTCCACTTTATGGACCAGGAAGACCCGGCGCTCCTGTATCCCTTTCAATTTGATCGCAGCAAAACCATGCTCGGCGAATTCAGTTATCCAACCATCGCCCGGCTCAAGCCCAATGTAACCATCGAGCAGGCCAGCGCTGATGAAGCCCGCATGCTGCCCATCGTCGGCAATTCTTTCCCTATGCCTCCGGGCTTCAGTCCCAAGATGTATGAAGAGGCGCACTTTGAACCAAACATCAAACCGCTTAAGAACAAGGTCATTGGCGATGTGGGCAACACGCTCTGGGTGTTGATGGGTTCGATTGGCATGGTCCTGCTGATTGCCTGCGCCAACGTTGCCAACCTGGTGCTGGTGCGTGTTGAAGCCCGCCGCCAGGAGCTGGCAATCTGTGCTGCTCTGGGTGCGCGCTCGGGCCGCATTGCTTCTGAGCTTCTGTTTGAAAGTGTCTTTCTGGGCCTGCTGGGCAGCCTGCTTGGACTTGGGCTTGCCTACGGCATCCTGCGCATTCTTGTTTCAATGGCGCCCAAGGGGCTGCCGCGCGTGAATGAGATCGGCATTGATGGGCCGGTTCTGCTGTTTACCTTTTTTGTTGCGCTGCTGGCCAGCGTGCTCCTGGGCTGCATTCCCATTTTCAAATATGCCGGCGCACGCCTTGCCACGGCTTTGCGTGAAGGAGCGCGTGGCCTCAGCCAGAGCCGCCAGCAACATCGCGCACGCGGCGTACTGGTTATAGTGCAAGTGGCGCTGGCGCTGGTTTTGCTCATCTGTTCCGGCCTCATGGCCCGCACCTTCATGGCCTTAACCAGGATCCAGGCGGGATTCACCAAGCCTGCTGAACTCCAGACCTTTGTTCTCAACATTCCTAAAACTGACGTCGCTGACGATGCGAGCGTGATCCGCACCTATGAACAAATTCTGCACAAAGTCGCGGCCGTGCCTGGCGTCTCCTCCGTGGGAATGGCCTCTACCATTCCGATGGACGGCAAAAACGCGGTGGACCCCATCTTTGCTCAGGACCGCACTTACAAGCCCGGCGAAATTACGGCGTTGCGCCGCTTTAAGTACATCTCGCCCGGCTTTCTCGCCACCATGGGTACCCCTCTGGTCGTCGGACGCGACATCACGTGGACTGACGTTTACAACAAGACCCCTGTGGCCCTTATCTCTGACAGTCTGGCGCGCGAGTTGTGGCAGAGCCCGGCCAACGCATTGGGCAAACGGTTCCGCTCAAAATCTGACGATGACTGGCGCGAGGTCGTCGGCGTGGTATCCAACGTTTACGATGACGGCGTGAGCAAGGAACCTTCCAAGAGCGTGTATTGGCCCATCATGATGGCAAAGTACGACAGCACCCCTCTCTACGTCCAGCGTAGTCTGGCGGTTGCTCTGCGCACTCCCGCGGCCGGCACGGAAATCCTGATGAAAGATGTGCGCCAGGCCGTGTGGTCCGTGCTCCCTAATCTCACGCTCGGCAACGTCAGGACCGTGGAGTATTTCTACCGCGGCTCCATGGCGCGCACTTCCTTCACGCTGATGATGCTGGGTGTGGCCAGCGCCATTGCTCTGCTGCTCGGAGTAGTGGGCATTTACGGCGTGATCGCATATTCCGTTTCGCAACGGAAGCGCGAGATTGGCATCCGCATGGCGCTTGGAGCTCAACCGAACGAACTGACAGGTCTGTTCGTTCGCCAGGGTATGGTGCTGACCGCCATTGGAGTTGTCTTTGGACTAATTGGGGCCTTTGTCAGCATGCGCCTGCTCACTTCCCTGTTGTTTGGTGTGAGCCCGCTTGATGTTGCCACTTATGCCGGAGTTTCAGTCGCTCTGGTGACGCTCTCCTGGTTCGCCAGCTATGTGCCCTCGCGGCGCTCGGCCGTCGTCGATCCGGTGGAGGCCCTCAGGGGAGAGTAGACGAATAGCAAATCTGGCATCAAACCAAAAATTTTACCTCGCGCCTTGTTATGTTGAGCGTCGCTCGAGCAGGGCTACGCGATGCGAGAGCACGTCGAAGTTGAGCGGTGTGCGGGCGTTTGAGCTCACAGGCGAAATGCCGAGCGAAGTCGAGGCACTTTAAACAAAAAAAGCTAATCTACCTCCGGCCCACGTAGCAAGTACGCACGCCTCTGCTTACTCTTAACCAGACCTTCATCAGGTACTAGCACCTTCGCTATCCAGCTCTGGATTGAACAAATCCCCAAAATGTGGTGAAATTTGATACACCCACTACGTCGTTTGGATACACTTATGCCCCAAATCGGCGATGCCGTCCTGTCTATCTCGTTGGAAACAGGTTTGGCCTCCCGATTGCCATTGCAAGGGGATAACCAGAGCGGGAAATAGCACGCGCCCGGGATTTCCCAGAGCAAGAGCAAAGACTTCATGAACCGTCCAGCCACCACCATCCGCATCGTCATGGCACTGCTCACTTTGGTGAGCACCCATCTTTTTTCCCAGCAGACACGTGAACAGGAAATCGCGCAGATTGTCGCACAAAGCCAGCAGGCCCTCTCCCAGCATGATGAGCCAAAAGCGCTCTCGCTCATCCGGGACGGTCTGGTCCGCTTCCCCAATGAAGAGAGCCTGCAAATACAGCTGGCGCGAATCTACGTGGAACAGAAGCATGATCGCCAGGCCATCGGTCTGCTGAATGCAATCCTTCTCGCGAATCCCTCCAGCCGCAATGCCAGGCTGGAGTTGGCCCTGATCTTTGGCTATCGCGGAAATTACCGGGAGTCTGACCGGCTGTACCGCGAATTGCTTTCCGCAAGCCCTGACGATGAAGCAGCGTCTCTGGGCCTGGTGCACAACCTGGTGCTTGAAGGAAAGAAAGCGGAGGCCCGTGCTCAGCTTCAGCAGGCGTTTACGCGGCATCCCACAAGCCTTGAGTTGCAGCAGTTCAGTGACTATCTGTCCAATCCCACTGAGTCGCGGTACAGGAAAGTACATCGCATACAGAACACCGAATCGTTCTTCTCTGATACTTCAGGAAACCGTTCTGTTTATTCCGGCCAGGGAATCGTCTATCAGTTCTCCCGGCGCTTCACCACCAGAATGCGGCTGGACGAAACTTCCCTCTGGCGGACCGGCACAATTACGGAAACCATGCTTTCCGGCGCCGCCGAGGGACAGCTTCGGCTCAACAAATACGTAGCTGTGCGCACCAGCCTTGGCGCGGTGCGCTTTGCCGATACCAGCAGCCGTCTTCTTTATGGCGGTGATCTGGAGCTGTTTCCCCTGAAAGGGCTTTCGCTCTCCGGTGGCTTCTCACGCTATCCCATTGCGCCCACCTTCGATTCAACTCTCTTTGACCTGCTGGCCGAAGGCTGGCACAGCCGGCTCGACTACCATGCCCACAACTTTACCGTGACCGGAAGTCTTTCCTTCACTCACTACTCTGACGGTAATCATGGCGAGCGCGAGTGGGGAGAAGCCCTGCGCTGGTTCCCCTTGCACGATAACCAGTTCGCCCTTGGCGGCGGCTACTCCTTCCGCCACATTCATTTCATCAAGGACCCGGGCCACGGATACTTCAGCCCCAATCAATACCGCAGCCATCTCGGTGCGGCCGGATTTCGTATGCGTCTGGGCAAACATTATCGCGGCGAATACCTGGGCTATGGCGGCGCTGAAGTCCTGGAAAACTTTGCCGGGTACTCACCAGCCGGTGAAGTGCTCCTGAAAAACGATTTTCTGTTCGGTCCGTGGGATCTGGCCGCGGACTACTCCTATTTCCATCTCATCCAGAGTACGGGCGCATTTCGCGCAAACGCCGTGACGGTAACACTGGGGTACAAGTTTTGACGGCATAAATTTTTGCAACAGTCTTTATATCTGTAGAAAGGCCTGGCAAATGTCTTCCGGCAGCAGCAAAAATCGCAACTTCAGAATCCTGATCGTCGATGACGATGATTCCACCCGCAGCTTCCTCAGCTCCGTGCTCACGGCCGAAGGCTACGAGTGCCTCTCCGCCAACAGCGTGGCCTCAGCCGACGTGATTCTGCGCCAGGAACCGGTGCAACTCGCCCTGCTCGACCTGTATCTAGGCACCGCGAACGGCCTCAACGTACTCGATCTCATCAAGGTCCTGCAGCCGCAATGCGCCTGCGTGATCATGACGGCCCACACCAGTGTTGAAACCGTCACCAAATCTCTGGGCTCCGGGGCAATCGAGTATCTGGGCAAGCCGCTGCTGATTGATGACCTGCTGGCGCTGGTGCGCAAGGTGCAAGCCAGCCGCCGCGCATCGGGCGAATCCACCGCCACCATTGACGAAGGCCCGGAAACCTCGATCATTGGCCGCACGCCCAAAATGCTGGAGGTCTACCGCGCCATTGCCCGCGTTGCGCCCACGGAAGCCAGCGTCCTTATCCTGGGCGCAAGCGGCACCGGCAAAGAGTTGGTTGCACGTGCTCTGCATGACCACAGTACCCGTGCGCAGATGCCATTTGTGCCAGTGAACTGCGGCGCTCTGCCGGAAAACATTCTGGAGAGCGAGCTGTTCGGTCATGAGAAAGGCGCATACACCGGGGCTGACAGCAGCCGTCCCGGCCTGTTTGAAGCGGCCCACGGAGGCACGCTCTTTCTGGACGAAATATCAGAAACCAAGCCCGGCTTCCAGGTAAACCTTCTGCGCGCCGTACAGGAGCAGCAAATCCGCCGCGTGGGCTCACACAAATACACCTCCATCAATGTTCGTATTCTCGCAGCCAGCAACCGTGACCTGACCAAGATGATGACGGACGGACGCTTCCGCGAAGATCTTTACTATCGCCTGAGCGTGGTGGTCATCAACCTCCCTGGCCTGGAGGAACGACGCGAAGATATTCCGCTGCTGGTGCAGCATTTCCTGAAACGTTCCAACGGCAAAAGCAAGCGCAATATCACCATCACTGACTCGGCTGTGAACCTCCTGATGAACGCCTCATGGCCCGGAAATGTTCGTGAACTGGAAAACCTGGTGGAGCGGCTCGCCATTTTCTGCATGTCCGGCGAGATCGGCGTGGCCGATGTGGAGCGTGAGCGCCAGCTTGTCCGCGCCAGTGGCGTCCCGGACAAGATCCCTCCCACCACGCTGGAAGACATGGAGCGGCAACACATTCTGCGCGTCCTGCAGGAACATGCAGGCAACAAATCCAAGGCCGCGCGTGCTCTGGGCATTGAACGGAAAACGCTGTATCAGAAAGCGCGCCGGCTCGGCATTGACTTTATGGTTGGCTGATTTTTGAAAAGTGGAGTTTGGCTGGAAAAATGAAGCTCTTCTCCAATTCGAACAACGCCCGGCCCATCACCTGGGGCCGCTGGATCAGGCTCAACTCCGTTCTGCTGGGGCTCGTGTTCCTGGTCAGCCTGAGCTTCCCTGTCTCCACTCTCAGCCAGAAGCTGAATGATTTCTTCTTTCGTCTGCGCCGTCCTTTGCCTGTTTCAACGCAGGTAGCCCTGGTGTTGATCGATGATGCCACGCTGGCGCAGCAAGGCCGCTGGCCCTGGCCGCGCGCAAAACTGGCCAAACTTGTTCGCGCCGTGACAGAGCAAAAGCCAAAAGCCATCGGCATGGATATTCTTCTGCCTGAAGCCGAAGACGAGCAAAACGATGCTGCGCTGACCAGCGCGATCCAGTCCGCTCCTAACATGGTGCTGGCTACCAAGATCTCCAGTTCACCCACCGGCAAGTTATGGATGGACCCGTTGCCTCGTTTTGCCCAGGCAGCGAAAGGCGTGGGCCATGTGCAAGCCATGATCGACTTCGATGGCCTCTGCCGCGGCATTCCCATCCAGGAACCAAGCGCTGAAGGGTTGCGTCCGGCATTCGCGCTCAAGCTTGCCGCTCTGGTCCAGCCGGGCTCGGCTGCTGAAGCAGAAATTTTCGATGTGAATACGCCCGGCATCGAACACATGGCCGCACTGCCGCCCCTGCTTATCGACTACCGGCCTCAATTTGAACCCGGCGAAGCGAATCCGCCCTTCCTTGTTGTTTCCGCTGCTGATCTGCTTGCCGGCAAGCGTGCGGAACAACTCGCGGGCAAAACAGTGCTGATCGGCTTTGGCGCGATTGACGTCAGTGACCGCCTGATCACGCCCGTAAGCAACCAGCTTCCCATGCCCGGCGTGGAAATCAATGCCAATGTCGTGGATATGGTGCTGAGCGGGCGGCGGCTGTCACGGATTGGAAGCGCGGGCCAACTCGGCCTGCTGATTTTGATGAGTGTTACCGCGCTCTCGGCGGTTGTGCGATATCCCGGCGTGCGCGGTCTTTTGCTGCTCATCGGTATGTTGGCCGGCGGATATCTGGGGACATATTTCCTCTTCCGCGATTTTCATCTCCTGCTCGCCTACGGTCCACTGCTGGTTGCGGGCGTGCTGGCGGCGCCTATCGCACAGCTAGAGAACCTGCTCATTGTGGATCGCGAAGTCACATCGCGGCTCCAGCAACTTCGCCAGGCCATCACGCCGCACTACGGACATTTAAGACCCGCACAGCCCGGCTCTGATCTCACCTCCTGGCCTGCGTCTGACCGGCTGCACTGGAAGCTGGCTGCATTGAAAGAACTTCAGGCGGAGCTGTCCTCGCTCTATTCCTTCAATCAGACATTGCTTGAGACCATGAGTGAAGGGCTCGCAGTTTACGGCGCTGACGGCTCGCTCATCTTCAGTAATGAAACCTGGAAAAACTTCTGCGCCCGGCAAAGCGTCGTCATGGACAAGCTCTCCAATGTGGCGGAACTGGCCGGGGGCTGGCGTGATCTTGCGGCATTGCCGTCTGAAGCCGGATCATGGGCGGAAAATGAAGTCCCGTTGGCTGAGGAGTTATGGCTCTTCCATGCCGTCCGTCTGCCGTGGACCTCATTTGCTGAAGCAGGCGCTCTCCTGCTGATTGCTGAAGATATCACCGCCCGCCGCCAGAGAGACCAGGCGCGGTCTGAAGCGTTGAGCTTTGTCACGCATGAGCTGCGTACGCCGCTCATCTCCATTCAGGGCTTCTCTGAGCTCTTGATGCGTTATCCCAACTCTCCCGCCACGCGTGAAGCTCCCTCCACCATTTTTCGTGAGACCAACCGCCTGGTGGCGATGATCAACACCTATCTTGAGGTCTTACGTCTGGACGCGGGAGCGCGTCCGCTCCGCCTTGCCCGCACCAGTATCCGCACCATGGTGGAGCATGTGGAAAAAGTGGTGCAGCCGCTCGCTGCATCCGCCAAGGTCAGCGTTCGTGTAAAACTCGATTGCGATGACGAGTTTGTAAACTGCGATGAAACTCTCATCTCCGGCGCTCTGCTCAATCTGGTGAGCAATGCCATTAAATACGGCGCCGGTGGGACAGAGGTTCTGATCCGCGTCACATCCACTGATCAGGACGTGCAGTTTGAAGTGCAAAACTCCGGGCCGGTCATCCCTGAGGCCGAACTGGAGCAGTTGTTTGAACGGTTCTATCGCCCCGCCCGCAGTGAGTCCATCCCCGGCTGGGGTCTGGGACTGAGTTTTGTCCGCCGCATATCGCAGCAACATGGCGGAAGGGTTCAGGTAAGCAGCAATCAATCCTCAGGCACCACGTTCGCATTTACCTTGCCTCGTGGCGCTTGTGAAGTCACAGAGGTGGCACCATGAAAAACAAACCGCTTTTCACCATGATTGGTCTAGTGCTCTATTGTGTTTGCGCCGCGGCACAGGAAGCACCAACGGCCGCAGTCAGCGCGCCCTATGCCGGCGCAACTATTTCTGACTTCAAAGGGAAAGTGAGCATTCAGCTTCCTGCCCAGGCCTTCAGCGCTCCTGTAAGAGGTGAGAGCCTGCCACCGGACACAACCGTAAGCACTGACGATGGACGCCTGCTGCTGAAACTTTCTGACGGCAGTGATGTGCTTGTGCGCGCGCACACCAAGCTGCTGTTAAAGCAGCCTGAAACCAGCGGCTGGAAGTATTTTCAGCTCCTCATCGGCCGCGTGCGCACGCAGATTCAAAAGCGTCTGGGCGGATCACCTGCCTTCCAGATCGGAACACCCAGCGCTGTTATCTCCGTGCGCGGCACAAAATTTGATGTCGAAGTCGATCGCCGCGGCTTTACCCAGGTGGATGTGGACGAAGGCGTGGTTGAGCTTGAAGCAGTGACCGGGCGCGGCGAATCCGTCATGATCACCGCCGGCTTCTCCAGCCGGGTTGGCATGGAAACCGGCCCTGAAGTCCCTCGTCCAACGCAGGATTTGCGTCCGCAGCTTGATCGCCCCAACCGCGGCGACAACGGAAATTCCGGCTCTGACGATGATGATCCCATCAAGAACCTGGCCGCTTCTGACCAGCGCAATTCGGGCGACCATCACGACGGCGATCCATCCGGTTCAGATGGTGGTGGCCACTCTTCTGGTTCTGACGGTGGCGATCAAAAGTCAGGGTCTGACGGCGGATCAGGCTCTGATCGCTCTGGCGACGATCACCACCATGGCAGCAAGCCACCCGAGCTTTCGTAGTCTGTCCAAGCCGCAAGGGTTCGGCAAAAGCAAAGGTCGGAAAAAAGAAATGCTGCGGCGATGTTTTTCACTTTCGTAAACATCGTCGCAGCAGGTCCTTGACCGCCACTCAACTTTGGAAGACCTGTGTTCCCTTGATACACGCTGGGTTGCAACAACCCAACCATCCGCCGCTTGCCTGCCGCTATCTATTGCAAACAAAGCACTTACTCCTTGTCTCTCTTTGGCCCTAGGGCTGCTTTACGGTAAACAGGGCAGCACAGGCTCCTCTGTGCTTACCCAGCCTGACTAGAGAAAAGGTGCGGTCTTGAAGAGCATTTTGGGAAATCCCGAACACGGCTACCTTGCTCCGCTATCAGCCACGGCGGGGCACACCGGAAGTTCGTTGTCTCCGCAATGCTTGGGGCATGTACATGGGAGCGATACCAAGACGGGTTCGCCCCGCTATCAGGCAAGCATAGGTAACACTCTACTAACACAACGCCACTCGATCAGGTTCCTTAGAAATTCAATTCTTGGAGGCCCAATGAAACGGGTTTATTCGTTCACACTACTCAGCGTGGTGTTTGCTTTGTTGTTGACAGGCTGCGGCGGAGGAAGCAAAAACATAGTTTCCGCGGGAGCAGGACAACTTGTCGTCCAGACCGGCGATGCAGTGAATGACCAGATCGCGAAATTTGAACTGACGATCAGTTCCATCACTCTGACCGGCGTAAGCCCGACAGCCACGACCGCGAATTTGCTCGCAAAACCTGCCGAGGTGGAGTTTACGCATCAGGCAGGAACGTTTGAGACGTTAACTCTCGCGAACCTCCCGCCGGGCACATATAACGGCGCCACCATCACGGTGACCGGGGCGGAAGTGGTCGTGATCAACGGCACAACTCCCGCTAAAGTACCGGCGACGATTTCGAGCGGCACGGTTAACGTTACGTTTGCCAACATCACCGTAACCACCACGCCTCTGTTCCTCAACTTTGACCTTGATCTGGCGAACTCGGTAGTACTCAACGGAACTCCCATCACCTCCGCCACTGTCACTCCGAAATTCAACGTTACCTCCGCTGCCACCCCACCGGCCGGCAACGAGGGCAATGAAGATCACGACAACGGCGAACTGGATGACGTTCATGGCAGCGTGAAGTCCATCAGCGCTCCGAATTTCACTGTCACCACCAAATCAACTGACATTACTTTTGCCACTGACTCCAACACCAAATTCAAGGACGGCATCGCGCAGCTCTCTGACCTCAAGGTCGGCGACATCGTTGAAGTGGACGGCATCACCAAAACTGACGGCACCAAGCTGGCGACCAAGGTGGAAAGAGAAGGCAGCTCGAGCGGTGAAGAGGCAGAAGGTCTGGTCTCGGCGCTCGACAATCCTTTGACCAAGATCACCATCGTGCATCAGATCGATTCCACCGGCGATTCCAACTCGCCTGTGACCGTGGACGTCGGCGTCAACTCCAGCACCGTTTACAGCGTCCGGACTGACAAGCTGAACATCACTGCTCCGGCTTTCGACGCGACGCACATTGGCAAGGGCCAGCGCATTGAGGCTGATTCCAGCACCAGTGCTCCTGCCATCCTGGCCAATAAGGTAAAACTGCGTGAGCAGGCCCTGATCGGCACGGTTGCGGCTTCACCCGCGCCCACCGCATCGGGCTTCACGCTCACCGTCAGTTCAACGTCCGCTTTCGGTACGTTGAGCGGCGCAACCTCTGTGCCGGTTACGTTCGCCAACGGCGCGACTCTGAAGACGACCCCGGTTGCTGGAGCCACCATCCGCGTACGCGGTCTGGTGTTCTTCAACGCCGGAGCCTATTCGATGATCGCGGTCCGCGACGACGACAATCACTAAAAAGCTCCTCTACCCCTCAAACCTCGAAGGCCTGCTTTGCAGCAGGCCTTCTTTTTTGCTTTCTCACAGCAGAACTTTTTTTAACCCGCCGAACGCGCGTCATCCGACCGCAATCAGCAGCTCCCGGATTGCCACGGCGGCCAACGCCTGCGGTGTGGCGCACACACGATAGAGCTGCACCGAACTGGTCGCCAGGCGCATCTTGTAGGGTTGTTCGCCAGTCATGTAGTCGCACTCCAGGCCCTCCGCCAGCGACTGCCGCGTTACTTCATAAATGAGCGCAAGCGCCGGTGAGTGCTTCTCGTATTCGGGAGCAAACCATCCCGTATAAAAACGCCTGCATTCACCGTCACGCAGAGTCACCAGGGCGGCCGCCATCAGCGGTCCCTTTTCCACTGTGAAGATCTCAAAGACATCTGGCATGAGCGCGGCTGCGCTCACCAGAAAATCAATCCGCTCCGCATCATGAAACAGGCTGGCAGGGTGCTGCGCGGCCTTCCCATCATAGAGGGAGCGCAGCAACTGCGCATTTCTGCCGTCGTAGCTTCTCAGTTCGAAACCGAGTCTTTCCAGGCGGCGCAGATTGCGGGCCAGCCGGGTATGCGCTATCGCAAATTGCTCCGCCGATATCTGCTCTCCGCTTACGCCCGGTGCTGCCGCAAACGGCAGGAATTGCAGCTCGCCCGCCATGGTGCCGCGGTCGTTCTCCCGCATGGCTAGTATTTCCAGACGGCGCTCAAGCAGCGCCAAAGCCGCCAGCGCCGCGCGCAGGACTTCATCATCGCCACGATGCAGGAAGCAGCGATAATCGAACAGCTCATCGCCCAGCAGCCGGATTGAATTATCTCCGTGACGCAACACGGCCGGAATAATGGCCGCGCCGGCGGAACTCTCCGCGCAGACTACGTAAGGCTGTTCTCTCTCGGCAAACCTCTCTGCCGCCAGCAGGTTCAGGTCAAAGCTCTGAAATACCGTGCCGGCACTATCCACCCGCAAAGACTCCCACAGTGGGCGAATCCGCAGCAAATCCTCAGCTGACCTGCAAATACTGATCTTTATTTTTTGAGAAATGAGCTTTTGCGGCACATTCACTAAGACGCTCAATGGGAGTACCGGGATGTTTGGATAAAATCCCGCCCGGGCTCCGGCGCCGCTCTGCTCAATACCGTTCGTCTTGCGAATGGCAAAGCTTCCATTCAGGTCGCGCGGTGCACCTTGGTTCTTTTCGCGGCCGGCTGAGGCGCAAGAGAGGCAGCAGCAAGCAGTTTCTCGGCGGCTTGGCGCGCATATTCAGCGGGCCATGGGTCGCCGTGAAGTTGTGAAGCGGTGATCGCACCTTCAAACAACAGGTACAGCTGCTCGGAAAGCGCCACAGGGTCCGCCCCTTCCACTTCAGCGGCAAGCCCCCTGAGATATGAGCGGACCATATTCTTGTGCTCTCGAGCCGCGCGGTGAACGACATGATTAGGAGCAGGATATTCGATGCTCGCTCGGATAAACGCGCATCCACAGTAGCCTTCCGTGGCGAATCGATCATGCATGGCCTTAAAGAGTGCGAGGATCCGGTCTTCCGAACGGCTTGAGTGGGCCTCGATGGCGCTCACAAGCCACTGCCGGAACATCGTGTCTTCGCGCCTGAGGGTCTCGACGATCAGCTCTTCCTTGGAACCAAAGTTCTTGTAGAGCGTCATGCGGGCGACACCAGCCTCGTCAATGATCGCATCCACGCTCACAGCGTGAAAACCGGTCTCACAGAACATCCGTTGTGCCACAGCGATAAGATGATCGCGCTTTCGAACAGACATATTAAAAATATACTACTCGGTATACCTGTTTTACAAATATCCATTGGCAATTGTAGTTACAAGAAAATCTAAGTAGATGAATCGTTCTACCAAGATGCGGTCATCCAAAGGCCTGAAGAGTGAGCATGCCAGTTCGCGATGCTCCGGATGGACCCAACCAAGGAGGAGTCGATAGATGGATTTTGATACCTATGCATTTTCGAAGCAGCCGGGATTCGTTGAGACCGAGATGCGGAAAGCATTCAAGCAGGCCGTTCCATTGCGGACTGTTGTCGTCTACTGTTACGACCCGCGAGCCGTGAATATTCCGCATGCTGTAGCCAAAGCAATGCGCGGCGAAGTGTACCCCGGCCAGATCATTCACGATGACGGCGGCAGGAAGATCGCTTCCACCACAACTATTTTCCCGGTCGTAGTCGCCGGCGGACGTGCCGTGGACGCACTCCGTTCCATCACGGTCGCCCAGCATCTGTTTGGAATCAGGAACATTGTTGTGGTCCACCACACGTACTGCGGCGCCACGTCATTCACGCCCGAGGGACTGATCGCAGCCTTCAACACCGAGCAGGGCGTCGATATTTCAGCCCTCTATGACCGGTCCAACATTGCCATTGCGGACTATGAATCCTCACTCAAGCGCGACACACGCCTCTTTCGGGAATGGAAGGGAACACCGAAGAATGTGGACATCTACGGCTATCTCTTCAATATCGACACTGAGGCATTGACTCTGATCGTGGAGGACCGCGCAGCCTTCAGCAGGTAGCAGGCGGAGATTCCAGGGAAAAGACAGAACGGATGTATGGCAAAAACAGGAAAAATAATGGATATCAACGTACCAAGGAGAAGAAAATGAGCGAACACTACCATGATGCCAGCGACTTGCGGTTTCTCAAGGAGATGAGCAAGCTCGCACCCACAGAATTCAACGCATGGCTCAGCCTGGACAAGATCGTCGGTCGTGAGGATGGCGCCATCCCCAGAAAATATCGCGAACTCATCGCATTGGCGGTTGCTTTCACCACTCAATGTCCTTATTGCATTGAGGGGCACGTAAAAGCCGCGAAAGCCACAGGCGCGTCTCGCGAAGAAGTCACCGAAAGCTCCATGATCGCCGCTGCCCTGCGGGCCGGAGGCGCGGCAACGCACGGCGCCATGGCGCTGAAGTTCTATGAGAAACCTTGAAGCACTTCACTCTCCCGTATTGGAACCAGGATTGTGCATGCGGAGTCGTATCCTGCCGGGCGCGCTTCGCGTTCACGCCCGGCCTCAGGTGTCCATACCCGGTGTTCATGCCAAAAGGGGAAACCACGCTTCCACATGCTTTCCACCGGGGCCAAATGCATTTTTGTCCTGCATTTTCATTTTGTTGACTGCCCTCCCCCGGCTCGGTACAATTTCTAATTGAAATTGAAATTGAAATTCATTTTCATAATCGAGCGCTGATCACATGTTCTCCGCCCTGGTGGTGACATTACGGGAGGGGGTTGAAGCCGCGTTAATCGTGGGCATCACCCTGGTCTACCTGGCCAAAATTGGCCGCCCTGACCTGCGCCGTACCGTCTATTATGCCCTGGCTGCCGCCCTGGTTGGCAGCATCGCCGGCGCAATCGCTCTCTCCTACGCGCCCATCAATCAGGACAAGGTGGAAGGCTGGGTCATGCTGGTGGCCGCCGTTTTCGTCATCAGCATGGTCATTTTCATGATGCGCACCGCGCGCAAGCTCAAGGGCGAGATTGAAACCAAAGTCGGTTCCCTGGCGGGTGGAGGCTCTCAATGGGGCCTGTTTGCCTTTGTTTTTCTCATGGTCTTTCGCGAAGGAATTGAAACCGTGGCGATTCTTGCCGGCGTGTCTCTCAATTCCACCGAGCTAATGAGCTTTTTGGGAACGCTCCTCGGCGTGGCCTTGGCCGTCGTCTTTGGCGTGATGTTCGTGAAAGGCAGCGTGCGCATCGATTTGCGCAAGTTCTTCAAGGTAACCACGGTCATTCTTTTCTTCGTTGCGGCACAGCTGATTATCTCCGGACTGCATGAACTTTCTGAGTCGGGCGTTCTCCCATCCAGCAAAAGGGAGATGTCACTCATTGGGCCCATCGCGCGCAATGACTACTTCTTCCCTGTCACCATGCTTGCGCTGGTCGTTCTGATGATCTTGCTGGAATACCGCCGCCGCAAGCCGGAAGCCATCGCAGTCCCCGCCAGCAAGGCTGAAGAGCGGAAGCAGTTGTGGACGGCACAGCGGGAGCGCTTATGGGCCGTCCTGGTCTGCGTGACGGCTTTTGTGTTCATTACCACGATTACCGCTGAGGTCATTTATGCGGAAGGTCCTCCGCCGCTCTCGCAAGCTACGGAAGTGAGTTTCACCAACGGTAAAGCCGTAATCTCCACCAAAGACCTGCCGCAGGGTGAACTGCAGCGCTATAGCGCCAACGTGAACGGCACCAAGGTGCGTTTCCTGCTTTATCGCAAGCCCGATGGCAAGATCGCTTCAGTCTTTGACGCCTGCCAGATCTGTGGCGGCGTGGGCTTTTATAAGGGCTCCGCCGGGATCATCTGCAAGAATTGCGCTGCTCCCATCAACCCGCAGAGCGTGGGCCAGCCCGGTGGCTGCAATCCCATTCCCCTGCAATCGGCTCAGGATGGCGATTCGGTTGTGATCTCCATCACTGACGTGGCCCAGCAAGCTGGGCAATTCTCAAAGTAATGTTCCTGCGATTGTTGTTCGAGTCATTCCGTAGGCAAAAGCGGCGCAAGAGCGTGGCCTTGCTGGCCATTGCGCTGGGCATGAGCATTGCCACGGCCATGATCGCTGTAGGTACTGACATCGGCGACAAGATCAACCAGGAATTGCGCAGCCTGGGCGCCAACTTGGTCATTACTCCCATTGAAGATACCCTCGATGTAAACATTGGCGGCGTAAATCTCAAGCCGGCCAGCGAAGGCTCTTTTATTCCTGAGCAGGAGCTCATCAAGATCAAGGGTATTTTCTGGGGGCATAACGTCAAAGGGTACGCGCCGTTCCTTTCCGCGCCTCAGGTAATCAAGACCGCAAGTGGAGACGTTAAGGCTGAGCTCATCGGTACCTACTTTGCACAGCCTCTTCACTATGGCAATGAGGAGTTCTCTACCGGCGTGCGCAGCGTCAATCCCTGGTGGAAGGTCGAAGGGGAATGGCCGCAGGATTACGCTGCGTGGCCGCAGAATCAGCCGCCTGATGTTCTGGCCGGCAGCAAACTTGCGCAGGAATCCCATATCTCCGTGGGCGACCAGATTGAAATCGGCGGAAGGAAGCTGCGTGTCAGCGGCATCCTGAATTCAGGTGGCGCGGAAGACCAGGCCGTGGTCGCTCCTCTGCACATCGTGCAGACGGTTCTTGACCAGCCCAATGCCGTGCGGCGTGTAACCGTAAGCGCGCTTACCAAGCCTGAAGACGCGTTTGCGCGCAAGGACCCTGAGACCTTGACCGGGGCCATCCGGGACCGCTGGTACTGCTCGCCTTATGCCAACTCCATTGCCTACCAGATTCGCGAAGTCCTGCCCAACGTCCGTGTGGAGCAAATCCGCCAGGTGGAGCAAAATCAGGGCAAGGTGCTCTCACGCGTTTCCGGACTCATGCTGCTGCTGACGCTGGCTGCGCTTCTGGCGGCGGCGCTGGCTGTCTCCGCTGCCATGGCTGCCACCATCCTGGAGCGCCGTCAGGAAGTCGGGCTGATGAAGTCTTTGGGCGCGGGAAACACCGCGGTTGCTTCCCTGTTTCTTACGGAAGCTGGTTTTCTTGCGCTGGCCGGCGGGCTGATTGGGTTTCTTGCCGGCGCGGCGCTGGCCCATCGCATCGGCCAAAGCATCTTTGGTTCCTCGATCGAAGTCCACCCCGTGGTGCTGGCGGTTGTACTCTGTGCCGCGGTGCTGGTCACATTCATCGGCAGCGCGGGAGCTGTGCGCAAAGCCATGCGGTTTGATCCGGCCGTGGTGCTGCGGGGCGACGCATGACCCGCTCCCAGCTTCTTCTCCGCCTGCTCTTCAAAGCTGCATGGGTGCGTAAAGATCGCGCGCTGACCGCGTTGATCTCCGTTGCCGTGGTTGCCACCATCGCCACCGCCGCGCTTACCATTTACTCTGATCTTGAAGGCAAGCTTAGCCGTGAATTTCGCGGCTTTGGCGCCAATGTGCTCGTCACCAGAGCTTCGGGCATCCTCAGTGCCGATCAACTGGCCGGCATCAGAAAAATCATTGGCGGCAACGGTGAAGTCGTGCCGGTTGCTTACGCAATCGCAACTGAAACTGCCAGCGGAGCAAGAATCGTTGTCGGCGGCGCTGACGTAATTAAGCTGCGCAGGCTCAATACATCATGGTCCCTGAGTGAATCAGGCCCAGGCAATGCCCTGATTGGCTCGCGTGTGGATGAGACGATTGCCCACGGTACTGATCTGCATCTCTCGTTCGGCAAGGCATCTGCCGTGATAAAAGCCGCCGGAGTTTTCCATTCCGGATCGGACGATGATAGCCGCATCTATCTTCCTCTCGATGATTTCGTGAGCCTGACCGGCGTTCAGCCCAACACCGCGCTGGTCCGCGTGGAAGGCCGTCCCCAGGAAATTCAGGCGGCCATTTCCAGTCTCAGAACTGCTCTGCCCGAAGCTGATGTCCAGCCGGTCCGGCAGATCACGCAGGCGCAGACCGCCGTGGTAGGCAAGACGCGCTCTGTGGTGCTGGCGTCATCGGCTGTGGTGGTTGTGTTGATTATGCTTTGCATGGCGGCCACCTTCACCAGCTCAGTTCTGGAACGCCGCAGGGATTTTGCCGTAATGAAGGCCCTGGGGGCCTCCAACCGCACCGTAAGCTTCCTATTCGCTTCTGAATCCGCTCTGCTGGCGCTGGCGGGATCGGCTGTCGGCTATGTTCTGGGCAGCGGCATTGCTTTCTGGATTGGCAAGGCAAATTTTGACGCTGCCATTCTGCCGCAGCCTGCGCTCTTGCTTCCGGTATTGCTGGGAAGCGTGATTTTGGCGCTGATCGCCTCTACTGCTCCATTAAGATTACTGCAACAGATACAGCCCGCGGGTATCCTGCGAGGAGAGTAATGCCCATCGAGCTCAAAAACGTCAGCCGGGTTTATAAGAGCAACGTCGAGGTCCGCGCGCTCGATGATGTGTCTCTCTCGGTAGCTCCCGGAGAATGGCTGGCCATCATGGGGCCTTCGGGTTCGGGCAAATCCACGCTCGTCAATTTGATTGGGTGTCTTGACCAGCCCACCACGGGCGAAGTCTGGATTCACGGAACAAACATTTCCAAAATGTCACCGGCGGAGCTGAACCGTTTCCGAGCGGAAAAAATTGGTTTCATCTTCCAGCAGTTCCATCTCATCCCGTATCTCACCGCGCTTGAGAACATCATGCTGGCGCAATACTTCCACAGCATGACGGACAAGACGGAAGCTCTGGCTGCGCTCGATCATGTTGGCCTTAAAGACCGCGCCGGTCACCTGCCATCGCAGCTTTCCGGCGGCGAGCAGCAGCGTGTCTGCATCGCCCGCGCCCTGATCAATGATCCGCACATCATTCTGGCCGACGAGCCCACGGGCAACCTCGATGCCGTGAATGAGGAAATCGTTCTCCGCAAGCTGCGCGAGATGCATGCTCAGGGACGCACCATCATCATGGTTACGCATGATCCCGTGGTCGCCCGCCTGGCCGACCGCAGGCTGGAACTGCATCATGGCACTATCGCCGCGCAGGAAATATTCTCCATGTCCGACGAAGAGCAGTTCGACGAGGTCCTGGAAGAGCTGTGGGTCCTGGCGGAAAACGGCGAGCCAGCCGAGCTGGGCCGCGTGGAGGTTGAAGGCGCTCTGCCTATGCGTCTGGCTCTGGAGCGTATGAAAAGCCTTGACCTGGTCGATCTCACCGAACACGCCCTGGAGCCGCACACGCACAAGCCGGTGCTGAACCGCTGCCATGTGGCATTTCGTCCCACCACGGAGCACACCCGCCACGGCGATCACATGATCATCTTCACTGAAAAAGGCCGCAAGCGCGCTGAGGACGTCATTCGGCGGCACCGCCTGGCGGAACGGCTCTTCACGCAAACTTTCCATGTTCACGATGAAAAAGAGGTCGCGGAACAGGCCTGCAAGTTTGAACACATCCTCTCACCAGAGGCCACGGAGCGAATCTGCTCGTTCCTGGGGCATCCACGCACATGCCCCCACGGCAGCCCCATCCCCGCAGGCGAGTGCTGCCTGGCGGCAAAAGCTGGCAGCACGCAGCAAGCAGCGGTCATCACGCAGTCCTAAAAACCAAAAAGGAGAGGCAGGTTCTCCTCTCCTTCTCAAGTGTGTGGATAAACGCGGTTAAAACAATCGGAAATCCACCTCAAAATTCATGGCTACTGCTACGGGTGTGCCGTTCTTTTTGCCCGGCTCAAACAGCCAGGTTTTTACCCGTTCCACGGCTTTTTCATCCAGGCCCATACCCAGGCTGTGAACCACTCTGATATTGCGGGGCCGTCCATCCGGCCCAATCACGGCGGAAAGGATCACCGTGCCCTGGTATTTGGCTTTGCGCGCTTCTTCAGTGAAATCGGGTTCAGGAGTAAATTTTCCCACCGGTGCTGTCACGCCGATGTCGCCTACTTTGTAAGTGCCGCCGCCGAAGCCGCCACCCTGTCCCGGACCATGTCCAGGACCAGTGCCGGAACCAACACCGCCGCTGGAGCCCGACCCGATACCGCCACCCGTGCCGCTTCCGTTGGAAGCAGGTCCGGTGACCCGGGCTGACATTGGATTGCCCACGTTCGGCATATTGGGACTGTCCGGCAGCTTTACGTTCGGTGGCGCTACCACGGTTGCTTCTATGGCAAGCTTGGGTTTGTTGTTCAGGATCTCAACCGTAGGAGGCGTGAACTGTTCAGGAGCAATCTTGGGCAGGTGCCCTTTGCTTTCAAAAATCTTTGACGCGTTGCCGCCGCCGCCACCGCCCGCCAGGGCCTTGGGTGCAACTGCCGGTTTCATGACCGGCTGATAATCTGAAAGTGGCGGAGCAATCAGCGTGACATGCTCCGGCTCTTGCACCACGGAGGCGGCGCGTCCGCCCCAGATGGAAACCGCTATCAATCCCGCGATCGCAAACGCGTGCAGCGTCAGTGATCCGGTGGTCGCTTTTTTATGCCGGGTGGTACTCCAGATCTCGCCCACGTTTACCGGGCGTGAAGTGAGTCGCAGAGGCGGTAATTTTTCCGGGAATAACGCTTCCTTGACGTTGCTGAGCAGCGACGTCAGCATCGACTGATGCACCTGCGGAAGGCCGTTGAACTTGGGAGCATCCTTGCCGTAGTACCGATTGGGAACGATTGCGTGATTCGCCATGGTCCGACCCGTAACACCTTTTTTTCACAGCCACTTTCAGGTGGTCTGCTTTTACTCATACCAAGATGAGGAAATCATGGTGGGAGTTGTATTGAGCGGCGCAACTTTCTGTGCCTCATCTTCGCCCCGGCATCACTCCACCGTGAGAGAAGAATTTTTTGTGGGACGTTTCGTCCCTCGTCTTCTCTTAGATTCAAAAAGATTCAACGTGGACGCGTAAAATTGTTAGATTCATATTTTGCCTTAGGCTTTGTAAGGAATCGGTAAGTTTGCGGATGTCTTCTGTAACGTAAGTTCGAATGGTCTATTGGTCTTTCGGGTTCAAGGCGGAGGGTGGCCCAGAACTGTTTATAATGAGCATTAGACCCATTTCGGAGTAAAAATGCGGCCGCCGCTCGAGCTCAAAAAGACCCTGAATCTTCCTAAAACGGACTTCTCCATGAAGGCCAATCTGCCGCAGAACGAGCCCAAATGGCTCGAACGCTGGGAGAAGATGGGCATTTACGCCAAGATTCGTGAGTCTCGCAGGGGCGCGCCCAGTTACGTGCTGCATGACGGGCCTCCATACGCCAATGGCGCGATCCATGAAGGCCATGCTCTCAACAAATGCCTGAAAGATTTCGTGGTCAAATCAAAAACCATGGCAGGATTCGATTCGCCTTACGTCCCTGGATGGGATTGCCATGGCCTGCCGATCGAAATCAAGGTAGATGAAAAACTTGGCCGCAAAAAACTGGAGATACCGGCCATCGCTGTGCGCCGCGAATGCCGCGCCTACGCGGAAAAATTTCTCAACATTCAGCGCGATCAGTTCAAACGGCTCGGCATCCTTGGACGCTGGGAACAACCCTATTCGACCATGACTCCGCAGTACGAGTCCGTCATCGTGCGCCAGTTGTTTGACTTCATGGAAAACGGCGCGGTCTATAAAGGGCTGCGGCCGGTGTATTGGTGCATCCATGACAAAACGGCGCTGGCGGAAGCGGAGATTGAATACTCCAACCACTTGAGCCCCAGTGTGTGGGTGAAATACCGTTTGACGAGCGATCCGGCAAAGATCGATCCCGCGCTGGCCGGTAAAAAAGTTTCAACCATTATCTGGACCACCACACCCTGGACGCTCCCTGCCTCCATGGCCGTAGCGTTTCATCCCGATCTTGAATATGTTGCGCTGGAGCACCACGGCGAGCTATATATCGTCGCCGACGCTCTCGCGAAAGCCACCATCGAGTCGTGCAAGTTCGATGGAGCAACTGTCGCAGCGCGCTTTCCCGGCCGCCAGTTGGAGTACGCAACCTTCGCGCATCCATTTCTTGACCGGTCAATTCTGGGCGTGCTGGCGAACTATGTCACCACGGACCAGGGTACGGGCGCGGTTCATACCGCTCCGTCGCACGGCGCCGATGATTTTTACACCGGCTCAAAATACAAACTTGACCAGCGCACCAAAGTAGACGAAGCAGGCCATCTTCAGGAAGGACTTCCTGAATACGACGGGAAAACGGTGTTCCAGGCGAACCAGCCGATCATCGAGTTGCTGAAAGCGCGCGGCGTGCTCATGGCGGAAGCAAAGATCGAGCACTCGTATCCGCACTGCTGGCGCTGCCATAATCCTGTGATCTTCCGCGCTACGGAGCAGTGGTTCATCTCCATGGAAGCGCCTGTAGAGGACACCACTCTGCGCCAGCGCTCGCTCGATGAGATCAAAAAAGTAAAGTGGATCCCCGCGTGGGGTGAAGAGCGCATCAGCAACATGATCGCCACGCGCCCGGACTGGTGTATCTCCCGCCAGCGTGTTTGGGGTGTGCCCATCGCGGTCTTCTTCTGTGAAGGCTGCGGCAAGCTGCTGGAGTCAAAAGAATCTCACAGTGCGGTAGTTGACCTGTTCGCGCGCGAAGGTGCTGACGCCTGGTATACCAAAGACGCAAAAGAAATTCTGCCTGCCGGAACAAAGTGCGCCGGCTGCAGCGGCTCGGCATTCCGCAAAGAGACAGACATCATCGACGTCTGGTTTGAATCCGGTTCCAGCCACGCTGCCGTGCTCGGCCATGAGCCCGGACTTCCATGGCCTGCTGATCTCTATTTGGAAGGCGGCGATCAATATCGCGGCTGGTTTCACTCTTCCCTACTTGTTGCCGTGGGCACGCGCGGCCACTCACCCTATCGTGCTGTCGCCACGAATGGCTGGACGCTCGATCCCCAGGGCAAGGCCACATCCAAGTCGCTGGGCAACGGAATTGATCCAGTCGAGATCGCCAAGCGCCTGGGCGGAGAGATCATCCGTCTCTGGGTGGCTTCGGTTGATTTTCAGGAAGATGTAACGGTCTCTGAAGACCTGATGAAGCGCGTGAGCGTGAATTATGTGGACCTGCGGAACCGGTTCAAGAATATCCTGCAAAACCTCTTTGATTTTGACCCGGCAATACATGCGCTGAAATTTGAGGATTTGCTGCCTCTGGACCAGTACATGCTTCTGCGCACAGCGGAATTGAACCGGCAAATTCGCGAATGGTATGACAGGTTCGAATTTCATCGCATCTATCACCGCGTGAACGAATTTTGCGCCGTCGATTTAAGCAACATGTATTTCGCCGCCATCAAAGACAGGCTCTACACCGCAGTCCCTGGCTCGCGCCCTCGCCGCTCAGCCCAGACCGCTCTGTGGCGCATTGGAGAAGCCCTGGTGCGGCTGGTAGCGCCCATTATGTCCTTTACGGCGGACGAAATATGGTCGGCGCTGCCAAAAGTTGCCGGCAGACCGGAAAGTGTCCATCTGGCATACTTTCCCAAAGCCGAAGAAATCACCGGCGGCGCCTTTGATCCTGCTTCCGCGCAAGCGTTGCGGGCTGATTTTGAGGCGTTGCTGGCAGTGCGGGACGAAGCGCTGAAAGCTCTGGAGATCGCGCGCCAGGAAAAACTGATTGGCAGGTCTGAGGAAGCGGTGGTCACGGTTCATACGCCCGCGAGCCTATACAGTGTGGTGGACCGCTACCGCAATGACCTGCGCTTCCTGCTCATTGTTTCCGGTGTGGACGTGCAACACGCATCTTCAGGGAACGGAAACACGCCTTTGCGCGTAGAAGTAAGCAAGGCCCCGGGCGGGAAATGTGAACGGTGCTGGAACCAGTCGGTCCATGTGGGGGAAAGTGAGCGCTACCCAACCGTGTGTGAACGATGCCTGGCTGCACTGGAGGAGATTGAACAGGAACAGCCGGCGTGAGGCTGTTGGCGGCTAAGGCCGCAAAGCAAATTTGGGGTTAGTCATTTGGACACCATGCGGAAGTACCACATCATGATCGCCAGCCTGATCCTCCTCTGTGACCGGATAACGAAGTGGCTGGTGGCGCAGAAGATCACGCTGCATGACAGCGTGGATGTGATTCCCGGCATGTTCCGGCTGACCCATGTACAGAACCAGGGCGCGGCCTTCGGCCTATTCGCCGAGTCATCCTTTGAATGGAAGGTGGGCATGCTCGTCCTGTTTTCACTGGCTGCGCTGGCCGTCGTTTCCGCTCTGCTGTGGAAGAACGGCAATGCGTTGAATGCCACCGCCATCGCACTCTCTCTGGTCTTTGGAGGCGCACTGGGCAATCTCTGGGACCGTGTGACCAGCGGGCGCGTCATTGACTTTCTGGACTTCTATGTCGGCTCCCATCATTGGCCCGCGTTTAATATTGCAGACAGCGCCATCGTGGTGGGCGCGCTTCTTCTGCTGAGTGAGATATTCCTGGCCCCACAGGAAGAGAAACAGGAAGAGAAAGTGGTCAGCCAGTAAGCCCCGCCATGCTCAAGCGCCATCTTCTGATCGCAACCGCCGTTCTTTTTCTGGACCGCATTACCAAGTGGGCCATTGTGCAAACCATCGCCCTGGAAGACGCTTTCTCCATCGTGCCCGGCTTCTTTCGCCTCACGCACCTGGAAAATCCCGGCGCGGCCTTCAGCCTCTTTGCCGAATCCACCTCTCCTTTCAAGACGGCACTCCTGATCGCATTTTCCTTGGCAGCCCTGGTCGTGGTTGCTCTACTGCTGTGGAAAGACCGCTTCGTATTTAACGGCAGCACTCTGGCCCTGTCCCTGATCCTGGGCGGCGCTCTGGGCAATCTGTGGGACCGGCTGACTGACGGCAAGGTCACGGACTTTCTGGATTTCTATATCGGCGTGCATCACTGGCCGCCTTTCAATGTTGCCGATAGCGCCATTGTGGTGGGCGCATTACTGCTCCTGGTCCGCATGCTGCATAAAGAATCCCGGGCCCACGCGAACGGTTGAGCACTGGAAACATTGGGTGTTATTTGCTCAAGAGCTAATGGTTGGAAGCCAGCTCTTTCGCATACAGAAGCTTGTAGATAATCGCGTTGCGCATGATGGCCTGGACGTATTCGCGCGTCTCGCGGAATGGAATCGATTCCACAAACTCTTCAATGTCTTTGAACTGGCCATTCTTGCGCCAGTCGTCCACGCGGTCTTCGCCAGCGTTATACGCGGCCAGCGCGTATTCCACCTGGCCGTCATAGTGGTCCACCATGCGTTTGAAATAACGCGTTCCCAGTTGCAGATTAGTGTTGGCCACCAGCAAGTCATCAGGAGAGAAATGCCTGATCTTCATCTCTTTGG
Source organism: Terriglobia bacterium (assembly GCA_020072585.1). Classification (GTDB taxonomy): domain Bacteria; phylum Acidobacteriota; class Terriglobia; order Terriglobales; family Acidobacteriaceae; genus Angelobacter. The sequence goes on along the minus strand of JAIQGL010000028.1, from coordinate 48,038 downwards.
CCAGCCCTTTGCCCACGCTCGGCAGCAGTTGCATCAGCCCCATGGCGTTGGCGTGAGAGATGGCGGAAGGATTGAATTCTGATTCCTGCCGTATCAGTGACGCGACAAGATGTGGATCAAGATGGTTTGCCGCCGCATCCCGCTTCAGCTCGTCCCAGAAAGGCCGCGGAAAAAGCCCTTCCCACACCGGCCGCGGAATCTGTGGTATCTCCGCGGTAAAGTATCCGGGGACGGCGCGCTTGAGTGTTTCTATGGCACGAATGTAGCTGCCCTGTTCGCCGTAAATCTCAGCCACTGACTTTGCTTCCCACGGAGGCGACCCGGCGCTGGCCGCCTGCATCTCCGTCACGGCAAATTCGTAGAGCGCGGCATTCGCCAGAAGCTGGGCCTTTTGGGCGCGCACATTATCGGCGGGCAGGTCCCAGTCATGGGGCGGCGCGGCCAGCCGGGGAAGCTTGTCCAGTGCTGGCGGATCCACTACTTCTGTCCCCAGATTGGTCATGCGGCTGCGGGCCAGGTTCGCATAATAGAAGTAGCGGTAGTTTTCCTCCAACTTTTGAAAGTAAGCGCGGGCCAGAGGCTTATTACCGTCATCCTCAGCCATGCGTCCCAGCCAGTAGATTGCCGCGGAAACTTCCGGCGAGTTGGGATATATCTCAAGCTGCTCTTCAAACAGCCGCCGGGCGTCCTCTCTCTTGCCCATGCGATACGTCAGCCACGCCGTCTTCCAGTGTAGGTAGGGTGAGAGGCTGCCATTTTTCTGCCGCTGATAGATCTCCGCATAGAACGGCACCGCCATTGCATAATCGCGGCGCAGCATGTACATATTTCCGGCGGAAACCAATGCTTCCGTCATCCATGGGCTGTCCGGGGCCAGCGTGCGCAGCTGCGCAACGTAATCACGGTTCTTTTGCCCGTCATCCTTTTCGCGGGCGAGCTCCGCTAGAAAGTATAGCGCCTGTGCTTTCGCGTCAACGCTTGCCGCCTGGTTCTGCGCAATGCTCTCAAACAAATGCTGCGCGTCGTCACGCTTGTGGACGCGATAGAGCGCCGCCGCAAATTCAACTTGCAGGTCAAGCATCTTGTCCGGCGGGGCCTGCTCCACCAATGGGCTAAGTTCGTTGAGCGCATCCTGGTAGCGCCTTGCTTTGGTCAGCAGCGCTGCGCGCGTATGCCGCTGATCAAAACTTCCGGCAGGCTGCATCTCACCCAGATTCCGCAACTCGATTGCCGCCGCTTCCGCTTCAGCGCTGGTGGGCATTTCAAAGTAAAGCTTGTGAAATATGTCGGACGCTTTGCCTTTGTCTCCCGCAGCCAGATAGGCACGTGCCAGCGTGATTTCGATGTCCGCTTTCACGGGCTGGCGATGCTTCTCCAGATACGCCGCCGCGCGTTGTGGAGCATTGGTTGCCATCAGCGCGCCGGCATACAGCATGGCTACATCGTGCGACTGAAGTGAATCCGGGTATTTCTGCTCAAAACCTTCAAGCGTCTGCAAGACCGCGGCGGAATTGCCCTCACCCTGATAGGCTGCTGCCTGCAGATAGTCAAGGTAATCGCCCAACAGGGGGTCCAGCGGTTTAGCCCGGTCCCACGATGATCTTGCGCTCACATAGTCTTTATCGACGTAATGCGCGTAGCCGATCACCAGCCAGGCAAGCGGCCCCGCATCATCATTGGCGTGCTTGCGCGCGTAAGCTTCCACTCCGGCGTATGCCTGCGGCGAACGGTTCTCTAGAAGCTGCTGCGCCATGGGCCGCAGATCAGAAGAAGCGACGAACGCGCGCTTGATATGGCCCAGCTTGCGCGTGGCCGCGGCCTTTTTTTGCGCGGACGCGGGCGCGGCCTTCTTTGCCTTGGCGGAAGGGGCTGGCTTTCTGGATGTCTGGCCGGAGGAGACCGCCCGCAATGACACCAGAATCACGAAGAGAGAGAGTAAAAAACGTCTGAGCAGCACTGATTTCAACTATCGCGGAAAACCCGCACCCATGAGCGAAATGTCATTATCCGCCAGAATCCTGATTAATTCCTGCGTAAAATAATTGGCGGATGCGACGGCAGACTCGGCATAACGCTTGTCATACGTGGCCCGGCTCTTCTCAATGTCCACCTTCAAGCGTTCGTAAAGGTCTTTCTGCTGTCTGCCCTCATCCACCTTAGGTTGATTGTACAGCCTAATTTCTTCCACCAGCAGTTTAGCGAAGCGGCGGGCCTTCTTATGCAGCTCGTCTTCTTCTGTAGCAGGTGCTGCTGCCGCCGGCGCCATCGCTGGCGCCGCAGCCACGGCCGCTGCCGGCTGGGCTGTGGGTGCTTCTTCTGCCGCCACGCCACCGGCCTTACGCATTGCCGTCAGTTCGAGCCAGACTGCTGCGAAACGAGTCAGCGCTTGCAGCCCCGAGGCATCCAGAGTGCCGCCCTGGGCCGTGCCGCCATCGGCATAGATAACCGCAGCAACTTTGTCTTTCACCACCAGGGGCAGAACCAGACATTGATCGTCTGCTGGAGCCTTTACTGTGTGAATGAAGCCGGGATCGAACTCCTGTGTTGGGCCGCCCGCAGGATTGCGGCCCTGTATCGCCTTCCCGACCAGCCCGGAGCCGGTATTCAGGCTTAGAGTTTTGATGGCCTCATTATCGTCAAAACCAATTCCCTGCCAGCCGTTCACTGCGGCGCCTTTGACTACAAACAAGGCGACGCGTCCGGCAAAGCGCGCTTCGCCTTCCAACAGATGGCGAAGTATCTCAGCTTGCGTGGCGGAATCATGAATGGTGGCTGAAGCGGCGTTCAGAAGATCACTGGGAGAAGAGCCCGGAGCGGGCGCCATCAGCTCCAGCACCTCCACGGCGCGGCGTACGATCTCAGCGCGCAGCCGGGGCAGGGCTGCGTCAAACACCTCGGCAACCGCCTCTTCAATAATGTTCTGGATTTCAGTCGGACGTGGCATTCCTGGCGTGATTATAAGGGCTAAACAGTCAGTATCAACCCGTGAGACTACTGAAGTCTATGCCTGTAGTAACTTAGTCGTTACCAGTACATACTGAAAAAGCCTAACCAGCCCAAGGCCAGCTGACCAGCGGCTTATTCCACCACCAGTTTGGCCACCATATCGTCATGGTGAGGGCCGCAAACAATGCCGCAGACCACCTTGTATTCGCCCTTGGGCGGAGACTTTAAGGTAATGATGGTGGGCTGTCCCGCACGAACTGGCTCTTTAATGCCCATGTCAGGCACGTCAAAGCCATGCTGGACATCCGCTGTTGAGACCTCTAACTCAGTGGTCTGACCGGCTTTTACGCGAATGATTGCCGGCTCAATGCTGTACTTCTTCATCACCACCTTAACACGAGGAACAGAGGAGGCGGACTGGCTTCGGCATCCGATTGCCAATATCAGGAAAATGAATGTCAATAAGAAAAGGGAATGGTTTTTCAAGAAAAGGGAATGGTTTTTCTTCATAAGAATTCAGAGGCTTTTGTGTAACAAAACGTTACATTTGGAGTCTCATTAAGACTGGAACAATTATTTCGCCTCCAGCCCCTTTTAGGGCACAGAACATAGTAAATTAATTTTGAGTCGGAGCGGCATGGAAACCATCCAAAAGAAGGCCGAGGAAGGTATCACCAGCGAACTGGCGCTTGTTCAGGCAGCCAAGAAAGGCGACCTGGAGGCATTCAGCGAACTGGTACGGCGGTATGACCGCAATGTCTTCCGGATCGCGCAGCATATCACGCATAACGAGGAAGATGCCCAGGACGTGGTCCAGGACGCTTTCCTCAAAGCGTATCAGAACCTAGAGCAGTTCCAGGGGAACTCAAAGTTTTACACCTGGCTGGTAAGGATCGCCGTAAATGAAGCGTTGATGCGGCTGCGCAAGCGGCGCAACGACCGGACTGTCTCGCTGGATGAAGACGTGGAGACAGAGGACGGCTCTATTCCGCGCGAGGTCGCGGACTGGGCCCCTAATCCGGAGCAGAATTATGGAACCTCAGAGTTAGGCGATATCCTGAAAAAGACGATTCAGGGGCTCTCGCCAGGGTTCAGGACAGTATTTGTATTGCGAGACGTTGAAGGCATGTCTACGGAAGAAACGGCAGAGATGCTGGGATTGAGCGTACCTGCGGTAAAATCCCGGTTGCTGCGCGCCCGTTTGCAGCTTCGTGAACGTCTGGCAAAATATTTCAAGTCCCAAAAGGGCGGAGACGGCCAACGGTGAAATGCACTGAGTTTTTAAAAGAGTTGACCGATTATTTGGACGGCAAGATCAGCGACAACCTGCGGATCGAACTGGATGAACACCTCCATTGGTGCCACGAATGCCACGTGGTGATGAATACCACCCAGAAAACCATCGAGATTTACCGCGATAACAAGCTATACGAGCTGCCTGAAGACCTCAGAAACCGCCTCCACCAGGCCATCATGAATAAGTGCCGCGATAGCAAATCCGGGAAAAAATCCACCCATTGATTACTTATTCCGTTTATTTTCATGCAGATACATGGATAATTGTAAATTTTACATTACCCACCCTCCTGAGGAAATATAACCCTGAGTTGTCGAACCTTTTTGAGGTACCCTGAATCTAAGTAACGGTACTAGGGATGCTGAACTAACGTGTACAGAAGGACATGTCCCGTAGTACAATATTGCCTGAATCGGCAAGTTAAACGCTTCCGGGGAAACCCGAAGTCAGGGGTGGTGATTATGGCCAGTTTGTTCGACGTATTGTTCGGTTGTAGCCACAAAAATTTCAGCTTTCCGATCACAAAAAGACCCGGTCAGCGGCTCTCACCGGCCGCCCAGCTTACCGGCACATACGTGGCGTGCCTCGGGTGCGGAAAAGAGTTTCCGTACGATTGGCATGAGATGAAGATTATCGAAGTCAACCATAACAAACAGAATGCTTTAGCTGCAAATGCCGCAGAGTCATTTGCGGGCAAATAGGATCATCTCGAAGATCCTCTAAATCGAGTATTTTACCCCGATCAAGCAGGCGGAAATTTGCCGCTTTCCGCCCAAGCGTTTCTTAATCTGCTTTGTTTTCTGCTATTTGGATCCAGCACTGCTCCGTTTCTTAGAACTCTCTCTTTGGTTCTCCTATCCATCAGGAATTAATCATTTCTTTCCTAGCTCGATTTGTGTCATGATGCGACCAGATTCGGAGAAAATTCCATGAAGACTCCCCCCGGAGGACCCAAAGAGTCCCCCGATTATAGTGCGTTCCGGCGTAGCCTCAGCCGCGAACATGCACAGCTTATGGAATCTACATGCAGGAACTGCCGCTCGTTTGTGGCGGCCAGTGTGCGACCCGAACTGCTGGATTTCATTGAGAACCTCCACCTTTGTATCCTGCGGGGCCAGTTTCCTGGGAAATCGGTTCCTACAACCTGACAATCAAGCTTTCGAGTAAAAACAAAACAGGCGGCCTTTTTCGGGCCGCCTGTCGCTTTTGCTTGTAATGCCGGTCTGTTACTGGTCGCGCCGCTTCAATGTCGGGCGATCATCGTCTTTCTTGTCTCCATCTTTGGAAGAGGAAGACGTCTGGCCGCGCCGCAGGCTGGGCTTGTTGGGATTATTGGCGTCGTCGACCTTGTGCCGGTTTTCAATGGTGGCAAGGCGCGCCTTCATGTCATTGAACTCTGAGGTTGTTTCAATGTACTGGTCCTTTGCCGGCAGAATGGTGGCGATCTCCTCCTGCGACTTGGTAATACGGTCCGGAGTCTGCGGGTGGTCAGTAAACACTTTAGCCATCGATCCCGGCTTCTTCTTCTCCTGTGCCTGGATCTTTTCAAAGAAGTTTACAAACTCATTCGGGTCATATCCCGCTTTGTACATGTACTGAATACCAAGGTAGTCTGCCTCAGCTTCAAAGCTGCGGGAGAATTTGAGGAAGGTCATCGGTATGCCGATGCCGGCCGCCTCTCTCGCCGCCAGACCAATACCGCCGCCAACAAAGATCAGCGGAAGGCTTGCGTAATTGATGAACTGGTAGCGCGTCAGCTGGCGCGTGGTGTGGCGCGCAGCCACGTGGGCAATCTCATGTGCCATCACGCCGGCCAGTTCAGCCTCATTGTCAGCGGCCAGAATCAACCCTGAATTCACATAGAAGAAGCCCCCGGGAAGAGCCATGGCGTTAATTACGTCAGAGTCCACCACCTTGATGGTGAAGGGCACCTTAGCGTCTGAGTTACGCACAAGGTTCTGACCCACGCGGTTTACATATTCGTTAATGACGGGATCGGTCACCAGCTTCAGGCTGGACTCAATCTGCGTGGCGTACTCCTTGCCCATGCGGATTTCACTCTCAATGGAGTACCAGTCCCAACCGGCAACTTTACGGTTGCCGATGGCGTCCACATCATCTTTACCGCCACTATGCTTGGCTTTGGCGTCTTTGTCCTTCTTGTCCTTTTTATCTTTTTTATCGCTTTTTTTATCTTTGTCCTGATTAACAGCTGGCTGATCCTGGTCGGCCACCGGCTGGGTCTGATTCTGGCTCTGATCAGTTGAGCCCGCCTGGCTTTGATCCGCAGGCTGCGTCTGGCTGCTTGGAGTCTGTGTCTTTTGTTTATCGTCCTGGTGTTTATCGTCTTGGGCAAACGCAGTGGCGGAAAGACTCACGCCCGCAACCAGAACTATCGAAAGGAATATAGAACGGAATTTCATAAGCACACTCCTGCGCGAACCGGCCTTTTGGAAGGACACGCTCATTATACCGCTGGACCACATAGCTACTTTAATTAGATTTCTCCGTGGCAGATGCGATGCTAAATTCTTCCACCTTGGTTATCTGGCAGAGAGCACAAAATGAGTAAAGTTTAGTAAAGCGGCGGTTTTCAGGGGTGTTTCTGCCATTCGCGTGGTGATTTTGAGGATTTCCACCTGCTTTGCCCGCCACTCGCCGGTTGTGTCCTGATGGGCGGTAATCCTGACTTCCTGGCCTGGGCTCAGGCATTCAGAGTTGCACTTGCGCTGCTGGCTGGCAGGTACTTCTTCTCCAAAGACGATCTCTGCATGGGCCACTTCCACCCGGCGCAACATGTGGTTCTTGCCCTGGACAAAAATCCAGCCCGGCACCGCCGCCTGATTAGCGGGCGGATCAATCACTTTGCCGCGGAAGGTCCCATCCACCGCAAAAGCATATGGAACTCCAAGCAGCATCGCGAACGCCAGATTCAGTACCCAAGCGGTTCTCATACTAATTCTGATGCCATGCGGCAGCTCGGCGTTCTCTCAGTCGTAATACTCAAGCCCCAGATGGGTGATGAGTTCTTCGCCCCGGAGATGGCGCAACGTATTTTTCAGCTTCATCGACTGGATAAACAGATCGTGCTCCGGATAAAGTCCCGGCACGGTCATCGGCGACTTCAAATAGAAGCTCAGCCACTCCTGCACTCCCAGCCCCCGCAATGCTTCACTGCGTTTAGCCAGATCAAGGAACAGCACCAGGTCCAGCACAATCGGCGCGGCCAGGATTGAGTCGCGGCAGAGAAAGTCCACCTTGATCTGCATGGGATAACCAAGCCAGCCAAAAATATCAATATTGTCCCAGCCCTCTTTGTTATCACCACGCGGCGGGTAGTAATTGATCCGCACCTTGTGGTGAATGTTCCCGTAAAGGTCAGGATAGAGCTCCGGCTGCAGGATACGGTCAAGCACGGAGAGCTTGGATTCTTCCTTGGTCTTGAATGAGCCCGGATCTTCCAGCACCTCTCCGTCGCGATTGCCCAGGATGTTCGTGGAGAACCAGCCGCTCATGCCCAGCATGCGCGCCTTGAAGCCGGGCGCCAGGATGGTCTTCATCAGCGTCTGGCCGGTCTTGAAATCTTTTCCGGCGATGGGCGCATTATTGGCCTTGGATAGCTCCATCATCACCGGAATGTCCACGGTGAGATTTGGCGCTCCATTGGCGAATGGCACACCTTCCATCAACGCCGCATAGGCGTAGATCATTGACGGAGCAATGTTGGGATCGTTTTCCACCAGGCCACGTTCAAAAGCTTCCAGAGATTCGTGAACGGCACTCTGCTTGATAAATGTTTCCGTGGAGGCGCACCAGATCATCACCAGGCGGTCCGCCTTGGACTTCTTTTTGAAATCACGAATGTCCGCCCGCAACTGCTCCGCCAGGTCTTTCTTGTTTTTTCCCTTCTTCACATGTTTGCCGTCTAACAGCTTGACGAAATTGCGGTCAAACACGGCCTTCCGCGGCTTAATCGAGCGCATGAAGGGCTTGATCTGGTTCAGCAGCTCTTTTTCAAGCACGCCTGCATTCATGGCAGCGGCGTAAGCGTCTTCTTCAAAAATGTCCCATGCGGTAAAGACCATATCTTTGAGATTGGCCAGCGGGACGAACTTATTGATCTTGGGCGACCGGTTGTCCGTACGCTTCCCCAGCCGGATCGTGCCCATCTGCGTAAGCGATCCAATGGGCTTGGCGATTCCTTTGCGAATGGCCTCCACGCCGGCAACAAACGTGGTCGCCACGGCGCCCATGCCAACAATCATTACGCCCAGTTTGCCGCGGGCAGGAGCTATCTTGGTTGCAGTCGTCTTTTCAGCCGAAGCAGCCATTAAGTTGGTTGCAGTCGTCTTTCCAGCAGAAGAAGCCATTAATACGGAACCTTCCTTAAGGTGAGTGGAAACCTTTTATCTTCTCGCATTAGAGCGAGCTTTGCAAACCCGTTACGCGGCGGTGGCGCGTATCCGGTCTTTCCAGTGCGACCACACGAACCATGTGATACCGGCCAGCAGCAGCAGGATAATCACGGCGTCCAGCCGGTGGAACCACTGCTTCAGGCGCGGGTCTTTGTCCCACTGCTCGCCCAGTTTCATGCCAATCCAGGCAAGCGCGAAGCACCAGGGCCAGGAGCCGATAAATGTATAGATGTGAAAGCGCAGTCGCGGCATCCGGGCAATACCTGCCGGCAGCGCAACAAACGTGCGGATCACCGGAAGCAGCCGTCCGATAAGCACAGCCGGAGCGCCGAAGCGCTGAAAGAAACGGTCCGCCCATGCCAGGTCGTGATGGGTAAGAAAGATGTACGAACCATAGCGTTCGACCAGCGGCCGGCCGCCGTAATAACCGATCTCGTACGCAATCACCGAGCCAACATTGCAGCCGATCGCCCCGGCTGTGGCCGCAAGGAAGAGATTGAATTGCCCGGTGTACACCAGGTATCCGGCGAAAGGCATGATGACTTCCGAGGGCAGCGGTATGCACGCCGACTCAATCGTCATGAGCAGAAGCACGCCCAGATAACCGGTCTTCGAGATGACGGCGATGATGAATCCGGCCAAAACTGCAATGATTTTTTCAATCATCCGGTGGGATCTTTTCTAGAAATCCTGTGAAGCCTGGGTGAAGGTGTAGCCCGGCAGCGTCATGCCGCTCTCGGCCTTGGTGATCTTTACGCGGATGGTTTCGGCGTCCGGGGCGCTTACCTTGGCCGGCCGCAGCATGGCATATTGGGTGAACAATTCGCCGTAAACCTTGGTGACCAGAAAGTTGTCGCCGTTCTCATCGCTGCGCCAGACCTGGCCGGCTTGTACTGCTTTGACCATGAATGAAGAGTACTGAGTGACGCATCAGTGCGTCAATCGGGCAATTTACCGTTGAACAATCCTTCTAACCCCGCCGCCGGACAGCGCACGCCCACATAAAACGTGCCGAACAAGGCATAAATGGCGCTTACTTCGTCAAAGCGCATCTCGTAAATCAGTTTCTTAAAGATAAGCGGATCGTCGGCAAAAAGGTCCACGCCCCACTCCCAATCGTCAAAACCGATCGAACCCGTAATAATCTGCCTGACCGTTCCGGCATAACGCCGTCCTACCAACCCGTGCTCTTCCATCTGCCGCTGGCGCTCCTCGATCGGCAGGCTATACCAGTTCTTGTCTTCGCCGCGGCGGCGGTCCATGGGATAAAAACAGATATAACGGTTCGGCGGAATCTGCGGAAACAGCCGCGGACGCATGGCCTCCGTCTGGCGCTTGTTGGTGTCTTCCACAGCGGCATTCCACTCCGGGGAATGCGGCTCAATTCCCTTGCCTCGCAGCTCGCGATAGAGCTTTACCGAAGACTCATACAAGCCAAGTTCCACCACGGAGAGATAGGACGTGGTCTGCTCCAGATAGTCGCTCAGCCGCAGCTTTGAGATCGCCAGTTCGGCGGCCTTGAGCTGGTCAAATGAGTTGCGGAAATGGACCACCAGCAAATCACCCTTGTGGCCAAGGAGCGAAAACAGGGCGGTTTGGCCGGCAACGTCGTTTTCCATCTTCAGCAGCGCCGCCGATGCCTCAGCGGCGATCTCATGCTGTTCCGCCTGGCTCAGCTTCCGCCATTCCGCCCAGCGGAAGCGGAACATCTGGTGCAACACGCTGGAGCCTTCAAGGGTGAGCGGTACGGCATGCAGGTCACTGCTGGTGATTTTTATTGTTGCATTGGTGGTGGTTGCCATATTTTGTCTTTGCCTCTGCCTATTGTGATTGTAAGCCCGCTGCTTTAAATTTTGAGTCATGCCTGTTGCAAGAAAGCCCGTCGCAAAAACGCCCGCTGCCAAGACCAAACGTGGATCCAAGCCGTCTGCCAGGGCCGCAAAACCCTCGCAGCCCAAAAGCCAAGCCAAAGCCCCAGCGAAGGCTTCCGGCGCAAAGACCAGCCCGCAAAAGAGCGGCTATAACCTACTGGCCCCGGAACGCGTTCAAGACATTCTAAATCGCCTGGACCAGCGGTATCCCGGCGTTCGCTGTGCCCTGCATCATAACAGCGCCTGGGAGCTGCTGATTGCCACCATTTTATCCGCCCAATGCACAGACGTTATGGTCAACAAGGTCACACCCGGGCTGTTTCAGAAGTACCCCACGCCCAAGGCCATGGCGGCAGCCACCCCTGAGGAGCTTGAACCTATTCTGCGACCCACCGGCTTTTACCGCAACAAGGCAAAGTCCGTGGTTGGAGCGTCCCGTGGGATCATGGAAAACTTTGGCGGCAATGTGCCGGACGAGATGGACAAGCTGCTGACACTGCCGGGCGTCGCTCGCAAAACCGCCAACGTGGTTCTGGGAAGCTGGTTCAGGCAGGCCGTGGGCGTGGTAGTGGATACACACGTTCACCGCATCTCTCGCCGCCTGGAGCTGACCAAAGCCGATGATCCAAAAAACATTGAGCAGGACCTGATGAAAGTGCTGCCGCAGAGCAAGTGGATCGACTTCTCGCACCAGATCATTCATCACGGGCGCTCTCTCTGCGTTGCGCGGAAGCCGAAATGCGCCGACTGTCCTCTGGAGAACATCTGCCATGCTGCCGACAAGACGTGGTCAACGGTGGAGGTACATAAATCGGCACAGCCGTAAGAGCGAATTCACCCCTAAGGCACGGAGGCACGGAGAAATTCAATACAGAGTAGGTTGTTAGGGTTCTAAAGCGGACCTTCTTTTCTCCTGGATTATGAGGATGTCTTTGCCCGAGCGCCGCAGCGCTGGGTAAGCTGTAATAAATGGACGAGCCCGGAGGGGCGACATAAAAGCAATGAATCGCGCACGCATCATAGCAATACTCGCGCTCACTTGGATCGCCACAACGCCACTGATGGCGCAACCAACCGTCATCACTGACCCCGCCCAGATCACCTCAAAACAAAAACTCGATATCCAGCCCTTCACCGTGGAAAAGCTCTACATGACACGGTCAGTCGGCGATAGTTCGTGGTCGCCTGACGACAAGCAGGTCGCCTTCGTCACCAATATCAGTGGACGCAACAACATCTGGCTGGTTTCCTCGCAGAGCGGCTGGCCCACGCAACTCACCGTCAGCAATCAACGCCAGGCAAACATCGCGTGGTCGCCCAAGGGACGCTGGATCGCTTACAACTCTGACTATGACGGCAATGAGCAATGGGACCTGTTTCTGGTCTCTGCCAGCAACGGCCAGGTGGTGAACCTGACCAACAGCCCTGAGGTCTCAGAAGAAGGCGCCGCGTGGTCGCCTGACGGCGAGAAGCTGGCCTACAGCGTAAAAGCAAAGCAATCTCCCAACTATGAAATCGACATCATTGAGGTCTTGACTAAAAAAATTACGCACGTCACCAGCAACACGCCCGCGCAGCTCAGCAACTTCAATCCCATCTGGTCCAGGGACGGCAAGTCCATCGTCTTTACCCAGCAGAATTCTGCGGGCAAGAATGCGAATATCTTCATTGCCAATTCCGGCGGCGGACATGCCACCAATCTCACACCGCATGAAGGCGAACGAAATTTCATCGCCACCGATCTCTCACCTGACGGCAAAACCGTATTGATCACATCGAACGCCGGTAACGGTTATGAGAATGCCGCGCTGCTCGATGTTGCAACAAAGAAAATCACATGGCTCACCACCGATAAGTGGGAAATGACTTCAGGCAAATTTTCTCCAGACGGCAAGCGCCTTGCGTGGACCGCAAATATCGATGGCAACCAGGAGATTTATGTCTATGACCTGGCTACGCGGCAAGCACATATGCTTCCGCTGGCCAAAGGCATCAACTCTCTGGCCGGCGCTGAGACCGCTTTCAGCCACGATGACACCCGCCTGCTCTATACCCATGACGGTCCCAATGCCCCGAACGACCTGTGGAATTATGACTTCGCCACGCAGAAAGCCCACCAGATTACTCATTCATTGGCAGGAGGAATTCGCAGTGAAGATTTGGCTGAGCCTTTTCTGGTCCGCTATCCCAGCAAGGACGGGAAGTGGCAGATCTCCGCTTTCGTTTACGTTCCGTTCAATGCGGAGAAAACCGGCAAGAACGCAGCTATCGTGTATATCCACGGGGGGCCTACATCGCAAACCATCAACTCGTTCGGCCGCAGTATTCAATATCTGGTGAACCAGGGCTATTTCGTGATTGCGCCGAATTATCGCGGCTCCACCGGTTACGGCAAAGAGTTTGAGGATGCCAACCGCTTTGACATGGGCGGAGGCGATCTGGAAGACGTGATCTCCGCCGCCGAGTGGATCAGGAAAACCGGCTTCATCGATCCGAAGAAAGTTGCCGTGATGGGCGGCAGCTACGGCGGGTACCTCACCATGATGGCTGTCACCAAGGCGCCCGATTTGTGGGCCGCAGGAGTACCAGTTGTGCCCTTCGTCAACTGGTTTACTGAAATTGAAAATGAAGATCCGCTGCTACGCGAATATGACATCGCAACCATGGGCGATCCCATGAAAGACAAGGCGCGTTTGCAGGAGCGCTCACCCATCAATTTTGCGGATCAAATTAAAGCCCCGCTGCTGCTCCTGGCCGGCGGCAATGACCCACGATGCCCCAGAACGGAAGCCGAGCAGGTCGCCAGCGCCATCAAAAAGCGCAATGGCGTTGCCGAACTAAAAGTCTACGAGAATGAAGGCCACGGCTTCGCTAAGATTGAAAATCAGATTGACGCCTATACGCGCGTGGCGGAATTCCTGAAGAAGTATGCCGAGCCGGCGAAATGTGGTTGCAATCTTGAGTGATTATGGATTCAGTAGGCTGGTTTACCGCAAAGAGCGCAAACGAATAACTGCTGAACTCAAATTCCTTTGCGACCTTCGCGGTCTTGTCGGTCTTGGCGGTGCATTGTGGGCCCTGCGTAACTATTCGCTCGGATGTGTTGTCAGCACATGCTTCGCGATCGCCAGCGCCAACCCTTCCATGGTGTATTCAATGGCCTGTATGTTGGCCTTGAAGCCCAGTTGCTGCAGCGTTGCGCTGGTAACCGGCCCAATGGAAGCCAGCCAGATCTCTCGCAGAGCGTGGTAATGCTCTTTTTCCAAAAGACTAAAGAAATTGGTTGCCGTGGAAGAGCTGGTAAAAGTCACAATGTCCGGACGCGTTGAGTCGCTGACGAACAGCCGGTTGAGTTTTGCTTTGGCGCCCGCAGGAACATGCGTCTCATACGCCTCGGCCACATCCACTTTGGCCCCGGCCTTTCGCAACTCGATCGGCAGTACATCGCGCGCCACTTTCGCCCTTACCAGCAGCACGCGCTTCCCTTCCATCCTGCCTTTCAATGCATCCACCACTGACTCGGCAATATATTTTTCCGGCGTTACAGCCACTTTCAATCCGTGTTCTTCAATTTCGCGCTGCGTGGCCGGACCGATAGCTGCCACCTGCAGATGTTTCAGCTTTGCTGGCTGGATATGCAGTTTCTTGAGCCGCGCAAACAGCGCTTCCACGCCATTCACACTGGTAAGAATGAGCCAGTCATAACTGCCGATTTTTCCCAGTGCATCATCCAGAGCCTTGAAACTCTTGGGCGGCTTGATCTCAATGGTCGGAATCTCAACCACCTCCGCGCCCAGGTCCCGCAACGGCCGAGCCAGCCCGCCTGCTTGCTTGCTGGCGCGCGTGGTCAGAATGCGCCAACCGCTGAGTGGCTCTTCTTTGTTGGTATTCATGGCTGCTTCGGCACCACAACTTCCTGCGCGTATACGTCCGTAAGGATCTTGTCGCCGCCGCGCCACAGCAATGTCTGTGCTACTTCGCGCCCAAGTTTCACGGCACTGTCGCCCTCTGCCTGCTCGCGCAGAATTAAACTGCCGTCCGGACGGCCCACGATGGCGCGTAGATACACTCGTCCTTCGCGCTTCTCGGCATACGCCCCAATCGGGACCTGGCAGCCGCCGCCCAGCGATCCCAGCAAGGCCCTTTCGCACTCGATGGCAACCCGCGTGTCCGCGTCGTTCAGAAAGGCCAGCAGTGTCCGCGTCTGCGCGTCATTGCGGCGAATTTCAATCGCCAGCGCTCCCTGCCCTACCGCGGGACACATCACATCCGCCGAAATTCGCGAGCGCACATATTTATCCAGACCTAAGCGATTCACGCCGGCGGCAGCAAGAATAATGGCGTCATATTCTCCCGCTTCAAGCTTCCTGATCCGCGTATCCACGTTGCCGCGCAGGGGAAAAATTTCCAGATCAGGACGCACCGCCTTCAACTGGCACTGCCTGCGCAGGCTGCTGGTGCCCACTTTGGCGCCCTGCGGCAGCTCTTCCAGCGCGGCAAACTTCACTGAGATGAACGCATCACGCGGATCTTCGCGCTTCATGATGGCGGCCAGATCAAACTCCTGCGCAAGGTCCGTGGGGACGTCCTTCAGGCTGTGCACTGCCAGGTCAACGCGCTTATCCGCCAGCGCTTCCTCAATCTCCTTGGTGAACATTCCCTTGGTGCCGACCTGGGCCAGTGCAACGTCAGTAATCTTGTCGCCCGTGGTCTTGATGACTTCAATCTCCACGGTGTGCCGCTTCTCGCGCAGCAATGATGCCACATGATTGGCCTGCCATAGTGCAAGCTGTGAACCGCGGGAGCCGATGCGAAGTTTGGCCATTAATTTTTTAGTCTTTGGGTTTTCCGGTGTTCAAATTGAACAGCCGCCGGATCATCTCATGGATGGTAGCAGCCTCAGGGTGATCGGTGGAAGATTTGAGCGTGGTTATGGGCGTATGCAGCAGTTTGTTGATGATGCCGCGCGTCATGGCCTCAATTGCTGCCTCCTGCTCCGGCGTGATCGTGCCCAGCCTGCCCCGGATGCGGTCAATCTCTGCCTGGCGAATGGTTTCGCAATATTCCTGGAGCGAAAGGATGGTCGGCACCACGGCAAGCGACTTCATCCTGGAAGCGAAGCGGTCCACCTCAAGCTCGATGATCTTTTCCGCGCGCTCGGCTTCCTTCCTGCGCTCGGCCGCGTTGTCCGTAGCCACGGATTGCAGATCATCCACGTCATACACAAACATTCCGTCCAGCTTGTTCATGTCCGGATGAACGTTGCGGGGCACGGCAATGTCGATAAAAAACATGGGGCGGTTGCGTCGGCCCTTGAGCAGCTTCTCGCCATGCTCGCGGCGGAACAGCGGCTCAGGCGCCCCCGTGGAGGTAAGGATGATGTCAGCATGGTCAGCCGTCTCATGCAGTTGATCAAACGGGACGGCGTTGCCGCCAAAACTTTCCGCCAGTTCCACGGCGCGCTCATGCGTCCGGTTGCTAATGACGATGTTCTTTGCTCCGTGCGCGATCAGATGCCGCGCCGCCAGCTCCGCCATCTTGCCCGCGCCCACCAAATACACGGTCTTGTCTTCGAGTGAACCAAAAATCTTTTCCGCCAGTTGCACAGCCACTGAAGCGATAGAAACGCTGGAACTGCCAATCGCCGTCTCCGAGCGGACGCGTTTGGCCACGGCGAAAGCACGTGAGAGCAGCGCTTCCAGCGCTGAATGGACAGCTCCCAGGCCGCGGGCCACGGCATAGGCCTCTTTTACCTGGCCCAGAATCTGCGGTTCGCCCACCACCATGGAATCCAGACTTGAAGCCACGCGAAAGACGTGACGTACAGCCTCACGCTGCTCAAACTCATAAATGTGGGAATTGAGCGCAGCCGGACTCACGCCGAAATAGCTGCCCAGAAAGCCGCGCAGGTCAGCGCCTTGTTTTACGCTGGTAAGAACCTCCACGCGATTGCACGTGGAAAGCACCATGCCCTCATCCACACCGGGCTGCTGCACCAGGCTGCGGATGGCATCCGGCAGTTGCGCTTCGCTCACGGCAAGCCGCTCGCGCATCTCAAGAGGTGCGCTGTTATGGTTCACGCCGATGACGTGGAAGTTCATGGGGCAAGAAACCTGTGCGTCTGGCTGACATTATTGGCCGCCCATGCCAGTACCGCTGCGCCAAAGGCAAATGTCGCTAAATATGCGGCACGGCGGCCCCGCCATCCGGCGCTCCAGCGGGTATACAGAAGCACCATGTATACCACCCACATCAGGCCGGAAAGCAATATTTTGGGATCGGCAAAATATCTGGTCCCGTAACGCGCTTCAGCCAGGATGGAACCGGCAATCAGCCCCAGCGTCATGAACGGAAAGCCCCAGATCAGGCATTTGAAACCGATTTCATCGATGGTGGCGAGTGCCGGCAGACGTGACCAGAATCCGTTCATCCCTGCTTTGCTCTTGAGGTTGCGCTCCTGAATCAAATAGAGAATGCTGAGAATGAAGCTAAAGAACAGCGCTGAATATCCAATGAGAATGAGTGCTACGTGAATATAAATCCATTGCAGGCTTACAAAGATGGGCGCTGAAGGCTCAGTGGGCGATGCGTACGATGAGGCTGAAAAGGTGAGCCAGAAAACCAGTGGAAACACCGCCAGCCCAGGCGAAGTAGCGCGGTATCGCGCATAAACGATGAAGAAGAAGACCATCAGCACAAAGGCCAGTAAAGACTCCAACCCGTGCATGGAGGTCGGCGTCCACGTCCCGCTGAACATTGCATTTTCTATGATGGAAACAAAATGAAACACCATGCCCAACCCCACTGCGGGAAGGGTGATCAGGGTCAGGACTTTCCTGCCGCCCCAGAATGATGCCAGGGCGTACAGCAGGCCCACCCCGTAAAGACTCAGGGCCACGCGTAACCAGAACAACGGAAGCATAAGTTATTGCAAATTATAGCCGCTAGGGCTCACAACCGAGTGTGATAAAACGCACACCTAAGTACTTATCTCGTCAGATTGGCCGCCCAAGTCGTTCAGGACGCGGGGCTGGCTGGCGTGCCGAACCCGTCGCCTCAGGGGGTGAAAATCATTATCGTTACCGGATACTCATTTTGCGGTACTTCTCCGCCGCCGCCTCTGATGAGATGTGGGTGTAATACACCTCTTTCAGGAAGTACGGCTTGGCCCTGGTCCCCATGATCGGCAGAATCTCGATGTGCCAGTGATAATCCTCGTCCACGGTCTTCCAATACTGCAAAATGTTCGACTTCTGGTAGGTGTTGGGGACCGTGTGCAGCACCAGGTGAAACGATTCAGAAACGCTCATCACCCGCTGTAAAGTACGGCGAATCAGCCCTGCCAGCTCACCCAGCTGCGCTGACTTGGAAGTGATCGACCTTTCGAATGAGGATTCGTGCTTGCGCGGCATGATCCAGATTTCATATGGCACGCGGGAAGCGAACGGGCACAAAGAAACATAGTGGCTCAGGGCTTCAACAATCCGCACCGGGGTGCGGAACTCCTGGCCCAGAGTGTCACAAAAAACGCAGCGCTCTTTTTCCAGGTAGTAATCCCGCGACGCCCGCAGTTCGTATAACACGCGCCGGGGCACAAACGTGGTGGCGGTCAGCTCGGAGACGGGGTGGCCGAACTCCTGGCCGGCCGGCGCGCCATGGTTCTTGAACATGGTCACATATTTAAAACGCAGGTCGCCCTTCAGGTCCTGGATGCGCTGCGCGGTCAACTGGAGAAACTGCGAGATTTCCGCGTCAGATGACTGCCACAATTCAATGTCATGACGGATGCTTTCGACCAGCACCTCATGCGCGCCCACCGTATTCATGGCGTCATAAATTCCTTCTGCGTGCCGATGCGGCTCGCCCTCAATCCGGTAGAGCGGCGCAGGATGCACCATGGCCATGACCGGGCCGGCGCCGTGGTCCGCTGAATTCAACGTGGCAATCACCTGCGGCGCGTTCGGCGCTCCAGGACAGAACGGACAATAGCCCGGCTGGCTTGGCCGCTCCACATCATCGCCAACGATGACCCATGAGCGCGTGATCGGGTCTTTACGCAATTCCATGTACATCTAGGAAAACAGAGGGAGAGGACAACGGTCAATAGAGGGTGTTCCCCCACAACCCCGGGAAGCCAGGCCGTCCCAGGCCGTCCTTCCATTTCCAATTCAGGAAAACACGCTCCCCGCCTTCACTTTCCTGCTCAAAACCCTCAGTATCGCATTAGAATCCGCTACATAAACACGTTGGGCCCACGGCCATAAAGGAAATACCACGCCCCATACATCTAACGGGCGTGAAAAAGCCGGTACGAATTGGTTCGAGTTTCTTGGATGGGCCCAGCCCACCGGGCACTTGACCATAAGGAGAGCGGATATGCAGAGGCTCAGCGTTGTGATTTCCCTCCCGGGTGAAAACAATTATTTGCGCGAACAGGAGGCCGCGGCCAAAGCAACGGCAGAGCGCCTGGGGGTTGATCTGAGAGTGATCAATGCAAAGAGCGATCCGGTCACTCAGAGCCAGCAGGTATTGGAAATTGTGCAGGCCAGTTCCCTACGCCCTGATGGCATTTTCGTGGAACCGGTCAATAATCAGGGGCTCCCCCGCGTTGCTGAAGCAGCCGTGGCAGCGGGAATCGGCTGGGTAGTCAGCAACGCGCGCGTTGATTACCTGGAGCCATTGCGCAAGACGGCCAAAGCGCCGGTTTTCACCGTGTCACAAGACCACACCGAAATTGGCCGCATGCAAGGCCGCCAGTTTGCGGCGATCCTTCCCCATGGCGGTTCCATCCTGTATCTGCGCGGTCCGGCAACAAACTTTCTGGCTGCACAACGCTCAGAAGGACTGGAGAGCGTGCTTGGTCCCAATGCTCAGCTCAAAAGCTTAAAGATCCAATGGACGGCGGAGAGCGCCTACCATTCCGTGACCTCATGGCTCCGGCTTTCGACAGTCCGCGCCTCTGATACCCACCTGATTGCCGCGCAAAATACTGATTTCATCCAAGCCGCAAGACAGGCGTTTGAAGAAAATGCCCCCGGCGCCGATCGGGTCAAATGGCTAAACCTTCCCTATTGCGGCGTGGGAGTTCTCAACCAGACCAAACCGCTTCTCGATGCAGGCACTCTCACCGCCGCCATCGTCACCTCTCTCACCATGGATACAGCACTCGATATGTTCGTGCGCCACCTGCAAACCCACTCCCAACCGCCGGAACACACCGTTGTGAAAGCCTGGTCGCAACCCAGCCTGGAAGACCTTACCGCAAAATACTCCTGAAGCAGCAAGCACAACCGTAACCATTTTGTGGCAGAGGACCGTCACGCGCACCCTATCGCGGCGGCATTCGGGGTTAGAATACGTCGCACAAGTGAATTGGGAGATTATGAAGATAGCGCATGAAGTCGTCAGGACCGTGACCGAGTCATGGCTTCTGGTCTTCTTTCTCGTGGTCCTTGCCATTGCCGTGGTGGTGTATCTGCGCAGTCGCAAGCAGATCCTCTTTGAGTCGTGGATCAGCATGTATGACAGCAAAGAGCACGACCTGGGTAAGAGCGTGGCTGATCTTCTGCTATTTAAGATCGGATATATCAAGAGCGTCCATCAGCGCTCCGCTGGGACGATTGGAAACTGGAACATCTATCGCGATGTGCCGGCCTTCCGCCAGAGCCTGGACGAAAACGTAAAACTGCTGGCCTCAGTGGAGCTGGGCAAATACGGTTCATTCCTGACCGCGGTCTCAACTCTCCTGTTCAGTTTGTTGCCGATGGTGTTCCGTCCGGCGCGGCTGAAAGGCAGCATCCATAAATACGGAGAGCGGTTGCAGCTGCTGGCGACCCTGGACTTCTACACTCCGGCAAAGTGGCGCACCTCCGCCACCAGCTTGTGGGAGGTGATCCAGGAGAAATCGACGGATGAAAAAGTCCCTGAAGCCGTGGAGGAGCTTGCTTTCCGCATTTATCTTGATCTGACCCGGGAAGAGATCTTCAAGTCCTGGGCAGGGTTCCGCGCCTATACCAATGGGCTCGACAGCTATCTTTCTTACGTGGACCTACAGAGGCCTGCCGACTATCAGAAAGCCAAAAAACACTACGGTGAAGCGCTCAACCTCGAGCCCAACAATCCGGCCATACGGTATAGCATGGGAGTGCTCGAATATTACCAATGGGACGCGGACCGCAATAACGAGGCCATCAGGAATTTCCAGGGTGCTCTTGCCGCTTCTCAGGCCCGCCTGCGCTCGTATGCCCATAGCGGGCTGGCCAACGCGCTCCTGCAGAAATATGGCCGTTACAATTTTCACGATCCTCGCCTTCTGGACGATGCTGTCTATCACGCCCAGCGCGCCGTGGAAATTGATCCTGATCTTGACATGTCCAACCGGGCACTGGGATTCGCCTATCACCAACTGAGCGAGAGTCAGGCCGCCAGCGAAGATGCTGCCGTTCGGCGCCAGTCAGCCGTGAACCGTGAGCTGGCAATCCAGCATTACACGCGCGCCTTTGAGTTGAATGGACAGAACTACGCAGTTCACAACAATCTGGCCAACCTGTATCTTGAATGGGGCACGCGCGACGCTGCGGAAGACAAAGCGCTATCGGCGAAAAATCTGCGCCGCGCGATCCAGGAGTGCGAAGCCACTCTTGCCATCAACCCGCAGTACTTCCTGGCTTTTGACAATCTCGGCAACGCCTATCTGGAGCTGGACCAGCTCGAGAAGGCCGCCGATTGCTACAAGAACGCACTGCGCTACAAACCTGACTATCCTGAAGGCATGAATGACCTGGGTGCAATCCACCTGAATAAGACGTTCCAGGGCAGAAATGTGGGCGATGCCCTGCGCTACCATCAGGACGCGCTTCTCCTGCTGCCCAAGCCCGAACAACACCAGCAGCGGCAGAAGCTCTGTTCACTCTTCGGGAAGCGCTGGCTCCGCCACGTGGCGGACCAACCTGAAGCGCAGCTGGATCCCGGCATCCGGCAAACACTTCTTCACGCCCATTGCACCTGTGTTGCAACAATGAAAAGCGATGTCGCGCAGGCGCGGTCGGGGACCTAATCGGCAGCCGCCGCGCAGCTTTGGCTGCTATATAATTCGCTCACCAGCCAAACATTTTTGTTTGCATGACTGAACCCTCCACTCCGCTGATGCGGCAATACGCCGCGATCAAGAAAGAGCATCCCAACGCGCTGCTCTTCTTCCGCCTGGGGGATTTCTACGAGCTTTTCTTTGAAGATGCCGTGGTCGCCGCGCGCGAACTCCAGATCACGCTGACCTCGCGCAACAAAGAGAAGGACCATGCCATCCCGATGTGCGGCGTGCCCTATCACGCGGCGGAAAACTATCTTTCCAAACTGTTGCGCAAGGGCTTCAGAGTAGCCATCTGCGAGCAGATGGAGGTCCCCAACGCGGCCACCAAGCTGGTGCGGCGCGAAGTAACGCGGGTGCTCACGCCGGGAACGGCGATTGATTCAAGCGTTGGTTCTGAGGAGAACAATTTTCTCGCCGGCCTGGCGCGCGCGTCCGGCGCGGTGGGGCTGGCGGCACTCGATCTCTCTACCGGCGAATTTCGCGCCACCGAATTTCGTGGCCCGGACGCTGAACGCCGCATCCTGGAGGAGTTGCAGCAGCTGCGGCCGCGGGAAGTTCTTTATCCCTCCGGGTTGCCGCTGTTTGACCCACCGCCGATCAACAACGCGGAAGCGCCCACACAACCCAACGCCACGCCGCAGGCCAGCCTGCAACAGACCGGCGGCGCCATGCGCTTCACGGAAACGCCGCTTGAAGACTGGGTCTTTGCCCCTGACTATGCCGTGCCTTTGCTGGAAAACAAGATGGGTGTGCTGTCACTGGAAGGGTTTGGCTTGCAAGGGCGTCCGGCGGCGGCAACCGCGGCCGGGGCGATCCTGCATTACGTCCGTTCCACACAGCGTGGCACGCTGGAGCACGTGGACCGCATCGGTTTCTATGAACGCCAGGAGTACCTGGTTCTGGATGCGGTTACGGTCCGCAATCTCGAACTCGTAGAACCTCTGTTTGCCAACACGGGGAACGAAGTCACGCTCTTCCGCGCGCTTGACGCCACGCTCACGCCCATGGGCAAGCGCCTGCTACGCTCCTGGATGCTCCGCCCCTCCATCGAGATTGGCGAGATCAATCACCGGCTGGACGCCGTGGAAGTAGGCGTCAAAGAATTTGTTGCGCGGGAAGAGCTGCGCCGGGCGCTCGAGGGCGTGCTCGACATTGAGCGCCTGTTGAGCCGCGTAACGCTTGAGACCGCAAACCCGCGCGATGTGCTGGCACTCTGCGCCAGCCTGAACCGCTTGCCACGCATCAAGGCCGCAGTAGCAAAGCTGGCGGCAGAACGGCTGGCGGAGCTGAATTCACTTCTGGACGAACTGGGCGACCTGCGCGAGCGCATTGAAAAAACAGTCGTCGCCGAACCGCCTCTCACTCTGGCGGATGGCGGCGTGATCCAGCCGGATGTCGACAAGGAACTGGATGACCTGCGCAACCTGAGCCGCAACAGCAAGCAGTACATTGCACAGATAGAAGAGCGCGAGCGCAAGCGCACAGGCATTAACTCGCTCAAGGTCAAATTCAATTCTATCTTTGGCTACTACATTGAGATCAGCAAGGTAAACCTGCACCATGCGCCGCCGGACTATGAGCGCAAGCAGACGCTGGTGAATGCCGAACGCTTCACCACCCCGGAGCTGAAAGAGTACGAAGCCAAGGTGCTGGACGCCCAGGAAAAGATCGTTGAGATTGAGCGACGATTATTTACCGAGCTTCGGACTGCAATTGCGGCCGAAGCCCGGCGCATCCGGCAGACCTCTCTGGCGCTGGCGGAAGTGGATGTATTGGCTTCGCTGGCGTTCATCGCGCAGAACCGCGGTTATTGCCGGCCAAAGTTCGAAACCAAGCCCGCCGCGGATTCCAATAAAATCAATGCAATCGATGAACTGGAAATCATTGAAGGGCGGCATCCGGTGCTGGAGCAACTGGAGCTGACCGGGAGCAATGACCGGTTTGTGCCCAATGATCTCTATCTGAATTCGAGCAGCCATAGCATTCTTCTTATCACCGGGCCAAACATGGGCGGCAAATCAACCTACTTGCGGCAGACCGCACTCACCGTACTCATGGCGCAGATGGGCGGGTTTGTGCCGGCGCGCTCCGCGCGGCTGCCGGTGGTTGACCGGATCTTCACTCGCATCGGCGCCAGTGACAACCTGGCCCGCGGCCGGTCCACATTCATGGTGGAGATGACCGAAACAGCGGCGATTCTGAACACCGCCACGCCCCGTTCGCTGATCCTGCTGGATGAAATTGGCCGCGGCACCGCCACCTATGACGGACTAGCAATTGCCTGGGCCGTGATTGAATACATTCATTCCACCAGCCGGGCCAAGACGCTTTTTGCTACGCACTATCACGAGCTCACCGAACTTGACCGGCTTCCGGGGGTAAAGAACTTTCACGTATCCGTGAAGGAGAACGCGGGCGGCATTGTCTTTCTGCGGAAAGTAGAAGCCGGCTCGGCAGATCGCAGCTACGGAATTGAGGTGGGCAAGCTGGCGGGGCTTCCGCCTGAGGTAATCGTCCGCGCGCGTGAAGTGCTGCATGAACATGAGAACGCAGAACAACAGACCACGGCCCACCTGTCTTCCGTCGCAAAAGATTCTGCGCCGCAGATGCAGCTCACCATGTTTACCCCGCTCTCGCAAAAAATTGTCGACCGGCTGAAAGAGGCGGACTTAAACAATCTTACGCCGCTTGAGGCTCTGAATTTGTTGCATGAGCTCAAAAAACAGATCTGAATGGATGCTGTATGGAAACAATTTTACTCTTTTCAACGTTACACAACCTTGCTGATGGCGGCGCTGGTCCTTGTGCAGCCGCTGGCGACCTCTCAGTCCTCCTCTCCTTCTTTTGACGGCAAGAGTATCGTCCGAAGAGGAGCATGGTCCAGCCAAACGGTTTCACTCTTCAACGGTATTGGAGCAGCGGGTTACGACAGGAATTCATTGTCTCTCCCTTCGCCGGATGGCCGTAAAATCATCGAGGTTGAGGGTGAGAGAGTAACTGTGTTGGCCGGGGGCAAGCGCTACGCCACAAAGTTCGGGGAAAAAACGAACGCCGAGTTGGGCTGGGCGCCCGATTCACATTATTTTTTTCTCACATGGACTGACGGTGGCGAAACAGGGACCTGGCATACGCAGTTATATGCAGTCACAAATTCCGGATTGAGAAAGCACAAGAGGTTTGAGGCTGCGGCCCGTCGGGATTTCGCCCGGTCGATTCGGCACTTGCCTTTGCCCGCACAGCTCACTGAAGAGTTTGACAGGGACTTCTGGCTGGCCAAAGAATATTGCCTACCCAATGTGGTCGGATCGCAATGGACTAACGGATCACAGGAGCTCGTGCTGTCAGTGCTGGTACCCAACGTTGGCATTTGCCGCTTCGCTTCAGAATTCAACGTCTATCGCGTGGCCGTGCCCACCGGAAAGATTCTCCAGCGCTATAGCGCCCGGGAGGCGCACCAAAAATTCGATCCAGCAAACCTTCCCAGGATTGCCAATTGAAAGAAGCGAACTTGAACAACCTTACCCCACTGGAAGCGATGAAATCTGCTGTGGGAGCTTAAGAAACAAATCGGGTAGCTGTAGCTATTTTTTGATAGCTAGTCTTGCCTATCCCGAAAACTGACTATACCGTCGCAAGCCTGTCCCCTTCTAGCCGGGCTTACATGGCATCAAAAGGCGTCATATGAATGACATTGTTTTTCAATTTTTATGCATAAAGTTTCCTAATTAAATTCTCTTAATCTTGTCTATAAATCTTGCTAGTCAGCGGTATACTCTCACAACGTCTCACAGGCATTTTGAAGTACCCTCGATTTCAGGTCACTTCCCGTTCTCTTCAGGGAGGCTTCTATTCGTGCCTAAGGCGTGATCTATGCGGTCCGTTGAAACGGATTCGCGTACGCAAATTGGCGAGGAAGTTGCATGAACGTTGCTCGACTCGTTTTTCTTCCGGCGCTTATTCTGGCGCTGGCATCCTGCAAGCCCCTGACTCCTGAGGTTACCTCACAGGACTGCACAGTTTCTGCGGTGCCCGCAGGTTTCACCCGCATTTTCATCGGCGCTCCAGCCCGAGGTGGCCAGCAATCCGGCATCAGCGCCAATGAACCGTTGGACGGCACAACCGCCGACAAGTTTGACACCATTCTGCGCACCATTGCGCAAGGCGAGCGCCCAACCTGGGGTGCGCAGAAGAATATTGCTGCGGAAAACCTGATCGTCTGCATTGCCAGCGGCACATTCCAGACCAATGGCCAGTACGACTGGACCATGCACCTGGGACACACACAGGGCAGCCAGCGCGGCTTTACCGTGGAAAAAAACTGGAAAATCCACGGACGAGGCGTCGATCGAACCAGGTTACAGCTTGCGGGATATATGCAGGACCAGTTTGTCGACAATAGCGGATCGTCCTTCAGCGGAGGACGTAACCTGGTAATCGGGACACATTCTGAAAATTCGTCGGGCGTTGAGATTTCAGACCTCACGATTGATGCCAATCACGATCAACTGACGCCCCCCGGGGGGCCTCTTTTAAATGTCGCAGGAATCGTCCTTCGATCCGTGCAGGGCAACCACTGGATCCATAATGTAAACGTGATCGGCGCGTCAGGGGATGCGGGCTTCAGAAATGTTTTGTACGAAACTTTTGCGGTGCAGATCTGGGGAAGCGACCAGGGATTGGATCCGCACGAAAGCGCCGGAAATCTGATTGAAAACGTTACCGTCACCAAGCCTGGCCGGCCCATGACCAGCGGCTCTCCGCCAGGCGGCGCAATGGATGGCATTATCGTAAACACTGCCATGGCTGAGGTCCGCAACAATGTTGTGGAGGGATACCTCATTGCCTATGGCGGCTGGGCCATGGAAGGAGTCTGGTTTCACGATAACATCTCCAGAGATTCTCACTACGGATTTAATGCGGACAGCTTCACGAACAACGGTGTGATCCTCCAGTCCAACCAATTCATCCATCCCGCGCGTTACGGCATCGTCATCGGGGGCGGAGGCCCCAACCACGCTTTCTCCAATTGGAGCGTTCTGAACAATTCCGTGCAACTGAATGCAGCAGGCTCCATTGGCATTGTTTTACAGGGGCAGGTACAAAATTCTGTTTTTACTGACAACACCATTCAATCAGACGGCGGCACTGCGCGCAATCAGGCTGCGATTCTCAGTTACTCCTTCGCAAGCGGCCTGGAGAACTTTAACAACGTCTTCCAAAATAACCATATCGATAAGGCCATGCGCGTAGATTTTTCCCAGGACCCCAACTTCAATACCAACTGCCGGTTTCAGAATCGCGACCTGCAAGGTCTTGTACGGCAGGATTTCCCTGACAACAGATCGTCCAAGTGCCGGTAAGCGACTTTGCATCTGGCCGTAGAGAACCGCAGCTTCTCCGGCAATAGCTGAATCAGGTGAGTGAGCGCCCGAAGTTCGTATAATCGAGAGAGCATGTCAAAAACTGACACCCTTCGCCAGCAAGTTGGACAACTGCTCATTCTCGGCTATGACGGACTAGAGGTGGACAGCAAGCTGCGCACCACGCTGGCCACATTTCAGCCCGGCGGCGTGATTCTGTTTGCGCGCAACATTGAAGAACCGCGCCAGACGTGGCAGTTACTGCGTGACTCGCAGGCAACAACGCGCGTTCCCATGTTTCTTTGCGTTGATCTGGAAGGCGGAACCGTTGATCGCCTGAAGAAAGTCATCGCGCCCGCCCCTTCCGTCAAGGACGTATTTGCCACCGGAAGCCGCAAGCTGTTCCGCATGCATGGCAACGTTCTTGGGCTGGAAGCGCGTGCGCTCGGTTTCAACACGGATTTTGCCCCGGTCTTCGACCTTGGGTTCGAGGCTTCGCGTTCCGTGCTGACGAGCCGGACGGCATCGGCTGATCCGAAAGCCACAATCGTGTATGCAAAAGAATTTCTTCGCGGGCTGAAAGCGGCCAAGGTGCTTGGATGCGGGAAGCACTTCCCGGGACTGGGAGAAGCCAACCTCGACAGCCATCACAGCATGCCGGTGGTGCAGAAAAACTGGAAGAAGATGTGGGAGGAAGACCTGGCGCCATATCGCGAACTTCGCCGCCAGATTCCATTCGTCATGGTGGCGCATGCTTCCTATCCTGAAGTCACCAACAACCAGCTGCCGGCTTCTCTTTCCCGCAAATGGATGCAGGACGTGCTGCGCAAGAAGATCGGCTACAACGGCCTGATCATCTCGGACGATCTGGAGATGGGCGGAGTGCTTTCCACCGGCGAGATTGAAGACGTGGCCGTGGAAACGCTTCGCGCGGGTGCTGACATGTTCCTGGTATGCCATAACCAGGAGCTGGTCTGGCGCGGCTATGAGGCCGTTTTGCGCACGGCGGAGCGTGACAGCAAGTTCGCCACGCATGTAGCCAAAGCGGCACAACGCGTGCTCGCTTTCAAAAAGCGCTCTGCGGAGTTGCGCGGGTTTGCCCCCGAACCGAAAGCCAAAGTCGTGGAGAAGCTGAAAAAGCTCGTTACGGACTTCACCCGTATCGTTGGCGCAGAAGTGATCGACGACCGCTTGCACACCACAAAGGAGATAAACGCTTGATCGTTGCCGGAGTGATGAGCGGAACATCGGCGGACGGGGTCGATGTAGCCGTGGTGAGCATCCAGGGACGCGGCTCGTATCTGAGCTTTGATCTGCTCTTCCATCACCACACTGAGTATCCTAAAGAGGTCCGCAAGGCCGTTCTGGCCGCGATGAATGCGAGCAGCATCAGCGTGGCGGAGCTTTCACGGCTGAACTTTCGTCTGGGGGAGCTCTACGCGGAAGCGGTACACCGCGCGCAGAAGAAGGCTGGCTCCCCGAAACTGGACCTTGTAGGCTGCCATGGACAAACCATCTACCATCAGGGAACGTCGGCACCTTATCTGGGGAAAAAGATCGCATGCACGTGGCAAACGGGCGAGGGAGCCGTTGTGGCGGCCCGTTTGAACGTCCCGGTGGTGTCAGATTTTCGTCCTGCCGATATGGCTGCCGGAGGCAAGGGAGCGCCGCTGGTCCCCCTGCTGGACTATGCGATCTTTCGCGCCAGGAACAAAGGGCGGATTGTGCAGAACATTGGCGGAATCGCCAACCTGACGGCCATTCCGGCAGGGGCCGGGCCAGACGCCATCATTGCCTTTGATACCGGCCCTGGAAACATGGTGATTGACCGGTTAATGCAAATGCTGTTCAACAGACCGTACGATGGTGGAGGCAAAGTCGCGCGCCAGGGAAAGGTCCTTCAACCAGTGCTTGAAGGCGCGCTTGGTGGTCCTTATTTCAAACTAAGGCCACCCAAGACTGCTGGTCGTGAAGAGTTTGGCAGCGAATATTCCCAGGCATTTCTGCGCCGCTGCGGCAAGGCCGCGAATGCAGATGTTATTGCCACGGCCACGGCCCTTACTGCCACATCCATGGCGCATGCGCTGAAGCGTTTTGTGTTGCGTCACGGAGAATACCGTGACTGGGTTGTCTCCGGAGGCGGAACACAGAATGCCACGCTGATGGAGATGCTGAATCAGGAAGCCGTCAACCTGGGACTGAGTCTTAAACACTCGGATGAGTTCGGTGTACCCAGCCAGGCAAAGGAATCGGTGGCCTTTGCTCTGCTGGCGTACCAGACCTGGAATGGACAGCCGGGAAATGTTCCATCAGCGACTGGAGCACAGAGACCGGCTGTGCTTGGAAAAATTTCCTATGTTTAAAAACAACCACAAAGGTCACAAAGGAGCACAAAGGAGAAAGGCCGATGAACAACAATCCCTTTGTGCTCCTTCGTGCCCTTTGTGGTTTCAAGTTTTTTGTTTGCTGCTGTGCGCGTCGCTGCTCTCCTGCGCGAAACGCCCGGACACTCATACGCTGGTCATGATCATTGAGAGCAGCCCCACAAACCTTGATCCGCGCGTGGGTACTGACGCGCAATCAGAGCGCATTGATGAACTGATTTTCGATCCTCTGGTCCATCGCGACGAACATTTCAACATGGTCCCCTGGGTGGCGGAAAAATGGGAGATTCCTGATCCTCTGACCTACATCTTCCATCTGCGCCAGGGCATTCACTTCCATGATGGACGTCCGCTGACCTCACGCGACGTCAAGTGGACGCTGGACAGCATGCGCGACGGATCACTCGTCACGCTCAAGGCAACAACTTATAATTTAGTGGACCGCGTAGATACACCGGACGAGTCAACGGTCATCATCCATCTTTCTGAACCGGACGGGACGCTACTTTACAACGTGTCAGAGGGAGCATTTGGCATTGTGCCCTATGGCAGTGACAAGCGTTTCAACCGCTCTCCCATTGGCTCAGGTCCATTCCGTTTTGTGCTGCAAGAGCCGGACAGCCAGGTTGTTTTGGAGCGCAATGACAACTACTGGGGACAGCACGCCAAGGTTGAGCGCGTCCGCCTTACCATTGTGCCGGATGCCACCACGCGCGCCCTGGAGCTACGCAAAGGCAGTGCAGATATTTCCCCCAGCGGATCGCTGAGCGCGGACATGGTGGGCACGCTCCGCGGCGAACGCAATCTTGAGATTGAGCAGCAACCGGGAACAGTGCTCTCCTATCTCGCCTTTAACCTGCGCGACCCTATCCTGAAAGACGTGCGCGTGCGTCAGGCGATGGCGTATGCGATTGACCGTGGCACAATCCTGCATTACCTGTTTGGCGACCAGGGCCGCCTGGCGGACAGCGTGCTTCCACCACAGCATTGGGCCTATAGCGGTGATGTGGCGCACTATCCCTATAGTCCAGAAAAGGCCAACGCCCTGCTTGACTCGGCCGGATACGCGCGTGGGCCTGACGGCACACGATTTCACCTGACCATGAAGACCTCAACGGAAGAGACGACGCGCCTGCTTGCGGCGGTGTTGCAGGAGCAGTTGCGGAAAATCGGTATCGCACTCGACATCCGCAGCTTTGAGTTCGCCACATTTTATGCTGACGTGACAAAAGGCTCATTCCAGTTGTACTCACTGCGCTGGATCGGCGGCAATGAAGACCCGGACATTTTTTACTACGCTTTCCACTCCTCCAGCTTCCCGCCCAAGCATGCGAACCGCAGCTATTACGTGAATGCTGAAATGGACCATCTCATTGAGGCCGGACGCAGCACGGTAGACCAGGAAAAGCGCCGGCAGATTTATGCCCAGGTGCAGCAGATCCTCGCACGTGACCTGCCTTATATCAACCTGTGGTACTTCGATAATGTTGTGGTGCATTCGCGCCGGGTCAGAAACCTGCGGCCCAATCCTCCGGGCAATTATGATTATCTTGCCACCATCGAACTGGCGCGATGATTCCGGCACGGTCTGATCACACTGAAACGCAGCTCATCGCATTGCCAAAACGGCACATCCCCCTGGGATGTTAATATCTCAAGTTCCATGCAGATTCTTTTCATAGGCGATATTTTCGGCAGTCCGGGACGCAAGATTGTGCGCGACCATCTGGGCCATGTGGTGGAGACCAACAAAGTTGATCTGGTGATTGCCAACGCGGAAAATTCTGCCGGAGGCTTTGGTGTCACCCCGGCCATTGCCGACGAGTTATTTGACCTGGGATGCCACGTGCTCACTACCGGCAACCATGTCTGGGACAAGCGCGAAATCGTGGACTACTTCAACTCAGCCAATGGTGATCCGAAAGGGCGGGCAAGACGGGTGTTGCGTCCTGCCAATTATGCTGAAGGCGTTCCCGGCGTCGGCCTGTATGAGGGCTCCACACAGCAGGGACAGAGTTTTGCCGTGATCAATCTGCAAGGCCGGGTCTTCATGCACGACTCTGACGATCCTTTCCGCAAAGCCGACGCGCTATTGGCAAAAATCACGAGCAAGGTTGTGATTGTCGATTTCCATGCGGAAGCAACTTCAGAAAAGATCGCCATGGGCTGGTATCTTGACGGACGTGTAACCGCCGTATTGGGAACGCATACGCATGTGCCCACCGCGGACACAAGGGTCCTGCCGAATGGGACCGCGTATCAGACTGACGTTGGCATGACCGGCCCATATGACAGCGTGATTGGCGTGCAAAAAGAGCAGGTGCTGCAACGCTTTCTTACCGGACTGCCCGGACGCTTTGAAGCGGCCAAAGGCGATCCGCGTTTCTGCGCGGTATTAATCGGCTGTGACGGCGCTACCGGACAGGCACATTCGGTACAACGGCTGATGCTGGGGGAATAGCTCTAAAATCAAAATAAAAAAGGCAGCCGCAAATGGGCTGCCTTCCTTTTTTGTCTGTAGAGAACTACTTCTTCTTGGTCGCCGGACGCTTGGTTGCCGCGCCCTTTTTTGCTGGAGGCTTGGCCACAGGTTTTGCCACCGGCAGGTCGCCTTTCGTCATGGTGAACATGAACGGATCAGGCACGTATTCAGAGATGACTCCGATGATGTCGATCATTGCGCCTACAGCCGGCGGCTTGGTCATCGGTTTTTCCATGGCCACGCGCATGTCAGCTTTGTTGTCCTTCTGGTTGTCCTCGCTGAGAGCTACATCCATTGAACTGGCATCAGTAACTGCGATGACCTTGACCGGAATCTTCAGTTTGGCCTCGCCATTTTTTTCCTTCGCCTGGATGAACGCCCACACCTTTTCGGCTGCGTCTTTGTTGGCCGGCGTTTTATCACGGCAGGAGAGCACGAGTTCCCAGTCACTGTAAGAAAGATCCGCGGCGCCGCTCTGCTGGACTGCCTGGGCGGCAAGATCGCACGGCGTGGGCGCCAGAGGAATGCTGGCGACAAAACCTGCCGGCGGAGCGGTCTGCGTTGCGGCTGCGGCTATCCGCTGGTTCCAGTCATCCGTATTGCCGTGGTACTTCTTGTACTTTGAGAGGAAATAAGGCGACCAGGCCTGGAATGCCTGTGGATTCTGGCTCTGTGCAATGCTCAGCGCCTTGGCGCCATACCAGAAGCCAATAGCGTCCATGGGGGTCGACTGGAGCAATGCGATGGACATCTGGTAGTTGTTGCCAATGTCACTCGGATCAATCTTCAATGCCTGCTCATAGAACTTGCGTGCAGCGGGATAATCCTGTTGCTGCAAAGCGCCGAAAGCAGCAGTGCCGGCAAAGATGGAGGTCACCTGATTGCGCATCTTTTCGAAGTCTGCATCCGACATGCCCTCAGGCTTTTTCATGTTGGGCACTTCCTGCAGCCCACGCTCAGCATCGGCACGCGCTTTGGCACCGGTCTGCTGGTCCTTAATTCCCTGGCGCTCCATATAAACCACAATGGCCAGAGAGGACACATTGCCGGGATCGATCTGCAGGATCTGCCGGGCAATCTGCTCCACTTTCTGCTGGTTGTTTGCCTGCTGGTATGCGCCTCTAGCCTGCTCCAAAGCATCCATCTTGACGATGCTGTTGGGATACTGGGCGATGAAGGCTTCCATGGCCTGCCCTTTGGCTGCGGGATCAGTGGTATTCAAGGCGGTGATGTAAGCGTTGTACTCCGCCGGATCTTTAATTACTTTTTGGCTGGTGGGGGTGTTGGCCTGCTGATCAGTCGCCGCGGGCTGCTGGGCCGGTGGCTGTTGCGAAGGCGAAGCTCCCTGACCCAGGGCGGCGGTGGTTAGCGCAAGCACAAATGTGACAAGCACTCTTTTCATTGCGTTTTGCTCCTTCAGTCCATCTCTGCCAGATTGGTGGGCCCGATGCTCGTCAATCGCATCCCGTTCGGGCCTGTCTTTTCCGCAAAAAGCTTAGAGCCACGGATTATAAAAGACTAACCCCACTTTTAGGCAAGCCTGAGCATAAAATGGCACTTTACTGCTCAGATGCAGAGTGTCTCATGATAGTTATCCGTGCACGTTACAAACGCCTGCAAACCGCAGTCTTAAGGACGGCTTCCCTTCGGTCCTGCCCCTATCAAAGAGAACTCGCCTTCTTCCATCTCAAAGAAAAATGGGCGCGGTGTGTACTTGGTGATTACGCCTATCACATTCACCATGGTTCCACGCGCCGGAGGGTTGGCAACGGGCTTCTCCAGGATGATTTCCATATCAATCTCGCCTGACGTTTGGTGCTCGTCAGCAATTGCCACGCCCATGGTGTTGCGCGAGCTGGAAATCACCTTCGCTTGAAATCTGAGCTTTGCCCGTCCGTGCTCCTGCCGCTGCTGGATGGCCGCCCATACTTTGTTGGCAGCCTCAAGGTTGCAGGGTGAGTCATCACGATGCTGAAACACTACCACCCAGTCATCGAATGAAAGATCGGAGAAGGCATTATCGCGTACGGCGTTGCATGCCTGTTCCGCTTCCGAGGGCGCCTTTTTTACGGAAGCCGCAAAGCCAGCCGGAACTGAATTTCCATCACCAGCGGAGGCCAGGAGCTGCTCCCAGCCGTCTTCACCGCCGTGGTAGCGCCGGTACTTTGACTTGCCATAATCAGCAATGCTTTTCACAGCCTCTGAGTTATGCTGGCCCTGCTCCAGGCGGACCGCTTTGGCGAGATACCAGAAGCCATTAACATCCATGGGATCGTTTTCCAGCTCCGCCGTGCCCAATTCAAAGTTGTTGCTCGGATCGCCGGGGTTGATTTGCAGGGCCTTCAAATAATTCTCGCGAGACAGGTTATAGGCCTTCATCTTGAGACTGCACAAGCCTGAACCGCCATAAAGAATTTCCGCCATCTGATTGCGAAGCATGGCAAAGTCAGCCTCTGACAGGTTTTCAGGCTTGGACCAGGAAGCCAGAAAAGTAGCGCCCCTGTGCGCATAGCTGCACAGGTCAGTCAATTTTGAGTTGTCGCCTTGCGTTAACTGCGTGCGTAGCAGCACGGTAAGGATCGCAATCGGCCGGACATTGTCGAAATCAGCGTCCACAAGCTTCCGGGCAACTTGTTCCAGCTTCTGCACGTTGCCAGCCTGCTGGTAAGCCGCCATCCCCTGCTCCAGGGCATCCACCTTGACCACGCTTTCCGGATACCGGGCAACAAATGCCTCCATGGCAGCGCCCTTGGCTGCGGGATCAGCCATGTTGTACGCAGACATATAGGCGTTGTATTCCGCGGGGTCCTTGATTTCCTTTTGCTGCGCTGCTGCCGGTTCTACGGGCCCAAAAGCGCTGACCGCAGCAAAACCCAGGTTCGCAAAGCCTAAGAACAACACAAGTGCCACCGACCATCTGTGCATGAATCTTCCCTTTCTTTTTCCTGAGCAGTGCCTTCGCACGTAAAAAACGCCACAACGAAAAATCGATTACCCTATACGCAAAGGCAAGAACCGCCGGTCTCTGCGCAAATTAGACACCACGGCCAGCAAAACGTTCCGCCCAAAAACATGTATTTAAGGAAATCTTTTAGAGAATACCCGCATTAAATAAAGGACGGCAAGAAATATGAAAAACATACTGAATGGAAAAACAGCCCTGGTCACCGGCGGCGGCCGGGGCATTGGCGCAGCAATAGCGATCAAGTTGGCAAGCCTGGGCGCGAACACCATCGTCTGCGGCCGCACACTGGCCCGCCTACAACACACAGCCGGGCTGGCCCGCTCGGCCGGAGGACAAAGCGAAGCCATGGCTTGTGACGTCGCTGACTGGAACTCCGTGGCCGCGCTGGCGGAAAGAATCCAGAAGACGTCTGGCCGCCTGGATATTCTGATCAACAATGCGGGTGTGGGCTGGTTTGGCGGCCCGCTGCACACGATGCCTGCCGAGAAATGGGACGCAATCTTCAACACCAATCTTCGCGGCGTGTTTCACATGGTCCGCGGTTTTGCGCCCATGCTGATTGCGGCCGGTGGCGGCGACATCATCAATATTTCCTCCATCGCCAGCAAGAACGCGCTGCCCAATGGAGCCGCCTATTCAGCTTCCAAATGGGGGCTGAACGGATTGACTTATTCCGTTGCCGAAGAGCTGCGCGGACACAACATCCGCGTCAGCGTCATCTGCCCTGGCTCAACGTATACGGAATTCTCTCCGCATGAAGGCAAGAGCCCGGACAAAATGCTGATACCGGAAGACGTGGCCCACGCCGTGGAGATGCTGGTGACATCAAGAGCGCAGGCATTTGCGAGTGAGGTAATTTTGCGGCCGACGAGAAAACCGTGAAGACAAATTTGGTAATTGAGTAATTTGGTAAATGGGTAAATGAAACCCAGCAGAATCTTGCGAAGCACAACACCTGTTACCCTGAGCTCTTAAATTTACTCATTTACCAAAATACTCAATTACCAATTTCTAGGCTCTTTTTTCCGGGACCATCACCGGTTCCTGCGGCTCAAGCGGCTTGCCGGCGTTGGCTGGTATCGGCACCAGAAGCGCCTCTTTGCGATAGACCAGGTTGCTGGCGTTGAACGTCGCCAGCTTGAATCCGTGGCCATGCGTAATGGCGTCCGTGGGGCAGGCCTCGACGCAATATCCACAGAAAATGCAGCGGTTGTAGTCAATGTTGTAGATTTTGGCGTAACGCTCGGCGCCGCTGATGCGGTTCTCTTCCGTGTTCTCGGCGGCCTCGATGTAAATACAGTTCGAAGGGCAAGCGGCGGCGCACAGGAAACAGGCCACGCACTTTTCCAGGCCATTTTCGTCGCGCTGCAACTCGTGCAGTCCGCGAAAACGCTCCTGAAAAACCGCGCCCTCATTGGGCAGCTTCTTGTTGGGATAATCCTCAACAATGGTAGGAGAAAACATCTCCCGCAGAGTTACGGACATTCCTTTGGCAATACCGAAGATATCGCTGAAGACCGACATGGCAAACAGTATAACGGTTCGGTTGCGAAGTTGAAAACCACTCTCCGTGCATCGCGTCTGTCCCCGCTTCCCTCCTCTTGCGGAACGCGCCGCGGGCGATCACAACGTAATCAGTGGTCGTCGCGGAATTCGTGCTCATGGTGACTGGGGCCATCGACCCGGTTAACGATGACGTTGTCAAACCATACCTCCGCTTCCCATGTTGTAGAGAGCCCAATGCCGCCGAAACGAATCGGTTTCGGGTCGGTAAAGTCCACCACCTGCTCGCCATTGGCCCACACCTGGATCCGTTTTCCGGCCGCTTTGATCGTAATGGAGTTCGTGCCAGTGACGGAGTTGGAATGCTCCTTGTCCACCCTTAAAACCTGTACGCCGTTTACGAACTTGGCGAATATCACAAGCCCCTCCGGAAGCACGTTTGCACCACCAGTTCGGGGATCAAGAACGCCTTTCGCCCAGATGGAAACCTCATAGAATGTTCCGCCGCTCGGCGAGCCCACGTCAAAGCCCGGCTGCTTAAACCGCTGAGTTCGCACAAAGAAGTTTGCCGTGTGCACGTCAGGACTTGGCAGGCCGGGAGCATTCGTAATATCGAAGGTTGCCGACATGACATAGTCGCGCCATGACTTATCGCCTATATGAGTCAACGAATAACCACCCCGCCCCAGGGCGTTAGGGAAATAGTCGCCGTCCTGGATATAGTGTCCCAGGATCACGTGCCATGCGCGGTTGATTTGGACCCAGCCATTATCATTTCCGTCAGTGAAGTAGTCCTGGAAGATGATAGGTCCCACTTTTTGTTGAGCAGTATGTTCCTCTTTTTGTGAGCTAAGATTTTGTGAGCCATGATTCACCACTGTTTGTGCGGCAACAAAGCTTGTCGCAAACAGTATGAGCGCCAGCACAGCAGCTTTCATGGCTAGCATCTGGAGCCGCGGAGCAACGCATGTTGCTTCAGACAGGCGAGGAAACCTCATAACAACCTCCTGCGCGTTGTAAATGGAACGGCTACGAACATCCCGAGCAAAAACGCGCATGCCGGGGAGTTTATTCCTTGAGTGATGCTGTGCTAAAAATGCTGGGTTGTCTGTGACGGTTAACACACATCCGCCTGACGGGAAGCAGATTAAAGTTCAAGAAGTATGTGGAAGCGGTAGTCAAGAGGAAGCAGTAGCTCATTTATACAGAACATTTTCACTATCATTTTGTTTTCGCGTTTCCCAGCAACTCACTTAGGATCTCTTCCACAGCACAGCCTTTGTGAGCGATTGATGTTCGCGCGTCTTCTCGCCAGGGCGGGACAAATCGGGGCTGCCGTCTTGCGAACCCGGCAGCCCATGGTTTATTAGCTGGGATCGCATAAGACGTCGACTATGGGACCATTTTTGTGAAGCGAGGTGCCCTGACATCCAGTTGTTCCACCCGCGACGTGCTGAACTTCTTCAGGCGTCAACTCACGGGCCCCCATGCGATTCAGCACTCGGTTCGACATGATTTGTTCTGACATTGATTTGCTCCTTTTCTTAAGTGAATAACTCCCTAACACCGCTCTTCATCAAGATCAGGAGCTTAAAAAGAATTATTCTCTGATTCAATACTTTCACCTCAATTTCCACCATTGTGGTTCCCGTAATGGGAGAGGATGATCCACGAAGATAGAAACCCGGGTCCTCTTTTAAGTTTTTGCGCAGGCGAGGGAGCACCCACATACGGTGAGTAAAAGGGAACACGGGAAAAGGTGGGTGCCAGGCACGGGCAGCAAAAGGTCAGTTATTTTCCCAGATCAGTCGCGACTCTTACCAGTCCGTGGACGACTCTTGCCATCCGTTCATAATCAAGAGTGCCAGGCATGTCAGTAGGGCGATGGTAGTTCGGATTCCGGAAGGGCGCGGTGTCTGTGACCATGATCGCGGGATAGCCTTCCTGCCAGAAAGACTAGTGGTCAGACCAACCGACGCCGGGGATCAAGGCAGGAACGGAGCTACCTTCTGAAGGAACCTGCGCCGCCGATCTAAAAGAACGAACCGCATCGCGCACCAGAGCATGGGAGGAAAGATCACCGATAAACGCAATGAAATTCCCCCGGGATGGGAAGAGCGATTTGAAGCCTTGAGGATATTGCTGGCTGCCTTCAACGTCAGAGTACATGCCGATGGTCTCAAGCGAGACTGCGGCCACAATATTTTCTTTCAGCTTATGTGCCTGCACTGCATAGACCAGGCTGCCCATGTCCTCCGTTTGAAACCACGGAGGTTCTTCATTGACAAAAGCCACGAACCGGACCGTGCGTGCGGGATGCGATGTTTTGAGCAGCCGGGCGAGCTCCAGCAGCGCTGCCACGCCGCTCGAGTTGTCGTCGGCGCCGGGACAGTCGTAAACCGTGTCATAGTGCGCACCGATCACGACGATCTCATTCGCGCGGGCGCCACCGCGAATTTCCGCGATGATGTTCCGCACCTTCCTCATCTGCACCACGTATTCCTGTGACTGAACCGTGTACCCGAGTTTCTTGAAGTCGTCTTCTATGTATTGTGCCGTTTTCTGCAGGGGTTCGTAGGCGATAACGTTGCGCTCGCCGATGGCACCGGCCAGATAGTTAACGTGCTGGTTGAGGTTCGCTTTAATCTGGGATTCTTCAGCGGAGAGCGGAAGAAGCGCCCCGGAAAAGGATCTTCCGGGCATGCTCGTCATATACAAAGGAACTCCGACGGCCACGAAGGCAATGGGTAGCAAGGCCCAACCGATGCGCAACCACCCGCGACGGCCAAGCTTCATTTCCCGTAGTCCGTCTCAAACGTCTGGCCCAGGATCTGGTTCAAGTGATGCTTTAAGTGTGCGACGTAATCCGAGGCAATCCATTCCAGCGTTGCCGGCGGGTTGTTGCCGATGTTGCAGGTAATCTTTGCGGCCTCTTCCGGCAGCTGGCCGATCACATGAGCCAGGAAGCGATTGTACGCGGCCCAGAAATCGACCAGGAAATTCCAGTCGATCTCCGCGAAGTTTTGCAGATCCACGAGCGCATTCTGATCGTAACCGGGAAAAGTGAGGCTGCCCTGCAGCTCTGCTCGAACAAAGCGCTGATGGTTGTTGGAAGCCGAATCAAGCAGATGGCCGAGAATTTCCTTCCTGGCCCACTTGTTGGGACTGGGACGCGTGGAGGTATCGGCGTTGTCCAGCTTCAGCAACAGCGGTTTGGCCTGGGCCACGGTGCGGCCGAGGTCGGAGGCGATGGGGGAGAATGGATTGATCATGGCCCAGCTCCTTCGTGTCGCCCCTACGGGGCTTGAATCTATCTTCCTGCTTACCTAACTTCGCGACGCGCCTCTGGCGCTGATCGTTCCTGAGTAATGCACATCACTCGGCCTTTTAGTTCTTTCTGATTCGTGTTCATTTGCGTAAATTCGCGGCCAGCTTTCCGCTGATCTGCGCTCATCTGCGAAATCTGCGGCGGATTGCTTCTTACTCAATCCCCAGATCCTTCCACTTCTTGTCTACCTGCGCTTTGGTCTTTTCATCCATCAGGATTTCATCCGGCCAGGGACGTGTAAAGCCTTCCGTCGGCCACTTACGCGTGGCGTCAATCCCCATCTTGGAGCCGAAGTTCGGCAGACGCGAAGCATGGTCCAGCGAATCCACCGGGCCAAGCGTGAACTGTATATCGCGCTCAGGATCAATATTATTGAAAACCTTGAGCACCACTTCACCAATATCCTGCACATTCACATCTTCATCGACAACAACAATACATTTGGTGAACATGGCCTGACCCAGCGCCCAGATGCCGTTCATCACCTTGCGCGCGTGCCCCGGATACGACTTGCGGATGGAGACAATCATCAGGTTATGGAACACGCCCTCCACGGGCAGGTTCACGTCCACAATCTCCGGCAGTGTGAGCTTCATCAGAGGCAGGAAGATACGCTCCACGGCCTTGCCCATCCATGCGTCTTCCATGGGTGGCTTGCCCACGATGGTAGTGGAATAAATCGGGTTTTTGCGATGCGTGATACAGGTAACGTGAAAAACCGGATATTCGTCTTCCAGGGAATAGAAACCCGTGTGATCACCGAATGGGCCTTCCGTGCGCAGTTCGTCTAGCTTGACGTAGCCTTCCAGAACGATTTCCGCTGACGCCGGAACTTCCAGGTCCACGGTTTCGCACTTCACCAACTCGACAGGCTTTTGGCGCAGGAATCCGGCGATGATGAATTCTTCGATCTCAGGCGGCGCGGGCACGATGGCAGAAAAGGTCAAAGCGGGCTCGGTGCCGATGGCGACTGCGACTTCCATCGTCCCGCTGGGCCGCTCGCCGGCGGCAAGCATGGAGCCGCCACTGGAGCGGGCCATGATATCCACCCCAGCGCGTCGTTCCGCAGGCGAGGGCGACTTATCTCCCGCAGCCGAGGGCGGCTGCGCTCCACGATCCTTTTGGTCCGGCGCTCCCGGCGGCCGCGCTCCACATTTTTCTTTGGAACCCATCCGCAACAGTTCACGATAATGCTCCGCAGCTACTTTCTGCCGCTGCCAGTGCATGCCTGCGGTAGTGGCGTCATAGATCTGTATCCGGTACATGCCGACGTTGCGCTTCCCTGTTTTAGGATCGCGGGTAATCACGCATGGCAAAGTAACAAAGCGGCCTCCATCCCGAGGCCAGCATTGCAGCACGGGGAAATCAAGCAGAGAAAAATTTTCCTTTTTAATGACCTCTTTGCACGGGCCGGTGGGAACAGTTTTGGGAAAAAACTTGCCCATATCGGCCAGCATGGGCAGCATCTTCAATTTTTCCAGGAAGCCTTCCGGTGACTTCATGTTGAGCAGCTGGCGGATGCGCTCGGCAATTTCATCCAGCCCGTCAACCCCCAGCGCCATCTGCATGCGCCGCTCTGACCCAAACTGGTTGATGAGTACAGGAACGCCGTTGGCGCCTTTCACATTTTCAAACAGCAGCGCGGGACCGCCGGGACGGCCGTACTTTTTGACAGCGCCTTTGGAGACGCGGTCGGCGATTTCTGTGATCTCCAGTACGGGATCAACTTCCGTCTTTATCTTCTTTAGTTCGCCGGCACGGTCCAGGGCGGCGATCCATTGTCTTAAGTCATCGTAAGGCATTTTTGTCGCTTCGCTCCAGCCGGGAATCTTCGGGCGAATTGGTGATTATAGAGTAGCATTCAGTAATCAGCACTCGGCCAAGTAAGGTTAATGGCACGCACAATAAAACTACTCTCAAGTCAGGGCTTCCTGGCCGCGTTTTTGGTCGAATTTGCCTGCCAGTGGCGTGCCGCTTCAAGCTTTGCAGCTCGATTGAGAGATGAGCGTACCCTTGCCAAAATTCGGCAGGAAAATGCTGCGCAGCTGAAATTTTGGGAACCATTCAGCTGCTCGCAACGTTTTATGGTTGCGGGCAGGAAGGACGATGTATTCCGGCGACGTGAAAGGAACGAATAGCATGAGAGCGCCAAAGGTCTACCTATTTTCAGTTCTGATTACTAGTCTCACCCTTTTGGCAGCAGGCCAAGATCAAACAAGCACAGCTCCAACTGTGGTGCAAGTGGTCAACGCCAAATATGCTGATCCGAAGCCGTGCAGCAATGGCTGGCACACCGCTCTGGATACGGTTGGTAATCCTGTGAATAGTCCCGGGCCAGAAGCAACTGGCAAGAGGCCGCTACTCCCGCCTTCCGGCATAGGCCGAGGCATTCCAGCAGTTCCGGTCAATCCGCCGACTGTGATTTTTCCGCCTTCGAAGCCTGAGCCCATGAGCCTTCGATATGTATATTTTGAGACCTTCTTCAACGAGATCGGGCTTTACAACCAGTGGGCCGAGCAAGCCGACAAGGCTGGAAAGCACACCGAAGCTGAACAGTGGCGCACGTCACAACGAACGGCCGGACTCAACGACGCCGAAGGCGAGGTCCTGCAGGAGATCGCCCACGGCTGCAACTGCGCGGTGAACGAACTGGACGCGAAAATGAATGCGTTGGCTGAGAAATTTCGCGCCCAAATAGTTCCTGGCGCGACAGTGACGGTCCCATCAGATTTCTATCAGATGTTTGAGGACCGCAAGACGATCGTCATTGACCATGTCGAACAGCTCAGGGCAGCCCTGGGAGATACCTCTTTCAAGAAGCTGGAAACTTATGCTCTCTCCATGTTTCCTGCTCCAGAGAGTGTAGCTAAGCCGGTGCCTCCGTCCACAGCCGGGAAAAACCGAACGGAGAACAAATGACCAATTGCTTTCTCCTGAAGCGATTGGGAACGTAAGCGAGATGGACCACGGCGAGTTGTTCTTCCCTGCCAACCTGTAAGCAGCAGCCCACATCCTAATCTTCGAGCAAACCAGCTTTCGAGCAAACATCCCAGGAGTCCCCGGTCCCAATGGCCATGGCAATACAGAACGAATCCCAGTATATTGACGCATTCTTAAAACTCACCTTGCGCCCTGCTTCCGCGTCTGACCTTATTCCCATGCTGAGTTCGCTCACGCCGCAACAGCGGCATGATTTTGTGGAACTCGCGGATTCCAACCACGTGGTGATCCGCGCTTTTGAAGTGCTGAACCGCGTCGCCGGCAATCGCGGCAACTCTGACATTCAAGCCTGGGCAATGGAAATACTGAGCAAAGAACGCGCCCGCATCACCAATGCATTGAGTCGCTTAGAAGCTGTTTGTAAAGCCCTGGAAGAAGCTGGTTGCCCCACGGTTGTGATGAAAACTCTGGACCACTGGCCTGATCTGGGGAATGATCTGGATCTGGTTTCGACAGGTACAAAGGCGAAAATCGTGGAGGTATTTACCAAGCGCTTTGGCGGAAAGATTGAAGCCCGTAGCTGGGGCGATCGCCTGGCCTGCAAATGGAACTTTTCCCTTCCCGGCCTGCCGGAGTCAATTGAAACTCACGTTGGGCGGCTGGGACAAACAGGTGAACACATTGGCCTGGCGCAGCGGTTTATTGATCGCCGGATGAGCGTTAACGTAAGCGGCCACCCGTTCTTTGTGCCCGCGCCGGAAGAGCGCATCTTTGCCGCAACGTTGCAGCGCATGTACCGTCATTTCTATTTCCGCGTCTGTGACATTCTGAATGCAGCAGCAATCGTCGAATCCGGAAAAGTGGATTTCCGCGAATTGCGCGCGGCCGCCAA
Organism: Terriglobia bacterium; assembly: GCA_020072585.1. GTDB lineage: Bacteria > Acidobacteriota > Terriglobia > Terriglobales > Acidobacteriaceae > Angelobacter. Next base: position 4,566 of record JAIQGL010000028.1, on the reverse strand, counting down.
TGTAGCCGGCATCTGGCCGGGCGTGGCCGGGTTCCTGAAGATTGTTTCTGACTACGTGCAGCGCTACCGCGGCACAGGGCTGAACCTTCCCGCGGACGTGGTTGCCGACGCCACCGTGAGCGGCGACAAGATTTATACGCGCGCGCGTTTTCTGCGCTTGCCCATCATGCCTTACGGAGCAAGACTCTACACGCAACAAATCACGCAGGCAGCTTTCAGAGGCAATGTTCCGGCTACGTTCCGTCTTAGTCTGTTGCCGCCGCTGGCATCCGCCGCGGCCGTGGCTTTCAAAATCACCGGCAGCGATAAAGGTGTCTGGTAGCCGAAGTCCACGTTCCCCTACATCGCAAAAAGAGCGACGGATGGTTGTCCATCGCTCTTTCTGTTTTCACCCTCTAAATCCACTGGGAAGGAGTAAGCGTGTTCTAACGCTTGGGATTAGAGGACGATTTCGAATCACTGTGGCTTCCCCGGTCGCTTCCACCGCTGTGAGAAGACGATCCAGAACCGCTGTGCGACTCGCTCCGCTGTGACGGCGGCGAGTATCGCGGCTCGCTCCGCTGCGGTGGAGGCGAGTATCGTGGCTCGCTCCGTTGCGGTGGCGGCGAATACCGTGGCTCGCTCCGTTGTGGCGGCGAGTATCGCGGCTCGCTCCGTTGCGGCGGCGTGTAGCGTGGCTCACTGTGGACTTCCGGGGTCTGCGATGGCAGCGGTGTACTGTGCTGCTCATTGCGGACATTGGGGCGGACATCGGGCTGCCGCGGTGTCACGATTGGCCGATGCAGTTCGAGCGGAGGCTTGCTTCCGCTGGATCCACTGGGATCGATACGATCATTCCGGTTCGCCGGCAAGTCGCTCGGTTTGGGACCACGGTCATTATTTTGATTTTGCGGGAAGCGCTGCCAGCCACGATCTTCCTGCGTTCGCGGAGTCTGTGCTGGCGTGCTGTCCGTGCGCGGAACGTGTCCAACATCGTTCGATCTGGAGTTGGGCGTTCCGTTCTGTCCGGCAGCTTCGCCGGGGCCAGTGTTAGAACGCGTTAGTGGTGGGCCAAACTTGCTCCAGCCGCCGCGATCACGATTGTCCCGGCGGTTGTCTGAAGCTGCATTTCCCGCATTATTGTTGTTTGCGGGAGGCGCATTGTTCTGTGCTATCCCTTCATTCGCGCCTGGTGCCATGTGCCCAGGACTGTCCTTTGGGCCGGGCATTCCCCCAACCGCAGGAGTATTCTGGCCATTGTTGTTGCCGGGGAACCGCCGGAAGCTGTCGCGTTCACCCGAGCCTTCATTGCCAACGCGGCCCTGCTGGCCTGGATTCTGAGTCACGGTTATTCCACCGTTTGGCGAACCACCAACTCTGGGGACTTCCGCATTGCCGGTCCTGACATTTATGCCGCCATTGCCGCCAATATCGTGCCGATCCACCTGGCCCGGCCCAGCATGGAAGTCACCGCGCGTTCCGCCTTGTGCCCCTGCGGCTTCCGGTCCAACCACTCGCTGAACACGCGCCGCCTGGTCATGGAATGATTCAGGTCCAGCCGGAGGCTGATGCCGGGTGTAAAAACGGTCCGTGTTGCGCGTCTGGATGCCCGCCGGAATGCCGCCATTTCCGCTGCCCGAGTGCAGGCTCTCACGTGTGGGAACAACCGGTACCTGGGCCGTCATCACGCGCGCTTCACGCCACTCATGTTCTTCCATTCCGTGCCGGCGATTGCCACCACCGCGGCCAAAATCTTCCGTCGCCACGCTGGTAATAGAGCCACGCACACGCGGGTTTTTCAGCACCAGGTCCGCATTGGAATAGTAAGGCTGATGTCCGCGCCGTCCCAGCGGCGGCACCACATAACGATTGTTGACGTTAATCACGTTAATGTTCGTCACGTTTACCACGTTCACGCGATTGAAGCCGCGTCCATACCACGGATAAAACGCATCATGCGGGCCCACCGGGAACCAGCCAATCGATCCAAAACCAAATCCTGAGTGATGATGTCCAAAGCCGACGAAGAAGACAAACGCCGGCGACCACAGCGGACGATAGCTCACATGCACCGGTCCAGGCCACCAGCACCAATAATTGCCGTAGTAGAACCAACGGCCGTAGTGATACGGGGCCCAGCCCCAGGGTTCGTAGGAAACCCAGGTCCAGCCGTAATATGGTTCCCAAACCCACCTTCCCGTCTGATAAGGCGCCCACGTAGCTTGCTGATAAGGCTGCCAAACATTGCCATAGCCCGGGACGTAAACCCAGCGGCCATAGCCATCCAGATCGCCGGCGCCCGTGTAATAGCGATTGGTGCGGCGCGAACCTTCCGCCTCATTGATTACATGGTCGCGGTCTTTGTTCCAGCGGTCCCAATCGTCTTTTCCCGGAGCGCTACTAATCTTGTATTCCGGCTGATCGGTTCCGCGGATCGCGATCATCTCGCCTTCTCTCACCCGCGTGCTTCCCTGCGGCGTGGTAATTTCGGCTTCACCTTCGCGGACAATCACGTCCGTCTCCGAATCCGAGTTCACCTGCACGCGATACCGTCCATGCTTCAGCGGATGCACCGCCACATTCGGCGTATCGATCTCAACCTCTGCTTCGCCGCCTTTAAGCATGGTGTAACTGGCATAGCCCTGCGCCACCTGGATCTGTATCCGCGTGCGCGTCAGGTCAGCAATCTTCACCTGGCTGCGTGCCGCAAGCCGCAACAGATCGGCATAGTCCAGCTGAATTTCCGTGCGCGACTTCTCGCCCGTCGCCACCTGGTCACCGCGCACCAGCGGCGCGTTGATTGACGTCACCGCCCAATCGCCCGTATCGCCGCGCTGCGTTGAGACATCGCCACTGATCAAGCTGATTCTCGCCACATCCGGCGCCGGACCTTCACTCCTGGGCGCCGCTTCCCCGTTCGGCCCCGCCGGATAGCTCTGCTCCGCGCTCGGTCCTGCATCCTGGCCCGACTCCTGCGCCACCGCGCTCGTCATCCACCCCGTCACCGCAAACATCAGAATCGCTAGAATCGCTAAGACTCGTCCGCTTTTCATAATCCCCTTTTTCAACCGCGCCTTCTGTCGACGGCTGCCCTGCAAACTCAGCCGTAAACGGCGCGACGTCCACCTAACGCCGCGCCTTTAAGTTAAGTCGCGCGGTGTGATCGATTCACCGCGCCTCAACCCGTCATCCTGAACAAGCGGCCCTACGCCGCGAGTGAAGGACCTAAAACCGGGCGTGTTTAGCGCCCGCTCACTCTGTTTCCCTTAACTGGAGACTTCAACCGTTGCCAAGGGTAAAAGCAAGCGCCATGCCAATCCGCCTATTGTCTATCTCTATGATTTTTCATCTAGTTAGCGAAGGCAAAAGCACATTCGTTCGCGGAATGGTGGTTTTCAACCAGTTAGAACGGTGGATTTGGGCCGGGGCCGAGTCATCGCTTTGCAGTGTCAGGGATGTGCCCGGTCTATTACCGTTTAGGGGGTACCACCACCGCCCCTGGTCAACCCCGAAAAATATGGACTTACAGGATTCAACCCCGGGGATCCCGGTTGGATTGTTCCATTCCGATCAGCCCATTCCGATCAGTGTCATCTGCGTTCATCAGCGGTAAGGTTTTGGTCTTCTCAGCCAACACCCACCCGGCCTTTTTTCCATGTGTGTTGCAAACAAACCAGTTACGTCCACTTGACGCTTGGGATTCGCTTGGGTCTCCCTTGCGTGATCCTTGGGTGTCCCTTGGGTGACCCAAGGGTGACCCAAACCCAATCCCAATCCCAACCGGCAGAGGGTCGCAAACGGAATAAGAGTCTTGGCTAATTACCAATTGCTAATTGCCAGCTGCTTATTTTCAAAGATCCACTCAATTCACCCCTCGGGGCTGTCGTATCGTAAAGCTTTTAATTCAGCGAATCAATCACGAATTAGGACACGTCTTGACAAAGCCGCCCCGCAGAACTGTTCGCTTTCGCACATCCGGGTCAAAGGTTTGGATTTCACTCAGAGGCAATGACGACACTGCAATGACTACGAGGGATGAAGCGCCGTTAGGCGCGGCCATAAGCGGTAGGTCTGGGTTTCAACCCAGACTGAGCCGAAGGGCGAAACAACGTACGGCACCGAGGCGCGCCATCCGCGCTGAGGTGGTAAGTGCGGGGTAGAGATAGAAAAAGTTCCTTCCTTACGCCGTAGGCCGTCGCGCAGCGCAGCGAAGCGAATAAGTTCCGTCCCGGTTCATATCAGGGCCCGAGCCCAGCCCCCGCTCTTAAGCGGGGGAGCGAAGCGAAAAGGGCCGAAACAGAACCCCTAAACCCTGTCATCCTGAGCGTGGCGCGCGTGAACGCGCGCGCAAGTCGAAGTTGAGCCGGTTCTGCGGGCGTCTGAGCCCGCAGGCGAAATCCCGAGCGTAGCCGAGGGAGCTCCCGAAGGATCCCGGTGCAGTGTCCTCCACTGGAGTGAACCCCTGAGTTGAGACAACGTGGAAACTCCCCGGTTACCGTTCGCTGAGATTGGCTCGACGAACGAGGTTGTTGGTTGCAGGATGAGGCTAGCTGAGGAAGCAGAGGCGGGCTCTGCTGGAGAGCAACC
>JAIQGL010000004.1 GCA_020072585.1 Terriglobia bacterium | reverse complement strand
TGTCTGCGCTGGGAGCGCTGAACGGTGAAGAGAAGTGGGAAAAACAGGTCGACGAGCTGATGGCAGCCGTGGACAAGTATGTACCGCTGCCGGCGCGCGATATCGACAAGCCGTTTCTGATGCCGATTGAAGATATCTTTTCGATCTCCGGCCGAGGCACGGTGGTTACAGGCCGTATTGAGCGCGGGAAGGTGAAGGTAGGCGAGGAAGTTGAGATCGTGGGCTTCCGCGACACGCGCAAGACGGTGGTCACGGGCGTGGAAATGTTCAAGAAGCAGCTGGATGAAGGCATGGCGGGCGACAACGCGGGACTGCTGCTCAGAGGCATCGGCAAGGATGATGTAGAGCGTGGGATGGTGCTGGCCAAGGGCGGATCGATCACGCCGCATACCAAGTTCAAGGCCGAGATATACGTGTTGAACAAAGAAGAAGGCGGCCGTCACACACCCTTCTTCAAGGGTTACAGGCCGCAGTTTTATTTCCGCACCACGGACGTAACGGGAGTGGCGGAGTTGCCGGCAGGCACGGAGATGGTGATGCCGGGAGACAACGTGTCGCTGACCATTGAGCTGATTACGCCGGTGGCCATGGAAAAGGGCCTGCGTTTCGCCATCCGCGAAGGCGGACGGACGGTGGGAGCAGGCACGATCAGCGAGATTATTCAGTAGGTGGTTGGTACAAGTGTTATCGAGAGATTAAGAATTGCCAGCAATTCTGGCAATTTTGAAAAGGGTTTAAGTTATGAGAGAAATAGTCACATTACAGTGCGGCGACTGCAAGAACCGGAACTATTCAACCACCAAGAACAAGAAGACCACGACAGGCCGTCTTGAGTTCAGCAAGTTTTGCAAGGTATGCCGCAAGCATACGGGGCACAAGGAAGTGAAGTAAAGCAATTGGCAGTTAGCAACTGGCAATTAGCCAAAACTCCTGGCCTTTAGTGAATGCCGAATCAATATCGAGACAAAGGCTAATTGCTAACGGCTAGCTGCTAATTGCTGATCGGGTGAAATGCGGAGCGAGCGCTGTATAGCGCGAGCAAAGCATGAGGACGCAGCACACAGAGTGTAGCGAAGTGGATTGCGGAGTCTTTGAAGCAGGGTGAGTGGAAGGCAAGCGCCGATGTGCGCGAGCCGGACACGAGGGCGAAGCAGCGAAGCGTTGCGGAGCCCTTGAAGGATTAGGGGCGTAAGCTCAACGGCTAAACTGCCGGTCTCCAAAACCGGACTTGGGGGTTCGAATCCCTCCGCCCCTGCCAGATTTGGAAGCCGGCTGTAGCAGGGCGGCATAAGGAAGGAACCAATGGCGAAAGCGGTAACGATGGCGCGCGAAGATCAGGGTAACCGGGTGACGCAACTCCCTGCGCGCATAAAGGGCTTTCTTTCCGACGTCCGCAATGAGATGCGGAAAGTTACTTTCCCCAGCAGGAGGGAAGTCCAGGCAACGACGACGGTGGTGATCATCACGGTCATTCTCTTCGGCGTGTATTTTTTCGTCCTTGACCAGGTGATTGCGTCGGGAATTAATTGGGTGTTGCACCACCGGGTGCGCTAGGAACACCGGAAAGCCAAGTTGGAAAGCATGACAGAGCAAAACATCAACGCGACTCCGCCGGAAGGGGACCAGGGGCCCCCGCCGGAGAACACCAATCCGAATATGAAGTGGTACATCATCCATAGTTATTCGGGCTTTGAGCGCAAAGTGAAGGAATCACTGGAATCGCGCATCCAGGCATTTGGCCTGGGGGAAAAGATTGGCAAGGTAGTGATTCCCACAGAACCGGTCACGGAGATCCGCAATGGCAAGAAATATACCGTGGAGAGAATGTTCTATCCCGGTTATGTGCTCGTGCAGATGGACCTGACGGGTTTCCGCACCGGCGGCGAAGGCGATCATGTTTGGCATGTAGTGAAATCGACGCCGCGTGTAACGGGTTTTGTGGGTACCGCGAACGATCCGACGCCGCTGACCGAAGATGAGGTCAACCAGATCATCTATCGCGTGAATGTGGGCAAAGATAAGCCCAAGATCCGCGTGAAGTTTGAAAAGAACGAGACCGTGCGCATTACAGACGGCCCGTTCGCTAACTTCAACGGCACGGTGGATGAGGTCAACGAAGACCGCGAGACGTTGAAAGTGATGGTGACGATTTTTGGCCGCGCCACGCCTGTTGAGTTGGAGTTTGGGCAGGTGGAGAAGGTAGCAGCGTAATTGCCGAAGAGTCGAGGTCGAAAGTGGCTTCGCGAAGCCAAGAGTTTAAGAAGAGGATCAGGTTAACGACAGATGGCACCGAAAAAAGTACAGACATCCGTTAAGTTGCAGATTGAGGCCGGCAAGGCGACGCCGGCTCCTCCCGTCGGTCCGGCCCTGGGCCAAGCGCAGATCAACATCATGGAGTTCTGCAAACAGTTCAATGCCCGCACCTCCAACAAGGAGATGGCGGGGCTGATTATCCCGGTGGTGATCACGGTCTATACCGACCGGTCATTCACGTTCATCACCAAGACGCCACCGGCGTCCATTCTGCTGAAACGAGCTGCGGGTATCGCTAAAGGCTCGGGCGCTCCCAACAAAGATAAGGTTGGCAAGGTGACGGAGAAACAGGTCGCCGATATCGCCAAGCAGAAGATGCCGGACCTAAACGCTGCGTCACTGGAGACGGCGATCAAGAGCGTAAAGGGCACGGCGCGCAGCATGGGAATCGAAGTTACGCCGTAAGCGGTTGCGAGCCAGGGAAGCGTCAGGACGCACAATCAGCATTGGCCCTGGGAGGGATTGCCAGAATTGCCGAGATTGCCAAAATTGAAAATTGAGCCTTGCAGTTTTGGCTCGTTTATTAGATGTGAATGCAAAGGAATCAATCGATAACACTACGGCGACGGAGAAGAGCCCGGCGCGGTGGGAGATAAGGAAAAAGACAAATGAGTCGCAAAGCAGGAAAGAACATCAGCAAGTCGCGCGCAGCGGTGGAGAAGCGCCAGTATCTTTTGAGTGACGCGGTGCCTCTGCTCCAGAAAGTGAAGTTCGCCAAGTTTGATGAGACGGTGGAAGTCACGCTCCGTCTGGGCGTGGATCCAAAGCATGCAGACCAGATGGTCCGCGGGACGGTGGTTTTGCCGCACGGCCTGGGCAAATCGAAAAAAGTCCTGGTGATCGCCAGCGGCGAGAAAGTGCGAGAGGCGGAAGCAGCCGGCGCCGACATTGTTGGAGGCGAGGAGATGGTGGAAAAAATCCAGAAAGAGAGCTGGACGGATTTTGACGCCGTGATCTCCACTCCGGACATGATGAAGTCCGTGGGCAAGCTGGGCAAGGTGCTTGGTCCCAAGGGACTCATGCCTAATCCGAAGACCGGTACCGTGACTTTCGACATTGCCAACGCGGTGAAAGAAATCAAGGCTGGCAAGGTTGAGTTCCGCACGGACAAAACCGCGCTGGTGCATGTGCCGGTAGGAAAGATTTCTTTCACGCCGGACAAGCTGGTGGAAAACGCCACCGCCGTAATCACGAGCGTGGTGAAGGCCAAGCCAGCGGCCGCCAAGGGTAAATACATCAAGGGGGCTTATATCTCCTCCACGATGGGGCCCGGAATCTCAGTGGATACTACCTCAGTGGAAACCGCGGCCAAGGCATAACTAGAAACATCTGTCATTTGCGACACGGGACGAAGAGTCCTGACTAAAGAAAAGGATCTGAACATGGCGGTCACAAAAGCAAAAAAGGCTGAACAGATTGAAAAGCTCAATCAGGACCTGCAGAAGGCCAGCAGCATGATTGTGGGCACGTTTTCCAAGCTCACCGTGGCCAAGGACTTTGAGCTGCGCAAGACGGTGCGGACGGCGGGCGGCAGGTATCAGGTGGTGAAAAATACCCTGGCCAAGCGCGGATCAGAAGGCACCCAGGTTGCCGAAGCGCTCAAGGGGCTGAAAGGCGTCACGTCGATTGCTTACACCAGCGGCGACCCTGTGGCCCTGGCGAAAGCCCTAAGCAAGTACGTCGACGACAACCCGGAATTTTCGTTTAAATCCGGCGTGCTGGAAGGCCGTGTCATCTCGACAAAAGAGATCAAAGCGCTGGCGACCATGCCATCAAAGGAAGAGATTTACTCCAAACTGCTCTTCCTGATGAATGCTCCGGCGCAGCGACTGGTTACGGTGATGAATGCCGTGGGCAGAGACCTGGCAGTCGTCGTAAGCCAGGGCGTGGAGAAGAAAAAGTTCAAAGATGATAGCGGCGGCGCAGCAGCCCCGGCAGAAGCCGGAAGCCCGGCGTAAAAGGTCATTCGCAAAGTTTTTCCTGAAGGACGTAGTGCGGCCTTCAGGCATGAATTTCATCGCTGAAAGAACCTCAACGTGGCGCTAGTCTGGGCGCATTGGAACACGGTGGGCGGAAGCGGCGAATCAGCACAAAACTGAAAAGAGTGGAGATACACATGGCAGATCTGCAGCAGTTAGAAGATTCAATCGTAGGGTTGAGCCTGCTTGACGCGGCCCAGCTCGTGAAGAAGCTGGAGGAGCGCCTTGGCGTCTCCGCAGCGGCAGCAGCCCCGGTGATGATGGCCGGCGGCGGAGCAGCAGCAGCCGCTCCAGCTGAAGAAAAGACCGAATTTACCGTGGTGCTGACCGGCGCTGGCGCCAATAAGATCAATGTAATCAAAGCGGTACGTGAAGTTACCAGCCTGGGCCTGAAGGAAGCCAAGGACCTGGTGGACGGCGCCCCGAAGAACGTGAAAGAGAACGTTTCCAAGGAAGAGGCGGAGACGATCAAGAAGAAGTTCACTGATGCAGGAGCAACGGTCGAAATCAAATAGCGGCCACGTGCGGGGCATTTTGTCCCGCTTGCCGCTTTTCCGGACGGGCAGAAGCGAGCCGGAATCCTGGAGAAATCAGGGGCACAGGGAAGACGTGCCCCCGAGTTTCCTCTAAGGAAAGTTGAATCTTGGGGACGACTTGTGTTATCAAATAGATACGGTAGTTCTCCCCCAACCGGAGTTATAAGGTTTTTTTGATGCAGGACAGGCGTGGTGCTCCAGCAATATTCGCCTTGCTCGGAGTCGTAGCCAGACTGCCAGTTGTTGTTCTTTTGAACAGGTCCGCTACGCGCGGACAAAGAACGGTCTAGTCAGACGGGCGCAGATAAACACATTTTAGACATCGCAATTCGCTGTCACGGCGTCAACGGGGACTCTTGTCTCTCGTTGGCGCAAATTCGTTTTTTCCGCTGCCCCGCGGCCACACCGTTAAGCCAACGCATGTAGAGACGCGTTAATTCACAAGGTTTGCTGTTTCGAAGCAAAGAAAAACCCAGCTTCGACCAGACCGTCACGTTCGCCGAGCAAAGGCGGACCGAAGCAGAAAAGTCTTTAGGAGTTACTCATGCCGAACAAGAATAGCCAGGCGCGTTATCGTCTCGATTTTTCAAAAATTCCGGTGGCCCTGCAGATCCCGAACCTGATTGAGGTCCAGAAGCGTTCATATGACCGCTTTTTGCAGATGGACAAACTGCCGAGCGAGCGTGACGACAGCGGCCTACAGTCAGTGTTTCAATCCGTTTTCCCCATCACCGATTTTCGCAACGTTTCCGAGCTGGCTTTTGTGGACTTTGCCATCGGCAACTGGGAGTGCAAGTGCGGACACCTGAAAGGTCTGCATCATCTGCGCACCACGTGCCGTAATTGCGGCAATACAGTCATTACCGATCCGTTCCACCCCGGCGATGTGCTTTGCCAGAAGTGCGGAACCTACAACGCCAACACGCCTGACTTCTGCAACAAGTGCGGCGACCCGGTGGGCCTGCAACTGAAATATGACGTGGCTGAGTGCGAAGAGCGCGGCATGACGTATTCTGCTCCGCTCAAAGTCACCATCCGCCTGACCATTTACGACAAAGACCCGGAAACCGGCAACAAGAGCATTCGCGACATCAAAGAGCAGGAAGTTTTCTTTGGCGACATTCCGCTGATGACGCAGAACGGCACCTTCATCATCAATGGCACGGAGCGCGTGATCGTGAGCCAGTTGCACCGTTCGCCCGGCGTGTTTTTTGAGACGGCCAACAACCGTACCTATTTTCTGGGCAAGATCATTCCCTATCGCGGCTCCTGGGTGGAATTTGAATACGACCAGAAGAACGTGCTCTATGTCCGCATTGACCGCAAACGCAAATTTTTGGGCACGATCTTTCTGCGCGCCCTCGGCCTGCGTTCTGACGAAGACATTTTGCGCACGTTCTACACTGTCGATCGCATCAGCCTGAAGGACAAGAAGCTGCGCTGGACGCTGGAAACCGGCATTGAGCGCCCGACAAACCTGCTGGGACTCAAGCTAGCACATAGCATCAAGGACAAGAGCGGGCATGAGATTGCCCACTCCGGCCGCAAGATTTCGCCTGCTGTCCTGAAGGAAATTCAAAAGGCCAAGATCAGCGAGATCGATATTGATACCACCGATCTTGAAGGCGCGTTTACCGCGGCCGATATTGTAGATATGGCCAGCGGCGAGGTGTTGCTCGAAGCCAACAGCGAAATCACCGCCGACAAGCTCTCCAAAATCATGGATGCCGGCGTGGAAGAGATCCATGTCTTCTTCCCTGAGCGGGATGACGTGGGCAACGTAATCAGCGCAACGCTGCGTCGCGATTCAGTCAAGACGCCGCAAGAGGCATTGATTGAAATCTACCGCAAACTGCGTCCGGGCGATCCGCCGACCTTGGACACCGCCACTGCACTGTTCCATGGCATGTTTTTTGATTCGCGGAAGTACGATTTCAGCCGCGTAGGCCGCTTGAAGTTCAACATCAAGCTATATGACAAAAACGAAGCTACCGGCCTGGACAAGCGGACGCTTGATCCGGAAGATTTTTACGCGACTATCCGCTACCTGCTGAAGTTGCGTAAAAGCATTGGCTCGGTGGACGACATCGATCATCTGGGCAACCGACGCGTGCGCGCGGTGGGCGAGTTGATGGAGAACCAGTTCCGCATTGGTCTGGTGCGCATGGAACGCGCCATCAAGGAAAAAATGTCGGTGTACCAGGAAATGTCCACGGCCATGCCGCATGACCTGGTCAACGCCAAACCGGTAATGGCGGCAATCCGCGAGTTCTTTGGATCATCGCAGCTCTCACAGTTCATGGACCAGACCAATCCGCTGTCAGAGATCACGCACAAGCGCCGTCTCTCAGCCCTTGGGCCGGGCGGTCTGTCACGTGAGCGCGCCGGATTCGAGGTCCGCGACGTTCACCCGACGCACTACGGCCGTATCTGCCCAATTGAAACGCCGGAAGGTCCGAACATCGGCCTGATCAGCTCCCTGAGCTGCTATGCCCGAATCAACGACTACGGTTTCATTGAGTCGCCTTACCGCCGTGTGAAAGACTCGCGCGTGATCGATTTTGTCTCGATCGTGAACGCTGGTGATAGCGATTACCGCGTGGGCGACCACATTGAATTAAAGGAAGCCGAGAAGCTTACGGCTGACCTGAAAGAGCGGCGCAAAAAAGTGCTGGAGACCGAACCTTTTTCGTTCTATCTCTCAGCATGGGAAGAAGACAAGCATGTGATTGCCCAGGCCAACATTGAACTGGACGACAAGGGCAAGATCGTCGGCGAAATCGTGGATGCCCGTAAAAACGGCAACTTCGTGCTCGTCCCGCGGGATGAGGTCGACTACGTTGACGTTAGCCCCAAGCAGCTCGTTTCCGTCGCCGCGTCACTCGTGCCCTTCCTGGAGCATGACGATGCGAACCGCGCGCTGATGGGCGCCAACATGCAACGCCAGTCAGTGCCGCTGCTTCGCGCTGCCGCTCCGCTGGTTGGAACCGGCATGGAAGGCGTAACGGCGCGCGACTCCGGCGCGGTTGTGCTGGCACGCCGCAACGGAATTATCGATTCGGTGGATTCCGAGCGCATTATTGTGCGCGTGGAAGGTGAACACCATCCGACCCAGCTTTCACGCGAAGTCGGCAGTGACATCTACCAGCTCACGAAATTCAAGCGCTCCAACCAGAACACCTGTATCAACCAGAAGCCGGTGGTCAAGAAGGGTGACCGGGTCATTAAAGGCCAGGTCATCGCTGACGGGCCTTGCACGGACAAGGGCGAACTGGCCCTGGGACGCAACGTGCTGGTGGCTTTCATGCCCTGGCGCGGTTACAACTTTGAGGACGCGATCCTGGTCTCAGAGAAGATGGTGAAAGAGGATTACTACACCTCGGTTCACATTGAAGAGTTTGAGATCGAGGCGCGTGACACAAAGCTTGGTCCTGAGGAAATTACCCGCGACATTCCGAACGTGAGCGAATCCGCTCTGCGTGATCTGGATGAAAGCGGTGTGATCCGCATTGGCGCCACGGTAAAGCAGGGCGACATCATCGTGGGCAAGGTAACACCGAAAGGCGAGACCCAGCTCACGCCGGAAGAGAAGCTGCTGCGCGCGATCTTCGGTGAAAAAGCCGGCGACGTGCGTGATGCTTCCCTCACCTGCCCGCCGGGAATCGAAGGCACGATTGTTGACGTGAAGATCTTCTCCCGCAAAGGGCAGGAGAAAGACGAGCGCGCCAAGGCCATTGAAGCCTCGCAGATTGAGCGGCTGGAGAAGAACCTGGCTGACGAAATCCGAATCCTTACGGACGAGCGTTTGAAGCGCCTTGAAGCCATTCTGGGGAACAAGGAAGTCCAGGCTGACCTGCATGACGAGCGCACCAACAAACGCCTGCTCACCAAGGGCGGCATTCTGGACCGCGAGACGATCGAGCGCATCTCCACGCGCAACCTGAAGCGTATCAAGTACGCTGACAAGGACCCGCGCGTGAACGAGCAGATTGACGAAATCGAAGAGATGACTTCGCGGCAGATTGACGTGCTGCGCAAGATCACGAACGAGAAGATCGGCAAGCTGCAAAAGGGTGACGAGCTGCCTCCCGGCGTAATCAAGCTGGTGAAGTGCTACGTCGCCATGAAGCGCAAGCTCAGCGTGGGTGACAAGATGGCAGGCCGTCACGGCAACAAAGGCGTGATTGCCCGCATTCTGCCGGAAGAAGATATGCCGTATCTCGCAGACGGCACTCCGGTGGAAATCGTGCTCAACCCGCTCGGCGTACCCAGCCGTATGAACGTGGGCCAGATCCTGGAAACACACCTGGGCTGGGCCGGTCATCAACTGGGCGAGCGCATTGCTGAATTTCTCAAAGAGAACTCGCGCGAAGAGGTAATTCGCCGCGAACTCAAGAGCATTTTCAAGGACACTCCGTTTGGAGACAAGATCACTGCCCTGGAAGATGACGAGCTCATGCACGTGGCCAAAACGCTGACGAAAGGCGTGTTCTTTGCTTCGCCGGTGTTTGACGGTTCACGTGAAGTTGAAATCAAGTCCATGCTGCGTGAAGCCGGCCTGCCTGAATCGGGCAAGACGGACCTTTATGACGGCATGACTGGCGACAAATTCGAACAGCCGGTTACGGTGGGCTATATCTACATGCTGAAGCTCTCCCACCTGGTTGACGACAAGATCCACGCCCGCTCCATTGGGCCGTACTCGCTGATCACCCAGCAACCGCTGGGCGGCAAGGCGCAGTTCGGCGGACAGCGCTTTGGAGAAATGGAAGTCTGGGCGCTTGAGGCATATGGCGCAGCTTACATCCTGCAGGAGCTGCTGACCGCGAAGTCAGACGACGTTTTTGGCCGCACCAAGATTTATGAGGCCATTGTGAAAGGCGAAGCCGCCATTGAACCGGGCGTGCCTGAGTCATTCAACGTGCTGATTCGCGAATTGCAGTCGCTCTGCCTGGATGTGGAACTGATCAAGACTGAAGGCGGCAAGAAGCAAACTGCCGTGGCGGCTGACTAATTGAGGGCGTGGGCCCAGCGCCCACTTCTTCTTTCATTCAGGCGCGTCTCAACTCCGGACTGCTTCCGGCTGGGGTTGAGAGCAAGAGCAAGAGATGAGCAACATTCGGGAGCCGCAAGCGGTTGGCGTAAGGGCCGCAGGAGGACACCTTGTACCGTTCAAGTCCATTTGATCTGGGCAACACGATTACCGATTTCGATTCCATCCGAATCAGCCTGGCCTCACCGGAGAAGATCCGCAGCTGGTCTCACGGCGAAGTGACCAAACCGGAAACCATTAATTACCGCACCTTCAAACCGGAGCGCGACGGTCTGTTCTGCGCCCGCATCTTCGGTCCGGTAACGGACTGGGAATGCCTGTGCGGCAAATACAAACGCATGAAGCACCGCGGCGTGATCTGCGACAAGTGCGGCGTTGAAGTCACACTGTCCAAAGTCCGCCGTGAGCGCCTGGGCCATATTGAACTGGCGTCGCCGTGCTCGCACGTATGGTTCTTTAAAGGTCTGCCTTCGCGTATCGGCCACCTGCTGGATATTTCTCTCCGCGACCTGGAATCAGTTCTGTACTTTGAATCCTACGTCGTGGTGGATGCCGGCGAAGCGCCGGTAAAAGAGCGCGAAGTCATCAAGGAAGAAACGCGCTTCCGCGAGCTTGATCAGCAGTACCGTGCCACCGGCTTTAAAGCCATGATGGGTGCTGAGGCCATCAAGGAAATCCTGAAGCGCGTGGAAGTGGAAGAGTTGTCAGTTGAACTGCGCGAGAAGATGAAGCATGAAACTTCTCTGCAGAAACGGCTGAAGTATGCCAAGCGGCTGAAAGTGGTTGAGGCTTTTCGCAAGAGCGGCAACAAACCGCAATGGATGATCCTGGACGTGATCCCGGTAATTCCACCGGAGCTGCGTCCCCTGGTTCCATTGGATGGCGGACGCTTTGCCACCTCTGATTTGAACGACCTTTATCGTCGCGTGATCAACCGCAACAACCGCTTGAAGAAGCTGATGGACCTGCACGCTCCTGAAGTGATCGTGCGCAATGAAAAGCGCATGCTGCAGGAGTCAGTGGACGCACTGTTTGATAATGGACGCCGCGGCCGCGTGCTGCGTGGCGCCAACAATCGCCCGCTGAAGTCGCTCTCTGACACGCTGAAAGGCAAGCAGGGACGCTTCCGTCAGAACCTTCTGGGTAAACGCGTGGATTATTCGGGCCGCTCGGTGATCGTCGTAGGTCCGGAACTCAAGCTGCACCAGTGCGGCTTGCCGAAGAAGATGGCGCTTGAGCTATTCAAGCCATTTATTTATCACCGTCTGGAGCAGACAGGCCACTGCACCACCATCAAGCAAGCCAAGGAAATGGTGGAACAGCAGGAGCCGATCGTATGGGACATCCTGGAAGAGGTCATCAAAGACCATCCAGTGCTCCTGAACCGCGCCCCAACGCTGCACCGTCTTGGCATTCAGGCATTTGAACCGGTGCTGGTGGAAGGCAAGGCCATCAAGATCCACCCGCTCGTCTGCACGGCGTTTAACGCCGACTTTGACGGCGATCAGATGGCGGTCCATATTCCGCTCTCACCGGAGGCGCAGGTCGAAGCCAGCGTGCTGATGTTGTCTTCACACAACATTCTCTCGCCGGCATCAGGCCAGCCCATCACCGTGCCTACACAGGACATGGTGCTTGGTCTTTACTATCTGACCAAAGGCAAGCCGGGCGCCAAGGGCGAAGGCCGCGCTTTTGCCAACACTGAAGATGTGTTGCTGGCGCTGGAAGCCGGAGAAGTGGAGACGCTGACTCCGATCCGCCTGCGCTATAGCGGCGAAGTCATCGACCTGACCCAGGCCTATGACGATCAGGACATTGTGCACACGGAGCCGGTGAACTTTGAACGCCAGTTCATCAACACCACCGTGGGCCGCACGATTCTCAATGACCATCTGCCTGAAGGCATGCCATTCATCAATGGCCTGCTCAAGAAAAAAGGCATTGGGCAGCTGGTGAACTATACCTACCTGCGCTTCGGCCTGGAAATCACGGTCAAGATGCTGGATGAAGTAAAAGAGACGGGCTTCCGTTATGCGACGCGGGCCGGTCTCTCCATCGGCATTGATGACATGGTCATCCCTGAGCACAAAAAGGGACTGGTGAAGGACGCAGAAAAGCAGGTCATCGCCGTGCAGCAACAATACCTGGATGGCGCCATCACTAACGGCGAACGCTATAACAAGGTGATTGAAATCTGGTCGAACGTGACGGAAAAAGTCGCCGACGAAATGTTCAATAACATGCAGGAGCTGGACAAGGTCGGCCAGTTGAACCCGATTTACGTCATGGCTGACTCCGGCGCTCGCGGATCAAAACAGCAGATTCGCCAGCTCTCCGGCATGCGCGGACTGATGGCCAAGCCATCAGGCGAAATTATTGAGACGCCCATCACGGCGAACTTCCGTGAAGGGCTGACCGTGCTGCAATACTTCATCTCCACGCACGGCGCGCGTAAAGGACTGGCTGACACGGCGCTCAAGACCGCCGATTCAGGCTATCTGACCCGCCGCCTGGTGGACGTGGCGCAGGACGTAATCATCAGCGAGCAGGATTGCGGAACGGTGGATGGCATCTACGTGGGTTCCATTGTGGAGGCCGGCGACATCATTGAGCCGTTGCGCGACCGCATTGTGGGCCGCGTCTCGCTGGAAAAAATCAAGGACTACGAAGGCAACGTGATCGTGGACGTGAACCAGGACATCACAGAAGAGCTGGCCAGCGCGATCCAGGCTGCCGGCATCGAGCGGGTGAAGATCCGCTCCGTGTTGACCTGCGAGTCCAAGCGCGGCGTCTGCATCGCCTGCTACGGACGCAATCTGGCTTCCGGCCGCATGGTGGAGCTGGGCGAAGCGACGGGCGTGATCGCAGCGCAGTCCATCGGCGAACCGGGCACGCAGCTGACGATGCGTACCTTCCACATCGGCGGTACGGCATCCCGCGTGTCTGAGCAGTCACGACTGGAAGCCCGCACCAACGGTATGGTGCGTTTCATCAATCCTCAGACTGTTAAAGCGAAGTCTGGTGATTTGGTGGTAATGAATCGTGCAATGTCGATCGCCGTGGTGGATGAAAAGGGCCGCGAAAAGGAGCGCTACTCGGTGGTTTACGGCGCAAGGCTCAAAGTCCAGGATGGACAGCAGGTTTCCGTGGGTCAGGTAATGGGCGAGTGGGACCCATACACCTTCGCTATCCTCACCGAGGTGGGCGGTACCGTGCAGTTCAAAGACTTGCAGGAAGGCGTTACGCTCCATGAAGAAGTGGACGAAGTCACCGGTCTCTCCCGCCATGTGGTGGGCGAGTCACCAGACGAGAAGCGCCAGCCGGCAATCGTGATCAAGGCCAAAGCAACCCGGCGTTACCTCATGCCGTCACGCGCGCACTTGATGGTGCAGGACGGAGATGAAGTTCATCCGGGTGATGTGCTGGCCAAGATCCCGCGTGAAACCACCAAGACCAAGGACATCACCGGTGGTCTGCCGCGCGTGGTCGAGCTGTTTGAGGCCCGCAAGCCGCGTGAAACCGCTATCATCAGCGAAATTGATGGCGTGGTGAAGTTCGGCGAGGTTTCAAAAGGCCAACGCAAAATCTACGTGGTGGCCGATAACGGCACGGAGAAGGAATACTCGGTGCCCAAGGGCGTCCACATCAACGTGCAGGAAGGCGAGCGCGTCCGGGCGGGTGAACCGCTGATGGATGGGCCGCTGAACCCGCATGACATCCTTGCGGTCCTTGGTGAAAAAGAGCTGCAGGCTTACCTGGTGAACGAAATCCAGGAAGTCTATCGTCTGCAGGGCGTAACCATCAGTGATAAGCACATTGAAGTGATTGTCCGCCAGATGATGCGCTGGGTGAAGGTGGAAGACGTGGGTGACACGGCCTTCCTGCTGGAACAGCAGATTGATAAGTTCCGCTTCACGGAAGAGAACCAGCGCGTGATCGCCAACGGTGGCCGTCCGGCAACGGGCCGTCCGCTGTTGCTCGGAATCACCAAGGCCTCACTCTCAACGGAGTCATTCATCTCCGCGGCGTCATTCCAGGAGACGACCAGGGTACTCACAGAAGCCTCAATCCAGGGCGCTGTAGACCACCTGCGCGGCCTCAAGGAAAACGTGATCGTGGGCCGCCTGATCCCAGCCGGAACGGGTATGGACCACTATCGCAACGTGAAGCTGGCCCCAGAACTCGAGCAAGCAGCCGCCAAGGTGCAGGAGGAAGTCTCCCAGGCCTACGCGGAAGCCGAGCGTGCGCTGGAACTTCTGCGCCAGGAAGGCGAAGCCGAAGAGATGGCTGCCGAGTAAACAATTGCATTGAGCGGAATTGATCCGGGCCAGCGAAAGCTGGCCCGGTTTTTTCTGCCAAATGAATTCTGAGTAAACAATCATTTACTAATCAATAAACCAAGGCGGGTGGGAAAAATACAGCCCGCCGTTGATTTTGTCTACAATGGTGCAAAGGCTGAAGAGGAATGTACTGCCCAAAATGTGGAGAGCAGATGGCGGAAGATGGCGAGATCTTCACCTGCGTCAAGGGTCGAATGCCCACGTCGATAGATCTTGCAAGACGGTTGCGCGAGTATGAGGAAAAAGGCAGAAACGCCGTTCTCTCGGTTTCAAACCGGTCATTTAGATTCGGAGGATTATGGTTCTGCCCCTGTTGTGCCTCCCGGCTTGAGGAGCAGGAAGCAAGTTTCTTCTGCAATCAATGTGGCAGGCACCTCGAAAGGAAAATCATCTATTTTCTTGTTGAGTTTCATCCGCACTGGACAAACAATGCATGGCGTTAGCGGCCGAATACCGCGTTAAAGCCGCATGAACCTCGTATTGTCTTATGCCCGAAGCCTGGCCCGGTAGGGGAGCACTCCAGCCGCTAACATTCGCGGCTTGGGTAGCCTCAGGGTTGGTCGTTGTGCCAGTTGGCCGCCGCCTGCGTAAAGCCCAGCGGCAGCTCAAACAGCGCCGGGTCCAGAGGCTTCTCTTCCACTTTTGTACTCCGGGCGCCTTATCCCGTCCGGATTTGGCTCTTGCTTATCCAGTCCAGGGGAAGGCTGGCATTTTCCATGCGGGATATGATGTCGGTCTTGTTGAGGGTGTTTGGCGGCCCTGTCTCCGCCGTTTTTCGGGTGGACTTTGGCTCTGTTTCTCCACTTCCTGTTGCTTAGCTTCTTAAACCCCTTTAACCTATTCACTTAATGCACTTTACGCGGCTTCGTCGGGCCTTCTGGCAGGCCTTCCAACACGGGCAATTCTCGGTAGCGAAAGGCGCAGCATACTCCTCCATCCTTACGCTGTTTCCGGCATTTCTGATCATCACGTCAGTGCTGGAGGCCTCGCACAACACGGAAGGTTTTCTGCAACAGATCTCAGCGGCGGTGGGCTGGGTGCTGCCGCCGGGCGCAAGGTCAGTGGCACTCTCGTTTTTTCAGACCAAGCAACACCATGCCACGCGCATTATCTACTCTGCTTCCATTGTCACGTTACTGGCGGCGTCCGGGGTGATGATCTCCTGGATGGATGGCTTCCGCAAAGCCTATGGCATGGCCAATACCTGGAGTTTCTGGTATGAGCGCGCGATTGCGTTGTATCTGGTATTGCTGGCGCTGGTTCCGCTGGGGTTTGCCACCATCCTGGTGGCCTTCGGAAGTGAAGTGGAGAATTGGGTGCAAAGCGGAACCATGCACCTCTTTAAGCCTCTCATCTTGCTGGTATGGGATGGCGTCCGCTGGGGCATTGCCCTGTTTACAGCAATTGCGCTGATGGCCCTGATGTATCACCACGGACTGCCTAAAACGCAATCATGGCGGCGTGTGCTGCCCGGTGCGGTTTTCGCGGCCGTGCTCTGGTTTCCCGCCACCATGCTGTTTGGCTGGTATGTAAGGGTCTATGCTACTTATACAGTGGTCTATGGATCGTTGAGCGCGGCCATCGCCCTGCTGGTGTGGCTGTACATTGTTTCAGTGATTGTCCTGCTGGGAGCGGAGTTGAATGCGCAATGGTATCCAAAAACGGCTGAAGACGGCGGCATGGAAAAGAAGGGTATGAGCAAGTGACCAATGGAGCAAAGGGTGTGGAGATGAGCGCTGCAACCAGTGCGCGCAAAGCAAAAATCGTGTGCACGATTGGACCGGCCAGCGGATCTGAAGCAGTGCTGCGCGACCTGATGCGCCTGGGTATGGATGTGGCCAGGCTCAATTTCTCCCACGGCATACATGAAGAGCACGCGCGAGTGATCGACCGCTTGCGCCGGGTTGCGGAAAAAGAAGGCCGCTCGATCTGTATTCTGCAAGATCTTCAAGGGCCCAAGATCCGTACAGGTAGGCTCAAGTACCGGACGCCGATTTCTATCAAGACGGGAACACGCCTGGCCATTACCCCGCGTGATATTGCCGGCACGGCCACGCTTCTTTCCACCACTTTCAAGACGCTGGCCAAAGAGGTTGAGCCTGGTTCGCGCATTCTGCTCTCTGACGGACTGATTGAGCTCCGCGTGGTTGCTGTCCGTGGAGACGATGTGGAGTGCGAGGTAATCAACGGCGGTCTTCTGGGTGAGCACAAGGGCATTAATCTGCCCGGGGCCGTTGTCAGCGTACCGTCGTTGACGGAGAAAGATGAAAAAGACCTGGAATTCGGCCTAAAGCATGGAGTGGATATGGTGGCTGTCTCGTTTATTCGCACGGCGGATGATGTGCGACTGGTGAAACGGCTGGTGCGTCTGCACAACTCTGACGCATGGGTGATTGCCAAGCTGGAGAAGCCGCAGGCCATTGATCCGACGAACCTGGAAGAGATTCTTGACGTTGCTGATGGCGTGATGGTGGCGCGCGGCGATCTGGGCGTGGAGATGCCACCGGAAAAAGTGCCGATCATCCAGAAGCATGTGATCCGTCGCGCGGCGGACTGGCGTAAGCCCGTGATTACGGCCACGCAGATGCTGGAATCGATGATTGAAAATCCTCGTCCCACGCGCGCCGAGGCCAGTGACGTGGCCAATGCGATTCTTGATGGCACGGATGCGGTGATGCTTTCCGCGGAGACAGCCAGCGGCAAATATCCGCGTGAAGCCGTGGCGATCATGGCGAAGATTGTGCTTGAGGCGGAATCGGCCAAAGAAGAGCCAATGCCGCGACGCCGCCAGCGCCGGCATCTCTCTATCTCAGAGACGATTTGCGAATCGGTGGCGCACGCTGCGCAGGACCTGGAGATGAAAGCCATTGCCGTCTACACAGAGACTGGGACGACGGCGCGGCTGATTTCCAAATACCGGCCCAAGTCGCCGGTCTATGCTTTTGCGGCGAGCTCAGCAGTTAGTGCGCGACTCAATTTGATGTGGGGCGTTTCACCACTCTCCTGCGAGATGACGCCCAATGCGGAAGATATGGTGATGAATGCGGAAACGTATCTGCTGCAATTGCATGCCGCGCAGCCCGGGGACGTAATTGCCGTGGTGGCGGGAACCCGCAGCAGCAGCGGCTCAACCAACTTTCTACGGCTGCATGTGGTGGGTACGGGCGAACATGCTGCGCCTGGGCGCGAGGAGCGCCGTAAAGGGCCGCGACAGAAACCGGTGAGTCCGCTGGAGAGAAGAAAGCGGTAGAGTTTTCTGAAACCTCGAGCGCAGCGAGAGGCCCCTATTGTCAGAAGCTTTCGCTGTTGTTAGGTCCTTGAGGTTGTCTTAGCAATAGAGTTCCCTCTGCCGCTGCGCGGCATTCGGGATTTCAGAAAAGATTTAATTCACCCATCCACCCGTGCTGCCACCGTTTTTCTTGTCCTTATCTTCGGGCGGACGGAAGTTTCCGTGCTCATCAAAGTAATCTGAAGAGTCCTGGTTATGCTTGCGCATATAGACCTGGAATTTTTTTCCTGCTCGACGGCGTTTCCAGCGATGGTAACGGTTGGTGAATCCATACGACGCCTCTGAGAATGAAAACAATAACCCGCGGGCAGGTACAAACTTAACGTAAAGGTAGCCGAACAGCAAGCCGCTGAGATGAGCGACGTTGGCTGTATCTCCTCTGTCCCCTAGTGCGCCTACAAGCGCAATAAAAGCGAGGATTCCCACCAGGTACTTCAGACGGATGGCGAACGGAAACGGGAACATGAAAACTTCCTGATCGCCAAACAGCATGGCGGCGGCCATGAAAATTGCATAGATCCCGCCTGACGCGCCAACCGTGGGAATGGATGGCGAGAGATGAATAATGGAGCCCACGGTGTAAGCCAAGGCAACCGTGCCTAACCCAGCCCCAACCACGCCAAAAAGGAAGAATTCCAGAAACCGCCGGCTGCCCCACGAAACTTCCAACATGGATCCGAACATCCACAGCATGAGCATGTTGAAAAATAGATGAAAGAAGCCGGCGTGAAGAAACCCGTAGGTCAGCAACTGGTAAATATGCCCGTGCACAACATTGGTGGCCCTGAGCGCAAGGGGGCTCAGAATGATGTTGGCCAGATTTCCCTGTCCAACGGCAACCAGAACCAGACCAAAGAGATAAATGCCCGCGTTGATCGCGATTAAAGTCTTAATCGACCGCGTAAACGGCGGGAAGGATAGAGTTACTGACCTCGCCATACTTATCTTTCCGGCTCAGGAATCACGATCAGACTTCTGTGGCCTTTAGCATCTATTGATCGTACTCCAAAAATCACGTTGTCTTTAGAATCGGGCAGATCGACCTTTGTTTCAGCGGTTTGAAGAGAGTCTTCTTCCG
This sequence comes from Terriglobia bacterium, assembly GCA_020072585.1. Taxonomy (GTDB): domain Bacteria; phylum Acidobacteriota; class Terriglobia; order Terriglobales; family Acidobacteriaceae; genus Angelobacter. Next base: position 428,534 of record JAIQGL010000004.1, on the reverse strand, counting down.
GGAAATCGGCGTCAGTGGTTTTGCGCCATAGTACTTCGTACCCAGTTGCTCCTGGCGCCGGCTTCCATTCGATTTTGGAATCATTTTCCAGTTGCTTGGTCAGCAAGTGAACACCTGTCGGGGGCGCGGGAGACGAAGCCAAAGAAGCCAGAGTCGCCGCATTCAGCCGGGCCACGTTCGCGACATATTCAAAGTCCACAAACTTCGGCAAGTCTCCATATTCAATACCGTTTTCCGTCCGCACGTTCTGGTGCTGGTGGTTGTAGTCTTCGCGATATTCGGTAAAGCGCACAGCGGCAAAGCCTGAATCATTGAAAGCGCTATGGTCGCCGCCGCGAAGGTAGCGGTCACGACGGAAGATCAGCTTGGGGCTAAACGCTCCAAAATCATAAGTATCCCCCACGGAGCTGATGTAGCGGGCCAACTCGCGTGAGGGCGAATCATTTTCACCACCCACGGAGCGTATGCGACGAAGCTCCGCCTCAGTCGCGGCGGCAGGAATCCCTTCTGAAAAGACACGCACCCAGTTGTTATTTTGCGCGGCATCACCGGGAGTGCGGTTGCCGCCGACGATATCATTGTTGAGCACGCCCTCAAGCTGCCAGCCTTGTTCTTTGGCCATCTTGGCAAAATGGGTGCTTCCGTTCAGGCCCTGCTCTTCGCCAGCCACGGTGAGAAAAATAATCGTTGCGGGAAAACGATGCTTGCTGAGCACGCGCGCGCATTCCAATGATACGGTAGTGCCGCTGCCGTCATCATTGGCGCCGGGCGCGGGGGCGGTGGAATTCTGCGCATCAGAGTTGCGCGAATCGTAATGACCTGTAACCAGGTAAATGCGTTTGGCCTGGGCGGGGTCAGTTCCCTTTAGAATCGCATAGACGTTCTGGATTTCCGTAGCCGCTGGTATACGGTTCTTGGGCTGTTCCATAAACGTATCAGTCTTGACTTCCAGACACCCATTGCATTCTGATGAGATACGCTCAAATTCAGACTTGATCCAGTTACGGGCCGCTACAATACCCTGAGCGGAAGTGGATGCGTCAGGATTATTGACCGAGAGCGTGTGGCGGGTACCAAAGCTGACCAGCTTTTCAATGGTCTGCTGGATATGCTGAGGCGACACGTCTTTGATGATTTGAGTGATTGCCGAGTCGCGTTCGCGTTTGGCCCTTTTTGGCGTTGAAGCGGCTGAACTGCGGGTTTTTGGCGGATGCTTCTGGGCAACGGCGCAGGGCGCGGTGAGCATCAGAAGCGCAATCGATACAATCAAGGCCATTTTAAGGCAGCAGCGCAGGAGTAACATTCAGTCCCTCAATTTCGAAAACTTGACGAATAATCCCCAGAGATTCTAAATATAATCACGTGGCTCTGGCCACCTTTGTGAACCCCGTAGGAGGAAAAGAAATGCCGATTTGCCCGGAATGTGATACCGACCTCGATTTGGACGAGGAAGAGCTGGATGAGGGCGACATTGTTTCATGCCCGGAATGCGGTTCGGATTTTGAAGTCATCACGAAACATCCTCTGGAATTGAACCCGGTGGACGAGCTGGACGAGGATGACGAAGACGACGATGATGACGAGGAAGAAGAAGACAGTGATTACTAACCGGCCCTGGAAGCGGAGCATGGCTGCGTGCGTTGCGGTCATGGCGCTGTCTGCTCTAGCGCAGCCGCAAGCAGCCGAGCAGCAGGCACCGCAACCTCAGGTTGAGAAACCCCAGGCAGCGGATCAGCCGAAAGCGGCTGAAAAAAAGGGCAAGAACAAAGCGGAAAAGCCGTATGCTCTGATCTTTGGCACCGCCTACGGACCAGACGACCGGCCTCTGTACGGTGTAAAGATCACGATCCGGTCGCAGACCAAAAAACATCCGAGCTGGGAATTGATGTCAGACCATCGCGGTGAGTTCGCTCAACGCGTGCCTCCCGGCCCTAGCGACTACCTGGTCCACGGGGAGGCGCAATTCGCCCCCGCCGGCCCGGATGGCAAGCCGCAAATATCTAAAGCAAAAAGACTTAAGGGTGAAACCAAGATCCACGTGGAAAACGAGGAGCGGCTTGACATCAGCGTGCATCTAACTGAGTAGCTCAATCAAAATCCAGGCAGGAGGTGGCGTGATGAAGAAGTTTATCGCCGTGGCCGCAATCATGATGGCCTTGGGCGCTCTTTGCGCCATTCCGGCTGCCAAGGCTGCGGAAAGCGCACAGAGGGGCTTCCAGGGCGAGTCGCGCACGCTGACAGGGCATGTATTGAATGGCCAGAGTGAGCCGCTGCAAAAGGCGATTGTCTACCTCAAGAACACCAAGACTCTGGCGATCAAGACCTACATCAGCGAGGCAGACGGCAGCTATCGCTTTCCCGGTCTGGCCGCGAACGTGGATTACGAAGTGTATGCCGAGCGCGAAGGAGCGCGGAGCGATACCAAAACGCTGAGCGGGTTTGACAGCCGTAAACAAGCCAACATTACCCTGAAAATTCACGGCAAATAATTTTTTTACGAAAACAGTTTTTTGCAGGAAGTAAAGAAGGCCGTCCCAATTTGGGACGACCTTTATGTTTTTAGCAGAGCTCTTTCAAGGAAATTAATCCTGATCGTTGCCCGCACGCTTCCAGTTGATGATGTCACCCAGGGTAGTGGTGGCGCTGGCGCTGGAAGCGGGATGTTTATACGCTTCCACATCGGCGCGGCTGGCTTCTTCACCAACAGCACGCAGACTCAGGCCAACTTTCTTTTCCTCGGCGTTCATCTTGATAATTTTGAAGTCGTGCTCCTGGCCGGATTCCAGCTTTACTCCGGAGCCAGTTGAGTCTGTGGCTTCAGAATTGTGGCACAGGCCTTCCACGCCTTCCGCGATTTCAACAAATGCGCCGAACTGCGCCAACCGAAGCACCTTGCCGTGGACAACATCGCCAATCCGATGCGTCTGGAAGAAGCTCTCCCAGGCATCCGGCTGAAGCTGTTTCACGCCGAGTGACAAGCGCCGCTGTTCCGGCTCAATGCCCAGCACAATGGCTTTTACCTTCTCGCCTTTTTTCAGTACTTCAGAAGGATGTTTCACGCGCTTGGTCCAGCTCAAGTTGCTTACGTGGACCAGCCCGTCAATGCCATCTTCAATTTCGATAAATGCGCCGAAGTCGGTCAGGTTGCGAACACGGCCTTCCACGGTTGAGCCAATGGGATACTTCTCATGCAGCCGTTCCCAGGGGTTCGATTCAAGCTGTTTGAGGCCCAGAGAGATGCGGCGTTCGTTGGAATTCACGTTCAGCACAACGCATTCAATCTCATCGCCAACGTTTACCAGCTTGGAAGGATGTTTCATCCGCTTGGACCATGACATCTCGCTCACATGGACCAGACCTTCAATGCCCTGCTCCAGCTCCACGAAAGCGCCGTAGTCAGTCACGCTCAGGATGCGGCCTTTTACGCGGGCGCCAATCGGATAGCGTTCCGCAGCGTCAAGCCAGGGATCAGGCGTGAGCTGTTTGAAGCCGAGTGAAACGCGCAGCTTTTCCGGATCGAACTTCAGGACTTTAACCTGGATCTGGTCGCCCACATGGACCAGGTCGCGCGGGTGCGTGAGCCGCCCCCAGGACATGTCCGTGATGTGGAGCAGGCCGTCAATGCCGCCCAGATCCACGAAAGCGCCGTAATCGGTAAGGTTCTTGACCGTGCCGGTCATGATGGCGTTTTCTTCCAGATGTTCCAGGGTCTTGCCGCGTTTGGAGGCGATTTCTTCATCCATGATCGCCTTGCGCGAGACGACTATGTTGCCGCGCTTTTTGTTGAGCTTGATGACCCGAACGTCAATCTCGTGGCCTTTCAGCGTTTCCAGGTTGCGCACCGGGTGGATATCCACCTGCGATCCTGGCATAAACGCTTTTACGCCGATGTCTACGGAGACCCCGCCTTTCACCCGCTCCACCACGGTGCCTTTTATGGCTTCCTTGGAGTGATATGCCTTCTCAATGTTCTCCCACACCCGTACGCGCTCAGCCCGTTCATGCGAAAGCAGAACGGAGCCTTCTTCATTCTCACCGCGCTGGACCATCACTTCAATTTCCTGGCCCGGCTGGAACTTCACGTTGCCATGAGCATCGGTGACTTCAGCAATGGGCACAAGGCCCTCTGACTTGAAGCCGATGTCGACGACAACATGCGTTGCGGTGATCTTGATGACGGTGCCTTTGAAGACATTGTCTTCACTGGGCGCCGGCTCGGTTTCCAAGGTGTACGATTCAAGAGCGGCTGCGAAATCGTCCATATGCGTTTCTTCTTTATGAGTCACGCCCGCGATGGGCTGCTCAGGAGATTGAGTTTGAGATTGATTCCCGGACATAGTGGTTGAGTTTTCGTAGGACTGTGCGGAATCGGTTGAGCTGTTGGATTCAGCTTCTGACGAAACATTTTCGTTGCGGGCTGTGTGCTCGACCAACATTCCTATATTGCCAACGGACCTAAAACACGGCTGGAACTCACTCAAGAGAGGCAGTAGTGCTGAAGGCGGACTCGGGACCCCGAGTCCCACTGGCAGATTTGCTTCCGTATAAATTATTCGGAAGACTCGGAAACCAGCGGCCGGATCTTACGGCAGTCCTGAAAGGGCCATAAGACTCCTTCGACTATAGCAACCGCCCACGGCACTGTCAAACGTTTGGGGCCGTTAAAATTGCGTAAAACCGCGTAAAACTTGTCTTCCGTCTGATATCTTTTTTAAGGCCAATGGACTTCCTCTTTACCCCCTGGCGCTATGCCTATGTAACCGCCGCCAATCACCCGGGCAACTGCCTGTTTTGCGGCCTTGTGCAGGCAAAAAACGATGAAGAAGTATTCATCGTTCATCGCGCCAAGCACTGCTTCGTGGTCCTGAACGCCTATCCTTACACCTCCGGCCACACCATGGTGGTGCCGTATGAGCACGTTGACCAGTTGCAGAAACTTTCCACGCCCGCCGCGGAAGAAATGATCGCTCTTTCCCAACGGCTGGAAGGCGTGATGCGCGAACTTTATCGCCCTGACGGTATCAATTTGGGAATGAACCTGGGCAAGGCGGCCGGCGCCGGCGTGGCCGACCATATTCACATGCATCTTTTGCCGCGCTGGTTTGCCGACGTAAATTTCATGACCTCCGTGGGCGAAACGCGTGTGCTGCCGGAAGACTTGCAAACGACGTACAAGAGAATCAAGTCGAAGTTCTGATTTCGGGGCACCCCGATCTGTGTTTGCCTTCCCGATCTTCATTTGCGCCAACGCTGTTCCGAATCGGGAATAACTCGTGTGCTCCACGATTTGCCCTCCGCGCTGGCTTTGTTTTGTGTCATTGTCTGATCAAGTTTCATCTGCGTTCGTCAGCGGTAAGGCGTTGCTTCCGATCACGTGCGATGTCACGGATGAGGAGATTCCCCGATACCCTACCCCCCTCTCCCGATCCCCATTTCTAAAAGACTTACGCGATTCCTCCCCACTGATCCCCAGACACTGAGGTTGCAAACACAAGCCTTATCTAAAACCTCCCCAACTGATCCCCATTCCGGCTGAGAGATCCGGCAGAGGGTCGCGCTTTTGGGCTTTTTAGTTCGTCTGAGTGCTGACCACTTAGTGCTGACTGCTAATTGTCAAAGATCCCCTCCCGCACAGGCGGGTCCCTCGCTTGAGCGAGGTGTAGTATTTTGTTATATGTTCGCTATATTGTCAATGAAAAAATGACTACTGAAGCCCAAAAACACCTAGAACCCGATGCCTATTCTTCGGCTTTAGCCCCTGATAGGTATCAGGGCATGGGCTTCAGCCCTGCCGCAAATAGCAACACAAAAGAATTGGCTTTAGCCCCCGTCCCGGTGAACCGGCAGGCATTTTTCCTTGACCGTCTTGCTTCCTTTCATCAGGTTGAAATAGGTAGCGCGCAGTGCAACGCGGGGCCCAAGTCTCAGGGTGAGCCCTGTCCAGTCGTCAAAATCCAGATCAATCGAGTGATATTCCGCAGTGGTGTGTAGCTGTATCTTTTCCAGCCTTTTACCCTTGATCTGCGGAAACTGGATAAAACTTCCGCCGTCGGCCGTGTGCTCCATCATGTGCAGTGGGTCAGCCGTCTGCGTCGGCCTGGGGCGCGGAGTGACTTTGCGGGGCTTTTTGCTTTTGCTCGCCGTGATGCGCTTCATCGGCGGCCTCCATTCTCGCCGCAGAGGCGCGGAGACGCGGAGGTTTGGCGAATTGCGATTGGCCAATTGCTGTTTGCTGAAATGCCGGTGGGATCAGGGATGCACAGGCGGGAACGTTGCACCCAGGAAAAATACAATTTACCGTTGACAACAGCCATGTTGCCCTCCTACGGGGCGATCTGGTTAGGGCGCGTTCGGTGTTCAAGCACCGGGCGCTGCCCGTTAGGTTAAGGTTTTACTTCTTTTTCTTCTTCTGGAGCATAGGCGCCATCGCCTGTGCTCCTCCAGTCTTCTTTTGTTTCTCCCTTAACTTCTGATACCTGGTCTTCCGGCCGTTGGCGATTTTCGGCAAGAGTTTGCGGACCTGCTCAATGTCGCTTTCCGTCCATGAATGCACCGTTCGTCGCCCAATCTGCAAAATTGTTGGAGGAGGTATCTTCCCTGCCTTGATGTACGTGCTCAGGGTTGCTTGTGTTACCCCCAGTTTCGCGGCTGCTTCGCGAGTCGAATAAGCGATCATTGTCAATCAATGATAGAGATAGATAACAAATTGTCAACGAAAATCTCAAAATAATCTCAGAGTCGCAAAAAAGTCCCGGCAGGGACGGCTGGTAATAGCCCGGCCACGTTTCCGAGGCGCGCATCGCGCGCTGAGGAATAAGTGCCGGGTAAAGGAGTAAAAAAGACGATTCCTTACGCCGTAGGCCAGCGCGCAGCGAAGCGGAGCGCCTTTTTAGAAACTGTCGCTAACCATCTGAGCATCGCTCGGAGCGAACGTAAAAGAAATCATGTTGCAGCCCCGTCTATGGCAATTTTTCATGCCCCGACTTCAAGACTTCAACAATCCGCTGCACCAATCTCTCAAGCCCCACAGTGGAATTTTCGGCGATCCTATCCGCCAGTATTGGGGAAAACGCCCGAACCTCTTCAAATGTCACTCGGTGCCAAATCGGCAGAATGACCTTGTTTCCATCCACTTCTTTAATGGCTAATCCGTTTAATTCCTGAGCGGGCCAATGCTTTGCAAAGAAGTTCTTGCTGAGCACGACAATGCCATAACGGGAATTAGCGAGTCCCAAATCAATGGACTTTCGCAGGCTGTCTCCGAGTTTTAACGAAAACTCGTCATACCAAACAGAAATATTGGCATTCTTCAAAGCCGATGCTAATGGCCGAACTAATTCGTCCTTATCTTCACTCGCGTGTGAGATGAAGACATCCCATTTTTTCGCTTGACTGGAATTCACAGAATTTGTTGCCTGTGGCTGACTTTTCCCGGAAAAACTGATTTTTCTTTCTTCGCCATAGAGCGCCCTCGCTCCAGGTTGAGCAAGGAAGTGAGCTAAATTAAATAGAAGCCAGCCGCAGGTAGGCCAAAAATTTACGACACTGAACACTTCACATTGCGCACTGGCATCGCGAGATATTTCCAGTCCGTCTATATATGGCCTGAGTTTAACAATACGGTCATACGGAATGCGAAAACTCTTGTATTCCCCGCCAAAATATACATTATTCGTCGTAAAAAGCATTCCACCATAATCAATTTCTTTGAGCATCGCGGTATCTGCTCGCTCTGTCATAAAATTACTGAAGGGATAATAACGGCCATGCCCAAGCTGGACACTTGCACCTGGATTGGTCCTTCCATAAGCCCTAATACCGACTTTATGGTAATAGACAACACTCCCGAAAAAGTTCAAAGGAATCTCGTCTCTGTCTAGGTTAAAAGGGTGCGGATGTTCAGAGGCAATTGGGTTGCCTGTCATCACAAGCCAGAGCATCATGCTAAATGTTGCAGTCTTGAATCCGTTTGTATTGGCGATTTCCCTCCCCGTAATACCTGCATCTTCATAGAAATGTACGATAATCGCGTGTCGGTCCACATGCAATGGCCCAGCCAAGCCGATTTGGTCGGCGGCGTTGGCCCAACCTTCTTTAATTGCTTCGTGCATCTCAGGGGCAAGAACTTTGTGCTCGTTGCTGATGCGCTCTAGGGTTGGCCGAACATTAGCAAACGACTTGTCCGCACTCACGGCAGCAGCCACTTCAGCAACAAGGAAAGAATAGCCTTGACGAGCCTTTTCGATGCAGCGACTGTGAACGTCACTGAACCAGAGCGTTTTTCGCGCACAATATCGACAAACAGTCACGTTTAGGTTTCCGAAACCCCAAGAGATTTTGCCGCAATGAGCTTTCAGAAAGCAATTTTCATTTCATCAACTATAGGGAGTTTGCGGGACTCTTAAACAAATTGGGGCGGCAGGGTCCCCTCGCTAGCGCTTCGGGGTTTCAGAAATCAACTCCCCAAAATCCTCTTCCCTAAACTCTTCACTTGGCCTTGCATTCTGGGCTCTCTCCGCCTCCGCCGTCCGCAACTGTACCCGCCGGATCTTCCCGGAAATCGTCTTTGGCAGATCCACAAACTCCAGCCGCCGCACACGCTTATACGGAGCCAGGACTTTGCGGCTGTGCTGGAAGATGGAGAGCGCAGTCTCGCGCGAGGGCGGGCAACCTACGCGCAACGTGACGAACGCTTTAACCAGCGCATGGCGCAACGGATCAGGCGTGGGCACCACGGCGCACTCAATCACGTCAGCATGTTCGATCAAGGCGCTCTCCACTTCAAACGGGCTGATGCGGTAGTCAGAAGCTTTAAAGACGTCATCGGCTCGGCCAACAAACGTCAGGTAACCTTCGGCGTCGCGCTGCACCACATCGCCTGTGCGATAGACCGGGCCTTCCAGCGGAATCAGATTGCCATCATCACCCTGGTAGCCGGGCATCAGCGCCGCAGGCGGCGGATTGAGCGGCAGACAAAGCTCGCCTTCGTCAGCGTCTTTATTTTCCGTGTTGAGCAGCCGCACGTGATAGCCGGGTAGTGGACGTCCCATGGCCCCGACCTTCAACTTCTGTCCCGGAGGATTACCGACCTGCGCCGTTGTCTCGGTCTGGCCGTAGCCATCGCGTATGGTCAGCCCCCACGCGGTGCGCACCTGTTCGATCACTTCAGGATTCAGCGGCTCACCCGCGCTGGCCAGTTCGCGCAGCTTGACCTTCCAGTCTGCGAGGCTTTCCGTGATCAGCATGCGCCACACCGTGGGCGGCGCGCAGAACGTGGTCACGCCGCAACCTGTAATCGCGTCCAGCAGGCCGCGCGCGCTGAAGCGCGACTGGTTGATCACAAACACCGTGGCTTCGGCGTTCCACGGCGCAAAGAAGCAGCTCCACGCATGCTTGGCCCAGCCGGGAGACGAGAGGTTGCAGTGTATGTCGCCGGGCTTGATGCCGATCCAGTACATGGTGGAAAGATGGCCAACCGGATAACTGGTATGCGAATGCATTACCAGCTTTGGCTTGGCCGTGGTTCCGGAGGTGAAATAGAGCTGCAAGGGATCGCTGGCGCGGGTTTCGCCGTCAGGCTGAAATGTCGCAGGCGAAGCATAGCCTTGCTCATACTCATGCCAACCCGGAGTTTTGCCGCCGATGGCGATACGCGTACAGTTTCCGCAGGCAGCATCAATCTTCGGCGCCAGCTCGGCCGCACAGACAATATGCCGCACGCGCCCGCGCGCAATACGGTCTGCAACATCATTCGCCGTGAGCAGCGTGGTGGCGGGAATAATCACTGCGCCCAGCTTCATCATGGCCAGCATGGTCTCCCACAACGGAGGAATGTTGCCGAGCATGAGTAGAACGCGATCGCCGCGACGCACGCCTAGATTCTGGTAGTAGTTAGCGAAGCGATTAGACCGATCTGAGAGCTCCGCAAACGTCAGCTTGTCCTCACGACCGTCTTCGTAGGCCACCCACAACGCTGTCTGGTTGCGGCGATCGCCGGCGGCAATCTGGTCAAACCAGTCCAGCGCCCAGTTGAAGCGCTCAAGCTTCGGCCATTGAAAGCCGGCGTAAGCGGTGGCGTAATCGTCGCGATGGGTGAGAAGAAAGTCGCGGGCGGAAAGGAAGGTATTTTCTTTAGTCCCGAGCATGGCGAGGGATCCCTATCGTTACGATGAATGATAAAGTCCGAGTTAAGTATTTGCGTAAAGAGTGTTTTTTACAATAGGGCTCCCTCACTTCGTTCGGGATATAAAACTAACTCTTTACCAGCTCCACCATCTGCTCTTCATCAATCACCTTCACGCCTAGCTCCCGCGCCTTGTCCAGCTTCGATCCCGCATCTTCGCCGGCAACAACATAATCCGTCTTCTTACTGACGGAACCGGAGACCTTTCCGCCAGCGTCTTCAATCATCTTTTTTGCTGCGTCGCGGGAATAGTTCGGCAGCGTGCCGGTCAGGACAAACGTCTTGCCGGCCAGAGCTGTGCCGCGCACCTTCTTGACGCCTTTGAAATTGAGGAATTTACGCAGACGCTCCACCAGCTTGCGGTTGCTGGGCTCGGCAAAGAACTCATGAATGCTCTCGGCGATGCGCGGCCCGACCTCATTCACCTCTTCCAGCTCTTCCACGGATGCGCTCATCAGTGCGTCCATCGAGCCAAAATGTTCTGACAAAAACTCTGCTGTGCGCTCGCCAACGAAGCGTATCCCCAGGCCAAAGATCACGCGCTCCAGCGGCAGCTTGCGCGATTGCTCAATCTCGCCGAGCAGGTTCTCGGCGGATTTTTCACCAATGCGTTCCAGCGTGAGCAGCTTGTCTTTGTCCAGCTCATAAATGTCTGCGATGTTCTTGACCAGTCCGCGGTCGGCAAGCTGGTTCACCAGCGATTCGCCCATGCCTTCAATGTTCATCACCGAGCGCGCGGCAAAGTGGAGAATGCTTTCGCGCAGCTTGGCCGGGCAGTTTACGTTGATGCAGCGATGATCGGCTTCGCCTTCCACCCGCACGACGTGACTATGGCAGACGGGGCAGCGCTCAGGCATGTGAAACGTCTTGTGGCCGCGCGGGTGTTCTTTGTCTTCGACCACCTTTACGACCTTGGGAATTACGTCTCCGCCGCGCTCCACCATGACCCAGTCGCCGATCTTCACGCCCAGCCGTTCGATCTCATCCATATTGTGAAGAGTGGCGCGGCTCACAGTGGTGCCCCCAATAAAGACTGGCTTCAGCGCGGCCACGGGAGTGAGTTTGCCCGTTCGTCCCACCTGGACCAGGATGTCTTCAACTTGTGTGTTGCCGCTGCGTGCGGCGTATTTGTATGCGATGGCCCAGCGCGGCGCTTTTCCGGTAAAGCCCAGCCGGTCCTGCGTGCGCATGGAGTTGACCTTCACCACGATTCCGTCAATCTCGTAGCCGAGCTTTTCGCGCATCTGCTCGCTCTTGGCGATGAATTTGAGCACCTGGTCAATATCGGTGGCGATCAGATGATTGGGATTGACCTTGAAGCCGAGCGCTTGCATGGCCTTCAGGGCATCTGAATGTTTTTCCGGATAATACTTGCCCTTCACCAGAAGAAAGTAGGAATAAAAATCCAGGCGGCGCTCGGCCACGATGTTGGGCTCCAGCACGCGGATGGTCCCGGCAGCGGCGTTGCGCGGGTTGGCGAATCGGGCAAGCCCTTGCGCTTCACGGTCTTCATTCATGCGCTCAAAAGCGGCCAGCGGCATGATGACCTCGCCGCGGACCTCAAAATCCGCAGGCACACCGGACTTCTTTACCGCCGCTGGGGCAATCGACAATGGCACGGAACGCATGGTGCGCACGTTGGAGGTCACGTCTTCGCCCACGGAACCATCGCCGCGGGTGACGCCGCGCAGCAGATGGCCCTGCTCATAGGTGAGGGCCAATGACATGCCGTCAAGCTTCAGCTCACAAACATATTCAATCTTGTCTGAGCCGGCCAGCTCGCGGACGCGACGGTCCCAGTCACGCAGCTCCTGCTCGTTGTAGGCATTGTCGAGCGAGAGCATGGGCCGCGAATGCTCCACCTTGACGAAGCCCTCGCGTGGCTTGCCGCCTACGCGCTGCGTGGGAGAATCAGGCGTGATGAGCTCCGGATGGGCCGCCTCCAGACGCTTGAGCTCCTGCACCAGGAGGTCAAAGTCGGCATCGGGCAGTTCGGGAGCGTCGAGTACGTAGTAGAGGTGTTCGTGATGGCGGATTTCTTCGCGCAAAGAATCGATCTTGCGCTCAATGCTTTTGTCCTTGGCGGCAGACGGCATGGACAGATTATATTGTCTGCGGGCTGCATCAAGCGCTGACAGAATTGCAGGGGTTGCGAATCCTGCCAAGCGGTGTGGAGCGCAGCGACAGAGAATAATGAACAAAGCTTTCCTCATCTACAACCCGGCATCCGGTCGCAAACGCCAGCAGCGCGCGCAGGACATCGCGCGCGTGGTGGAGATCTTTCGCGCGGCGGGAGTCCAGGTGGAGACCTGTGCCACCACCCATGCCGGCAGTGCTACGCAGCAGGTGCAGGAAGCAGCGGCTGCGGGCGGTTTTGACACCGTGGTGGCTTGCGGAGGTGACGGTACCGCCAATGAGGCGCTCAACGGCCTGATGCGGGCGTCTTCTATCCGAACTTCAGCAGATGTGGCGCTTGGCCTGGTGCCTCTGGGCAGCGGGAACCTGCTGGCTTCTGATCTTGGGCTGCCTTCTGATCCCATGGCTGCGGCGCAAAAGCTTCTCACCTACCGGCCGCGAGAGTTCTGGCCAGGTCTGGTCTGTTCGCAAGGCAAAGACGGACCGCAGAAGCGTTATTTCCTGGTGGCGGCCGGAGTGGGTTCTGACGCTGAACTGATGTACCGCACGGCGGTCAAGGCCAAAGAGCGCTGGGGACGAAATGCATACTTTCTGGAAATGGCGAAGATGGCCCTGCACGGCGGCTATCCCATGTTCCAGGTGGAGTGGGAAGACGAGCAGGGAAACCGCAAGCAGGATAAAGCCATGCTGGCGATGGCGGTGCGTGCGGGAAAATTTCCCGGGCTGCTGCGCTTCGTCAACCTGGGATCAAGCCTTATGCGCAATGATTTCTGTCTTCTGTTGTTTCGTACCAACAAAGTCCGGCGTTTTCTTTCTTACTTTGCCGCCGTCGCCACCGGGCGTAATTGGAAGGTGCAGGACGTGGACAAGATCCACTCGAAGTGGTTTCGCTGCACCGCGCTTCCCGGCGTGGAACCCATTCATTCACAAGCCGACGGCGAAATGCTGGGCACGCTGCCCGCGGAATTAAGTATTGAGAGCAGGCCGGTGAAGCTACTGATGGAGTGAGTAGGTCAGTCAGTGGTTGCGGCTTCCATGGGCTCCCAGCGCGCGATCATGCATCCATCAGGTTCCACCCTGGACCAATAGTTCACCGTGACCAGTTTCCCTGACCGGTGGCGCAGAGCGATTCTGCCTGTTAGCGTCCCTTTGGCCACAAACTCCTGGAACAAGGGGGCCGCTACGGATGTGGAGCCGGCCACAACATCGTCAATGCGCAGATCCAGAAGCACGGCGCGGTCATAGCCCAGGAGCTTGCAGACACCATCGGTAACAAAGGTGTAGTTGCGGTTGGCGTCCACCACCGCGGTATATTCGCTTTCAAACTCATTGCGGTAGTGGCTGCGCGCATGCTGCATGGCTTGGACCCGCTTCAGCGCCAGCAGCATCGGCTGGACGCCCGACCTGGAATCCACCGCCAGGTCGACATAAGGATTGCCCAGGCAGCCGCTATGGTGCAGCACCAGGACCCCGGTGGCAGGATTGCGCGTCTTGGCTTTTCTGGCAAGCGCCTTGCGGTCATTGAAGGAGAGAGTATGGTTCAGGACAATCACATCAAAGTCACTATTTTCGATGTGCTCCTGAATTTCTGCGTTCGATGCAGCGGCCACCACGGCGTATCCGGAGTCACGAAAAACGGCATCCTGTAGAGAGAGCACGGAGTCGCTCTGGCGGGAGCACAAAAGCAAACGCACTGATGATGGTTGATCGGGGCTCATGCAAACGCACCGCTTGATTATTTCATCAGGCGAATCAACTCCACAATATGTCGCATTGTGACCCCAAAGACCGGTCAAAAGGATAGCTATACAGTGGGCGGGTGCAACGGCCATGTTTAGAATGCTTATTTGATTGATTGGATTTGAGGCCACCTTATTTGGACCCTGTCACACATATACTCACCGGCGCATGCCTGGGCCGCGCCGGCCTGAATCGCACAACCGCGCTGGCAACGCTGACCCTGGCGCTTGCCGCTGAAGCTCCAGACGTTGACTCAGTCTATTTGCTGGGTGGCTCTGTCTCCATGCTGCAACACCATCGCGGGATTACCCACAGTTTTGTGGGGGCCCCGTTTGTGGCGGTGCTGGTGGTGGCGATTGTTTATGGCGTGCATCGTTTCATGGGTTGGCGCGGGATGGAGTTGCGTGGTTCTGAACCCAAGGCGCCGCCCAACTGGAAGCTGCTGTATGCCTACGCTGTTCTGGGCGCGCTGATACATCTTTTTCAGGACTTCACCAACCATTATGGTGTGCGGCCTTTTGCGCCTTTCAATCCCCGGTGGTACTCATGGGACATTGTCTTCATTCTTGATCCCTTTATGCTGGCGGCGCTCCTGCTGGGGCTGGTGCTTCCGGGGTTGCTGGCGCTCATCACAGAGGAAATTGGATCACGCAAGCCCCAGTTTCGCGGACGCGCGGGCGCGATCATTGCCCTGGTCTGTGTGGCCACGGTGATCTTTGTGCGCGACTATGAACACCGCCGCGCCGTGAACGCATTGAACGCGCACACGTACCGCAACCAGGAGCCGTTGCGCGCCTCTGCCTTTCCCCGGTTTTTAAGTCCGTTTGCCTGGAATGGCGTGGTGGAGACACAGGATTTTTTTCACATGCTGCCAGTTGATTCCGGCTCCGGCGAGATTGATCCGTTGAACAAAGGTATTGTGCGCTTTAAGCCGGAAGAGACGCCGGTCACGCTGGCCGCAAAAAAATCACGCCTGGGGCGTGTGTACCTGGATTGGGCGGCGTATCCGCTGGTGTCTGTTGACGCACTGGAAGGCGGCCGCCATCAGGTGGGGTTTGAGGACCTGCGTTTTGAAACTGTGGAGAGCGTGACCCAGCATCGTAATCCGCCGCTGACAGGCTATGTTGTGCTTGATCCGCAGCTGCGGGTGGAAGAGATGTGGACCGGGCCCGCGCCACAAGCAGTTCCAAATCGGAAATAGCATCCGTCTTGACGTTTATGGTTTCCAACCGTCACAATACTTATTCTGAGGTGCGCATGCTTGCTTATCTATTTGTGATTCTCGCGGTATTAATACGAGTTGGAGCTGGAACCGGCACGTTCGCGACTCTGGGCTTCAGCCTGGTGGGAGCTTCACTTCTGTTCTTTGGATCACGCATGCCGCGCAACCAATTCTGGATTCCCGCCGCGCTGCTGGTGGGCTCCGATATCTATCTGAACCTTCGCGTTTACCAGCTGCCTTTCACGCTGGACCAGATCGTGATGTGGAGCTGGTACCTGGTTCCCTGCGCCATCGGCTTCTTTATGCGCGACAAAATCAAGCCGCTTACGGTGCTGGGCGCGGGGCTGGGTACGGGACTTGGCTTTTTCCTGACCAGCAACTTTGCCGTATGGGCATTCGGCAACATCGCCTATGCCAAGAACCTCTCGGGCTTGCTGCTATGCTACACCAAAGCCATTCCGTTCTTCCGCAACGGAATCATCTCTGACGTATTGTTCTCACTGGTGTTCTTTGGTATTGGAGCCCTGGTGGCACAGACACAGAACGCCATTGAGGGCAAGAACGCAGAGGCGTAAGAAGAATTGCCAAAATCGCCGATACTGCCAAAGATTGCCAAAATTTAAAGGCTGGCCTCGCACCGATGTAAGCTCCGCGTGAAATATCGTCAGATTCGCGCGAAGCTTGGTTTTCAATCTCGGGGATTTGGCAACTAGCTCGTTACTTCCTTGCCTCGTCTTCGTGCCTAATCTCTTCTGCGATTTCTTTCGCCGGCTGCCGCAGCAGCCGGTAGATCAGATAACCAGCCAGGATGAGTCCCACGCCGATCAGCACCAGCACAGATGGATGTGTCTTGATCAGAGTTTTTGTCTCGGCGACGATCTGCGGCCCAAAGACGA
The DNA here is from genome assembly GCA_020072585.1 of Terriglobia bacterium. Taxonomy (GTDB): domain Bacteria; phylum Acidobacteriota; class Terriglobia; order Terriglobales; family Acidobacteriaceae; genus Angelobacter. The sequence goes on along the minus strand of JAIQGL010000004.1, from coordinate 412,357 downwards.
CGGTGAGCACGGACAGCATGCCGAAGCGCACCAGGCGTCCGCTGATCACGGCCAGCAGGAATGCCAGTGGCTTCATTTCGAACACGCCGGCGGCGAAGACAAAAAGCTTAAACGGTGTTGGTGGCGGGAGCATGGCCGGTACCATGAGGGCGAGAAACTCCTGGCGCTCAAAGCGGTCGCGAATGCGCTGTAACTTTGCTTCATCAATCCGCTTGAGCAGGAAGAGCTCACCGCCGGCGCGTCCCAGGCCGTAAGGCAGGATGCATCCCAGTGCTGAACCCACGGCTCCGACAAGGCAATACAGCCAGGCCTTGTGCGGGTTGGAATAGACGTATCCGGCCACCAGCGGGTCCATGGGCAGGCCGAAGACGGCCGAATCCAGAATGGCAATGATAAATACGCCCCAGGCCCCAAGCGTCTTGAGGGCAGCGAGCCAGGCAGTATATTTCAGAAAAAACTTCGGTGCAGACAAGGAAGTATTGTAAAGCCCGAGCGGCGGCTCTGGAAGTGACGGCAAACAGTTAGAATGGATGCGGAGGTTTTTCCACCGATGTCAGCGCAACCAATACCGGCCCCACCACCCAATCCAATGGAGATCTTTAACACCGTTCAGGGCTATCAGCGTGCTTTTGCGCTGAAGGCGGCGGTTGATCTTGACCTGTTCACGGCGATCGGAAAGGGTAGCAGCACTGCAAGCGAGATCGGCAAGGCCTGCAATGCGTCAGAGCGCGGTGTGCGCATCCTGTGTGACGTGCTGGTGGTGATGGGCTTCCTGACCAAGACAGAGAGCCGGTATGCCTTGACTGCTGACAGCGCTTTTTTCCTGGATAGCCGGTCACCAGCCTATATGGGCCTGGCTTTCAAGTTCCTGCTGCATCCCACGCAGCTGGCCAGGTTTGAGCGACTGGGCGATGCAGCGCGCAAAGGCGGCTCGTTTGACGAGGGCAGCCTTGCCCCCAATGACCCGATCTGGGTGGACTTTGCCAACGGCATGGCCCCCCTGATGATGCCGGCCGCGCAGGCAATGGCCGGGCTACTCTTTCAGGAGCTGAATTCCCGGCCCTCCGCCAAGGTCCTGGACATCGCCGCCAGCCATGGGTTGTTTGGCATTACAGTGGCGCAAAGGCTGCCCAAGGCGCACATTTATGCGCTGGACTGGGCCAACGTGCTTGAGGTGGCCCGGGAAAACGCCGGGAAACAGGGTTTGGCGGACCGGTATCACCTGTTGCCGGGGAGCGCCTTTGATGTGGAATATGGCGCCGGGTATGACGCTGTTTTGATTACCAATCTGCTGCATCACTTTGAGCCCGCGGCCAACGAAAAGATGTTGAAAAAGGTACATGCGGCCCTCAATCCGGGCGGACAAGTGATAATCTTGGAGTTTGTGCCGAACGAGGACCGGATAACGCCCCCAGGGGCGGCCATGTTTAGCTTGACGATGCTGGGCAACACACCCCAAGGCGATGCCTACACCCTGGCCGAATATACGGCCATGTGCCGCAACGCCGGATTGGAACCACCCAGGCAGATACCGCTGGAGCCGATGCCGCAATCGCTGGTGGTGGCGCGAAAACCATTTTGAGGCCCCCCTTTACACGGCATTTTTCGAGCAATTACACTAACCGGTTTGACATGTGTGCAGGAGAACCTCTATGCCCGGAGTCGAGGAGAAGGTAAAAAACATTATCGTGGACCAGCTTGGAGTGGATGCCGCGGAAGTTACCGCCGCTTCCTCCTTCGTCGACGATCTTGGGGCAGACTCCCTGGACCGCGTGGAACTGATCATGGCGCTGGAAGAGACTTTTGGAATTGAAATTCCGGATGAAGATGCGGAAAAAATCGTCACCGTTCAGAACGCGGTCGATTACATTCAGAAGAATGCAAAGTCAGTAAAGCAGTAACGGCCCGAAGATTCGAATTCAGCAACAACCTAGAAGGAGACGCAAGCCTATGGCAGCAGCCGTTGAAGATAAAGTGAAACAAATCATTGTTGAACAGCTGGGAGTGGATGAAGGTGAGGTAACACCCAACGCCTCCTTTGTGGATGATCTGGGCGCGGATTCGCTGGACACGGTGGAACTGGTCATGGCGTTTGAAGAGGCCTTTGACATCGAGATTCCAGACGAGGACGCGGAGAAGATCCGAACGGTCAAGGACGCCATTGACTACATTGAAAAGCACGCGAAAGGCGGCAAGTGATTGGCCAGGCGGGTGGTGGTAACGGGGATCGGGCTGATCTGCGCCGTGGGTCACACCAGTACTGAAGTCTGGCGGAACATTATTGCGGGCAAAAGCGGTGTGGCCAAAATTACCTGCTTTGACACTACAAATTTTGCCTGCCAGATTGCGGCTGAAATCCAGGGCTTTGATCCTCTAAAGTTCATCGAAAAAAAAGAGATCAAGAAAATGGGCCGCTTCATCCATCTCGCCATGGCCGCGGCGGATGAAGCCATGAAGATGTCAGCTCTCCAGGTCACGCCTGAGATTGCCACGCGGGTCGGCGTGCATATCGGGTCGGGCGTAGGCGGGTTTGACGTCATCGAGCGCGAGCATGAGCAGCTGCTGAAAGGCGGCCCGCGCAAGATATCTCCTTTCTTCATTCCCGCTGCCATCGTGAACCTTGCTGCTGGGCACGTGAGCATCCGCTATGGCGCCAAGGGGCCCAATGAAGCCACCGCCACGGCCTGCACCACCAGCGCACACGCAATTGGAGACGCTTACAAAATCATTCAGCGCTGTGATGCTGACGTGATGATTGCCGGCGGATCTGAGGCGGCCATCACTCCGATGGGCGTGGGCGGCTTTGCCGCCATGCGCGCACTCTCCACCCGCAATGATGATCCGGCAAAAGCCAGCCGGCCCTGGGACTCTGAGCGTGACGGCTTCGTGATCGGCGAGGGCGCAGGCATTCTGGTGCTGGAAGACCTGGAGTTCGCGCGGCGCCGCGGCGCACAGATATTATCTGAAATCATTGGCTATGGCATGAGCGCTGATGCCTACCACATTACCCAGCCAGCGGAAGACGGTGAAGGCGGATGGCGGGTGATGACCAATGCCATTAAAGACGCAAAACTCACTCCTGCCGACATCGATTACGTGAACGCCCACGGTACCTCTACTCCAATTGGTGACGTGCTGGAAACCAAGGCCATCAAGCGGACCTTTGGCGCGGATACCAAAATTGCCGTCAGCTCCACAAAATCAATGACGGGACATCTGCTGGGCGGCGCCGGCGGACTGGAAGCCGGCATTACCATCCTGGCCCTGCGTGATCAGATTCTTCCGCCAACCATCAATCTTTGCGTGCCTGACCCTGAATGCGACCTGGACTACGTGCCGAATGTGGCACGCAAAGCTCCGTTGAACGTGGCGCTCTCCAATTCATTTGGCTTCGGTGGCACGAATGGATCGCTGATCTTCAAAAGGTGGACGGAGTAAAGAGTTTCACCACTGATTTACACTGATAAACACTGATGAGACGTGAAGTGATCTAAGTTGTCTGAACCTGTTCTCCGTCCGCGACCAAATTCATGTTCCATTTCTGCCGGCAATTCTCGATGATTTTTCTCTTGCTCGCTTCGGCAGGCATCTCTGCAAGTGAGCCTCGCCCTGGAGGGTGGAGCGCGCAATGGGAGCCCACAAAGCCGGTGAATGGATCACCCGTACTATTTCGGGTAACTGCTCCCGCAAACTTTAAGCAGCTGCGGGGAAGTTTTCTGGGGCAGGAGTTGGAATTTCGTTCCAGCCTCGCGTGCCATTGCTGGTATGCGATTGCGGGAGTAAGCCTGGCGGCCAAGCCGGGGACGTACACACTGCGCGTCGAAGGCAAAAGCACAGGCGAGAAACAAATCACAATGAGCTATCTGGTTGCAGTAGGTGCTGCGCACTATCCTTCCAGTACACTCAAGGTCGCGCCGGGGTTTGTGGAGCCTCCTAAAGAAGCTCTGGCGCGCATTGAGGAAGACCAAGCCATCAAGAAGCGGGCTTTTGCCACAACGCAGCCCGAACCCGAATGGGCGGGGCTTTTTCAGCCTCCGGCGGAAGCTGAAGTCTCCGGCGTTTTTGGATCTGCGCGCGTGTTCAACGGCGTGAAGAAGAGCCAGCACACAGGGCTGGATTTCCGCGTAACAACAGGCACGCCGATTGCCGCCACGAACAATGGAACGGTCATTCTAGCGCGCAACCTGTACTTTGAAGGCAACTGCGTGATGATTGACCACGGCCAGGGACTGATTACGCTCTATCTGCATCTTTCTGAGATCAAGATCAAAGAAGGCGACACGGTTGCGAAAGGCCAACTCCTGGGATTGAGCGGTGGTACGGGCAGAGCTACAGCGCCGCATCTGCATTTTGCCGTGCGCTGGAGGGGCGAATACCTGAATCCACAAACTCTGCTGGAGCTGCATCCGCCGGAGCAGTGAGACTCGCTCAAACCATGTTCAACCATTCGTTTGACAACGCCGCCCCCATGCCGGGCTTCAAAGCGCATTGCTAAAAAAAGAGCGTGACCATACGGGCCACGCTCATACTGAAGGAGGCATGAAGGAAATCAACTAGATAGGATCGGAGCCGATCTTTAATCTTGTAAAGTCTAATTCTTGCAGTGTCTTTTCCATCTGCTGCATGGCTTTTTCCATCTCCGGATTCAGCTCCAGCAATGAGCCCTGGTGAGCCATATCGAGAAGCGCCAGGTTCCCATCAAGCGAAGCCAACTCGCCATCAAGTGAAATCAGGCTTTCGTCGCCTTCAAGTCCCTGCAACATGTCTTCAACGTTCCCGAGAGAGGCCTGAAGCTCTTCCGTATCAAACCCAAGCATGGATGAGTCGCGCGACCCACGGTCGGGCAGAGTCACCACGAAAGTTTGCTCATGCTTGTCTCTCATTACCACCAGCGTTACTTTTCCGCCAGTGCGATGGTTGCGCAGTATGTGGCTCAGGTCACTACGGTCAGTGAGTTTTTCGTTATCGGCGCGGACGATCACGTCCCCGGCCTTGAGGCCTGCTTTTTCCGCAGCACTCCCTTTTTCCACGGACCGGATCAACACGCCTTCGCCGTTCTTAACCCCAAAGAACTCTCCCAGCTGCCGGGTCAGGTTCTCCGTTTGCACCCCAAGCGCTGCGGAGTAAATCTGAATCTGGACGCCGGGGATGTCCATGCCATTGCGAGGAAAGTCATAAGAACGAGGGGTGGGAATAATGATGCGACGCGGACGCGACTGCGCGACCATGGCACTGTGATCGGCAAGCTGCACGCTGATTTTCATTGGAGTACCGTCACGGCTGATGCCGAGCGTGACCGTGCGTCCGGGCGGCACCTCACGGATGAGCCGCCGGATCTGCTCTTCGCTTTCCACGGCCGTTCCATTGAAATCGAGTATTACATCATGTTCTCTTAAACCGGCTTTGCCGGCAGGGGCATCACCGTCTACCATTGTTATTTCTACGCCGCGTTCCTCTTTTAGCTTAAGAGCGGCCACGCGGTCGGTTGTTACATCGCGAATATCAACGCCCAGGTAAGCGCGTCCGGCCGCCGCATAGAAATTGCCGCTGGGTATCTGGCGATAGAGTGAGTCCGGCTGGAACCCTTGCTCAGCCGCAAGAGTGGGAATCGCAAGGCCGGCCAGCAGCAGCGTAGTCGTCATTATGTGAGTCATGCGATTAGCAATCATAAGCATCATGGGGAACGCTCCAGATTTTCATTCTTGATTATTCAGGGTCTTATTTCTCTCTTGATCTCGATATTGCCCGCGGTCGTGTGGACGTGCAAAATTGGTCCGCCACCGTTCAGGCTGCCTTCAGCATAAAACTCGCGTGGGCCAAGGTTGCGTGTGGGGCTGGTAATTTTTAATTCCCCAAACTCGCTGCGGATGCCATAACTCCGGGCTGCTTCCACCGCCGCGCGCACATTCACGCCCAGGCCTTCCGGAACATAGACCACAATGTCGCCCACCTGCGTTTCCAGTTTGGAATCAGTAAACGGCGCTCCGCCTGAAGCCAGTTTGGCCATGATGCCGCCGGCGCTGGTTTCAGCGCGCACGCCGCCCTGGACGGGGCCAATATGGATGCTTCCGCCTCCGGTCTCAATCTCTGCGGTACCTGCAATGTCATTCAACTCAATGTTGCCGCCAGCGGTTTCCGCCTTGATCTTGCCGTCGCACTTGGTAACCTGGATAGATCCGGCGCCGGTTTGCAGGGTCATAACTTTGGCCCATCCGATTTTGAGATTTCCGCCGCCAGATTTCGCTGTAACATGGCCTGCCGCGGATACCAGCCGGATGTTTCCGCCCCCGGTCGACGCTTCTACATCGTTTCCAACTTTCCCGATCTCGATGTTCCCTCCGCCGCTCGAAACCGAGATCACGCCGGAAATCCGGTCAAGCTGAATTCCGCCAGCGCCTGTTTTTGCTTCCACTCGGCCGGAGAGGTTGTTCGCCGCTACTCTTCCGCCTTCGGTTTCCAAACGCACCACAGAGGTCTGCGCCGGCAGCTGAATATCAAAATCAATCGCCCCCTGCCTGGAGCCTTCACAATCCGCCTGTAGCACCACCGTATCGCCTGAGCTGTAGGTGGTGAATCTCATGCGGTTCAATTCACGGCGCGCACGGTCTTCTGTTGTGGCGCGAACATGTTCACGGATGGTGTACGTGATGCTGTTCTGCTGGGCGCCTTGTACGCGGATGGACCCATTGCTGGACTTCACTTTCACGAATTTTCCCGCGGAAAATGACCCTGAAACTTCCTGCACCCACTCAATACTCGATGCGCGATACAAACGTGGCGTAGGGCTTTGCGCGACCGCGGCCTGACTTGCTGCAAGAAAGCCTGCTGCAAGAAAGCCAGCTGAACAAAAGCTGACCGCCAGAACATGTGTCGCAAGTTGTAAATGCTTCGTCATTGCTGCTTCTTCTCTGTGTCTAATCAAGATGTGGCATGCTTGCCAGATAACGCTTTGATTCCTCACGGATAAACTTGTTCGAATCGCGCTCCGCCAGCACCGTTAAAGCGGATCGCACGCTGGTATCGGCCTTCACCACATCCAGCAGACTGATGGCTTCCTGGCGCACGCCGGCATTGTTGTCGTGCAACAAAGCTTCTACAACAGCATCTCTTACATGTACATCATCGCGGACGTAACTCTTCAGCGCATCCAGCGACTTCAACCGCACGCCGGGGTTCTTGTCATAGCGCAGCGCTTCCACCAGTACTTCGCGTACCGCGTTGTCTTCGGTGCGCCGGGTCAGCACATCAATGGAATCCAGCACCAGGCCGGAGTTCCGGTTGTTCCGTGCCGCCAGCACCAGCAGCTGCCGGATGCGCGGATCATCCGTGGACCCGTTCATGATCTGCGGCTGCAATGTGTTGTATTTGATTTGGACCTGGTTGGAATTTGCGTCAGGAGTAATGGATTCAATTCCGGCGATATTGGCTTCCGCAGGTGGCTGAAGAGGCGGGCCACCACCCTCTGCGACCGGAGGCCGGTCGATGCGGAACATTCGATATGACGTTCCTACTCCGCCCGCGAAGCCGATAATCAGCAGCGCGGCCACCAGCGCGGGCGCCAGCTTGATCTGGTGGAACCATCCCGTTGCATCAAAGATGAACGAACTAAAAATGTTGCGCGACTGCTCCGCGTGCTCCAGTGATTCCTGCAACTGCATCCGATTGGCGGCCAGAAAGCTGGGCGAAACATCTTTCATGGGAAGCGCGGCCATGCTGTCTTTGAACTCGAGCGCGGCCTCCAGCTCCCGTCGGCATCCCAGGCAGTGGCGGACGTGCTGCTCAAATTCGAACTTGGCGTCGTCGGCCAGCTCGTCATAGATAAACAAGGCAACGTTTTCTTTGGTCCAGTCGCAATTCATAAGCTTTCTCCGACTTTCGGGTCGTCATCCTGACGGCCGTAAAACCAGCACGCGCATTTACCAGCGTGCGAGTCCGGGGTCCCCAGGCGCGCCGATGTTGCGCGGCTGGGGTGGGAGTAGGCCGGAAGGACCTTGCGTTTCCTTCGAAAGCCCACAATATTCATAAAACTCAAAGCCCCTGCAAACCCTATCAAGCCCTTGTCAACCCACCTGGGTGGAGCAGGCATTTATGCCTGCGGCCCAACTGCTAAAAAGATCTGGGGCTTTAGCCCCTGCTAACTCCTCATCGTGGCCAGCGCGCTGCGCAGCTTCTGGGTCGCCCGGAAGAGCGTGTTCTTGGCCGTCTCTTCCGTTGTGTTCAGCATCTCGCCAATCGTTCTCAATCTCAGTCCCTGATAATGTTTCAACTCAAAGACCATGCGCTCGCGCGGCGTCAGCTTGGTCAGCGCCTGGTTGATCTTTGATCCCAGTTCGCGGCGCATCAGGTCGCGCTCCGGGTTTGCGCCCGCGCGGTCGTCAGAGACGCGCTCCAGCACGTCCACCGGCTGTCCGCTTGAATCCATCACCATCTGCGGGTCTTCTTTGCGCGTCTGCCGTTTGCGCAGATGGTCCAGGCAGAGATTGGTCACAATACGATAGATCCAGGTGTAAAACGAGCACTCGAAGCGAAAATTTCCAATATGCCGATAAGCCTTGAGAAAGGCCTCCTGGTAGATGTCATGCGCGTCGGCGTCTGAGCCGGTCAGGTGCAGGGCCAGACGCAGAACGGCCTGGTCATACTGGCGCACCAGTGTCTCGAAAGCTGTGCGGTCCCCGCGCTGGGCGGCACGTATCAGCTCACTGTCGTTGATTCGACTTAGGGCTTGACTCACCATCTCTCCGGAAGAATGGGAGCTCTTCGTACCACCGCTCGCGCCAACCGCCACCCCTAAAAGTGCTGATTCGGCCGGCATCTATTCGTCCTTAAGTAATCCTCTCTCCTTGCAATTACTTGGACTGCCTGAACCGCGATACGTAAGCTGAGAGTATCCCATTTTCGGACACTTGGGAAATGCCCGGAATGGGCTGTTTCAGCCCCTCAACCTGCCCAACCCCAGGTGCAACCCAGTGCCCTTCTGGGATCAGACGCCCTTTTCCGTCACTGGTCAACCAGGGGGTCCCAAAATGGAGTTTCCAAAACGGCACGGATTCTGCGCCGATCTTCAAATTTTTGAAATTTTTGGCAATTGCTTTTTCCTTGATCTGCGCTCATCGGCGAAAATCTGCGGCAAAGTGGGTTTGATTTCCCGCCCAATTCTGGCGGTTCTGGCAGATTAGCCGACTTTCGCACCCATCTCTTGCTCTCCGATTACCCGATCACGCGCGATCACCGGATCCCCCGATCTTCCCTCTCAGCTCCACCACCTCCAGCGGGCACTCCGGCCAATTGTGCTCCCAGCACACAATCAAATCGCATTCTTTCGGATCGTGAAGATGTCGCAGAAAATTCCGGCTTTCGACTCGACTTCAGTCCCGCTTCAGCGGGACGGCTTGATAGTAGCCCGGCATGTTTCCGAGTCCCGGCGAGCCGGGATGAGGAATTAATGCCGGGTAAGCTAAGAAAGATTTCTTCCACACGCCGTAGGCCGGTGCGCAGCGCAGCGGAGCGCCGATTAAGCAGATTTCGGCTCACTGATCCGTAAAATCCAATAACCAGGCGCTACCTCAAGGAAATTCGAACTGCCATGCAGCAATCGCCGTAAATATGCAGCAAAATTCTTGGACCGTGTAATATACCCTGCTTTTTTCATATAGCTTGCAATTTCAGCCAGAGTTAGAGGCCGCCTTTCAATTGCACATACCTCTCTTGCAAAATGAATAGCGTACCGTTTTTGTGGGCTGGGCAGAGAATCCTCGATCTCTTTAGAGGTATTCTTAGCAATTTCGCATGCCTCGTACATTTGAGAAGCAAGGGATGACAAAACGGCTTTAACTCTTGGATCATTAAGCTTTGTCCAAAGGAATGTTCCAGCTTCGATGATCTTGGCTCGGGATCGAGGATGTATGAATGCGGCCGCGGTGGCGGCAAGAATACCAATTTTTATTGGTGTTGGTATTTTCTGAATTCCTTTATACGCTAACCCCCAAAGCTCTTTGAGCAGGCTAAAACTGATCATTAAACTAAAGGTGGAACCAATACTTACTGTTAATTTAATACTGGAAGCTCGGGCGTTTTTGCGGAGCATGTGATCTAGGTCAACGTTGATCGTCGGAACCCCCATAGATTTAAAGTGATTGTCCCTCGTGTAGACTGCATGAGCGCCTATTTCAATACATACTTGCCGATATGGCTCATCGTCGGGATCAATACATCCAATAGGGTTTTGCGTTTCCGGTTCATAAAAATGAATCTTCTTTTGCAGATGCGCCCACTCTTGTCGAACTCGTTCGACACTAACCTGACAGTAAACGGCAATCTCTGCGGCATGTTCCTCAACTTCTTCGATGAGTTTCGGAGGAGCAAAAGGCACAACCGTTCCTGAATCCAGGATTTCTTGCAGGGCAGTTCTCGCCTCAGCTTTTCTTTTATGCCGGAGGCGAAATCTGAGCTCTCGTTGGATAATACAGGCATCTAGGACTAGCCGAATTTGAATTGGCTCCCCAGTTACCTCTCGAAGGACTGGACTGCGTTTGCGAAATTCGTTCAGATCTGCAAGAGCATCGGATCGGATAAATTGATCTAGTCTGAAATCTTCCATAAAAAATCACTGTACAACAGGGCTGCCATTAGGGTTCATGCTGAATATTTTACGTCAGCAGAACGTTCAAATCCTTATTCAAGAAATTTTTACTTGTGATCTTGTCCAAGATAACGTTATCATTGATGACAAATGACCTATTATTCAACTCATCAAGCAGCTAAAAAGCTAGGTATCACCCAAGCTGCATTGAGTAAATATATTAAGGCAAAAAAAGTTCCGGCACCGAAATCCGTTACGAGCGGCAAGATGACGCTGCATCTCTGGACTGAAAAAGAAATTCAACAGCTACAACAACTTCTGCCGAAGATCGCCAACGGCAGAAAGACCCGTCACCAGAAGTCAAAACAAAAGGCACAGGCCAAATCACCCGTGCCTCGCAAACCAAAAAAGAAATAACCACCATTTAACGGGCAGCGCCCGGTGCATGAACACCGAACGCGCCCTAACCAGAATCGCCCCCAAGGAGGGCAACCATGGCTACGCATAAAGCTAAACGCTCCATCCACCTCGCGCAACATCAACTGCAAACTCAAACCCAAACCCAACCCGCAGCCAAGCTGCTGCCGGTCAAGGCCTACATTTACCGCGCCATTGCCGAAATGAATGCTGGATTTGAACTGACCATGCAGGAGCTCAAGAGACTCCAGCAAGTCGACTTTCTTCCCTCCACGCGCATTGCCGCCATGCACATTGCTGTTGGCGAGCTTCGCGCCCAGGCCAACCGCGAATTTCTCGACATCATCACCCAGCGAGAAACGGCCAATGCCGGCCACTTTGAGCGCCTTGCCGGCCAGCGCCAAAGCCCGCCGCAACTTCCACCAGCCAGCTAAAGATTCCGGACACAACACCCAAGGGGCGTTGCGTGAGCCGCGCCCCCTTCTTTTGCCCTCCAAAAACAGCCGCAAAGTCCGCGATGCTCAGCGGCCAAATGCCTTTTGTCCTTATGCAGATAGCGCCTATCAGCCAAAAAGCCCTTGACATGTTGTATAGTGTTATAGTTAAGTATAACAGTACATGCGGCCCAGCCAGCCGCTTAAAGGAGAATCCAACATGAAATCCCTTCGTTTTCTGCTGTTTACGACTCTGATGTCGCTTTCAACCGTGGTTTTCGCCCAATCCACAACGCCAACCGACGCACAAAAGTCATTCGACAAACTTAAAACTCTCGCCGGCGCCTGGCACGCAACCGTCACCACGGACCCGCCGGTGAAAGAGATGGGAGACGGCGCGATGGCGGACGTTTTGCTGCGCGTCACCTCCCGCGGCAACGCACTCGTGCATGAGATGGGTGAGATCGGAAAAGACGATCCCACCAAGTATGACCATCCGGTTACCATGTTCTATCTGGATGGTGATCGCCTGTTTCTGACGCATTATTGTGACGCCGGTAACCGGCCTCGTATGGCGGCCAGGGTGTCGCCGGACGGAAAGACCGTGGAATTCGATTTTGTTGACGTCGCCGGCAACACGAAGTACGGCCACATGCAACACGCACTGTTCACCTTGATCGACGCAAACCATCACACCGAGGACTGGACCTTTCAGATGAAGGGCGACAAGCTCATGCACGCGCACATGGATTTGCAGCGAGTAAAGCAACAAGAGGCCAGCGCGCGTTAGGACTTACTGGAAACCTGATGGACCGTGAATGGAATGACAGTCAGCCGATTTACCGCCAGCTTCGCGACCGGGTCGTCGCGATGATACTCGACGGCGTTCTCAAGGAGGGCGATCCGCTGCCCTCCGTGCGCAACGTCGCGGCTGACTATCGCGTCAATCCGCTCACGGTCCTCAAGGGCTATCAGCAACTGGTGGATGAAGGGCTGGTCGAGAGCAGACGCGGTCTCGGCATGTTCATCAATGCCGGCGCGCACAGTTTGTTGCTCCAGGGTGAACGGCAGAAGTTTCTGGGCGAAGAATGGCCCAGGATCCACGCCACCATTCAACGGCTTGGCCTCAGCGCGGCAGAACTGCTGAACGGCGCAACCAACCCGTCGTCTTCTGATGTCGCACCCCAGGATGTCGCACCCCAGGATGCTGCACCGTCGAATCCCCCTGAATCCAATCCCCCTAAGAAGGAGCGCTGAAGTCATGGCATGCATAGAAGCACGTGGCCTCCGCAAGACCTTCGGCACAACCATCGCGCTGGACGGCGTCAATTTGCGGGTGGAAGAAGGCCGCATTCTCGGGCTCATTGGTCCAAACGGCGCAGGCAAAACCACCGCCCTGAACGCGATTCTCGGCCTCACCCCATATCAGGGAGAACTTCGGGTGCTTGGGCGCGACCCCTGGACTGAGCGTGATCAGCTCACGCGCGATGTCTGCTTTATTGCTGATGTTGCCGTGCTGCCCCGCTGGCTGCGCGTCTCGCAGGCGCTTGACTACGTCGCCGGAGTGCATCCGCGATTCGATCGCGCCAAGGCCGAAGGCTTTCTGGCCAAGACCACCATCCGTCGCACCAGCAAGGTCAGGGAATTATCCAAGGGCATGGTGGCCCAATTGCATCTCGCACTGGTCATGGCCATTGATGCGAAATTGCTGGTGCTGGACGAGCCGACGCTTGGTCTCGATATCCTCTATCGCAAGCAGTTTTACGATTCCCTGCTGACCGACTACTTTGATCGCAGCCGCACCATCTTGTTGACGACGCATCATGTCGAAGAGGTCCAGCACGTCCTCACCGATCTCATGTTCATCAACCGCGGCCGCATCGTATTTGATTGCAGCATGGAACAAATCGAGTCGCGCTACATGGAGGTCATGGTGCACCCCGGACATATCGCGGAAGCGCAGGCGCTCAAGCCCATTCACCAGCGCCAGCTGTTCGGCCGCACCATCCTGTTGTTCGATTTAGCGCCCGATTTGGCGTCTGATCAGGCGTCCAATCACGTCGATCGCAGCCAGCTCGCTGGATTGGGCGATGTACGCACACCCAGCATCGCCGATTTGTTCGTTGCCGTGATGGGCGGTCCCGCTGGAGACACACAAGGAGCGGCTGTATGAATACTCAATCGAGCGCCGTATCCGGGTCTTTCGGCTCGCAGGGAATCGCGCCCGCGGCCTTGTCAGTGACCCGGCCCATGTATTGGTCGGTGCGGCGCGAATTGTGGGAGAACCGTTCGATCTACCTCGCACCACTAGTCGCGGCGGCTGTCTTCCTGTCCGGCTTCTTGATCAGCTTGATTGGTCTGCCGCGCAAAATGCGTGGCCTCTCGGCACTCGACCCGGCGAAGCAGCACGCCGCCATTGAGATGCCGTACGATACCGTGGCTGCCCTGATTATGGGCATCGCTATTATCGTTGGCGTGTTCTACTGCCTTGACGCGCTATACGGCGAGCGCCGCGACCGCAGCATCCTTTTCTGGAAGTCGCTGCCGGTTTCCGATCTCACCACTGTGCTGTCGAAGCTCGCCATTCCCCTCGTCATTTTGCCGCTGTTCTCCTTCGCCATCACCGTGGCCACGCAGTTCATCATGCTGCTGCTGAGCAGCGTCGTTTTGCTGGGGAGCGGCCTGGGTGTTGGAACACTATGGACACAATCTTCTTTCTTCCACGTGTCACTGGGTCTGCTCTCCCACCTATTGATCATTCATGGCCTTTGGTACGCGCCTTTCTATGGCTGGTTGCTGGTGGTCTCAGCTGGAGCGCCGCGTGCGCCATTTATATGGGCCTTCTTACCACCGTTCGTGATCTGCGCCGTCGAGAAGATGGCGTTCAATACTTCGCATTTTGCTGGGATACTGCTGTACCGCGCAACGGGCCCGGAGACTTACACCCCGGTGCCGGGCAGCACCATGATGGACCTGATGCCAGCACTCCCACCGATGCACTTTTTCAGCACGCCGGGCCTGTGGAACGGCCTGGCACTCGCTGTGGGATTCCTCGCGGCAGCAGTCTGGCTGCGTCGCTATCGTGGTCCCATCTGATTCGCTTGAGCGCTAGATCGATGGGCCGTGCATAGGGAGAAACTAATATGAGCACAGAAGTAATGACGGAACTGGCCAAAGAAACGTCGCCGCGTCGGATGGGCAGGATCGCCGGTGTGCTTTATCTCATCACCATACTGACGGGAATATTCTCTGCCGGTTTCGTGACCGGCAGGTTGGTGGTCAGCGGCGACGCCACAGCGACGGCGGCCAACATTCTGGCCCACCCTGGCTTGTTGCAGTTGGGTTTCGCAGTCTACATGATTGAAATGGCGTGCCAGGTCGCGCTTACGGCCCTTTTCTACGATCTGCTTAAACCGTCGGGCAGGAGCGTCTCTTTGATTGCGGCATTCTTGGGCCTCACCGGTTGCGTCATCAAAACTTTTAGCCGTGTCTTTTTTGTTGCCCCCTTGTTCATCCTGGGAGGCGCACACTACTTGAGTGTGTTCGGCGCGGAACAGTTGCAGGCGCTGGCGCTCCTCTTTCTTAAGGTGAATGACCGTGGCGCCGGCATCGCCCTGGTATTTTTTGGATTCTATGCACTCCTGACGGGCTACCTCATGATCAGGTCCACCTTCCTGCCTCGGGTCCTGGGCGTGTTCTCGGTGCTTGGAGGATTGGGTTGGCTTACCTTCTTGTATCCGCCGCTTGGAAGCCGTCTGTTCGCCTTCCTTGCAATCTTCGCCATCCTCGGGGCAGCATCGCTGATCTTCTGGCTCCTCGTGTTTGGCGTGAATGAACAACGATGGAAGGAGCAAGCCGGCAGCGTGGTGGTGGCCATATAGAGATGAAAGCTGCTGCCAACTGATCATGTGCCTCAGGGAGCACTGTATGAAAGCGATTGTTTGCACACAATACGGACCACCCGATGTGCTGCACTTTACGGAGGCAGCAAAACCTGTCCCGAAGGACAATGAAGTACTGATAAAAATTCGTGCAGCTTCCGTCAATCCAGTTGACCGCATCTTCCGAGTACCATACATCCTTCGCATACTGACTGGGCTGCGCAAACCCAAGGACGCACGAGTAGGCCGTGACATGGCCGGCCAGGTTGAAGCGGTTGGCAAGAACATAACCCGATTCAAATCAGGCGATGAAGTGTTTGGCGTGTGCCGCGGGGCGTTTGCTGAGTACAGATGTGCTATCGAAGATAAATTGGCGCTCAAGCCGGCCAACATATCGTTTGAGGAGGCTGCCTCTATCCCAGTGGCGGCACTCACTGCCCTTCAGGGCCTTCGTAACAAGGGACAGATCCAGCCGGGCCACAAAGTCCTGATAGATGGCGCGTCTGGTGGCGTCGGCACATTTGCAGTCCAGATTGCCAAAGCCTTCGGGGCTGAGGTCACGGCCGTGTGCAGCATGAAGAAGATGGACACGGCGCGATCGATTGGCGCAGACCATGTGATTGACTACGCTCAACAGGATTTCACCAAAAGCGGGCAGCTTTACGACTTGATTCTTGCTGCCAACGCCTATCATTCGATTTTCGCTTACAGGCATGCGCTGAGTCCCAGGGGAATTTATGTTCTGGCAGGAGGCGGCGGGATTCAAATTCTCCAGGGCATGCTCCTGGGACCATTACTCTCATTGCTTGGCAGCAAGAAGATGCGCTTCTTTATCGCGAACATAAACCAGAAGGATTTGGGCCTTCTGAAAGACCTTCTGGAAGCCGGGAAAGTTGTGCCCGTCATCGATAGACGTTACCCGTTAAGCCGCGTGGCTGAAGCTCTCCGCTATCTTGAAGAAAAACATGCCAAAGGAAAAATAGTAATAACTGTGGAGCAGGGTAACGAAACCGCTGCCTCCGGATCTTCAGCCACCTGATTGCTTGCCCTAAAACCAAACCGCGGATCATTTGCGGATTCAGGCCTGATCTCGGCTGAATTCACATTTGATCCGCGGTAATACTTCTGCCCTATATGCGATTGCCAAACCGCGATGCTTCAATCGCTTTTCAATTTGGCAATCTTTGGCAATTTCGGCGATTTTGGCAAATTGCCTACGCTTCTGCTTCCTTCTCCACTGAGACCTTCACCTTGCTGATCACGTCGCGATGCAGGCGGACAGGCACTTCAAACTCGCCCAGGCTCTTGATTGGCTCATTGAGCTGGAGCTTGCGCCGGTCAATGTTGAAGCCCTTGCGCTCCAGCGCTTCCGCAATGTCAGACGTGGTGACCGAGCCGAACAGGTGGTCCTTCTCGCCGACTTTGCGCTGAAAGGTGAGAGCGGTGCCGTCCAGTTGTTGGGCGAGTGCGTCAGCAGCAGTCTTCTCCACCGCTGACTTGCGCACCGCAGACTGCTTCATCTGCTCGATCACGGCGCGGTTGGCCGTGGTGGCTTCAATGGCCAGCTTATGCGGCAACAGGTAATTGCGGCCATAGCCCTCGGCGACCTTCACCACATCGCCACGGTGGCCCAGCTTGGGAACATCTTCTTTGAGAATGACTTCCATTTTCAAAATCTCCAGTTTGCAGGGGCTGAAGCCCCGGTTCTTTTTATCCGCCTCAACGGGCGGCTGAACGCCGTCCTCTTCTGCGGCGGCGCAAGCAGCTCGATTTCATATTCAAACCGCTCTGAAGCCAATCGGGCTGAGATCCTTACCACATCTTCAACGCGGGGGGCTGATACGAGCCAACTTTCTGCTTTTCTCCGTGCCTCCGTGTCTCCGTGGTAGGTTTTGCTCTACCGCGCGGCAAACGGCAGCAGGGCAATATTGCGCGCCCGCTTGATGGCCGCCGTGAGGCGGCGCTGGTGCGGCGTGCACACCCCGGTCAGCCGCCGTGGGACGATCTTGCCTCGCTCCGCCACAAACTGGCCGAGCAGTCGCACGTCCTTGTAATTGATGTCGTCAATCTTCTCGACGCAGAACTTGCACACCTTCTTGCGACGGAAAAATTTGCGTCCGCCATCGCGGCCGCCCGGACCACGGTCCGGTCGCGGACCATCCGGCCTTCCACCCTGGGGCCGTGGCGATGGTGTAGATACTTCCTGATTGTCGTCTGCCATGTTTCTCCTTCGAACGGCACGCTCTGAAGCGCGCGAATCTTCTTTTGTAGTCAGCCCCGGTCCAAAGGGACCGGGCTTTCAAGTTGTAGCTTTGCTTGTATTGAAGCTATGAGAGCGTCGATGCAGAAACTCAGGGGCCAATGGCGAATAGCCAAAGGCGGGCCTTCTTACGCGCTGACGCTCGGGCTCTCCGCTTCCGCTGCCTGCTGCGACCCTGCCGGCGGACGCTTCACCTTGGCTTCACGCAGCTTTCGCACTTTGTCCAGACGCTGCTTTTCTTCGTCCGTGCGCACGGTGATGTACTTGATCACCGGCTCAGCCACGCGCATGCGGCGTTCCAGTTCGTGAATGGCCTTGCCATCAGCTTGCAGGACGAACAGCACGTACTGGCCGTCAGAAAATTTCTTCACGTCATAGGCTAGGCGGCGCTTGCCCATCTTTTCCGTGTTCACTACCGTTGCCCCGGCCGTGGTGGCATGGCCCTGTAGCGTGGCGATCAGCTTGTCCATGTCCTCTTCCAACAGGTCAGGCCGCACGATAAACATTACTTCATAAGCTCGTTGCATCATTTTCTCCTGTCGCTTCGCTCCAGACCGCTTTAGAGCCTGATGTACCGTAGGTTCCTTCAGCACTTGAAGCATGCCGCTCAGCGCGCTAACCGGCTTCGCGGCTTTGATTCCAAAAATTCGGTTGTTCCCAAGAATTCAAAACAACCAATTAATTCTTCTCTTCCGAATCTTCATCTTCCGGAGGTTTGTTCTTCCGGTTAAATCTGTTCATGGCCAGCAGAATGTTCTCATTCACGATCACATTCACTGCCTCTGCCGTCAGGTCCAGTGCTTCATCCACCGCCACCATCTGCAGCTTGCGAAAAGGTGAGAGTATGTACTTCGCTCCGCCCTTGCGCGGATCGTCTGGCGCTACCCCGATCCGTATCCGTGCAATCTCTTCGGTCTGCAGCGCATTGATGATTGACTGCATTCCATTGTGCCCGGCTGACGAACCCCGCGCCCTGATCCGAATCATCCCCAGCGGCAGGTCGAGCTCGTCATAAATCACGATCATGTCCCGCCCCGGTTCAACTTCATATTTCCTGACCAGCTCCAGTACTGACATGCCGCTCAGGTTCATATAGGTTTCCGGCTTGGCCAGCAGGACCTCCTCGTTGCCGATTCTGGTCCTGGCCGTAAGCGCCTTGCAGTGGCGGTTGTCCACCATCACGCCGCATTGCTCGGCGATCCGGTCAACCGCCAGAAAGCCGATATTGTGGGGCGTGAACTGGTATTCGATACCAGGATTTCCCAACCCAACGATCAGCTTCACCGGCCCTACTTCTTCGCCGGAGGTGCTTTCTCGGCTTCAGCACCCTCTTCAGCTTCCTGCTTGCCCTTCTTGATGACTTCAGGCTCAGCCGGACCCGTTGCCGCTTCCGCCGCTGCTGCTTCAGGCGTGGCCACAACTTCTTCCTTCACTGAGGTCACGTGCGCAATCGCCTGCTCGTCATCAGTGATGAATTTCAGCTTGCCGCCATGGGGCAGGTCCTTTACGCGCAGCACCGCGCCAAACACCAACTCAGAGACGTCCGCGTCAATATGGGTGGGAATGTCCGCAGGCAGGCACTCGATTTCCACCTCGCGCAGCACCTGGTCCATGATGCCACCCTGCTGCTTCACGCCGGCAGCTTCCCCTACCAGGTGGATGGGCACCATCACGCGCATCTTCTGGTCCATGGCAATGCGCTTCAGGTCAATATGCAGAAGGGTGCCCTTCAGCGGATCATATTGCCAGTCAACGATCATGGCCTTGGCCTTCTCGTTGCCCACTTTGAGATCAAAAATTGTGTTGTGGCCGGAATCAGAGCGCAGGATCTTGCTGATCTGCTTTGGATCAACGCTCACCGCCACGGTTTCCTTCTTGGCGCCGTAAACCACTGCCGGTACCCGGCCACTCACGCGCAGCCGCCGCGCTTCGTTTTTGCCGCGGGAACTGTCCGGACGGGGTTGGGCTTCTAAAACTTCTACAGTTGCACTCATGGTCTCTTCCTTCTTCTCCGCTTCCACCAGCGCTTAAGCAAACAGCGAACTGACGGAAGTCTCTTCGTGTATGGATTGGATCGCGCGGCCCAGCAGGCCGGCAATCGACAAAACTTTGATCTTGGGCTCGGATTTTCCCGCGCCCGTAAGCGGAATGGTGTTTGTAACCACCACCTGCTCCAGTTGCGACTTCGAAATTCTTTCAATCGCCGGCCCGGAAAGCACCGGATGTGATGCGCAGGCAAAAACCTTCGCCGCTCCCGCACTCATCAGCGCCTCAGCGGTTTTCACCAGCGTTCCCGCCGTGTCAATGATGTCATCGATAATCAAGCAGGTCCGCCCTTTCACGTCGCCGATCACGTGCATCACCTCGGCCACGTTTACGTCCGTGCGCCGTTTGTCCACAATGGCCAGCGCGGCATCCACTTTCTTGGCGAAGAAGCGTGCGCGCTCCACGCCGCCGGCATCCGGTGAAACCACGGTCAAGTTCGGTAGCTGCATCTTCTTGAAATAGTCCACCAGCACAGGTGAAGCAAACAGGTGGTCCACCGGAATATTGAAAAAGCCCTGGATCTGCGGCGCATGCAGGTCAACAATGAGTGCGCGATGCGCTCCCGCCGTTGTAAGCAAATCCGCAATCAGCTTTGAAGACACCGGAACGCGCGGCTTGTCCTTGCGGTCCTGGCGCGCGTAGCCGTAATACGGAATCACCGTGGTGATGCGCCGGGCCGACGCGCGTTTCAACGCGTCCACCAGCAACAACAGTTCCATCAGGTGTTCATCCACCGGAAAGCACGTAGGTTGGACGACAAAAACGTCGGCTCCACGCACGTTTTCCATGACCTGGATATAAACTTCGCCATCGGAAAAGCGCGTGACCGTCGCCTTGCCCCGGGCCATCCCAAGGAATTCGCAGATCTCGTCGGTTAAAGCCTCATTGGCAGTGCCACAGAAGATCTTGAACTTATCGTCTGTGCGTGCGCGTTGCGGCTTTTGCTCGCCCTTGGGCTGCACTGCCTGTTGTTTCTTCTCCAGTTTTTCCGTTGCTGTCGCTATCGTCGCCATGGCTTTTTCACTCCGTATGAGCTGGTTTGCTACATCGGGGCTTTCCTTTAAAGAGCTCCATCGCCAAAAAGCGATTTTTGCTCTCGCCTCAGGCTCGCGCGATACGCGCTTGCCATTCGGCTCACCCTCTTCCACGATTGCAACTTCCGAAACCTCGGACCCTAAGTTTTGGACTTGGCTTTATTTTGGACTAACTTTGTACACCGTGCCTACTGCTTCGAAAAATCCTCTGATCACCCGATGATGTGCGATGTCGGCGATCTCCCGATGATTCTGGCTGGGCCGCTAGGATTCGAACTTGAGCCGCTTAGCAGGCGTCTGAGCCTGCTGGCGAAATCCTGAGCGAAGCCGAAGGACCCCACAACCGTAACCACACCTAAAAATGCCGATCTCTAAATTTGGCTGGGCCGCTAGGATTCGAACTTGAGCCGCTAGCAGGCGTCCGAGCCTGCTGGCGAAATCCTGAGCGAAGCCGAAGGACCCACAGCCGTAACCACACCTAAAAATGCCGATCTCTAAACTTGGCTGGGCCGCTAGGATTCGAACCTAGACAAAGTGCTCCAAAGGCACTTGACCTACCATTAGTCGACGGCCCAAAAAATCGCTGTATCCAAGAAACAAACTCTCACCGCCGGGTCACCCCACGCCGCCGGAGTTCCCTTTACTTGCCGGGGTTCCCGAAACCGTCTTTGCGGCTGGCTTTAGCCTCTGCGGGTATCAGGGCACGGCTTCAGCCGTGCCGTAAGTGCCTTGAATTGATTGGGCTTTAGCCCCTGCAATTCCAGGTACCCCCCTGCCACTCAACTAGCAAAACAAAGAGCTTAGCCGATTCAAACCCGGGCTTCCATCCACAATCACCCGGTCTTTCCCCAAATCTCTTTCCAGTACCGCTCTCTTGGCAACGTCACGGTCGCTTGTGCTGGAACGCCACTAGCAGTCAGCTTTTCCGCGGCTTTGGCTGCGGACTCCTGGTCCGCGAACAAGCCATACACCGTGGAGCCCGAGCCCGAAAGCGACACATACTTCGCCCCAGAGCGTTCAAGCGCACGTTTGACCTCACGTATTGCGGGATACTTAGGGAAAACGACACTTTCAAAGTCGTTTTCAATCCCGGTACGGACTAGGTCGAGAAGCAGCGCCTCGGCCCGGTCCCAGCCTTTGCTTGGGACACCGGTTGGGGTAAAACTTCCGCTCAGCCATTCATAAATCGTGCGACTGAACGTATTTATTCTATCTGAGCCGTCTTTGGCCGTCAATTTTGGGTCAGTCAATTTGGCGGCCCATTTCTTGTCCCAGTCAGCAAAGGCTGCCGGTGTTGAAACCCCCACCGCCGGCGTGGCGATCACGCAATGGAAGCTGGGCAGATCTTCCAGCGGATAAACCTGTTCACCCCGGCCCGTTCCCAGCACCGTGCCGCCCACCAGAAAGAGCGGCAGGTCAGAGCCCACCTCGGATGCGATCCGTAAGCGCTCTTCCGGCGCCAGCTGCTGCTTCAGCTCTTTTTCCAGCGCTATCATCGTCGCCACGGCATTCGATGACGCAGCACCCACGCCGCCCTGTACTGGCAGACGCTTCTCAATGGCAATGCGGATCTTTCCCCGGACCTTGAGCGATCGCAGAATCCGGTCAGCCACGCGCCAGCAGGTATTTGTCTCCTCGGTAGGAACGCGGGAATCCTTGCAGGCAATCTCAATGCCCACGCCTTTGCCCACGTCCACACGGACGGTATCACTCAGCGCGATGGTCTGGTAGACCGTGCGCAGCTCGTGAAAGCCATCTTCACGCAAGGGACCGATTTTCAAGCCGAGATTGATTTTGGCAAAGGACCGGACAGAGGTGGCCATAAGTTATTGAGATGATAACCGACAACGCCACTTTTTTTCTGGACTCAGCCGCGTGCTGCTCTGGAGCTCTGAAGCCCTGGGGCCCTGCGGTAAGGTTTTGCTGGGTCTTGAAAGGCAAGCCGTGAAAGGCAGGCCGTGATTTACAAAATAAGGGGCGCGAAAGCTCACAAACTGTCCAAGCCCTCACGCCCATTTGGTTTATATCGGGTTCAGTGGAACGCAATGCGTCCTACGCTATTTTTTGTTTTGCCATGCCGGCGAAGAATTCCTGGGCGCGCTCTTTCATTTCCTTCGGACTCAGGTCTTCCTTGTGTGTGGCCACTCCCCAGCTGTAGCCAAAGGGATCTGTGAAGCTGCCGTAGCGGTCACCCCAGAACTGGTCTGCCACCGGCATGGCTTCCTTGCCGCCGGCGGCAATGGCCTGCTTGAAAAGTTCATCCACGTTGGGGACATACACGTTCAGGGCTCCGGTACAGCCGCCCAGGGTTTGCGGGGATTTGATGTTGGCCATTCGGGGATTTTCATCGGAGATGAAAATGACGGAGTCGCCGATTTTCAGCTCAGCATGCATGATCTTGCCGTCAGGGTCCGGCATGCGCGAGAGCTCCTGGGCGCCAAGCGCTTTTTTGTAAAACTCAATTGCTTTGGCCGCGTCCCGGACAACAAGACTGGCGGTTACGGTATGTAGGCCTTCAGGAATTGGTTTTGCGGAAGCTGTCATGAATTTTGTCTCCTTTTTTTGTAAATAGCTGGACAAGGATGTCCTCAGTCGACGTGCCTATAGGACAGGCATCTCATGATTTTACGCGCGCGTAGAGTTGCCGGTTTGAATATCCGGTAAAAATCGAGAGCTGAAAGAATCGCCCTGATCGCCGGCATTGCACGTGATCGGCAAACCTTACCACTGATTAACACGGCTGATACGGATCGGCAGGGAAAACCGGAAAAGACTTACCACGGATGCACTCGGGCAAACATTTACCAGCAGGGGAAAGAATTTGGGCGGTGGGGAATTTGGTGATCGAAAAAATTTGGTAATTGGAAAAAGAATAAAAAATCTGCGCCAATCCGTGTTGATCCGCGGTAAGGCTTTATTTTTGGTTTTGCTTTTTACTAATAGCTAAGTGCTAACGGCTAACTGCTGTTTATCTTGCCACTGCCGTGATCAGCTCCATCTGTTTCTTCTTCTGTATTTCCACGGCGGCAAGGTTGGGCTCAAAGCAGCGCCGGCAGCGTGCTTCATACATTCCGGCGGCGCCCACCACGATAAGGTCCTCACTGGCAATGAGTCGTTGCGTGTGCTTGGCCGGGTTCCCGCACTGCATGCAGATGGCGAGCGTTTTGGTGATCTCATCGGCCACGGCCAGCAGCTCCGGCATGGGATGGAATGGGCGCCCGAGATAGTCGGTATCCAGGCCGGCAATGACGATGCGCTTGCCCATATCGGCCAGGCGGACGACGAAGTCAA
Source organism: Terriglobia bacterium (assembly GCA_020072585.1). GTDB lineage: Bacteria > Acidobacteriota > Terriglobia > Terriglobales > Acidobacteriaceae > Angelobacter. Next base: position 388,415 of record JAIQGL010000004.1, on the reverse strand, counting down.
CCATGGCTTCACCCAGAAACTGCGCTTCGTCAATGCCAATGACCTCGGTACGCACGTCAAGCTTGGCCTGGACTTCCGTGGCGTTGCTGACGGATTCAGCGTGGATCCGGCCATCGTCATGGGAGACGATCTGGTTGGTGGCGTAACGCTCGTCAATGGCGGGCTTAAAGATCTGCACGCGCTGGCGCGCAATCTCAGCACGGCGCAACCGCCGGATCAGCTCTTCACTCTTGCCGCTGAACATGGGCCCGCAGACTACTTCAATCCAGCCAAGACTTCCCCGCATCGCATTCATTTGTGCTGCTCCCTTTTTTCCGGCGCCGCTGTTGGGCACTACGTCCACTTCTGGCACTGCATGGACCACAGCGGCGCTGCCGATTGACGCCGCTTTCGTTTGCTTTTATTTCACGCCGCTGCCGATCTCGGTCGCCACCGGCATTTGACTCATAAATGTATGAAACTCTTCGACGCTGGTAAATATTTCCGTTGCACAGCCCAGAAGCCAGCGGCTGATCTGCTCCACGGGAACGCCGCAGATCAGATACACCGGTATCCCGATGCGATGCGCGAAGGTCAGCTCACCCTGCGTGCCTGCGCCGCGTCCGGCGAACTGGTCCCAGTAGCAGACAATGGCATCACAGTGGTGCTCGATCAGATCAAGGTCGTAGGCAATAATTTTCTGGATGGTCTGGCGAAAGCGCTTGAGATCGGTTGTCCTCCAGCTGCGAAACTCCCGCACCTCAGTCTCAGTCAGGTTCTTGATCTCGTCTTCGGCAGGATCGTAAAACCCGTGTCCCAGCGCCGCCAGAGCAGGCTTAAGTTCGGCGCGCCAGCCCTTACCCTGGTCAGGAGAGTACTCGATGGAGCCTGCAAGGTAGAAAAACATAATGTCAGGCGATTGTCATGGATTCGCCGCGCCGCGTCAACGCAGATTTCCCGCAGTTTAAGACGCGTTTTCCAGAGGGTTTGCACAGTTTTTTCGTACTCGCTTGAACCAAAGTAATCGTGGGCATCCCAATATGTCTGCTCCGCAGCCAGACTTGCTAATCTCAAAATCCGGAGTTTTTGCAGTTACTTGTTGCGGGACTAAAAATGAGTGTTTAATTAGGGAAATACAAATAAATCGTTCAACTGCAGCCGCAAATTATTGCCTGATGCTTGTAATCGCGTTTAGTGGGAAACTCGGAAGTGGCAAGACAACGATCAGCAGTGCGACTGCAAAAGCACTCAGTTGGCCACGCGTAAGCTTTGGAGATTATGTGCGCAAGGTTGTCCGCGACAGAGGACTGGAACAAACGAGGGAGAATTTGCAAACAGTAGGTACAGAGTTGCTTGAGGCGGATCCGCGTGGTTTTTGTAACGCGGCTCTCTCCCTCAACGGCTGGACGCCCGGTCAGCCTCTCATTATCGATGGCCTCCGACACATCAGAACCATTAACATTATCCGCGAACTGATATTTCCCGCAAAACTCAAGATTGTCTCTATTTCAGTCACGGACGCAACTCGGCTGCAGAGGTTAGAACAACGGACTCACTCTGACGCTGATTCCATAACCAGAATTGAGGCACACTCTTCCGAACAAGAAATCGATTCTATTCGCAACTTGGCTGATTGGGTGATCGATGGAGAGCCGCCGGTGGACGTGCTTGTTGGAGATATTGTTAAGCGGATTAGGGTGGAATCGTGACACTCATTCATACGAGCACAACGCACCAAAAAAGTTGCATGCCTGTTTTCCAGATTTTTATCAACAGCTTTTCCAGCGATTTCGCCTGTTTTAGTGTGGATAACCAAGACACAAACTTGACATGCAGCTTGACCGAACATGATCTCGCACCTAGCATCGAAACACGTAGGGTTTGCATGGCAAAATACAGAGGTTCTTCAGACCAGCACGTCCTCAGCTTTCCCGCACCGGCGGCTGGGCTTCCCCATCAGGGGAATGTACTCTCTGGATCGGAAGCCGTTTCAACCCTAATTGAATCAGCAGTGCCTGCCACGGGCACACCTGGCCGTGCTTTTAATTGCGAGGTTGTACTTTCTGGTTCCTATCGCAAGGAGTTCGAAACATTAAAGGCCACCTATGAAGAGTTTCGTGACTTGGGATGCACGATCTTATCGCCCAGCAACGTGTCTATCGTCCGCGAGGATGACGGTTTTGTCTATATGCGAGGAGAGGAGACACAAACACCTCAAGGAATCGAGAATCGCCACCTCAAAGCAATTCAACGCGCAAATTTTGTTTGGCTTCATGCCCCAGAGGGTTACGTTGGCCCGACTGCTGCTTTAGAGGTTGGGTATGCAAATGCCGTGGGCGTCCCTGTTTACGCACAACAAGAACCGACAGACACTATCTTACGATCATTTGTGCGCGTTGTGGATTCGCCTTTGTCGGTGCTCAAGGCTGTACCTCATCACCCGGAGCCCCCCGCACCTGCACTAAATGCATTTCAGGAGTACTACAAACGAGCTGCCATCCAGCGCGGTTACACGAAAGAGCAGCCGAAGGATTGCTTGCTTCTGATGGTTGAAGAAGTGGGCGAACTGGCTAGGGCCTTACGCAAACGCGAAAAACTGGTTCGCCACGGCTCCTACAGGGGGTCAAATGAGGCACACGAACTGGCTGATGTGTTTCTGTACGTCGTGCACATGGCCAATGTCTTAGGCCTGGATCTTGCGAGTATTGTGCAGGAAAAAGAAATCATGAACGTCGAGAAATTCCTTGCCAGATAGCGAGTCTCTGTCCCAAAAACCCGTACTAGGAAAATTGGATTCGCCGCTCCTTCCAAGCTTTGAGGAGCTTTCAAGGGAGCGCAAGCTCTTGCAAGAATTCTGTTTCGCACACGTACCGAGTTTGCAGTTTTTTCTTGCTGCTGACTACAAGAACCATCCCATTTTTCGTTTGGATGATGAACAGCCACAACCGATCAGATTCCGCCACATCACTAGCAGCGCCACCTGTTACGCATCAATCGCAGGGTGTCCCGATGAGTTTCGTCCTAAGAGGAGGAAGGGGGAACCAGATTTCGACCTTCTAGGACAGAGATTTGCGCAGATTGCGATCTCGCTGCCGCTGGATCAATGGCGATCTGACGGCGCAGCTGAGATTTATTGCAGTTGCCGTGGGCTTCCTTACGTTCTGTCACGACTTGAACAATGGCACCCTCAAATCGAGGACCATTTGCATAGGATCTTCTATCAACTGAACAACGATGATCAGCCACGGTTCGCGATCGGTGAAGCTGCTGAGATTCCTGAGCAACCAGACAAAACGATAGAGCATAGGAATTGGTACAAACCAAATGCTTATCACACTTACTGGACGCTGCGGGTTATGCGGGTTCTCGAGGATCGTTTCAAGCATGAATACAACACAAGCAAACATCTGCCGTCATCCCGCCAATGTTCTGAAATGCTACTGTGGGCACGTCAGCAACTTGGCGTTCAAGTAGCCCTGCATTCCGCCAATTCATCGGTACTCGATTCTGACCAGCTTGCTTGGGCGCTCGCAATATTGATAAGTCAGCCTCGAGAGTACCAATCCAACCTTGCAGAGCAAGATTTCATCAGGCACGCATTTAAATGCTTATTTAGTACACAAGAGCGAGTTGGGACGTGGCGACACTATGCCCCACTGTTCCATTATCCTAGTGCGGGAAATGCTTACTGTTATGTTTTTGAAACATTTGCCGCAATTCTAAGGGAGGCATTACAACCTGGGGCAGAATTTGTTCGGGCAACGCTGAAGCAGCATTTCGCTTCTCTCGTTAAGCTTTGGCAGTATTCGGCTTCAACCCAGGCAAAAAACAAAAATGGTCAGCTCGCCTGGTCCTCTGGACACAGGATCAGTTCACGTTTAGAGAGCTGGGCAACCGCGAGTGTATTCGAGTTTGCGCAGGCACTGCGCAGGCTTATAGGTATTTGGACCCGAGAGGAGGCGCTCTCTGCTCTAAATTACAAGCCCGCAGCACCAAACCAAGCTGAGGCGAAAAAGAAGATCCTCGAGCGAGCAACCGTGTGGTCATGCCCAAACTTGGCCGATAAGTTATGGACTATGTTTATCAATCCGGTGTCGATGGCGAGTAACCGAAGCGAATCTACTACCGATCAATGGACATTGGGTAGTGCAAGCCACGATGATCGGTTTGACCCTGATCTTCCTCTTATCGCCGAGAAGTTTCCCCGTTCTGCCATCCTCTTCGGGCCAGCGGGAACAAGCAAAACTTCCCTGGTAAGTTCGATTGCGGGAGCCATTGGGTGGCGGTATATCGAACTGCACCCAAGCCATTTCGTCGCTGAAGGCCTACCGAACGTCCAGCATACAGCCGATATCATCTTTGGGAAGCTTATGGAATTGGATCGCGCTGTGGTTCTTTTTGACGAAATCGACGAGCTTGTGAGAGAGCGTGATATCGAGCCAGACCAATTCGGAAGGTTTCTCACAACCAGCATGCTCCCTCGTCTTGCGGAACTCTGGAAGGCCCGCAAAGTTATGTACTTTGTTGCAACAAATCACATTGAGTATTTTGACCGAGCTGTTACAAGGAGCGAACGCTTTGATGCAATTATCTTCATAAGTCCCCCATCTTTTGAAGCCAAACAAAGAAAGATATTGGATATTCTCCAAACAGAGCATCACATCGAAGCAGGCTTTGCATCTGACATCACTGAAGACAGCATCAACGAGGCAATGCAATCCATATCCTGCAAATCGATCGAGAAAACAAAGGGCAAGCCGCTGCCCCCGAAACATACGTTAGCAAAGTTTGCCATGCTCCGGTTTGATGAGCTGAACGAACTAGCCTTGCATTTGAGGGACGGTTTGGCAACCCAGAAGACCATCACTAAAAATATTCTCAAAGCCGCACTGCTGAAGATAAATGATGCTAAATCTCGGAGTTTGAGCGAATATTGCCGCTTTCGGTCAGACCCTCTCTACTATGAGCGCTTCGATGCTTCGCGCAATGCCGTTTGGGTAGTAACGGCTATTCAAGGGCTTGCTGACGGCGCTGGGATTCCATCACCCGTTGTCGAAATTCCTAACGGAATGAAATTTGTCAAAGCGACAGTGGGATCAATGACAAATGTTGAGGTGCCGGGTTTCCAAGTTGAGGCAGCCAATGAAGATGGCGAAGCAGGACGAATCAAATTGAGGAAGTCCTGACCACTTCAGAATTAATCTCCCACTTGGGTTTCAGAACCCCCTACTCGTACTTCAATGCCCGTAGCGGCTCAATATTCATGGCGCGGCGCGCAGGAATAAATGACGCAATCAGGCCCACAATCGCCAGCAGGACGGAAACCACTCCCAGGGTCAACGGATCGTTGGGACTTACGCCTACCAGCAATGACGCCATGCCGCGCGCGGCGAAGAATGTCAGCACCAGTCCCGTCAGCACGCCTGCGCCTACCAGTACAAGCCCTTGTCGCAGGACCATTTTCAGAATGTCGCCGCGGGCCGCGCCCAGGGCCATGCGGACTCCAATCTCATGAGTGCGTTGCGCCGTGGCGTATGAGATCACGCTGTAAACTCCCACCAGCGCCAGTATCAGTCCCAGCAGCCCAAGAACAACGGAGAAGCGAGTTCCCATCCGTATCAGGAAATAGCCGTTCACTCCGCCCAGAGCTTCTTCCATGGTCTGGACGTCGGTTACGGGCATGCCGGGCGCCAGCTCATGCACCAGCCGTTCAACATCAGGGATCAACGTCTGCGGCGCGCCGGCGGTACGCAGTTGCAGCGTCATAAAAGTTGAGGGCGACTGCGCTTGCGGCACGTAATAGAACAACGCAGTTTCATCCACCGGATCGTTATATTTGCCTTGCCTGGCCAGCCCCACCACTTCCATAAATGGGCCGGCGGCGCTCTTGGTGCTAAAACGTTTACCCAGCGGATCCTGATTGGGCCAGAATTTCTTGGCCATGGCTTCATTGATCACGGCCACCAGCGGCGTCTTCTCTGTATCCTGCTCGGTAAAGATGCGCCCACGCAGAATCGGCACTCGCATGGTGGCAAAGTACGGTGGATCAACAACGTTATAAAGAGAATTAGGAACAGCTTCCTTGCTGGTTGCCGGCTGGCCTTCCACGTAAACCAGGCTGTTTTCATTGGCATAGCCCAGGGGCACGGATGCGGCAATGCTCACGGACTGCACACCCGGCAGCGCTCGCGCCCGGTCTTCCAGTTCACGGAAGAACTGTTTGCTTCGCTCCAGATCAAAGCCGATGGTGCGCGTTTCCACCGTGGCATTCAAAACATTGTGCGGATCAAAACCGAGATAGCTATGTTCCGTGTTTTGCGCGCTGCGGACAAACAATCCGGCAACCACCAGCAGCATGAGTGAAACTGCAACCTGTCCTGCTACCAGCACGCTGCGGAAACGCGATTTCCCCGACCCCACCACGCCACGACTGCCTTCATGCAGAACCTTGTTGAATTGGCCCCGGGCAGCACGCCATGCCGGCGCCAGTCCAACCACCACGCCGGTCATTAGAGCGGCTGACAGGCCAAAAAGAAACACGCGCCAGTCAAAGCTGAAATCAAAACGGATAGGGATCGTCGCTACTTCAATGCGGATCGAGCTAAGCAGCCGGCTTCCCCAGATCCCGATGAGCACGCCAATGCCGCCGCCCATTGCGGCCAGTAATATGCTTTCCGTCATGAGCTGGCGGACAATCCGTATGCGCGCAGCGCCCAGCGCGGTGCGGATGGCCATCTCCCGCTCGCGTGCGGTGGCGCGTACCAGTACGATGTTGGCAACGTTGGAGCAGGCCAGCAACAGCACCATGCCGGCCAGCAACATAAATAACGCGCCCACAACCACCATTCCATTGGCAGGATCAGGGTCAGGCCGCGCAAATTTTTCCGGATAGAGCCGGTAGCTCACGCTCTTGTGCGTCTCAGGATATTGCTGGTTGAAGCGCTGCGCCACAATGTTGGCGGAAACCTCAGCGCTCTTCCTCGTCAATTCAGGCTTATACACGCCCATGATCGTCAGGTCATGCACATCACGCTTGGTCCAATACTCGTTCGGATCTTCGTTCTTGTCGTAGCTCTGCCGCCACAGCGTCCGCAGGCCCAGTGGGATGTAGGCTTGCATGTCCACCAGGGCGTAGGTCCCATGAAAACTTTCCGGCGTAATCCCAATCACGGTTACCGGGTGTCCGTTCAGCTTGACTTGCCTGCCAACGATTCCGGGATCTGCATTGAAGCGTTTTTTCCAGTAACCGTATCCCAGAACAACTACATTTTCCGAGCCTGGTTTTTCCGTTTCCTGGCCATAAATCAGCCGTCCATGAACTGGATTTAATCCCAGCGCCTGAAAATAGTTCCCGCTCACGTAACTCAGGATCGTCGGCTCAGTGCGCCCTTCAGCCTCCATGCCCGCGAGGGTGATGTCATAAGCCAGCACGTGGGAGAAGCCGTCAGCCTGGGCGCGGATATCGTTAAAATCCGCGTAAGAGAAGTGGACGAAGGTATCGCCCCCCTGTTGCTGTCCGCCAAACACCACCAGCCTCTCGGCGTTGGCCACGGGAAGCGGCCGGAGCAGGAGACCGTTGAGCGCACTAAAGATCGTGGTGTTTGCGCCAATACCCAGGGCAAGCGTCAACGCCGCAACCAGAGTCATCGCAGGATTCTTCAACAGCATGCGGGTCCCGTAGCGAATGTCTTGAATCAAAGTGCCCATAAAATTACCTCCGGCGCGCGGCTCACTGTCAGCAGAAGAACTAAAGACTGGCAATCTGATGCCCTAACCGGTAAAGACAGCCAAGCACCTGAATGCCAAGTAGATATACGCCATCCACTCGTCCCCGGTTCCAGATTTCTGCTGTTCGAAATCGCACAGTTCGGTTCCGAAAGCGAACAGGCGGTCACACTCCAATGAACCCAGCGGGGCGGGTCATGGGCGTACATGTATTTAGAATTCAAAATGAGGGGACAGCATTGATCCCGATATTACTTCGGAACCAACGCTGCCTGGCCCAGGTGATATGCAACATGAGTCGTACGGCTCAGCAGGATGGCAAAGCGATTACGCCATGGCTCTTTGGCAAAGTCTTCGTCCGATACAGCAGTATGTTTGTGCAGCCACTGCTCCGGTTGCAGATTGGCAAATCCCTGGGACAATTTGCGGTTCACGTTATTCCAGGCTTTCCGCACTTCCTCCGCTGTAGGTAGATTTGGCGTTGTCTTATCAGGATTGGTCAAAAACGAGGCATCAAGTTCAGGATGGAGCCGCGGCCCGAAGTCGAGCAGAGGCAACATTCCATCGTGTACGGCAGCCAGGTGTCCCCACACGTAAATCAGGCGGTTCTTGCCTGGCGCAACTTCCTTCTGGAGTTGTTCCTGAGTGAGGCCGGAAAACGTCTTCTCGGCTCTCGCGATATTTGTGTTCCAGGCGTTCAATGCCACTGACACTAGCAATTTCTCATTGGTCATGATGGTCCCTTCGTATTGCTGTTTTCAGTAACCCATACTTTTCAAGAACATGTTTCCAGAAATCATGAATGTTGAAAAGATGCCTGGCGAGATCGGTTGGATTCGTCCATGTTCCTGGTTTCTGCTGTTTGAATCGCACGCTCAGACGGCAAAAGCAGAGCCGCCGCGATGGTACCCTCGTTGGTATCCAAAGGAGACATTTTAAGACAATGAACCGGGTTTCCATGTTGATTGGCCTGGCTCTGCTAACAGTTTTTGGACAGTCTTCGTTTGCGGAGGCTTGCCGTGAGATTCATGGCAGAGCAATTTTGTACAGCGGTGACGCCTTCCTCGAAATTTGGCACGTCGGAACGCATCACACTTTCTTCGTTGTTGATGAAGAATCCTCAGAACTGATCTTCCGCTATCTGCATTATCCAAAGAGTGATAATCAAGCTCTATTTGCGGATTTCACCATCTGCCCCACGGAACGATACAAGCAGGGGGCATCTCAGCCTGTAATTGTGAAGCGAATTCGGAATGCGCACGTGGTCGCCCGCCGCGGCAAGTGAATCTTCCCTTGGTTGCGGGGCCAAACAGAACCCATGGGTCTCTATCATTTAGCCTCTCTGATTTGCTTACGCTCCGCAGAACCGCTACTCTAGGCAGTTTCGTGGACCCCGTCGGGAGGAGCAATGTTTTCACACCGTATTTTCAAATCGACAATTCCCGGATCTCCAAAAGCAAAGCCGCCAAAACTTAGAACGACAATAATCAGATTGGCCATTCTCATTCTGCCCGCAGTCTGCTCGGCCTTTGCGCAGGACGCGCCTAAAAAGCCGGCGGCGCAAGCAAAAACTCTGCGTCCGGCAAAGACGCCTACCGTCGCAGAAGCGCAGGCGTTCATGAAGAAGGCGGAAGATCAGCTTGAGGACCTCGTTGTCCGGTCCAGTCGCGCCGGCTGGGTACAGGAAAACTTCATTACCGATGACACGGAGACCATGGCCGCGCAGGCCAATGAGAAGCTTACCGCCGCCGTGACCCAGTTTGCGCTCGATGCCCGCCGCTTTGACGGCATGAAGCTGCCGCCCGCTCTGGCAAGAAAATTCCTGTTGCTCAAGTTGTCGCTCACGGCGCCAGCGCCTAACAATGACGCTGAGCGCAAAGAGCTGACCGAGCTCGCCAGCAAACTGGATGGCATGTATGGCAAGGGCAAATACTGCAAGCCCGGGCCGGATGGCAAGGAAAGCTGCCGTTCGCTGGGCGATCTCAGCCGCGTTCTGGCCAGCAGCACCAATCCTGACGAACTGCTGGACGCATGGGTAGGCTGGCACAAGATTTCCGTGCCCATGAGAGAAAAGTATGCTCGTTTTGCGCAGCTCTCCAACCAGGGCGCAAAAGAGCTGGGATTCCCCGAGACCGGCGCTATGTGGCGGAGCGCCTATGACATGACTCCGGAGCAATTCAGTGCTGAAGTGGAACGTCTGTGGCGGCAGGTGGAGCCGTTTTATGTTTCCCTGCACACCTACGTCCGCAAACAGCTCATCAAGAAATACGGAAAAGTGGCGGAGCGGCCTGACGGCTTGATTCCCGCGCACCTGCTGGGCAACATGTGGGCGCAGGAGTGGGGCAATATCTATCCTCTGGTGGCGCCGGCCGGCGTCGACAAGGGTTATGACCTGACCCAGATCCTCAAAGACCACAAGGTCGATGAGCAGGGCATGGTCCGCTATGCCGAAGGCTTTTTCAAGTCACTCGGGTTTGCCGAGCTGCCAAAGACTTTCTGGGAACGCTCATTGTTTATCAAGCCGCGGGACCGTGACGTTACCTGCCATGCCAATGCCTGGGACATCGACCAGAAAGAAGATCTTCGCCTGAAGATGTGCATTGAAATCAAAGACGACGATTTCGTGACCGTCCATCACGAGCTTGGCCACAATTTTTATCAACGCGCGTATAAAGACCAGGACCCGCTCTTTCAAGATAGCGCCAATGATGGATTCCATGAAGCTGTGGGAGATACCATAGCGCTCTCCGTAACACCTGAGTATCTGAAAGAAGTAGGCTTACTGGACGCTGTGCCGCCGGAGAGTGCTGACATTGGTTACCTGCTCAAACAGGCCATGGATAAGATTGCCTTTCTGCCGTTCGGCCTGATGATCGATAAGTGGCGGTGGCAGGTCTTTTCCGGCGAGACCACGCCCGCGCAGTACAACAAAGCATGGTGGGACCTGAAAGCCAAATATCAGGGCGTGGCTCCTCCGGTGGAGCGCAGCGAGGCTGATTTTGATCCCGGCGCAAAATTCCACATCGCGAATAACACTCCCTACGTGCGTTACTTTCTGGCGCGCATTCTGCAATTCCAGTTTCAGCGCGCGCTTTGTCAGACGGCGGGATTCCAGGGGCCGCTGCATCGCTGCTCCATTTATAAAAACAAGGCGGCGGGCGAGCGCCTGAACAAGATGCTCACCATGGGTAAGACCAAGCCTTGGCCGGACGCACTGGAAGCCCTCACCGGCCAGCGCCAGATGGATGCTACCGCGATCCTGGATTATTTTGCGCCGTTAAAAAAATGGCTCGACGAACAGAACCAGGGCGAAAAAGCCGGCTGGCAGGGCATGGACACCGGAGCAGAAACTCCGCCTCGGCATACCAGCAGGTAAATCTGAGCAGATTCATCAATCGCTGATTACGGGCGGGCCAAGTGCCCGCCCGTTTTCTCAGCTGGTTCGCTTGAGCGTTGCTTTGGATACTTCAATATTTAAGGGCGCTTAGTATAGTCATGTGAAGCATTAATAATGTTTGACATGATATTGAATCCCCGCTATTGTGGAGATCGCAAGTGATTAAATCGTTCGCAGATGAAGGAACTCGAAAGTTCTGGGAAAAAGGCGCTAGCAGCACGGTCCCTCCGAATGTGCGCAATGTGGCCAGGAGAAAACTGGATATGGTCGAGGCTGCAAGAGAATTGCGTGATCTCAAGGTGCCTCCCGGAAACAGGCTTCACGCTCTTGAAGATGACCGGCTCGGCCAGCATGCGATTTGGATAAACGCGAAATATAGAGTTTGTTTCACCTGGAAAGACGGCCATGCTTACGATGTCGAGATTACCGACTATCACTAAGGGAAATAGAAATGTCGTTTGAAAGAAGAACATCAGCAGCTTGGGCAACCCATCCTGGAGATATCCTCAAGCATGAATTCCTGAAGCCCATGGGAATCTCAGGATATGCTCTGGCCAAAGCCATAGGCGTTACCGCGCAAAGAATCAGCGATATAACAACCCGAAAAAGCGGCATAAGCGCGGACATGGCGATGCTGCTGGCTGCGTTTTTTGGGACATCCGCCGAATTCTGGATGAACTTGCAATCTTCCTACGCCCTGGCCAGCGTCGGAAAGAAAATCAGGAATAAAATCAAAAAAATCAAACCCCATGCCGACGCAGCATGATCGCCGTAAATTAATTTCAACAGTGATCAGCGACGTTTCAGATTGTCTTCTAAGCGTTGTCCGCGCGAAATCTTCTTCCGATATGAGACACTAGCAGGGACACGAATGGCCAAGTGGAAGCAATACGAGCTCTGGGTACAAACCGCAGACAACAAGTGGGAAATCGTCGGGCTGTTTCCCAGCACGGAGCTGGCGACCGTGGTGGCGAACGCCCGTGCGTCCCGCGCCCGCCTGATTGAAGTGCTCTATGACGGCAGCAAGATGCTGGGCCAGGAAATCATTGCAGAAATAGGAAACACGCGCAAAGAATAGCCTGCCTTCCTGTCTAACTTCTTGGACCAGTTTCTTCTTGTTCTTTTGCCGTTCCCGGCCAGGGGGACTGCGGGAAATTCTCCACTCGGACGGGTACTCCGGATTTTTACCCGAACAATTTTTTAATCAAACGGGAACATAAAAGGCGTAACATTCCTTATATCTGACCAGTAAGCGCCAGTTCTGCGCCTGTTTGTGGGCGCGGATGGAGGTTGCGATGAATCCAAGCTCCGCTCAGTTCAGGACCTTTCAGTTTGGAACCTGGGTATTGGTTGGCGTTGTTCTGCTCTCACAGGCCGCTATGGCCCAGCGCGGCCCTACCGGTTCGTCCAATACAACAAACAGGACCACCATTCCGTCGCGGACTCCAACCTCACCTGACACTTCGGCGCAGCCGATGTTCGTCTCCGGCAAAGTCATGCTGGAAGGCGGTGGAACTTTGCTGGAACCAGTCGCAATCGAGCGCATCTGCGGCGGGGTCATCCGCCGGGAAGGCTACAGCGATTCCAAGGGGCAGTTTGAATTTCAGCTGGGCTTGAACATTGGATTTCAGGACGCCAGCGAAAATGATTCGCGCCTGAACCCCGGTACTGTGTCGCGTCCGGGCAGCAACGCCAATCGCAGGCCCATGGACCTGACCGGTTGTGAGTTTCGCGCCGTACTGGCCGGCTACCAGTCCAGCACCGCCATACTGCGGACCAGCGGTGATACCTGGCAATTTGATATCGGCACAATTTTTCTCAAGCGCATGGGCGATGCCAAAGGCACCACCATCAGCGTGACCAGCATGGTGGCGCCCAAAGACGCCATGCGCGCTTATGAGAAAGCGCAAAAGCTCAAAGCAGACAAGCCGGCTGAAGCCGAGAAAGACCTGAACAAGGCGGTCCAGATTTATCCCCAGTTCGCCGCGGCATGGACCTTGCTGGGGGACATCCACCGGCAACGTGATCAGTTTGAGGATGCGCGCAGCGAATACACGCGGGCCATTGCGGCTGACCCACAGTTTGTAAACCCTTCCTACGGCCTGGCCATGATCGCGATGCAGGAAAAGAAGTGGGACGAAGCCATCCACCTTACCGATCAGGTGGTGAAGCTGAATGCCTTCGCCTTTCCGCTGGCCTATTTTTTTAACGCGGCAGCCAACTACAACGTGCAAAAATTTGATGCCGCGGAAGAGAGCGGCAAAAAATTCAAGGCCGTGGACACTCAGCACAGCCATCCTGACGTCTGTCTTCTGTTGAGCTACATCTATTCGCGCAAACAGGACTACGCGGGCGCAGCGCGCGAAATCCGCGACTACCTGGCCGCGGCGCCGAACTCTCCGGATGCGGAAACGCTCAGGACCGATGCCAAGCGCCTTGAAGATCTAAGCGTCTCCGCCAAAAAGGAATAGCTGTCACCTGGGATTGCCGCCAGCATCACGAATCTCTACGACAATCTTCGTAGCGGCCTCTCTTTGGCGCAATTATTTTGTGTATTCTCCGGCGCCGAAAACGTCTATATGATGAGGCAGGATTCGCAGCTCTTTGTGCCACGGGACTATGAAGAAATGTAAATTGTGCGTCGATAGGAATAATTAGGGGTTTTAAGGTATGAGCCAACGCGCCACATGCCGGGCGCTTCTAAGTTATTGAATTTATTGAATCAACATGGATCAAACGCGAAACTACTTAAGTAACCGGCAGTATCAAGCGCGCAATTTGGGAAATGAGATAATATGATCAGCCACCCAGATGAGGGGATAAATTGTATGGTGAAAACAGCAGCATCGTCGTCCCCAGGCACATTAGCGTCACCGCTCGTCGCCACTGACATCACGACGGGAATAACGACGGAGATGGGGTCGCTTCTTAAAAAAGTTGAGGGAGTGGTTTCTCTGCACTTTCTATTTCGTGATGGAATTTTTTCCACTTGGGTTGGCACAACCAAATATAAAGACGAGAACGTGCGGCGTGCCATCTACGGCATAGAAGATAAAATCGAAAAGGATTTTTCGGACGTCAAATTTGATTTTAATCTGATTGCCGTTCCGCCGGGCCGCACCATTGACGATTTCATTTCGGACGCAACACCGGTATTCAAACGTACTGCATAAGTGCCGAGCACGAACGAACACTTAGAACGCTCCCTTCACAATCTGCGCCTTGCGGAATCCTTTGATCTTGATGCTACACCGTATCTTGATTGGGTTGTCACGGCATATTTCTACGCAGCCCTGCACCTGGTCGATGCGCTGCTGGCCCACAATCACGCCATCCATCCGCCGGATCATCAGGCCCGCTCAGAGAAAGTGAAAAAACTCGATTATCTCAAGGGAATTAAGACCGAATATCGAGAGCTCAAGGAACATAGCGTAAACGCCAGATACAACCTCCATTTTTCACGAGCCAGTTTGTCAAAGATACGGTAGTCCTTTGTTACAAGAAAATAGCGAACCACATCCTTCAACAACTGCCGCCTACCGGAACTGTTGCTGAAATCTTGAGGTTAAGCCGTTTAGAAATTGAGTGATCCCAGCGAATCGATCTAACCGATTGCCAACGGCAACACTCTCTTTTCTCCATCTCGGTTCTTCCATTTTTTCCCAGTTCGCTTTACCATCGCCAGAGTGTCTGCCGCGGAGCACAAATCGATTGATAAAGACCGCCTGGTGTCCGCCGTGCAGGCGGAAGACGATGCTTCTTTTGAGTTAAAGCTGCGTCCGCGCTACCTGCGCGAATTCATCGGCCAGAACAAGGTCAAGGAAAACCTGTCTGTGGCGATAGAGGCAGCCAAGTCTCGCGGTGAGGCCCTGGACCACGTTTTGCTCTATGGTCCGCCGGGGCTGGGTAAGACGACGCTGGCCACCATCATCGCCAATGAAATGGGCGTGGCCTACCAGCAGAGCGCTGGACCAGCCATACAGATCAAGGGCGATCTCACTGCCATTCTTACCAACCTGCGCGACCGGCAGGTGCTGTTTCTGGATGAAGTCCACCGCTTGCAGCCAGCACTGGAAGAAATCCTTTACTCGGCGCTGGAAGATTACAAGCTGGACATCATCATTGGGCAGGGGCCTTCCGCCAGAACGCACACGATTGACGTGCGTCCGTTTACCTTTGTGGCGGCCACCACGCGTGCCGGTATGCTCTCCGCTCCACTGCGCTCACGCTTTGGCATCCTTTTGCGGCTGGAGTTCTATACCACTGAGGAACTCAAATTCGTTGTGGAACGCTCTGCGGAAATACTGGGAGTGTCCATTGACGATGCCGGGGCTGACGAACTGGCACACCGTGCCCGCGGCACACCGCGCATCGCCAACCGCCTGTTGCGCCGGGTGCGCGACTTTGCCCAGGTTCGCGGGCAGGGCCGCATTGACAAAGCCACCGCACAGGCCGCGCTGGAGATGCTGGAAGTGGACAAGCACGGTTTTGACGAGATTGACCGGCGCCTGCTGCTGACGATTATCCAGAAATATAACGGAGGACCTGTGGGACTCAGCACGCTGGCCGCCGCCCTGGCGGAAGACCAGGACGCGTTGGAAGAGATATACGAGCCTTTTCTGATTCAGATCGGGTTTCTTGATCGCACGCCGCGTGGCCGTGTCGCCACCCGAATGGCCTATGAGCATTTCGGCATCAAGTATGGCCGTCAGCCGGACTTGTTCTAGAGTGAATCGTTTTGGAAAAGTCACCGTATTTTTCCAGACATTCTGCCGATCTTGTTAAACAATGACCCTTCGTAAGTGCCCAAAGTTAACCTTTCTTATCAGTTTGAGTCTAAAATTGGGAACCCCATCACGGACCCCAGGTATATATTGACGTGGCAAAACGGCGACACTTGCACGACTTCATCCGAACGCTTGCGGTCATCATTCTGGCGGCAACATCTTTGTGGGCGCAGCAGAAAGGCCCAAGCCTGCCTGCCCCTAATCTCACCGCTGAGATCAGCTCACTTACCATTCCTCGCTTGCAGGCTGCTCCCAAGCTTGGGGACTTTGAAGGCATGGAGCCGGCCAGTGATCTGGCCCGAAAGATGTTGAAGATTGCCAGGTTCACCCAAAAAGAACCACATGACGGCGCGCCTGTAAGCCAGCCGACGGAAGCTTACCTGGGCTATACAGACAAGAACTTTTATGCCGTGTTTCTGGCTTTTGATAAAAACCCCAGGAAGCTGCGCGCCCGCATGCTGCGCCGCGAACTGATTGACGATGACGACCAGGTGGGCATGTGGCTGGATACATTCCATGACCATCGCCATGCCTACATGTTTTACACAAACCCGTACGGCATACAACAGGATGGACTGTGGGCCGAAAACGGCGGGCCGGACAATTCGTTTGATACGGTCTGGCACACCACCACCAAAATCACCGGCAATGGTTACATGGTGATCATTGAGGTCCCTTTCAAGTCACTGCGCTTTAGGCCCACGGCGTCTGTCAGTTGGGGCATCATTCTGATCCGCGTCATCCCACGCAATTCAGAGCACTCATTTTTTCCGCAAAACACCAATCGCGTGCAGGGAATGCTGACGCAGGAAGGAACGCTCAACGGCTTCCAGGAAATCTCTCCGGGACGGAACCTACAGTTCATCCCTTACACCTCCCTGGGCGCGTTCCGCGCGCTCGATGAACGCGATCCCGCAGGCGACCGCTTTACCGGCAAGCATCTGCAACCCAAGGCGGGCCTGGATTCCAAGGTGGTGATCAAGGACAGCCTCGTCCTGGACACCACGATCAACCCAGACTTCGGCCAGATTGAATCCGACGACCCGCAGGTCACGGTGAACCAGCGCTTTGAAGTTTTCTTTCCGGAGAAGCGGCCTTTCTTCCAGGAAAATTCCAATTTTTTCCAGACGCCGCTGCAACTGGTCTTCACCCGGCGCATCGGCGACCCGCTGTATGGCGTGCGGCTTACCGGCAAGGCAGGACCGTGGGCCATTGGCACCATGCTGGCCAATGATCGCTCACCGGGCAAGAGCGTGATTGGGACCGACCCGCTTTCCGGAGAGAACGCGTACTTTGGCATCCTGCGCGTCAATCGCGAACTGGGAAAGAACAACAGCGTCGGCGTGATCTATACCGACCGCGAGTTGCACACGGTGCCGAACTCGTTTTGCACGTCCCTGCGCTGCGACGTGGGGTTCAACCGCGTGGGCGGAGTGGATACGCAGATCAAGATCAATCAAAACTGGCAGTTGCAGGGCCAGGCGGTGACCAGCGAAACCAAGTTCAGCGATGGCACCCACCAGGCCGGCCCGGCTTACATGGTCTACGCGGAGCGCAGCTCCCGCAACCTGGAATTCAACACCATGTATCAGGACATTGCGCAGGGGTTCAATGCGGAAACAGGCTTCATCAACCGCACTGACACCCGGCGGTTTAGCAATTTCATCAGCCGGACTTTTCACCCTGAAGGCGCGTACCTTACGTCCCACGGCCCGCGGCTCTTTCAGTTGAGCCTGTGGGACCACAACGGCACGCGGCTGAACCACCAGCTCAATCCCAGTTACCAGTGGAACTTCCAGCGCAACAGCTCCTTCAACATCGCTGCTTTGTGGGAGCATGAGCGCCTGCGTCCGTCTGATTTTTCCACGCTGCCGGCGAACCGTGACTATACCCATGTAATCGGCTCCGCGGAAGCAAGGACCCAGTATTTCAAATGGATCAACCTTACTTTGGAGATGGACTGGGGGACGGCAACCAACTTTGTTCCCCGCACCGGGCCGCCCGTGCTGGCCTACCAGAACACCGCGTTTATGAGCGGCGTGGTCCGGCCGATGAAAGGCCTGACGGTCGAGAACACATACATTATGACGCGGCTGCTGGATCAGGACACGCACCTCAACATCTTCAACAACCACATCATGCGCTCCAAGTGGAACTACCAGTTCACCAAGGAATTCTCATTGCGCATGATCGGCCAGTATGTGACCACCATTTCCAATCCGGGTCTCACTACATTGCAGACCACCAAGAGCTTCAACGGCGATGTGCTGTTCACCTATCTTGTGAATCCCGGCACGGCCATCTATGCCGGGTACAACAGCAATTTGCAGAACCTTGATCCCCGGCTGCAATTCACCGCCGATGGCCTGCTGCGCACGCGCAACAGCTTCATCAATGACGGACGGCAAATATTCATCAAGCTGTCATATCTGCTTAGGTATTGAAGAAACCAGCGAAGGCCGCCTTTAGTGATGGCAGGGCTATGCCTTGGCTTCCGTAAATCGCACATAACAGACCCCGATCAGCAGGATCAGGAGCACCAGCGGTGTCAGTCCGTGGGTAAATTCATTGTGGGAGAAATGGGTATACACAGCGCCCACCATGATGATGCTCAATCCGGCAGCGGCCAGGCCGGCCAGGCGAGGCACCAGCAATCCGAGCGCGCCCAGCGCTTCACTGGTCCCAATCAATATTGCAAACCACGCCGGATATCCATATTGCACAAACATGGGTTTCACTTTGTCCAGCGCGAACAATTTTGAACCGCCGGAAAACAGGAACATGGCCGCCAGCAAAATGCTTACCACCCACAGTGCGATCTTTTTCCCCTTCGACATTTTTCCTCCATTGCTTTGCTAGTGTTGAGCCGATGTAAAAGATGTTCGAGCGATTTTAAAAGAGTCCCACCTTATTCCGCCCCACCCTTATTCGACGAGTGCGATTCGTCCCAGGGTTTTCATCCCGCCCGATTCCAGCAATGGACCTGCCGTGGTCCGGAGCTGGAACGATGCTTCCAGGCCGGAACCTTGCCAGCGCCGCCACAGGCTGTTTTCCGTTGCCGGCATAACGGAAAAACTTATCATTTCTTTGCGCTAATTCACTCTCCAGCTCAAAAAGTTAGGTGCTTTGGCGCAGCCGGAACAACTCCAGTTTGGTTTCAGTGTTTATCTTGGTGGCAAGCAACTTGCTCATATATGAGGACGGGATGCCAGGGGAGCAAGCGATGAAGAAGGCCTGGACCAGATTTTTGCACTGGCTTAAAACCGCAGGATGGCATGCGGATCTCGGCAAGGAGGCCGCGATGGCGAAATTGATTGAATTTTACGTTCCGGCAACTTTTCAACCGCCGAAGACCCGCTGGACACCCGCGGAGCTGCGGGGCAAGGTCATTGGCTTTCATCCGGTCTCCAGGAAGTCGGCCTAACCGAGGCCAGGGCACGTCTGTCTGCTGCACGGCAGACCGCAGCGTGGCTTGCGGCTGATCGGGCGTCACGGAACGTGTTTGCGCTGCTGTTTTCACAAGGTTTGTTTTTCTTCAGCTTTTTTCCGCACAAGTTTGAAGAGGCGGAATAGTTTCCGGTAGTGCAGAAAACATTCCGCACTACCGGAAGATCTATAGTGCGAAAGAAGCCGGT
Organism: Terriglobia bacterium; assembly: GCA_020072585.1. GTDB lineage: Bacteria > Acidobacteriota > Terriglobia > Terriglobales > Acidobacteriaceae > Angelobacter. The sequence continues at coordinate 368,892 of JAIQGL010000004.1, read as the reverse complement.
CAGTATTGCCAACAATATCCAAACTGACCCACTACCAGCGAGTTTTTTTGGCGAAACGCGGATTGGCGCGGACTTGTGCCAATTTTTGGGATTGAATCGTGTGGTGCTTTCGCTTAAAATTCGCTATTAAGACTTGCGGTTTGAAGGCGAGCCCGGATGGCGAAAGAAGAAAAAGACGAGAGCGTTAAAGAGGAAATTCTGGCGGCGATACGGCAGGCGGCGAGTGAGCTGGGAAGAGCGCCGTCGCGGGGCGAGCTGAGGCGGATCACCGGAGTGAGCCACTACAGAGTGCTGGCGGAGTTTAAGACCCTGCGAGAAGCGGTGAGGGCGGCGGGGCTGGAGCCGAATCCGAAGGGCGAGAAGATTTCGACGGCCGATCTGATTCAGGATTGGAAAAGAGTAGGAAGGAAGCTGGGAAGAATGCCGTCACGGGCGGAGTATGTGCGGGAGGGAAGGTACAGCGCGGGGACGTTCGTGATGCGGTTTGGGTCGTGGGGGAGAGTTCGGGGCCGATTGCCAAAAATGCCAAAAGTGCCAAAGAATCCAAAATTGAAGACAGAGAACCGCAAAGGACACGAAGTGGCACAAAGGGAGATTGAGAGCAGCGACAAGGCGACAGCATTCAGGTGGGCGGCATCGCTTGCGGCAATTCCGGGACCGCTGGCGGGAAAGCGCCGGGTGACAGAAGCGGTGGCGCAGCTGGTGGTGAATACGTTGCTCAGCCCAGCAAACGCAAGAGCGGCGTTTGCCGGAGGCCCGGAATTCCCAAACAGCAACTGGCAAATGGCAATTGGAAAAAACCAAAATCAGGAAATTCACCACAATGGACACGAAGGAACACAAAGGGGAAAGGGCATAAACAAAGACAGGCCGGTGATGGGGGCGCCGTTTGACAGGTCTCCGCTGACGAATGCGCCGATGAATGAGCTCGGGGTGGTGCTGCTTTTCGGGATGGTGGCGGCGGACATGGGGTTTCAGGTGGAGTCACTGCAGGGGAAGTTTCCGGACTGCATAGCCAAGCGCGAGGTTGCTCCGGGGAGGTGGCAGCATCTGCGGATTGAGTTTGAATACGAGAGCAAGAATTTTTTCTTGCATGGGCACGATCCGAAGGGGTGCGACATGATTGTGTGCTGGCGGCATAACTGGCGGGAGTGTCCGGACACTCTCGAGGTCATTGAATTGTGCCGTATTGTGCGTAGCCTCTGAATGAAAACAGGGAAGCAAAAGATGTGAAGAAGTTAGAGTGGATCGAACTCTGTGACGTGTTAAGAGCATCTAACTTGTGAACAGTCATTGTGGAAATCAAAGCGAATGAAGAAGCGAAATCGTGTGCTACAGTGTTAGCACTTTTCGGAGGTGACAAATGTCCAACGAACTTAACGAACTGCTAGCAGCGGCAAAAAAAGCAGACCTGACCTCCGACGACAAAGAGGCGCAGCGTCGTAGCTTTGCCTACGGCAACACAAAGATCGAAAACGACCGGATCACGCGCGATCTGGTGGATCAAGAAGCAGACCGTCTTACTAACGACAAGAACAAATGACAGACGAAGACCGGCATAGCCACGCGCTGGATGCCGAGTTAATCACGGACCCGGGCCTGAAGGCCCAAAAAGAAGTCAGCAACGGCCTCAAACAATTTGATGCCGTTGCTGAGCAGATCGAATACTGGCTCGATCCTGACCGCCCATTCAGATTGAGGCCTTCCGCAATTCTCGGCCTTAACCGGACCGCCCTTGAAGGACTTACAGGGCTAGCCGGAACGTATCGTCCGGCCGGCATTGAGATTGTGGGCAGCAAGCACCATCCTGTCGGCGCGCATCTTGTTCCCGAACTCGTCGAACAAATGACTGAATACGTGAATGACAACTGGGGCAAAAAGTCTCCCATCCACCTTTGCGCTTATGTGCTGTGGCGGCTGAACTGGATTCATCCGTTTGTGGACGGAAATGGACGAACAGCGCGAGCAGTTTCATACCTTGTACTGTGTGTGGGTATGGGTTACCGCCTTCCAGGCCGAAGGACCATTCCAGAACAAATTGCCGACGATAAAACTCCTTATTATCGCGCTCTTGAGGTGGCCGATCAGGGTTTCGCAAAGACGGGACAGCCAGATCTGAGCGCAATGGAGCAACTCATCGAAGGGCTATTGGCTAAGCAATTGGTTGAAGTGCTGCACAAAGCTACGGGTGGGACTCGTCCACGTCTCACAAGTTGATTCGTGTCAGATAATGGTCTCGTAGCCCAGTCCCGCCTGACAATCGTTTCTGCTGCTTATTTGTTCGGCTTGGGTTTCTGGTTCAGGGCATACTCCAGCAGCCAGTTGATGGCCTTGGTGCGGTCTTCAAAGCGGTATTCCCAACGGAATTCGTCAATCCTCTCCCGCAACTCCTTTTTCAGGCGAAGGTGAACGAGCGCGGAGAGTGACTTCTTCCGGGGCATCGGCACGAAATATACAAGATATAAGTGATATATCTTTCATTCGTGCATCTTGTATACATAATATATACAGTATACACTGTGCGCCATGGGTGTCTCCAATCAAAGGGGGATTGTCATGCACGCAGACGTTTATCAGAAGCTTCACGAATTCAACCTGCACATCGACCAGGGAGTGGCCACGCTCCATAGCATGTCCCAGATTAAGAAGGTGAGCGCCACGGAGATCCAGCGCATGGCCGAATACTTTGAGGAGCTGCGCAGCTCCGTCAGCGGTTACGTCACCAGCCTTGTTTCTGACGAGGAAGAGCGCGTGTCCGGCCGGCTGTTCGGCAAGCGTCGCCGGCAGGAAATGGCGGAAGACCCAATGCACGGCGGCTGGCTGGAAGAAGAGCGGGAAAAGAAGCGGCTGGAAAAGTTGCGCAAAGCCAAGCGGGCGGGCAAGAAAAGTACGCAACGGAGAGTTGACAGATGAGTGGCGCACCGGGCAACTCGATTGCTAAGAGACCGTTGATATGTGCTGAGTGCAACGCCATCCTGTTGACCATTAATTATGAGATTTGGGGAATAAAGAAGTTCAATTCTGAAACTTGCAATTATATAGATGACAAAACATGGGGGAGTACTGAGATGCACCTTTCATGTCCAGTTTGTTCTGCCACGTTGGATCCAGATCCGGCAATCGACTTTTTACAAGTATGAAAAGAGTTTGAAGAATTTGAGCGTGTGCTGCATGAGACACGCATGAGTGTGTCCCATCTGAGCCAAACGGGCTCAATTATTATGAAAAAAAACCCGCTACGATGCCCTGATTGCAATGCTGTGCTCCAAACTGTTAGCTATCAGATTTGGGGAACCAAGACGTTCCAAGATAAGACCGGCACCTATGAAGAAGATGAAGGGCTGGGGAATACAGACATGCAATTCACTTGCCCCAATTGTTCTGCCAAACTAGATCCTGAACCGATCCTCGACTTTTGAGGGCGGCCGAGGGATATTTGAAAAATCCAAATTGGACGCGAGAGCAAACACTGGCGTGCTTTAACCTTTACTGCCGGATTCCCTTTGGCAAATTGCACAGCAGAAATCCGGAAATCATTGCATTTGCAAATGCAATTGGACGAACTGCCAGTTCTGTTGCCATGAAATTGGTTAACTTGGCGAGCTTCGACCCCGTTCATAAGCAGCGGAATGTTAGAGGTTTTGCTAACGCCAGCAAGCTTGATCGTGCTCTTTGGGCTGAATTCGAAGCGGAGCCTAATCAAATTGCAGAACAGAGTGAGGATGCGTTCAACCGCTTGGCTATTCTGGGGCAGCTGCCGGAGGAGCAAGAGCCCATTTTGCCGGAAGGACCAACGGAAAAGCAGCTAACTCGCCCGATGCGCTTGGTTCAAAGCTTTTTTAGGAAATCAGTGCTTGCTAGCTACGGATACAAATGCTCCTTTTGCGCATTGGAGATTCGCGCGTTGCTCAACGCTAGCCACATTATTCCGTGGAATGTGTCAATTGAACTGCGCGCTGACCCGAGAAATGGCTTTTGCTTATGTGTTCTCCACGATCGAGCCTTTGATCGTGGACTGATGAGCGTAGGCGCAGACCATCATTTGCTGATTTCAAGCCGAGTGAAGAAAGCAAATCCTGCACCTCTGCATCGAGTGGCTTTTCTGGAATTGGAGGGTCAGCGGATCAATTTACCCGGACGATTCCTGCCGGATGAAGAATGCTTGAAATATCATCGGACTTCAATCTTTGAGTAACCAGCAGAAATAAGCTCATTTTTGTCCATGGATGTCTTTGGCATATCCACAATTGCAAATACGGACGGGTTGTACCTGCAACAAACGCGGAGTTCTGGAATACCAAAAGGCTGTCGAATGTACAGCGTGATAGGCGAAACCGCAGGCAACTGAGGGAATCAGGCTGGGAAGTGCTTACGATATGGGAATGCTGGACGAAGGATATCGACGCCCTTCAATGCAGGTTGCACGCGTTCCTGAACGCGTGACTTTCGCGCTGCGCTGCGCGCGAGCCGCAGGCGCGAGGGAAGGCTTTTCTTTGCCGCCCGGGGACTGCCGTCCCACACGAGTTTCGCTACGCCAGGATTGCTAAGCTGCGGGACAGGATCGAGCAACAAACACTCATCCTTAATCCCCATACACCGTCACCACCACCGTCCTCTGCCTGGCGCGAACGTCGCATTCCAGGTGAAAGATCTGCTGCCAGGTGCCGAGGACAGGCTTGCCGTCGGCGATCGGTACGGTCAGCGAAGGGCCAAGCAGCGTGGCTTGAAGATGCGAGTGGCCGTTGCCGTCGTGCCAGGCCTGTTCATGTCCGTAGTGGCGGCTGGGCGGGATCAGCTTGTCGAGGATTTCGGGCAGGTCGCGCTCGAGTCCGGGCTCAAATTCAATCGTGCCGACCGCTGCGGTGCTGCCGATGTTGAAGACGTGAATCAGACCGGTGCGAATGCCGGACGTGGAGGCGATGGCGCCGATCTTTTCTGTAAGGTCATGCATGTCACCGTGGCCGGTTGTGGGGAAAGAGATTTGTTCCTGGTGAGTCATGGGAAAAGAATAAGGCAAGTTGATTGGATAACAGCGGGGCAGTCGGGAAAAAAGAGCGCGCCCCCCTGCTAACCGCCGGCGCGCTACCCCGTCCAAGAAACTTTCACCAAAAGGAGCCATCGTAAACGTGCCACTCATTCGAGTGATTCTTGTTTCATTCCTGCTAGTGACCCAGTTCCCGGTTTACGGCCAGACTTCGCAGACGACCGGCGCGCCGCAGCCCTCGCGCAAGGAGCTGCTGGAACGCGACGGGATCGTCTGGGGCAGCGCTGATGTTTGGGGATCGCCCTTTCAGGAGAACATCAGCGAAGACCTGAAGCTTGCCGGTCTTGCGCGCTTCTGGATGGAGGCCAAGATCAACTTCCCGCGCTTCGCCGAAGTTTCAGAGCTCGATTGGGACAAGACCTATCTTGAGTTCATGCCTCGCGTCCGCGCGACCAAGAGCACCTATGAGTACTATCGCGAACTGCAAAAAATGTGTGCTCTGCTCAAGGACGGCCACTCCGACGTCTTTCTTCCCCGAGAGCTGGCCGAGAGCATGAACACCGCTCCACCGCTACGGCTGGATCTGATTGAGAATCGCGTCTTCGTCACGTTTGTAGGCAGCAAGTCACTCGCAGACGCCGGCGTTACCGCGGGACTTGAAGTCCTGAAGATCGATGGAGTTCCCGTGCGCGAATACGCCGACAAGAACCGGCGGCCTTACACAGCCAGCAACTCTCCGCAGCATACCGAGCTGAAGGTCTTTGCTTACGGATTGCTGGCCGGGCCGCGTGACCGGCCGGTGAAGATTGAATTTCGCCGCAAAGACGGCAGCGTGTTCGAGAAGCAGATTGCGCGAGCGCCCTATAAAGATGTGGCGGCGTATCCGGTATTTGAGTTCAGGAAGCTTGACGGCAACCTCGCCTATATGGCGATCAACACGTTCGGTAGTGATGATGTGCAGAAAGAGCTGGTGAATCATCTGGCGGAGATTCGCGCGAGCGATGGGCTGGTGATCGACGTCCGGGAAAATGACGGCGGCAGCGGCGTTATGGCTTACAACATCATTGCGTATCTGACCGGGAAGAATTTTTCCACGCCGCCATGGAAGTCGCGTGAGTATGTTGCAACGTTGCGCGCCTGGGGAACTGCGGGCGGCTGGTACGAGCCCAAGCCTACGGATTGGGAAGCCAAGCTGCCGGAAACCTACCTGAAGCCGGTGGTGATGTTGATTGGCCCACGTTCGCTCTCCGCGACCGATGTCTTTGCCGAGACCTTCTCGCGCCTGAAGCGCGGTAAAACCGTGGGCGAGCCTACGGGCGGCAGTACGGGTGATCCGATCGCGTTTGCGCTACCGGGCGGCGGCTCGGCGCGGGTATCGACGTCAACGGAAGTGGGCGCCGGAGGCGCTGGAATCATTGGCAAAGGTGTCTTGCCGGATGTGCTGGTTCCGCGCACAGCCCGCGATTTGCTTGCGGGAAAAGATGCCGCGCTGGAGACCGCGGTGAACGAGCTGAAGAAGATGATTGCGGAGAAAGGCAACCATTAGCGGTTTGCACTTCGCCCACGTGGACCCGATCATCGCATTGCGGGACGAATAGCGCGAACGGGACGGACCTTGTCAGGCGGCCTGAAAATCGCTATCAAGGCAGGACGGAAACGCCTACCCAAACCACATCTTCGGTGCATGCACATTGTCCGAAAATAATGACCGCAAAGCCTTGCGCAATTCAGGTTGTCCTGATACATTCATAGAGGACGTAAGAGATGTGGCAGCCGCTGTGTTGTGCAGCGAGGGGCCTGGGCGAATAAAGGTTGAATCCTTTGCGATGCCGGGTCAATCAAATGGTAAGCCACCAAAAAGCCCAAGGCAGGTCCTGCGGGCAATATTCGGGAACGTTGAGATTTCCGAAGGGTTCTAAAAAAACCTCAAAATGATCTTTTAATATTTGAAAGAAGCCCGCGCTTTCGCGTGTGTTTTTGCCGCGAGGGGTTGCAGGGTTGACGAGTGTCGCGAGGTGAGTGACGAAAAGGATTCGCCCCGGATATCCACCGATATCCACATTGACAGAAAGCGGCAACTCGCGGTAAGTTTGAAAGGTTCGTCTCCGGTGTCTAAGCGACACCGTGAGGCAACAAGTTTCGAGGAGCTCCAGGGTTTCCTTTCGAGGTAAACCCAGGGGTACCTGAAAAGCGCCGCTCAGGCGGAGTGCTAATCGGGTCTTTGACAAAATGGTTGAACGTGCCAGTCGTGAGATTGAACGAGGGTTATGGCCCGAGTGATCTCACAAGAATCAGGGCCATCCGGCGAATTCCGGGCATCAATTACGATGCCTATTAGCCGCGATGGCAACTCCCCGTAATTGCCGGGATATCTACAGGCGCTTGGCTGCAAAGCTGAGTGTCGGTTAGGTTAGCCGGCGACCCGTCGGGGAGTGAACAGGTTTCAAACGAGAGTTTGATCCTGGCTCAGAATCAACGCTGGCGGCGTGCCTAACACATGCAAGTCGAACGAGAAAGTGGAGCAATCCATGAGTAAAGTGGCGACCGGGTGAGTAACACGTGACTAACCTACCCTAGAGTGGGGAATAACCTCGGGAAACCGGGGCTAATACCGCATAACATCGCAGGGGGAAGATCCTTGTGATCAAAGGAGCAAGTATCCGGCCTGAGAGGGCGCACGGACACACTGGAACTGAAACACGGTCCAGACTCCTACGGGAGGCAGCAGTGGGGAATTTTGCGCAATGGGGGAAACCCTGACGCAGCAACGCCGCGTGGAGGATGAAGTCCCTTGGGATGTAAACTCCTTTCGATCGGGACGATAATGACGGTACCGGAAGAAGAAGCACCGGCTAACTCTGTGCCAGCCCGGTGTAGCGGTGAAATGCGTAGATATCGGGAGGAACACCTGTGGCGAAAGCGGCTCACTGGACCACAACTGACGCTGAGGCGCGAAAGCTAGGGGAGCAAACAGGATTAGATACCCTGGTAGTCCTAGCCCTAAACGATGATTGCTTGGTGTGTCGGGTACCCAATCCCGCCGTGCCGAAGCTAACGCGATAAGCAATCCGCCTGGGGAGTACGGTCGCAAGACTGAAACTCAAAGGAATTGACGGGGGCCCGCACAAGCGGTGGAGCATGTGGTTCAATTCGACGCAACGCGAAGAACCTTACCTGGGCTCGAAATGTAGTGGACCGGGGTGGAAACATCCCTTCCCGCAAGGGCTGCTATATAGGTGCTGCATGGCTGTCGTCAGCTCGTGTCGTGAGATGTTGGGTTAAGTCCCGCAACGAGCGCAACCCTTATTGTCAGTTGCCATCATTTAGTTGGGCACTCTGGCGAAACCGCCTCGGATAACGGGGAGGAAGGTGGGGATGACGTCAAGTCCTCATGGCCTTTATGTCCAGGGCTACACACGTGCTACAATGGTCGGTACAAACCGTCGCAAACCCGCGAGGGGGAGCTAATCGGAAAAAGCCGACCTCAGTTCGGATTGGAGTCTGCAACTCGACTCCATGAACTAGAAGCCGGTGGGCTAACCGCAAGGAAGCAGCCGTCCAAGGTATAACTCATGATTGGGGTGAAGTCGTAACAAGGTAGCCGTAGGAGAACCTGCGGCTGGATCACCTCCTTTCTAAGAGAGAACGTCATGGCACTCGCACTTACGCTTCAGTAGAAGCGGCCAGAAGAATACTCGCAAGGCTATTCCATGGTTTGTGCGGGACGTTGCCATGTACCCCTTAAGTCTCATTTACCTGGTCGAGACATCAAAGGGAGCCTCATTCGGACCTCTCTTTCCTTCGTTTATATCAACGATGGTAAGCACCGGTTTAACCGGTGCGCACGTTCAACCCGTCCTCGAAAAAAAATTCCAGCTACTAGCTTTCTAGCTGCTAGCTACTAGCTCGTGAAACGGGCCTGTAGCTCAGTTGGCTAGAGCGCACCCCTGATAAGGGTGAGGTCGTTAGTTCAATTCTAACCAGGCCCACCAATATGAAAGGGTGAGCGATTGCGAGCGCCGAATTGCGCGAGCAAATCGCGAGGGCGCAGCAGCTTGCTGCGCAGCCCTTGAAGAAATGGGGCTGTAGCTCAATTGGGAGAGCGCCTGCTTTGCAAGCAGGAGGTCACCGGTTCGATCCCGGTCAGCTCCACCAGATCACGGGGAATTTTGCTGAAGAAAAAACGCATCTGCCCAATGCTGGGCGTCAACCACGACACCGTCATTATTTAAATTACGGTAACCCGCAAAGTCGTTTTGGCGCCGATCATTGGACAGGTCAGGTGAGCAGCAATCGTTCAACTCCATCTTACGTTGAGCGATCGTTGCAAGGTGAAAGCCCGCAAGGGTAAAACCGGAAGCCACGACAGCCCATAGCCGCTCAGGCGGCGCAGGCTTAGAGATAAGCCGTAGGACGATATTTGACAACTGAATAGATTGATATAACTACAAAGGCGAAGAGTTAAAATTTTATGAGTATCCTTAGACGTCTGTTGGGGTGGGAGCCGAAATGCAAACGGCAGGCCCGCGATGAGCAGACGCATAGGTCATGGAATTTCTCTGGCAATTGATGGTTGGTAATCGCAATCAGGCGCAAGCCTGGCAGCGAAAGTCAAGCATCCGTCCGCTTGCCGCGGACGTGCTTTGAGTAAATTTTATGGTCAAGTTACTAAGGGCGCATGGTGGATGCCTTGGCAGAAGATGGCGATGAAGGACGTGGCAAGCTGCGATAAGCCTCGACGAGCCGCAAGCAGGCTTTGACTCGGGGATGTCCGAATGGGGAAACCCACTACGGTAAAACCGTAGTACGGCCCGATGAATACATAGTCGGGTACGAGCAAACTCAGGGAAGTGAACCATCTCAGTACCTGAAGGAAAAGAAAGAAACCTCGATTGCGAAAGTAGTGGCGAGCGAAATCGCAACAGCCCAAACCCATTGGATCTCGGTTCAATGGGGGTTGTAGGGCCGGCAATAGTAGAGTTACCAATCCAGTCGTTAGTTGAAGCCCTCTGGGAAGGGGCGCCATAGAGCGTGATAGCCGCGTAAACGAAAACGATCTGGACTCGAAGCCGGTACCTGAGTACCGCGGGGCACGTGAAACCCTGCGGGAATCTACGGAGACCATTCCGTAAGGCTAAATACAAGCTTCTGACCGATAGTGAACCAGTACCGTGAGGGAAAGGTGAAAAGAACCCCGGCAAGGGGAGTGAAATAGTACCTGAAACCGTGTGCCTACAAGCAGTGGGAGGGCTATGCCACGCAAGTGGAATGCCTGACCGCGTGCCTATTGCATAATGAGCCGGCTAGTTATTCTTGTCAGCAAGGTTAAGCGAAAGCGAGCCGTAGCGAAAGCGAGTCTGAAAATGGCGATTCAGTTGGCAGGAATAGACGCGAAGCGGGATGATCTACCCTTGGCCAGGTTGAAAGTGGGGTAACACCCACTGGAGGACCGAACCGGTGTTTGTTGAAAAAAGCTCGGATGAGCTGAGGGTAGGGGTGAAAGGCTAATCAAATTCCGTGATAGCTCGTTCTCTCCGAAATAGCTTTAGGGCTAGCCTCGAGTGATTTGCAGTGGTGGTAGAGATCTGATTGGACTAGGGGGCTTTCCAGCTTACTGAATCCAACCAAACTTCGAATGCCACGGACAACCAGCTCGGGAGTCAGACAGTGGGGGCTAAGCTTCATTGTCGAGAGGAAAACAGTCCAGATCGCCTGCTAAGGTCCCAAAATCACAGCTAAGTGGGAAAGGAAGTCGGAACGCCCAGACAGCCAGGAGGTTGGCTTAGAAGCAGCCATCCTTTAAAGAAAGCGTAATAGCTCACTGGTCAAGCGGTCCGGTGCCGACAATTCAACGGGGCTAAAGCTGAGTACCGAAGCAGCGAATGCACGGCGTTAAGTCGTGCGTGGTAGGAGAGCATTCTCAACACAGTAGTGAGATCGAAAGAACTCATCGTAGGTTGAGAAGAGACCCTGCCGGCATAAGTAGCGATAACGGAGGTGAGAACCCTCCGCACCGAAAGTCTAAGGTTTCCTGAGGAAGGTTAATCCGCTCAGGGTTAGTCGGTCCCTAAGGCGAGGCCGAGAGGCGTAGCCGATGGACATCCGGTTAATATTCCGGAACTCCCAGCCATTCGTTATCACGATGGGGTGACGCAGAAGGATAAGCAGGGCCTCCTATGACTATGGGGCTCGATGCGTGTAAGGCGGTTTTCGTAGGCAAATCCGCGAAGACATTAACGCTGAGACGCAAAGCAATAAGCCGTATGGCTGAAAGCTGCCGATTCCACGCTGCCAAGAAAAACCTCTAAGGAGAATGGAAGGGAACCGTACCTCAAACCGACACAGGTAGACGAGGGCATAATGCCCAAAGGTGCTCGAGAGAACGCTCGTTCAGGAACTCGGCAAATTAGACCCGTAACTTCGGGAGAAGGGTCGCCACAATAGAGTTTACAGCTCGAAGTCACGAATGGCGTAACGATCGTACGACTGTCTTAACGAGCGACTCGGCGAATTTGTAGTACCGGTGAAGATGCCGGTTTCCCGCATCTAGACGGAAAGACCCCGTGCACCTTTACTATACCTTTACTATGAACTATGGCATTTGCTGCGCAGGATAGGTGGGAGGCTTTGATTCCAGGCTCTCGGGCTTGGAGGAGCCAACGGTGAGATACCACCCTGCGAATTCTGTGGTTCTAACCTATCTCCGTGATCCGGAGAAGGGACATAGTAAGGCGGGTAGTTTGACTGGGGCGGTCGCCTCCTAAATTGTAACGGAGGCGTGCGAAGCTACGCTCAGGCTGTTTGGAAATCAGCCGTCGAATGCAAAAGTATAAGCGTGGTTGACTGTGAGTCCTACAAGACGAGCAGGTACGAAAGTAGGCTTTAGTGATCCGGTGGTTCTGCATGGAAGGGCCATCGCTCAACGGATAAAAGGTACGCCGGGGATAACAGGCTGATCGGAGCCAAGAGTTCATATCGACGCTCCGGTTTGGCACCTCGATGTCGGTTCATCGCATCCTGGAGCTGTAGAAGGTTCCAAGGGTTAGGCTGTTCGCCTATTAAAGCGGTACGTGAACTGGGTTCAGAACGTCGCGAGACAGTTCGGTCCCTATCTGGTGTGGGCGTAGGAGATTTGAGAGGGCCTGTCCTTAGTACGAGAGGACCGGGATGGACGAACCTCTTGTGTTCCAGCTGTCATGTCAATGGCATGGCTGGGTAGCGAAGTTCGGTTGTAATAAACGCTGAATGCATATAAGCGTGAAGTACTCCTCAAGATTAGATCTCCCAACCCTCAAGGGTAATGAAGGGCACAGGAAGACCACCTGTTTGATAGGCATGGAGTGTAAGGCCAGCAATGGTTTGAGCTTACATGTACTAATCGCCCGTTCGGCTTGACCATAAAATTTACTCAGCGCACTTATGGCAAGCGCCAATGTAGTTAGTAACACAAAATCAATCTATTCAGTTGTGAGGCATCGTCCTCATGATCTTTGAAAATGCCGTGAGATCCTTCGCGCAAAGAAAGAAAAGCGCGCTTGAGGATTTCGCCTGCAGGCTCGGACGCCTGCATAACGGCTCAAGCTTGGCCTTTCCTCGTGAAAGGCCCCTTGCGCGCAACACGATGTAGAACCTGACTCGCGCCGCGCATTGACAATATTGAGGCGCTTTGGCGGCGTTTGAGCCGCCAGCCGAAATCCCGAGCGAAGTCGAGGGATCTCGCGCCAAGCGCTAAGTTTGCGGTGATCTTACCGCGGGGGTACCACCCGTTCCCATCCCGAACACGGAAGTTAAGCCCCGCAGGGCCGATTGTACTGTACGCGAAAGTGTGTGGGAGAGTAGGTCGTCGCCGCATTAAATCTAAAAGGCTCCATCAGAAATGATGGGGCCTTTTGTGTTTGCAGTTCGACACGATGACATCCCCGGTTGGCGCTAAGGTGAATCGACCAAATCAACCTGGACAACAGTGATGTTATCGGGGCCAGCAACCGCGAAACGATGCTTTGCCACGTCGATCGCTAATGGCGGCAACTTGGTGCTCCAGATTATGCTGCTCACTTGCTTACCGGTGTCCAGTTCCTCCCAGCGCGCGATTGTCTCTCCTGAATCCAGCGAGACGACTCGAGGGTGTTTGTAGAAGCAGACAGCATGGCTTTCTCCGAGCGGCATCATTGTTCCGGGCAATTCATCGGGCACGACTGAACTGATATAGGATCGGGACACCACGTCGTAGACAGCGATGCCCGCAGGGCGCAGCCGCAATTCTGGAGCATTGGTCTCGGCAACCTCTATTCGATCTTCTTCCTCGGACGATCCGCCAAGCAGCACCCGCTCATTAGTCTGCCAGCAGGCAGAAGCGTGTTCCGCCAAGCCAATATGGAAAGAGCCTGGGGCCTTGTCGTCAACTTTGTCCAGGTGTGCCGGATCGCGGAGCGCCTCCCGGATATCGAAATAGCAAACACTGCTCCAAGGGTGCCAGATCCAGCCAGCACTCAGCAGTCGGTTGCCGGCACCATTAACCATGAGGCGTGAGTGAAAAAAATCCTGGGGCTCGCGAGTGCCTTGTGTAAGCCGGGCACCACTCTCGGCGTCCTCAATATCGATCCTGCAATATTCCTCAGGGCAGTGAGCGATCAACGTACGACCATCTGCAACTCGCCAGATGCATATAGGGTACTCGTAGACGTGGGCGTGATAATAGCTGCGATTGAGCTCTCGCACTATTTTGCCCCCGCGCAGCAGCAACCCTTTGGTTCCAGTACGCTGATAAAGCACGGCGTACTGACCGTCACCTGTCGCGCACGCCGCATCGAACGGGAATCCCCATGACACACGTGACTCTTGGCGCCGGCCATCTAGGTGGAAGATGGCACCACCGCTTACCCAATCCACCAGCGCATCGCCACACCAAGTGAGCGAAGCAACCTTAGCTCCAGGAATGACCAGCCGTGAGAATCTCATATTCTATGTTTGGGGCTCCACCCGTTCCCACCCGAACACGGAGGTTAAGCCCCGCAGGGCCGATTGATCTCCATCCCAATGCTAGCGCATTGGGGACCCGGGCTGTACGCGAAAGTGTGTGGGAGAGTAGGTCGTCGCCGCATTAAATCTAAAAGGCTCCATTCAGAAATGAATGGAGCCTTTTGTGTTTTTGCCCACATCCACACTCACATACGTCATCCCGACAGCCGTTCCAGCGAGCGCGCGCATTCTCCAGCGCGCGAGTAGGCTGGAGGGACCTTGCGCTTGGTTCCCGCAAGTGTGCACACTAAGGTTGAAGTCAGCGCTTGATTCGCCGCTTGGCATCGCGAATAAGATCTAGGATATCCATTGAAAACGCCCGGGCGACGGCTTCCAGAGTCCGGAGAGTAGGGCTCTTCGTGGCCATTTCGAGGATGCGGATCGTGCTCTCGTTGAAGCCCAGCCGGTGCGCTAACTCAGGCTGTGACCACCCCTTTTTAATCCTGAGGTCCGTCACCAGGGAGCCGATCGCTTCGCCCAAGTTCCTCGCTTCGCGCTTTTTGTCCGCTCCAATTGGCTTTGCCACATACCCATACTTTCGGATTGACAGTTTTCCATTCAGTGACTAAAGTCATGTATTCACCAAAGGGTAACGATCTGCCGTGTTTCCACACCTCTTTCCACTGTCTTACCCGCCCGGCTTCCAGCCCCCACAGCTCTCCCTCGGCTTCTGCGTGGCTTCTGTGCTGTTTGTGGTCGTGACTGTTTTCCTGGGTCTGTGCCTGGCGGCACTGCAAGCGGAACGTCAGCGAATGAGAACTCCACGGACTTGAAACCCACGGTCGCCTGAATCAGAGGCGCCATTGATAATGATGGAGCCTTTTCTGTCTGGGATGTCAAGGCACCGATGCGCCAGGGACCAGGAGCTGGAATTCTTAGATATGGATCAAAATCAAACGGCTGTTGCTTCAGGTTCCTTCTGTGGTATCACTATTCTGCTGCTGGAACCCAGCGGAAGCTTCACCAGAGACTCAACAGGAGAGCGTTACTAATGGATCTCGTTCCCCCGGCAATCCGCCGGCTTTCACGGCTGTTCTTACTTGTCTCCCTTTCTCTTGCTGCATCCGCCCAAACAACAGCTCCAGCGATGAACGCGAAAGCAGCTGCCGAATGCGACAAACATCCTCTTTATGCCTACGATAACGGGCCGAATGGACAATCAACCTGGTGTGGCGTGTGCAACAATTCCGCGGAGCGGCATTTTCAGGCCCCCATCAACATCCCTGAAGGCAAGCCGAACCCCGCGCTTCCCGCTATCAGATTCACGGGATATAACCAGCCCACACCGCTGAAGACCACGCTGGAAAACCCGAACAACCTGAAGCTCTATACGCCGGTGCGGCCGCCCTCGATTGAGATCTATGGCCTGGGAAAATATGATCTGGAAGAATTTCACTTCCATCGTCCCAGTGAAGAAGCAGTGAATAACCACCGCTATCCCATGGTGATTCACCTGGTGCATAAAAAAGCCGGTTGCGTTACCGGCCAGTGTGCCGTGGTGATTTCCGTTCTGGTGGAGCAAGGCCAGCCCACGGCAAAAACCTCCGCAGTGCTCAAGGTTTTGTTTGAGCGCTTTCCCCCGCCGGCGGCAGATGGAGGCACTCCCATTGAAATCGATGGACTGCTTCCCGCGGACCACCAAAACGCCGGCTATTACAGTTTTCCAGGATCGCTCACAACGCCGCCCTGCACGGAAGGCATTACATTTTTCGTGTTGAAAACTCCCATCAAATTCTCTCCCGCGGAGATCGAGGAGTTTGCAAGACGCTATCCCTTGCCCAACGCCCGGGACATTCAGGAACTCAACGGCCGGACGGTGGAAAACCGTTAGGTCGATTTTTAAACTTGCTTCTTCGTTAGCCGTTCCGGTGCTTGCGGCCTTTGGTTCCGCTGCAATTCGAGCGGCAACAAGAATAAAAAATGCGAATCAGGGTTCGGGCTCAAGGGCTTGTACTCATCCGCAGAATGCGTCCTTAGCGATTTTGACTCACAGTAAGCCTTCGTGTCCCGCTGGCCACACTGTATTCCGCGAGCCACATTTCCAGCATTTTAGCGCTTTACAACCCATGTATTTTCAATTACTTAGCGACTGGCCGCCTGGCTGCTCCTCTGATGAGCGCTGCAACCAGCAGCGGAGGCAGACCGCCATGATGCAACCAGAATCAGCCACTCCGAACCAGATACAGAGCAGCCTTGCCCCAATGCTTCGCATGTGGACGCGCAGCATAGGCTGGACCATTGTGCTCTCAACCCTGCTGACGGTGCTCTTCGCGCTCATGTGTGATGGCTGCGCGGGCATTCACTAGGTTCAGCAAATATGTGCCATGCTTTCTCTGATGTCTTCAAGCGCCGCTTAATGCCGGCGTAGGGTTGCGTTGCGCCAGGAACCGCACCAACCTTTTCAGATTCTGGGCAGTCGCGGCCAAAAGGAACTGTTCGGAAACATTCCACAATCGGCGCAGCCGTACCCGCCGCAGGCCCATCCGCTGCTTGAGTTCGGCAAAGAGTGCTTCGATCTTGTAGCGGGCCCGCCGTGAACGCTGGTAAGCTGGAGTTCCCACCAAAGCGCGTACGGCCTGCCGAGCTGTTTCGTCCCAGTGGATCGACAGCGCGCGGTAGGCACCTGATGTGCAGCGCTTCTTCTGCGGACAGCCTTCGCATTGCGCCTCGGTGGAGCAATACGAATAACTTTGAGCCTTGATTTTTAGACCGCGATAGCGCAGCGCTTTCCCTTCCGGACAGTAGTAGGCATTCTCCGCAGGTTCATAACGAAACTGGTCGTGGGTGAAACGTCCACCAGTTTGATGGCGACGATCAATGACAGGAATGTGTGGTTCCACGCCCCGCGCCATCACCCAAGCCAGAAACTCTCCACTTCCATAGGCCTTGTCGGCCGCGAGGTTCTTGGAATGAAGACCCAGCTTGTCGATGCCCTCCAGCATCCTCCGCGCGGCTGCCGTTTCCTGATGAAAGAGCGCGGGCGTTGCTTCCACTTCCAGAATCACCCGACTGGAGGTGTCGATGAGATAGTTGTCGTAATAGGCCATCCGCACTGATCCGCCACCCTTGGTTGCCAAAAGTGCGTCGGGATCGGTAGTGGAAACCAGCGCTGGAGCCGCGACCGGATTCGTTTGCTCCAACTCGGCCAGATACTGTTGCACCGTCCTTGAGACCTGCGCTGCCTTCTGCAACTCCTCTCGCCGGACCCGGCTGTGCTGGCTGGCATCGGCTGCCACCATGGTTCCATCCACGGCTAGAGTCTCGCCTTCCACTAGGCCGGCCTCGACACAGCGCCGCACGATCTCCTCGAACACTTCTCGGAACACGCCGGATTGGCGAAACCGTCCATGTCGATTCTTGGAGAAGGTCGAGTGGTCGGGGATCTCGGCATTGAGGTCCAAGCGCGTGAACCATCGGTAAGCTAGATGCATCCGTACTTCATCCAGCAGACGCCGCTCGCTGGTAATGCCGTACAGATAGCCGACCAGCAACAGGCGCAGCAGCACCTCGGGATCAATCGACGGGCGACCGGTCGTACTGTAGAAGCCTCTCAACCGCTCGCGCACAAAGCTGAAATCGATATAGCGATCCAGCAGCCGCAGCAGGTGAGTTTCGGGAATCTGCTCCTCCAGGCGGAAGTAGTAGAACAGTGACTCGGTCCGCGCTTGTTCACCCATCATTCGGTGTGCTCCTCCTAAACATCTGAGTAGCACACTTGATGGTCATCACCAACAAGAAAACTCGACTGCGTAGCCGAGTTTTTCAACAGTCTCGAATGTCTCTCTCTTTTTTCAAGGAACATTCCCGCCAGCTCGCGAAGAGTGTTGTTAAAATTTTGTTTTTCGTCATTGCATGTGCGGGACGCCGCGAATCCAGCAGCTTAACAAGCCTGAACATGCAGAGATCAAAACGCGAGCCGGTGGAAGTCAAGTTCGCTAGCGAATCGATCAAGTCTTATGGGTTCACTGAAAGGAGCAAATCAACATGGTGAAAAAGATTCTGTTCGCGGTCACTTTTATGACGGTTTTATCAGCAAGTGTAATTTCAGCACAACAACTGCGCACATCTCCAAAGGCGCTGGGGGTTTGCCACGGTACATGCAGTCCATCCGTGACCTGCTTCGGCACCTGTTTCTGCTACAAGGGGTTCTGTGTCAGTGAACTTCCCCCCGCAGCCAAACCTGCATCCCGGTAAGCTTTGCGAATCTGTTCAAGGATCTGGCGGTCGATGATGGAAATCTTCGGCCGTCAAGCCTTCGTTCGAAACTCCCGCCTTCTTTCTCAAAGGACTCATTCGCATGATTCGCGGCCAGTGCATAAACCCCGCTTCTACCTGATCGCTGTACTTGCGCCCTGGCGCAATTATTACTTTACTAGATATATCCGTAAGTGATATATTGCTGGCCATGGGCAAAGCAGATAATCCCGACCCCAACAGCTTGCTGCCTCTGAGTCCGGTGGTCTTTTCCATTCTGCTGGTGCTGGCCGGCTCGGAGAAACATGGTTACGCCATCATGAAAGAAGCTGCGTTGCCTGAAGGCGGCGGGGTCACCATGGGGCCGGGAACGCTGTATGGATCGCTTGACCGCATGATGCGCAGCGGCCTGGTCGAAGAGACCGGCTTCACTGACAATGAGCGCCGCCGCTACTACCGCATTACAAAGTTCGGCAGTGAGGTTTTCAGCGCGGAAGCGGCCCGTCTTGCCCGCGTGATGAATACAGTCCGGCGCAAGGCCTTGCTGGAAGGGGCCCGCCAGTGAAGAAGCCCCCCAGGCCGATGCTCTGGCTGTATCGCGCCACACTGGTGATGTATCCTCTGCGCCTGCGTTCTGAATATCGCGACCAGATGTTGCAGACACTGCGCGATGCCTACCAGGATCGCCGCATTCCTGCCCTGCATTTCTGGTTTCGCGTCTATAAGGACCTTCTGCAATCTTCATTCACGGAGCGCTTGAATATGACGCGCGATCTGATTTTCAAAACTCCTGTTGTATTTCACACTGCGGCTCTTGCGTTGGTCCTTACGCTGCTGGGCGGCGCGGCCGCGGTTACCATGCAGCAGATGCTCAGGCGCGGCGCCAACCAGCCGCAGATTGACATGGCGGACTGGTACGCCGGAGAGATCATCGCCGGTGAAGCTCCCGGTAACGTGATTCCGCAGGGCTATGTGGATCTTGAGCGCAGCTTGCAGCCATTCGTGATCTTTTATGACGAGCAGGGCAAACCAGGCCCAGCCACCGGATATCTTGACCAGAGCGTGCCCACTCCGCCTTCCGGCGTGTTCGACTTTGTTCGCAGCCACGGCAGTGAAAACGTCACATGGCAGCCGCGTCCTGGCGTTCGCATTGCCAGCGTCATCCGGCACGTCAACAGCAAGACGCCCGGATTCGTCCTTGCTGGACGGTCCCTGCGGCTGGTAGAAGAGCAGGAAAGCCTGCTCTGGCGTATGGTCCTGGGCGGATGGATCGTTGTAATGGCGCTGTTGATCGGCGGCGCATCTCTTCTGAATCGCGCCCAGCGTACTAAGCCGGCAGCCGCCTGATCTTCGATTTTTCGCAGACAGCCTCTTCTCACAGCAGTTCCGCCTCTCTCTGAAAGTTCACGAATAAGATTCGA
This sequence comes from Terriglobia bacterium, assembly GCA_020072585.1. GTDB lineage: Bacteria > Acidobacteriota > Terriglobia > Terriglobales > Acidobacteriaceae > Angelobacter. The sequence goes on along the minus strand of JAIQGL010000004.1, from coordinate 349,275 downwards.
TTTCGTCTTCATTCCCGCATGATTCGCGGCTAATATCTTTCCCATGAAACACTACTTGATCACCGGCGCCGCCAGCGGATTCGGCTTTGCTTTGGCGCGCACTCTTCTCGCCCGCGGTGACGCGGTCATGGCGTGCGACATCAACGCTGCGCCCATGGAGCAGCTCCGCGCCTTCGCCACTGCGCCCGCGCAACTCAACATCCGCCAGCTCGATGTTCGCGATCCCGCACAGTGGGAGCAGACCATGCAGGCCGCCGCCCAGCTCTGGCCCAGAATTGACACGGTCATGAACGTTGCCGGCGTCCTGCGGCCAGACTTCGTCGCCGACATTCAAAGCGCCGATATCGATCTCACTTTCGACGTCAATACAAAGGGTGCCATCCACGGCACCCAGGCCGCTTTTCGGGTCATGCGCCATCAGGCCGACGAAAATGGTCGCGGGCACATTATCAACATCGCGTCCATGGCCGGTATCGCGCCGGTGCCTGGCCTTGCGGTTTATACCGCTTCAAAATTCGCGCTGCGGGGCTATTCGCTCGCCATTGCGCACGAGCTCAAGCAGTACGCAATCTCCATCACTGTCGTCTGCCCATCCGGGGCTGACACTCCCTTGGTGGGGCCTTACAAGCACAAGGAAAAGGCCGCGCTGATTTTCAGCGTGCCCCTGCTGACGACAGAGCAGGTAGTGCGTGCGATTGTCGATCGTGCGCTGGTCAAGCGCCCCATGGAAACTATAGTGCCCCGCCCGCGGGGCCTGCTGGCAAAACTTGCAGGAAGTTTCCCTGCCGCCGCCACACGGCTTGCCGGATTCATGACGCAGAGGGGTTTGCGCAACCAATCACGTCTCAAATGAGTGGACGGACTGCCCGGCGCTCTGCGTTCCCCTCTTCAGATTCCTCGCTTTTCAGTGCAGGGATTGGAAGTAGCTGCATCCTTGCATCTTTGACCTTAGTGAGACAACTGCTCCAAAGCATGGTGGCACCTAATTCTTTATGGACCCAAGGAGGAGACTATGGGAGCTATCATCGGCTGGATTATTTTTGGTTTGATCGCCGGAGTGATCGCGAAAATGCTCATGCCCGGTCGTGACCCAGGCGGTATTTTCGTAACTATACTGCTCGGAATCGGCGGGGCTCTGGTCGGCGGGTTTATCGGAAGGGCAATCTGGGGCAGCACCGGAGTCAACGACTGGAGTATCGGCAGCTTTGCCCTGGCAATCGGCGGTGCCATTCTTCTACTGTTCCTGTACCGGATGTTTGTGGGCCGCGGAAAGGGAACAGGCACAGGTACAACAATCGATCGTGGCAGGCGAGCAGCGTAGGCCTGAATCTAAAAAAGCAGGCCAGGCTCCCGGAAGAACCTGGCCTGCGTGTCACCGCTGTTTTTCACTGTGTTGCTCCTTACTGTTGCGGATTGCTGCCAGGAGTGAGCTGAGAGCCGGCTTCGCTTACCGTTACCACTGGCGCTGGTTCAGGTTTAATCTTTACCGTGGTCATGATCCGCTCCAGCCTGTCGAACACTTGCAGGTGATCAACGGGCTTGGTGGTTCCCGGAGCATCTTCCACACCAAGAGCAAACTCGTAGCACGCGCCGTTTTCAAAGTGATGGTAATAGCGCGCCTCGCTCTGGTCAGTAACGTTTTCCGTCTTGGCAAACTCCACGCCCAGAATGTTGGCTTTCACCGGCACAATGGAGTCGTCCTCTGCGTCAACCGGTGGATTGGTTGAAACTTCAGTCAGCTCCGGTGTGCTGGCGAACTTGCCGCACTGCTCCGCGCTCACGCCTTTGAGCACGCTGGCTTTGAAGAATGACGATGCCCGCGTGCCGGGCAGAACCAGCGTGGTCAGCGTTTCTCCGCCGGGCCCCGCAAAGTTCATCGCCACTGGATCAGGCCACGCGGACTCCTTGCTGTCCTTTTCCGGGGTCAACATCGTGTAGGTTTTGGGATACCGGAATGAAACGCCATAAGTGCTGTTCTTGTAAGTAGCGGTCGAAGCGCGCTTGATCGCTTTCTTTTTCTCGATCACCGCCTCGATCTTGTTTTCCAGCGTTGCCGGCTGGGTTGACGCTACGGTGCCTGGATTGCCGGCGTTTGAGGCCGAGCTGTTCTGGCTGCCCGGGTTCGCTTGGGCGTTCTTTTCTTTACCTCTTGAACAGCCGTTAAAGTCAAGCACGAACATCAGCGCCAACACTGCCGTGGCGGCAGCCGTGGCCGCGCCACCGATCATCCGCGCCCGCTTGGTCGAACCACTCACGATTGGACTTGCATTGAAAGACTTCAGATCTGCCATGTTTGTTTCACCTCCGCTGCCTAAGCAGCGCCCATGGCAAGTGCAAAGAGATAGCCATTGACTGAGCAGCTGATTCTAATGAGGTTAGAGGGTAAAGATCCGCAAGCGTGTGTGCTGTGCAAGCCACGATGTGTTTGACCGGACACACGCCCGCTGCGGCCAACAAAACGTGGAAGGATTGACGATGAAGTGCGCAGCAGCTGCACGCTCGCCTGGAAGACTCGCAACAGCTATTTTCATTGTCTGCTGCTCCATATACATTAATCAGCATGCGATTCCCCATGATTGGCGTTTTACTTGGTGCTCTGCTTTTTGCTTCACCCATTCACGCCCGGAGCGAGGATGACTCCGCAAGGGTTCGAAAAGCGGTGGAGCGGAGCACTCTGGATCAACCCGGCACGAAGCCTTTCCACCTGAAGGCCGTGCTCGCTCCGACGCGGGAGCGCGACCGCGATTCCGGTCGCACAGGAGAGATCGAGATCTGGTGGCAATCGCCTACCCGCTTCCGTCGCGAACTGCGCTCGCCGGAGTTCCATCAGATTGAAATCGTGGATGGTGAGCACCGCTGGCAGAAAAACGAAGGGGATTACTTTCCTGACTGGTTGCGCCAGACGGCGGTTGCCCTGGTTCGGCCTGTCCCGTCTCTTGAGGAAGTTCTCAAGATGGTTGAAGAAGCCGATGTGAAAAAGCTCATGGGATCGACCTACTACGAGTGGTCAGTCATGAGTTCAGATGGCAACGTGCAAAAGGGAATTGGGGCAACCGTGGCACTAACCGACAGCACTGGTCTGCTTTTTTACTGCGGAGCACCCGGTTGGGGAGCGATCTACCGCGACTACAGAAAGTTCCATGACCGCATGGTGGGGCGGATCGTCGGGGCTGGATCACCCGAGGTCACCGCCAGGATAGTAACCCTGGAGGACCTGATAGACGTGCCTGCAGAGTTCTTCAATGCTCAGGCAACCGGGGCCGACGCGAATCCCATTGAAACTGTTATGGTGGATGAGCTTTCGCTGCGGAAACAACTCCTGCAGCCTTCCCCAGTCACTTGGCCGGCCGTTCAAAATGGCCCGCAGCAAGGCGTTCTCACAACCGAGGTCGTCGTAGACCGCGAGGGCAAAGTCCGAGAGATAGGCACTATTGTCAGCGACAATCCGGCCTTGGCTGACGCCGCCAGAAAAGCGATCTCTACGATGCGTTTTACCCCCTATCTTGTGAACGGGAAACCGGTACAAGTCAATTCCCGGATAACTATGTCTTTCAAAACTGCGCGCCCCGGCGGATCTGAAAAATAGCCACGCGCGGGCTGGGAATTCTGAATCGGAAGATAGCTGAGTTCTTCACTTAACCTTCTTCCACACAATGTCTTCGTTGTTTCTGCGATCGATGAGTGTTCCTGTCTTGCCGTCATCGGCAGAACCAAACAGAATTCTTCCTTCCACGCCTTTGCGGAAGAATATGTCGCTAGCTTCCGGCACCAGTTCTTCTTTTGGTCGGCTGTTACGCTGAGAGAAAAGGCGGCCATTTTCTGAAGTTACAGTCATGGTTCGCTCTGGCCCAAGCTGATAGGTTCCTATGTAAGCCTGGAACTTGCCCGTGTCAGCGCGGCCCGGCGCCGGATCTTCGTAATAGCGCAGCACTTGTGCAGCCACGATCTGCCATTTTCCTGCACGGCGCATCCAGGTATCGGTTTCGTGGTAGCGCGCCGATAAATTCTGCCCAAACACAATTTCGATTTCATCCAGATCGTAGCTGAGAATGGCAACGTTATTTTCAATATGGCTCTTGGGCCGGACAATCTTGATCGATCCGGAATAGCCCTGAGGCAGTGGCTGGACATCTTTCACCAATGCGGCTTTATCCATGCTCCTGCCCTTTTCGTCAGAGAACAGTACGTCTTCAGCAAAATATTTCTTGAATGGCTCCTGGTTACCTGGGGCAGCTGCGTCAAAAATCTCCTGGGTCCTTTGGACCAGCTCATTCTGTGTAATAGCGGGTTCATCAGGTGAGCCATGCAGCGCAACGGCGACTGCCGCCGTCAGTAATACCGCGACAAGAAATCTGATCTTCACAACATCCTCCTCCAGCAGGCGGACTTTTCGTTGAGAAGAATGTAACACTCATTGGGCCGCATGCAGCAAGAGTGGGATGAGATGCACTCGCGAGCTTGCAGACGGAGAAAGTCTGCGTCAGGATAAATGCAGCTTGTCGCGCTGGCGCCGGTCCGTGCGGGCGAAATGTATGATCTCCGCGATCATGTCCGCGTAAGAGCGTCCGGATTTTTTTGCGGCCATAAAAAATTCTGAGTTGCTGGAGAGCCATGGATTAGGGTTGGCCTCGATCACATAGACCTCACCCTTGTCGGTAAGCCGCATGTCGATCCGGCCGTAATCTCTCAACTTGAGGATTCGGTAGGCTGTGAGCGCCGTCGATGCGAGAAGTTCCTGCGTCTCCTCTTTCAGGTCTTCGGCTGGTGCGGACTTGGTGACTTTGTACGCCTCACTGTCCTTCTCCCACTTCACTTCTGTGCCGGCGACCTTCGGCATGCCCTCCGGCAAACGCGAAAGATCAAGCTCGACCATCGGCAACACCTCTGGGTTCTGGTTGCCGAGTATGCCGGCGTAAATCTCGCGGCCCTCAATATACTCTTCAATCAACGCCGGCGAGTTGAACTCCTCCTGCACGTAGTGGATGCGTTCCATTAGTTCTTTCACGCTTGACACCACGGAATCCTTGTCAATCCCCAGCGATCCATCTTCAGACACCGGCTTGACCATCAGTGGAAACGCGATGTCCTGCGAATGGTCCAGCTTCCCTTGATAGCAGGTGGCGAAGTATGGCGTGCGAATTCCGTAAAACTGAAAAAGCTTTTTGGCTACGCCTTTGTCTTGCGCCAGGTACAGACCTTGGGGGCCGGCGCCTGTATAAGGACGTCCCAACAGGTCCAGGAAAGCGGCAACGTGCATCTCCATGGTATCGTCGCCCGCGTAGGATTCCACCAGGTTGAAGAACAGATCAGTTTCATGCTTGGCCAATGCGGTTAGAGATTTGTCTCCTCCATCCAACACCATATATGTGGGCTCATGGCCGAGCTTTTCCAGCGCTTCAAATATCTCTTCGCGGTCGTGCTTCTCTCTCTTCTTGCGCCGCTTGGAGCTGCCGCGCTTTTTCTTTGCCGGCTCCGGGGCGGTCTCCTCTTCTTCTCCCCAGCTCTCATAAAGGACCGTGATTTTTAATTTACTGTCCATATCACTTCCACCCGGGTCTTATTGTTGGTTATAGCAGCGGACCATTCGAACTTTCCGGATTGAGTTCATGTCTGCACGAACTTTCCGCGTGTTACATAATTCATGGCCAGCGCCGTCGCGTACACCGTGATTTCCGTCAGATAATCTTTTTCCAGTTTTACGTTAGCGCGCAGGTCCATTTCACCAACCCGCGTTTCAATCGACTCTACCAGTTTTCTGATCAGCGGACGTGGCACCCCGCTCCAGTAAGTGAGTTTATCCACCAGTGACTTATGGTTTTCCTGGAGCAACTCCACCGCCGGCCTCACACCTTTCTTTCTCTTGCGCCCGACCTTAAAGATGTCCTGTAGATCGGCGTCCATCAGCAGTTCGCCCGGCGAAGGCTGTTCGCTCAGCGCGGCCTCATAGAATTCTCCCACGGTGGTGTCCATCTCTTCCACCGTGATATCAGTGCGCCCGCGCGGGCGTATAGGATCAGTCTTGCCAAACTTTCTGAATGTCCGGTCCACGTAGCGAAGCTTCTCCAGGGCCGGCCAACCTTTATATTTCTGCCGCCAGCGTGAGCCCGGTGTGAGCCATACCGCAAAGGTCTCGGCAAAATCTTCATCAGGATGCTTCTGCGCGTACCAGCCTTCCATATGGCGAACAAAGCTGCGCGAAAACGGAATGGGGCGGTAAGCATCGCGATAAGGCTTGCGATACGGCCCGAACATCTGCTTCCACTCCGGTGTTTTGTGTAGCGCGTAAGCGTAATTAATGGCGTGTCCGGCCTCATGACGCAGGTACATCATGATCTGGCGCGAATCTTCCAGATCATTCATCTCCTTCTCCAGGCGCGCCAGTTTTGGATCGGCCAGATAAAACGGAATGCCGATGATCGGCTCGCCGGAAGGACATCCCCATTCATCGGTGAGGTAGCATGCCGGGCGGAATTTCTTCAGCCCTTTACGGTCAAGCTCGCGATAGAGCTGAAACACAAAGCGCTCCAGCGGGGACCCTTCCAGCTTGAGTCCAAGGTCGCGAATGGGTTTGCCCAGGATCTCCTGGACTTCCGGTGGTGCTTTTTCAAAGGCGGCGCGCAAGCAGACTCCGCAAAAAGAGTAGCACAGGCGCATTTCCCGGGAGCAGTGGCTCCGGACATACCCTCTGGAATGGCCAGAATGAGCGCCTGCAAGCCCAGCTTCGCAAAGGAGATTGCTTACCGGCGGCCTTTTGGAGACAATGGCATCAATGCCCCAATCCCATCTTGCTCTTTGTTCCGTTCTCTTCAGTCTGGCGTGTTCTTCAGCTATCTCGCAGAGCCAGATCACCGATCCCGGCGCCAAACAGATCTGCGCCAGTGTTGAGCAAGTCGAGCTCCCGGCTGCTGACCGTCCCACTGCCGCTGAGGAAAAATCCCTGGCGAATTGCGCTTCAGTGGATGCTTATTACGGATTCGGGCAGCCCGCGGATCCGGTGAAAGCACGCAAATGCGCTTATGCGGAGATGGACCGCGGTGCGAAGAGCGCACTCAGTGGCAAAGCAATCCTGGCGATGGTCTATGCCAACGGCCAAGGCGTGGCGCGCAATTACGATGTGGCACTCAAGCTCAGCTGCACCATGGGCGACGCGCCGGGCGACGCAGCAGGCCGCATCCACCAGATTGACCGCATGAAGAAGAGCAACCTCTCTGGCTACAACTTCAAAATATGCGATCACAGCAGTGGCCGTGATCTTTATGAGCAGTGTGCCATTCTGCAGGAGAGGTTTGACAAAATTGAGCGCGATCAGCAGCTTCAGAAACTCACCGCTGGCTGGAGCGGGCAAGACAAAAAGGCATTCCATACGTTGTGGAGCGAAGCAGAGAGGTTCTTCAAAGTGCAGGCCAGCAATGCCGTGAATCTGGAGGGTACATTTGAAGTACAGGAGGAGGCTTCTCTCATAGAGCGCCTGCTTTCTACCCTGGAAGGGTTCGAGCGCGGCGAGCTTCCTCGCCACTCTGCTGATGAACTTCAACGCGCGCAAGCCGCTGAGCGCGCCGCATTCATGCAGACACAAAATGGCAGCGTGTCGCGGTGGGGGACCGTGACCCGCGAGAGCGTAAAAACGAGTGAGGATGAATGGCGCCGTTATTGCGACGCCTGGATCTCCTTTGGCAGGCAGAAGTATCCGCGCGTAACCGAACAGAGCTGGAAAGTCTGGCTTAGCCAGGACCGCACTGCCATGCTGAACAGGCTATTGCACTAGGACTGATCCCGGCTGCTTTTGTTCAAGATCATGCCGCGCTGGGGCTGGCGTCATCGTCATTGTCAAAGAGGTCACGGCCTCCCAGGAAGAACTTTTTCGCCCACGCTCCAAGTGAGGTCAGCAGGGAACGCTGGGTCGTTTTGGATGCATCGGGTTTACTTTCACTTTCGCTGGATTTGTTTTCCCACTCATACCGCGAACTGCGGACTTTTTTGGCTGTAGGCACGGCCGATGCCGCTTCTGCACAAGGTATTTCTTTCTTCAGGTCGCTCATTAAAAAATCGCTTTCTCCTTTGGGTAAAGATGAATTAGGTTCTCCCCGGAAAATTTTGATGGGCTTCTTTTGAATAAAGTTGCTTTGCCTCTAAGCAGCTTAAATCAATCAGTAGAGCGCAATCAGATTGCTTTGTGGCCTTAACGCAACTTTACCCGGTCGCAGCCGCATCTAAAACTGGACGTATCGCTAGACGAAATGGTCTGCGCGTGTATGTAGCTAGCGGTTATGTCCTCACAATATGTCAAGGAAAAGACAGTTTCTTTGCGGTGACAGGATCTCTGAGAGCGGAATTTATCTCGTCCGGCACAGCAAACATAGGTTGCCGCATGAGGTTACTCTGCTGCGCGACCAGCTATTTCCCCGCTGCGCTAAATGCGAAGATTCGGTCTACTTTGAGCTGGTGCGGCGCGCGGCAGACATCACTCTGACCCCGTTCAAAGTTGCGCTCTATGCGCTGCCCGTCGCGGACGAAGAAGAGGAAGGTTCCATCGTTGCACCCTAGCTGTCCGCTTACAGATCTCTCATTATGTGGTTACATCGAGCCTGCGAGGCTCGAGCTATCCCGCCGAGCTGCACCTCTTCTAACGAACTGGGCGAACGCTCCATTTGTGCATACTCTGCCGGTTTGTTTATCGGCAGGGAAAACTTCAGTCCTGGATTGAGCGGCGGTCTCCACGGAATACCTGTATGGGCGCTACGGCAGGCGTTGTCTGAATGTAGCTGGTATAAGCCGCGCCAAACCGATCGCGTAACAGCGCCTCTTCACGCGGTATGCGCACCAACGTGATTGAGGCAACAAGAAGGACTCCCACGATACCTATAAACCAGTTTGCAGAGATCAAACCCGTGGAGGCAAGCATGATCAGAAAGGCAATGTACATCGGATGCCTCACCATACCGTAAGGGCCAGTTCTCACAAGTTGCTGCTCGCTGAAGACTTCAAGGGTAGGTCGAAAATTACGGCCCAGAGCGTAATGGCTTCTCCACAGGAGCATCAGTCCTGCCACGCCCATAGCTATGCCGCCCAAACGCAGCCATAGCGGCAGGGGCATCTGGCACCACGCAATCCATTGCGGTGCGAAGAACCACAGCACCACCACCGCATACCAGGGAATTCCCAGCAGCGGACGGATGATCAGCAGGGGACGCGCTTCATGTGCCAGATGCGTTTCAGCATGGCGGCCCACGCCTTCCCGGTACGTTCCGGCCAGGCGCTGGTAGTGCACCCGGACGCTCACCGCTCCGGCAAATAGCGCCACAAAGGCCAGTTTAAAAACCAGTTCCACGGGCATGCTTCATTCTATGTTGCTTTGACTGATTTGTTGCCGTGCCCCGAAATATTTCATCGCCGATGTCGTCTCACGTAGATGCTTTTTTGTCTTATCATCCTTGCTTGGATTTCTCGTCAAAAAGGAGCACCAGCATGGCAACAACATCGTCCTCGGCAGCCGGCTCCAGCCGTCAACTGCTGCGCCACACCCTGGCTACCCTGGCTTATCGCGCCGGAAAGACCGTGCGCGATGCTCCGGATAGCTTTGCTACGTTCAGTACTGGCGAAAAGGGTAGAACGCCCGGGCACATTCTGGCCCACATGGGAGATCTCTTTGATTGGGCCCTCTCCATCGCCAAGGGCAAGCAGGAGTGGCATGACTCTACACCGCAGTCCTGGCCCCGGGAAGCAGAACGTTTTTTCAAAACGTTGCAGGCTTTTGACGATTACCTTGCTTCCGATGCGCCGCTCGCTGTTTCTCCTGAAAAACTATTTCAAGGCCCGGTGGCGGACGCACTCACACACACCGGCCAGTTAGCCATCCTTCGCCGCATGGCCGGCTGCCCAATGCGGGGAGAAAATTACTTTCGTGCGGAGATTGTTGCTGGCCGCGTGGGCCAGGACCAGTCTGCTCCGGTACGAGAGTTTTGAGATCCAGGCACTTTGTTCTTTTCGTTACGCGCTGGCGAGGCTATAGTCAATCACTAACTTCATGAAGAACCTCTTGTTAACGGTTTGCCTTGCCTTCCTGTTGGCCGCCCCGGCCGCGGCCCAGAGAGAGCGGATCCCCTCCTTTGACTCGCAGATCGCCGTCAATTCAGACGGCAGCATGCAGGTGACAGAAACAATCGAGATTGAATCTGAAGGCGTCGATATCGTTCACGGAATTTACCGCGATTTTCCCACGCGTTACAAGGACCGCGCCGGCAATAACTATTCCGTGCTCTTTGAGGTCATCAGTCTCCGCCGCGACGGAAATTCTGAGCCCTACCATACTGAAGACCGGAATAACGGGGTTCGTGTCTATTTTGGCAGCTCCAGTTATGACCTTCCACCGGGGCCACACAGCTATCAGTTTGTCTATCGCACAAACCGCCAGCTCGGCTTCTTCCCTGACCACGACGAACTCTACTGGAATGTGACCGGCAACGGCTGGAAATTTCCCATCGACGTGGCCACAGCGACAGTGCTGCTGCCAGCGAATGTTCGCAGTAGGGTGACCAGCCTGGGCGGCTACACCGGCGACGAAGGCGAAAAAGGCCAGGCATACACGGCAAAGCGCGATGAGGATGGCAATCCCATGTTTCGCGCGGAAAATTTTGGGCCCGGACAAGGACTCTCCATTGTGGTCACATGGCCCAAAGGGCTCATTGCTCCGCCCACGGCGGAACAGAAGCGCGCATGGTTCATCGCCGATAACAAACCGGCCATCCTCGGCCTCGCCGGACTGGTTGTGGTCTTTCTCTACTACCTGATGATCTGGGGCATGTTTGGCAGAGATCCCGCGCACGGAACGATTGTGCCGCTCTATGAGCCGCCGGACAACATGTCCCCTGCCGCCATACGGTTTCTTGAGCGCATGGGGTTTGATCAAAAAGCTTTTACCGCCGGAATCATGGGCCTGGCCGCAAAAGGCTTTCTCACCATTGAGCAGGATGAATCCAAAACGTACAAGCTGGTGCGCAAGAACAATGCGTCCGGCATGGAAAGTCTCTCTGGCGACGAAAAGAGCCTGGCGCGTGCTCTCTTTGAAGATGGCAGCCCGCTGGTCCTTACCAACACGCATCATGAGCTGCTGACTCGGGCCCGGAAAAGCCTGGAAAACAATCTGCATGCCACGATTGAGACAAATTGCTTTATCACCAACAGCCGTTATCTGTGGCCCGGTATTGTTTTGTCACTGTTGACCATCGTCGCCATGCTGATCAAAAGTGGTGGTTCACAAATCGGAGTGGCGTTGTTCATGTCCGTCTGGCTTACGGGCTGGAGCTTTGGCGTGTATGCGCTGTTGAGCAGCGTGGTCCGCGCATGGAAAAGCGCAAGAACGGAAGGAATTCTGGGCACAGGCCAGGCTGGATTTCTTACCCTGTTTAGTCTTCCCTTTTTGGCTGGAGAGTGCTTTGGACTAGCCATGCTGTTCTGGGCCTGCGGCGCAGCCGGGTTCGGGATTATCGTGGCTGCTATCAGCATCAACGTAATTTTTCACCATCTATTGAAAGCGCCCACGCTTGCAGGAAGGGCGCTCATGGATCGGGTTGACGGTTTCAAGGCTTTTCTCACGGCGGTGGACGCCGATCGCCTGCAAACCATGATTCCCCCTGACAAGACGCCACAGCTCTTTGAGCGCTTTCTTCCCTTTGCTCTTGCTTTGGGTGTTGAACATGCCTGGTCGGAGCAGTTTGCCCAGATATTGGCGCGCGCCGCAACGGTAGACAGTTCGGGCCGTGACACAGGCTATTCGCCGTCATGGTATTCCGGAGGAGGTTTCACCTCATTCTCGGCGTCAGAGTTTACCTCAGGTTTCAGCAGTTCATTTTCAAGCGCCATCTCTTCCTCTTCCACCGCGCCTGGGTCATCTTCGGGCTCCGGTGGAGGCGGCTCCTCCGGCGGCGGTGGTGGAGGTGGAGGCGGCGGTGGCTGGTAAAACGCTCGGAGCCGCGACCATTTCGCTTTGTGCTCTCGCTGCCAACCGGATTCGCAGTTCAGCTGTAATCCATTGTCGCCACGCCAGTTTTCTGTGTGACCTTAGTCACAGCGCTGGAAGCGCGCTTTCGTTGATACTCCTACTTTCGGGAGGCAACGATGAAAGAAATCAAAATCCTCTTAGGGACGCTACTGCTGCTTGTGCTGGCTGGCGCTTCCACGCTCATCTCGCAGGAGAAGGCTCCATCCCAGCCGCTACATAACCATGCCTATGATCAGACCACTTTGGAAAAAGTGGAAGGCCTGGTAGTGGACACCAGGGACTATAACTGTCCAGTGAGCGGTACTGTTGGCTCACACATCACGGTAAAAGCGGATGGGGGAGATATTGAGGTTCATCTTGCCCCGGCCTCATTCATGAAGCAGTATGAGATCGCGATCCGCAAGAATGAAAAAGTCACGATTTTTGGTTCGCGTATCACCTTTGATGGCAAGCCCGCATTGATCGCCAGGTCAGTAGTCGTTGGCCGTGACACCTTTAACTTCCGCGATCCCAAGGGCAGGCCTCTTTGGTAAATGGATGGGGGTAAACAGATGAAGTGTTGCTATTTCCTGGGGGAGGAAATGGCATAACAGGGGCCGGGCCGTTACCAGTCCCGGCTCCTGTTTCAGAATTCTTTTCAGGTGCAAGTCTTTTGTCTTTCTTGTGTTGCCCCTCCATTTGCCCACTTGCCGCCGGCTGCTTCTATTCTTGTCCGCGTAACTTCTGCATCATTTCTGCGTATTATTACCGACCAGCCGCCGATGATGGACTTCCACAGCCTCTACCAGAGCTATGCGCCACAGGTGCATCGCTTTGTGCTGTTCCTTTGCGGTGACGCCACGCTGGCCGACGACGTTACATCAGAGACATTTGTGCGTGCCTGGACCTCGCGCGGCAAGATCAGGGAAGCAACGGTCAAAGCTTACTTGTTCACAATCGCGCGCAATCTGTACCGCGATCATCTGCGCCGAAGCAACCGCCTTGCTGAATTGGAAGAGTCCATGCCCGATCCTGCCATTGGGTTGGCTACGCGGACGGAACACAAAGCCGAATTAAATGCCGTAATGGCTGCGTTGCGCCAGCTCTCTGAGGTGGACCGCGCGGCGCTGCTCATGCGGGTGCAGGAAGAAATGCCGTATGAAGAAATTGCGCAGACGCTGAATCTGCCCGTGACCACGGTTAAGGTCAAAGTGCATCGTGCACGGTTGAAGCTCATGCATGCCAGAGAGAAATTCCAGGAGGTGCGTCCATGAAACTCGAGCGGGACGTTATTGTTGATCTATTGCCGGCCTACTTCTCCGGTGAGGCCAGTGCGGCCACGCGCACGCTGGTGGAAGATTATTTTCGCCAGGACCCGGATTTTGAGAAGTTTGCCCGCGGCGCTGCCGGCCCGCTGGAAGGTTTGAAAGTCGCGGCTCCCGCGCTTGACCCCGGGAAGGAAAAGCTTGCCCTGGAGCGCGCCCGTCTGGTGGTGGAGACCCGCAGCTCTTTTCTATTGCTGGCCGTGCTTTTTACGCTGATGTTGTTTCTGTTTCGTATTCAGGACCACAAGATCGTCTGGGTCCTCTGGACCAAATCGTCTATCACGGGAGTCATTTTTGCCGCGACAGCTGTGTTGTTCTGGTTGTTCTACCTCTATACGCGCAAACGCAAGACTCCGCTGCCTTTGCGCGTCAAATTCCTGTGGATGGCGTTGTTTTACACCATCATGCCGTTCCTGTTTACCATTCAGAACCACAAGGTGGTCTGGCTCTTCAAGAGCAGTCCGGATGTCGCCGTCATCATGGGTGGAATTGCCCTGGTGCAATGGTTGCTCTACTTCTATCACAGCTGGATGGCCAAACGCTCTGGCTTGTGACACTCTGCCGGTTTACGGGTTGGTCGTGATCTCGCCGATGTTCGCCACCGTGTCACCTTTCTTCATCGACGGCACCCCGCAGATGTATAGCACCACTCCGGCTGCCGGCGCGCGGGCTTCATAGATTGTCTTGCCGAAGTAGTCGGTCACATAGCCGATCTTCATTCCGGCTTCAACATAGGTCCCACGCTGCACCACCGGATAGAAAATCCCCGGCTGCTCGCTGGAGACTGTATCAACTTTTCCCAGCCACACGGGATGTTCCACAACTGTGGGCGCACCGGGCAGCATCTTCAGATAGCGCATCAGGCTCAGCGTGCCGTTTGTCAGCAGCGCAACATCGTCCGGCTGGACTGTCCCTGAGTATCCGGCCTCCACGGCAATGGCCGGTTTGCCGCGCGTGTTGGCAGTATTGTCTAGATAGCGCGATGCCGCGGGATCTTTAGGGCGGTCACTCCAGATGATGACGTGGTCAAGCCCAAAGGCAAGGACCATATCGCGCGTGATGGCGTCATGCCGGGCATCGCCGGACTTGGGCCAGTAAGCATACGGACGCAGGTTCTCATCCAGGTCGCCGCCGTGGTAATCCACAAGATAGTCACACCGCTCAACCACCTGTTTTGTGATCACGTATGAAGCGCGCTCCGTCTGAGTGCCATCCTGTTTGCCGGGATAGAAACGGTTCATGCTTTTGCCGTCCACCGGGTTTACGTGCGGGACCTTCTGCTCGAAAGAAGCGATGTTGAGCAGCGGCACGATGATGACCGTGCCTGAAATCTGCGCGGGGTCCAGCACCTGAATCACTTTTTCCAGCGCAATAATGGAGGCATACTCCGTTCCGTGTGCGCCGGAAACCAGCGCCAGCACCGGTCCAGGCTTGGCGCCACGGACAACTACCACCGGAATGGAAGTTGCGGCGTCCACTCCGGCGGGCACTTCCAGAATGCCGGTAGCTTTTTGCCCCGGCGCGGCCGTTGCATTACCGAGAGTAAAACTGTTTTGCGCCAGCATCGCGGCGGAACAGAAGGCGCTCATCAACAACAGGCAGAGAAGGCGGCTGAGTTTCATAGCGGGAGCAGTATAAGCCACAGCGGGGCAGAACTGCTGGAAATCCTTTGTGCTAGGATAGGCGCGCTTTGTGCATTTCAACCGTCTCTACTCCATGTTCAGGAGGGCATGCATATGAAGGGTTCCATGATGGATTCCCCGCTTAATTTGCAGGCAATCCTGGAGCGCATCCCAAAAATTTATCCGGCAGTGGAAATCGTTTCTCGCCTGCCCAACGGCAGCCTGCACCGTTATACCTACCTCGATTTCTATCGCCGCGCAAAGGCGCTGGCGGAAGCGTTGCATCGCGCTGGGCTCCAGCCTGGAGACCGCGTGGGCACTCTCTGCTGGAACCACTACGCACACCTGGAAGCTTATTTCGGAGTGCCTGCCGCCGGAGGCGTGGTGCATACGCTCAACTTGCGGCTGCATGCGCAAGAGCTGGCGTACATTGTGAATCATGCGCAGGACCGTTTTCTGATTGTCGATGACGTGCTGCTGCCCTTGTTTGAACAGTTTCGTGACAAGGTGAATCCTGAGCGCGTCTTTATTGTCCGGCATCAGAATGAGATGCTGCCTCCAGGCACTGAGGATTACGAAGATCTGTTGTTGACCGCCCGCGGCGGCTACGAATTTCCCTGCTCTCAAGAAAATGATGCCGCAGCCATGTGTTTTACCTCCGGCACCACCGGCAATTCCAAAGGCGTGCTCTATTCGCATCGCGCTCTGGTCCTGCATGCATTGGCTTTTTCCCTGCCTGATTCATTCTGCGTTTCGCAGCATGACGTGGCCATGGCTCTGGCGCCCATGTTCCATGCCAACGCGCATGGGCTGCCGCATGTGGCTATCATGCTTGGCTGCAAGCTGGTGTTGCCGGGCCGCCAGCTTGATCCACAGTCCATTCTGGATCTCTTCAGCTCTGAGCAGGTCACGATTGCCACGGCCGTGCCTACGGTGTGGGCGGGCATTCTCGAAAGCCTGGAAAAAGATCCAGGCCGTTGGAACCTGGCTCCGGCATTTCGAGGCTTTGTCGGCGGCACGGCTGTGCCGGAAGCGCTGGTGCGCAAGCTCGATCAGCATGGCCTGCGGCTCATACAGGTCTGGGGCATGACGGAAACCACGCCGGTTGCAGTCTGTTCCACGCTGAAATCGCACATGCGTGAATGGAGTGAAGACGAGCAATATCGCATGCGTGTTCGACAGGGTCGCGCTCTGCCATTCATGGAGGTTCGCGTCGTGAATGACCATGGCGAAGCACCCTGGGACGGAGCCACCCTGGGTGAGCTGCATGTGCGCGGACCGTGGGTTGCTTCCAGCTATTTCAACGCACCCGGTACAGAAGACCGCTGGACCGCTGACGGCTGGCTGCGCACGGGCGACATTGCCACGATTGATGCGGAAGGTTATGTGCAAATTGCCGACCGCTCCAAAGATCTGATCAAGTCGGGCGGCGAGTGGATCAGCTCGGTTGACCTGGAAAATGCTCTGGTCGGCCATCCGGCAGTGCGCGAAGCAGGCGTGATTGCGGTGCCCCATCCCAAGTGGGATGAGCGCCCGGTTGCGGTTGTGGTGCTGCGTTCGGGAGCCACTGCCACATCAGAAGAGCTGCGCGGATTTCTTTCTTCCCGCTTCGCCAAATGGCAGCTGCCTGATGCCTTCGTCTTTCTTGACGAACTCCCGCACACATCGACTGGAAAGTTATCAAAGCTGGAGCTGCGCAAGCGCTTTGCAAATTGGCAATGGGAGAAGGCGAAATTGAGCTAGCCGATTCTAGATTGTCTCCAGCTTTACCGGCACTCCCGGCCTTGGCTGCAATGTAACCGATGGATCAGGACGCACCTCAGCGGGATCGATCGCCAGCTTCAAACGAAAGCGTTGCAACAGCAGCGTTAGCGCCACCAGAATCTCGGTCATCGCAAAATTCAGGCCGATACACGTGCGCGGCCCGGCGCCAAACGGCAGATACGCATAGCGCGGCCGCGCTGCTGAGTTCTCCGGCGCAAAGCGCTCCGGACGAAAAACGTCTGGGTCCTGCCACCATTTGGGATGGCGTTGCGTGATATAAGGGAAAATCAGAATTTCTGATCCCGCAGAAATGCGATAGCCGCCGATCTCGTCTTCATTCACTGCAGTGCGCGCCAGCGTCCACACCGGCGGATAAAGACGCATGCTCTCCTCCACCACCATGCGCGAATAACGCAGCTTCATCAGGTCGTCATAGTTGGGACTTCGGCCGTTGAGAAATGCCGCTTCAGCCGTCATGCGCTCCACCACATCAGGTCGCGTGGCGATCAGAAAGCACGTCCAGGCAAGCGCGAGCGTTGTTGTCTCATGTCCGGCGGTAAGCAGCGTAATGACTTCATCACGAAGCTGCTTGTCAGACATGGGTGCGCCGTTCTCATCGCGCGCCTCCATCAGCATGGTTAGCAGATCGGCGATGCGCCCCGGAGCCCTGCGCCGCTCGGCAATGATGCGGTCAATGATTCCATGAATATTGGCCAGAGCGCCGCGGTATTCGCGATTTCGTTTCGTGGGGAAGCTCAGCGGCGGCGGAAAGATTGACCATGCACGTTCCACCGAATAGTCACGGCCAATATCAAGCGTCCGTCGGATCGACTCGGCGTCTGCTTCCAGATTGGTGGTAAAAAGCACCTCGGCGGCAATGTTGAGAGTAAGGCGCATGAAATCCGGCACTACATCAAAGACTTCGCCTTGCCTGGCGCTCTCTTCCCATCGGCGAAGCATCGTCAGAGAGTTCTCAGCCATTGTTGGAACAAAAGAAGCCACCTGCTGCCCCTGAAACGAAGGCTGCGTCATCTTCCGTTGCCGCTGCCAGAGAGCGCCTTCGCTGGTCAGCAGTCCTTCACCAAGTGAGAGCTTCAGAATCTTGTAGCCGCGCCCTTTGCGATAGTTGGCGAAGTTGCCTTGCAGCACATGCTGGATATGGTCAGGGTGGCTCAGTTGGTGAGAGACCCACATGCCACGGTAACGGACTACGTCGCCATAGGTCAGGGCCGCATGAAAGAAGCCGCCCAGCGGGTCTTTGCGAAACTGTGTCAGGTTCAGAAAAAACTGAAGTGTTGGAGGCCCGGGAGCTTTACTGAACTGGCGAGAGCGAGTCAACACTCATGATTTTACCCGAGTGCCGAATACCTGGAAGGCTATGTGGCAAATTGCGGCTGATGCGGCTTTCTAAACGCCCCAGATTAAAGGATAGCAAGAAATCGCCTGTAAATATGCGCTCATAACAGGTGTTCATTCGCGAACACTGTGATGCCGAAAGTGAACACACGGTTTTCTTGTTCACAGCAGCTTGCCCCTCCGTTTCTTCCGTGATTTCAATGGTTTACATGGTGAAGCAGATTTGGCACGGCAGATGCCATTACTTGTAGAGGGAATCAGCGGCGCAACTTGCCGTGATTTCAAAATTCCAAGATGTTGGGATCAGGAGTTCAAAATGTTCGACGGCAAAAATAATCGCATTCTTGATAGTTTGTCTTTCCGGTTGGCACTTACGGCGGCGGTTTTCGCAGTCTGGTCCGGCGCGGGTTATATTCTGCTCGCACTGTAAGAGTGGGATAGATAGCAGCTTGCGGATTTCAAAATGGTCCGCACGAAGATTCTGTCACAGGAAGTTTTTTAAGATGTTGAGGGTGCCAGTGCAACGTTAGAGTTTAAAGGCAGGATGTCGCGCAGTTTCCGGTCTAATAACTTTCACGCGACGATTGCACGGGCGCCCGCAACTTTACAACTGTCCCGAGTAAGACTTCTGCCACCGGCGCATTCCTGAATATCTCCGAATGCCTGTTCTAACCACTTCAGCTCAATTGGAGGATTACGCAACCTGCGCGCGTGCCAGTCTGGCGGTCCACTGGAGATCAGCACTCTCAGTGGCAGATTCTTTCACGGGCTGCTCTGCCAGTCGTTGCAGCGCCAGTGATTTTGCAACCATGACATCCTGCACCTGGCATCCAAGCAGCGTTGAACACTCACGCAGGGAATAACCTTCTAGCACAGCCATTACAAAAACAAATCTTTCAAACGGCTCCCATGAAGCTACGTCTGGGGTGACGTGGATTGCGATATTCTTCGCGCTACTGCCATTTTGCATGCTGACGATATATGTTCCGTCTATCGTGCTGGGCCGCGTCGGCACCGGTGCAATGGTCTTGATGGCATTCTGAATGATGGCGCGTTTGCTCCACGCCCGCGCCCACTGCCGGAATACAGGATTGCCACGGATGCTATCGTCCAGACCGGCTACAAAGCACTGCTCCGCTTTGGCCTGGTCAGCCGTCAGGAGAAATGCAAGCTGGTGCAGGCCTGCCATGTCCTCTGCAAAAATTTCCTGAAAGTCCTTGCAGCTTGCGTATTCGGTGGAACGTTCATGGGCACGCTGTTTGCGTCTACGGCGAAACATTTCAAAAACTCCCCTACCTGCTGTACGTAAAAAATGGGCAAACGGTTTCAGTGGCGCGTACACATATATGACGTTTAGACGGTGCTGATATCGACATCGCTTCAAATATTTTTATTTGACAGCTTTAGCCCATTGATTCCAGGGCTGACAGGCCGATTCGCAGTTGTTTTTCGCGAAAACTCAAATCTAGCGGGAAATTGCGAGTCTCCACTGTTGTGCAATTAGTTTCACGTGCCCTGAGGAAGCAGCTACTTGAATTCGTCATTGATCAAGTTCGCCAGGCGCTCGCCCGCTAGGGTCACTCTCTGATCGGCAATTTTCTTTGCGTTGTCCCTGTAGTCCGAGGTTACGGCAAAAGGGCCATTGCCGGCTCCAATCGGAGCGGAATACACAACCTTCTCAGCGATGTCAAAGCTTTCGTTGATCCAATCGGAAGCGTCAGCTTTTTTTGCCAGAACTGGATCAGCCGCGGCCAGCGACTTTCCATAAGTGATTACATCAGCGATTACGTCGCTGTCACCCGGCAGGCCATCCCAAAAGGCATGTAGCTCCTTGCGCGGATCGGACAATTTGACGGAATTGCCGCCATTATCGCCCTGTGGATCAACCGCGCTGACCCGGGTGGTGGAATGGAGTGGCTGGTGAACATCGCCTACCAGGTGCAATAACCAGACCAGATCATAGGATTTAAGTTTGTCATTACTGTTGGATGTCAGCGTCTGGCGGAAGATGGCGATCTCGGTTTCCGCGTTGGGTGAAGGAATCGCGGTCAAAGGCGACGTGCCGTCCTGGGTGAATGGCGTGTCGATAAAATGCCAGTACTTGTGCCGATTCAGGTCGCTGTATCCAATATTTTGCCATGCCAGCGGACCGGGAGCAGGGACGTTCCCTCCAGCGAGCCCGTCATCGGCATATTTCGAGTCACCCTTGATCTGGTCCGGCCACGTGGCGGCGATCATGAATAACACCAGGTCCCGCTGGTCCGCAGGAGTGCCGGCCGGGATCATGGCCTTCCATTTGTTGTTGTAGTACGGGTTTTTCTTAAGCAACACGGCGACCCGGGCTTTTTTCTCCGCGGTAAGCTTCTGGTAAGCCACATAAGCCACGGCCATGTGTCCAAAACCAAACCAGGCGTGAGACGTGGAACTGAGCAGTACAAGACAGAGCATGACAGCAATCAGTTGACGGACCCTGGACATAAAAACTCCTTCCAGCACTCATTGCTCGGGTGCCGTTTGCTTTCCCGAATGGGCGTACATGTAACTAGTGACCAAATTGGTCCCAGCGTTTCAAAAGGTGGGGAATTCGACTGGAGTCAGCGTCCGGAAAGATTAAGCCATTCAAATGGAGGGTCAGGAATCTCTTCAAAGACCAGTCCGGAGTTGTCATCGTCTTCGCGCAGCTTGCGTACCAGCAACTGAGCTGTCAGGAGCATCGCGGCCAGAACCCAGAGATACCACTGGCTTCTTAGCAATAAGGCACGTTCCAACGCAGGCAGAAGGAAAGCAAATGCCCATAATCCCAGGACGTATAGCAACACAGTGACGGTGGCGCTTTGCTTCCATGCAGGATAAGCGCAGGCAAATGGTACCTTGCGGAACCGCCGCAACAGCAGGGTGGCCAGCAGAGAACATCCTGCAAGCAGCACAGCAATCAGTGCGCCGCCAATGACTCCGCCCCAGAGATATAAATACAGCGGCAGACAAGCCGCCAGAATCCAGGGCAGCACGAAAGTCAAAATAATTTTCCTGGCAATGCCGGCAGCAGACAGAGCTGATTCGCGGTCCAGGACCACTTTGTGCACCCAGTTCGCGTTGAGCTCCGCCGGTAAATCAAAGACAAAGCGCAGCCCGCAGATCAGGAAATAAGCCAGGACAAAGGGTACTGAGAGCAGGTCCGCGCTGGGCACTGAATCCGTGGCGCCCGGCCTCTGGTTGAATACTGAAACCAGAGTCTGTGAAGCAAGCACCAGGCCCAGGCCGGCAAACGCGCCAAAGATCAGGGAATGGCGGTCATTGCGCAGAAGCGTCTTCATTGCGAACCGGTAGATGCCGCGTTCAAATCCAGAGCGCAGCATAAGGCGGTCCATCAGCCGCGTGGGGAACAGAACCCTGGGTGCCCGGTTTTTCAGCGTGGTATCAAGCGTCTCTGGAATGCGGATGAAGTAGCGATAGTAGCTCAACACATAAACCATCGGCGCCAGCAGAGTTACTCCGATGATTGCCCGCACGCCGATCATTCCCATCTGTGCCAGAGTTGCGTCGGCTTTCCCCAGGATCGTCCGCGACAATCCCAGAAACCACATAGGCGGAAGCCATTGCAGCAGCGAACGCGGATCGCCCGGAGGCGTCTGGAGCATTGGCGCCACGGCAAAAGTGGAGCACAGCAACCCGAGGAGCAAGACCACTACCAGTACGCGAAGATAGATTGAGATCCGGCGAAAGACGCTGTCAGGAAGTGCGACCATCAAAGTGCCAATCACGGCGAACATGGCGAAGAATACGAACAGGCTGGCCAGCAGCACTCCGGCAAAATGAGAGCGCGTAAATTGCAGATAAGCGGAAAATTTAGGTTCTTCCATGGTGACGATCAAGGGGAAAAAGAGTGAGGAAACGGCGTTCACGTCCACGGCAAACGCCACCGCTATCAGGATAATTGCCGTGATATTGGCTAAGAAGATCCGCCGCGTGGTGATGGGCAGCGGCGACAGGTTCATGTAGTCACGACGATCAGGAAAAATGCTGTCCCACTTGAGCACGGTCACAATACCGGTGATTGCCATGGAGAAAGTCAGAAAGAAATACTGGTCAGGGAGTGAGGAAGCGTATGCATCAAAAGCGTGGTTCCCGCGGAAATAGCGGAGCAGGCCGGAATACTTGTCGAGCAGAAGAATAGAGATAAATGCGCCGGGAGCGGCCAGCAGCGCCAGAATCGCGCCCATCCCGAGTTCCAGCCCGCCTTCTCCGCCGCCGGAAAACAGCCGCATGCCAAAGTGCGCAACCAGGCGCCAGAACGGGCGCTCCAGCATGAGCGCCCTGTGTTTGCGAAGCGCTTCACGGCAGGCGGCAATCACGGTGTGGCCATCACTTCCACAATGTCATGTGCAATTTGCTCGGCGTCCCGCTCCTGCACAAGATGAGAGAATGAATCTTCCAACGTTGCCAGACCGGTCATCTTGCGCACGTCGCTGACTGAGCCGTGGGCCACAAGATTTCCTTTACTCAGGATCAGCAGGTGCGAGGAAAGTTTTTCCACCACTTCCAGCACGTGCGAACAATAGAAAATGATCTTTCCCTGCTCGCTCAGCGACTTCACCACCTTCCTGAAGATCACGGCTGAGGTCACATCCAATCCGGAGAGCGGCTCATCAAACACTAGAATCTCCGGGTCGTGCATCAGCGAGGCAATCAGCAGCACACGTTGGCGCATTCCCTTGGAGTAAGACGCGATGGTGGCGTGGCGATAAGGGAAAAGGAGAAAGAGCTGCAGCAGTGCGTCCGCGCGTTTGCGCAACAGCTTTTTGTCCATGCCGCGCAGAATGCCCACAAACTCCAGGTATTCCCAGCCGGTCAGGTAAGGGTAGAGCAGAGCTTCTTCCGGCACGTAACCCAGCACCTTCTTATAGGCGGGCAGTTCATCCTTGATATTGACGCCGTGATACAGGACCTGGCCGCTGGTGGGTTCCATCAGGCCTGTGATCATTTTTACCGTGGTGCTCTTTCCCGAGCCGTTCGGGCCCAGATAGCCCAAAATTTCTCCGGACCGGACCGTAAAGTTCACATTGCTCACGGCGGGAATGGTGGCGTAACACTTGGTAAGTCCTCTGGCTTCCAGCATAAGGCGCCTCGCAAAGAGCAATCTTGAAGTAAGACACCGGGCCCAACCACGAAGTTTCAGAGAATACTGGTAAATAATCCTGCGCGGCCCCGCGGGAAATCCGGTAAAATCAGCCGTGTAGGGTTCTATCCAAGAATACTACATATAAAGAATACTACATAGGGTAGATACAGCGACATGGAAACCGCGGTTAGAATCTCCCACACTTCGGGGTTGATCCTGCAGACCATCCGGTCAGGCTATATTTACGGGTTTGACATCATGGAGGTCACGGGGCTGCCCAGCGGCACGATCTATCCCGCGCTGCGCCGCCTGGAGAAAGATTCACTGGTGCGCGGCGACTGGGAGGACAGCAAGATCGCATTTCGCCAGGACCGCCCGCCCCGGCGCTATTACAAACTCACACGCCAGGGCAAGGATGCGCTGGCCTGCGCGGTAGAACGTTATCCCTTGCTGGCAAAGCTGGCTCCGGAAGAGAAGGCGACCCGGCGATAGAGAGCATGCTGTGCAACCTCACTCTCAAATCCGTCCCCTAATCTGGCAATGTAAGTTCCTGTTGCGCACTGCCAGCCTGCTGGTCCCCAAACCGCAGCGTGCCCATTGGTACCAGGAGTGGTATGGAGAGATCTGGCATTGGCTCCACTTTCTGGCTGAGTCCGGACGGCTGAGTGCGCAGACATCCATGGAACTGGCGCGGCATTGCTGGGGTGCGTTTCCTGATGCGGCCTGGCACCGCTTCAGCCAGAAAAAAGTTATTCGCATCTTTGATGAAGTACCGCGTACGGCGCGTTTCTGTCTGGGCGCGATCTTTACTGTTCTTATACTCGTAGTTCTGGTAACAGGGCTTGCGCCGACCATCCGTGCAGGATTCAAGCCGCTGCCATTCCACCAGCCTGACCGCTTGGCCTATCTTTCCATGTACGGCGGGTTCAACAAGTACGACGAAGAGAACCTGTTCCGTGCTGCCGGGCAATGGGCGGAGCGAAGCAAGACCGCGGAAATGGTGGCCGCATACTCCTGGCATCCGGTGTCGCTGATTTTCCCCAATGACGTGGTGAGCGACATCAGCGCGCGGGTTTCACCGAACTTCTTTGAACTGCTGGGCAATAAGGCGGCGATGGGCAGGCTGTTTACGCCTGCGGACGAGGCAAACTGCCCGCAATGTGTAGTGATTACGCATCGTTTGTGGGCCTCAGAATTCAATTCTGACCGCAACATTATTGGCATGACCATCTCGGTGGATGGCCGTCCTGGCACCGTGATTGGCGTGCTGCCGGAAAGCTTTGTTTTCACCTTTCCAGAAGTTTCTGTCTGGCTGCTGCCGCGCTGGGGCACCACCACCAACAATTTTGCCGACCGAACAGGCGCAGTCCTGCGCATGGGACCGCACGTGACGTTGTCGCAGGCAAAAGAGGAATTTCAGCGCTTCACGGATTTTGATGGCTACGGCAAACCGCAGATGGAATCATTTGTCTCGCGTGCGCATCAGGGCGCCAAGCTATACCTGTTCTTCACCGTGCTCTCATTGCTCGGAGGCATCGCGCTGGGCAGCAGCCGGCTGGGTGGCGCCAAGACGCGCAAAATCAAATTGAGCTTCCGTCACACCATGCGCTGGTGGGGATTTTTCACGCTGAAGACCCTCTTGCTTCTGGCCATCTGCTTTGTGGGCTCTCTGGAACTCACGGGCAAAGTTTCCATCATGCTTACGGGGTCAGTGCACCCGCTGGTGGGGCCATTTTCCACCTGGCTCTTCCTGGTCACGGCGATGGTTGCGCTTTCCTGGTCACTGCATGATCAGGGACGGCGCTGCCGCCTATGCCTGCGGCGTCTAGGCAATGAGGCGTCCGTAGGGACGCCCAGTTACCTGCTGCTGGATTGGTGGGGGACAGAGCTGGTTTGCTCTGACGGCCACGGCATGCTCCATGTGCCTGAGATGAAATCCAGCTGGCAGGAGTTCGACCAGTGGGTCTCACTCGACGAATCCTGGAAGCCGCTCTTCGAGCATGAAGAGCCCGTGCATACACCGTAAGCCGACGGAGCTTAAAAGCCGCCGCCGTTGCCCGGGCCATCATCGTCGTCACTGGTCATGCCGGCAAAGGGATCGTCATCGTCCGCCGCCGTGCTGCCTGTTTTCTTTTTGGTTGAAGCCTGATCGCCGCTCGATTTTTTTTCATCCTGGTCTTTTTTGTGCTGTTCACGCAGCTGTTTAAGCTGGTCTTTTTGCTGCGGCGTCAGAACGCCGAACATCTGCTGGTGCGCCTGCTTGCGCAGGGACTGCATCTTCTCTTTTTTCTGATCATCGGTGAGGGAACTATCCTGCCGGATGGCCATTCCCTGTTTCCGCATGTCTCTGCCGATCTGCTGGAATTGTTCTTTCTGTGCGTCAGTGAGATTGAGCTTCTGGGCCAGCATGGCCATGTGCTGGCGTTGGCCCTGCATCCCTGCGCCGCGGCGGCCACGGCGCTGCCTTCCGTCAGTTTGGCTGCCTGTCTGTGACTGGCCTGTTTTGTCATCTGGTGCTTGCTGCGCCTGGCCGGCCATCGGCAAGAGCATTGCGCCCGTAAGTGCTGTAAACAGAATGCGATGAAAGAATCGTGGCATGGTTTTCCCCTTCGGCAGATAATAACCCGCAGGGAAGAGAGAAGTTCCTTTCTGCATCCCGAAGGTAACTTTTGGCTTCTTTTCGGGTTTGCTACTTTTGTCGGGAGAGTGGGGGATTCACGATGAAGAAATTTCTTGCAGCGGCGGCGGTCAGTCTGTTGGGGTTCAGTCTGATGGTGACGGGGCTGCGACTTTTCAGCCAGGAGCATAGCCACGACCATGCGCAGCAGCCGGCTGGCGGCCAGGGTGAGTTAAATGCCACCACTGAAGCCATGGGCCGGGGGCATAACCATGAAGACCATGAGCACATGGCCGCCCACATGCACATGAGCGATCTACGGAAAGCGCAGCCGGGCGACGCCGCTAAGGCGCAAGAGGTTGTGGAACAGGCCCGTCCCGCGATTGAAAGATATCGCGACTATAAGGTCGCGCTCGATGACGGATTCAAGATTTTCCTGCCCAATGTCCCGCAGAAGATGTATCACTTTACTAACTATCAATATGCCATCGGCGAAGCGTTTCGCTTTGACCCCACCAAGCCTACCTCACTGCTTTATGAAAAACACGGTGACGATTACAAGCTGATCGGCGCCATGTACACTGCGCCGGTACGCTTCAGCGAGCAGCAACTCAATGAACGAATTCCCCTGAGCATGACGCAGTGGCACCAGCACGTGAACATGTGCAAGCCGCCCAAGGGCCGGGAGATTGAAGCGCTGGGCAAGAACGCAAAATTTGGTCTGAATGGCTCCATCACAACGGAGGAAGCCTGTGACGCCGCCGGTGGAACGTTTATGCCACACATTTTCGGCTGGATGGTGCATATGTATCCCTGGGAGAAGACGCCGGACGAGATATGGTCCGTGGAGCGCCAACTCAAAGACAAGCCCGGCTCAGAACACCACGATCACGGCGACATGGCTGGGATGGAGCATAAACACTGATTTTTATTACATCCCGAGCGTAGCGAGGGAGCCCTATGGTAACGATTCTGTTAGAGGGTAGGGATCCCTCGCTATGCTCGGGATTTCAGAAAGCAATTACCAAATCTTGATCGTGATCTCCCGCCCTGAAACTTCCTTCGTCGCTGGATGCCGCAAAGCGGCCACAGCAAACTCCGCTCCCGGCTCGATCACCTGCGGCTCCAGCCTGTAGCTCTCCTCATCCACGGTCAGGCGGACCTTAAGTCCGAAATATTCCGGGAACTCGGCGTTATCACGGGAGCCCGAGCAAACGTAGAGAGATAGCAGATCACAAAACTGCAAAACGTCGGTCAGCAGTTCCAGTTCTTCCACGCTGCGGTCTTGTTTCGCTGCGAGCTGCTTTTGCCTGGCGGCTTCATGTTCCAGAAAGCGAGCTGCTCTCCGGCGATCATCAGCGGCAATCTGTGCTGTGCTACTCTCCGCGATGCGGCAAAAGTGACGGCTTACGATATAGCCGCCGGCAAGACCAGCAGACTCGGCTATATCAATGGATTTTTCCCATGCCTCCACGAACTCGCTTACCGCGCAATCGATAAATGACCTGGGACCGCCCCTTCCTACGGAGCGGCTCTGCATGATCGCCTGGGCGTCGGGCACACCCCAGCCGGCATCGTGCAGCGCAATGGCCCGTATGAGTGCGGTATCCAGCTTCGGTGCGTGCGTGCCGTACATCTTTGCGGCAAATTCCCCGGCCAGCGCGGCATGCGAGGGCTGGGTAATCATCCAGCAACCTTCATGGTGTTGCCTCTGAATTTTTTCAATTACCTTCCAGGCAGGCAGGTAATCCCGGTTGGCGGGCGGAGCCGGTTCCAGCGGACGCAAAACCATCAGCTTGGGCGCCGTTTGGCGATGCGTCGCGGGACCGCCATGGCCCGGGCTGGTCCGCTACTGGAGGGGGGCTTCTTCATTCCGTCCAGCAATTCTTTTAGCGCGGCGGCGTTGTTGCGCTCCGCGTCCTTTGACGCATAGATCAGGGTTACACGCTCATGCTCGTTCAAAAGCCCGTAAAGCGTTTGCAGATCGGCTGAGGCCTCCGGCGTGCTCAGCTCCTTGAAGTAGCGCTTTTTGAAGATGATCCAGTTGGCGCTGGAGTGGAACCATTTTCGCAGGCCTTCAGATGGGGCCAGGTTCTTGAGCCAATGGTCGATGCGGGCGCCTGCTTTCTTGACGCCGCGCGGCCACAGGCGGTCAACCAGCACACGTTGGCCGTCAGAGAGAGAGGGTTTATCGTAGGCGCGTTTGATCTCAACCGGCATTGCGCGGCAGTTACTTTTCTCCAGGGGGTTTTCAAAACGCTACGCTACAGACATAATAGTCATTTGAAGCGAATAGCGTCCATTTTTCTGATGATGACCGTGGCCGGGCTGCTGTCCGGTTGCGGAAAAGATCCAGCTCAGATGAGCGATGCCGAACTGGGACTGAACGTGCAGCAGTCCCATGGCCGCAAGGTCTACAATATCTACTGTCTTAACTGCCATCCCGCGTATTCTTCCCACGGGAACAAGGGACCGGGGCTGAAAAAGCTTTATCAGAAACAATACCTGCCCAGCGGGCTCACGGCCACGGATGACCACGTAATGCAGAGCATTTTCCGCGGGCGAGGCATGATGCCGCGGTTCGCCGACCAGATTGATCAGCAGGAAATGCAGGACCTGGTGGCGTATCTGCACACGTTGTAAGCCGCCAGGATTGGCGCTTACCCCCGTGGATGATCCTAGTACGAGCTCGGCAGACGCATTTTCTTCAACCGTTCTTTTTCTGCCAGCTCGTTTTGCCGCTCTGTGAAACGGTCCCCGTATTCCTCGGCCTCATAGGACCAGAGGCGCACATTGCGCCACGCCACCAGACACGCAATGAGAAAAATTGCAGGTACGATGACAACAATCGCCCACAGCGTAGGACGAGCCAGAAGGGACACCAGTGGCTGCAATGCTCCAAGAATCAGGAACGTATAAATCGCTCCCATCACTCCCGCGAGGATGATCTGAAGCGGCGTTACTGGAACTCTTCGCGAAGGCCGGAGAGGATTGGAGGGGCCACGGTCCTCTTCCACCAGGTAGAGAGCAACCTCGGTAGCAGCGATCAGAAATAGGATGATGGCCGCACCGGTGGTTGCTATACGTATTATCGTCGATTGAATGAAACTGGCGCCGAATGCAAGGCCGGCACATAGTACGGGTGCCCAGGGCCGCTTCAGGCTGAATAGCAGAAGAAGCTGTTGCAGCCGAAGTCGCCAGTTTTCCGTCAAAATGTCATACCATTCCGACATATCCTGTACTTTAGATCTCTTCGGACAGCAGGTTAATGCTGCCCCGTCCTTTCACCAGTGATAATAACCAGAAGCGGGCCTTCCAGAAGCATTACTTGAGTGTCTGAATCGCATGGATGGCCCGCTGCATCGTACAATAAAGACGGACATTCAATATCCAGATGGCCAGCCCCGCAGAACTCGTCCAGATTGACCTTGCCCCCCGGCGTCCGCAGCCCAAGCCCGCATGGCTGAAGGCCCGCGCGCCCATGGGCGACAATTACCACGAACTCAAGAAGCTGGCGCGGACGCTCGATCTGCACACGGTTTGTGAGTCAGCGCAGTGCCCGAATATTGGCGAGTGCTGGAACCACAAGACCGCCACGTTCATGCTGCTGGGCAACCTGTGCACTCGGCGATGCGGTTTCTGCGCCGTGCCCAAGGGCAAGCCTGAGCCGCTGGACCTGGATGAGCCACGCCGCGTTGCAGAAGCTGTGGCTGCTCTGGGGCTGAAACATGCCGTAGTCACCAGCGTGAATCGCGATGACGACAATATGGGCGGCGCCAGGATTTTTGCCGAGACCATCCGCGAGGTTCACCGTCAGGCGCCCGGCTGCCAGATTGAAGTGCTGATCCCTGATTTTCAGGGGCGTGAAGACTGCCTGCAAGTTGTGGTTGAAGCCAAACCTGAGGTGTTGAATCACAATACGGAAACGGTGCCGCGTCTTTATCGCGCGGTGCGCTCCGGCGCGCGCTATGAACGCACACTGGACCTGCTCAGCAACGTAAAGCGCTTTGCTCCGGGGATGGTTTCAAAGACTGGCGTCATGGTAGGGATCGGTGAGACCACGGACGAACTGCTGGAAGTTTTCCGCGACCTTGCCGCGCGCAAAGTGGATATTTTGACCATCGGGCAATATCTGAGGCCGTCAAAAGACCATCTGCCCATGACGCGCTACTACACCCCTGAAGAATTTTCCTTCCTCAAAACTGAAGCTCTGAAGATGGGCTTCCGCCATGTTGAATCCGGCCCGCTGGTGCGTTCTTCTTATCACGCGCATGAACAGGCGGAGAGCACCGGGCTTATTCATGTCGCTCCACTCCACACCGCTTAAGAGCTTGTTGCGTGGTTGAAGACCGGTGCTCCTGTGACAGGCGGCTCAGTGCTCGAGCCGGCTTTGCCGCTATAAAACCGTAGCCTGTGGCTCGGCTCCTCGCCGCTTGATCAGCTCTTATCACAATAAAAAAAGCCCGGTTTTTAACCGGGCTTTCCTTGAATTAAACTCCGTACCGTACCGTTATTTACCACACGTGACAAGCGTTGGCCCGCACCATGGGCTGTCCGGCCTTGCATCCCCAGGCTTTCTGGAACTCAGGCATGTTCTGCACCACGCCGTTGGTGCGGAAATTTCCGGGCGAGTGCTCGTTATTCGTGGCGAGCAGGCGGGCCATCTGCTCTGTCTGGTTCTGGCACCAGATCTGTCCCCAACCGATGAAGAAGCGCTGTTCCGGCGTGAAGCCGTCAATCTTTTCCAGATGCTTGCCTGAATCGGCCAGCGACTTCATCAAAGCCATATGCGCGATACGCAGCCCGCCGTTGTCCGCGGTGTTCTCACCCAATGTGAGCTTGCCCCGCACATGAAGGTCGCCGACGGCGACAAACTGGTCATACTCATCCACAATGCACTGCGTGCGCTCTTTGAAAGCTTTCTCGTCTTCGGGAGTCCACCAGTTCTTAAGGTTGCCCTCTGGATCGAAGAGCGCTCCCTGATCGTCAAAGCCGTGCGTGAGTTCGTGGCCAATCACGGCGCCCATACCGCCAAAATTAAGAGCGTCATCGGCTTTGAAGTCATAAAACGGCGGTTGCAGGATTCCGGCGGGGAAGTTGATGTCGTTTTCCGTAGGATCGTAATAAGCATTCACCGTTGGCGGTGTCATCTGCCATTCCTGCTTGTCCAGGGGCTTGCCGATCTTGGCAAGCTGGCGATGGATTTCAAATGCATTCGCGCGCAGCGAGTTGCCCAGAGCGTCTCCCTTTTCAATCTTCAGAGCGCTGTAGTCGCGCCACTTGGTGGGGTAGCCGATCTTGTTCTGGATGGCATCCAGCTTGACCAGCGCCTGCTTTTTGGTGGCCTCGGACATCCAGGGAAGCTCGCTGATGTCCTGACGCAGAGCGGCTTCCAGCTGATTCACCATCTTCAGCGTGCGCTCTTTTGCTTCCGGCGGATAGTACTTTTCTACAAAGACCTGGCCCAGCGCTTCTCCCAGGTCTCCATCGGTGGCGGCAACGCAGCGCTTCCAGCGGGCCTGGAGCTCTTTGGTTCCCTGCAACGTCTTGCCATAAAAATTAAAGTCCTCATCCACAAAAGCCTTGGGCAGTGACTGGCTCTGCGAGCGGACCAGATGCCAGCGCAGATAAGTCTTCAGATCATCCAGATTCACGTTCTTCAGTTCAGCGTCGAGCGCCTTGAAGAAATCCAGCGTAGCCACGTTGATACTGGAGAAGGCGGGCGTCCCCAAATCAGCGAGATACTTTGTGAATGAGAAGGAAGGCGTCAGCGCCTGCCACTCCTGCTGGGAAATCTTGTGGTAGATCTTCTCCGGCTCGCGCCGCTCCACGCGGTCCATGGAGCCTTTGGCCAAGGCGGTTTCGATTTCCATCACGGCTTTGGCTTCCGCGGAAGCTTTTTCCGGCGAATCTCCCAGGAGCTTAAAGGTATTGGCTAAGTGTTCGACATACGCTTTGCGCAGCTCTAATGAAGCGGCGTCATCTTTGAGGTAATAATCACGGTCCGGCAGGGAAATTCCGCCCTGGTCCGCTTGTGCAATCACTTCTTTTGCATTCTTGAAATCAGCGCCGGAATAGAAGCTGAACACGCCTTCAATCCCCTGGCCGTGCAAGTGGGCGAGCAGAGCGGGAAGGCCGGCTTTGTCCTTGAGCGCATTGATTCGGTCAAATTCAGGTTTGAGGACGGCAACACCTTTCTTGTTGATGGCGTCTTCATTAATGCACGTGGAGTAATAGTCGCCGATCTTCTGCTCATTGGCGCTGCGGTTCGCCGCTTGGGCGGCGTTTTCCAGAATGCCGCGCAAGACGGTGCGGTTGCGCTCCGCCAACTCTCCAAAGCGGCTCCAGATGGATTGATCAGAAGGGATAGGATTATTTTTCTTCCACGAGCCGCAAGCGAACTGGTAAAAGTCCACGCAAGGGTCGGCAGTCTTATCCAGTGCGGAGACAAGATGATTGGCTGCCTCTTTGCTCTCCTGGGCGAAGGCTGCCGTGGCGGTCAGGCCTGCCAGTACAAGGGCTGCCACTAGAAATCGGAATAAACGCATGTGTGTGTCCTCACTTCAAGATTCTACAAAGCGGTTTTCGGCGTGCAAAAAAACGAGAAACAGCGCGTGAACATCAAAGAACTAGTTTTCCACTTTCAGCCGGCAATTTATGTGGAGCCGGCAGCGGTCCCATCAAAATACGCGGAAGCGGATGGTGAGATATTTCTTGGGGTTCTCACGGATTGCTTTGACCAGGTTCCGCGTCTCCACCAGCATTTGATCGGTATTGTTGTAGATGGACGGGTCCCTCAGCAGCCTGCCGGCGCTGCCTTCGCCTGCTTCAAGCCGGTCAGCAATGGCGGAAAGCTTGTCAATGGTGTTGTGCAGCTTGCGGGCAAATTCTTCGTCCTTTAATAGCTTGCCGGCGACGCCATGGCCGGCATTGAGATCGTCCATCAGCCTGTTGGCCTTGGCGATGGTCTGGTTTGCGTTGTTGTAAAGACTATCGTCTTTCACCAGCTTGCCCAGATTGCCTTTGCCGGTATTGATCTCATCCACCATGCGGTCGATTTTA
The DNA here is from genome assembly GCA_020072585.1 of Terriglobia bacterium. Taxonomy (GTDB): domain Bacteria; phylum Acidobacteriota; class Terriglobia; order Terriglobales; family Acidobacteriaceae; genus Angelobacter. The sequence continues at coordinate 316,433 of JAIQGL010000004.1, read as the reverse complement.
TCCACAGCGTCATTGGCTTTGCGGTAAAGACTGTCGTCAACAAAAAACTTGCCGATAGTGCCTTTTCCATTGCTTATATCATTCAGCAATGCCTTCACCTGATTCAGGATGCCATTAATCTTGTTGATCATGGTGGGATCGCTGATGACCTGGCCAAGCGTGCCCTTACCGCTCTGTATTTCCGCGAGAATCTGGTCAGCCCGTTTTACCAGGACGTCAATGTTCTGCAGCGAAGTCTGACTGCTCTTGACCACATCCTGGATTCCGGGAGCATTGCCGGGTTGTAATTCATCATGATCTCCAACGATTGCACCCTTCGCACCCAGGCTGTCGATATCGACAAAGGACTCACCGAGCACACCGGCCGTCTCAATCGTGGCTTTTGAATCTTTGTGAATGAATGGCTGATATTTTGCGTTTACCCGCATGGTCACTTCAATCGGGCTCTTTGGACGATCTGGAGTCACCGGAACCACGCGAATGGATTGAACATTGCCAATAGGAAGGCCTTGCAGATCAACCGGCTGTCCGGGGCGAAGACCTTCAGCATTGTCAAAATGAGTGGTGAGAGTAATTTTTCTGGTGAAAAGCCCACCGGTCCCGCTAATGAGGAAAACGAGGAGGGCCAGGGTCACCGAACCGACGATTACGGTTATCCCGACCTTGAGTTCTGACCACCTAAGCTGCTTTTGACTTGGCAATTGAGTTGTAGGTAACTACGCGAAAATGATAGCAGATGCTCCTGCAAGTCACTAGAAAAGGGCAGTTTTCAGTGACGATATCCGGGGTCTGGTAGCACCGGGAGACATCTAAGATCTATCTTAATCTAAGGTACCTAAATCACGGGTACCTAAATCACGGCGATTCTTTTCCAGGTCCTGGAGCATAAGGCCGCCAGCAGATAGGCAACAGCCGCGCAAACCAGGGTGACCGTCAGGCCATAGTGAATGGCGATGATCATTGCCATTACCGACCCCAGTACGCTGGCTGCAGCATTCAAGGCCCATGCCCATTCCACGGTCTTTACCAGTCGCAACCCCGAGGGAAAAGGCATACCCATCAGAAAGCCCAGAGGCGCAAGGACCAGACCGCTTAATAACAATTTAATAAAGAACGGCAGGCCTACCGCCACTGATAGCAACCAGGGAAGCACGAGCACATTCAGCAGAATCAAACCGGCAATAAGTCCCAGCAGGGGCAAGATCCGGTTGCTGTCAGAGATCCACCGCCGTGCCGCCACACTGCCGATACCGCTGGAGAGCAGCAGAAGAAAAACAACCACCGTAAGCGCATACGTAGGATGGCCCAGAAAAAGCACGAAGCGCTGGATCAGGGAGATTTCCACCAAAATATAGCCAAAGCCAACGGCAATGAAAAACAGCAAGGCGAGGATGCTGGTTCTTCCATCGCTCTCATGCCGCCGATGTAGTGCCAGAGGCAGAATCAGAAACGCCAGCACGGCCACGATCGAGATAATCAGCACCATTCCCAACACAACAACGCCGAGGTTGATGCGCCAGTCCATGCCGCGGCCGGTCCCGGCCAGGATGTTCTGAATCACGTACCGCGTCTTGAGGGTGAAAAAGAAAAACGGCGCGCTGTCACTTACGGGGGAGACGTTGTAGGAGTAACCCTGCGCGAAGTGCACAGGGTCGTTCGACTCTATGAGGCTGCGGAAGGCCAGAGCTGCGGGTGGAAGAGGCTGCATCCCGGCATAATCGGGAGCGGGATTCAGCCAGACCAGGTTGGGATTCTCGCGCACATGCGCCGCCACTGCCGCATACTCAGCCGCAGTGAAGGGCGCTTTTTTGGCAAGGACCAGCACCGGTCTGCCATCTTCGTCCAGGCCGCCATCGGCTATCAGAACAAAATGCTGTCTGGGGTCCGCAATGCCGATCTGGTGCAGCGATTCAATTGCCTGCGAAACCACCCGCAGCGCCTCACGCGGCTGCTTGAACTCCCAGCGGGTGATTGCGATCATGCCGTCGGGTTTCAGGTGGTCAAAGTATTCCCGGAACGCCTCAATGGTGTAGAGATTGTTCTCACTCAACGCGAATGCACCGGCTGCGGTGGAGGCCCACGTGTCGACCAGCGTCATTTGCACTACGTCATATTGATCGTGCGAACTGCGGATATAAGACCGCCCATCCTGAACGTGAATGTGGACCTGGGGCAGGTCGTAGAGGTGGAAAGTGTAGTCGGCATAGCGGCCGCGCATCACGTTGTTGACGATAGTGGGATTGATCTCAATTCCAGTCACGCTGGGGCTGCCGTTGGCTACGGCCCGCATTACATCCACGCCGCCGCCCGGGCCGATGATTGCAAAGTCGCCGTGCGGTCGCAGCACATTGGCCACCGAGGGCGCCGCTGCCATCAGACTCTTTTTCCAGTTAAACCCTGGCTTTGCGGGAAGACCAGTGTGCGTGGGCGTGGGAGCGCCGTCCTGGTCCCAATGTTTAGGGTCAACATTCATGATGGCCGTAGTGGCGTCAGCGTCAATTACCACGTAGCGTCCGCCGAGCTGGGTGTTGACCTCAATGCGTGAGATGGCATTCCAGCGGGCATATTCAACCCACTTGGGGTCGCGATATGCGCCCTTGGCGTAGATTACATCGATGATTCCGCCAGAATAGTTGGCTGCGATCAGCAGTACGAAGATCGTGGCCAGTGCATAGCCCGCGCGGCGGAGTTTGATCGTTGATGCCCACAACGCGGCTGCCAGTGCCATGAAAGCCGAGGCCAGCAAGAGCGCATTGGGAGCACCGATCAGGTTCAGCAAAGGCACCACCAGCAGGCAGGCGGAAGCGCCGCCGGCAAGATCAGCGCCGTAAAGATGAGGGATCTGGCCCGATGACCGGGCAAAGAGCACTGAAAAAAGCAGACCGGTCAGAAAAAATGGGACCGCAGCCGCCAGATAGATGATGGTCAGCTTGCCGAAGTTTTGTCCCGTGACCTCAAGCGATACCGGCGTATGCAGCACTACTTCCACTGAGGCCAGAATGAAGATTGAGTTCAGAAGGCAGAGCCGGGCGCCAAGAGCGCGCATATCAAATCGCTCAAGCCATTCCCGCCGGATGTGAGCAAAAACCCCGCCCGAACCAAGCCCCAGAAGCGCTACAGAGATGGCAAAAAATGCGAAATGATAGAAGAGCACTACACTGAAAAGCCGGGTAAGGGCCAGTTCCAGCAGCAGGCTGGCAAGGCTGACCAGGGCTACGGCCAGCATTACGGCCCGAAGTGGCATTGGATTAGAGGAAGTTTGGGGCTCAGATACAACAGCGGTTAGGCTCATTCGGTTTAAGGGTCTCACAGGCGCGTCAGTTTGCAAAGGATGGCTAGTCGCTTTCCAGGATCACATGAGCAATGGCCTGGTCGGCGGTGTGAGAGAGGGAGAGGTGGGTCCGCTTACATCCCATCCGGTTCGCAAACTCCGCGGCCTTACCGCTGAATTTCAAAATGGGACGTTTGCCTGGCAGGCGGACAACTTCTACGTCATGCCATGTGATGCCGTGGCGCAGGCCCGTTCCAATGGCCTTCATTCCGGCCTCTTTCGCGGCAAAACGTGCAGCCAGACGCTCAGTGGTATTTGGCTTGCCCAGGCAGTACCGGACCTCGTCTGGGGTGAATACTCGCTTAAGAAAACGGTCACCAAAGCGCTTCAGCGCGGCTTCAATCCGGTCGACTTCAGCGATGTCAACTCCTGTGCCTACAATCATTTACGTCTCCATGCCAAGGTATCATATCGCCCTTTAATCTATTCTAAGGTTTGTCTTATTTTTTAAAGACAACTCAGGATTCCCGAGGGTATAATGTCCCTCGCGTTGTTTCGGAAGCGTTATACAGCAGCAATGCACCCACCTGCTACCTGCCTGCACTAACCCTCAGAAAGGCGCAAATTTCAGGAACAAGGAATGCGTGTAACACATGGAACAAGGAACAGTGAAGTGGTTCAATGACGCGAAGGGGTATGGCTTTATCTCCAGGGAAAACGGTGAAGATGTTTTTGTACACTTCTCCGCCATTCAGTCGAATGGTTTCCGCAGTCTGAAGGAGGGCCAGCCGGTGACGTTTAACGTCGTCAAAGGTCCAAAGGGGTGGCAAGCAGAAAACGTGCAAGTGCTGTAACTCTAAACAATTTCTGAGAAAAGGGCGGCCCTCAGCAGGCGGCCCTTTTTGTTTTCTGGAAATTAGATTGGTACACGATCAAGCGGAACGATGAACTGGATTCCGTCCACGTGTTTGCCGTGTAGCCGTGCATCGTTGGTGACGAACAAGTCGATTCCTGCGCTTGCCGCGCATGCAAGTTGAATTGCATCAGGAGCCCGAAGCGCGCGGTCTGAGCGCAATGCGGCATAAATTCTGGCCGCCTTTATATCCAATGGCAGCAATATGGATGTGGCCTTAATCGCAGTTTCATACTTGTCTGAAAGCTCTCGGTTATTTGCTTCAACCGGTTTTACAAGTATTTCTCCAAGCGAGAGTGTGGAGGTTAGCAGTTGATCACCGCGCTCAATCATTCTCGAGCGAAGCGCGGTTACCGATTTTGAAAACTGTCCATAGTCTTCAAACAGGTAAATATAAAGATTCGTGTCCCAAAAGACCCGGCTCATTCCCAGCCCTCGCGCAAACGACGGACGTAATCATCAGCATGCTCGCTTGCCCAAAGATGTTTGCCGGAACCTCGCAACGACAGTAAGGGATCTTCTTTTTTAGGATTGGCGCCGCCTGCAGATGACCATTCGTCATACCAATTCAACAAACCCGAATATCCGGTGGGAAGGTCATCTCGATTCGGTGTAATTTTCCCTTCCGCACGTTCTGGGTGAAATGAATCTCCCTTACGGAAAAGCCTGCGCTTCCCATCAGACGTTTCAAAGATCATGCGATAGCGGCCTGGATTGGGAGGTCGATTGGCCACGCAATGTTGAACGACATGAACGTAAACTCCGGGCCGCAGCGGCTGGTGCAGCGCTTCTTTTTGTGCTCGCTCAACGATTTGCTCGATCGCGAAATCCGGTTGTTCTGGGTGCTCACGATGGAGCAAGGCGGTTGCGATCCAGACTTCATCGGCAACCTTTAACTTTTTTTCAATAACGGAGCCGGTCGATGTCTTTGCCATAGCCTCCTATTAGTTACATAACCTTGTAATAATGTTAATACAATAAAAATCAAATATCAAGTATTTATTCATCCGATCCGGGAAAGGGTCAGAACCAACACAAGGCCTCAAATGTGTTGTGCTCTTATAATCCCAGCTAGTGCTGGTTTCTGACTTTGATTTCTACCTCCCGGAAGAGCTGATCGCCCAGGAAGCGCTTGCCGACCGCAGCGGCTCCCGGTTGCTGCATCTCTCGCGATCAAGCGGCAACTTTGAAGATCGAAAGTTCATTGATTTTCCGGGCCTGCTGCGCCAGGGCGACCTGCTGGTGGTGAACAACAGCCGTGTTTTTCCCGCACGCCTTTACGGACGCCGCGCCGGACTGCACGCCCAGCCTGTCAGCCCCAGGAATCCCGCCGCGCGTGACTTTCTTCATGGTCGCGTTGAGGTCATGCTCACACGCCAACTTGGGCCACTGGAGTGGCAGGCGCTGGTGCGTCCAGGCAGAAAGATTGGGGTGGGAGAAAAGATCTTTTTCTCAGCTGCGGATTCGGGCTCGGTTTCTTCAGCTCGGTCTTTTTCTGAAGCAGGCGCTCCCGGCGAGCCCGCTAAAAAGCAAAGCACCGAACTAATAGCCCAGGTGATTGCACGCGGCGAGTTTGGCGAACGTACTCTGCGCTTTGAACCCGTGCCTGATTTTTTTGCCCTGGTGGAAAAGCTGGGCCATGTGCCTTTGCCGCCGTATATCGCCCGCGAAGACCGGCAGGATGACCGCGAGCGCTACCAGACGGTTTATGCTCGCCCTGAAGCTATTGGCAGCGTTGCCGCCCCCACAGCAGGTTTGCACTTTACGCCGCAAGTTCTCTCAGAGCTACGTGAGCGTGGCATTGAGATTGCCGAGCTAACTCTGCATGTGGGGCTAGGGACTTTTCAGCCGGTGCATGTGGAGAATGTGGAAGAGCACAAGCTGCATCGTGAACGTTTTTCAATCTCCGAAGCTGCCGCTGCGCAGATTAACCAGGCGCTGGAAGAAAAGCGGCGGGTGGTAGCTGTGGGTACCACAACTGTCAGGACTCTGGAGTTTGCGGCCAGCCAGAGCCAGCCGGGGCCGAGTGGAATCGCGCGCATACAGGCCGGCTCCGGCGAGGCTGACATCTTTATCTACCCTGGTTTCAAGTTCCGCGTGGTGGGCGCATTGCTGACTAATTTCCATCTACCTAAATCCACTCTGCTGATGCTGGTTTCGGCCTTTGCCGGGCGGGAAAATGTGTTGAAGGCCTACGAGCACGCAGTCAAAGAAAAATACAGGTTCTTCTCCTATGGAGACTGCATGTTTGTGGAGTGAGAGGTAATGTTGTTGGTCGGCGCGTGGACGGCGGCGTTGTGCGCTCGATTGTTTGAAACGTATTCTTCGGTATCGTCACTCCTAATTAGGAAGAGCCACGCTGCTTTCTGAGCGCAGAATGTTTTTCGTGTTCAAAATTCTTGTGGACTTCAATTTGCCGCAGTGCAATGATTCACGGCTCAGCAAGCGGTGATGCCGTTGAACTCGAAAGAGAGGACCTCCCTATGCCCAACGAGAACGATCCGCCAGTGAAAATCTCAGAGGCAATCACGACCATCAAGGCTTATTTGAATCCTATTGTTACCATTGCGTTCGGCATGCTGCTGGCGATCGTTTTGCTGATCGGCGCTACCACGCTGGGGCTGGACAAAGGCCTGGTGCTGACCAAGATGGGCCAGGTAGAGTTTGCGCGCGGCTTGATCACATATCTTTTTGCCGTGGTCACGATTGGAACGGCAGTGGTGCTGGTGGTGTCCGCGCTCACATCTGATGAATCACCCGCGAATGAGAGGCGATTTGAGCGCGGCAAGGAAATTCTTTCCCTGCTTCTGGGCGTCTTCGGGACAATTGTTGGATTCTACTTTGGCTCTGAAGTAGCAGCCAAAGGTCAGCCGGGAGAGGCAATCGTAAAAATTGCCCCGTTGCGGCTGAACACGGGATCGGTAGCTTCCGGCGCGGACTTCACGCTGACGACGTATGTCTCCGGCGGCAAAGCTCCGTACAAATACGGAGTTGGCTTCGATAAAGACGAAATTAAAGCTGAGCTGCCGGTGGACCCGAACGGCTGGATCACCAAGACCCTGGCCGCGCCAAAAGTTACCGCTGACCGGTCTGCTCTGGTGCGCGTGGTGGTGGAAGATGCTGACGGCCATTCCACGGAAGCGACGCTGCCTCTGGCAGTAAAGTCAGGCCCGTAAGATCGCAGATTCCCCCGTTGTGACAACTGAATAGCCTTACCCGCTTACAAGAAAGAAACGACCAATGAACTATAAGCGTTTCTTGTTGCTGTTCCTCTTGTTATCAGTCATTTCACAGCCACAAACCGCTTACTCACAAACTCCTCCGATTAGAAATGGGATCATCTCCACTGATCTGACGCCGTTCTGAACGTGCTGCCCGCTGCTAAACCGCACCCGGCGGTAAACATTAGCTTTTGAACCAGGCTTCAACGCGCGCGGGTCGATCCGGGTTCTGTAAACTCAAGTGTTGCTTCCATTTTCATAAGGACACAACCGTTTGCGGACCAGGCTCTCTATCTTTGTCAGCATTGTTCAGACAATTCTTTTTCTGGCGCATTGGTTCGTCTATGCCACGGTGGCCTATTTCTGGGGCGGAGTGGCCACGTCTTGGGCCGTCAAGCTGGCATTCGGCCTGTTGTCTATCAGCTTTGTGGCTGCGTCATTGCGGGGCTGGTATTCGCATCATCCGCTGGTGCGGGTCTTTTACGCAGTCTCCGCCATCTGGCTGGGATTTGCCAGCTATTTTCTGCTTGCCTCGGTTGCCTGCTGGATCATTTACATACTGAGTCACGCTGCAGGTTTGAGTTGGCAGGCGGCGTTGATCGCGGATGTGGCATTCGGCATTGCTGCTGCGGTTGGTTTCTATGGAGTGCTCAACGCTGCTCGGCCTCGCGTGACGCGGATTACCGTAGCGCTGCCCAATCTGCCTTCGCAGTGGCGCGGACGAATGGCTGCGATCGTCAGTGATCTTCACCTGGGCCACGTACGCAATGTCCGCTTTGTGCGCCGCGTAGTGGATAAGATCATAGCGCTCCAGCCGGACATCGCATTTGTCACGGGCGATCTCTACGACGGTGTGGCTGCTGATTTTGAGAAGCTGGCAGAACCATGGAAGCGGTTGACATCGCCAGAGCAGACGGAAGCGGCCCTGCCGCATAAGCCGGCAGCTTTGGGCGTCTATTACATTGCCGGTAACCATGAAGAGTTTTACCGCAACTCCGAATATCTGCCGCCTCTGCTGCGGGCTGGAATACGAGTTCTGGACAATGAAAAAGTAGAAGTAGACGGATTGCAACTTGTGGGAGTGCACTACCGCGATGCCGTCATTGCTGAGCGCTATCGCTCGATCCTTCGCGGCGTAAAGCTGAACCGCGGGCGCGCCAGCATTCTGCTGCTGCATGCGCCGGTCCGGCTGCCCATCACTGAAGAAGAAGGGATCTCTCTGCAACTCTCCGGACACACCCATGGCGGACAGTTCTTCCCCTGGACTCTGATAGCTAAACGAGTCTGGGGCAAGCTCAACCACGGTTTGCAACGAGTCGGCAATTTGCAGATCTATACAACGTACGGCACAGGGACCTGGGGGCCGCCGTTGCGCGTAGCCACCTATCCTGAGATCGTGCTGATCAGGTTTGAGTGAGCGCAGTCCCAAGTTGCCCGTAATCGTATGCATTTCTCCGCACCCCATCTTTATCTATTGACATAGATCATAGGCATAGATAATCTATGCCTTGAAGCGCTAGGTTTGTCTCTATGGCCAAAAACGAAATGCTTCCCGGCACGTTAGGCATGCTGATTCTGCGTGTGCTTCAGCCTGGGCCCATCCACGGATACGCTATTGCCCAGCGCATCCACACGCTCTCAAAAGAATTGCTCCAGGTGGAAGAGGGCTCTCTCTATCCGGCGCTCCAGCGGATGTTGCTGAAAGGCTGGGTCAAGGCGGAATGGGGCATCTCTGAAACCAACCGCAAGGTCCGCTTCTACAAGCTCACTGCCGAGGGGCGGAGGCAGTTGCAATCGGAAATCGAAGACTTTGACCGCGTGTTGCAGGGCATTCAGTCCGTAATGTCCAAGGCCTGAAGGAGGGTCTTATGGGCGAATTTCTTCGTCGGATTTACTACCTGCTGAACCGGCGCAAGCTGGAGAGCGAACTGCAAAATGACATCGACTTCCATCGGGAGATGCTCTCTGCGGAGTCGCGCCGGAATTTCGGCAATGCAGCTTTGATGCGCGAGCGCTCGCGGGAAGCCTGGGGCTGGGGATGGCTGGACCGGCTGGGGCAGGACCTGAGTTTTGGTGCTCGTCTATTGAAGAAGTCGCCCGGCCTGGCTTTTACCGCGATCATGGTGCTGGCGCTTGGGATTGGCGTGAACGTTACCGCCTTTAACATCATTGACGTGTTTTACTTTCGGCCGCTGCCGGTGCGCGATCCCAATTCACTGGTCCGTTTCACCTCGCAGTCTCCAGAAGGCGCGTCTACTGAAGTCTCGTATCCAGCCGCAATGTTTTATCAGCAGCACAACCAGGTGCTGGCAAGTGTGATTGTGCAACGATGGTTGAATATGACATTCGGCCAGGGCAAGACAGAGAGTGTGCGTGCCGGCCTGGTGTCAGCCAACTACTTCTCTGAAATAGGCGCTTCTGCGGCATATGGGCGGCTGTTGGCCGCTCCCGTCGATGCCGGTCCTGATGCGGCGCCGGCGGCAGTGCTGGGATACGGTTTTTGGCAACGCCATTTTGGAGGCGATGCTTCCGTGGTGGGCAGGACCATCACCCTGAATCAGCACGTGGCCACCGTGGTGGGAATTACCGCGTACGAGTTTGCGGGATTGGATCCCGATGAAGGCGAGCACACCGACCTGTGGCTCTTGGTAGAGCAGGAGCCATATTTCGTCCCGCAAACGCGCGTCCTTTCAAGCTTTAATGACGCTGACTCGCACATACACATGTGGGGCCGGCTCAAGCCTGGCGTGAGCATGAAGATGGCCGAGCAGGCCTTGCTGCCGTTGGCCCAGGAACTGGCGCACGAACATCCTGGCGTAATCCAGAAGGATGAGCACCTGAAGGCAGCTCCAGGCGCTTATGCGGCCAATCTGGGAGCGGATGACCTGCCCTTGTTCGGATTGTTGAGCGTGCTTGTGCTGCTGATTCTGGCAACAGCATGCGGCAATCTGGGCAATCTTCTTCTGGGCCGCGCGATTACGCGCGAGCGGGAGATCGCAACCCGGCTGGCCCTGGGCGCGACGCGGGGGCGAATCATCCGGCAGCTGCTTACTGAGAGCCTGCTACTGGCGGCCATTGGCTCCACGATTGGGTTGCTGTTGAGCTGGCTTGCGTCTCGGGCCCTTGTTGTTGGATTGGGCGGTCCAGGCAATTTTGACTACGCGCCTGACTGGCGGACGATTCTATTTGCATTCGGTGCGGGAACGCTTGCCTGTCTGCTGGCAGGGCTGCCTCCGGCTCGGCAACTGGCGCGACAGAAGCACCATTCATCGCGCGCCCGCACCATCTTTATGTCATTGCAGGTGGCGGCGAGCTGTGTATTGCTGGTTGTATCTGCTCTGCTGGTCAGGGCGATGCAGATCGCGCTGAATACCGATCCCGGTTTTGACTACGCGCACACCATCACCGTGGATCCAGCGCTCTATGCTCACGCATTCGAGCCGCCTGCGGCCAGAGAATACCTAGACAAACTGGAACAACGCATCAGCCAGGTCCCGGGAGTGGAGTCAGTGACGCTCGTCTTGAATCCTCCCATGGGGAACCGCGCGTCCGTCCAGCGCTTGAACGGGGCGGTGCGGTTTGATGTTTATATCAACCAGGTGCGGCCGGACTTCTTCCGCACTCTGGGCGTTCCGCTCGTGCGGGGAAGAGATTTTACTAAAGACGATCACGATGTGGTGATAGTCAGCGAATCGTATGCGCGCCGGGTTTGGCCCGGCAAGGACCCATTGCAGCAAATGTACGAATTGGGCAAACAAAAGCTGCCAGTGATAGGCATCGCCGGCAACGCTCGCTCGGTGGGCATGCGCAATGGTCAATCTGCGGAGATGTACACGCCGATCACGGACCAGTACATCAAGGAAGCTTTAGTGCTGTTACGCGCTACGGGCCGGCCGGAAGACATAATTGGAAATGTGGCCGATGTTGCCCGCTCGCTGGACCCATTGTTGAGTCCACAGGCCCGGACGGTGAAAGAAGCTTTCCAGGAGAAGGTGGGCTTTTCCGGAAAGATCGCCGCCGTGATCAGCGGAATGGGTACGCTGGCGTTGCTGCTGGCGGTCATCGGCCTTTATGGGGTGGTGAGCTACAACGTCTCCCAGAAAACCAGGGAGATCGGCATCCGCATGGCCCTGGGTGCTACGCGGTTTGACGTGGTGCACAGCGTCCTATCGCGCTTTGCCGTTCCATTGAGCCTGGCGCTGGCAGCCGGACTCGGTCTGGCCGGAGCCGCATCGCTTGTGCTGCGTACTGAACTCTACGGGCTGAGCAATTTTGACCCGCTGAGCTATTTTTCTGCGGCGGTCTTGCTGGCGGGCATTGGCGGCCTGGCCGCGCTGTTACCGGCAAGGCGAGCGTTGAAAGTGGATCCGATGGAGGCGCTGAGGTGCGAGTAAAGCAATTAGCAACCAGCAATTGGCAATTAGCCAGCTAAAGCCGATCGATGCAGAGTAGGCTGAGGCGAATGACTATGACCAAGAGCCAAGAACCAAGAACTGGGAGCCAAGAGCCATGGCCCGCGCCAATTGCCATTGCTGCTGACTGCTGGATGCTGCGAGTTCCTGCTCGCGCCCAGAGCATATCGAGCCATAGGTTCCCTCTCCCGTTGCGCGGGTTCGGGACTGCGGAAAGAGCGCTGATTGCTCTATACTGAATCAGCATGCTTGCATTTAAACGCATCCTTCTCAAGCTCTCCGGTGAAGCGCTGGCCGGGGACAAAGGTTTCGGAGTCGAGACCAAACGCATCCATTCAATCGCCGCGGAGATCAAAGAAGTGCATGATCTTGGCGTGGAGATTGCGCTGGTTGTTGGAGGCGGGAATTTTTTCCGTGGAGTGGCGGAGCAGGCGCGCGACATGGACCGCGTCTCCGCCGACCATATGGGCATGCTGGCCACCGTGATCAACTCACTGGCCTTGCAGGACGCGCTGGAAAAACAAAACGTCCACACCCGTGTGATGTCCGCACTGGAGATGAACCAGGTGGCCGAGCCGTTTATCCGCAGGCGCGCGTTGCGCCACCTGGAAAAAGGCCGCGTGGTGATCTTTGCCGGCGGCACCGGCAATCCTTATTTCTCCACGGACACCGCCGCATCCCTGCGCGCCATGGAGATCAAAGCTGACGTGATCATGAAAGCCACCAAGGTCGATGGCATTTATGACGCTGACCCAAAGATTGTAACCACTGCCACGATGATCGAGTCTATTACCTATCTTGACGTTCTTAAGCGCGGGCTACGCGTGATGGACGCCACTGCCATCTCGCTCTGCCAGGAAAACAGCCTGCCGATCGTGATCTTCAATTTGAATGTGCACGGCAATATTAAACGCGTGGTGACCGGCGAGAAGATAGGATCGCTGGTTTCGGCGTAAGAGTTATGCGTTTGCGGCCACAACCAAAAGCGGCGCGACGTGAAAAGTGCAAGAAGGCACAACCCCCTCGCAAATTCGAAACGCATCCGTTGTATGGTGAAATTCCGCTGGTATTGAGAACGTATCAGGACCCGGCTGGGAATATCCACAATTTCTATCAATGGGATCTTGATTACGAGCCGCCAATGCCTCGCCACGCCGTGCGGGGAGACGTACGAAAGCAGAACCTCTGCTTCTCATGTCATGCACCGATGTTTTTCTATCTGGATCGGCATCAGACCTGTATCCAGTGTGGAAGAGATTTTGTGTTTGGTGCGGCTGAGCAAAAGTACTGGTATGAAACGCTCGGTTTCTACGGTACTTCCGTGGCGATTCGTTGTCCGGAATGCCGGCGAAAAAAGAGAAATGAGACGAGCTTAAACCAGCAAATCGCAGTGGCCAAGTTCAACTTGAAAAAGAGCCCGCAGGATCCGATGTTGCTCTTGAGCCTTGCGGAAGCGATCGTTCTTTGCCACATGAAAACCGGACACGGCAAAATCGAGGAAGCCATCACCGCTGCACGAAAAGCGCACCGCATCGACTCGAATGCCGTAGAAGGCATGTTTTGGGAAGGTTGCAGTCACAGAATTGCAGGACGAGTTGATAAAGCGAGAGATTTGCTGAGAAACTTCCTGGCCACTGCGCCTCGGTCTCGCCAGCAGGCAACCCTCATGGCCAAGGCTACGGAATACCTGGAGGAGCTAGGGGAATCCTAGGTTGCTGCTATTTTCCGCGATCGAAGAAGCTCTTCGATGGCTATTGGTTGGCGTTGAGGATCTCAAAGGATCCGGGAAACAATTTTCAGGAAGGCTGCCAGCAGCAACAGGATAAAGCCGCCAACGAAGAGCCGCCCCATCCACGGTCTGCCGTTGCCTTTGGCGACCAGCGAAAGCAGCAGGGCGATAAACCACATGAATAAAGCAAGTTTGAGAATCACTGACGCGGATTATACAACCAACAGGCCGGCCAATCCGGCTTGAGAGGGAAGCAGAATCAGTGGGAACACGCCGCTATTTGACTGGAGTTTTCTACTCGCTCTGCATGGTCCAGGTCTTGCCGCCGTCTGTGCTTGACCAGAGCTGATTGTCAGAGGTCTTGACCTGTATGTTCAAAGCGCCAGCAAGGATATTCACGATTGTTCCCGTGGCCGCATCCCCCAGCTTGACGATCTCCCAGGAGGAGCCGCCGTCACGTGAATGGATGAGGAAAGCGCTGCTTCCTCCTGCCCAAACATCATTCCCGCGCGCGTTCACAAAGGAGAATTGAAAGCCGGCAACCGGGTAAGCGTCTTCCCATTGCGAGGGAATGGAGGACTTGATCAACTTGCCGCCAGCGACCTTCCACAGGGTAGCCGAGGATTCGCGTGCTTTAAAGTTCGATGTTGCGAGCGCACCATGGCTAAGAGCGTCAGAGCTGGCCAGGCTTCCGCCTTCCGCTTTTTCCGGCGCAGCCGCTACTTCAGACGGCTGGTTTTTCTGCAGAGCGGAGCTGAACATCCCGGGCGCTCCCATGGCACTATCGCTTACGGCGCCGGAACGGATGGCTGGCGTGATGCTACGCAGACGCAACGAGTGCGCACCCGCTGTCACGATTTTGCAGACCGGACAGTCGAAACGCTGGTGGGGCGGAGTCGGCGTCAGGAGCCGTATATCCGGCTTGGCAGCGGTGTTTGAAGGTATGTCAGCAAAAGCGGGCAACTTGTTTTTGGCGGAAATAAAACTGCTGTTCGCGGAAGATGGCTGCGGTTGCGGAGCCGAAGGAACGTCCTTGTCGGCCTGGCCATCGACGCTGGCAAACTCATTGCTATTCGCCGCAAAGAAGTTCGTATTGACGTAGTCTTTCTTCAGGCTGGCGGTAAGCACTGGCGCTTTTGCCGCCGGGGCGGAAGCAGCCAATCCAGCAAGCGCCTTTACGTCAGCAGGCTGGTCACGCCTTGCATGAGCCTGGGCTTCTTTGAATTGGCCTTCTTTGGCTTGGGTTTCTTTCGCTTGGGTTTCTCTGGCCGGCTCATCCCGATCCAGCAATGGCGCCGATTGTGCTGATCTGGTTTCCGTGGGTTGCTGTACCGGTACCGATGTTTTTGCCTCCGTAGAGGTCTTCTTATCAGCAGAGATGTTCTGGTCTGCCGGAGTTGTAACCTTTGCTTGCTGAGTTCCCTGCGCAGAGGGTGGCGTACTTTTCTGTGGCAGCTGAAGCACCAAGACTGCAATCACTGCCATGGCCGCAACGGCGGCTGCCACGCTAAAGCCGGGAGTAAGCAGCCTTCGCCACCTTGAAACCGGGGCAGGCTTCAGGACGGTCTGGGTTTCCAGTTCGGCGAGCGACGTCTGGCTCAGCGATACTACTTCGCGGCAGGGTTCGCACACAGAGAGATGCGCGACCACCGTCTGGCGTTCGGCTGCGGGCAGGGACTGCTCCACAAACGCCGTAATGGTATCGGCATCGGGGTGCATCCGGGTGTCGTTTTCGGCTGCGGCGAGTCTCTGCCGCAACAAGTCAGGTAGTTCAGGCATTGCTAATCAGATCCCTTATCCTGTTGGAACGCAGCAGGACGATTTTCTTGCAGTTTTCTGGTCACATCCACTTGTAAATAACGCACATCCGCTTCCAGGGCCTCTTCCGCCTGTCCCCGGTTCATACCTCTTGAAACCAGGCCGGCCATCACCTGTTTTCTCAAGGCTTTAAGCATTTTTTCCAGCCGCCGGCTGATGGTTGACTCATGTACTCCCACCATCCGGCCAATCTCGGTCAGGGTACGGTTATCCAGGTAATAGGAGGCCAAAACCAGCCGGTCTTCGCCAGTAAGCTGGCCCAGCGCTTCATCCAGGGCTGCTCCCAGGCGGCTATCCAGCGGGCTGGTGGGCCCGGCAGGCGCTGCGGAGAACTGTACTCCGTCCTCAGTCTGCTCTTCAAGACTAACTAGACGCTTCGTCTTGCGGTACCGATTCACAAATTCCTGGGCCAGGACCGTCCGCAGCCAGCCCTCCAGCGAACCCCGTCCCATATAAAAATTCAGCCGGGAAACGCGACGCCCTTCCCGCTCCGAAGTCCCATAGAGATCGGCATAGAGAGAGTCCGCCAGATCGCGGGCGCTGGAATCTTCTTTGGTGATGCCGCGGGCAATGTCATACAGCTTCTCGCGAAAACGAGTGAGAAAGGCCTGCCAGGCAGCTTCGTGTCCAGCGGCGCAGGCGCGCGCCAGGGCCAGCTCTTCCAGCTTGAGGTCGCGCCAGAATTCCAGCTTCTGCCGGGGCGTGGCTTCGGGTACGTATTTGACCGCCACCTGTTCCAGGACCACCTCAAAAGTTTGCAAGGTTAGGCCATAGCGCTCACCTCCGCTTTTCTCAAAGAGAACAAGGAGAGAGAGAACGGTTCCTTCCGCCGGCCTGGGCCCAGAACTCATGGTTCGGATAGTACCAATTTTAACCGCAAGAATACTGTCATTTTACATTCTTATTAGTGAAAACAAGGGGCTGGGTTGTGAAAGGGAGTTTGATATGAAGCAGTCTTTTCTGGCCATTTTTGCGGTCCTTGCCTTCGGCCTGATACTGATGGCCTCAGCCAGCGCCGGAGACCAGGGTGGTTTGCCGGCATCCGCGAGTGATTACAAGATCTTGGCGCCTATTTCCCACGGGGATTTGACGATCTTTCCCGTGGTTTCCACCATGGTCCACGATACCAGCGATTTCATTACCCTTGACGAGGGCATCCGCTCCGGCGAGGTTGTTGTCACTGAGGTCGGGAACCTCCATTCCAGTATGTACCGCCGTCAACCGTACCAGGTGCGTCCTGTGCGTGGCGCGGAAGTGAACCGCCTGGTTCTGGTCAACAACTCCAAACATCCGCTGATCCTGCTGGCTGGTGAAGTTGTTACAGGAGGCAAGCAGGACCGCGTGGTTGGAAAAGACCGAATCGTTCCCGCTGAAAGCGATCCCGTGGACCTTTCTGTCTTTTGCGTGGAACACGGGCGCTGGATGGAAACATCGACAAAATTCGATACGCATGCATCCGTCATGCTGCAACCGAGCGTACGTATGAAAGCGATGTTCGATCAGGACCAGCAGAAAGTCTGGGATGAAGTTGGACGCAGCAGAACAGCGATGGCCGGGGCGATCGCCGCGGCGCCGAATCCTTCTGCCACGCCGGCACCGGGTCAAACCTACGATTCGGTTCATGTTGCTTCCTCTGCTGAGGTCGTCGAGCTCAATAGCACAAGTTCGTATGCCAAGGCGCGCGAGAACAAGGCCGTTCACGCGCAGGTTGAGTCGATCACAGAGCCGATGCAGAAATCGTATGAGAGTGTAATTAAACAGTTGCGGAACCAGAACGCCATTGGCGTCGTAGTAGCAGTCAAGGGACACATTGTGTGGGCGGACATGTTTGCCAGCAGTGCCCTATTGGGAAAATACTGGCCGAAATTGCTGGAGTCCTATGCCACGGAGTCACTGACGATGCCGGGCGCGCGGACCGAAATAGGCATCAAAGAAGCAGGGGCATTTCTGGAAAACTGGCAGGCCAGGCATGAAGTGGTGGACAGTGAGCCGGGTTTGTATCGCCAGCGCGAGTTAATTGGCGACAAATTCAGGGCGTTTCAGCTGACGTCACTGCTGGCGAAAGAGGCGTTTGACGTGCATTTGAGCAAAATGGCGGATTAAGGTTTATACAGGACGGCGGGAAAGTTTCGTTAGGAAACGTCAAGATGAGTGTCTTTTTGGGTCTGCAATGCACGCAGGCCCGAATTACTTTCGTCCTGTTACTTACGATTGAAGGCACGTAAATTTTCTTGCAACAAAGCCGCTGGTATACGTGTCTAATATGGTAAGCAAGAAGGTATAAGGGTCGGAGGTGACCTATGGGAGAGAAATTCTCAGTGTCTGAAGTAGCAGCGCTTCGGAATGAGCTCCTGCAGGGAGGGCTTGATTCATTCCAGACAGCAGAACTTTTAAAAATGTTTCTTGCCGGGCGCGGATATGGCGTATCACCGGAGTCAGCACTGGACGCGGCAGGCCGAATTGAGAGTGCAAATTGCAATGTGGAATCCCTGCACAAAGAACTTGAGAGTTTGGCATTAGTGATGTAACCGCATCATTCAACGCTGAAAGAGCCGGGCCAAGCAAGCCCGGCATTTTCTTGTCCCGAGCGGAGCGAGGGAACCCTTTAGTCACGAAAGAAATGTTCTTTATTGAAAAAGCTTGGTTTCTAAATCAACCAAAACATACCATTGAATCGATTCGTGTTCATTCGAGAAATTCGCGGCTAATTTTTTGTCGAATCTGACGATTTCGCGGGCAATAGCGTTCCCTCGCTGCGCTCGGGATTGCTGAAGAAGCCTATTCGTAATGCAGCGCTTCCACCGGATCCAATTGCGCGGCGCGCGCTGCCGGCAATGTGCCGAAGATCACGCCCACCAGCACTGCAACCACAATTGCGATGATCGCGGAGAGTCCGGAGATCGGGACGCGAAATGCCGTTAGAAAGCGTGCGGAAAAGGGAATTGCTAACCCGATCACCGTGCCCACAATTCCGCCGGCGAGTGAAATCAGGATTGCTTCGGTCAAAAACTGCAACCGAATTTCACGGCTGGTGGCCCCAATGGCCTTGCGTATGCCAATCTCGCGTATGCGCGTGCGTACGTTGGCCAGCATGATATTCATGATGCCCACGCCGCTCACCAGCAGCACCAGCAATGAAATCCCAAGAAGCATTAACGTAAGCGCATTCGCAGCGCTGGCGGCCACCTGCAAAAGCTGCGTGAGATTTTCCACCCGGTACACTGATGCCGGCCGGTGCCGGGACTGCAATACCCGCTGAATCATCTCTGTTGCGCGCGGCACGTCCCCAGCGTCTGAGACGGAGAAGAAAACCTGTTTTACCGCGTCACTGCCAATGAAGTATCGGCTCACGCTATAGGGGATAAGGATTGTGTCACCGGCGATCTCAGACTGGCCAAACGTTTCCACCCGCTCGCGGAAGGTCCCAATCACGACAAAAGGCAAGCCGTTGATCTTGATGTTCTGCCCAACAGCGGCGCTTTGTCCCTGGTAAACCCTTTGCGCCCACTGCTGCGTGACCACAGCCACGTGCGCGCGCGCCATGGCGTCTTCTTCGTCAAAGAAGCGTCCGGCAAGAATCTCCAGATTACGTACGGTCGAGTACTGTGGCGAAACGCCAAGCACCAGAATGTCTCGTTCTTTGCCGCCGCCAACGCTGATCCTGTCATGGATTTCGGTCATTGGCGAAGCCGCCTGAATTCCCGGCACTTCCTGTTGCACCGCCCTCATGTCTTCCACCGTCAGATCGTCTCTTACGCTGGTGCTGACTGAGGCATTGCTGCCGCCTTCATAGTAAGCATAGATCAGGTTGGCCCCGATTCCCTGGATCTGGTTCATCACATACTGTTTGCCCGTAAGGCCGATTGTGACCACCACGATCAGCGAGGCCGTGCCGATCACCATTCCCAGGGCGGTCAGGGCAAACCGCCATTTGCTGGTGCGAAATGAATCGAGCGCAAGCGCCACGATCTCACTGAACAGCATCGTATTGCGCGCGGTTTCCACTAGCGGACGAGCAACCATATGGGTATTGTACGGCGTTTTGTGTTCTGAATCTTATTACTGAAAGTCAGCCTTCTGTAATCCCAGAGTTAGCTTTTCCCAGCCACAAGACCAGCTTTTTCCGAAAGTCCCGAGCGCGGCAAGCGACGCTATTCCTGAGAAGAATCCAACTCTCAACTCACTCTGCGGCTTCCTGCTTTTGATTCGCGCTGGTTTGTTTTGATTCGCATTATTTATCAGCGTTCATCAACGTAAATCCGCGGCGAAAGAAGAAAGGCGATCACCTTTCGGTCATCGCCTTTGCTTAAGAAGCTAACGCTTTTCAAGGGCGGTGTTTACTCCGCTTTTGCTTCCTGCTGTGGCTGAGTGATGGCGATCGTCTCGCCCACGTCGCCCACCTTGAAGCGGGCAAAACGCCGCACTGAGATGTTCTCGCCCAGCTTGCCGATCTTGCTCGCGATCAACTGATGGATGTTGATGCCTGGCTCCTTCACGAAGGGCTGGTCCAGCAGGCACACCTCTTCGTAGAACTTTGACATCTTGCCTTCCACGATCTTCTCCACCACGTTGGCCGGCTTGCCGGTCGCCGCGGCCTGTGCGCGATAGATCTCTTTCTCTTTCTCGAAGGCCTCAGGCGTGACATCTTCCTTGCGGACAAACTTCGGGTCCGCCGCGGCAATATGCATGGCGATATCTTTAATCAGGTCTTTGAAATCGTCTGTACGGGCGACAAAATCGCTCTCGCAATTGATCTCCACCAGCACGCCGATCTTGCCTCCGGCATGAATATAGCTCGCCACCGAGCCTTCGCTCGTCATGCGCGTTGCTTTCTTGGCCGCCGTGGCAATGCCCTTCTTGCGCAGCCAGATCAAGGCCTCTTCAATATCGCCCTTGGAATTTGAAAGGGCGTTCTTGCAGTCCATCATGGGCGCGCCGCTGCGCTCGCGCAATTCTTTCACCTGTGCTGCTGAAATGGTCGTCGTCTCTGTACTCATAGGTTGTTTCCTTCGATAATTGCTTCGATCTATAACATTTGACCCGCGTGGCTCTTCGCCTGACGCGGGCCATGAATCTTTCGATCACACTACCGCTGGTAGCTCCACGGCGCTGGATCGGTTTGCAGGTGATACCACATCTCGCCTCTCATCCGATTCGCGGCGAGGCCGACTCGCGCGCCGGGCCGCATGCTACAGGAGCTGAAGACGTCCGCAAAGAGATCGCCCTACAGCCGGTCCGGAGCGAAGCGGCAAAAATATTAGGTCGCTTTAGCCACGTCCATGGCCGGTACTTCTGCCGTAGCTTCTGATTCCGGCGCTTTCCGTACCTTGCCGCCCAGGACTTCTTCCATGTTCAGCTGCTCTTCTTCAGCCAGATCAGCGGAGGTGGGAGCAGACTTGGTTGCTGTTGCGGTTTCTGCTTCACTCGCTGCGGCCACGCTGGCAATGTCGGCGCCCTGTTTATCGGTGGCGAACTGTACGCCTTCGGCGATTGAGTCAGCGACCTTCGAGGCAAACAGCCGGATGGCCCGTAATGCGTCATCATTGCCGGGGATGACCCAGTCAACTTCCGTGGGATCGCAATTCGTGTCCACTACGGCAACCACGGGAATGCCGAGCTTGCGGGCTTCCTTCACTGCAATGGCTTCCTTGTTGGAGTCGATTACGAAGACCACGTCAGGCAGGCGCGTCATGCTCTTGATGCCGGCCAGGTTGGCCTGTAGGTGCTTGCGTTCGCGTTCCAGCTTGATGACTTCTTTTTTCGGCAGCAGCTCGTAACGGCCATCCGTGGCCATCTCGTCGAGCTCTTTGAGCCGTTTTACTGATTTCTGTACGGTGACCCAGTTGGTCAGCAATCCGCCCAGCCAGCGGTTGTTCACATAGAACATGCCACAGCGTCCGGCTTCTTCGGCGATTGCGTCCTGGGCTTGCCGTTTGGTGCCGACAAAGAGGACAGTCCGTCCATCCGCGGCAGCGTCCTGCACGAACTTGCTCGCGTCCTTGAACATCTTGAGCGTCTTTTGCAGGTCAATGATGTATATGCCGTTGCGTTCCCCGAAGATGTATTCCTTCATCTTGGGGTTCCACCGCTTGGTCTGGTGGCCAAAGTGGACACCCGCCTCAAGCAGCTCCTTCATGGTGATGTTAGCCAAAATACCTCCTTATTGAATTGCATCCTTCGCGGCACATCTTGCCCGCTCGGGATTGATTCCCTGCTCCGCTCCCGTCGGTGCGGGAGGGAAGATTTGGTAGTGGTTCAGAAAACTGAACCACTACCGGTATCAGTGTCTAGCGATTCGCTTGCGAATCGCGGGCCTTTAGGCAGACGTTCATCGCCAAAGGCGGTCAGACGAAATCGAATAACAACAAAAGCAGAGGACGGCCCATGCCGTCCCTGTCTGAAATTTATCGCTTGCTGAACTGGAAGCGCTTGCGGGCTCCCTTTTGTCCATACTTCTTGCGCTCTTTGCCGCGGGCATCGCGGGAAAGGAAGCCTTCGGCCTTGAGCTTCTTGCGCAGTTCAATGTTGAACTCCAGCAGCGCGCGGGCAATGCCCATCTTTAAAGCGCCGGCCTGTCCGTTAATTCCGCCACCGGAAACGTTCGCGGTAATGTCAAAGGTGGAGCTGGTCTCGCTGGTTACCAGCGGCTGCTTCACTTCCACCCGTTGCGCGCCCGTCAGGAAATATTGATCAAACTCGCGTCCGTTCACCGTGAACTTGCCGCCGCCCGGACGCAGGAAAACCCGGGCCACGCTCGACTTGCGGCGTCCGGTACCGTAATACTGAAGTTGTTCAGCCATCTTTTCTCAATCGCTCCAATAATCTTGTGGACCTAATCTTGTGGACCGCAGGCGCCCTCGCCTGCGCACTTAAACCCTTATGCCTGCTTCCGGCCTGCCAGTTCCAATGCCTGCGGCTTCTGTGCCTGGTGCTCGTGCTTGTCGCCGGCGTAAACCTTCAGCTTCTTGCCCATGGCCTTGCCCAGCTTGTTCTTGGGCAGCATGCCCAGGATCGCCTCTTGCACCACGCGGTCCGGCCGCCGGTCAAACAGCTTGCGGAACTGCTCTTCACGCAGCCCGCCGGGAAAGCCGGTGTAATGGCGATACATCTTCTGTTCCGTCTTCATGCCGGTCACGCGGATCTTGTCCGCGTTGATCACAATTACGTGATCGCCGGCGTCAATAAACGGGGTGTAAAGTGGAGATTCTTTGCCGGCAAGAATGCTGGCCACACGTGAGGCCAACCGGCCAAGCGTCTGCCCTTTGGCATCCACCAAAAACCATTTGCGCGCAATTTCCTGCCCGCCTGGAAAACGGGTTACCATTTCCAAACTCCTGAGAATAAAAGCACTAAGAAAGACCGCTCGATGACGCCACTTACCTACTTCCTGATGGGAAGACACAAGGCGAGGCTAACTGCAGAGCAGCGAAGGTTTAAGAATACCGAATTTGGCAAGGAAATGTCAACGCCGGGGGACCAGGAAAGCAAATCAGCTCGCAACACTTAGCGCTCAGCCGTCAGCACCCGGCAATTCCACTTGCCCGAACCGTCACCCCTGACTCCGCGCGACCTATGCCGTGCGACCCATTCAAACTTTGCCTTTCAATTTTGGCACCGCCGCCGACTATGGCAATTCTTTCTGTAGCCTCTTTCGGCGATTTTTGGCAATCATGGCAATTCTGGCAATTTCTGATACCCTACCCCCCTCTCTCGATCCCCATTTCTAAAAGACTTACGCGATTCCTCCCCATGGATCCCCATGCACCGCGATTGCAAACACAAGCCCTTATCAAAAACATCCCCATTTGATCCCCATTTTTCTGATCGGCTGAGAGATCAGGCAGAGGGTCCACTGCCCTGAAAGCACAAAACGCAACGGACTTTTCCGTTGCGCCGCCAAATTTCATTGCCTACATTAGCAGCCCTGAGCGGGAGAAACAATTGTCCTTTGGGCCAAGCAGCTATACGCCACGTGCACAGCTTTCAGAATTAGAGAACCGGTTCAAGGTTAGACAAACTCAATTCTCTGAATCGCCTCGAATGGTATGGTTGCTCCACTACCGTTAAAGCTGTAAGCCACTGCACTACGATCTACATCATCGAATTTCTTGTCATTCGCTTTTACCCAACTGTAGTAAAGTGCTGGTGCTATCAGGCCATCTTCGGTTCTCTCCGTGCTCTTGAATTTGACGATGCACTTTCTCAAGCCGTGCGAGATTTCGTTGCGGATTGATTTGCCGTACTTGCTTTTGTAGCCTTTACAAATATCATCGACAAGTTCAGGAAGCTTAAGGTAATCCACGTTCCCGATGGCTTCGGCGTGAAAAGCCAACTCTCTGATCAGCATTCCAAACGGCCCATCATCAAGCGAGTGACTCGCTTTTTGATTGTACTGATAATCAGGGACACCATTCTCTTTCAGGTCCTTCAGATTGCGCTTGATTTGCGGATCGGATGGAATCGTGACAAGCGCTTCCCAAACGCGTCCCTTGGCCAAAGGCAAAGGCAGGATTCCCTCTGAAAAGCTCGCGTTTGGGAGTACCCGCGTAAAATGGAACCAAGAGGTACTATTCAAAGGTTCAACCGGTTGACCAAACTGGATCTCAAAGACAGACCTCAGGTATTCGTCGACGCTTTTGGACGTCGCGGTTTCTTTGTCCAAATCAATTGCAGAAAGAAAACCGATTATTTGATCAGGGGTGGTCCTATAAATATCGCAAATGCTTCTTATTGAGGACTCGTATGATTCGCAATCCAGAACAGCCAATGCAGCTCCTTTTGGCGCCGAGTCGAACCCACCCCCGAGTCAGGCGACCCTTGAAAGACATATCGTAATCCAGTCCCGTCAGGGACGACCGATAGTAGCCCGGTATGTTTCCGAGTCCCGGCTGGCCGGGATGAGGAATAAATGCCGGGTAAGCAGAAGAAAAGTCTCTTCCTTGCGCCGCAGGCCCGCGCGCAACGAAGTGGAGCGCGCATAGAAAATCGCAAAACAAGTTCTTGACAACGTATAACCTAACTGAGAATATACTCTCACAATGAATCCTCTTTCCACAATGCAAGTGGCTAAGAAGCTGGGTATGAGCAATGCTACTTTGAGCCGTTACATACTCATGGGAAAAGTTCCTGCTCCGCCGGAAACAATGGTTGCAGGAATTCGACTGCGCTTGTGGAGCGAGAGCGACATTGAACGGTTGCGCGACGCGCTACCGAAGGCCAAAAATGGCAGGAAAACCCGTTACTCAAAACTCCGGGAGGCACAGCCTAAAAAAGCCGTGCCTCGCCAAAAACGAAAATCAAAGAGAAGTAACCCCTGACCGACGAGCCCGGAGGCTAACGGCTAAAAAGCCAATGGCTAACGGCTGATTGTTAACGGGCAGCGCCCGGTGTGTAACCACCGAACGCGCCCTAACCAGATCGCCTTGATTGGAGGCAACATGGCTGCAATTGAAGCTACACGTCCCGCCTTTTGGGTGCAACTTGCCGCAAGCACCCAGCTCTCAGTATTCCTCATTCAACCCTTGAACGGCTTAAATCCGATCTGCGTTTATCTGCGCACATCTGCGGCAAAGGTTTTTTCCGTGCCCCGCCTTCACAACGAGAAAGCAGGGCGCCCGTGAAACCCCCAACCACTACCCGCCGCAAACCGCCCAAAAAGCCCCGCTTCGCCCTGATCGAGAAAGCCTATCCCGGAGGAAAGTCCCTGGAGTTTCCCGGAATGCAGGGCCGCAGGCTGGAGAAGATCGAATTCATTACTGCGGGCGACTACCACGCCGTCAGCATCCGCTTTCAGGAGAAGATAACGCTGCATCTGGTGATTGATCCGGGCTTTACTCTCAAAGCCAATCTGCGTGACTGGAGAGACGGCAACGGCCACAGCATCAAAGGCTGGCCCCCTATCATCAGCTCTGGCCTGCGGCTTAGGTGAAAAGGCATTCAAACAAACAGGCGATACCCGCGCGGAAACAGAGCAATTCCGCGCGGGGCTCTCGCCGCCAAATAAAACACTCCGCAAATTCGGCAGCTCTGGTTACACTTGTCTCCGTCATGGATCGAAAAGCAATTTTTCTCTTACTTGCTCTTTTTCTGTCCTACGCCGCCACCGTTCATGCTGACAGCGTAAAAGATGCGCTCGATCAAAAGTATAAAAAGCAGCTTCTCGCTCTTCGCTCTCCGTTAACGGGCCGGAAACAGAAGTTTGATTCTTCCGGCCAGCCTGTAAATGCGCCATCCAAAGGGCAGTGGCTGACCTATGGCGCAATCTATGTTGACAAGCTGGATGTGTCCAAAGACACCTTGAGCCTGGAAGGCCACAGGGTAGCTCCCACCAACCAGAAGAAAAATGGCAGACCGATTTTCATTCCTCTCGGAAAATCGGTAAAGGTTGAGGTACATCTGGATCAGCCTCTTCAGTCCGCCGATGAGGCCCACGCTCTCATGGGCCGGATCTTCTTTTTGGGACCGGATGTCCTCGAGCATGCCAAGCCCGAGGTCCGCGTTGTTGATGACAGCAACTCAGCCGGACCGGTTTATCACGTCGACAAAGACAGCACCAAGGCTCCCGTCGCCACATTTACACCGGAGCCTGCCTTCAGCGAAGAAGCGCGAAGAGCAAAGTATCAGGGAGTGGTAATTCTCAGCATTATTGTGGACCAGGCAGGCAAAATTAGCAGAATCAGATTGGAGAGACCGCTGGGCATGGGACTGGACGAGAATGCGATGGAAGGACTCAAGGTCTGGCGCTTTAAACCAGCCACGCACAATGGCCAGCCCGTACCCGTGGAGATGAATATTGAGGTGGCGTTCAATCTTTATTGATCAGCCATAACGTGCCTTACGCCGCAAGTCTTGCCCAGAGCCAAGTCGTGCCCAGAACAAAGTGAAGCGCGCATAAGGGTTCCCCTCTGTGTTTCTCCGTGCCCTCCGTGGTAAAAGTAAGTTTGTCTCCCTATCCCCTTGAAAACCCGGCACATACAAATTCCGCATCCTGATCGAAAGGCCACGTTCTATCAGGTGGTTCAACTCTCATGATCTTTCGCGCATAATCCCCCACTGGAGAATTCATGACCTGGGAAAAGCACCTTGAGCGCTGGGTTGACGCGCATCTGATCGATCCGCCCACGGCGGACCGTATCCGTGAATTTGAAAACAGCTCAGACAAGAAACGTTTGCGCTGGCCGGCCGTACTCGCCATCAGCTTTGGCGCGCTCATGCTCTGTGCCGGCATTCTGCTCTTTGTTGCCTCGCACTGGGACGAGCTCGCGCCCACGCAGCGCTTCGCGCTGGTGCTCTCCATGGTTGCCGTGTTCCATGTTGCGGCCAGCGTGTTGGGTGAAAAAGTTCCTTCCATCGGTGTTGCCCTGCACGTGGCCGGAACAGCTTCTCTGGGCGCGGGCATTTACATGGCCGGGCAAATCTTCAATCTCCAGGAGCACTGGCCCGGCGGCGTGTTGCTCTGGGCGCTCGGCGCGGCCCTTGCATGGCTGGTGCTGAAGCAGTGGCCGCAAGCCTTGCTGGCTGCCGTGCTTGTCCCCTGGTGGTTTGCGGGTGAGTGGGAGGTGGCGACTGAACCGTACCGCGGCGCATGGAACATCGCCGCCCAGGGACTGCTCCTGCTTTCCATTTTCTACCTGACCACGACTCCAAAGGAATCAAACCGCCACTTGCGCCAGGGCATGGTTTGGGTCGGGGCTCTCGCCCTGATTCCTTTCCTGCTTGACGTGATTGCGACCGCGGAATTTCGCGAAAGCTGGTTCTGGCAGCGGCACACACAAAACCTGCCTGCCTCACTGCAAGGCATAGGCTATGCGGGCGCCTACCTTCCTGTCCTGATTGTGGCTGCGTTCCGCCGCAAACAGCGGTCCATTCCGATGTTCGTCGCGGCCGCCTGGATATTTGTCCTGGTCATTGCCAGCGGACGCCACAATATGGAGAGCAATCCATGGCTTTATCTCTGGATCGCCCTCGGCGCTTGTGCTTTTTGCTACTGGGGCGTCGAGGAGAATCGCAAACTCTTCATCAACTACGGCACCGTCATCTTTGCGCTGGACCTGATTGCGTTTTATTTTTCCAACGTGCTCGATAAACTCGGCCGTTCCCTGGGACTGATCCTGCTGGGAGTGATTTTCCTGGCGGGCGGATGGGTCCTTAACCGGCTGCGGACTGACTTGATCGCGCGCGCCGCTGCCACAGGAGCACACTCATGAGCTCTCTTCAAAAAGGACTCGCGGTTGCCTTCATCCATATCCTCATCGTTCTCAGCCTGGGCGGAAAGCTGCTCTATGACCGTGCAACCCGCCCGCGCGTCTGGGTGCGGACTGGATCAGTCGATCCTGACCTGCCTATTCGCGGACGCTACTTTACGTTGAATCTTGAAGTCCGTTCGCCGGATTTCAAGCCCGAGACGCCATATCGACCGGGTATTGTTCCTCCGCAAACATACGACCCTGGATATGTCGAGCTGTCGGTCGAGAACGGCCAGCTTGTCGCGCACAGAACTGACCGGCCCACCGAAATAGCGATTAACTCCTGGAGCCGCCAGCGCAGCCGCGGCAACGACATTTTCCTTCTGTCCACACCGGTCGTATTTTTCATTCCCGAGCACGCTGAAACCCCTCGCCTGGGCGCCGGTGCCGAACTCTGGGCGGAGGTTACGCTGCCCCAAAAAGGGCCGCCGCGGCCCATTCAACTAGCTATAAAACGGGGCCAGGAATGGATACCATTGACCTACCGATAAGACGGCTTTGGAAGGTAAGACATGATCGCAAGAACGACGCGTGCAATCCTGATTTTGTGCCTGGCGGCGCATGCTGCCATAGGCTCTGCTTCAGACATCGACAAAATCGTCAGGCAGCAATATGAAAACCGGATTGTGGCCCTTCGCCACGCCGTGACGAGTGATACCCAGGTTTTTGACGCGAACGGCCGCCTGCTCTCCTCAAATACTGAAGGCCCCTGGAACGCCTTTGGCTGCGTCAAGATCGCGAAGCTGGAGATCACGCCGGACAAGATTACGCTGGCTGCTTCGCGGGTTACCTACAGGTTCAACGATTTCACCGGGAGCTTCGTAGGACAGAACCAAAGCAATCAGATTGTTGCCATTGAGGTCCGTTTGGACAGGCCGCTTGCCTCGGCGGAGGAGGCCGCCCTGATTCTGGGAAAAGTATTTGCTCCATTCGATGCTGCCGCGCCAGACCCGGCACTGGGGTATTGGCTGGCCAGGGAACGGGCACGGGTCTCCGTCAGCGCCAAACCAGCGAACCGTGTGCTCCTTGGGAACGGAGTCTTCCGCGTTGGCGATGATGGCGTGACTGCTCCGGTACCCGTCTATATGCCGGAACCGGAGTTCAGTGACAAAGCACGCAAAGCAAAATTCGGGGGCACGGTGGTCTTAGGTGTCATCGTCGACCACACCGGCAATGTTAGCAAGGTGTGGGTCGAGCGTCCGCTCGGCATGGACCTTGATGAAATGGCGGTCGACAAAGTAAAAACCTGGCGCTTCCAGCCCGCTCAGCGCCAGGGCCAGCCAGTGGCCGTGAGCATGCAAATTGAAGTCTCTTTCAATTTGTATACAAAGCCCAAGCCGTAGGCACCCTCGCATGAAAAAGCCAGGATGATGAGCGGCCCTCTGCTCGCGCAGAAACATTGATTGCTACGCTTGCTCTTTTCCGCGTCTCCGTGCCCCCGTGGTGGATTTTCCGCTGATTGTGTTTAGATAGAAGTGAATGATCCAGCTCACCGCAGCCGGCAAGCGCTTTGGTCCAAAAGTCCTTTTTCAGGAACTGGACTGGCTCATCACGCCGCATGATCGTGTGGGACTGGTAGGCGCGAATGGCACCGGCAAGACCACGCTGCTGAAAATCCTGGCTGGTATTGACTCTCTTGACTATGGAACCATCACGCGGCAACGCGGCATCGAGTGCGGCTATCTGCCGCAGGACGGCCTCTCCCTCTCCGGCCGCACCGTCTTTGCCGAATGTCTCTCGGTTTTCGAGCGCGTGCACCAGATGCAGCGCGAGCAGGAAGAGCTTGCCGCTAGCATGGCTGAGGTCGACCACTCAAGCCCTGAGTACGCGCAGATTGCCGAGCGTTTCCATCGGATTCAGGCTGAAATCCAGGCCCGTGACGGTTACACCATTGAGGCCGAGGTGGGCACGGTGCTCAATGGCCTGGGCTTCAGGAAAGAAGACTGGGAGCGCCGGACGGAAGAGTTTTCCGGCGGCTGGCAGATGCGGATCGCGCTGGCCAAGCTGTTACTGCAAAAACCCAACCTGCTCCTGCTGGACGAGCCGACAAACCATCTGGATCTTGAAACCCGCAACTGGCTGGAGCAGTATCTCGCCAACTATCCTTATGCCTATGTGTTGATTTCGCACGACCGCTATTTCCTTGACGTCACCGTAAAAAAGACCGCCGAAATATGGAACAAGCAGGTTTTCTTTTATACCGGCAACTACGAAAAATATCTGGCGCAGAAAGCCGAGCGCCGCGCCCAGCTTGAGGCCGCCTATCGCAACCAGAAAGAAAAGACAGACCAGCTTGAGGCTTTCATCAATCGCTTCCGCGCTCAAGCCACCAAGGCCAAGCAGGTGCAGAGCCGGATCAAAGAACTGGAGCGGATGGAGAAGATTGAAGTTCCGCCGGAAGAAAAAGCCATCCATTTCTCTTTCCCGCAACCACGCCCCAGCGGACGCATGGTGGCTGAAGCCAAAGACCTGGGCAAGAGCTATGGCGAGAAGCTTGTTTTCTCGAAAGCCAATTTCGTCATCGAACGCGGCGACCGCATCGCCCTGGTCGGCGTAAACGGCGCCGGCAAATCCACACTGATCAAGCTTCTTGCCGGATCAGAGGCGCCTACTGCGGGAGAGCTGCGCCTGGGGCACAATGCTGACGTGGATTATTTTGCCCAGGACCAGTACAAAGCGCTCGACCCGCAAGCGCGCATGCTCGACGATCTATTTCAGGCCGCGCCCCGCTCCACGCAGACAGAGTTGCGCACTCTGCTTGGCTGCTTTCTTTTTTCTGAAGACGATGTCTTCAAGACCATTGGCGTGCTCTCCGGCGGAGAGCGCAACCGCTATGCCCTGGCCCGGATGCTGCTGCATCCGTCAAACTTTCTGCTGCTTGACGAACCCACCAACCACCTCGACCTTCGCGCCAAAGATGTTTTGTTGGATTCACTGCAAAAGTTCACCGGGACTGTCGTTTTTGTTTCTCACGACCGCTACTTCATTGACAAGCTGGCAACGCGCGTCTTTGAGATTGGCGATGGCCACGTGGAAGTCTTTCCCGGCAACTATGAAGATTATCTGCTACGCAAAGAAGGCAAAGCCGGCGCCACCGCTGATGGTTCGCTCCTTTCCTCCGCGTTACCTGTTGCCGCCACGAATTCTGTTTCTGCCAATCACAGCGATCCGCCAAAGGCCGCTGACCCTGATGCACGGCAAAAACGCCTGAATCCCATCAAGCTCAAGCAGATGAAAGAGCGCTTGCAGGAAGTGGAAGAAGAGATTGCACGGCTTGAAGCGGCGATTGGGCTGGCGGAGACTGCGTTGCAAAACTTCATCAGTGTGGAAGAGACGCAGCGCCAGACTGATTTGCTGAATCATTCCAGATCAGACCTGGAACGCGTGATGAACGAATGGGAAGAGCTGGCGCATGTGTTGGAAACCGCGGAATAAAGATTTTGATCTACGCCAAGGATGTTGGTTTACTGCACCGTTACTGATGAGACAGTGTCATAACCCTCGAGCTGTTTCCATGGCAAGTTTTTAGAGGGCACTAAGGTACCTTTACCCACGCCGTTGTCGTGCCGATCAAGCGGGAGTTGCGGTCCACCACTCCCAGCGTCAGGTTGTAGCTTCCCGGTTTAAGGTCGATGCTCCGCTTGCAGGGGAACTGCTGCCCCTTCATCATCTTCTCAAATTCGTCGGCTTTCATCGCAGCCGTCACGTTGCTGATCTCTTCTTTCACCAGAGAGCCTTTTTCAGAGAATGCCGCTACCGCGCAGCTCACCATGATGTGCTGCAACCCGTCCTCTTTGTGAGAAAACGCCAGCGTGTGCGGATCAATGGCGAAGTTCACCACTACCGGCTGTGCGCTGGCTGACGGACGTTCCACTCCGGCCAGGAAGATCACGCCGGTTGACATCGGCGATTCCAGGCCCAACGCCTGGCTGAAATCCCTGGCCAGCTTGTCAGTATCTTTTTTTGTGGGCGCCAGATCAGGATTAATTGCGTAATATCCCTGGCGATAACGCAGTGTGGCTCCCGCTCTTGCGCTTTTGACTGCGATGGTGCGGAATTTCCCGTCCCAGGTCTTGTTGTCAGGATAGTAGGTCATTGTGTAGTACGTTGCGCCGTCATTGATGCTTGACCGGATGCCAAGTTCAAGGTCGTTGCTGTTGTAGAAAACCCGCCCGCCGGTCTGCTCCGCCATTACCTGCATGGTGCCAATCGAAGAAAAGCGCTGTTCTTTGCTCAGCCCTGCGGCGTCAATGGGATAAACCGCTACTTGCGCGTTCATCAACTGGTTGGCCACTTTCATCACGGCCGCCATAAAGTCTCCAGCTTCGCTGGACTTGTAATTCGGATTGCCGGCTATACCAGCGGCAAACGGTGATTGAAATGGCACTCCTTTTCCCGAATGCGGCATGGCATCGTCATGGACAATTTCAGGGAAGAAGTTGATGGGGAAGGCCTGTGAAAGCCAGATCAGGTTCTTGCGCCCCGGATATCCTGAGAGTGCCCGCGCCAGCACTTCCAGCGCGTTCACGGTAGTCTCCTGATTGCGCTCATTGGTGGGCGCGCCGCGCATGGCAAACGGGCTCGCTGCAGTATAGACATCCTGCACTTTGTTGGCTGCTTGTGGCTTGAATTCTTCCAGGGCGGCTTGCAGCATCTTGCTGTCCGTAGTGAAATCACTCAGCAGGCTCAGCTTGGTGTCCAGGGTAAAGAGCGCTGTTGGCTGAATGGCTGGCTGGGTCGACAGGTATTTAAGCAAATGCTCCTTGGCGCTGACCTTTCCGCCCAGATCAGCATTCAATGTGTCCAGCAGGATCACATTCAGACAGGTGGCGTCCTTATACTGCGGCGTATTGGTGAATACATTGCTGCCGTGCGCGGCACTTGGCTGCAAGGTTGCCGCGCTGGCCCGCTGAAAAGAGAATCCGCTGATCTTCTGCGGCTTACCATCTTCCAGCAGGGTGAAATCGTCAGCCGTCAGGTCCGGCACCGGATCACCTTTGCTGTCAATGGCCACCACATCCACCACTACCAGCCGTGTGTTCGCACGCAGTACCGGCGTGGACTGGGAGGAAGCCTGCGGCGAAGTGGAAGAAGACTGCTGGTCTGCCGCGCCATTCAAACGCGAATAGCCTGCTAAGGTGAGTAAGAGAGCAACAGATGGGACGATCGTGCGCCAACGCGAATACCAAGACATAGCCAGACTCCTGCGCGAGTGATTGCGCACTACCCCCGAGTGGCCTCATTCTAGTCACTTTGGGCCGAAAAGCAACAAGCTGACTGTTAAGGTACGTTAACCTGGGTGGTGGTTGTCCCAATCAGGTTGGTAGTTTCATCTAGCACACCCAGCCTCAGGGTATAGTGTCCCGGCTTCAAGGCCAGACTTCTCTGGCACGGAAAATAGCTGTGCATGATCTGCTGATATACGTCTTCTTTAATCGCGGCCTTGGATTCGCCCTCGGCCCGCACCGGGTCTCCCTTGGCCGGATAAGCCCAAACCACGCAGCTTACGCTGGCATGCTGAAGATCGTCGCTCTGTTTCTCAAAGGCAAGCGTATGCGGGTCAACGCCAAAGTTCACAACCACTTTGTTCTGGGTCTGGGCTGAAGGCGGCAGCACGCTCGCTTGAAAGAGCACCGCGGCTGACGTGGGTGCGTCGCGATCAAGAGCGTGACTGAATGTGTCATTCGCGGATGCAGGGCTGCCGCCGGTCGGTCCCAGTGCATAGTATCCCTGCCGGTAACGGAGCTGGGAATGGCGTGGCGCCAGCTTCAGCTCAATGCGCCGGAACTTCGCGTCCCAGACGCGGTTTTGCGGATAGTATTCGATCGTGTAATAAGTTGCGCCGTCATCAATGCTGGTGCGGATCCCTGTGTCAATATCGTTCCGGTTGAAAAACGTTTTGCCACCCGTGCGTTCCGCCATGCTTGACATGGCTGTGCGGGCCGGAAAACGGTCATTAATCGAGACTCCTGCCGCGTCAATGGGATAAAGGGCCACCTGCGCATTCATCAGTTCATCTGCAATGCGCTCAGCCAAAGGTGAATAATCCTCAACCACCATGACTTGTTCTCCCGCGAGTACGTCAGGAAACAGGTTGATGGGAAATCCCTCTGACAGCCAGATCAGGTTTTTGCGGCCCGGATATCCTCCCAGAGAGTGGGCCAGAAACAACATGGAGCTTGCCGTAAGCGCGCGGCCATGCCCCGTTACCTGAAATGATCCTCGGCGCTGAAAGGGCGAGGCAGCGGCATAAACATCGGGGATGTGCGTTGGCCCCTGAAACTGAAAATGAGCCACTACATCGCGCAGGACCTTTGTGTCCGTGGTGAAGTCGTGCAGCATGGTGAGTTTGCCTTCCAGCGCAAACACCGCGGTAGGCTGGATCGTGGGGCCGCTCTCCAGATACTTCACCAGCATGTCCTGCGCATAAGCATGGCTGGAAAAATCCGTGTTGATGGCATCCAGCAGAATCACGTTCAGGCAGCTGTTTGCGGAGAACTGAGGGGCGTTGCTGATGACATTCGGAGGCAGCGGGCGGGCCGGAGCACTGGCTGAAGCAGGATGGTGATAGCTGAAATCGCTGATCTTCTGCGGCTTGCCATCTTCCAGCACGGTGAAATCATCCGCTTTCAGGTCTGGAATCGGCTGTCCCTTTTCGTCCAATGCTACAACGTCCAGGACAACCAGCCGGGTAGTGGCCCGCAGGACCGTCTGCGACTGATACACCGTCTCTTTTTTTTGCGTGGCGCCGGATTGCGCGTCTTGCGGGTAACCGAGGGTGGAAGCCAGCAGAGCAAGAGAGATACCGCCAATCACCCGAAGGCGATCTGAAAGGAGTTGCATGGTTGTGCTCCGGTAAACAATAAAACTATAGCAGGTTTGTAGTACGGTCTAGGGCCCAAAAGCAAGATGAAAAAAGATTATCCAAGGCTTAATGTGTAAGATTCAGGAATCCCAATATGTACACCGGTCTGCACATTTGATTTTGCGCGAGTTCCGTTACTAAGAACTAGGCTAGGTAGAATTCCGCGATTCGCAAAGCACTATTAGTTTTCTTGCGACATCACGCACCTTCCGTACAGCATCCGATTGGATGTCCACGATTTGAGCTATCGGGAGGAACCATGAAAGATTTAGCTCGGAACATCGTTAAGTTCATTCTCTTATCCTGCATCGTAGTCTTCTCAATCTCCTCAATCAATGCTTCGGCGCAAGACGCCAGCTCGGTTGGAACCTGCTCTTTTCAGGACCTGAATCTTCAGGCATTCTTCAGCTCTGCTGGCGGAATCAACGACGTGGGAGCAGTGGTAGGATCGTTTTCCGGAGGCCTTCGCACTCCAGGCCAGGCGTTTTTGCTCTTTCAAGGCAAGTTCACTCCATTTACATTTCCCGGCTCTGTCTCCACGGGAGCCTTTGACATCAACAACCACGCGCAGATTGTGGGCGCTTATTCGGACCGCAGCGGGCGTAACCACGGATTCGTTGTTCGGTCAGGAGGGTTTAAGACCATCGATGTCCCCGGGGCCGTTAATGGGACATTCGCCAACGGCATTAATAATAACGGCGACATCGTGGGAGGGTTCTTCGGTGCGTCGGGTGGGGAGCGCTCGTTTCTCCTGCATGCGGGAAAGTTTACCTTCTTCAGGTTTCCGGGCTCCGTCTCCACCGAGGCGACCGGCATCAATATCAACTCCGTGATTGTGGGTACGTACCGAAAGACGCTGGTGGGCGGTCGTATTCATGGCTTCATGGTCAGACACGGCGTGTTTGCGACCCTTGATTTTCCCGGAGCGGTCAATACATTTCCAGCCAAGGTGAATGATCAAGGGGAAATTGTGGGCTCGTATGAGAAAAGCGACTTTGCTGCACATGGATTCGTGCTGGCGCACGGAAAGTTCACCACCATCGATAAGCCCCCGGAAGCACCGGGAACTCGGACAAACATTCGGGGAGTAAATAACCGGAGCCGGATTGTGGGCAGTTTTTCCGACGAAAATATCTTTGCCGTTCTCGGCTTTCAAGCCAACTGCACAGCAGTGTTTTGAGACTGTTGAGTGTATCGCTCAACAGACGGCGGACAAGACTTCCAGAAGGTTCTGCCTACGGGGTCTCGTCAATCCCGCGGTTGGTTCAACCCTCGCGTGGAGGGGCCGAATTTTTTATTCTGCCAACAGCAACTCTGGCTGGAGAATTGGGTTTCTGAATTTCGGGTTTTTGAATTTCGGGTTTTTGAATTGAAGACCGGCAGTCCGGAGCGAGATAATGCGCCAAGTCAGGATCCTGCTGTGCGGGTTTCTATTGTCACTGGCTGCCTGCGGCGGCTCCAACAATAACCCGGTTGTCCCTCCCGTCAACGGCGTGACTCCGCTGAGCGCCGGGCAAATGGTGTTTGACTCAGACCGCACTGGCAACTTTGAAATCTTCGTAATGCAGACCGACGGCAGCGCCGTGCGCCAGCTCACGGCCAACACCACCTTCGATAGCTGGTGGCCCCGCATCTCCCCTGACCGCAAAAGGATTCTGTTCTACCGCACGCCCAAGGGCGTGCATGACACGGACTATAGCCAGACCAGTCTGTGGGCCATGAATGCTGATGGCTCCGCTGTCACTCTCTTGCGAGACCGCGGCACCGACGGCTGGGTCTTGCAGGGCCACGGAGAATGGTCATCGGACGGTACCCAGCTCACCATGTTTGGAGGCGCTGTTGCCAACCCGCAGATCTACGTTACCCGCGCCGACGGCACCCAGCCGCGCCGGGTCACCGATGGGCTGGGTTTTTGGGTTGATCCGTCATGGTCGCCCAATGGGAGCCGCCTGGCCTTTGCCGGCTGTGTCACCACACCTTGCCCGGTGGCCAACTTTGAGATCTACACCGCGGCGGCGGACGGCACCGGCACTCCTACCCGCGTGACCAACGATGCTATCCGTGACAACGATCCGTACTATTCGCCGGACGGTTCCAAAATCGCCTGGCTCAGCGAAACGCAAGCGCCATCCTCTTCATTTCCAGTCGGGGTATGGAATATTCGCATCGCCGCCCCTGATGGCGCCGCGTTAGCTGGGGTAACCAATGACACCAACGTCAACAGCAAACCCGACTGGTCGCTCGATGGCACTCATATTTTTTTCCATCGTCTCGTTTACGGCACTCCAGGCGGGTTCACGATCTATAGCATCCAACCCAATGGAGTTGGGATGGTCCAGCTCAACGGACAGATCGGCAACAATGAATTTCCCGCGAACTAGCACCAGCTGGAAAACCACGGTCACGGTATTTTTGGCGCGGGAAGCGGCGGCGGGTGCGCGGGATCCGCTTTGCCCAGAGTCGCGGCAAACGACTGAATAGCGCGGAAATAGCCCGGAACCAGGCCCATTTCATCGTGGTCCGGTTTCTGCGCCCAAAATGACTGTTTAGGCTGATTGGCCAGATCAAACATTCTCTGCCCATGCCAGAAGGCAATGACTGAGTCCGCGTGGCTGTGCATGATCAAGACCGGGCTGTGCACGTGGCGGATATAGTTGTGGTTGGGAAATTTATCGAACGGCAGTAGCGGGATCCGCGTCAGCACGCGGAAAACTGAGACGAAGGGGCTCTGCAAAATCAGCCCGGCGGAAGGCCTCTTTGCCGCGATGTATGTCGCGGGCCCTGTACCTACGGAACGTCCGAAAATAATGATGCGATCAGGGGCCGTTCTGAGATTTACCGCCAGATACTCATAAGCAGCGGCCTCATCCTCGTACGCAGCCGCTTCCGTGGGTTTGCCTTCGCTTGTGCCATATCCTTCATAGTCGTAGGCAAATACGCTGAACCCTGAGTGCCGCAAATCTTCCAGCCAGTAGCGGGTATCGCCAAGGTCTTCCGCATTGCCATGACTTACCAGCAATGCGAATCTGGCGGCAGGATTAGGCAGGTAGACAGCGGAAATCTTCTTTCCGCTGGCCGTGGTGATCTTCAGGACCTCCGCTGAATCCTTGTAAGAAGAGGGATGCGGCAGGAAGATCATGCTGTCTGACAGAAGATAAGCGAACAGCGCAAATCCCAGATAAAGCGCGGCAATGACCAGCAACATACGGCCCAAAAGCTTCTTCATCTTAGATCATAGCTCAAGCCCATGGCAGAAGCCCACTGGTCCTGGCAAGCGCATTAGCGTTGCAATTCTCCCCGTCTCCAGGCGCAAACTATCGTTTCGCCGGCATCTTGGCATGGGCCGCCGCGGCCTGCTTCTGTTCCACTGACGGTGCTGGAGGCTCGGCAACCAGGATTTTCAAACCCAGTGCCTGCCGCAGTTCAGCCTCAAGCCTGGCAGTCATGTCCTTGTTCTCTCGCAGGAAGGTTTTCACATTTTCCCGTCCCTGGCCAATGCGCTCGCCCTTGTAGCTGAACCATGCGCCGGATTTCTCCACGATCTCCTTGGCTACGCCCAGATCCAGCAAGTCGCCTTCGCGGGAGATACCTTCGCCATACATGATGTCGAATTCGGCTTCGCGGAAGGGGGCGGCGGTCTTATTTTTCACTACCTTGATTTTGGTCCTGTTGCCAACTACCGCGTCACCATCTTTGATGGCCCCGATGCGGCGGATATCTACGCGTACCGAGGAATAAAACTTGAGTGCCCGGCCGCCGGTGGTGGTCTCAGGGTTGCCGAACATCACTCCGATCTTCTCCCGGATCTGGTTGATGAAGATCAGGCAGGTGCGAGATTTGGAAACAATGCCGGTGAGTTTCCGCAGCGCCTGGGACATCAGCCGCGCCTGCAGCCCCATGTGGCTATCGCCCATTTCGCCTTCCAGTTCTGCTTTGGGAACCAGGGCAGCCACGGAGTCCACTACCAGCACGTCGATCGCATTGGAGCGCACCAGGGCCTCGGCAATTTCCAGCGCCTGTTCGCCATAATCCGGCTGGGAGACAAGCAGATTGTCTACGTCCACGCCCAGCTTCTTGGCATAGAGAGGATCAAGAGCGTGTTCCGCGTCCACAAAGGCGGCCATGCCGCCGGCCTTCTGCGCCTCGGCGACAACCTGGAGCGCCACAGTCGTCTTTCCGCTCGATTCCGGCCCAAAGATTTCAACCACCCGTCCGCGAGGGAAGCCGCCCACGCCCAGCGCGGCGTCAAAAGAGATTGACCCGGTGGAGATCACGGCGATAGGGACAATCGCCTCCTTGTTCCCCAGGCGCATGATGGATCCCTTGCCGAACTGTTTTTCTATCTGCGAGAGCGCAAGATCAATCGCCCTGGTTTTTTCCTGTCTTTCATCAGCCATTCATTCTCTCCATGCGGCATGTCCATTGTGAAAGAGACTTTGCCTTAATCAGTGGGTGCTGTCCTGAAGTACGAGTGCAACATATATTTTTATCACATGGCGAATAAAAGGGGAATTTATTTGTTACAAGCCGAAAAAACTCCCGGGCAGAAGCCCGGGAGCAGAGCCGGCAGGAGCAAGCCCGGCAGAAACAGGGACTGTCGCTACCAAACTGTTTACCAATAGGTGAGCTTTACGTTGTCCAGCCAAGTCTTATATGCCGCATGGTTGCCCCTCATGTCCATCTGGAAAGCCACGTTCAATTCATTCACACTGGAGCGCCTGGCAGGATAGCTGCGGTTGACGTAGTGTTTTACGCCGTCCAGGGTAAACGCCACATAAGTCACATAGCCGCCGTTGCGCTTGAATTCCCACGTCAGGTGGTGCCATTTGTAAGCGGCGGGCATCTTGCAGGGGATTCCGGTTGAGATCCAGTTGCCGGCTGCGTTGCCCCAAACGTCCCAGTGGCCGGCGGCAATGTTGCACTGAGTTCCAAAGATCCAGCGCTGATTGCCGTTGGCCTGATTGCTGTCAAACTCCAGGGCTTGAGAGTTCTGGGGCAGCTGAATGTAGAAATCGATATCGTAACGCAGGTTCGTGGCCCAGTTGGCGGCGCCAAGCTGTTTCCACCAGAGCGCATCGGCATACGGTGAACTGCTGGCGATCGAGAAGACTCTGGACACGCCGCTCATGGTGGGCGACGAGGTTGTGGCCGTATAAATGGACGCTCCGGGACCGGAGGCATTGACGCCGGCACAGGCGACGCAACTTTGCCAGGCGCTCATTCTCTGGATCTGCGACTTTACGGTTTGTGCGGATGAACGAAGGGACGCGGCGGATAGCGCGAATAAGGAGATCACGAGAACGGACAGGGTTTTGGTCGTGTGTTTCAACATCACTACTTCTACTCCAGGGGATGGTTTTTATTCGGCCGCGATTTTTGCCGCGACGATGTTGGAGATTAACGAGCGATCTACTCTGCTTCAACCCTTTTCGACACGCACCGCGAGAAAACTAAAATCGCGGACTACTAGGTGATTACGGCCCTTACTTAATCCCAAAAACAAAGAAGCGGCCCGCAGGCCGCTCCTTCACTTTTCAATATCACGCCAATATCAGCGCAATCCGGCAGTTTTTATCGCGATCCAAATCCCATTGCTTCTTAGTACTACCAGTAAGTCAGAGTGACTTTGTCCAGCCAGGTTGAATAGGCGTGCATGGCAGAGTCTCCGTCCATCTGGAAGGCGACATTCATCTCATGGACGCTTGAGGACCGGGCGGGATAGCTGCGATTTACATAGTGAGTAACGCCGTCATACGTGAAGCCGACAAAAACAACGTTCGTTGACGTGCGTTGGAATTCCCAGGTCAGGTGGTGCCATTTAAATGCCGTTGGCGCCGAGCAGGCAATTCCCGTGGAGATCCAGTTTCCCGCCGCGTTCCCCCAAACATCCCAGTGGCCTGCCTTGATGTTGCACTGCGTTCCGTAGATGAATTTATGAACGGCATTGGACTGGTTGTTATCGAACTCCAGCGCCTGGGCCACGCCGGGATTGGTGATGTAGAAATCCACGTCATATTTGAGGTGGGTGGCGCTATCGGCCGCGCCAAGCTGTTTCCACCACAGAGCGTCAGAGTACGGTGTGGTCCCGCTGATGCTGAATTTGGCGGAGTTACCGTCAAGTGAGGGAGAGGCCTGGTTTGCAACCATGGAATAGGTGGCCACCGGCCCATTGGCATTCGCGCCGGCGCAGACCGTGCAGCTCGCCCAGCCTGTCATCTGGTCAATATTGGCTTTGACCACGGCGGTTGAAGGGGGTGCGGGCAACCCGCTCGTTGGCGTTGGGGTTGGCGACGGTGAGGGCGTGCTGCCGCTTACGGTGAGACTGAAAGGCGCCTTGAAGACTGCGCCGGTTGAATCCCATGCCTGAACAACAACACTGTGGCCGCCGGCCGAAATGGCCATAGATGTATCGAGCTTGCTTGCAGAAACCAGGTAAACGCTTACGTTGTCCACATAGACTCTCATGGCGGTAATTGGATGAGTCGATGTTGCAGAGGCGACGAAGTGAACGGGGGATCCCGACGTGGATCCGGTTGCAGGGGAGCTAACCGTGACTCCCGCGAAGGCTGCGGTGGCCAGAGTCAGAGTCGTGATCAGTAGCCGAATAGCGTTTTTCACTGCGCGTACTCCTTCAGATCTAAGGTGCTTGTCTTGAGGAGCAGAGGTTACGGGCGCATCTACTCTGGATGTA
Organism: Terriglobia bacterium; assembly: GCA_020072585.1. GTDB lineage: Bacteria > Acidobacteriota > Terriglobia > Terriglobales > Acidobacteriaceae > Angelobacter. The sequence goes on along the minus strand of JAIQGL010000004.1, from coordinate 275,268 downwards.
TCGGGAGAGTACTTAATTTAGGTAGGATTTGTTCTTAGCTTGGTACTACAATGGCAAAGTGCGGCCAGAGACGCGGAAAACCAGCTTAAAGTCGGCATTTACCACGAGGGATTAAGTAGATTTCCGATGAAAAGCAGCTCTCAAGAAGTAAGGGCCCTGTGCAAAACCCGGCAGAAGTTCCTTGCCTATGCTACTGAATCTTCCACTTCAGCCAGTACTTTATCCGTCTTGTAGCGAAGCACGCCTTCTGCTTCCGACCGGTGGAGTTTATGGATCAGATAAAGCGGCCGGCGGCGCACCTCGTCATAAATTCGTCCGATGTACTCACCCAGCAATCCCATGCAAATGAGCTGAACGCTTCCCAGAAACAGAATAGCCAGCAATGTGCCGATGTGCCCGGATCCTGGTATCACGCCGAAATACTTGAGGTGGAACACGGTATTGCCTACGGCCACCATCGAGAGAAAGAGGCTGAATGCCATCACCATTACGCCCAGAGCCATCCCCAGCCGGAGCGGCTTATAGCTGAAGCTGAAAATTGCATCCATGGCGTATTTAAAGAGCTTGGGCAGCGTCTGCTTGGCCTCACCCGCGGCCCGGCCGGCCCGCTCGTAATACACAATGGATGTTGGGAAACCCACCCAGGCGCGCAGTCCGGGAAGGTAGCGGTTGCCTTCCTGCAGGTTGATAATCGCGTTGGCGGCCTGGCGATCAAGCAGGCCAAAGATCCCCGCATTCAGAGGAATTGGGAAATCCGAGATAAGACCCATGGCCTTGTAAAACAGAGGGAACAGCTTTCCACGGATTCCTGTTTCGGCGCGGCTGGAGCGCTCGGCGATCACCACCTTGGCGCCATCTTTCCATGCCTGCACCATTCGCGGCAGCACCTCCGGCGGGTCCTGGAAGTCGCCATCCATCAGCATGATGGCATCACCCCGGGCAACTTGCAGTCCCGCGGTCAGGGCCGCCTGATGGCCAAAGTTGCGGGAAAACTCCACCACGGTCACGCGCTGGTCGCGCCGTTGAATTTCCGTCAGCAGTGAAAGTGAGCTGTCCCGGCTGCCATCATTTACGTAAACAACCTCCCAGCTGTGTTGCAGGGTGTCCATTACTGCCCGCACCGCTGCATGGAACGCGGCGATGTTTTCTTCTTCGTTATAAATCGGCACTACGACGGAAAGCATGGCCCAACTCCCGGGATGACCCACTTACGATGACCCACTTACTTTGATGCAGCTACTGCTGCTGGAAATATGTTTCTCTGCGGCGCGCTTATGCGGCTTCGTTTTTTGCCGCTTCCTTCAGGCTTGTGATGGTTGCCGGACGTTCTCTCACAACATCGGGGCGTCCAACGCTGTAATAGTTGAGCCCAGCGGCCTCCATCAATGCCGGGCAGAAGAGGTTCCGGCCATCCACCACAATGGGATAGCGCAAAAGCTGTTTAATGCGGCCAAGGTCAAGCGCGGCAAAGTCTTCCCATTCCGTCAGCACCAGACAGGCGTCAGCGCCCTCTAAAGCTTCATAGGAGCTGGTGGCGAACTTAACGGCGCTGTTGGGCCCAAATTCCTCAGCGGCCCGGTCCATGGCGGCGGGATCGTAGGCCGTAATTGAGCAGCCCTCTTTCAACAGTGACTTGATAATGGCAACTGCTGGAGACTCACGCAGATCGTCAGTTCCGTTCTTAAAGGCCAGGCCAAGTACGGCCAGCTTTTTACCTTTGAGCGTCCACAGCGCTTTGTGGACTTTACGCATAAAGCGGTTACGCTGCTCTTCATTCACTCGTACGGTTTCATCCAGCAGACCAAAGTGGCAGCCGTTTTCCCGCGCCACGGAGCGGAACGCCAGCAGATCTTTGGGAAAGCATGAGCCGCCGTATCCGATGCCCGGAGAAAGAAAACGGCGTCCGATGCGCGAGTCAGATCCAATTCCTTCACGCACCTGTTCCACATCAGCGCCCACGGCTTCACACACGCTTGCCACGGCATTGATGAAAGAGATCTTCATGGCCAGAAACGCGTTGGAGGCGTGTTTGATCAGCTCGGCGCTTTTAGCGCTGGTGCGGATCAGGTTGGCTTCAAACGCTCCTGTCACGGGACCGGGAATCGCGTCAGGCTGTTTGTAATAGCTGCCATCGGTCAGCGGCTGGTAGGCCCTGGCCACTACCTCGGCGCAACGATCCGTGTCCGCGCCCACCACAATGCGGTCAGGATAGAGGAAGTCCGCCACCGCGGTCCCCTCACGCAGGAATTCCGGGTTGGAAACCACGTCAAAAAGCTCGGCGGGCGCGCCATTTAACAGCATGATCTTGCGCACCCAGCTGTTGGTGTAAACCGGGACGGTGCTTTTTTCCACCACGACCTTATAGTCATCAATAGCGCAGGCGATTCCCTGGGCCACCGATTCCACATAAGAAAGGTCGGCGTCACCATCATCTTTGGGGGGCGTGCCCACGGCGACAAAGATCACTTCACTGCGGCGTACAGCTTCGGCCAAATCACCGGTAAAACCCAGACGCTTACCGTGGTGACGCTCAAGCAATTCAGGAAGAAATTTTTCATGGATTGGGCACTCGCCACGCTGGAGCTCAGCGAGTTTACGTTCATCGTTATCGACTAAAAGGACATCGTGGCCCAATTCCGCGAAGCAGGCGCCGGCCACAAGGCCAACATAGCCTGATCCCACTACAGCAATTCTCATTTATGGTCCTCAAAATCCGAATAAAGTATGTTCCCGCGACGAAATGTTAAAAATTCGAGAATCGAGAACAGCTAAAACCCTTCGATGTCAGAACACCTGCCTGGGATGTCAATCTAGGTAAATCCAGAATCTCGGCGTGAATGCTTGCGTGAAGGACCCGGGAGGTGAAGAACTGTAATGTACTGGGCCGTACTGAACAGCAATGACGATCCGGGCAAGCAGGAGATTATCTCGTTGTTGAAGGCCCGGTGTGGTGATTAGTGCTGCGTGGCGGCTTCGGCCGCCATCGTCTTCTCACCAACTGCGTTCTCGTTCTCTTTTACAGCCGTGGCGTCTCCGCCGCGCGCGCAGAACGCCAGATAACCGAAGAAGATCACCGCAATCGCGCCTGCCAGAGTGAACTTGAATTGCCATGGAAGCGCGGAAGGCGAGATAAACCCTTCAATCAAGCCGGCAATAACCAGAATGGGAATGGTCCCCACCAGAAGCCGGACAGCCTCACGGCCCGCCTTTGCCATTGAATCCTGCCTTGAGAGCAGTCCGGGAAAAAGCATACCCTGGGCGATGCGCAGGCCGGCCCCGCCGGCAATGAAGATGGCGGGAAGCTCCAGCACGCCGTGTGGCGCCACAAAGCTCCACAGAGGCAGGCTCATGTCGCCCAGCCAGCAGGCTGTTCCCACAGCGCCTATCATTACGCCATTGAAGACCATCATGTAGACCGTGCCAATGCCGGCGGTCAGGCCAAAAGCAAATGTGGTAAAAGCCACGGACATGTTGTTGGTCATAATGGCGCTTGACGCCAGCGGCATGATGCCCACGACGGAATCCGTCCACATTTTGCGCTTTTCGATTGTTTCCAGCATGTGCGGGCCCAGGAACAAACGCATGAAGTCCGGGCGGGTCAGAGAGAGCAGCATCCCTGCCAGGCCACCGGCAACAAAGAGAAGGAATGCAGTGGTTATGAGCCCAAAGTTGTTGCGGAAGACCCGGGGATACTCATAGCGATAAAAGTGCAGGATACCTCTGGCACTCGATTTTTCCCCAGCGTAGATGGTATTGTGAGCGCGGGAAAGGAGAAGGTTCAAGGATCGGGCGTAGGATTTGCCAGTGGGGTCTTCGCGCAGGGTAGAAAGGTCAGCCGCAGCCTGGCGATACAGTAAGCCAAGCTCCTGCAACTCCAGCCGGGTCAATGACCGCAGGCTGTCTTTCTGTACCTGGTCCAGCAGCACTTCCAGGCGCTTCCAATGACTTTGACGCTTTTCCAGCCAGTAGGTAGAAATCATCGTGGCAATTGACAAGCTTACCATCGATACACCAGAGCAAGTGCATCTTGAATTTGTGCTTGCCGGCGTTGGCAGCCGATTTATGGCTGCCTTCCTGGATTCGGTGATTCAATTCGTCCTCTACCTGGTTCTCTTCCTGCTCAGCCTCACGTTGGCCAGCGCTAACTTATTTGGCTCCGGACGCTCCGTCTGGTGGTATGCCCTGGTGATTTTTACCGGATTCTGTATCTACTGGGGTTACTACGCCATCTTTGAGTCACTATGGAAGGGGCAGACGCCGGGCAAGCGCTGGGCGGGGATCCGCGTGATTAAAGACTCGGGCCGCCCGATCAACGCTTTTGAGGCAATCGGCCGCAACCTGGCGCGGGCCGTGGATGTGCTTCCGGCGTTTTATGGAGTAGGGGTGATCGTGATGCTCCTGAACCTCAAACATCGCCGACTGGGAGATTACATTGCCGGAACCCTGGTGGTGCATGAGAGCTCTGATCGTGAGTCCACCATCTTCTTCAACACTCCCACCAAGACTGAGTTCGCTTTGCACCAGGCCGCCGGTCTTACGCTACAGGAGGCCGAGCTGATTGAAACCTTTCTGGCCCGTCGGCTGGAGATTCCACCTGAAGTGAGAAGATTCAACGGCCAGCGGATCGCTGACATGATCAGTGCACGGCTGAACATCCCTCCGGAGTCACGCCCGGCTGACAATGAGAATTTTCTGGAGTTGACGGTCAGGGAGTTCAGAAGCAGGGCGCAATATCGGTAGGAACAGGCATTACCGGGTGTCTGAGGGGCGCGCGGACGGTACAGGGGGAATCTGAGGGTATATTGCGCGGAACTGGGGCGAACCTTTAAGGTAAATAACCGACATGCACTAACGATTGCCCCATGTGGCTTGGGTTTCGCCGTTTTTCTATGGTACTTTAGCCCCAATTGCTCTCGTTTGCAGTTTCCCACGGCACTTGGAAAGGCTGCCCTGTAGTTTCGCGATTTTTTTATGGCACTCGGGTTTGGGTTCAACAAAGCAAAGGTCCTCGCGCAGGCGGAGAAGTTCGTCCAGCAGGGGAAGCTGCCCAACGCGATTTCAGAATACGAGAAAGTCATCAAGGAGGACCCCAAGGACCTGACGGTCCTGAACACCATCGGGGACCTCTACGCCCGCGTGGGCAACAACGATGAAGCCACGTATTACTTCAAAAAAGTTGGCGACATGTACGCGCAAAACGGCTTTGTCGTTAAAGCCATTGCGATTTACAAAAAGCTGACCAAGATTGGGCCTTACAACGCTGAGAACACAACCAAACTGGCTGAACTCTATGGCCAGCAGGGCCTTTTCAATGACGCGCGCGTGCACTACATGCAGGTGGCTGACCAGCTACTGAAGTCGGGCGACAACCAGCAGGCGGCGCGGGTCTTCCAGAAAATTCTGGAGCTTGATCCTGAAAACGCCCACACCCAGGCTAAGCTGGCCGATCTCTATCAGAAACTGGGAAAGAAAGATGAGGCGCGCAACATCTATTACAGCGCCGCCGAATCGCTTTACGCTCGCGGCTCCTATGCCGCGGCGGAAGAGGCGCTGGGAAAAGTCCTTACCATTGATCCCACCAATACCGGCGCGCTGATGCTGCGCGGTTTGATAGCGGTAGATGCCGGAGACAGCCATGCCGCCGTCGAGTACCTGGAGCAGGTTTCCGACCTTGATTCACGGCCGGACGGTCTGCGCGCCCTTCTGCGGGCCAAACTGCATACCGGCAGCGCGGAGGGAGTGGAAGCCGTAGCTGAAAAACTTCTGACCACACACAATGACGTGACCGGAGTGACCACACTGGCACAGTGGTATGTAACGAATAACCACGTGGAAGGCGCGTTACGTCTGTATGAGCGATATGCAGAGAAGCTCTTTGCCGGCAATCCAGCGGCCCTGCAAGACACGCTCTACCCGCTGACTAGCCGCGCGCAGGGCAACCCGGCGGCAATGGCCATCCTGAACCGCCTGACGCACCAGGCGGGCGGCCATGCCCAGAACGCGGAAATGATCGAAGTTCAGGCCGATGCGGCAGCGAAAAAGGGCAATTTTGCGGAAGCCCGTGACCTTTACAAGAAGCTCACGGAGTTGGAGCCGGAGAACGCGCTGCATGCTCAAAGTTACAAACAGATGCTGGCCAAACTGGGAGAAGATTCGGCCACCCGCATCCTGTCTCCCGACGAAGCGGCGCAGGCTTTCATGGTGGAAGAGCTGGACGAAACCGCTCCATCGGTCCACCAGAGTTACGATCCTCCCACGGAACGGGCAATCGAGTCGGCGCTGACCGATGCCGAGCTGTACGTTTCCTATAACGTTCCTTCCAAGGCAATTCCGCCGCTGGAAGCCGCTTTGCCTCTGGCCCCGCATGATGTGGCCCTGAATCAGCGTCTGGCCAGCCTGTATGCCCGGGCAGAGCGTTACGCTGATGCCTCACGCATGTACCAGAACCTGAGTTCGATTTACGAGGAGCTGGGCCATCCCGCCGAGGCGGCAAAGTATCTGGAAGCCTCCAGGAAATACGCACTGCGCGTTCCCGCATCTGCGGCGGTACCGGTGGCACAACCTGCGCCCGCGCCAAAACCGGCCTGGCCGCCTGCGCCCGTGGAGCCTATCGCTATAGCACCCCCGGAGCCGGTTGCCGAAGCGCCGGTGCAGATTGACGTTGAAGCAGCGCCGTCTGTGCAGGAATTTACTTTTGACACTGTGGCGGTTGAGCCAGAGCCCGTGGTGATTGCGCCGAGCGCCCCCCTTCCTGAGCCTATTGCGGTAACAGATATCGAACTGGAGCCGGTTGCGTTTAAGGCCGCTCCCGCAGCCGCGAAACCTTCTGCCGCGGCTCCATCTCTCGTAACAGCCCCTCCTGTAGCTCCATCTCCCGCGAAGGAGATTGATATCTCCAATGAGTGGGAAGACATGATTGAAGTTGAGCCGGCAGAAGCTGCGCCGGAAGTTGAGATCCAGAGCTATCAGGAAATTGTCCCGGAGGAGATGCCGCGTGAAGTCAGGCCAGAGCCTGTCGCGGTGAAAGCCCCTGAGGTGGATCTGTCATCGCAGGTGGCAGACAAGGTCCAGGAGATCCGCTTTTACATAACGCAGGAAATGTGGGAGCCGGCCAAGGCGGCAATCCTTGACCTGACCGAACTTGCTCCGGACTCTCCGGAAGTCACCGAGTTGATTGCCGCAGTTTCCGCAGGACAGGCGAAACCTAGAGTTCAGGCTGAATCGAGAGTTCAGGCTGAATCGAGAATTCACGCTGAGGCGCCGGTTGAAGCTCCCGCCGAAGCCGCGCCGGTGATGATGGAAGAAGCGCCCGCGGCGTTTGCGCCCATTGAGATTGTGGAGCCAGCCATCATTGAGCCTCCTCCACCCCCGCCTCCGCCGCCAGTCGAGAAAAAACAGCCGCCAGTAGTGAAGCCCGCGCCAGTGCCTGCACCAGCACCTGTGCTGGAGCTGGAGGATGTGCTCGACATTCCAGAGCCGCCAAAGGCACAGCCATCCAGGCCTGTTCCCGCCCAGCCCGCAGCCAAAGCCAAAGAGAAATCTACAGAAGACATTCTCGGCGATTTCGTTCTGGATCTGGAGCAGACTGATCTGGCTGATTTTGCACCGAAAGAGCCGGTCAAAGCTCCAGCAGCGCCAGCTCCAGCTGCCCCTGTTCCGGCAGTTGCGGCGCCTGCCATGGAGCGGCGCAGCAACGGTGACATGCAGGATGCGGAATCGGCCAACGTGCTAAGCGACATTCTTTCTGAGTTGCGCGAGGAGACGACGGAAGCGACTGAGCCGGAGGAAGATCCGGAAACGCATTACAATCTGGGCATCGCTTTCAAGGAGATGGGGTTATTGGATGAAGCCATCGGCGAACTACAGAAGGTTTGCCACGCGGTGGACCGTGGCGCGGAATTCTCACAACCCATCCAGGCCCTGACCTGGCTGGCACAGTGCCTGGTGGACAAAGGCGCCCCTGAGGCATCTTTGCGGTGGTATCAAAAAGCCCTGCAACTACCCGGTTTGGATGATGGCAGCCGCTGCGCCATCTATTATGATCTTGCCATGGCCTATCAGGCCTCGGGAGACAACAAATCCGCTCTGGCCAATTTCATGGAAGTGTATGGCTCGAATATCGACTTTCGCGACGTGGCCAGCCGCATAAAGGCGCTAAAATCGTAATATCTTCTATTGCGTCCAAATAATTACAAGCAAAACATCAAATCCAAATCCATTGAAGCTTACCTCAACGAATCTCGAGAATCCCCCGCCGTCACCATCGCCTGGTCCTCTCGCGGACAACTCCGCCGACATGCCGGTGTGGCTGCAGCGGGTTTTCGTCGTGGTGTACGTCCTCTTCTGTATTGAATTAGGATTGATCCTGATCATTTTGCCCTGGACCAGGTTCTGGTTTAGTGAAGGCTGGCTGGCACAGTGGCCCGCTCTGCGGCACTTTTTACAACTGGGCTTTGTTCGCGGAGCCGTCTCCGGGCTCGGCTTGCTCGATATATGGCTGGGCGTAGTGGAGGCAATTCGCTACCGCGACCGGCGCTGAATATTTCAGAATGGATTTCCCTGACAAGATTGTATGGCCAAAAGTAATAAAAGTAATACGAATACCGGTCCCGATGATGATGGCACGCCGGAGCTGCTTCCCGCCCCGCTGGCTTACCTGAACCCAGACTTCCTCAACAGCCCTGATGGCCGTATCCTGCGCATACTCTCTGAGTACGCGGAACCGCTTTCCCGCTTCCGGCGCGAGAAGATACAGGACACGGTCGTGTTCTTTGGCTCCGCGCGCTTTGCCAGCCTGCCGGACGCGCAAAATGCGCTTACGATCCTGGAAAAACCGGGCTCCGCCAAACCAGCCCAGTCCAGCGACCAGCCTGGCGCGAATGATGGAGATGCCTTGCAGGCCGCACTCAAACGCGCCCACGCTGGAGTAGAGATGGCGCGCTATTACGAAGAGGCGCGCAAGCTGGCCCACATGCTTACCGAATGGACCCTTACCTTGCCCGGTAAACGCCGTCGTTTTGTGGTGACCTCCGGCGGCGGTCCCGGCATTATGGAAGCTGCAAATCGCGGCGCGCGTGAAGCCGGAGGAAAAACCATCGGCTTGAATATACGGCTGCCTTTTGAGCAGTATCCCAACCAGTACATCACCCCGGAACTTAATTTTGAGTTCCACTATTTCTTCATGCGTAAGTACTGGTTCGCGTACCTGGCGAAAGCGCTGGTCGTTTTCCCCGGCGGCTTTGGCACGCTGGACGAATTTTTTGAAATCCTTACTCTGGCCCAGACACACAAACTGGCCAAGAAAATTCTGGTGATTGTTTACGGCAAGGAGTATTGGAAGCGCGTGCTCAACCTGGAGGCGCTGGCGGATGCCGGAACCATCTCACCGGAAGACGTGAACGGCTTCACCATGGTGGATACGCCGGAAGAGGCGCTGGAAGTCTTGAAAGACGGCTTGACGCGCTACCACCTCCAGCCGCAGCCGGCGCGTCCGGCGCATGACGAGGGCCCGGAGATCGCGAAGACGTTGCCATAAATTCCTTTGCCTAGCCGCGGCGTTGGGCGAAGACCCATTTCACCAATTCTGGCTCGGTGTAAGCCCACTGCCAGACGTTGTGGTCCACCCCAGCGTATTCGGTGTAGAGCGGATGTCCGCCCGCTTTCCGTCTCACCGCGATGCGGTCACGCGACACTGATACGGGAACGGTCTTGTCGGAGTCTCCGTGAAAGGCCCACACCGGTGTGTCAATTGCCCCAGTGCCATCCTCGGTAGAGACGCTGCCGCAGCAGGGCACTGCTGTGGCGAAAAATCGTGGACGACCCGCGATGATATTCCACACACCCGCGCCTCCCATGGATTGACCTGTTACGTAGATGCGGCGCTCATCGATGGATTGGGTGAACTCGCGGCGTACCGCGTCAATAATCTCCAGCGCCAGCCGTGACCCGTCACCCAGGCCAGGGAGCACCTTCGCTGGCCCCTCGTTTTGTTGTGCTAAGTCGTATCGGGCCCATCCCCGATCGGTTTGCGGCGCCAGAACGTAGCAGGGAAATTTCTTCTGATTTTCTGAAAGCAACCAGACGCGCGTGCCGAAAATATTGCCCAGCCCCAGTTGTTTTTCGTTGTCGTCGCCCGTCCCGCCGCTGCCATGCAGATATACAACCAACGGCAGTTTCCCGGTCGCTTCCGGCCGGAATAACCGATAGGGCATCGTCCAGTCACTCTTGTGTGTGCGCGCCTCAAACCGCTTTTCCAGCCCCTCGGATTGTTTTTTAAACGCTTCAATAAGAGCCGTCCTCTGGGGCGACAGAGGAGTCCCGGGCGCGAGTGGAGGAGTGGAATTATCTTTTGCTGCCGCGGCAAGGGCTTTTGGCGCAATCGAAAAATTGAGACCGATCTGCGCTGCCGCAAACCACGCTCCGGCTGAGGCCGAACCCAACAGGCGCACTGCTTCTCGTCGAGTCATCATCTGCGTTGTAACCTCTTGTCCTGGCAACTGTGCGCAGCTTGCCGTTGATACGAAAGGAATACTCAGGGCATGGGACACTCGAGTTGTTCGACGCGAGAAAAGGAGCAATGTTAGCGAGCTCCGCCCAGTGATGCTGAGGTCAGGCGGCTTTCTCGTCCATCTCTTCCATCTTCTTTTCCACGTGCTTGATCTCAGCACGGTCCTTGCGGCACAGAGAATTTACAATGACAGACCAATGGCAGCGCAGCTTTACTACATTACGGACCGCAGCCAGTTTCCGGGCGATGGCGGGGAGCAGGAACGCCGGCTGCTGGAAAAAATCGCCGAGTGTGCGGCCGCCGGAGTGGACATGATCCAGCTGCGCGAAAAAGATCTGAACCTGCGTGAACTAGAAAAGCTGGCATGGAAGGCGATGGCTGCTCTGGGCGGCTCGTCCACGCGTCTGCTGATTAATTCGCGGACAGATGTTGCGCTGGCATGCGGCGCCCATGGAGTCCATCTGCCCGGCAATGACCTCCATGCCAGTGAGGCGCGCGCCATGTTTGCGCGAGCAGGCATCAGCGAACCGGTCATTGGCGTGTCAGCGCATTCTGCTGCTGACGTCGCCAGTGCAGAAGCGCACGGCGCTGACTTTGCCGTGTTTGCGCCAGTCTTTGAAAAATTCAAGAAAAAATTTGAGCCCGGGCAAAAAAGTGGAACGGCGAACCGCGAAGGCCTGGAGCAGTTGCGCCGTGTATGCCATCGAGCGGACTCAGCGCAGTCTCCCATGCCGGTGCTTGCGCTGGGCGGCATCACTCTTGCGAACGCGCGGGAGTGCCTGCAAGCTGGTGCGGCAGGAATTGCGGCGATCCGGCTGTTTCAGCAGAACGATGTGCACGCGGTACTGAAGACGCTGCGCGAAACCAGTTAGCCTCTGCGCTCCATGCGGCGATCGTCTTTGATCAGCCAGTGCAGGAACCAGGAGACAACACTCAGAAGAATGGCGCCGATGAAGGCCGCTGTCCAGTTCAGCACCGCGAAGCCGGGCGTGATGGATGCCGCCATCTTGAGCATGATCGCATTGATCACGATCAGGAAAAATCCAAAGGTCACGATTGTCAAAGGGAAGGTCAGGAGCTTGAGCAGCAGGCCGAGCGTGGAGTTCACAAACCCAATCACGAGAGCGGCGATCAGCGCGGCCACGAACCCATCGACCCTGAAACCGGGAACAAAGTGGGCCACAATCACCAGAGATACGGCGTTAATAAGCCAGCGAACCAGGAGTTTCATCTTCGTTCCTCTCTGGCGGTAGTCTGCCTTGCTTCATTATTACAAAAAGAAGATTACAAAAAGAAGGGTTGCAAAAGAGAAGGCCGCACCGTAGCGCGGCCCTTGCTGAAGCAGATTGTTGCGAAACTTTGCTTGCGAGTCTTTAGCTTTCCAGTTGCTTGAAAGCCTTGAAGATGCTGAAGAGAAAGATTCCATGGACAATGATAGACGGTAGATGAAGAGCGGCATTTTCGGAGAGCAGCAAGAGCACGGTGTCTCCGCTGTAAAGCAGGAGGCCAACCAGGATTGCAGCCTTGCTCCCTTTCATGGCAAAAATGCCGATGGCGACAAACGCGCCAATAGCCACGGCGTTCAGCAGCAACACGGGACCAAGGTCGCCACCTGCGCGCACTCTGGTGGCGGCCAGACCGATGGCAAGCACGAACGGCGCGCTGGCAAGTATGAGCAAGGTATTGATTGCGGAGAAGCCAGCGATAAGAAAAAATGTCATGCCGCCTTTGGCTCCGCCCGTGCTGGGCGCTGCCTGAACGGGCCGCGCAGGCGTGTTCTGCTGCGCTGGATTGGAAGCGACACCGCTGGTTCCGGGACCGTTGTAAACGGTTCCGCCGGTTGGACCGGTATACATAGTTCCGGTGGTGCCTGGCGGCATGCCGTTAGAAGCCGCGCTGCTGTTCGGGGCTTGCTTCGCTTGTGGACCGGGACCGCTATAGACCGTTTCTTTCTTTGTCCCTGCTCCCAGGGTGGTATTGGACATGATTTTCCGCTCCCTTGTAGGCACTGCTTTGGGGGATGGGGAATCATACCGCTGATAGAAATAACTATAGAAAAAACAAGAGGTTACGAAGGTAACCTCTGTACAAGACTAGACATCTGCTGGGGTAAAACTACTTCACAAAAACAGCTTTCGGCAGCATCACGTGCACGCCCTTGTTGCCGTCGACTAGTTCCGTAATGTCCACGTCTCCGGCCACGCTGGTGAGCATGTAAGCGTCATCGCGGCTGAGGTGCTTGGCGCTGACCAGAAAGTCGATCATCTCACGCACGGCAATGCGGGTGGCTTCATGCAGCTCTGGATGAAAGCCCATGCTGATGTAATGCGTGGGCGTCTCCGCGCGTGGATATTTCTGGCCCGTCCCTTTGTGCACGACGAACTCAAGCGTGCCGATCAACGAAGTTTCAAGCGCGGTGATGTCCACTTCGCCGTTGCCCTGTCCGGCATGTCCGTCGCCGATCTCAAACAATGCGCCCTTTGCATGAACGGGCAGAAAGAGCGTTGCGCCGGCAACGAGCTCCTTGTTGTCCATGTTGCCCGCGTGCAGGCTGGGCGGAGCGCTGTCAATGCGGCCAAAGCCTTCCGGCGGGGCCACACCCATACTGCCGAAGAATGGATGCAAAGGGACCTCAATGCCGGGCGCGAATTTGGCGATCATGCGGTCTTTATCCAGGGGAATGATCTTCATCTTGCGATAAGGAAAATCCTCCGGCAGAAAGCCGCGTGTGGGACCGAAGGCGTTGTAGGCGTAAGGAATGGCCAGATCGATTTTCTGTATGCGGACTTCCAGAGTGTCTCCGGGCTCGGCTTCTTCCACAAAGACCGGCCCGTTCAGGATGTGGCCGCCGGGGCCTTTGTTGGTTACTTCCTTGTAAACATCGCGCAGGCTCTGCTCCACCTGCTCCGGAGGGACGCCGGCCCTTTCCAGTCCGGTGGGGCTGTTGGTGATCAGCGTGTCAAACACCACGGTGTCACCGGAGTGTATGCGCAGCACCGGCGGCGCGGCTGCGTCGTAATAGCCCCAGGCCACGGTCTTGGGTGAGGCCGGCAGCTTGAACTTCTGCGGAGTGTTCGGCGCCGGGGTGGCCTGGGCCGCGGCGAACAAGGGAACTATGAGGATCAGGGAGAGTATGGTCTTGCGCATAAGGGCGTCCTTTAACCCGATCAAAAGTTGTTAGCTAGATGTAAGTTGTAATATCAGATCATTCCAGCCGACTTTCATTTGCCGCGGGACATCTGGCTCGCTTAGCATGTCAACCAGATGCCGAACAAAATGAGCTCGGCCCTGAACACCTACAGTTGCAAGTATGTCCAATATCCATAATTTTATGCTGAGAAAATTTACGTCGTGCCCTTGAGAGAAGTACTGATGAGCTTGCGTGTAAGCGTCCGGGGCAGCTTCCTTTACAAAAAAAAGATAGTCTTGAATTCCTAGAGGCGCGATCTTCGTTGTAAATGTCGAGACGACTCTCGATCTTTCGACGACCCGTTCGGTAACCTCGGCAGCAATCACAATTGCATTCCCGCGCCTTACGGTGATATCTCCCGCTTCGCCAGAAGCTGCATCAGCAACATTGATTCCTTGATAGTCAATCGTCCAACCGAGGTTGAATGCTTCGTTTAGTGACCTGAAAGTGGCAACAACGAGAAACACGGGAAATCGCCCACCACTTTGTATCCGAAGCACACCATTCATCAGCGAGCTAATTTGTGGCAAGCTAAGTTTATGCACGCGGGCAACTGCAATATGGGACTGTTCACGTAATTCGAGAAATCGCGCTAGAACCGCCTTGAGCATCGCATTAAGGTATGCGTCATCTGAAATTTGCGCAACGCGGTTGACCAAGACCAAGAAAGAGTCATAACCACGCTTGTCTCTCAAACCTCCTCGGGTAGCCGGTTCAAACTTCACGCCGCGCCGGAAGACGTTCAGGAAGGGGCCCTTAGAACTCGGAATCTGCTTAGTCTTCAAAAACGGGTTGACGACGACCTCGTCCAGATCTCGGGCATTGTAGGCAGCAGCCCCCTGATTAACATATGGCAAGCGGATGTCGATGGTTTTATCTTGCAGCCGGGCGAGCAGGCAGCCTAATAATACTTCGCGGTAGGCTTGCGTGTTGCTTGTGAAAAGAGCTTGCAAGTGGGGCTGTAATTCACCCTCCAGCATGAACTGAACCCCGCGGTGCAGTGCTTCTTCCACTCCGTTAAACGCTTGATCGAGCACATCTTGTGCCGTTTCGTGGTCTATCTCCGCCATTTGTTCAGTAATTTAACCACAGGGCTTCAGCCCGAGTCTGTTTAACGGAATGACATTTCTTAGCCGGGGCGTCAATACGACGCCATGTGGAGTAGAGTTTGTCCATCAACGGGCAACGATAACCTGAAATTGCCGCTTTGCCCTTTGCAGTCTTGAGCACGTCCGCTAATCGTCTGTGCTCTTCATTGGTCATCTCGAAGCCATATGCCTTTGAATCCCCGCGTGCCTCGTGCGGGTAGGGAGGATCGCAATAGAACAGAGTGCGCTTGTCGTCGTATAAGTGGATCACTTCTATCGCCGGACGGTTTTCGATTTGAACTCGCAAGAGCCTTTCGGCTATTGCTGGAAGCGCATCGACGCTGCCGAGCCAACGTGAAACCACGCCGGACATTCCCGCGCGACTCGTGTTTTTGCAATTTGCCCAGCGGCCCAACGACGCGGTCTGTGCCAACCCTGTACGCACTTGTCTCGCGCGAACGAAAAATCTCCGTGCTCTCTCAAGAGGGTCGATGCTTGCAGAGATCGTGCACGCTCTGGAGAACTCCTCGCGCGAGAACGGCGTAAGCCCAATGCGTTTAATCAACTCGCCAGACTCCTCGCGTAATACACGGAAGAAATTTGCGACTTCCCCATCCACGTCATTGTACGTTTCAACCGCAGACGGCTGCCTATTTAACAGCACCGCTGCTGATCCTGCAAAGGGCTCACAATAGTGATGGCATTGGGGGAGCAGTGGCAAGAGCCACGTTAAGTGGCTAAATTTCCCCCCGTACCAGCCAAAAGCAATCAATTTCCGTTTTCGAGAGTTGCCGTTTGCATTCTCTGCACTTCCTTCGGGGAACGGAAGTGGAAGGATTGGGGATGGTGATTTTCCCATGTTGCGGATTGTAGAGTCATTTGCTTGCAACTGCAATTCGTTATTTTTGCCGCATTCAGCCTTGACAGCCATTCATTAATCTGACACGATAGGTCTGATTGAGTACATTTTCAACAAGCCAAGTCGCTAAGCGTCTCGGAATTGGGATCAAGACTCTGAGTCGCTATATTGCGGAGAAAAAGGTACCCGCGCCGCAGATTATTGACGTAGGCGGCCGGAAAGTCCACGTCTGGACCGAGCCTGAAATTGCGAGGCTCCGGGAACTCCTACCCAAGATCGCCAACGGCAGGAAAACTCGTTACTCAAAGCTCCGGGAGAAACAAAAGGCACAGGCGAAATCGCCCGTGCCTCGCAAAACGAAGAAGAAGTAAAACCATAACGGGCAGCGCCCGGTGCTAGTCACACCGAACGCGCCCTAACCAAATCGCCTTAAGGGAGGCAATATGGCTGTGATTGAAGCTACACGTCCCGCCTTTTGGGTGCAACTTGTTGCAAGCACTCAGCCATCAGCACTCGGCATTCAGCCCCTGAACCATCTCAACAGAATCCGCGGTTATCCGCGAAAATCAGCGGTAAGCTCTTTCATGTCTGAGAAAGCAGGCTGCCTATGAAGCCTGCTAAGAGCAAGACCAAACCCAAGACCAAATCTAAAACAAGGCCCAGCAACAAAAGCAAAAGGTCACGACGAAGCCTGAGAGTTCCAAAGGTGGAGATCGTGTCCGAGCTGCCAAAACGCCCCGAGCCCGGCAAAGAATTTGACCTGAAGGAGCGAGGACTGCCGGGCCGCAGGATTGTGGAGTTTCCGCAGATGAAAGGCCGGATGGTACAACGAGTGCGTTTCTATACCTCACCCGATGAAAACACCATTGCCATCCTCTTCCACGACCGCACCCAGCTCTCACTTCGGTTTGAACCGGCTTTGGTCCTTAGCGCCGCGCTTCTCAAGCTAAAACGATGGGACACGGACACGATCAAAGAATGGCCGCCCATCCACAGTGAGCCGAGAAATCCGAACGCTGAACCCGCAACCTGAAACGATTGGTGTTTCTGGCCCGATAGGGCGGACTTGTTCCGCCCTGAAGGGGTGGTGGGTCAGTTGCGAGAGAGTGCGCCGGGTGCCCAGACTTGTCGTTGTTTTTATTCAATCATCAGAGACAAGCGGGGTGACCTGTTCCTTCGCGTTTTGTACAAAGGGCGGGAAATAGATACCTTATCATCCGGCTTTTTAGCGCACTCCGCTTTGGCTGCGCGTGGGCCTGTGGCAGCGAGGAGGGAATTGTTTCAGCTTACCCGGCACTTATTCTTCAGCGCGCAAGCGCGCCTCAGAAACGTACCGGGCTATTCTCGGGTCGTCCCCTGGCGGGACTTGGGAATTTACCAGCTCACGACATGTTTCTGGCTCCTGCATTTGTCAAGACAATCCTGCCGCGACGTGGCGGGAATGGATCGGTTTCCTGAGCAACAACGTGCGTGGTCCGCGGGAGCGTTGGATTTTTTTTTAGAAAGCACGATCAGCCGCTAGTTATCGGACTCCGAGATGGATCGCCAATATTGCCACATTGCCAAAAATTGCCAAAAAGTTAACAGCAAAGCTTTTTAGCGTTCTTGACCAGATAACTACAAAAAGTGCTTGTATTCGTAGTTTATTCGTGCTATAAAATAAACGGCCTGCGAGGCTAGCAGGCTAGTTTTTGGGGCCACCTGTAACCCTGCTGTTCTTAGACTTTGTTCCAAGTCCTGCTTATTAACCCTTAGCTTTTTGCACCGCTTTACAGAAGCCGTCTTTGGATCTTGAGGAGCCGCTTTAAGGCCTCTTTGAGCCAAATTAGGTTGGGATGCCGGAGAGAGGTGTGTCTTTTCGGGCTCTTTTTAGTCGCACTTGTTCTATTCGTAGTCTGAGGCGTGGCGGATTGGGTGGCTGGCGCGAAGGGACCTTATGTTCGTTGGCAGGATACTTGAGAGCCTTGAGAGAATGCCTTGAATCTGCATGGAAGCCGCAGCCGTTGTCGGGATCTTTCGGCTCGCGCGCGCCTTCACGCGCGCCTCACTCAAGATGACAGATCGAAGAGGGATAGCTCGAACGGCGAGCATGCAAGTTCCCTGACTTAACGCTATGACAGATCGAAAAGGGACAGCTCGAGCGGAGAGCATGTAAGTTTCCCGACTCAACGTTAAAGCGGTTTTCTAGCAATTTTTTTGCGAGGATATGCGGATGCCACAAGCTAAACCAACGAGCAAAGCCAGGCGGCTAAGCAAAGAAGGGATTATCGCGGCGATTCAGGAGGCAGCGCGCCAGCTGGGCCACGTGCCCAGAAGCCGTGAGTTCAGCCCGCTCAGCGGCATCAGTGTCTGGCAGGTAACGGGGCGCTTTGGCACATATTGCAATGCCGTACGCGCCGCGGGGCTGAAGCCAAGCCAGCAAGGCGTGAGAGTGGAAGCGGCAGCGCTGCTGGAGGACTGGGGCAAGGTGGTACGCCAGATAGGCGCGGTGCCATCGCGGAGTCAATATAGAGAGGCTGGAAGCTATTCACCCGACTGCTTCTCGGCACGTTTTGAAAGATGGGCGAACGTTCCGGCGGAGTTTGCCAGATTTTTTGCCGCCGGAGGACTTGTGGGCGACTGGACGGATGTGGTGGAGAAGATCCGGCGGGGCCCGATCCCGCAGCAGGGTACATCCACGGTGCTGGCATTGTACAAGGAGGCGAGAGCGGCGTTCGAGGCACGCGCCAGGGAATCGGCTGCGGCAACCCAAGCTCTGGCGCCAGGGAACGAGAACATGCGCGGGCCAGGAGTTGGCCGGGAGACGCGCCAACCCGTTGCAGGTTGGGAGACGCAACAACTTAGAGAGCCTGCCGGGGTTGGAAGCCCGCTTCCACAGCCGCTATTGGGCAAAAAATGTGTGACGGCGACCATGCTGGCGGTTTTTGTAGCTGAACTGGCGCCCTCCGCTCTTCCGTGGGTCGTTGCTCCGCGGGCCGTTGCTCCGTGGATAGGTGCCGCCTGTTTTCCACGCCGCGCGCTCAACGATCGTCCGCTGCTAGGCGCGCCGACCAGGATGCCTGGGCTGGCCTATGAGCCGGTGAACGAAATGGGAGTGATGGTGCTGTTTAGCATGATCTGCCGGCAGCTGGGTTTTGTAATTGAATCGGTGCAGGCGGGCTTTCCCGACTGCGAAGCCAAGATTGAAGTGGAGCCCGGACGCTGGCAGCATTTCAGGATCGAGTTTGAATACGAAAGCCGCAACTTCAAAGATCACCGCCACGATCCGGATAAATGCGATTTGATCGTGTGCTGGCGGCACAACTGGAAAGACTGTCCACCGCACTTGCAGGTACTGGAACTGAGCCAACTGGTAAAGCAATGGGAGCTATGGTGATTGGGTGATTGCCGTGATCTGGCGATCGCAAAGGCAAAACCTTACCGCGGATCAACACGGATGAACGCGGATCAGAAAGGGATGTGGACTGAATGAGGACTGACGTGATCGGAAAGGCAAAACCTTGAACCACAAAGGACGCGGCTATGAAGCGTTACCTTCTCAACAGCGTCTCTTCCGGATCCAAGATGACCTGTTTTGTACCAGCGGGAGCGGTCAGGGTGAATTCAGTTTTGGCGTCGTCAGCAAAGATAAAAGCCAGGAAGCGCGATTTACCGGTAGCGTCCAGGGCATACAGGGGAATGGCGGTCACCATATCGCGGGCGGCATTGGCCTGCTGGATTGTGCCGGTCACCTTCAGCTTGCCAGCGGCCGGGACCATACGAACATTCTCCAGCGAGAACTGCGGGATGGAGTCGCCGTTGACCCAGCTATCAAAAAACCAGTCGAGCGACTTCTTGCCTTCATAGCCCAGAGAGGCGGGCATTACCTGCTCAAAGGCGCGTTGCAGGTCCAAGGTGGAGATCTTGTGGTTGGGCGCCCCGGCCAGCAGACCTTTGAGCGCCGCAAAGAAGACCGCGTCACTGTTGCCGCCTCCGGCTTCATGCAGCATGGTGCGCAGCATGTGGATCAGCCATGTGCCCCGGCCATAGATCACGCGCTCATAGGCGTCTGGAAATTTTGACGAGGTGAGACGGCGGCCCAGAGTGACCGGACCGGCGTCAGCGATGATTCCGTTTTTGGTTTCGCGCAGCAGCTCGCCGCGGTAATAGTTCAGCGCGGTCTTCATATCGCCGGGATGCTGTTTTTCCAGCATGACGAGCGCGCTGTAGTTGGCCAGGGCCTCAACGATCCATTCGTCGCGATAGCTGACCCAGTCCACGGCGTCACCCCACCACTGGTGCGCGGTTTCATGCGACAGCATGAGCCGGCTCAGCAGTAGCTCTACATAAGGATCGCGCACGCCGATGGCGCGGCGCTCATCTGGCGAGAGAAAGGCGGTGCTGGAAAGATAGATCAGCCCCGGCCATGACTGGCTCAACATACCGGGAAGCTGGGTGATTTCCAGGTTGGAGTAAGGGAAGGGATCGAGTTCAGCGGATAGAAATTCCACGGTGTTGGCTGCCTGGTCGGCGATCTGCTGGGCTTCCCGGCCGGGATCAGGTTTCTTGCCCATGCGCGCTTCGGCGCCAGCCAGCGCCTGCTCCACGTTTTTGGCGCCATAGGCGTGGATTTCCACTTTGCCCGCGGTGGATGTGGCGGCGACGAACTTGCCCAGGTTGAAACCGGCACGGCCAATCGGCTTTTCCGTAATGAAACGGGTGGTGCGTTTGCCTTCAGCCACGGTGCTGGAAACCTGTTTGCCCGTACCAACCACTGACCAGTCACTGGGGCATTCAAACGTGAGGTCAAATATAGAAAAGGAGGGACCAAGATTTGGATACCATGTGCCGCGAGCGCCCACGTAGATCAGCTCGCCTCCGGCGCTGAACATCACCGGACCGGAGTACTTGAAAGACAGTTTTACCGGATGGCCTTTTTCGAGCGGCGCGGGCATGACCACGCCGATGAGATCGTCGCCGCGGCGTGAGAGATCACTGCCGCTGATAGCTTCATTCTGGATGAACTCCGCAGGCGCGCCGTTGACGCGAACTTCAGCGAGTTTGAGGTAGCGCGACAGTTCCAGGACCACGGTCCGCTGGCCGGAGCGGTGAGGGATGAGAGTGAATTCGGCGTCAGCGCTCAAGTCAGTTGGCGGTTGCACCTTGACGCGCAACTGATAGTCAGACATATCAAAGCTGGCGCGAGTTGCCGGGTCTTCTTCACCAGCAGCCTGGCGGCTGGAACGCATAGGGAATGACGTCCATGTATCAAGGAAGGTTGCGTTATCGATGATATTGGCCTGGGCCACGCTGATCTGCTCGGGAGCGCTGGCATCAAAGAACACGTCAATGATTCCCGCTGAGGTTCCGCCGATGCGCAGGTGCAGGAAGCGCGAAGCGGCTTCACGGGTGCTCGTCATGGCCTGGAGAATGGGGAGCGCGTCACCGCGGGCCAGAAGCAGTGCCGGTTCCTGCCAGCGAGTCACGAATTCCTGCGCATCTTCTGCATGGCCGCGGAAACCAGAGCGCAGCTCTTCCACCACTTTGTCATCTGAGAAGCGGAAGTAGGCCGATTGAAAACGTTGCTCCAGAACGGCGGAACCGGTAAAGAGAGCCAGGGAAGTGCGCTCAGCGCGGTTGGGGGGAACAAGAAGCACTTCACCCACGCCTTCAAAGACCGCGCCAGTAACGTGCCCGTTGACCTCACGCATGAAGGCCATGGTGCCGTCACTGATGGAGATGTGCAGGTCCTCAAGCAGGATGGAGACATCGCGGACCTGGTAAACATCTTTGGCGTCAAACGAAGGGTTGAGGAGATCACGATAGAGCGCCACCGCGCCGGAGGCGGGCGCGGCCGATTGGCTTGGGGACTGATCTGACGACTGGCCCAAGGCATTCATGCCCCCAAGGACGGAACCCAGGAGGGAGACCAGCAATAGTACCTTCGTTACTCGCAGGATGAGGACACGCTTCATAGACATGCCATAATCGCTTAGACTTTTTTCGCTTGAAATCGATTATTACATTTTGCGTCTCTATCGTCTTGTGCGCCGCGGCGTGCGCGGACACGATCGTGCTGAAAAACGGCGACCGCATCCAGGCCGATTTTGCCCAGGAACGCAACGGCCGCGTGGAATACACGATTGGCGACAACACGCTGACGATTCCAAAATCGATTGTTGTACGCATAGAGAAAGGGCCTGTAGTTTTACCTTCGCCGGCGCGGGCAGCGGGCGCCACGGAAGCGCCTCCGGCGCATGAAGAGATGGCCAGTTCAGGCGATCTGGCCGCGCGCGTGATCCGCAACGGCGCTGTGGATACAGGCGCTCTGAAGATGATCGAGAGCGAAAACAACGCTCTGCAATCTGCTTCCGCTAACTCCATTGCCGCCAACTTTGAGGAGAAACGCCGCAATTATTCCGCCGCAGCACGGTACTTGCAGGCCGCGCTGGCTTTTCTGCCCGATCATGGCGTCCTGCTGGAAAACTACGCTGCCGTATTGCTCCAGCTGGGCAGAGCGGACGAAGCGCTGCTCCGCGCGCAAGAGGCGACAAGGGCCAGTCCGCAATCGGCAGACGCATTTCTGCTGCTCGGTTATGCCTACTACAAGAATGACCACAACCGTGAAGCGATTGCCGCGCTGAAAAAATCGTTGCAGCTTCGTCCTGACGACCGGGCGCGCCAGTTGCTGGACAAGGTGGAGCGGGAATCGCGGACTGAAGCTGACTTCCGCCAGCAGGAGAGCAGCCATTTCACGCTACGTTATGAAGGGTCACAGGCGGCGGACACGCTCCGCGCGCAGGTACTCGAAATCCTTGAAGGCGACTACCGTGATCTAAGCAACGACCTGGGCATAACGCCCAGAAATATTTACGTCTCGCTTTATACAGACCAGGCGTTCTTTGATGTGACGCACGCGGCTGCGTGGACCTCTGCTTTGAACGACGGCAAGATCCGCATTCCTATTTCCGGCGTAAAGGCCGTGACGCAGGAGATGGCGCAGGTATTACGCCATGAGCTGACTCATTCGTTCGTCGCGCAGATCACGCATAACCGCGCGCCAAGCTGGCTCAATGAAGGAATTGCGCAGCTCGAGCAGGGCATGACGACTGGCGCTATCGGCCCGCGGCTGGCTGCTCTCTACGCCTCAGGCCGGCAGGTCCCGCTGAATCAGTTGGAAGGAGAGTTTCAGGGGTATAGCTCCGCGGAAGCTTCAGTGGCTTACGCAGAAAGCCTGGCTGCGGCTGAGTACATCCGCGCGACTTATGGCATGAGCGACCTGGCGCGATTGTTGCAGAAGCTGGGAGAAGGGCAGAGCGTGGAATCAGCGTTGCGCAGCACTATCCATGCCGGCTATGCCGAACTGGAAGCGGAGATGACGAACTATCTCAAGAAAAATTACGGAACCTGAGTAAGGCGCTGTTACTGGCCTGCGTCAATCACGCGCAATTCGAGTCTTACTCCGCTTTCCAGCTTTACTGTACGTTCAATTGAGACAATTACAGGTAAGTTTCCGGCATGAGAGCTCAAACTCAACCCGTCGATATCAGTCGCCCCAAGTCCTGACATCTCCTGATCACGTGTTCGTAGTTCGCCGTTCAAGGAGCCATTCATCTTCGGCGAGGGGCCCTTGGGCGAAGGATAATGTTTTTCCGGCCCAGGCCCTGCGGCCGGGTTAACTCCTGGCGGAGAAGGCGCGCTAGGCACGTCGAAAGTTAGTCGAGGGGCTGGGCGTAGCGCAAGCAGTGTGGAACGGATAGATACTTCCTGGCCGCCCTTGACGATGATTTTGTCGAAAGCAATACCCAGGCGCGACTCCGGATTCTCCTTGCTGCGCGGCTGCGCTTCCGTGACATGCCCAATCAGCTTCGAGTCGCGACGCACGACAATCTTGCCACGGGCAACCACATCAGCCAGGAGTTGGGCAGTTACGGGGTCGCCGACTTTGGCCTTTTTGGCATCCACGGTCTTGGATAGCTCGGCATACAGAATTGAGCCATCTTCCATGCCAGCCATCGCTGGACCGGTGGAACTACCGGTTGTTTGCGGAAGTGCGATGGCAAAGCTGGCAAAACCCAATAATCCGGCGATCACAGTAGCTGTGAAGAATCTTTTCATGATGTAGGGCTCCCGAATCATCTCATGTGAAACTGGACCTTGATCGTGGTTTCAACTTCCACCGGCTCTCCGTTCAGCAGGTAGGGCCTGAATTCCATTGCTTTACGGCTTCGATTGCGGCCTTAGCCAGAATGGGATCGCCTTGCAACAACTTAAGGGCGGCTACGTTCCCTTTTTCGTCAATGGTTGCTCCCAGAATCACATCACCCTGAATTCCTTTTTCCCTGGCTTCATGGGGATATTGGGGCGTCACATCGTGAGTTTTCAGCCCCTGGGACACACCGGGAGATACGCGTACGCGCTGCTTTACTGGCTGGTCTGATTGCGCCAGCGCCACCGCCGACAGGGCGATGCAGACCGCCAGGATCAAAAAATGCTTTGTCCCCATAAGCTGGTATGCTCAAGCAAACCAACTGCCGTGTCAATAACATCTATTTAAATGGCTTTCTGATAGCATTTCTCCATGAAGCGTTTGCTCGTCATCTCCGGGATCGTTGTCGGAGTTCTTTTGCTCCTCGTTATTCTGGTTCCGCTGTTTATCAATGTAGACAGTTTCCGTCCTGACCTGGAAAAAAAGCTCTCCGCAGCACTCAACCGTTCTGTCCACATCGGCAAGCTGGATGCTTCCATCTTCAGTGGAGGCGCAACCGCCAGCGATATCTCCATTGCTGATGATCCTGCTTTTAACAAGGGCCCGTTCCTGCGCGCGTCTTCGGTCAAGGTTGGTGTGCAGCTGCTGCCGCTGATTTTCTCCAAGCAGCTCAAAGTCACGTCGATTGCGGTGCAGAAGCCGGAGATCACCCTGCTCAAGAACAGTGCAGGTAAATGGAATTACTCAACGCTCGGCAGCACTACGCAGAAGGCGGCGCCAGAACCCTCAGGAAAATCAGCACCGGATGTGTCCGTGGACAAGTTTCAGATTGTGGATGGAACGGTGCGCGTGGGTAACACCAGCGGCCATGCCGCAGGGAAAGAGAGTGTTTACCAGAATGTAAACCTGGTGGCGCACAACATTTCCGCCCAGAGCGCAATGCCTTTTACTCTTTCCGTGGCGATGCCGGGCGGCGGCTCGCTTGATCTGGAAGGGCAAGCCGGCCCGCTCAATCCCGGCGATTCCGCCAAGAGCCCCCTGAATGCCAAAATCACGCTCAAGAATGTTGACCTGGGCTCGACTGGTTTTATTGATTCCAGCTCCGGACTGGGCGGCGCTCTGGATTTTGACGGCCAGGTGAAGTCAGACGGTCATCATTTGCATTCTGAAGGCAAGGCCAAAGCCACGAACCTGCGTGTGATCAAGGGCGGACAACCTGCCAAACAGCCGGTTGCTCTTGACTACAAATCTGATTACGGGCTCGATTCTGAAACTGGCACCATTGACGCGAACCTGCACACCGGAAACAGCCTGACCAATGCCAGCGGCACTCTCAATGCCAAAGGCGCTGACATGCTCGCCAATCTGAAGATCCGGGGCAAGGACATGGCGGTGAACGATGTTCAAGGTCTGCTGCCGGCGTTTGGTGTGATCATGCCGTCAGGAGCTTCGTTGCAGGGTGGCAATATCAACATGGACCTTACTGCGCAAGGTCCGCTGGATCGCCTGGTGATTACCGGTCCGCTGAACATCACCGGTACTCGTCTCTCCGGCTTTAATCTTGGTTCCAAGCTCGGCGCCATCGCCGCATTTACCGGTAGCAAGGGAAGCACGGACACACTGATCCAGACCTTCAGCTCCGCTTTGCGCGTTGCGCCTGAGGGAATTCGTGCCGACAATATCGTGCTTGATGTGCCATCACTCGGAATGGTCACCGGTAATGGTGTAATTGGCGGCGATAACTCGCTCAACTTCAAAATGCTGCTCAAGCTTTCCGGAGGCGCCAATAATCTGGTGGGCAGCCTTACCGGGCTCTCTGCCGGGGCGCAGAGTAGCGGGCTGCCTTTCCTGATTCAGGGCAAGACGTCGAATCCTGAGTTCCGCCCCGCATTGGGCGAGGCCATGAAAGGCAATCTCCAGGAGAGTTTGCTGCAAGCCGTCCAGGGAAACAAGGGCGGTAACAAGAGTGATGCGCAGCAGGGCCAGAAACCTGACCTGAAGGGCGTTCTGGGCGGGCTGCTGAACAAGAAGAAAAAACCGCAACAATAGCGGCAGGCATCGTTCTTTGAAGTGGCTGCATTGGTCTGTCCGCTGCTAAAATAAGCCCATATAGCCCCAAGTTCCGCGGTAGAAGGTTCTTCAAAATGCTCAAAAGACTGTCTTTGCTTGCGTCTGCATTCGTTCTGGTTGCTGTGGCTGTTCGCGCTGACAACATTGTGGACGAAATTATTGCCCGTGTTGATGACCAGATCATCACTCGCGCTGACATTGAAAAGGCCAAGCAGACCAACCTGGAAGAGTTGAAACAACGGTTTCCCTCTGACTGGCAGACAAAATGGACCAAAGCGCAAAATGACATTCTCCGCGATCTGATTGATCAGCAATTGCTTCTCCAGCGCGGCAAGGACCTGGGCATTACCGGTGAGACTGAGGTGGTGAAAAGGCTCAACCAGTTGCGGCAGCAGATGAATCTGGCCAGCATCGATGACCTGGAAAAAGAAGCGCAGAAACAGGGCGTTTCCTATGAAGACTTTAAAGAGCAGATTCGCATTGGCGCTGTCACGCAGCAGGTAATAGGCCAGGAAGTGGGGGCCAAGCTCCACATCAGCAATGAAGACATTCAAGACTGGTATGACAAGCACCAGAAGGAACTGGAAGGCCCGGAAGAAGTAGGCCTGAGCGAGATCATGGTTGCCACGCAACCCTCAAAACAGAACGTAGAGGACAAAGACAAACCGGGCGCCGCTCAGGACAAGCCGCTCCCTGAAGATCCGGCCAAAGTAGCTGAAGCTGAGGCCAAAGCCAAACAGCTTCTGGAACAGTTACGCAAAGGCGCCAAATTTGAGGATCTGGCCAAGAAGAGCTCTGACGGTCCCACTGCTTCCCAGGGTGGAATGCTGGGCAACTTTAAGCGCGGCGAGCTTGCCAAAGACCTGGAAGAAAAAACATTCTCGCTCAAGGCGGGAGACACCACAGATGTCATTCGTACCCGGCAGGGCTTTATCATCCTGAAGGTAACGGGCCATCGGCCGGCCGGTGTGCCGCCCTTGAAGGAAATTTCTGAACGTATCCGGGAAGCGATTTACACTGAGCGTTTGGAGCCTGCGGCCCGCGCCTTCCTCACCAAACTCCGCGAGCAAGCCTATATTGACATCAAGCCGGGATTTATTGATTCAGGCGCAAGTCCGAATCAAGCCAACAAGCCTACGATCGTGGCCGCGGCCAATACAGAAGCCAGTCGTCCCGGAAAACCGGTCAAGAAGAAGAAAAAGTTCCTGGTTTTCTAAGGCCAGTTTTCTAAGTCGGTTTCTAAGGTCAGAATTTCTAAGGTTGCTCAGACCTGGATCACAACCCCAATCGCCCCCAGTGCGTCCAACCACAGTGATGGACGCAAAATCCTGGATCGCGATTGTTGCTAATTTCGTTGTCATAGCCGGGTTGATCCGTTATGGATTCAACCTTTTCGCCGACTATCACGCTACAGGACGCTGGGCCAAGAACATTACCGGCCTGCTGGCCGGGATCGGCATGCTGGCGCTTGCGGCCTCAATGCTGTTAACGCCGCGCAATGCTTTGGTCATTCTGCAAGTGGCGCAAACCGGCGCTGCGCGTGTTTTTCTGATTATCAGCAGCGTGCTGCTCATGGCGGCGATTGCGGCCTTTGGCATTATCAATTATTCCCGGCCACTGCGGCTCTGGCACCAGCGGCGCATTGGCAGAGACTTGCGGCGCGGCCTTCCCCGGATTTCGTAACCTCAGATCCTCTCATCGCTGAAGTCAGGCAGCACTCTCTCTGTATTTCGGTAGCAGTAAAAATTTGAAATATTAGGATCGTCATCCCGAACTCCGTAAACGAGCGCGTGCTTTCGGGCCCCCATTCTCGCCCGTCTTTGGCGTGAATGGGCAGATCAGCGCGCGAGTAGGGGTGAGGGACCTTGCGTTTGAAACAGATTCAAACTGTATCGTCACCGTATTTCTTTCGTTTCCATTCCTGGCACTCGAGTCTAAAATGTCTCTAGTTATGAGAAGCCTCTCAATCTTTACGTTGTTCGTCATCCTTGCCTTGACCGCTTGGACGCAGCAGGCGCAAGCGCCCGTGGAAATTACATCTGAACCCAGCCATCACAAGGTGCTGGACAACCTGTTCGTCCGCGTTTTCGCGGTATCAGTGGACCCAGGAAAGTCGACTTTAATGCACCGCCACGGCCATGATTATCTGTCTGTTTCGGTCGGTGACGCCCAAATCATGAACGTCAGGGAAGGCGCGCAGCCTGTGCCTGTAACGTTCAAAGATGGCGACGTAAGGTTCAGCCCTGCCGGACTTGTGCATGCCGTGACCAATACCGGCAGCAAGCCATTTCACAATGCCACCATTGAGTTGCTGGCTCCCACCACCAACCAGAAATCCTGCACGGAATCGTGCGCTATCCCGGTGCCTTGCGACTCCGCTGACAAAGCCGCCTGCGTTTCCGTGGTAAAAGTTTTCAGCTCTGATCAATGGTCGGTCACGCTGGCTACTCTGCCGCCGGGCGCAAAGTATGCGCAGCATACGCATCTGGCGCATTTTCTCAATGTGCCACTGGCAGATGCAGAAGTAACCATGCGAAACCAGGACCAGCCGGAAACGGTTGTACATTCCAAAGCCGGCGAGGTCACCTGGAACAATCCCGTGGTCCATACCGTGACCAATACCGGCAAGACCACGGCCAGGGTGGTTGTGCTTGAATTCCGTGGCCGTCCTGCTGGAGAAGGATCAGAGTCTTTGGGGCCGAAGGACGCGCCAAAGCCGCATGATTACCACTAGCAAGAGTTCCAGAATTTTGAGCGGTTGGAGCGGAGCGACAAAAAATTAGGCCGAAGCAGTGAGGCCTGTGGCCGCCGAACAGCTTGATGCAAGGCTGACAACACATCGCAGCTGAAAGAGAATTCCAAAGCGGTTTGGAGCGAAGCGACAATATAGTTAGGGACAAAGGGATTCGCCGCGAGCCCCGTGTGAAGGCGAGTGGCGCGCAGCAGGGCAGCACTAACTCAAGGCGAGAAAAATCCCAAAGCGGTTTGGAGCGAAGCGACAAAAACAAAGGTGCATTGACCTTTAGACATCCGGCATTTCAGGCGTTTACCGGCTTGCGGCGGCACTCCGTTTATTCTTACAATCTTTACTTATGAGAACGTCCCATGTCGCGGGACTGTTGTTTCTGGCCACAGCCACTCTGGCCCAGCAACAGCAGACCGTGGAGATCACTTCCGAACCCAGCCATCATCTGGTTTTGCAAAACGAATACGTGCGCGTATTCGATGTGACGGTCGCGCCTAAGGCCACCACCCTGGTGCACCGCCATGGCTATGATTATGTCTTTGTGACGCTGGGCGATTCGGACGTGGTCAGCGCGCGTCCGGGCGAGAAGCCGGTCGCGCTGCAACTGAAAGATGGCGAAGTCCGCTATACGCCGGGGAACTTTGCGCACGCAGCCATCAATGAAGGCAATCAGCCGTTCCACAACATCACGATTGAATTGTTGACGCCTGCTGCGCACGTAAAGACCTGTACTGAATCCTGCGATTCGGGCGGCTGTATTGGAGCGACGCCTCATTCTCCGGCCGTAGGCTGTCCCAGCACCATCCGCCGCATCTCCGCCGACCAATGGACGATGTCTCTGGTAACACTGCCACCGTCGTCTCGCCTGGAAAAGCACACGCACACAGTGCCCCATCTGGTGGTTGCGGTTTCTGATCTCGATCTCACAAGCCAGTCCGATTCAGGCAGCAACAACATCAAGCGCGGCCCCGGCGGGCTGGCCTGGGTGCCTGCCGGCGTAACGCATGCACTGGCAAACAACAGCGCAAAAACAGCCCAGTTCGTTACACTGGAGTTCAACTCGGACAAGCAAAATCAATGACCATGACTGAAACCCATCTGCACCCGGACACTACAGACGCGCGCGAATACAATCGCGCCCGGCGCTGGGTGGAAATTGGCGATCTGGTCATCAGCTTCGGTTTTCTGATCGCGCTGCTGGCCACCGGCTGGACCAATGTTCTCAGCTCTCTGGCTACGCACATCGGCGGCGATCACTACGTACTCGATCTGTTTATTTACATTACCTTCCTCAGCGTCATCAGCAAGGTCCTGGGTTTTGGGCTGGATTTTTACAGCTTCCGGCTTGAACACCGCTTCAATCTCTCCAACCAGCGCCTGGGTTCGTGGATCAAAGACGAGATCAAAGGCTGGGTGCTCGGTCTGGTGCTGGCGACTTTCCTGGCCGAAATGGTGTATGCGCTCATACGCTTTTCACCGCAGTACTGGTGGATCATCGGGTGGGTGGTTTTCATCGGCTTATTCATCTTTTTCGCCCAGATCGCGCCCGTGGTCCTGTTTCCGCTGTTTTATAAATTCGCTCCTCTGCAAAATGACGAGCTGAAAGCCCGTCTGGTGCGTCTGGGAGAGCGCTCCGGTACGCGCGTGCGCGGCGTCTACGAATGGAAGCTTTCAGAGAAAAGCAAGAAGGCCAATGCTGCTCTTACCGGACTGGGAAACACGCGTCGCATCATCCTGGCAGACACGCTTCTGGAGAACTACAGCAATGATGAGATTGAAGCTGTGCTGGCCCATGAGCTTGGCCATCACGTGCACAGTCACATGGTGAAGATGATTGTGGTGCAGGCGCTGGTCACCCTTGCCGGCTTTTGGGCGGCCAATGAGGTATTGCGCTACGCCATTGACGAACAGCGGATGTTTCAGCACCTTGCCGACTTTGCCAACCTGCCGCTGCTGGCTCTGGTCGCCAGCGGACTCTCGCTGATCCTGATGCCGGCCCTCAACGCTTACTCCCGCTTTACTGAACGCCAAGCCGACCTTTACTGCTGGCAGTGCGTAGCAGACGTGACTCCCTACATTTCGGCGATGGAAAAACTGGGTAAGCAGAACCTGAGTGAGAGCCATCCTTCAAGGCTGGTAGAACTGCTCTTTCATTCGCACCCGCCCATCTCCAAGCGCATTGCCGCCGCGGAAGCATGGGCCAGAAACCATCGCCCCAGCTTGGCTAGCTGATTCAGTTGTCAAAGAGCTGACAGTCTTGCGGCCTAGGCCGCCTACGATTCACACTCCCGATGCCCTCACCATCTCTTCCACGCGCCGCAGGTCTTCCTCCGTATCCACACCTACCGTGTTGAACGGCGTCTCCGCCACATAAATATCGATGCCGTTATCCAGAAAGCGCAGCTGCTCCAACCGCTCCGCTGCTTCCAGCTTCGATTCATGCAGATTGCAGAATCGGTCCAGCGCGGCACGCCGGTAAGCGTAAAAGCCCAGATGCTTGAAGTAGCTGATGCCGCCGGTTTTGTCGCGATCAAAGGGAATCGTGGAGCGCGAGAAATAAAGCGCGCGGCCGTTCAGGTCCGTCACTACCTTCACCGCGTTGGGATTGTCCACATCCTGGGGCGGGCACGGCGTCTTGATGGTGGCGACCATCACCTTGGCGTCCTGCATCGGCTGAAGCAGGGCATCCAGATGCTCAGGCCGGGCCAGAGGTTCATCGCCCTGAATATTTACGTACACATCGGCAGGGATGCGCTGGGCAACTTCATGCACGCGATCGGTGCCGCTGCGGTGCTTGTCAGAGGTCATCTGCGCCTTCCATCCGCGTGCCTGAGCGAACAGCATGACCTCTTCCGAATCCGTGGCAATGATCACGTCCCGCAGCAGTGGAGACTGTTTCGCCGCTTCATACACGCGCGCAATCATCGGTTGCCCCGCGATCTCACGCAGCACCTTGCGTGGCAGGCGCGTGGAAGCTAGACGGGCAGGGATAATGGCGACGGCGGAAAAATTTTGTGCCATGGTGGAAGATTTGCCTACCGCTTCCTCAACTGCTGTAGCTTTTGTGACTTCTCTTCCACGCTCTTGACCAGCTTGCCTTTCATCTCTTTCAGCTTGCCGGCCACGGTTGTGTTGCTCAGCCCGATAATCTGTGCAGCAAGAATTCCCGCGTTCGTCGCTCCTGGCTTGCCGATTGCCGTTGTCGCCACGGGAATGCCCGCGGGCATCTGCACAATGGCCAGTAATGAGTCCATGCCGTTCAGCGGTGTGGAAGGAATGGGCACGCCGATCACCGGGATGGTTGTTTCCGCGGCAATCACACCGGCCAGGTGCGCCGCGCCGCCCGCTCCGGCAATGATGACCTTGATCCCGCGGCCAGCGGCATTGCGTGCATATTCTGAGGTACGCGCCGGCGAACGGTGCGCCGACGTTACATCGATCTCATAAGCAATGCCAAAATCGTCCAGCGCTTTGGCCGCTTCATTCATGATCTCAAGGTCGGAATCCGACCCCATCACAATTGAAACCAGTGGGCTCTCTGCCATGGATGTTCTATTCCCTCGTGAATTATTTTTGTGCTTTCAGGGCGCGTGCGCCAATGTCCTTGCGGTAATACATTTCTTCAAAGCTGATCAGCCGCACTGCTTCATAAGCGCGGTTAATTGCATCGCTAAGCTGTGGCGCGCGCGCCGTTACTCCCAGTACGCGTCCGCCATTGGTATAAAACACGCCATCTCTTTTGCTTGTGCCGGCGTGAAACACCTTCACGTTGCCCAGGCTGTCCGCGCGATCCAACCCTGAAATCTGCTTCCCGCTCATAAAGCTTCCCGGATACCCGCCGGACGCCACCACCACGCAGCATGAAGCATCGCGCGACCACTTGAACTCTCCATCGCTCACGCGGCCGTCAACCGCGGCTTCAATCGCATCCAGCAGATCGCTATCCAGCCGCATCAGCACTGCTTGTGTTTCAGGATCGCCGAACCGGCAGTTGAATTCCAGGACCATCGGGCCCTTGGCGGTCATCATCAGCCCGCAATACAAAATGCCGCGATACTCCGCGCCCTCTGATTTCATGCCCGCGATCACCGGTCGTGCAATGTGGTTCACCAGCCAGTCGGTCATGCCGGCATCAAGCAGTGAATCAGTGGAGTACGCACCCATTCCTCCGGTGTTGGCGCCCTTGTCGCCCTCGCCAATACGCTTGTGGTCCTGCGCAGGCACCAGCGGAGCCACGCGCTCACCATCGCTCAGCACCAGAAACGAGACTTCCTCGCCTTCAAGAAATTCTTCCAGCACCACGTTGGCCACTGGAGTTCCCAGCAGCTTGCCGTTGAACATCTCTGCGCCTGCCGTAGCAGCCTCTTCTTTTGTGGGGGCAATCACCACCCCTTTGCCCGCAGCCAGCCCATCGGCCTTGACCACCACCGGGGTGGAGAAGAGTCCCAATGACTTGCGCAACTCCTCTTCTGTCGAGCAGACGGCATAGTGCGCCGTGGGCACCTGGTGCCGTTGCATGAACTCCTTGGCAAAGCTCTTACTCGTTTCCAGCTGTGCGGCCCGCTGGGTCGGACCAAAAATCTTAAGGCCACGGCGCGTGAACTCGTCCACCACACCCAGTGATAGCGCCAGCTCCGGCCCCACCACCGTCAAGTCCGGATGGATCTGGTGCGCTGCCGTAAGCAGGCTGGCCAGGCTCCTGGGATCGCCCGGCAGACACGTGGCCTCTTCGCAAATACCGCCGTTCCCGGGCAGGCAATAGACCTGTGACACCCGGGGCGACTGGCGCAGCTTCCACACCAGTGCGTGCTCCCTGCCGCCTCCGCCAATGACCAAGACCTTCATATAGTTAAGTGTATGTCAGTTAAGTGTTATGTTCCGGTGATACTCAAAAAGCCAGACCTGTGAGGATATAGCATTCCGCGCCTGGGCGTCACCCTCTTGGGATACCCTACCCCCTCCCACGGATCCCCATTTCTAAAGGACTTACGTGACGCCTCCCCATCGATCCCCAGCCGCCTTTGTTGAAAACAAAAAACTTGCGCGGTTCCTCCCCACTCGATCCCCATCCGTGTTGCAAACAATCAACTTAGCACGGATGTCTTCCACCCTGATCCCCACGGATCGCCATGGCTGCAACCAAAAACACAAAACGCAACGGGTCTTCCGTTGCGCTGGCGCCTGGCCAAATGCCGTCCTCAATGTAGCAAATAAAACACGAAATAGCTAGCGTCAAACTACACTACAAATATGGCCGAAACTGCCTGCCCCGACTGCGCCATTGAAATGCATCAGATCGAACGCACCACCTTCACCGGCCGCGACATGCGCGAATACCAATGCCCTCAATGCGGCCGCAAGCAGATCGTCGATTGCGGCAAGGCCTTATGGCAGATTCTCTCAGAGGCAAATGAAGAATCGGACAAGGAATAGAGAGGGTGCAAGGAAACGCGACCGTTTTCTCCATTCAAATCGAAACTTGTACAATGCGCAGATGCAGAAAATACCCTGGAGCACAATTGCGCTCGGTTCGCTGTTGCTCATCTCTGTCCTCTCAAAAGGAGGACAGGAAGTGCAATCTCCGCCTGAAAAATCGAAGCCACCTGTCAAAGTGGAGCAGCGCGGGCACATCCTTGGAATCGGCGGTGTCTTCTTCAAATCCGCGAATCGTGATCAGATGCGCGAATGGTATTCAAAGCATCTTGGACTCGCTGACAAAGGCCAGGGTGCGATGCTTCGGTGGCGCGAACACGACGACCCGCAAAAGGAACACATTACCTCATGGACTATTTTTCCCGCCTCCACTAAATATTTCGATCCTGGCCAGCCGTTCATGATCAATTACATCGTGGACGATATGGACGCTTTGCTCGACCGCTTAAAACAAGAGGGAGTGAAGATTGATCCCAAACGAATGGATGAATCCTTCGGTCGCTTTGCCTGGATCTATGACCTGGATGGGAATAAGATTGAGCTCTGGCAGCCGTCCGCAAAGCCCTAAAGGCCTTCCACTGCGCTTACTCAATCGGTTTTCTGTAGCTGCGGTCCTGTAGTCGTAGAATGGCCGGACATACAAGGCTAAAGTCGCCATGAGAAAATCCTGCGGCTTTCGCGCGTATCGGGTACTCGAACAATTTCTTCAATAACGGCTGCCGGTTAGTATCAAAGCCCCTTGAGCAACTGCCACGGTTTCATGTCAAAGGCAGAGGCTACTTTCTCCAGTGCCCTCAGTCCAATCTCTTTTCTCGCATTCTCCAAACGGGAAATATACGGGCGTGTCAGCCCGGAGTGAGCGGCTAAATCGTACTGCTTCCATTCCCGCTCATCTCTTAACCGCCTGATTCTTCGGCCCAAGCGCACACAGATGTCATTTGCCATGTATTAAGAATCTGCGTATCCACCCTCTGCCCTGATTCGCGCCCTTTCGCGTTGATTCGCGGCTAATTCATTCGCGGCCAAACTGATCCGCGACTATTTGTGCCAATCAGCGGCGAAGGCCTCTCCTAACGGACCATCGCCGTCTCTGGTTTCGGCTTGCTGGCCAGCAACTGCCGCAACACATATTGCAGGATTCCGCCATGCTCGTAGTAGAGAATCTCCTGCGGCGTGTCGATGCGCACCAGCGCGCTGAATTCGTTCACCCCGCCATCAGCGCCGGTGGCGCGGACCTGTACCTGCTTTCCGCCGGCAAACTTGCTGGCCAGCAGCGCGGGCAGGCCGATGATGTCATAGACCTCGTCGCCCTGTAGTCCCAGCGTCTCGGCGTTTTCCTCCGCCAGAAATTGCAGCGGAAGAATTCCCATCCCAACCAGGTTGGAGCGGTGGATCCGCTCATAGCTTTCGGCGATTACGGCGCGTATGCCCAGAAGCAGCGGCCCTTTCGCAGCCCAGTCACGGGACGAGCCCGACCCATACTCTTTTCCCGCGAGCACGATCAGCGGCACGCCGTCAGCAATGTACTTTACTGAAGCGTCAAAGATTGACATGATCTCCCCGCTGGGGAAATGCCTGGTAATGCCGCCTTCTGAACCCGGCGCCAGCTGGTTGCGCAGGCGGACGTTGGCAAACGTACCGCGCACCATCACCTCATGATTGCCGCGGCGCGATCCATAAGAGTTGAAATCGCTGGGTTGCACGCCGTGCTCCTGCAAGTATTTTCCCGCCGGACCGTTGGCCTTGATCGATCCTGCCGGCGAGATATGATCGGTCGTCACGCTGTGGCCAAGCTTCGCCAGCAACCGCGCTCCTTTGATTTCTTTTACCGGCGCGGGCCGGGCCGGCATGTCGTCAAAATAAGGTGCGCGTTTGATGTAGGTTGAGTCGGCATCCCAGATATATGTCTCGCCTTCCGGGACCGGCAGGCTCTTCCACTCCTGGTCGCCATCAAAAATGGTCTCGTAGTTTTTGGTGAACATGCCGGAGTTGATGGCCATGCTCACAGTGTCCTGCACTTCTTTTTGCGTGGGCCAGATATCGCGGAGATAGACCGGCTTGCCGTCCTTGCCCTTGCCCAGTGAGTCCTGCGTAATGTCCAGGTCAATGCGGCCGGCGAGCGCGTACGCCACCACCAGCGGAGGAGACATCAGGTAATTTGCCCGCACTTCAGAGTTGATGCGGCCTTCAAAGTTGCGATTGCCCGAGAGCACGGAGACCGCCACCAGTTGTTTTTCTGTGATTGCATAAGAAACTTCCTGCGGCAGCGGCCCGGAGTTACCGATGCATGTGGTGCAGCCATAACCCACGGTGTGGAAGCCTAGCTGGTCCATGTAGGGAATCAGGCCGGCGTTGCGGTAATACTCAGTCACCACGCGCGAGCCCGGAGCCAGAGATGTCTTTACCCAGGGCTTGCGCTTCAGCCCCTTCTCCACCGCCTTCTTCGCCAGCAGCCCGGCAGCGATCATCACGGACGGATTCGACGTGTTGGTGCAACTGGTGATCGCCGCGATCACCACCGAGCCGTCATGCATTTGCTCGAAGACACTTTCGCCGAGGTCCTTATGCGCCGCTGGCGCGTTGGGATCTTCCGCAACGGCAATCGGCGTGCCGCCTTCACCTTCGAACCGTTCCACCTGTTGCGGCGCAACTTTTCTGGCGGGCTGTGACGGACGCGGCCCAATCAACGTCGGCAGCGCCTGCTCAAATGACTCTTTTGCTTTTGAAAGCGGCGCGCGGTCCTGCGGACGTCTTGGCCCGGCCACGCTTGGTTCTACCGTACTCAACTCCAGTTCCACAATCTGCGAATATTCGGCATCCTGCGTCTGCGCGGTGTGGAACAGCCCCTGTTCTTTGCAATAGGCCTCCACCAGTGCAATCTGCTCCGGCCTGCGTCCGGTGGTGCGCAGATAAGTCAACGTGGTTTCGTCCACGGGGAAGATGCCGCATGTAGCGCCGTATTCCGGGGCCATGTTGGCGATGGTGGCGCGATCGGCCAGAGGCAGAGACGCCAGTCCCGGTCCAAAGAACTCCACAAACTTGCCCACAACGCCGGTCTTGCGCAGGATCTCCGTTACCGTAAGCACCAGATCAGTGGCCGTGGAGCCCTCGCGCAACCGCCCCGTCAGCTTGAATCCGACCACCTGCGGCAACAGCATGGAAACCGGCTGTCCCAGCATGGCCGCCTCGGCTTCAATCCCGCCCACGCCCCAGCCCAGAACGCCCAGGCCGTTGATCATGGTGGTATGTGAGTCCGTTCCCACCAGCGTGTCAGGATAAGCTACGGTGACGCCGTCCCGCTTTTCAGAGAAGACAACACGCGCCAGATATTCCAGATTTACCTGGTGGACAATGCCCATGTCTGGCGGGACCACTTTGAAATTCCTGAACGCTGACTGTCCCCAGCGCAAAAAGGCGTAGCGCTCCTGGTTGCGCTCAAACTCCAGCTTTGCATTGACGGCAAACGCTCCTGTGGTGGCGAACTCATCCACCTGGACCGAATGGTCAATCACCAATTCCGCCGGCTGGAGCGGATTGATCAATGTGGGATCGCCGCCCATCCTCTTCATAGCGTCGCGCATGGCGCCCAGGTCCACCACGGCCGGAACGCCGGTGAAATCCTGCATGAGCACGCGCGCGGGCGTAAATGCGATCTCCTTGTCGGGAATCGACTGCGGTTTCCATTCCGTGAGAAAGCGCACGTCATCCGCGGTGACGCTGCGGCCATTCTCTGTACGTAAAAGATTTTCCAGAAGGATTTTCAGCGAAAAAGGAAGGCGTTGCGCGGAGCAGTTATGTTTTTCCAGAGCATCCAGACGGTAGATTTCGTATTCCTGATTACCGGCGCGCAACTTTGAGCGGCTGCCGAAGCTATTCATGGGATTTCACCTTCCTATTGGATTCATCTGTGCTGGCTGGCGTTCCACAAACTCGCGGGGCTCGCTTTAGAAGTTGCCGCCCAGCTGCTTATAAAGCAGCAGAAGATTCAAGCCGATAATGATGGCCGTGACCGCATACGCCATGTAGTTCGTCGAGCGGCGGTTCACCAGGTCAGACATCACGGTCTGTGACCGTGTGAGCAGCACCAGGGGCACAAGAGCAAATGGAATCGCAAAGCTCAGCACAACTTGTGATAGTAACAAAATTTTGAGGGCGTCGAGTTTCAGGGAGATCACGAGCAACGCCGGAATGATGGTAATCAGCCGCCGCAGAAAGACGCTGAACTTGATGTCCAGGAACCCTTCAATGATGACCTGGCCGGCCATGGTACCCACCGTGGATGACGAAAGCCCGGAAAACAGCAGCGCCAAAGCAAACGCCGTTCCTGAGACAGCGGGAAGAAGCGGCTGCAACGTCAGATGGGCCTCGTCAAAATTGAAAGGGACGTCATGCTTGAAAAAAACCGCGGCTCCCATCACGATCATGGCGGAGTTAATGAGCCAGGCTCCGTTCATGGCGGCCAGCACGTCCCACAGTTCATAGCGCAGGTGGCGCATGGTGAGCAGCCACTTTTCCGGATGGTCGCTGGCAGCGTCTTCCCGCACCCTGTGCTGCACCAGCGCCGAGTGCAGATAAATCACGTGCGGCATCACGGTTGCGCCCAGCATGCTTACGGCAACGTAGATGCTCTCAGAATTGATTCTTGGGACCAGCACCCCCTTGGCCACGGCGCTCCAGTCCGGGTGCACAATGAACATCTCAAATGCATAGCAGGCGGCCACCCCGAACACGAACACCATGATGAGCTGTTCCAGCCGCCGGAACCCGTACAACTCCACCGCCAGCATCAGGAAAACCACCACGGCGGTAATCAGCGCTGCGGGAAGTAGAGGAATGCCAAGGAGCAGATAAAAGCCCAGCGCCGCACCCAGAAATTCCGCCAGATCGGTGGCCAGGGCGGCCATCTCCGCCGCCAGCCACAAGCCGAAATTTACCTTCGGTGAAAAATACGCCCGGCAGCTTTGCGGCAGCGTCTTGCCGGTAGCGATCCCCAGTTTGGCGGAAAGATACTGGATCAGGATGGCCATGGCATTCGACCACAGCAGCACCCAGAGCAGCGTGTATCCGAATCTGCCACCGCCTTCAAAATTGCTGGCAAAGTTGCCCGGGTCGATATACGCCACGCTGGCGACAAACGCAGGTCCAAAATAGCGCCACATCTCTCCGCGCTTCAGCGTGGGGAGCAGTCTGAATCGAAATTTCTCGGGCTTGTCTGGGGCTTCAGGCGACGGCATAAAGCATTCCAGTATAAGGGATTAGGTCAAATCGCATCGTGGGAGGCAGAACTTATCGGTGTTTTGGCGTGGAGTTGTGCGCTGGAGAGCGCACTTTTTGGCTTGGTATTCAGTGTCTTACCATCGCAGAAATACTACGCATGGCCGTTTTTAGTGGGGAACTTTCCAGGGGACTCTGTTGTCCATAACCTATGTAGAATACTATTTACTTGCGACTTATGGAGACAGCATGACCCAATGTTTTCTCACACTCACTGCTTTCCTGCTTTTTAGCGCCAGCAATCTCACTGGAACCTGGACCGGCGAAATGAAGGATACCGAGGGCGGCAGTGCCGGCGCCTACCTGCAATTGACGCAAGAAGGCGCTCGCATCACCGGTTCAACCGGGGCCAGCAAAGAGCATTCATGGCCGATCAAGAACGCTATCTACGCCAATGATCACCTGACGTTCACGGCTACATCCACAGATCCTGAGAGCGGAGCCCAGTCCAAATGGATTTTCGACCTGAAAGTTGATGGCGACCGCATGACGGGCACAGGCGAAGGCAGCCGCGATGAACATTCCTGGAAGCTCGATGTGACGCTTACACGGCAGAAATAAACCCAAGCCAGCGAATGGGCGGCTGAAGTTTACTTAAGGACCACGGCCGCAGCCACCGCATTCAGAAGCACGGTGATCCCGGCCGCAATTAAAACTCCGCGCGCGGTCCGGGATTTTCCTTTTCGAACCAGAACGCGCCAGATCGGAACCACATACCCTGCCTGCACCAGGCCCACTGCGCCAATCAGTACGTAATACGCGGGAAGCATTCGCACATCGGCCACCAGCAGGAGCCAGCCGGTACCGAGCTGCGCAATGTTCAGCAGCCAGCAGATGGCAAAGCCGGCGATGATGCTTCCTCTACCGTCATTCATGATGCAGATTTATTGAAGCACAAACAAAGACCTGCCGTTTCCGGCAGGCCTTCTTGCTTTGGTTTGGCTGAGTGCTGTGCTGATCACTGACTGCTTTTTTACGGCACCATTTCCTGGGTGATCGTCGCGCCACCCATTTCCGCCAGCACTGCGGTCATCTTCACAGGCTTGCGCGAGTCCTTGGCGATCCACAAAGTTTGCTTGTCTCCGCCGCCATCGGCTGAGCTGAGCTCCACTTTGTAAGTGTCAAAGGTGCCTGCGGGGACAGTCACGCTCTCAGCGCCCACCACCTTCAACTGTAGCAGCTTCTCTTTTTGCTTGCGCACGTCAAAGTTACGGAAGGTTGTGGTGTAGCCGTCGGCAAGCGGCAGAGCGCCAATCGTCATCTCTGAGGCCGCTGCGTCGGCAAAGATCGGGCCGCCCAGATCGGCGGCGATCGGCCTGTCTTGTCCATTCATGTTCATGGTGCCAGTGGCTTTGTTCCCGGCGAAAGAAAGGTCGATCGTTGCCGGGCCTTGCTTGAGGGTCCGCTTGCTTACCACCAGCGTTCCTTTTTCAATGGTGGAAACGTCGCTGGACTCGCCCATGGCCGATTGCATTGTGCCCGTGGCGATCCACTTACCATTCTCTTCTTTGATGGTGGTGGACATGTCCATTGCCATTTCCTGGCCACCCATTGAGATCTTCGCTTTGTACTTGTACGTTCCGGGCTGCAAGTCCGCGGCGGCTTTGGGCAGTCCGACCGAGCTGGCATCAATCTTCTTCGCCAGCACCACGGTCTTGGGATCAACCGTGACTTCCTTCAGCCGGGCCACAACTTCCGGAGTTCCGCCTTCCTGGGCCCGTCCGCCCAGATATTTGGCGAAGAATTTTTCTGTCGCCATTACACTGGCCATATTGTTCACCGGCCGCGCGAAGCCGTGACCTTCGTCCGGGATCAGCAGGTATTCCACGGGGAAGCCGCGGTCGCGCAGCGCGATCACGATCTGCTCTGACTCTGCATGGTTCACGCGCGGATCATTCGCTCCCTGCGCGATCATCAACGGGGTCTTGATTTTATTCGCCGAGGTGAGCGGAGAACGCTCCACCAGCAGCGCTTTGCCTTCCGGCGTGGTGGGATCGCCCATGCGCGCGTGGAACATCTTGCGGCCCGCTTCCCAGTAAGGCGGAATGGATTCAAGCAGCGTGATGAGGTTCGACGGGCCAAACAGATCGACCGCCGCAGCGTAAACATCCGGCGTGAATGCAACGCCTGCCAGCGTGGCGTACCCGCCGTACGATCCGCCAAAAATGCCGACGCGTTTGGGATCGCTGATGCCCTTGTCGATCAGGTATTTTACGCCCCAGGTGATATCGTCCTGCATGGTCCGGCCCCATTGCAGGTTGCCGGCATTGAGGAATTTCTTGCCATAACCGGTGGAGGCGCGGAAGTTGGGACTCAGCACCGCATAACCGCGATTGGCAAAGAACTGCGCATATCCGTTGTAGCCCCAGACGTCTCGTCCCCACGGTCCGCCATGGGGGAAGATCACCGTGGGCAGGTTTTTGGCGGGGACGCCCTTCGGCAAGGTGAGATAAGCCGGAATCTCCAATCCATCGGACGACTTGTACCGGACCGGCTCCATCTTTGCCAGTGATTGGCGCGGCAGTTTTTCCCGGACCGTAAACTGCTTGGCCAGCTTGTGCGCCTTGCGGTCAAAAATGTACGTCACGCCTGGCTCGGTGTCACTATAAGCGGTGACCAGCCAGGTTTGCTCATCGAGCGTATGCGATCCCAGCGCCAGCTCCATGCCCGGCATCTGGCTTTGCAGCCACTTGTAATCGCTCTCAAACGGTTTGTTCCTGAAATAGACCCTCTGTTTGTCGTCCAGGTATGAGGTCAGTATCAGTTCGTCGGTCAGGTCAGAGAAAAGCGCGCCGCCAAAATCCACCCGCTTCAGCGGATCGGACTCCACCATCTCCGTCTTGCCGCTTGCCGGATCGAACAGTTCCAGAGCGATCAGGTCGGCGTCACCTTTATTGGTCTCAATGTAGGCGCGTTTGCCGTCTTTAGCGAAAGCCACGGGAGCGCATGTTTCAACCACGGTGCAGGAATAAACCTGGGTGAACTTGTCTGGGTCAACGCGGAGAATCTCATTGTCGCCGTTGTCTGCTGTGCGGACAGCCAGCCGTAAATTGCCGGCCCGGTCAAATAACCAGCCGGAGATCTTGTCAGTATTCTTGCGCACCAGAGTCTTCTCTCCGGTGGAAAGCTTCAGCTTGTAGAGATCATGCCATGCCTTGTCGCGATCATTGAGCCCGATGTAGATGGTGTCAGCGTCTGTCTTGGGGATATTCACAATCATTACGCGCGAGCCCTTTACCCCGGTCATATCGCGTGAGGCCGGCGCTTCAGCGCCGGCAGCCGGTTTGGCTGTGGGATCAACCGCGTAAATGTTGAAGTTCTCATCGCCGTCATTATCTTTGACGTAAAGAATGTATTTGCTGTCACGGCTCCAGAAATAGCCGGCCACGGGCCGCTTGGCTTCCGTGGTCATGAGCCGGGCCGCGCTGAATGGCTCGTCCACGCCCTTTACGTAGACGTTG
The DNA here is from genome assembly GCA_020072585.1 of Terriglobia bacterium. Taxonomy (GTDB): domain Bacteria; phylum Acidobacteriota; class Terriglobia; order Terriglobales; family Acidobacteriaceae; genus Angelobacter. The sequence continues at coordinate 232,452 of JAIQGL010000004.1, read as the reverse complement.
CGGGTGTCTTTCCATGGCTTCAGGAATGTGAGGTATTTTCCGTTCGGAGAAATCTGTGCGCCCGCGATCTCCGGGTTGCCGAAGATCAGCTCGCGGTCAATGACCGGCGGCAGGCCGCTGGTAGCGGGTGCTTTTTTGTCTTTGTCCTGTGCCACCACGGTGGCAACGAGCAAGGTCAGGCACAATATGCTCTTGAATAACTTATTCATTGGAGAAGTCCTTTCTCTCTTTTCTCTGGAGAGCCGTACGTTAGCGTGTGACCGAATAGTACTGAAATTGTCAATGCGGCAAGCCATTGCTGTCTAGTAATAATGGGCCTTACTCACATGGTAGGGCAAACATGGGCCCTAAATACTGACGTTCTTGCGAAACCTGGGTGCTGCCGGGACTCAAGTCTGCGGAAAAATCCCCACCTTTGACCTCATCCTGTCGCACAGCAGTACCTCCCTATCACTAGACGCACATCCGGCCTGTTTCTTAATGACAGTACGGGAAATACGCGCAGAAGTTTCATCAGGTCCGGGTTTTCTTTCAAAACGAATGGCCAGGCGGCTGCTTACCGTGTGTTTTCGCAATACTGGCGGATGCGGGATAAACTGTGGTTCTGGAGAACATCTTGCCGCGCCGCAAATGGAAGGAACAAGCCGAATACTGGAAGACGGTGCCGGCCAGCGCGAATTTTCTGGTGCTGGCCGCTATTTTCTGTATGTTCGCTTCCTTTGGTTTGATGAGTAATGTTTTGGATCTGAACGCTTTGGATCAGAACACTACAGTGGCGTCTGCCGTGGTCTCGGCGGCAATCATGGCGTTGTTTTCCGTAGGTATAGCGTTTACAGCATTTCGCGCCATGATGAAATCGATGATCGCCGTCATCCTGTCCCTGTTTGTCTTGATTTTTTCGCTCAATCGGTTCAACACACGCCAGGTGCATATCATCTCCAATTCCATCGGAGATCCCATGGAATTGCGTCATCACGTGCGGGTTGTAAGCGCACTTGCGATGATGACGATCATGCTGGGTTACATTTTCATCGTTACGTTTTTGCGGAAGGAAGGATTGCGCGTCTTCGGCCCGTTGACGGAAGTAAAGCTGGCTAGAGAGGTGCACCATGCGCTGGTGCCAGCCATCGCTCGCCAGATTGGGCAATATGAAATTTGTGGCGCATCCGTTCCCAGCGGGCAGGTAGGTGGTGATCTGGTGGATGTGATCGTCACTGATTCTATGCAAAATCCACACTGGACGGCTTATGTCGCTGATGTCTCTGGCCACGGCGTGCCCGCGGGGATGGTCATGGCCATGGTCAAGAGCGCCATGCGCATGGGATCAAGCGGGAACGGCGTCGCGTTGGCAGATCAAGTGGCAGACTTGAATCGTACTCTGGCGTCGCTATCCGGATCGAATGTGTTTGTAACCTTTGCCTGCATTGCAGCTGGCGATGAAGGCGTATTGCAATTCACGCTCGCTGGTCATTTCCCCATTCTGCATTACCGCAAACGCCTGGGCATTGCGGAGGAGCGGTCGGTGTCCAACCTGCCGCTTGCGGTTTTTTCAGACACGAAGTTTGAGATAGCCACCATCGTCTGTGAACCGGGAGATATTTTGGCCGTAGTGACCGATGGCCTTACTGAAGTTGCTGACAAGCAGGAGCACGAATTGGGTTTCGAGGCGCTGCAGGCGGTCTTCCTTGAATCCGCCCGACGCGGGACATCACTACAGGAGTTGTTAAACGCTCTTCTTGAACGCGCATCGCGGCACGGAAAACAGACGGACGATCAGACTGTGTTGCTGGTGAGAAGAAAAGAAGACCTGGCTTGACAGCGCAAAAGCGGCCACAAGCGCATTCGCAAAGATTGGGCCCGGCGGGCGGGTGCCGATAAACGGATAAGCTGCTAAATTTCAGTGACTCTGGCTATTTTCCCAGGACTTTTAGCCCCCTTCCCAAAACCCGCGCCCAGCGGGATAATATCTGTTTAATTGGTACTTATCTTGTCCCGCTGGAGCCCCGGACCCTCTTGACCAACAGCTAGCAGTCCAAGTAGAACTTTCCGATTCGGAATCGCCTGCTAATCTCGTCCGGGCCCCGCTTGTTGAAGGAGGCACTTTGAAGGTTTACGAAGGCAAGGACATCCGCAATCTCGTCGTGATTGGGCACTCCCACTCCGGTAAGACCTCCCTGGTTTCCGCCATGTTGTTCACAGGCGGCGCCACTCCCAAGCTGGGCCGCGTGGATGACGGCTCAACCGTGACTGACCATGATGAAGAAGAAATTTCCCGGCAGATGACCATCTCTACCGCCATTGCCTCCCTGGAGTGGCACAACACCAAGATCAATTTGTTCGATTCACCCGGCTTCACCATGTTCGCGCATGAAGCCAAGATCGCCATGTCCGCGGCGGAAGCGGCACTGGTGGTGGTGGACGGCGTCTCCGGTGTTGAGGTGGTGACGGAAAAAGTCTGGCAATATGCTGACGAGATCAACCTGCCGCGCGTGATCTGCGTGAGCCGAATGGACCGCGAACGCGCCAATTGGGAGACGGCGCTTGAGAGCCTGATTAGCGCTTTTGGCCGCCTGGTGGTCCCGGTACAGATCCCCATTGGCAGCGAAAAGAACCTCAAGGGCGTGGTGGACCTGGTCACCATGAAGGCTTACATCTATGAGATGGGCGGCAACGGCAAAGGCAAAGAAGGCCCGATTCCCGCCGAGCTCGAGGCCGCTGCCAAAGAAGCCCATGAAAAGCTGGTGGAGATCGTGGCTGAGGGCAAAGACGAGCTGATGGAAGAGTTCTTTGACAAAGGGACGATTTCCGAAGAGCATCTGATTCCAGCGCTGCACGAAGCCATTAAAGAAGACAGGATTTTCCCTGTGCTCTTTGCCTCCGGACTGGGCAACATTGGAACCGACCACTTGCTCGACTTTGTGGTGGATTATTTCCCCACCGCCGCGGAGCACGCGGCGGTACATGCTGAGCCCGTCAGCGCCGGCAACGGCCATGGAACTGACTTGAAGGTAAGTGATGCGGCGCCCACTTCGCTTTATGTTTTCAAGACCGCAAACGATCCCTTTGCCGGACGCATTACGTTTTTCAAGGTGTTTTCCGGCGTCGTGAAAAATGACGCCACGCTGCAGAACTTTACCCGCGGCACTTCAGAGAAACTTGCCCACCTCTCCATTCCCCAGGGCAAGAACCTTATTCCGGTGCCGGAGCTGCATGCGGGGGACATTGGCGCGGTAGCCAAGCTGCGAGACACGCTCACGGGTGACACCATGGGCGACAAAACCAATCCCATCCGCTTTGCCGGAGTCACTTTGCCGGAGCCGGCCATTACCTTTGCGATTGAACCAAAGTCGCGCAACGATGAAGATAAGCTCTCCAACGGATTGCACAAGCTCATGGAAGAAGATCCCATGGTGCGCTTTTTCCGCGACGAGCAGACCAAGGAGTTCCTGATCGCCGGGACCGGCCAGCAGCATATTGAAGTGATGGTGTCGAAACTGAAACGGCGCTATCACACGGAAGTTGTTTTAAAAGCGCCGAAGGTGCCGTACCGCGAAACCATTCGCGGCAAAGCTGACGTGCAGGGACGCCACAAGAAGCAGAGCGGCGGCCACGGCCAGTATGGCGATTGCAAAATCAGAATGGAGCCCCTGGAGCGCGGCAAGACCTTTGAGTTTGTGAATGACATTTTTGGCGGCGCCATCCCCAGGAACTACATACCGGCGGTGGAAAAAGGCATTGTGGAAGCCGCGGCCCGGGGCTATCTGGCCGGCTATCCGGTGGTGGATTTCCGAGTAATTCTGTATGACGGCAGCTACCATGATGTGGACTCCAACGAAATGTCGTTCAAGACAGCGGGTCGCATCGCGTTCAAGAAAGCCATGGAACAGGCAAAGCCCACGCTGCTGGAACCGATCATGAAAGTGGAGATCACCATCCCTGATGAATTTGCCGGCAGCATCATGGGCGACCTCAACTCGCGTCGCGGACGCATTCAGGGCATGGACAACAAAGCAGGCAAGACCATCGTGAAGGCCGAAGTGCCGATGGCCGAGATGCTTACCTACGGCGCTGATCTCACCTCCATGACCCAGGGCCGCGGCAGCTTCAACATGGAAATGGGGCATTATGACTTTGTGCCGGCGGTCTTCCAGGAGAAGATCATCGCCCAGTACAAGGCCGAGCGCGGAGAACTGGTTGAGGTGGAGGAATAGGTTTTTCTTCCTGTTCCGAGCGAAGCGAGGAAGCCCTTACAGCAACAATATCCTTTGGCCGCGCACACACGCGAAAGAACACGAATGACAACCAAGAAAAATTCTTGGCATTCGAGTTGATTCGCGGCTAAGCTTTGTTCGCTATGGCCTCCCCACAATTGATGTCCTACAGCCAGTGGATGACTCCGGATGCCATTGTCATCTATCCCAGCTGGAAGAGATTTCTGATGCCGATGCTGATTTGTGCCGCCTTTGTGGCAGGGGGTCTGTTCCTCTCCAGATCGGCGGATGCGGAAGACCACATGACTGGCATTTTGTGCATCGTTGTTTTCGGCATTCCCATACTTTACCCCCTGGCGCGGCTGGTGCGGCGCACTCCCACGCTGATCATCCACTCTTCCGGGATTTTCGATAACGGCTCCGCGCTTTCTGTCGGCTTTTTGCTCTGGGATGAAATTTCCAGCGTGAACATCGTCGGCATCAGAGGCCAGCGCTACCTAGCCATTGAGGTAAAAGATAAAGATGCTTACCTGCGCCGCCAATCCGGCTTCAAAGTGTTTGTGCTGAAGTTGAACAGCAAGCTATCCAGCACCGCCACTTACATTTCCGCCATGAATCTGTCGATGCCGCTTGAAGAGATCATCGCGAATATCCGGGAGAAACGGCGTGCATCCCGGCTATCATAGATTTCGCTGCTTGTGCCGGGTTGCTCTGTCTCCGTGGCCTCGAATGCACGCGAAAGAACACGAATCAGAATCAAAATAAATTTGCGACATTCGCATTCATTCGCGGCCAAGCCCTACGAGCTGATTTATACTGGCTAACGCTATGACCCAGCCTCTTTCCGCCGATCACGCCAGCTTTCTTCTCAACACCGTTTTTCTACCCACGCTCCAGCGTGAGCAGCCTAAAACGCGGCAAGTCATTGAGGCCATTCCGCTCGACAAAGGCGACTATCGTCCTGATGCCGTCTCCAAGTCCGCGCTGGAACTGGCCTGGCACATTGTTGCCGCGGAGAAGCGCTTTCTGAACGGCATTGCCGATGGTGGATTCGATTTCTCGCCCATCAACCGTCCGGAGACCCTCAAAACTTCCGCTGACATCGGCCGCTGGTATGGCGAAATGTGCGATTCCGTTCTGCCGCGCCTCAAAAAATTAACGCCTGAGCAACTGGGCAAGGTCCTGGATTTCCGTGGCATGATCCAGATGCCGGCCGTGGTCTTTTTTCAGACGGCGATCAGCCACTCGATTCACCATCGCGGACAGCTCTCAGTTTATTTGCGCCCAATGGGCGGAAAGGTCCCGGCGATCTACGGTGAGAGCTACGATTCCACAGAAGCGCGGAAGGCGGCTGAGAGCAAGAGCGCTTAAGCGCTCAAAAAAAGCGAAGAGTCTAAAAGCAAAAGAGTCGGAAATCGAAAGCCAAAAGAGATGGCGTTTCCTTGGCGTTAACCCACGGACGCATGTCCAGCGCGTAGTTTTCGAAAATATCCAATTCTGAATTTTGTATTTACAATCATCGATCATGTCTCTTACTAACCATCAGTTTCGTCTCGCCGCCCGTCCTGAGGGCCTGCTCAAACGCAGCGACTTCCATTACACAGAAGAGCCGGTGCACGATCCTGGTCCTGGCCAGATTCTGGTAAAGATCCTGTATCTCTCGCTGGATCCCGCGATGCGCGGCTGGATGAACGAGGGCAAGTCATACATTGCGCCAGTAGGCATTGGCGACGTGATGCGCGCAGGAGCCGTGGGCAAGGTGATTGCTTCACAGAATCCCGGCTTCTCCGTGGGCGACCATGTGGTAGGCATGTTCGGAGCGCAGGAGTACGCGCTCTCAGATGGAAAAGGCGTGAGCAAGATTGATCCTAAACTTGCACCGCTGCCGGTTTTTCTGGGCACGCTTGGAATGCCGGGGCTTACAGCATACTTTGGGCTGCTGGAAGTTGGGGCATTGAAAGCGGGCGATACGGTGGTGGTCTCCGGGGCGGCAGGCGCGGTCGGCATGCCTGTGGGACAGATTGCAAAGATCAAGGGCGCTCGCGCGGTGGGACTTGCCGGCAGCCCGGAGAAATGCCGGTACGTGGTAAAAGAATTGGGCTTCGATGCCTGCATCGACTACAAGAAAGAAGATGTGAAGGAAGCGCTTCGGCAGCACTGCCCGAACGGCATCAACGTCTATTTTGACAATGTTGGCGGCGCGATTCTGGACGCAGCGCTTACCCAGCTTGCCCGCGGCGCGCGCGTGGTGATCAGCGGCGCCATCTCTCAGTACAATTCCACCACGGGCGTGAAAGGGCCGGAGAATTATCTTTCTCTGCTGGTGAACAGCGCCCGCATGGAAGGCTTTGTTGTCTTCAACTACGCTGCGCGTTACGCGGAAGCTCTGCGCGAAATGGCGGGCTGGTACAGCGCCGGCAAACTGAAATCGCGCGAAGACATTGCTGAAGGCTTCGAAAGATTTCCTGAGACGCTGCTCAGGCTCTTCAGCGGCGAGAATTTCGGTAAGCAGGTGCTGAAAGTCGCTGACGCTTAGGCTTTTCCGCCATCCAGCACAGCGCGGATTTGCTTTGCATATTCTGCACTGCCACGGTCGCCGGTGACCAGCTCGATTTGCTTCGGGCTGCTCACGCCGATTTTCAACTGCACGGCGCGCGCAATCTGCTCCTGCTCGAAAATAGCGCCCTGACTCACTTCCGGCGTGGTGCCAAAGTGCCGCAGCAGGGCCACGCCCACCGCGTCAATCGCCACGCGATCTGTTCCGGCAAGAATTACGTTGGATTGCACCAGCTTGCCCTGGTCAGGCCCGCCGTTGGTGAACGCCTGTACGCCGTCCAGCAGAATCAGATCAGGCTTGTAAGCGGTGTTGATTTCCGCGATCATATGCCGCTGGTGCGGTGAAGAGTGCAGCTCGCGCATGAAATTGTAGGAATTTCCGGGAACATACTTTGCCGCGAGTCCCACGGAATTCTTGAGTGACAGCGTAAAGTGCCCGCCATAGCGGTGTGTCTTGAGGCAGCAAGTCTGCACAATGCCGCCTGCCTTGCGGACCACGCGAGGCAGCGCAAAACCTTGCTCCCAGTGGCTATCCTGTTGCTTGAGCAGCTCCCAGTCGTCAGGGCCGAGCTCGTCAAAGACCACGACCTTCGCATCCAGCTCCTTGCTCATCTGGAAAGCGCTCTTCTTTCCCATGACCTCGCGGGTGTTGCCCATGCCGCTGCGGTCGCCGAGCGTGAGTGGGCCGGCGCCCATGGCCTTGAGTTGGCGCATCAGCGCCACCAAAGTATCTTCATGCGTTGAGCCGGGAGTTGGATCAGAGCTGTTGAAGTTCGGCTTAATGAACAGGTCTTTGCCGCGGAACTTTTCCATCCCCAGCAGTTCGATGGCGCGCTTTACACCGCTAGCGCGGTCCGTGGTTTTGACAAAAGCCACGTGAGAAACGGAAGGCGCGGCATCAAAAGCTTTTAGCAACGAAGGCGCAAACATCGCTGCGCCCAATGTGGTGGAGGCATCTCTGAGAAACTGTCTGCGATTCATCGTCGTTCCCTCGCTCAGCTTTTCCTTATTGGACACCTATCCGGGGCCGCAAAGCAAGGGACGAAATGCACCGCGTGCGGTCTCAAGCTTCAGTTTGGCTTCAAGTGGTCGATCACGCTCCTCATCAGGTCAGCGAGCCGTGAATTGTTCATGCCATTTCATCTTGGTTGACTGTACTCTGTTCAAAGGGAAATACGACATGGCATCATACTTAAAATAGAGTCGATTTCCCGCGAGTGAAATCATGTCTGACAATTCTGTTCTGTTTGAAGTCCGTGACAACGTTGCCCATGTCACTCTCAACCGTCCGCACGCCGGGAATGCGTTGGACCTGGGGATGGCCAAAGAGCTGATGGAAGCCTCTTTGCGTTGCGAAGGCGATCGCAACATTCGCGCGGTCCTGCTCAGTAGCGTCGCCGGCAATTTTTGTCTTGGCGGTGACGTAAAGGTTTTCGCGGCACAGGAACGGCTGCAAAGCTATCTGCGCCAGATCACTTCGTATCTTCATCTGGCGGTCTCGCGCTTTGCCCGTCTGGACGCGCCTGTGATCGCCGCAGTGCAGGGCGCGGCCGCCGGTGGCGGATTCAGTCTGGCAATTTCGTGCGACCTGGTGCTGGCGGCCGAGTCCGCCACGTTTCTGATGGCGTACAGCAAGATCGGCATGGCCCCGGACGGAGGCTCCACTTACTTTCTTCCTCGACTGGTGGGCTTCAAGCGCGCCATGGAACTTACTCTCACCAACCGCGTGCTCTCCGCGCGCGAAGCCTGTGACTGGGGTCTGGTCACTGAGGTGGTTGCGCCGGAGAAATTGCTGTCTCGCGCGGAAGAGCTCGCCGGATCACTGGCCCAGGGACCGACCGGGGCTTTCGGTTCAGCCAAGCGCCTGCTGCACAGCGGCTGGAACCAATCACTGGAAACACAGATGGAGCTGGAGAGCCGGGCCATTGGTGAAGCCGGCGGCAGCGCCGACGGGCAAGAAGGGATCAGGGCGTTTGTGGAGAAGAGGAAAGCGAAGTTCAATGGGTAATTGGGTAAATTGGTAATTGGGTAATTGAAAAACAGCGGCGACGCAAGGCCCAGTCCATTTACCAAATTACCAAATTACTCATTTACCAAATTACTGCACTTTGCCCGCCACCGTCTCCAGCTTGGTTTTCACCATCTTGTAAAACGTCCAGATGTTGTCGGCTTCGCCCGCGGTGAGGCGGCGGTGAATTTTCATCGACGGAAAAAGCTTGTTCCCCGCCACGTTCAGCGTCAGCGTGGCAAACTGCTTTCCCGGATAGGTTTCAATCGTCCACTCGCCGCCAAAGCGCCGCCGCACTACTTCGCCAAAATAACTTCCCCACATCTTGCACATCTCGGTAAGGTCTTCACTGCTGGGGCCGCCGGGAGGCAGGTCAAGAGCAAGCTGGGCCAGAATGCCTTCCAGCTCCATCAGGGAGTTTTCACTGTAGTCAAAGGTGGCGTTGAATTCGCGCGCGATGACCACGGCCTTGTGGGCATAGGTGTCCGCCATGGCGCTGACTGAATCGTGGGTTTCCATCGCATAAAGTTTAGCAGTATTTTATGGCCGCTCCGTTTTCGCTGTGCGCCAGGGCCTCCACCCCCATCAACGCGAAAAACGCGCATCTTGGGGAGCACAGCCGCCCCCGGACGTGAAAGCTATCGATCACTGATCTAAGGGGGTAACCGCCTCCATAGCTCATCCCAGGTTGGCGTGGGTTTGAGATACTTTCTACGCCAAACTGGCGTACGGTGAAGGGGTCCCCACCCGCCATTTTTCAACATTGATTGCAAACACAAGGACTTCCGCAAATCGATCCTTGCGTCTCCCTTGGGTAACGCTTGGGTGACCCTTGCGTGACGCTTGGGTGGCCCTTGGGTGACCCAAACCCAATCCCAATCCCAATCCAGCAGGCAGAGGGTCGCCAATCCCTGCCCGGACACCCTGGAAATTGGTTGATCTCCAGAATCTCATTTTTCAAAGAGCTTCGTGCTAAGCCTTTACCCCTCAGGGCTGCCTCATCCTAGCGCATTTCGCTACGTGAACAAAGCACGAATTCGGACACGTCTTGACAAACCGGTCCCACGGAACTGTTCGCTTTCGCACAGCCCGGTTTATCGATTCGGGTTTCTGGGCTCACTGCGGATCGGCGGCCATTCCTTGATCGTCTCCGCGTCCCATCTGTACATCTTGAGAAGATCGGCGTTCAGCACCAGCGCCGGTTCAATGCTGAGCGTGAGCTGGGTCCGGTCGCGGAAGCGGATGGCGATGGTGTTCTCGTCGGACGAGCTGTAGAAACGGATTCTCTGCACGGTCCGGCCTTTCATCTGCGGGAATTCCACAATCCGATGATGCGGCAGCCGGTTTAGTTCCTTCAGGTCAAACTCTTTGCCCGGCTCGGGGCGCTCTGGCCGCTCGGCCCCTTTGGGGACGTTCATCTTCCGGCGGGATTTTTTCATTTTGCGGCTGGGCTTTGTCTTGGTTTTGGTCTTGCTCCGGGCAGGCTTCATGGGCGGCCTGCTTTCACAGCGAAGAAACACCTACCACGGAGACGCGGAAGCACGGAGAAAACCGGAGGCTTGAAACCACAAAGGACATGGAGGAACACAGAGGTGGTTTTGCTGGGTTGGTTTTGGCTAATTGCCAACTGCCAATTGCTGTTTGCTGGTTTTGCTGATTGCTGAGTGCTTGCAATAAGTTGCACCCAAAAGGCGGGACGTGTAGCTTCAATCACAGCCATATTGCCTCCTTACGTAGGCGGTTTGGTTAGGGCGGCGTTCGGTCTGACCACCGGACGCTTGCCCGTCTCTTGTTTTGCCGCAAGATCAGGCTTGCGGTACATTTTGGAACAAAAAATTCGTCATCCCGAATCCCCGTCAACGAGCGCGTGCTTTCGGGCCCCCATTCTCGCCCGTCTTTGGCGTGAATGGGCAGATCAGCGCGCGAGTAGGGGTGAGGGACCTTGCGCTACCCAAAAAAATCCAAACTGTACCACTAACCAAGATTAGGCTTGCGGTGCTTGCTACTTCTTTTTCTTCTTCTGCTTGGCCCTCAGCTTCTGATATCTGGTCTTCCGCCCGTTCGTGATCTTGGGCAGAATCTGTCGTACCCTGTCAATATCCTCATCAGTCCACACCCGAAACTTACCGCCGCCGAGTTTTTGGACAAGCGGTGCCGGTATCTTGCCCTCTGCCATATACCGCTGGAGAGTAGCTAAATGCAACCCCAACTTCTTGGCGGCTTCACGAGTGGAATACTGAATCATTATACGATATCCTTATCGCAGATAGGTTGCGCGTTTGTCAACAGGAAAACCACAGGTGGCAGGGATGGGCATTGCCCAGTAGCGCGATTCGTTTTCAAGAGGGCGAAGCCCTAGTCTTTCCAGGTATGCTTTTTCGTCTGGTCGCCGAAGATATCGGTATGCTGGCGGCTTTCTCCAGTTTTTGATCCGTCACGACCGAAGTGTTCTTCGACCGTCTCGCCCTCCCAGTTCTTGGTGGTGCGGCTCTCGCCTACTTTTTCGCCATCGACGTATTCGTCCCATTTCGTTTGACCGGAAAAATCTGTAGACCGCCGGCGCTCTCCGATCTTCTTGCCGTGAGAGGAAAACACTTCCTTCTCGTCGCCAAACCAATCGGTTGAACGTCTCGTTTCTGCTACTTTTCGGCCATCGCGGGAATAATGTACGACCTTCGTGTCCCCGAACCAGCCCTTTACAACGTGGCTCCTTGCGATTCCATGCCAAAGCGATCTGCTAGGCGCGCTACCGCGTTCCTCATGTGTTAGGACGTAGAACACAGCCCAGAGAGCCAGCAGTGCGAAAATTAGGGCGAGCACCATGAGAATGGCCAGCACGAAAAGATATGCAGCCAGAAGCCCCAGCGCACACATCAACGCACCTAGATAGAGGACAGCACCCGCTCGCAGCCCAGCGCGGATATGCGCATCGCGAACTCTCTGGGTCTTTGTCCACATCCAGAGCGACCCGGCAAAGAATGGGACGAAGAGATATATGGCGATCTTTCCGCCATTTGCCTCTGCACGCTCCAAACCTGCGTGGAGCTTTCCTTCCAGCCGCTCTGTCCATGCGGTTAAGGGCCTTTGCCGGACAATTGGCCAGATGCACGCAATCATGGAAGGACCCAGCAACAGAATCCAGTCCACGGACCCGTCGCAAAAAACAATCCACCCGGTTGCTGCGGCAATCCAGACGACGCAGAGAATTTGGCTGACATGAACCCGTACTGGGCCTGTCTTCTCGCTTCCTGTTTCTGGCTCGGTCATCCTGGAAGAGTTTGCAGCAGCGGTAGCTGAGTCTTGCAGAGACCCGCACGTGCCGCAGAATCGATCGGTGGGCGCAACTTCAGAATTACAGGAATTACAGTAAAGCATGGCCGGCTCTAATCCCATCAGCAAGGCCAAAGTTGCAACTAAGTTCCACTCGCTAAGGAGGGTTTGGGCTGCATTGCTTCTTGCGGAAGCAGACTATAGCCCGAAAGCTTCCGAGTGGGCAAGCAAAAATTGTTGCCCCGCAGAAATCGGGTTTATCCGCCGAATGCTTATGTGTCGCTCCGCCTGAGGGATCTGCTCCGCTGCCGCTCAGGTTCACTATTCCTTTTACGATCTTGTCATGCTGAGCGAAGCGCCACGAGCCCACATTGACCATCCGCGCTCAATCGCGCGAAGCCGAAGCATCCCGGGAATGTAAGCGCCATAAATACAGCATCAAGGCGTTCGCGCGAGACAGCATCAAGAGAACTCCCTGAATCGTCATCGCAAGGGACGCAGCACCGGGATCCTTCGACTCGCCCTCACGCCTTACGTCGCTCGGGCCACGCTCAGGAAGACAATTCTTAAACGGTGCACGCAGATGCAGACACTTCACTCCCTCAATACTCTCCGCCGCCGCTCTCATGCGCCAGGTTCTCAAACCGCGTTGACCGTTTGATGAACGCCAGCCTTACCACTCCGGTTGGGCCGTTACGCTGCTTGGCGATGATCAGCTCCGCCTTGCCTTCAAGATCGGGATCGTCTGGCTTGTAAACTTCTTCGCGGAAGATGAAGGCCACCACGTCGGCGTCCTGTTCAATGGCGCCGGACTCGCGCAGGTCAGCCAGTTGCGGACGGTTGTTGCCGGTGCGGCTTTCCGGTGCGCGGCTCAGCTGTGAGAGCGCGATCACGGGGCAGCGCATCTCCTTGGCCAGCCCTTTCAGGCCGCGCGAGATGGCGGAAACCTCCTGCGTGCGGTTTTCATAGCGCTTGCCTCCGCCCGTGGGCGTGCCCGCCACCAGTTGCAGGTAGTCAACGATGATCAGGTCCAGCCGGCCCTGCGCCTGCTGCAGGCGGCGGCACTTGGCGCGCATTTCAGAGAGGGAGATGCCCGGCGTGTCATCAATAAAAATGGGCGCTTCCGCCAGCGCGGCCAGCGCGGTGACCAGCTTGTTGTAATCGTCGCGGCCCAGAAAGCCGGTGCGCAGCTTGTGCGAATCCACCATGGCCTGCGAGCACAGCAGGCGCAGCAGCAGCGATTCGCGCGACATTTCCAGCGAGAAGACGCCGACCACTTTGTTGTCGCGCACGGCGGCGTTCTCAGCGATGTTGATGGCGAATGCGGTCTTGCCCATGGAGGGGCGCGCCGCGATGATCACCAGGTCGGACTTCTGGAGCCCGCTGGTCATGCCGTCAAGGTCTTCAAAGTGGGTTTCCAGTCCGGTGATGCGCTGGCCTTGTTCATAGAGCTTGTCGATGGAGCCGAAGGAGAGCTTTACGATCTCCGGGATGCCCATGAAGCCCTGGCCGATTCGCTGCTCCGCCACCTTGAAGATGGCCGACTCCGCGGAGTCAATAATTTCTTCCGCCGGGGCTTCCTGCTCATAGGCCTGCTGGATGGCGCTGGTGGCGGCGTGAATCAGCCCGCGCAGCAGAGCTTTGTCTTTTACGATCTTGACGTACTGCTCAATGTTCTTGACCCGGGGCAGTCCGTCAGTAAGTGAGGTAACGTAGGCCACGCCGCCGACGGATTCAATCTCCTTGTGCTGGCCAAGTTGTTCGGTGAGGGTGACGAAATCCACGGCGCGGCCCGTTTCAGCCAGCTCCATCATGCGCAGGTAGATGCGGCGATGCGAGTCAAGAGAGAAATCTTCCGCGCGGAGATGCTCCGCCGCCTGCGGATAGGAGGAGTTGTCCAGCAGGATTGCGCCCAGGATCGCGCGCTCTGCATCCATGCTGGCGGGCATTCCGCGATCAAGAATACGGTCAGTTGTTGCCATCAGAGTTCACAACACGGAGAATCAAGAGTCTTTATGCTTCTCATTTTATCAATAAGAAATCGGCAATAAAATGGAGAAAAACCAGAGAAGCGCGGCTTCTGCCGGAATACCATTCCAAGCCATCCATCCTGGCACGTCCTGCGCCGGACTTGCAGCCTCGATCACCGTGGGTCTTTGCCAACTAGCTTTAGCCTCTGTAAGTATCAGGGCTCGACTTCAGTCGTGCCGTCAAAGCTTTTTTTTTGAGCGGGCTTTAGCCCCTGCAAAAATAAACCCGGCCTGTACCAGCCATACAGACCGGGCTTGCGGGGTGGATGTTCTTGCGCCGCCCGTTGCCGGAGCAGCATTTGACAGTCAGGCGAGTCTCTCTCACGCTCACCCCTTTACGGGGATGAGATTGGGTCTGGCCGCAGCCGGCAGCCAGGCCAACGCAGATTAGACTCCAGCACGTCCCTTGAGTGTGCCGCCGGTTCTTTTGAACGGAACCTGACGTGTCGCCCGAACATTCACACTTGAGTAAGAAAAATATCTATGAAGTCCAACGCGTGCGGCAAGAGTGAATTTGGGGCGGCGGAGAATTTCGGTGACTATCCTGTGCATAACAGTTGTTGTCTGTGGACGAAGGTGGAAAAGTGCGGCACAAATGCAGCGGCGCACGTCGCCTGTGTGACGGATGCTCAACGTAACAGCACACGAAGTGCGGCAGTCACACGCAGCTTTCCCGCTACTCCGCTTGGTTTGGCGTATAGTAGATGGCACAGTTGTTTTCTTGGCAGAAGCCTTGCCAGCCCGCCGCCACTTCTACAAACGTCTGAAGCAGCCGACGGGGGTAGTGTGCATGCTGTTAAGCACTGATTTCGCCAGTGAAAACGACCTGCTGGACCGGGTCATGGACAGGGGAATCGTGATAGAGGTATGGGACCGCGTGGGCCTTGCAGCCATTGACATGACAGGAATGCGCGTTACTGTTTCTGTCTTCCAGCTTTACTCCAGGGGCCACAACCCGCCATTTCGCGTGGGACACTTTTCCCGGGTCGAGCCGCTGTAAAACTTTCCCTAATCGCACCTCAACAAGGGTTAAGCCCCTTGGTGCCCTCTTGATTTAGACTCTGGCTTTTCGCCGCCGGATTGTGGCATTCTGTGCGCATGGCAAACAAAAATCATCCGAAACGCGAAACCAAAAAACCTAAAAAGAAAAAGACCGTCTAGCTCCGTGAGAAATCACGGCTGAATCGAATCACGGCTCAATGTAGATGCGGTGCACTCTTTCGCCCAGCCGCGTGAGCAGTTCATACGGAATGGTTCCCGCCATCTGTGAGACCTGCTCCGGGCGTAACGTGTGGCCGTTGTGAGTGCCATAGAGCAGGACTTCCGCTCCAACGCTCACATCGGGGATGTCCGTCAGATCCACCTGCATCTGGTCCATGCTGATGCGGCCCACGATGGGAGCTTGCCGGCCTTCTACCAGCACTTGTCCTGTACCGGAGAGACGCCAGGGAAGGCCATCATCGTAACCAAAGGGCACAATGCCGGCTTTCGTCCGGCGTTTCGCGGTGAAAGTCCGGTTGTAGCCCAGCGTATCGCCGGGTGCGAACTCCTGAATGCTGGTGATGCGGCTGGTCAATCCCACGGCAAGCTCCAAGCCCAGATCAAAGCCCAGCTCCTGCCTGCCCGCTTCCGATGGATAAATTCCATAGAGCCCCAGCCCGATGCGCACCATGTTGTAGTGGGCTTCTGGAAAACGGATAGCGCCCGCGGTGTTCGCGGCGTGAATCTGTAGATCGTTAAAGCCGTTTGCTTTGAGTCCGGCAATGACCTGATTAAAACTTGCGATCTGCTGGCGGGTAAAATCGTCAGAGCCGGGATCGTCAGCGGACGCAAAGTGCGTGCAGACGCCGGTGAGCCGCATCACGCCGCTGGAGCGGATGCGCTGCGCCAGCTCCACTGCGATCTTTGGCGGGACCCCAAGGCGGTGCATGCCCGTATCGACTTTCAAATGGACATCGAGCGTGCGTCCGCTTCCGGCCAGCGCGGCGGTGAATGCATCAATGAGTTCAGCGGAGTAAATCACTGGTGTGAGCCGGTAGCTCAGCAGGTTATCAACATCCTCCCGCTCAGAGAGAAAGACCAGGATGTCTTGATCGGCTCCGGTTTTACGTACCGCCACGCCCTCATTAGCTGACGAAACGCCGATGTGATGGATGCCCAGCTGCGACATCCATGAGCCAAGCTGCACCAGCTCCGTTCCGTAAGCCATGGCCTTCAACATGGCGACAATATGGACGGCGCCTCCGCAGTGCCGGCGGAACCGCGCGATGTTGCCTTCAATGGCCGCAAGATTGACCCAGAGACAGCGCTGGGCAATGGCCCCGGAGAGATCGCGCACCGCCTTGACCATGCCGGCATTGCGCGGGCCTTTAAAAAGTATGGTGTCGCCGGGGCGCAGCAAAGGAAGCAGGCGGTCTTTCAGCTCGTCCGCGGTTTTCACCCGCAGAACATTGCCTTCCGGCCGCACGGACTGATAGCCCGCTGCGGTTGGTTCCAGTTCTCCGTCGCCCACAAGAAACAAATGACTGAAGTCGTATTCGGCGGCCTGTGTGCCTACCTGGGCGTGCTCACGGCTGGAGCTTGCGCCCAGTTCGCGCATTCCGGCAAAGGCAAACATCTTTCTGCCAGTGCGTGAGGCGCCGAGTGTGGCGGAGCGCAATGCGGCACGTACTGAGATTGGATCAGAGCTATAGCCATCATTAATGATGCGAATGCCCTGCGGTGACGACCATAGCTCCATGCGGGTTGATGTTGGAGAGTAACCGTCCAGCGCCGTTGCAATCTCGTCAAGACTAGCGCCCAGCAGATGAGCTGCATATGCGGCAAAATGCAGGTCGGTGATGATCTCAGGAGAACGTGTCTTTACCGTTACGCTGCGTGAGCCTTGCTGCGGAACACTCAATTCCAGCACCTGCCCCGCCGCGCTGAGAGAAACCGGATTGAGTGAAAGCGTCTGCTGCTTGTCGCCAACGCGGTGCACCGGACACTTAATTCTCTGGACCGGCGCATCAAGTGTTGGCTCATCAGCCGGAAGCAGCAACCAGCCGTCTTCCGGAACGCGCTCGAAGAGTTTCATTTTTTCTGTTGCGATGGCTTCCCGGCGGCCGAACGCGGCAAAATGCGCCAGCCCGATGTTCGTAAGAATTCCGTAGTTAGGCCGCGCGATCTCCTCCAGCGGGGCCATTTCTCCGGGCGCGGAGATGCCGACTTCAAGTATGGCGAGTGGCTCGGGCTTCTCCGCCGATAGCACTGCCAGCGGAAGGCCCAGTTGGCTGTTGTAACTTCCGGGTGAAGCCAGAATTTGTCTGCCGGCAAGCAGAGCTTTCAATGCGTCTTTGACGATGGTTTTGCCGTTACTGCCGGTGATTGCCAGCACGCGATCAAAATATTCACGCCGGTGCCACCGTGCCAGCGCTTGCAGTCCGCGCAGAGGGTCGGGCACAACAATCACCGGCCAGGAGGGTTCCAATGGCATGCCAGTCGCCCGGTCTTGAGCGATCAATGCCGCTGTTACGCCATTGCGGAAAGCGTCAGCAAGGAAAAGATGACCGTCTGTCTGCTGTCCCTGCAACGCAACAAAGAGCGCTCCCGGAGAAGCGTCGCGGGAATCCGTGCAGACGCGCTCAATCGCGGCAGATGAAGACATGCCACGCAGCTCACCGCCGATTTCACTGGCTATACGGTCAAGTTTGCTTGGGATCAAATCCTAGCCGCTCCGGTACGCACGCGCGGCAACCCGCGCGTATGCCAATCAGTGTACGGGATTTTCATTTCCGCCGTGGCGGCAAAGCACCGGAAAAGTGCTTTCGATCATTTAGAATCTACGGAAGCGAATTCATCAACTTTCAATGACCGGCATTTACCAAAAATGGATGTATGCGTGGGAGACGCGCCTCACAACGCGGGACACCAACCGGGTCGTCCGTCCGCTGGAATGGGGCATGGAATGGGCCCGGCGATGGCCCCTGGTAAACGGAAACTTTCCCGGCTCTGAGCAGCAGTTTGAGAGCTATCTGCACGAGCTGAACGACCATATTGTTGCCAACAGCGATGAGTTTTTTGCCTACAAGACCCCGCAAGACTTCCGGCTGGAGCAGCGCAAGATCGAGTTGTTTCCCACGGGCAGCAACGCGAATGAAAAAGTCCCCAAGGGAGATGGGACCTTCCTGCGCTTCACCTCGCCCGCGCCAACGCCTTATCCGGAGAATGATCTGGTGAATGCGCGCTGGTATCCGGCAAAGGGCAATCGAGCGGTAATTGTGCTGCCGCACTGGAACGCCAATGGAATTGCCTATAACGCGCTGGGGCCAATCCTGAACCGCTTTGGCATTTCCATGCTGCGGCTCAGCAAACCGTACCATGATATCCGCCGGCCACAGGAGACTGCCCGCTCTGACTATGCGGTTTCCCCCAATATCTGCCGCACGCTGGATGCGGCGCGGCAGGCAGTGGTTGACACGCGCGCCTGCATAGACTGGCTTGCGTCTCAAGGCAAAGACAGCGTTGGTCTGGTTGGGACAAGCCTGGGATCGTGTTATGCGTTTCTGGCCAGTGCGCATGACCGGCGAGTAAAAGTGAACGTCTTCAATCACGCGTCCACCTACATGGCGGACGTGGTATGGACGGGACAATCCACGCGGCACGTGCGTGAAGGCCTGGAGAACTCCGGACTTACCGTGGAAAGCTTGCGCCAATCCTGGAAATGCGTGAGCCCCATGGCATACTTTGGGAAGTTTGCCCGCTTTCCCAAGAAGACCCTGATGATTTACGCGCGCTATGATCTGACCTTTCTTCCTGAACTTTCACGGGAAGCCGTAGCAGGTTTCCGCAAGTACGGCGCCGATCTGAAGACCGTGGTCCTCCCCTGCGGTCACTACACTACGGGTGAAACACCGTTCAAATATTTAGACGGATACCACATGGTGAAGTTTCTAGTGAAGAATCTGTAGGTAGCACGTAGCTTTTCTGACATCCCGAGCGGAGCGAGGGAACCCTATAGCCACGAAGGGCTTGTGGGTTTACCAGAAATTTGTCGTGGGAATAGCGTTCCCTCACCCGCTACGCGGGATTCGGGATTTTAGAAAAGCCTGCTATTTGTTCTTCCATACCGGCTTGCGTTTCTCGATCACGGCGCGCAGGCCTTCCTGCACGTCTTCCAGACTCATCAGTTCGTTGAGATACAGGTCCTGTGAGGTCTTCATGGCCTCTTTGAGCGGACGGCCAACGGAGTTGCTGATGACGCGCTTGGTGACCTCCAGCACTGGGCCGCTGAATTCTGATATCCGGGCAATCAGCGCCTCCACGTGCTTTTGCAGGTCGGCTTCCGGCACCACTTTATTCACAAAGCCAAAGTTCAGCGCTTCTTCCGCGGAGAGCGCTTCACCGGTAAGGATCAGCTCGTAGGTTTTCTTGGTGCCGATAAGTTGCGGCAACATCACCGCGGCGAATGGAGGAAAGACGCCAAGCTTTACTTCTGGCTGGGCGAATTTTGCCTTGGGCGTTGCCAGCACCACGTCGGCAAAACCCACAAGCTCTGATCCTGCGCCAATGGCTGGGCCGTTCACCACCACCACCACCGGCTTGGAGATGTCCACCATGGCCTGAAAAACGCGAGTGAACGCGTCCAAAGTCTGGAACACGCGATCAGGCCGGGAGTCTTCCAGTGAAATGCCCGCCGAAAATGCCTGCTGCGCTGATTGCAGGAGAATGGCTTTCACGTCAGCACGGCCGTTGAGGCTTTCAATGGCTTCCGCCATCTCTTTCATCATGGGCACGGTGAGCACGTTGTGCGGAGCGTGGTTCAACGTAAGCCGCGCTATGGAATCCACCACTTCAAATTGGATGTACTTGTAAGCCGGCGCCGGGACTCGAGTGTCGCCGGTCAGGTCGGTTTCAACTTCATGCGCGGGCCGTGTGCCCATAATCACCTCTTCAGAATATTCAAGGGGGAAGGACGCGAGCGTGATTATCCGATGAAAAGTAGGCTAAATACAAGCTGACATTCACCTTATGAGGGTATCGCAAGTGCATATATTCCCGCGGAACGGAAAAACCCGTATTCCAGAGGGTGCTGGCCTTCTGGATAGTGCGGCTACGCCGTGTTAACGATTAGAGTTTTGTGAGACCAGCTTTTTATTCCGAGTAGATTTTGAAAAAGGAAGGTTGTTTCCATGAGAAAAATCTCCAGAATGTTTGCCTTGACCATTATTTTGGGCCTCTTGACTGTTCCCATGACTGCGGTTGCCGCCTATGACGATGATGACCAGCCACATATGCAGGCTGCGCTGGAAGCCCTGCAACAAGCCAAGCATCATTTGGAAGAAGCCAGGCATGACAAGGGTGGGCATCGCATCGCCGCCATCAAGGCCGTGAATGATGCCATCAAACATGTGAAAGAGGGGATGGAAGCAGGCGAAAAGCACGAGCACGGGCACAAATAGCTTGCAGGGCCCGCAGCCTCTTTCAGCGAAGGACATGGAAGCCGGCCAAACGGGCCGGCTTCCTTAATTTATGGTGGCTTCATGGATGGCAACTTCAGCGCCACGGCTTTTTGAGTAAAATGAGCTCATGAAAATCGCTCTGGGCGCGGACCATGCGGGTTACGAACTGAAAGACAAGATCAAACTCCATCTGCAACAGCATGGAATCGATGTCCGTGATGAAGGCACATCGTCAGCGGAGTCCGTAGATTACCCTGATTACGCCCGCGCGGTGGCCCACGATGTGAGCGAGCAGCGCGCTGATTTGGGCATCCTGGTCTGTGGCAGCGGCATTGGCATGGCAATTACCGCCAACAAGGTTGACGGCATCAGGGCCGCCAACGTGAGCACGGAATATGAGGCACAGATGAGCCGTGAACACAACAATGCCAACGTTCTGGCCCTGGGCGCGCGCATACTCAATGCAGACCAGGCATTCGGCATTGTCGATAAATGGCTGGCCACGCCATTTGCCGGCGGACGGCATGAGCGCCGCGTGGAAAAGATCATGGCCATCGAAAAGGAAGAAGACGCAGCCGGGGCGGCAAGGAAAAACTGATGCATCATTCCTGGTCAAAGAGCGACTTTGAGATAAGCACTGACCCCGTACGCATTGATGTGGACCTGGTCCATGAGTTCCTGACGAATTCCTACTGGGCGCAAGGCATTCCCGTGGAGACCGTGCGGCGGTCCATTGAGAATTCCATCTGCTTCGGCATTTATCACGGCAGGCAGCAGGTTGGGTTTGCCCGCATCATCACTGACCAGGCAACGTTCGCGTATCTGGCGGATGTTTTTGTTCTTCCGTCGCATCGCGGCCGCGGGCTCTCCCGGTGGTTGATGGAGTGCATTGTTGGGCATCCTGATTTGCAGGGGCTGCGCCGGTGGATGCTGGCCACGCGCGATGCGCACGGGCTTTATGCGCAGTTTGGATTTACGGCGGTCAAAAAGCCGGACCGATGGATGGAACTCCATCGTCCGGACGTTTACGCCAACATAGACGGCCATGCTGTTGCGAAGAAATAAGGAGAGCGGTTATGCCTTATGGTTGCCGCCGTACAGCTCTGTTCTTGGGGATGTTTTTCGTCTGGTTTGCCGTCACCGGGTGCGGCGGCAAGAGCACCAGCACCGTTTGCAAACTGACGGCGATCAACGTATTTCCAAGAATTGCGACAGTAGATCACACCGCTGTTGCGCCGGGGAACACACAACACTTTGACGCGTTTGTAGCCACCGCTACGCCCGGTTGTGCCGTGACACTGAGTAATCTTACGACCGCCACCTGGTCAGTCTCTGACACCACCAATGTCAGCATCAGCAATGTTCATGACGCGACCTACAGTACAGCCACCTGCAACGGCGCTACTACCGGCGCTGCCACCGTAACGGCAACGGTTCCAGCGGGCGATGGCACGAATGTTGTAAATACTGCCGCCCTCACTTGTAATTAGCCTCCGGCGAATGCCATGCGGGAGGCAGTGCGGCCGCCAGCATATGCATCACAGTAAGTGCGGGGACCCGCCGGCCGGGAGTAATTGAACTCGCCCAATTTTCGGTTCTCCTAGTAAGATTTCATTGTCATGAAAAACAACTGGATGTCCCTCCCTCTGTCTGAGTCCGATCCCGATATTGCCCGCGCAATTGCCCATGAGGTCGTTCGCCAGCATGAGGGGCTGGAGTTGATTGCTTCAGAGAACTTTGTCAGCATGGCGGTCCTGGAGGCGGCGGGGGCAGTTTTCACCAATAAGTACGCTGAGGGATATCCGGGCAAACGCTATTACGGCGGCTGCGAGTTTGCTGACGTGGTTGAGACCCTGGCGCGTGACCGCGCCAAAGAGCTCTTTGGGGCCGAGCACGCCAATGTCCAGCTCCACTCCGGCTCACAGGCAAACATGGCGGCCTATATGTCACTGCTCCAGCCGGGCGACGCAGTCATGGGACTGAACCTTGCTCACGGGGGCCATCTCACGCATGGGCATCCGCTCAATTTTTCCGGCAAGATGTACAAAATCATTCCTTACGGCGTGCGCAAAGACACGGAAACCATCGACTATGACGAGATGGAGCAGATCGCCGTGCGCGAGCGGCCCAAGATGATCATCGGAGGAGCCAGCGCATATGCGCGCGTGATTGATTTTGCCCGCATGCGGCAAATCGCCGATAAAGTAGGCGCCAAATTCATGGTCGATATGGCCCACATTGCCGGATTGGTGGCTGGAGGAGCGCATCCCTCGCCGGTGCCGCACGCTGACATCGTGACTACCACCACGCATAAAACGCTGCGCGGACCGCGCGCAGGCATGGTGCTCTGCCGCCAGGGCCTGGCCGCTGCGGTGGATAAAATCACCTTCCCGGGCATTCAGGGCGGGCCGCTCATGCACATCATTGCTGCAAAAGCGGTGTGCTTCCGTGAGGCGTTGCAGCCGGCCTTCAAAGATTATTCCCGCCAGGTTGTGGCCAATGCCAGAGCGCTGGCCCGCAAAATCATGGATGAGGGCTTCCGCATCATCACCGGCGGAACAGATACGCATCTTATGTTGATCGATGTCTTTGCCAATGGAATCCTGGGCAGTGAAGCAGAAGATGCACTGGGGCAGGCGGGAATCACCGTCAACAAAAACGCAATACCGTTTGACAGCAATCCTCCACTCAAGCCCAGCGGCATACGGATTGGCACGCCGGCTCTCACCACGCGCGGCATGAAAGAGAGAGAAATGGCGCAGACCGGCGCATGGATTGTTGAGGCACTCAATCATCACAAAGACGCTCAGGTGCTGGCGCGTATCCGCAAGCAGGTGCTGGAGCTGGCAGAGGCGTTTCCGCTTTATCCTGAGTTGCGGGCCGGCGTGGAAGTCGGCTGATGTCCGGTGGTGATTGCGGTTGACTCGGCAGCGATTGCGATTGTCGCAACAGGCTTCACTTTGGAACGATCTTCAAGACCCTTCCGCCTATGTCCACCACGTAGAGTTCACCGGCCGTGTCCTGGCCAAACGAGCTGATACTGAAACCCGGATTCGCAATCAGTGTGCGGGTAAAAGTGTTTGCCGGATTTTCCGTCAGGCCCCAGATCTTGCCGGTCAGATCTCCAAAGATGTAGATGCCCTGCGCTCCGGCCAGCGCGCTCCCGTGGTAAACAAACCCGCCAATCACTGCATCGGCTTCAGGATGGCTGATCTCGGCGATGGGCAGACTGAGTCCTGCCGTGTTGCAGTTGCTCGGCGGATTAAAGCAGTGCAGCCCTTCCATGGTGTTCCAGCCGTAGTTGCCGCCCTTCTGGACAATGTCGATTTCTTCGAACTTGTCCTGACCCACGTCAGCCACAAACAATCGTCCTGTTGTGCGGTCGAAGGAGAAGCGCCAGGGATTGCGGAAGCCATACGCCCATATCTCCGGCAGTCCGCCGCCTGCAACGAAAGGATTGTCAGGAGGAATGCGGTATTGCAGCCCCGGACTGGTGGCGTTCACGTCAATGCGGAGCATCTTGCCCAGAAGGATTTGCGTGTTTTGACCGTGGCCGAACGGATCGCCGCCGCTGCCGCCGTCGCCCAGCCCGAAATAAAGAAAACCATCGGGCCCAAAGGCGAGTTGTCCTGCTTTGTGATTGTCAAAGTTGCTGACCTGGTCCACGGTGAGCAGAATGCGCTCGGTTGCCGGGTCAGTTAGATTCGGATTCGCAGCGGATGCCACATATTCAGCAATCACAGACTGAAACTGACCGCCGGCGTTGCGTGTATAGTTCACGTAAAATTTTTGGTTGGTCTGGAATGCGGGATGGAACGCCATGCCCAGCAGGCCCATTTCACTCTGTACCAGGACTTTGCTGCTGATATTCAGAAATGGCTGCGGCAGCACTGATCCATTCTGGATGATCTTGATGGTTCCGCCCTGCTCTACAACGAACAAGCGGCCACTGCCGTCATTGGGCTGCTCAAGATCAAGAGGTGTATTCAAGCCGGTGACTACAACCTGCGTGGTAATTGAAAGCGAGGAAGAAGAAACGGTATTGCTGCTGCTTCCACAGCCGAGGGTCATTCCCCAGGCCAACAATCCAAGCCAAACGATATTGATAGACCGTCGATCTCTCACAACACTCCCTGCAAAAAAAGGACCGCTGCAATCATAGCGCGGCCCCGGCCTGGGCGGATGAAATCGTAAGGTCCTGCTCAGGTTAGAGTGAGGTCCTAATCCTCTTAGTTCCCAGCCCTCCTTTTGCCGGCAAAGTGCTTCTAATTCCTCAGAAGAATTTAAGCCAGAATTTAAGCCAGATTTTTGAAGCTGGATTTTTGGCGGGGACTCACGTGGCACTGCGAATCACAATTCTGGGAGCTCTGGTTTGTCTGCTGGCGGCCGTGGCTGCGGCGCAAGCGAATCCCACTCCGGCAGGTTCGCGGAATGAAGATGCGCGGAACATCGTGGATCGAATGTTGCGGGCGCAGCAGGACAACAAGGCCCGCGTCCGGGCATTCACCGTCAAGCGGGGCTATCACCTGTATGACAAACAGCAGCAGGAAAAAGCCCAGGTGGTGGCGAACATTACCGTTCTCCCTCCCGACGGCAAGGAATACCAAGTGGAAAGCAGCAGCGGCGGGATGGGCGAGAAGGTGCTGCGGGACATTCTGAGCAAAGAAACGGAATCACCCAGGGATGCGCAGAGGAAAGAACTCTCTCCTGAAAACTATGACTTCCAGTTGCTGGGTCAGGAAATGCTGGATGGCCGGCAGTGCTATCTTTTGGGCCTGAATCCCAAACGTGAGGACAAAGACCTGCTTCGGGGCAAGATCTGGGTGGATGCGGAAAATTACAACATCCGCCGCCTTGAAGGCAGCCCGGTGAAAAACCCCTCCTGGTGGGTCCACGATATTCACATCCTCATGAGTTTTGCGGACGTTGACGGCATGTGGCTGCGCACCTTCACCCATGCCGTGGCCAATGTGCGTTTTAAAGGCAAGTATGTGATGGAGTCGCGCGACCTGGAATATAGCTTCACGCAAGAGACAGCTTCACGCCATCGCCGCCATGACCCTGGAATACTGGCTGGCTCTGCCATCAATCCTTAGGTCTTCCAAATATTTGCGCCGCTCTTAGCGCTTGATTGGCGTTCCCGCAGAGATTAGATTGATTTCATATCAATCGATCTCGGATCGATCAGGCGCACCACTCATCTGCGCTCTTCCGATCCAATTGCGAGGGTTTTTTGCCGGGAAGCCAGAGATTCTTTCTTCTGATTGTCTTTATCATTGCCGTCCACTGCGCAGCCGCGGCTCAACCCAAGCCCGCCGATAAAACGGCCAACGATAAGCCGGCCGCTAGCGACCAGCCGTGGAATTTCGCGGTGTCAGGCGATTCGCGCAACTGTGGTGACGTGGTTATGCCCGCGATTGCCGCAGGCGCCCAAAAAGATCACGCTGCGTTTTACTGGCATCTGGGTGACTTGCGCGCTATCTACGCCGCGGATGAGGACTATCAGCATAGCCCGGAACATCGGGGCAAGACCGTGGAGAGAGACGCTTACCTGAAAGACGCCTGGGATGACTTTATCCAGAGTCAGATTGTCCCGTTTGGCTCCATGCCTGTGTTTGTGGGTATCGGCAACCATGAAACCACCCCGCCCAAGACCCGGGAACAGTTTGCCGAAAAATTTGCCAAGTGGCTGGATTCTCCGCCGCTCAAACAGCAGCGGCTTGCGGACAATCCCCAAAACACGGCCCCGGCAACGTATTTCCACTGGATTCAGGGTGGCGTGGATTTTATCTACCTTGATAACGCCACCCACGATCAATTCTCGCCGGAGCAGGTGAGCTGGCTGGAAGCCGTAGTGCAGCGCGCCTCCGCCAATCCTCAAGTGCGCGCGCTGGTAGTGGGAATGCACGCTGCACTGCCGGACAGCCTGGCCAGCGGCCACAGCATGAATGACTGGTCGATAGGCGCTGAAAGCGGACGCCGCGTCTATACCGATCTTTTGAATTTCAAGAAGCAGACGCAGAAGAACGTCTATCTGCTGGCCAGCCACTCGCACTTTTATATAAGCGGTATTTTCAACTCTGATTCCTGGAAAGCCCACGGCGGTGAACTGCCCGGCTGGATTGTCGGCACCGCCGGCGCAGTACGCTACGCGCTGCCACCCGATGCGCCCCGCGCGAAAGAAGCGCGCACCAAGGTTTATGGGTTCATGCTGGGGACTGTTCACTCTGACGGCTCGATTGATTTCAAGTTTGAAGAGATCAAACTGCCCGACATTCCAGCCGAAATCAGTAAGCGCTACACCCCGGAGTTTGTTGATTTCTGCTTCAACAAAAATACGGCATTCTCTGAAGCGGCGGAGCCGGCGCACAAATAAACTGCTCCTGCGCAGAAATCATCGCGCATGGGTGCGGCGAGGAAGAAGGAATCAAATTTCTTGTACGGCCGGGCATTTTGAAAATCGATCGCACGTAAATTTGATATTTTTTTGTTGACATTGCTACACGGGTACATCAATATCTTGTATGTAGACAGACAACGGTACCACTCGTTGGGCTACGAAAGTGAGACAGGGCTCCAAAGCGACTCAAATCTTCTAAGGAGGCATTTCAATTATGGCAACCAAGAAAAAAGCAGCCAAGAAAAAGAAGAAAAAGTAGCTGACTCGCGGAGCCAAGTCTCCGTGAAACTTTACAAGGGAAAATAGTTATGACGGGGTGTTCATCGGAACACCCTTTCTTCTTGCTTGCCCCAGAGCTCTAACCCATCTTGATCCCCTGAAAATGCTCCCCTGCATCGGCCGTGCTGTATCGCTTTGCATGCAGTGGTATCTGGGCTTCACGTACAATTTCAATAGTGTTCATAACAAGAGGAGCCATAACTCTGAAAATTCCGAAGCTCGTTTTGGCCGTGTGGGCGGGCCTTGTTTTTGCTGCTGTCCTGGGCAACACACAAAACGCTGGCGCCCAAAGCGGTAGCGCCCAAAACGCTGGCGCCCAAAGCAGTGCAACTCCGTCAGCCGGAGCTGCTACCGCTTCCGCATCTGGCGCAGACGAGATCATTCCATTTCTTAACCAGACCATTGTCTGGTCAAGACAACTCAGCGCGCAGGAGCAACTTGTGAATGATCCGAGTGATGCGCTGTTTCTAAATGACAGCCGGCGCATTGCCGATCAGGTTGTACGGCTCGCCTTTGATTTTGCCCGGGCGCGGGCGCAAGCGCTGGCTGCTCAGCCGGAATCGGGACAGGGCGGAAAGCCACAGGCAGCGCTCTCGCAATACCAGAGATTGGCTGATTCCGTTGCCAAAGCGGAGCAAAAGGTAAAGGAAACGCAGAAGGAGCTGGATTCACTGCATCTGCAACTTCCCAGCACAACGGGCAGTAAACGCAGGACTGTACTGGCGGCCATTGATGAGGTTGACAGCGAACTGGAGTTGTTCCAGGCGCGACGTGACGCCCTGCGCAACATGTTGCAGTTTGCTGTTGGTGCCTCGGCCAATGGATCGAACTCCGGCAATCTTCTCTCACAGGTGGAGGAGTTGACGCGTACGGTCCCTGCTGCTGTGCCCAGCAGCAAAGAGCAGGAGACGAACCCGCAAGCGGCGAACGGTTCGGCCACCACCGTGTCACGGGAGCGCAAGGAAGCTCCCAATGGTATTCTCTCGCTGGCAACGGACCTGTTTTCGCTCAGACGCAAACTGCGCGCGCTGGAAGACAACATCCACCAGACTGAGCTCCTGACGCAGACCGCCAAGAACCTGCGCACGCCGCTAATCACAAAGATCAGAGAGCTGACTCAGCACGGCGACGAGCTGGTGGGACAACCCGACTCACAGGACCCGGTCGTGCTGGCCCAGCAGCGAAAAACTCTTGATGGACTCACGGCCCAGTTCAAGCAGCTTTCCGCCAGCCTGCTGCCGCTGGGCAAGCAGAACATTCTGCTGGACGTTTACAAACGCACCACCACGAACTGGCGCAACGCCGTAGATAGCCAGTATCAGGCGGAAATGAAGGGCCTGTTGTTACGGCTGGTGGGTCTGGCATTCATTGTGGGGGTAGTCCTGGGCGTCTCTGAACTCTGGCGGCGCGCCACGTTCCGCTACATTACTGACACGCGCCGCCGTTACCAGTTTCTTCTGATCCGCCGGATCCTGCTCTGGTTCCTGATTGCCATCATCGTGGCCACCGCTTTTGCCAGCGAACTTGGCGCCATCACCACCTTTGCCGGGCTTATGACGGCAGGCATTGCTGTTGCGCTACAGAACGTAATTCTTTCGATTGCCGGCTATTTCTTCCTGATCGGCAAGTATGGCGTGCGGGTGGGTGACCGGGTGCAGATTGCGGGAGTGACCGGCGATGTAGTGGATGTTGGCCTGGTACGGCTGCAATTGATGGAAGTTACAGGCGGCCCGGCGCCTCTGCCCACTGGACGCGTGGTCGCTTTCTCCAACGCCGTGGTGTTCCAGGCCAGTTCAGGCATGTTCAAGCAGATTCCCGGCACGAATTTCCTCTGGCATGAGATCACTCTCACACTGGATGCCAAGAGCAACTATCGCCAGGTCGAGCAGCGCATGATGGAGGCAGTCAACAAGGTCTTTGCCGAGTATCGCGACAAAATGGAAATGCAGAGGCGCAATGTGGAACGTTCCTTGAACTCTACGCTCGCTACCTTTGCTCCAGAGAGCCGGCTGCACCTCACGCAGACCTCGCTGGAAATTGTGATTCGTTATCCCGTGGAAATGGGTAATTCAGGCGAGATCGACAACCGGATCACGCGCGAGATACTGGATGCAATGGAGCGCGACCCGGACTTGCGGGTGCAGGTATCCTCCGGGCCTACCATCAGGGTTGAAGAGCCGCAAATGTCCGAACAGGGAAAAAATTAAGAGAAAGACAAAAGAATCGGCCCGGCTGCCACACTTTTTTGCCTTAATACTCTAAGAAATTTCCCATTGGCTGAGCCGTTGCGAACTTGCGTGACCGCCGTCACATTCAACGTCACATGCGTACGTGATGATGGAAGGTAACCAAGCGTCCTTTGACGCAAGTGAGAGGAATGGGGCCTTCCAAAAAAGCACCCACAAATGGTCGGCCCCATGCCAAATGCATGATAAAACGAGCCAAAGTCACCATTGACGGCAATGAAGCTGCTGCCTATGTCGCGCACAAGACCAATGAGGTCATTGCTATCTATCCCATCACTCCATCCTCCACGATGGGTGAACTCTCTGACCAATGGTCGTCGGAAGGGCGGCCTAACATCTGGGGCTCAGTGCCGCGGGTGGTGGAAATGCAGAGTGAAGCCGGCGCTGCGGGCGCTTTGCATGGCGCTTTACAGAGCGGGTCTCTCTCCACCACGTTTACCTCTGCCCAGGGCCTGCTCCTGATGATTCCTAATATGTACAAGATTGCTGGTGAGCTAACGCCGGCAGTGATTCACGTTGCCGCGCGCTCGCTGGCCACGCATGCTCTCTCAATCTTTGGCGACCATCAGGATGTAATGGCTGTGCGCCAGACGGGCTGGGCGATGCTGGCGGCCAATTCCGTCCAGGAGGCGATGGACTTTGCCCTGATCGCACAGGCCGCTTCGCTGGAGTCGCGACTTCCTTTTGTGCATTTTTTTGACGGCTTTCGTACCTCGCATGAGATCGCCAAGGTTGAACAGCTTGCGATCGAAGACATGCAGGCCATGATCAGTGATGAACTGGTGCGCCGGCACCGGCAGACAGCGCTTGCGCCGGAGCATCCCTTCATCCGCGGCACCGCGCAGAATCCTGATGTTTACTTCCAGGCGCGGGAAGCAGCCAACCCCTTTTACCTGGCGGCGCCGACCATCGTGCAGGACGTGATGGATAAATTTGCCGCGCTCACCGGACGCCAATACAGGCTGTTTGATTATGTTGGCGCTCCTGATGCAGAACAAGTTCTTGTACTTATGGGCTCCGGCGCAGAGGTAGCGCAAGAGGCGGTTGATCATCTCAACCGCCGCGGAGCCAAATTCGGAGTGCTCAAAGTGCGGCTCTACCGCCCCTTCTCCGTTGAGCACTTCATACAGGCGCTGCCACCCACGGTGGAAGCCATAGCTGTGCTGGACCGTTCCAAAGAGCCGGGCAGCGTGGGCGAGCCGTTGTACACGGATGTTGTCACCGCGCTGAGTGAAGCTGAGTCGCAGTCAACGCACCTGGTGCAGCCGATGCCCAAAGTGATTGGAGGGCGCTACGGCCTCTCTTCCAAGGAATTTACGCCCGCCATGGTGCGTGGCGTGTTTGAAGAACTGGTCAAAGAGGAGAGCCGGAGGCATTTCACGGTTGGCATTGTCGATGACGTCACCCATACCAGCATCGACTACGATCCCGCGTATTCCACAGAAGAGCCGGATACGGTGCGCGCCCTCTTCTACGGGCTGGGGGCGGACGGGACCGTGGGCGCCAACAAGAATTCCATCAAGATCATTGGTGAAGACACCGACCTGTTCGCCCAGGGATATTTTGTTTACGACTCGAAGAAGGCCGGATCGATGACCACCTCGCATCTGCGTTTTGGTCCTAAACCGATTCGTTCCAGCTATCTCATCACCCGGGCGAATTTTGTCGCCTGCCACCAGTTTGCCTTTCTGGAGCGGCTGAACGTCTTGAAATTCGCTGAGCCGGGCGCCACGTTCCTGCTAAACAGCCTGTTCGGGCCGGAACAGGTTTGGGAAAACCTGCCGCTTACCATTCAGCAGGAGATTGTCGGCAAGGGACTCAAATTTTACGTGATTGATGCCTCCAAGGTGGCCCGCGAGACCGGCATGGGCGGACGTATCAACACCATCATGCAGACCTGCTTCTTTGCCATCAGCAACGTGCTGCCTAAAGAGCAGGCGGTCACAGCCATTAAAAACGCTATTCGCAAAACATACGGAAAGCGCGGTGAGGCCGTGGTGGAGAAGAATTTTGCCGCGGTCGACCAGACGCTGGCAAATCTTATTGAGGTTAAAGTGCCGGACCATGTGTTCAGCCGCTTTGATCTCCAGGCTCCGGTTCCAGCATGGGCGCCCGGGTTTGTGCGCGACGTGATAGGCCCCATCATTCAGGGC
This sequence comes from Terriglobia bacterium, assembly GCA_020072585.1. Taxonomy (GTDB): domain Bacteria; phylum Acidobacteriota; class Terriglobia; order Terriglobales; family Acidobacteriaceae; genus Angelobacter. Next base: position 200,859 of record JAIQGL010000004.1, on the reverse strand, counting down.
AATGGCGATTTTCTTCCCGTGAGTAAGCTGCCTATCGACGGCACATTCCCATCCGGCACGGCGCAGTGGGAGAAACGGAACATCGCGCTCGCGATTCCTGAGTGGGACAAGGAGCTTTGCATACAGTGTGGCAAGTGTGTGCTGGTATGCCCGCATGCGGTGATCCGCGCCAAAGTCTATGACGCCGACAAGCTTGCAGAAGCGCCTGAAGCATTTCTCTCGGCGCCCGCCCGCTGGAAAGACCTGGGGCAGATGAAGTACACGCTTCAGGTTTCACCAGAAGACTGCACAGGCTGCACATTGTGTGTGGATGTATGTCCGGCGAAGAGCAAAACAGACGTGAACCACAAAGCGCTCGCCATGGTCCCACAACCTCCTGTTCGCGAGCGTGAGGTAAGGAACTGGGAGTTCTTCCTCAGCTTGCCGGAATTTGATCGCGAGAAGCTCTCCTTCGGCCAGGTGAAAGACGTGCAGCTCCTGCAGCCGCTCTTTGAGTTTTCCGGCGCCTGCTCCGGCTGCGGTGAAACGCCTTACATCAAGCTGATGACACAGCTTTTCGGCGAGCGCACAATCGTCGCCAACGCTACCGGATGCTCGTCGATTTACGGCGGCAACCTGCCCACTACGCCCTACACGTTCAACAAAGACGGCCGGGGCATCGCCTGGGCGAACTCACTGTTTGAAGACAATGCCGAATTTGGATTGGGCATCCGCATTGCGCAGGACAAGCACCAGGAGTACGCGCTCGCTCTGGTCAAGCGCCTTAGCGGCACGATTGGGGGCGAACTGGCAAAGGCGCTGCTTGAGGCCGACCAATCCAATGAAGCCGGGGTCCATCAGCAGCGCGAAAGAGTGGAGTTGCTCAAGGAGATCTTGCGGCTCAGCCCTGACAACGTGGATGCCTGTGACTTGCTGGTGCTGGCTGATTCGCTGGTCAAGCGCAATGTGTGGATCGTTGGCGGCGATGGCTGGGCGTATGACATCGGCTATGGTGGCCTGGACCATGTGCTCGCCTCCGGCGAGAATGTGAACATCCTGGTATTGGATAGCGAAGTTTATTCCAATACCGGTGGGCAGACTTCAAAAGCCACGCCTCGCGGAGCGGTGGCTCGATTCTCCGCAGGCGGCAAATCGACACCCAAAAAGGACCTGGCGCTGATGGCCATGACTTATGGGGATGTTTACGTGGCTCGCGTGGCCATGGGCGCGGGCGATATGCAGACCCTCAAAGCCTTCAATGAAGCGGAAGCGTACCAGGGGCCTTCGCTGATCATTGCGTATGCGCATTGCATTGCGCACGGCATTGATATGACCCATGGTCTGGACCAGCAGAAGCTTGCAGTTCAGTCCGGGCATTGGCCGCTGTTCCGTTTTGATCCCCGCCGGGCGGCTTCGGGGAAGAACCCCATGCAACTCGATTCCAAACCGCCTTCTGTACCGTTGGAAGAATATCTTTACAATGAAACGCGCTATACCATGCTGCGCCAGTCGCACCCTGAAGAGGCCAAAAAGCTGCTGGAACTGGCCCAGGGAGACGTCGCCGCCCGCTGGAAAATGTATGAAACTTGGGCGAGCATGGACGTGAATGGTAAGGGATAATAAGAAGGCTGTCCACAGACTAAGCGCAAAAGCCCAAAGTCACACCCGCTTGATGGGTGATGCCTGGGCAGCAGGGCTCTGCTGGAACAGTTTGGAGGAAGCACGTGAAAACTGTCTTTGTGGTTGGCGCAGGGCCAGCAGGGATGTTTGCCGCTCAGAAAATCGGCCAGGGCGGACATGAAGTGATCATCCTCAATCGTGATATCAAACCCGGCGGCCTGGCTGAGTATGGTATCTATCCCACCAAAGACAAGATGAAGATTGGGTTGCGCAAGCAGTTTGCCAAGGTGCTGAGCCTGCCCAACGTGCATTACTTCGGCCACGTGCCCGTGAGCAGCCAGTCCCGCGTTTCAATTTCTGACCTGAAGGAGCTTGGGCCTTCCGCCATTGTCTTTGCCGTGGGCGCACAGGGCACAAAAAAATTAGGATTGCCTGGCGAACAGGTCAGCGGCGTGTATGCGGCCAAGGATTTCGTTTACAGCTATAACCTGCTGCCGCCGTTTACCTCGCGTGACTTTTCCACTGGCAAGAGGGTGGCCATCGTCGGGATGGGCAACGTAATGGTGGATATCGCGCGCTGGCTCCTGATTGATGCGCCGGTGAAAACAGCGGAAGAAGTGGTCGTGGTTGCGCGCCGAGGCCCTTTTGAAGCCAAGTTCGACAAAAAAGAATTTGATTACATTGAAGAGTTCCTTGACCGCAAGGCCTTTGACGAGGAACTGCGCCGGATCCAGCCGCAGCTTTCCGCTGTCGGCCAGGATGTAAGCAAGCTGGCTGAGGAAACGTTCCCTGTACTGGCAACACCCGCGGCGGACCATCCTGCGGGCAAGCCGCGCCTGCGCTTTCGCTTCCTCTGCTCGCCCCAGGCAATCCACGCCGATGCCGGCGGCCGCATTGACCGGCTCAACGTGGCGGAAAACGTTCTCTTTGAGCGTGACGGCAGCATCGGCTGCAAAGCCACGGAGCAGAGCGCCGACCTTGACGTTGACACCATGATTTTCGCCATTGGCGATGTGGCTGATCCTGCGCTTGGATTGCCATACAACCGGGACAGTTACGTTATCAATCCTGATCAGAGCGATCCCAAGCGCGCGGCGTATGAGTTGTTTGACCCGCAAGGCGGCAAAGTGCTGGACGGAATGTACGCCGTAGGCTGGGCGCGCAAGGCCAGCGATGGTCTGGTTGGCATTGCCCGGCATGACGCTGAAGTGGGCGCGGTGCATGTGCTCAAATATCTGGAAACTGCCCGTGATAGCAACACGAACGTTGCGCAGGTCCAGAACTTTCTTGAGCGCAAGGGGCTGCAAGCCGTAAGCAAGGCCGATCTTGAATGTCTGGCGCGCGCGGAAGAAAAGCAGGCCCAGAAGAACGGTGTTCCATGGTTCAAGTTTGCCGAGGACAACGCCATGCTTGCCGCCATTGAGGCCGAGAAGGCGAAAGCGGTTACGGCCTAAGCCGCGACCCAGTTACTGCGAAAAAATATGGGAAGGCCGATGGACTTCCGGCCCTTGATTCTTGCTGCCGCTCGCGATTAAAGTTTTGATCTGATGCCCGCCTGGGACCCCAACCTGTATTTGAGATATGCCAATGAGCGCGCGCGGCCTTCAGCCGATCTGATCGCGCAAATCCGGCTTCAATCGCCGGCAAGCATTGTTGACCTGGGCTGCGGCCCCGGCAACAGCACAGAACAATTGCAGCAACGCTGGCCAGAGGCCGTCATCACTGGCGTGGACAATTCGCCGGAAATGCTGGCCCAGGCCAAAACCAACCATCCAACATGGCAATGGCTGTTGTGCGATATTGAAACCTGGAAGCCGGATGCGCCTGTCGATCTGATTTTTTCCAATGCTGCGTTCCACTGGGTTCCCGGCCATGCTACGTTGTTTCGCGGCATGATCAGCAGCGTGGCTTCCGGCGGAGCGCTGGCGGTCCAGATGCCCAACAATTTTCAATCGCCCGCACACTCCGTGATGCAAGAGGTGGCGTTGGGTGGCGATCCGCGCTGGGCCAAGGCCATGGCGGCCGTGCCCGGCACATTCACAGTGCAGCCGGCGGCTTTTTATTATGACGTTTTGCGCAAACACGCCAGCCGTGTGGATATCTGGGAGACTGAATATCAACACGTGATGGACGGTCCCAAGGCGATCTTTGACTGGATCCGCAGCACCGGCATGCGTCCCTATCTGGATCGCCTGCCTGATGCCGAACAGAAACAGCTTTTTGAAGAGATGTGCCTGGAAGGATTTCAGGAGGCATATAGGCCGAATGATCAGGGCAAGGTGCTATTCCCGTTCCGCAGAATGTTCATCGTGGCGTACCGGTAACTCTAAAATCTCACCGCGGAGACACTGAGAATGCGGAAGCCAATCTGGTAAGGACGTGTTTCTTGAACAGCAGAACTCTTGATTCTATCGCCGGGTTTATCGCGCTCTGCCTTCTGTCCATCTGCGCATCCGCGGCTTCGGTTCACAAGATCGGTCCTGACCTCTACGCATATATCTCTGATAACGACTCCAGCGCGAACTCTACTTTTCTCATCAGTGACCGGGGAATTCTCGTAGTCGATACGGGTTTGAACTCGCAGGAAGGCCGCAAGCTGCTGGATGAGATTCGCAAAATTTCTCCAGCTCCCGTGCGCTGGATCGTGAACACGCACTACCATCCAGACCATCGCGGCGGAAACAGCGTGGTAGGGCCGGATGCGGTCATCATCAGCACGTATGAAACCCGCATGGCTGTTCTGCGTCCGCAACACCAGCAGGATGCTGAAACCGGTCAGCAGGCCGCGCCAGAGTATCAGCTGAATGAAGTCTTTGCAGGCACGCGCGGGCCCGTGCTTTTTGTAGGCGAGCACGAAGTTCAGATCTACCATCCGGGCCCGGCGCACACCATGGGAGATGCTGTGGTCTATTTTCCTGATCAGCATGCCATTGCTTCCGGTGACCTGTTTCTGACCAACTCATGTCCCGCCATGGATAACGGCGACATGGAGAACTGGATTGCAGCGCTCGACCAGATGCTGGCATTGCCGGTGGAGCATGTTGTGCCGGGGCATTTTGAGCTGGCCACAAAAAACGAATTGCGGCGCTTTCGCAACTACCTGGCGGAGCTGCGCGACCAGGTTGCGCGCATGCGTGGCCATGGCCTGCCATTGGAACGGATACAGAAGCTGCTGATGCTGAGCGCTTTCAAAACTTTTCGCCAGTATCCCCAATATGAAGCCACGTTCAAGGACAATGCTGCCGCGTATTACGGCCAACTTGAGCACCGGAGGCCTCGTCGCAATGGGCGTAAGGCCGATGAGCACTAAGCGGCCTTTGGTTCCACACCGGGCCCCGGCATCCAACATACAATAACTGCCATGACTGAAAGTCCAACTCAAGTTCCGCGCCCGCGCCGGCTGGCCTTGCTGCCCGGTCTGCTGATCGGCGCGATCCTGGCGCTTCTTCTTGCGGTGTTGATGTCGCGGATGCAGTCTGGTCCGCTGGCGGCGCTTTGGTCAGCTTTAAGCGGACGCAATACGCGCATCAGCAGTGAAGGCAGCGTGATTGAGCGCATACAGCGGCTTCAGCGGCTGGAAACCGTGGTCTACAACATGGACAAGATCGTTACGGGGGAGAAAGACAACCCGCTGCTGCCCGATTTTATCGCTGGTGATCGCTTGCTGATGATCGTTCACGGGCAGGTTGTGGCTGGGATCGATTTCACCCGGCTCAAAAATAGCGACGTAAAAATTCAGGGCAAGGAAGTGCGCATTCACCTGCCCAATCCACAGGTGCTGATCACGCGATTGGATAATGCCCGCACCAAGGTCTATTCACGCAACACGGGGATTCTGGTTCGTGTTGATCCCAATCTTGAGTCGCAGGTGCGTCAGGAAGCCGAGGGCGAGCTGTTGCAGGAGGCCGTGCTCGGCGGAATCATGACCAACGCGCGCGATAACGCGCGAACCACTGTGACCACTCTTCTTCTGGGACTGGGTTTTGAAAAAGTGGAAGTGGACTAACGGCAGCACTGAAAAAATCGGGAATCTAAGCGCGAGATTGCGCATCCTGAATACGTAAAGAAATCAAACAGACGAAAGGCGCAAATGGAATACACCAATCTTGGCTCTACCGGCTTGAAAGTTTCTCGAATCTGTCTAGGCTGCATGACCTACGGCAGCAAAAGCTGGCGTCAATGGGTGCTGGATGAAGAAGAGGGGCGGCCATTTATAAAACAGGCGCTCGAGCTGGGCATTAATTTCTTTGACACCGCGGACATGTATTCCCTGGGCGCCAGCGAGCAGGTGCTGGGCCGCGCCCTCAAAGATTTTGGGCCGTCGCGTGACAAGTTGGTGATCGCGACCAAGGTTTTCTTTCCCATGGGAGACGATCCCAACCAGAAAGGGCTCTCGCGCAAGCACATCATGCACGCCATTGATGACAGCCTGCGCCGCCTGGGCACAGACTATGTTGATCTCTACCAGATCCACCGTTTTGATTATGAAACGCCGATTGAAGAGTCGCTGATAGCGCTGCACGATGTGGTGAAATCCGGGAAAGCCCGCTACATTGGCGCATCGTCAATGTTTGCCTGGCAGTTTGCGCGGATGCTTCATACATCTGACCGTCTTGGGCTCACGCGCTTTGTGACCATGCAGAACCATTACAACCTGGTTTATCGCGAAGAAGAGCGCGAGATGAATCCGCTGTGCCGGGCTGAGGGCGTGGGGCTGGTGCCCTGGAGCCCTCTTGCACGCGGTCTGCTGGCTGGGAACCGCAAAGCACAGACACTGCGTTCCCAGCAAGATGACTACACAAAGAAGCTGTATACCCAGGAAGCCGATGATCGCGTGGTGGATTGTGTGGACCAGGTCGGCAGGGAACGAGGCGTGCCGCCGGCCCAGGTGGCTCTTGCCTGGCTGCTGCATAAGACTGAGGTCACGGCGCCGATTGTTGGAGCTTCAAAGCCCCATCATTTAAAGGACGCTGCGGCTGCGGTTGGCCTGAAGCTCACACAACAGGAGATCTCCCAGGTTGAGTCAGTCTACGTGCCGCACCCCGTACTGGGGCACCACTAAAGATTCCCCCTCCCGCTGGAGGGGGCTTTTCCCCGGTATTTATGCGTCTGCCATAAGTGTGACCCGCGTCACTGTCCGGGAGTGAGCGGCCCGCCAGAATATAGGCCTGAGATGGTTGTGCGGCGTCATGAAGGCGCCCGCAAGCCCCCGGGGAGCTATATGGCGATTATCAATTCGGAAGACGGCGCGGTCCTTGGTTGTTGTTCCATTGAAGAGCTCAAAGAGCAGGCGAACCTGATGCGCGGCTATAATCTGGCCGCGCTTTGTGCTGCTGGTTCCGGTCATTCCGGCGGAACGCTCTCCATCATGGATGTGACGGCAGCGCTCTATCTGCGTTGCGCAGACCACGATCCCAAGAATCCTGACTGGAATCTGCGCGACCGCATTATTTGGTCCGGCGGGCACAAAGCCCCGGCGCTCTATATGGGTCTGGCTTTCTCCGGGTATTTCGACAAAGAAGACGTGATGACGCTGCGCAAGCTTGGTTCGGCTTTTCAGGGCCATCCGCACCGGCTCAAGGTGCCCGGCATTGAAGCTTCCACTGGATCGCTGGGCCAGGGTCTCAGCATTGCAGTGGGCGTTGCGTTGGCGCAGAAAATGGACGGCATTCCGGCCAAAACATTCTGCATCATGGGCGATGGCGAACAGCAGGAAGGCCAGATATGGGAAGCAGCCATGGAGGCCGCCCACTACAAACTCGACAACCTGATCGCCATCATTGACGAAAACAAACTTCAGATCGATGGCCCGGTCGCTGATGTGATGAACATTGATCCGATCGATGAAAAGTACCGGAGCTTCGGGTGGAATGTGCTGCGCATCAACGGCCATGACATGGAGCAGATTGTGGAAACGCTGGAGGGCGTGAAGCAGAATCCCGCCGGCAGGCCCACCCTGCTGATCTGCTATACGGTAAAAGGCAAAGGCGTGAGCTTCATGCAGAATATCGCCGGTTGGCACGGCCGCGCGCCAAGCCGGGAAGAGCTGGATAAGGCGCTCAAGGAACTCAATCTTGCAGGCAAAGTCCCTGTCGATACGCTGCTTGCATCCGCGCGGGACTATCAAACCACGGTGGAAACGAAGCTACAAGAAAAGATGCCCCAATTCAGTGACGATTATTGGTGGAATTCCGGCCGGACGATGAAAGTTGAGATGCGTCCAACGCGCGCCGGTTTTGGTGAAGCTCTGCGCGCGGCCGGCGATGATCCCCGGGTCTGCTGCCTGGGGCTGGACATCAGCGGTTCCATCACCATCAATGAGTTTTATGCAAAGAATCCGGAAAGGAAAAAACGCTGGCTCAGCCTGGGAATCGCGGAGCAATCAGCCACTTCAGTGGCGGCAGGGCTGGCGCGTGAAGGCAAACTGCCGGTCTTTGGAACGTACGCCACTTTTGCCGCGGCGCGCAACCTTGACCAGGTGCGGGTTTCTGTCTGCTATGGGAATTTTAATGTGATGATTGCCGGCGCGCATGGCGGAGTAAGCGTGGGGCCGGATGGCGCGACCCACCAGGCGCTGGAAGACTGTTCCGCGATGATGAGCCTGCCCAACATGACCGTGGTTGTGCCGGCTGATGCTGTAGAGACGCGCAAGGCAACTACGAGCTTGCTGTTCCATCACGTGGGGCCAAAGTACATCCGTTTTGCCCGGGAAGCCACGCCTATCCTGACAACAGAGGATTCACCATTCATTGTGGGCAAGGCCAATGTACTGCGCCTGCGCCGGGAAACGGCCATGATGATCGATGGTTTCGACCAATGGCTGGCGGACGACTACAGCGATGAAGGCGAAGATCTTTCCATTATCGCCTGCGGCCCCATGGTTCCTGAAGCCATGCGGGCGGCGTGGATCTTGAAAAATGAATACGGATACGAGACGCGCGTGATCAACATGCACACGCTCAAGCCCCTGGATGAAAACGCCGTGCTGCGCGCTGCCGGAGAAACAGGGATCATTGTAACGGCGGAAGAGCACCAGATTGGCGCGCTGGCCTGGCGTGTGAGCGGCGTGATTACCGCCAGTAAAGAGCTCTACGGCGTGCCGGTGCTCACCGGAGCGATTGGCGTGCAAGACCGGTTTGGTGACAGCGGCGCTCCCTGGGAACTGATCAAGGAGTTTGAGGTCAGCGCGGAACACATCGCAGCTAAAGCAAAAGAACTGATGGACGTGAAGCTTGCGGCGCTTCGTCCTAAGCAACTAGCTGAGTATGAGTTTGAAGAAGCGCTGGCTACCAGCCATTAATCTCCAGCGATGTGCAAAGGATCGTCAGGCAGAGCTGCTGACGATCCTGCGTTCTTATAGGCGAAGAACAATGGCAACCATTAGCTCCTGACTTGTACTTAATCCCTGCTCTTCCTGCCCAGTAACCATCCAGTGAGGATGCCTACGGCAAATGCTCCTGCGGCAACCGTTGCAACGGAAGTAAGCGGGCGTTTCTTCACCTGGCTGCGGACGTCATCCAGGCGGTCTTCCGCCGCCGTTTTGGCGCGCCGTACGGTACGTCCCAGATCGTTATAGGTGTCGTCCAAACGTTCTTTGACCTTGGCTGATAAGTCCCTGGCTTTCTCAGCGATCTCAGCCATATTGTCTGCAACCTGTGTTCCCATCCGTGATATGTTTTCCGCTTTCATAAAACACCTCTTAAATTAATCTGCGCCTGCCACGTGAAACACTCGTATGATCTTGATCACTAACAAGTGTGAGCGCCAGCACAGTCTCCCGGAATCAGTGCCGGGCATACTACCCGGTGGAGAGACCATTATGACAGAGAAAAATGTTGCCGAACACGCAATCTCCGCGCGGAGCCGCAAGAACCTGTTGGAAGCCATGCGGGGTGAAGCGTTTGCTTTTGCCAAATACAAACTTTTTGCCAAACAGGCCCGCAAAAATGGTCGGACTGAACTCGCCGATCTTTTTGATAAGACCGCGGACCAGGAATACATGGAGCATTTTGCCGAACAGGCAGAGTTGCTGCAACTTGTTGGTAGCGATGAACAGGATGTGACCAACGCCATCGCCGGGGAGTCTTTTGAGGTGGATACGCTGTACAAGCAATTTGCCGAGGAAGCCCTGGAAGACGGCGATGAGCAGGTAGCGCACCGTTTCAAGGAGATCCGCCAGGATGAGACTTACCACCAGCTGGCATTCCATGAAGCGTTGATCAAGCTGCAAACAACTGAGAGAGCCGTAAAGGCAGCAACCCGCGGCAATTCCAAGGCGCGCGATTACTGAGGAACGTCGGCGCTCAGATAGCTAAGATTGAAGCCGCCCGCAGGTATCAGAGGCAAGCCCGTGACCCCGTCGCAAAACAGACCGTTCACGGAAGGACGAAGGTCTTTGCGTTGGTGCGCTCTGGGGCGTGCTCTGGTTGTCTGGCTGGTCTTCATCGGGATTGAGAGCGTGCTTGGCTCTCTGCGGGGCGTATTTCTTGAGCCCCGCATCGGAGCGGCATTGGCGCAGCGGATCGGCCTCACCACAGGATCGGTGGCATTACTGATCGTCACATATCTTCTCATCGGATGGGTCCGTGCCGAGGGGCGGACGGCGCTGCTTGAAGTCGGGGTCCTTTGGGTGGCGCTCACCTTCACATTCGAAATGGTAATCGGACACCTGCGTGGACGGAGTTGGCGATCTCTGCTTGCCGACTATGACATTGCGCACGGTGGGCTGATGTCGGTGGCCCTGGCGCTGTTGCTCTTCGCGCCGCTCATTGCAGTAAGACTGCGAAGGTGAAAGCCGCCCGCAGGCTGATGCAAAGAGGCCCTTCATACGTGCCGGTTGCCCGGCTTGGAGGCATTACGCCGACTGCTGGATAATGTAGTAATGGTTCTCTCGGCGAATACCCCTGACTGGAACAGCTTTGGCCGAACCAATGCCAGCCAGAAGTGGCGTAAGCAATCGGCAGCCATGGGTAAAGACATGACACGCGCGCTGGTTGACGCTACGCCTGTGGCTCCAGGCATGCGCTTTCTGGACATTGCCTGCGGCACCGGCGAGCCGGCGATTTCTCTGGCTACGCTGGTGGCTGGCAGTGGCGAAGTTATCGGCATTGATATTTCAGAGGCCCCGCTCCAAATTGCGGCAGAGCGCGCCGCGCAACGGGGCCTGACCAATGCGCGATTTCAGAAGGCTGATGCGCACCAGCTTCCATTTCCGGACAACAGCTTTGATGCGATCACTTCCCGCCTGGGTGTGATGTTTTTCTCTGATGTGCCGCGCGCCCTGGCGGAAATGCGCCGCGTTCTGAAACCGGGCGGAACAGCCGTACTGCTGGTCTGGGGGCCAATGGCGCAGCCATATTTTGAAACAACGATCGGAACCATGCTGCGGATGGTTCCCGGCTCCGCCGTACCGGAGGCAGGACGTAAGATGTTTGCTTTCGGCCGCCAGGGGCTGCTGGCGCAGAACATGCGGCAAGCCGGTTTCTCGCGGGCGGAAGACCGGTTCATCACGGTCCCATGGACATGGCCCGGCACACCGGCTGAAGTCTGGGAGTACTTTCAGGAAGTTACCGCCCCTTTTGCTCCGTTGCTCAAATCCATACCGGCGGAGCGGCGCGAAGAGATCGACAAAGAGGTGCTGGGTGCAATCAGCAAATACTCTGACGGCACGAGCATAAAATTTACGGCGACAGTCAACATCACTGTCGCCGTGAAATGATTCCGATTGGCCCCTGATAGCCAGGTAAGGTAGCTATGTAAGGTCCGCGATTTTCAGCTTGAGCTCAGTGCTCTTCCAACTGGATTGAAACTGCTTGTCAACGAACTGCGCATCATAAGCGCGGTTTTGCGCGCGCAGGGCCTCACTCAATCCAAAAAGGGAGCGGGGGTTGCGCGGATTGCGGTCCAGATCTTCGCGAAACACCTTCTCTGCTTCGGCCGCGTTTCCATTCAGCAGCAACACCGCGCCCAGTGACTCACGCACGGGGTAGAACCAGTCTGGCGGCTCGTCATACTTCAGCTTGTCCTGGATGGCGATGGCCTGCCGCAGCATAGCGATGGCGTTGGATGAATCATGCTTCGCCAGCGCGATCTTTGCGCCAAGAACATTCGTGGCGATGTTGAGCACGTCTTTGGCCTTGTTGTTTACCGGCATGGCGAAGACCTGGTCTGGCGGTGTCTTGTCTGCGGCTTCACTCACGATGTGATGCTCAGCCTCAGCTTCAGCGATCTTGCCTTTGGCTGCCAGAGCCATGCCGCGGGCAAAGTGCCAGAAGACAGTGGTGGTCTGCATGGCTTTGTCTGGCGCCGGCATGGCAAGAATCTGGTCCCACTTCTGGAAGCGCACTTCAACTGCCAGGGGCACGGTCATGAAGCCTTCAAGCGGCGGTATATCTTTTACATGTGGACCAACGTGGGCCGCAAGCATCTCTCCGGCCTTGCGGGCTTCAGCGTAATTACCGTTCATGCTGGAGCATGCCGCAATGAAGTGCAGATTGTGACTGTAATACATGGCGCCATACATGCCGCCAGCGCCGTTCGTCTGCATATAGGCCCGATCAGCGGCCGCAGCCAGTTGATTGGTCTTTACCGCGGATTCAAAATCGCCCGTGCGGATATAAATGTGTCCTGGCATGTGCACCAGATGACCAGCGGCAGGGGCCAGCGCCGCCAGCCGGTTGGCCGCTGCAAGAGCGCGCTCCGGACTTGGCGAAGCCTCCACGGCATGAATGTAATAGTGGATTGCGCCCATGTGGTTGGGATCGCGCTTTAACACTGACTCGAGCGCTGCGATGATCTCTTCGGTTCCGCCTTCGGGCGTGCCATCCGGATGCCAGAGTCCCCATGGATGCAGGGTCATGCCGGCCTCGGCGAAGAGCGTGGCCGCATCCAGATCGTCTGGAAATTGTTTTACGACATCGCCCATGGCGTTGCGATAGCGTTCCGCCGCCAGGCGCGTATCAGCCTTGGGATCGGCGGGAAAGCGCAGCGCCATTGCGGCGATGTAGGCTTTCTCGCTGGGTGACGCGTTGGCTGCAAGATCACTGGCTTTGGCAATGGCTTCATGCGCCTGCTTGAATCTGTCTGGATCCGCGGGATCGTTGTAGTTTGGTCCAACAGCTTCCGCAATGCCCCAGTACGCCATGGCCAGTTTGGGATCAAGCTCGGCTGCGCGTTGAAAAGAGCCTGCTGCTTCTTCATGGTTGAAGGCATAAATCAGGCGCAGGCCCTGATCAAAAAACTTTTGCGCCTCAGCGTTTGTAGTGGAAACAGGATGATGTAAATCTCCCAGCCCGGTCATAAGCGTGGCTTTTTTAGCGGCTGGTGGATTGTGTGAGCCGTGCTGCTGCGCTTTGATTGGTCCGCAAAGCGCAAAGGCTACCAGGACATATGCCAAGAGTTTCATCGTATTCTCCTCACCCGAGTTGCAGGTGTCGGACCTTTAAGAACTCTGGGTTTTAAAGAATTTTACAACGGAGCCGGCAGCAGCGGCCAAAGTATTACAAAACCCTAAACTACTGCTTTTTCCCAAATATCTCCCGCAGAAGTGCCGTGGTTTGCGCCGCGGGGTCCTTACGGATCTTTTTTTCTTCCTCGCCGATCACGTAAAACAGTCCGTCCATGGTTTTGCCGACCACGTATTTATCCAGGCTGAAATCCTTGCTTTCCGCCAGGCGTCCGGCCATGGGGTTCTGCATCAACTGATTATATTGGCGGATCACGCCGACGTTTTCCATCGACTTGTGCACAATGGGTGCGAAAGCTGCCGTCAGCTCGTCCGTGCTTTTGGCTTTGAAGTATTCGGTTGCAGCCGTGTCACCGCCGGAAAGGATCTGGCGGGCATCCGCGATCGACATTTTTGTTACAGCGTTGACAAAAATTTGCCGGGCCTCGGGCGCGGCTTGTTCGGCAGCGCGATTCATCCCTATTTCCAGAGCATCTACCTGCTGGCCCATGCCGACCAGGCGCATGCCTTTGCCCACGCTGCGCAGCTTTTCCGGCAGCAGGATCTTGATGGCAGCATTTTTCAGAAAGCCATCGACGCGGCCCGTGGAGGCGACTGCCTTGCGCGTGCTCACGGTGAGCGCTTCCTTCAACCCGGCGGCGATCCGATCATCGGCTGGACCGCGCTTGCCCAATGCTGCTTCCGCCCTCTTGCGCAGATCATCGAGCGGCGATTGGGCGAACGCCCATGTGCAAAGCAGCCCTGTACTCAGGAAGATCGTAACGACGCATCTTTTCATGGTGTGGCCTCTTAAGGATGGCGCAAAATGGCATGCGCCGTGGCTAACGGCAAGCCGTTGAGTGCCGTCCAGCCGTGTATATTATGCCCCTCAACCTTTCATTTGTCCTATACCGTGAGGCATGGCCCCAAGGAGACTTGTGTGTGGAGGCACCCATTTCAAATGTCGAACAGACGATCTGTTTCATTCTGCATAACCGCCATTCTTCTTGTTGCCCTGGCTTCCACGGCTTACGCAGCCCCCGGCCAGGGACAGGTCCATCCGGAGATGATTGTCTCCGCGCAATGGCTGTCTGAACACCTCAATGACCCTAAAGTGGTTGTTTTGCACGTGGGTGATAAGCGCTCTGAATATGAGGACGGTCACATTCCGGGCGCTCGCTTTCTGGTGCTGTCAGATTTCATTGAAGGCGAGGATGCCGAGCTGCCCTCCCCTGAAAAACTCAAAGCAGCTTTTGAAAAAGTGGGAGTAAACGATGATTCGCGCGTGGTGATTTACACCACGGCTTGGTATCCCATGGCTGGCCGCGCTTACTACACGCTGGACTACCTTGGCCACGGCAACCATGCAGCTCTTTTGGATGGAGGCATTGACGAGTGGAAGCTGGAAAAGAGGCCGCTATCAAAAGACGAGCCGAAAATCGCACAGGGTGACTTCACTCCACATGTTCATCCTGAAGCGCGGGCACTGATGGAAGAAGTGAAGAAGATTTCCGAACAACCGGCAAAGTCCGCCGCGCTGGTAGATTCACGCCCGGACAAACGGTATACCGATGGCCACATTGCGGGCGCTACGCATATTTACTGGCAGGAGACCCTGGTGGATGCCAAAAATAAGCCGGTCTTTCTCCCTCCGGACAAATTGAAAGAGCTCTTCGCGGCAAGAGGCATCATGCCGGGGCAGAAGTTGGTTACTTACTGTGAGATCGGCCTGCAAGCATCGCATATGTATTTCGTCGCTAAATATCTGGGATATGATGCCGCTATGTTTGATGGCTCCATTCACCAATGGAGTCACGTGAATATGTTGCCGGTGGTGGAAGGCAAGTCACTGCGCTAAGGAGTTCATAATGTTTTTTCGAGTAATCGCGCTGGCGGCGTTGGGCATGATCGTTGTTTCGCAGACCCATGCGGAGACCAGTTCAGCGCCCAAACTGCGGCCGGAAATGCTGGTAACGACCGAGTGGCTGGCCGATCATCTGAAAGACCCGGACCTGGTGGTGCTCTGCATTGATTCCACGCCGGAGTTTTATTCCAGGGGACATATTCCCGGCGCGCGTCAGATCAAGTTGAGTGAAATCGCGGTGACACGTGATGGCGTCCCCAGCGAGCTCCCGCCAGTGGGGACGCTCCAGCAGGCGTTTTCCGCGGCGGGCATAAGCAATGACTCACGCGTGGTGTTGTATGGCGAGCGTTCCAACCTGTTTGCTGCCCGGGCTTATTTCACGCTGGATTATCTTGGCGTAGCGGGCCGCGCCTCGTTGCTGGATGGCGGCATAGAAAAGTGGACGGCTGAACACCGGCCGCTCTCCACGGAGACGCCAGCCGTCAAGGCCGCGTCACTCAGGATCGCGCCCCGGGCAGAAATCCTCATCGATACAGCGATGGTGCGTAACCTGGTTGCGAAGAAACCGGGGACCATCACTCTGGTGGATGCCCGTCCGGTCAAAGAATTCACTGGTGAGCAACTTTCAGAAGATGTGGCGAAAGCCGGACATATTCCTGGAGCAAAAAGCCTGTTCTGGATGGACATGCTGGTGAGCAGTGAAGATCCGGTATTGCGGCCGGAAGCAGAGTTGCGGCGTATGTACTTACATCTGAATGCCAGGGCAGACCAGCCACTGGTTACTTACTGCCGGACGGGGATGCAGTCTTCTTTCGATTATTTCGTAGCCAAATATCTGGGGTACGAGCCCAGAATGTATGACGCTTCCTTTTATGAATGGAGCCAGAAAAATTTGCCGGCTGAAACCTCTCCTTCTAAATAAAGCACGGCAATAGAAAATGCCCTTGTCTTGCAGACCAGGGCATTTTCGCTGTTTGCAGAGATACGGTCTAGAACATGTTCCACAGGAACTGATTGTAGACATCGTGGTGGTACTGGACTTCAGGGGCCTTGACGAACGTTCCCAGCAAACGCGGGCAACGGTCCGCGGACGCCTGCTTCAGATCAGCGTAGCGCGCCTTCACGTCTTCACCCAGAAGTTTGGTGGTCCACTCCGCCTTGCGGAAGTTTTCCAGCGCCGTGTAGATGTTATCGGGCAGGTAACGTTCCGCCTGGCGCAGGTTTTTGATTCTGGAGGTAGTGCCCGCAATGCCGGTTTTGAAAACACCCAGCATCACCATGTAAGGGTTCGCGTCAGGGGCCACGGAGCGCACCTCAACACGCATGCTCTTCTCATTGCCGATTGGGATGCGGACCATGGAACCGCGGTCCACCGCCGAGGCTTTGATCTGATTTGGCGCTTCAAAATGAGGATCAAGACGGCGATAGGCGTTCACGCTGGCGTTGAGCATGAGGCAAATATCATTGCCATGCGTGAGGATGCGATCAACAAACGACCACCCGAGCTGGCTGAGTTTCTCCTCGCCTTTGGGGTCCCAGAAAAGGTTCTTTCCGCCTTTGCTGATAGAGACGTTGGTATGCATGCCGTTGCCGTTTACACCCACAACAGGTTTGGGCAGAAAACAAGCGGTCAGCCCCATCCGGGTTGCCACCTGGCGGCAAATCAGCTTGTAGAGCTGGATCTGGTCTGCGGCCGCCACCACTTCGCCATAGCTGTAATTGATTTCAAATTGTGATGGCGCCACCTCAGGATGGTCTTTCTCATTCTGAAAGCCCATGGCGCGCTGGACTTCCGCCGTGGTGTCAATAAACGTGCGCAGCAGGTCGCCGGGGAGCGAATGATAATACCCGCCGGTGTTCACATATTCGAATTTGCCGGTTTCATGGTAGCGGCGTTCGGCGTCAGATCCCTGGAAGAGGAAGCCCTCGATCTCATTGGCCGCGTTGAGCGTATAGCCTTCCTTCTTGTACATCTGCTCGGCGAACATTTTGAGATTGCCGCGAATATCGGCGCTGTAGGGCGTGCCGCCCTTGTCAATCACCTCGCCAAAGACCAGGACTTTTCCTGAGCCAAACACGTCTGCCGGCGCCCAGTAGAAAGAGCTCCAATCCAGGCCGAGACGAAGATCGCTTTCGCGCTGGGCCGTGAATCCGCGAATGGACGAGCCGTCAAAAGTGAGATTGTCCCAGCTTTTGATTAAAAATTTCTTGTCATAGTCCAGCATGTGCAAGCGGCCTTCAAGGTCGCTGAACAGGACAGTAACGGCCTTGATGCGTTTTTCATCGGTCAGATATTTCAGCCGGTCTTCCTGGACCTTATGCATGGCAACGCGATTGCGGCGCTGCTCCTTCGCTTGCAGGTTCATTTCTTCCAGTTCATCGTACGAGAGAGCGAGAAAATTGCGCAGTTCGTTTACCATGAAGCTCCTTCAAGCCGGAATTCTTGATTTTAGGGACTAATGTGGGTCCGTGCGGGCAATCAACCTCTAGGATATCGCGCTACCGCGTCCGCGGCCAATTAAAAGACCTGATAGCAGCCATCAAATCGATTTATAGCGTGCCGCCCGAGCCAGCCGCCGCCACACGCGCGGGACCTGGATTGATCTGGCGGCCTGCCTTTGCTGGTTTGGCCTTTGGTGCTTTGGGGATGCTGTTTTTGGCTGCGCTTTTCACCTCAACCAGCACAAAACTCATGGTAGTTTTGCCAATGTTTTCTGAAGTGTGCGGCCCCTCGGTTTTTAACCAGCCCGCTTCGCCGGCCTTGGCTTCCCAGGTTTCCATCTTGCCGTCAGCATGGACCACTTTCATGGTTCCCGGCTTGGTTACGTAGTACCAGCCGGAGGGATGCGTATGCATAGCGTCCTTTTCGCCCGGCGCCAGCGTGTTTTCGATGACCCTTACATGTTCGTTTTCCAGCAGGATTTTATAGTGGTCTGGCGCTACTTTTAGAGCGTCCTGCGCGGGCGCCGGCAAACCACGAACGAATGCTGCCGCCAGGAACAGGGCGCAGCAAAATTTGATTTTCATGTTCTTCTCCTGAGCTTTTTGGGGAATGACAAAATGATAAATCGCGCTGTCAAGAGGCGCTAGGTTCTATCCGTTCCTGCACACATCTTGAAACTGTTTACAACAGGTCCCAAAGTCTTTACCTTGGACATATTGATCCCGCCGTCTTAGGAGGGCCTGGATGATCGAACAGAAGCAGGAAACCGTCCACCATCGTATTTGCCCTTTCTGTGAAGCCTGTTGCGGACTGGAAATTACCGTGACTGAAGGCCGGGTCAAGCGCATCCGCGGACATGCGGCGGATGTATTCAGCGGCGGATATCTCTGTCCCAAAGGCGTTGCGCTGAAAGATCTGCATGAGGACCCGGACCGCTTGCGCCAGCCGTTGATCAAGCGCGAAGGGCGCTTTGTGGAAGCCAGCTGGGACGAGGCTTTCGCTGAGATTGAACGGCGTTTGCCCCCGATCATCGCAAAACATGGACCTGACGCGGTTGCACTCACGTTTGGAAACCCGGTAGTCCATAAAGCCGGACTCATGCTCTATACGCCGCGCCTGGGCCGTGCGTTGGGCTCAAAGAACGTATTTTCCGCCTCTACGCTGGACCAGATGCCCAAGCATCTTTCTTCCGGGTTGATGTTCGGCGATTTTCTGTCCATCCCCGTGCCAGACATTGAGCGGGCAAATTTCCTGCTGATGCTGGGCGCGAATCCCATGGTTTCCAATGGCAGCCTGTGGACCGTGCCCAACTTTCGCGACAAAGCAAAAGCGCTGCGCGCGCGTGGCGGGCGGCTGATCGTGGTGGATCCGCGACGCACCGAAACGGCCAAGACAGCCGACCAGCACATCTTTATACGTCCCGGCGGCGATGTGTTCTTGCTGCTCGGTATGGTGCACACGCTGTTCGCGGAAAAACTGGTCCGCCTGAACCGGCTGGCGCCGCATGTTGTTGGCGTGGAGGCACTGCAACAAGCCGTCGCCGCATTTGCGCCGGAGAGAACTTCAGCCCGCTGCGGGATTCCAGCGGAGACCATCCGCACGCTGGCGCGCTCGCTGGCCGCCGCGGAACGCGCCACGGTGTACGGGCGCATTGGAACCTGCACGCAGGAATACGGCACGCTGTGCAGCTGGCTGATCGATGTCCTGAACATTCTCACCGGACACTTCGACGAACCCGGCGGCGCAATGTTTCCGAAGGCCGCTGCTTTCCAGGCCAACACCATGGGAAAACCGGGCGTCGGTAAGGGTATTGTTACCGGCCGCCGCAAGAGCCGTGTTTCCGGCGCACCGGAGGTGCTGGGCGAGTTTCCCGCCAGCTGCCTGGCGGAAGAAATTGAAACGCCGGGAGATGGCCAGATCAAGGCGTTGATTTCGGTCTCAAGCAATCCAGCGCTTTCATCGCCCAACGGCGCACGGCTGGGTGCGGCCCTGGACAAGCTGGACTTTATGGTGAGCGTTGACGTTTATCTGAACGAAACCACCCGCCATGCTGACGTGATTTTACCCGGCACTTCACCGCTGGAAGACTCGCACTATGACGTTGCTTTTTCTCAGCTTTCCTACCGCAACCATGCGCGTTATAGCGCGCCGGTAATGCCGTGCGCCGCAGGCCAGCCTGAGGAATGGCAGATATTGTTGCGGCTGATCGGCATTGTGCAGGGTAAAGGCGCGGCAGCAGACATCAACCAGATTGACGACGAGTTGCTGGCGGAAGATCTTCGCCGTACCGCCGGGGCCAGGGCGGATGAGCTGTTCAAAGCCGTATCACACCGGCGCGGCATGGAGCGGCTGCTGGATCTGGGGCTGCGTACCGGGCCGTATGGTGATCAGTTTGGCGCGAGCCCGGAAGGACTCAACCTGGATAAAGTTGCAGCAGCAGAAACGGGAGTCGATCTGGGACCGCTGGGACCACGTGTGCCGGAAGTGCTGCGCACGCCCTCAGGAAAGATCGAGCTGGCGCCGCAGATGCTGATTGACGATCTCATGCGTCCCGCTGCCGATCTTGCGCGCACCGCGCCCGGTCTTGTGATTGTGGGCCGCCGCCAGACTCATTGTGGCAATAGCTGGATGAGCAACCTGCCTATCCTGGCCAAGGGCGCTGCCCAGTGCACCGCGCTGGTGAATCCCGCAGACGCTCTGCGACTCGGCTTGGAAGACGGAAGCCGGGCACGCATCGCGCACGGAAATAACATGATCGAAGTGAATGTGGAGATCACAGACGAAATGATGCCCGGCGTAATCAGCCTGCCGCACGGATGGGGCCACGATCAGCCGGGCTCGCGGCTTGAAGTGGCCGCACTGAATCCTGGGGCAAACCTCAATGCGCTCATGGACGAGAACCGCCGTGATCCGCTCTCCGGCAACGCCGTGCTGAGCGGCGTGGAAGTGCAGATGCAAGCGGTGAGCAAGCCGGTTTTCGCCGGACAAACACGTTAGAAATTTACCGCGTAAAAAATTGCGCGCTATAGAAGGAACGCTCTTGGACAATAAAAAGCGCTGCTCCTGGGCCGAGTCGAGCACGCCCCTGATGATTGCCTACCACGACGAAGAGTGGGGTTCACCGCAACATGACGACCGTGTGCTGTACGAATTTCTGATCCTGGAAGGGGCGCAGGCCGGGCTGAGCTGGTCCACCATTCTGAACAAGCGCGCAGCGTACCGGAAGGCCTTCAGCGGATTTGATCCCAGGCGCGTGGCAAAGTATGACGCGCAAAAGCTGAAGCAGCTGCTGGCCGATCCGGGCATCGTCCGCAACCGGCTGAAGGTTGCGGCGGCCGTCCAGAACGCGCACGCTTTTCTGGAAGTTCAAGAAGAGTTTGGCAGCTTCGATCAATATGTCTGGCAATTTGTGGGTGGCGGTCCGATGAACGGCAAACGGAGATCGCCCAAAGATGTTCCTGCGCACACGGCCGAGTCAGACGCAATGAGCCGCGATCTGCTCAAGCGCGGATTCAAGTTCGTGGGCCCAACGATCTGTTATGCATTCATGCAGGCCGTCGGCATGGTGAATGACCACTGGATAGAGTGCTTCAGGTACAAGGAGATTGGGAGTGACATGGCAAAACGCCCCTAATTTTTTCTCTTTGCGCATCACCGGCTGAAGCTCTTTAGCGCCAATAAGCGCTCGTCTCAGAGTATCGTTAGAACTCCCTGTTGCAGCATCGCGGATGAAATATCCTCGGGGTCCTTCGACTGCGCGCCGAGCAAGTTACGCAGAGGAAACGGACTCAATGCGCTCCGCTCAGGATGACAGACTAAAAAAATGCGCAAAATGAAGTCAGTGCAAAATTGTCCTTGACAGTAATCGATCTATATCTTACAAATGTTCAATAATGAATCGTTACTCTACTCGTCAAGCGGCCAAGATGCTTGGAATCGCCCATACGACACTGGCGCATTACATAGAAATTGGCAAAGTTCCCGCGCCTGAGTCGATGATTCCCGGCATTAGACCAACGCATGTCTGGACCGAGGAAGAAGTTGAAGGCCTTCGCGACCTCCTGCCGAAGATAGCCAATGGCAGGAAGACGAGGTATCAGAAGAAGCAGTCAGTAGTCAGCACTCAGCAGTCAGCCAAAAACAAAAGAACGCAGGCGAGGGCGCCTGCGCTCCAAAAGAAAAAACAAACCAAAAAGAAGAAGTCCAAACCTTGACCTAACGGGCAGCGCCCGGTGTTGAAGCACCGAACGCGCCCTAACCAAATCGCCTAAACAGGAGGCAATATGGCTGTGTTTCAAGCTACACGTCCCGCCCTTTGTGTGCAACTTGTTGGAAGCACTCAGCAGTCAGCAGAACCAGCGAATAGCAATTGGCAGCTGGCAATTAGCCTAAACCAACCCCGCAAGACCGTCTCTGCGTTCCTGGGTGAGAAAGCAGGCCGCCCGTGAAGCCTGCTCAAAACAAGACCAAGACCAAAGCCATGATAATGCCCAGCAGCAAAGGCAAAAAGTCAAGGCGGAAACTGAATGTGCCAAAGGTCGTCACGGTGGCCGAGTTGGCAGAGCCCGAGCCGGGCAAAAAGTTTGACCTGAAGGAACTAGCCCGGCTACCGCACCACCGGATTGTGGAATTCCCGCAGATGAAAGGCCGGACGGTGCAAAGAATCCGTTTCTATAGCTCGTCGGACGAGAACACCATCGCCATCCGTTTCCGCGATCGAACCCAGTTCACGCTTCGCGTTGAACCGGCGCTAGTGCTTTTTACCGATCTGCTCAAAATGAACCGATGGGACACCGAGACGATCAAAGAGTGGCCACCGATCCGCAGTGAGTTGAGAAACCCGCAACCGTGATGTGTCTTTGCGAACTGGCCACGCGAGGCAGCAGCGGAGCAGATTCCGCCCGCTCGATATCGCGTGGCCTCATCCTTTCGGGGATCGGTTACGCAATTTCGTAAGAACGCCTTGAGGTGGCATGAATGACAATGAGAATGCAGGGACCACAGGCACCTTGCCCCTGAGACCAGCAAAATAAGTGTGCGGAAACGAACAGCTCCGCAGCATGTGTTTGTCAAGACGTGTCCTAATTCGTAATTGATGCGCTATGCCCAAGCGCGCTAGGATGAGCTACGCCGATGTGCGTAAGATCTTTGAAAATTTAGCAATCAGCATTCAATAGTGAGCAATCAGCCAAACCTGGACTTGCCAACTCTACGCCAATCAAGGCCCAATGCGCCAAACCCACGCCAATCTGGGATGATCTGCGATGAAGGCCCTGAAAGCTACGCCAATCTGGGATGACCTAGGGAGGGGGAAGGGGAGGAAAGAGAGATCGGGTGATCGCCGTGATCGGGACATCGGGTAATCGGAAAACCGAAATCCGACCACTTATAAACATGGATAACACTGCTCGAGCAGGACGACGATTTGAGGCGCGGACGATTTTGGGCCGCCCGGTTTTAAATTGCCGCTTCTGACAGCGGCAGCCATATCTGGAAGCGAGTATCGCCGGGCTTTGAATTCACCTGAACATGGCCGCGGTGTTTTCGCACGATGCGTTGCACGGTATCCAGGCCGAGTCCAGTCCCCTCGCCCACGCCTTTCGTGGTGAAAAATGGTTCAAAGACATGTGGCAAGACCTTGGCTGAGATTCCCGGACCATTGTCAGCAATCTCAACCACCACGCACGCGTCCTCTTTATAAGTGCGGACGCGCAGCTCGCCTTTGCCGCCCATCGCGTCAATGGCATTGTCAATAATGTTGGTCCAGACCTGGTTCAGTTCGCTGCCAAAAGAATTTACCAGGAAGGGGATGCGCTGGTAGTCGCGCTGGACGGTAACGCCGCGCTTGAGTTTGTGGTTCAGGATGGTCAGCGTGGTCTCCAGGCTTTTTACAATGTCAACGTTTTGCACCGGGGCCTGGTCCATGAAGGTGTATTCCTTGATGGCGCGGACCAGATCAGAGATGCGCGACGTGCTGCTCTCAATTTCATTCAACAGGTTTGCGATCTCAACGGAGGCGGCAAGCCGGATGAGGGCCGCGCGGGCTGTAGCGGCATCAAGGTTCTGAAAGAAGCTTTCCAGCATCTCCGGGTTGACGTTCTTGTGCGCCAGGTCCGCGGCCAGCTGCCACAGGTCGTCTTGCCCGTGCGTGCGGAGCCATGAATCGATTTTTTCCTCCAGCAGGCTGATGGCCAGCGTGTCCGGCGGAGGGCCGTCCTGCTGGATGATTCGAGCCTCCAGTTTTTCGATTTCCGATTTCTGCGCCGAGGTCAGCTCATGCGCTCCCAGTTCATGGCTCGCATCTTTGATTCGTTTGAGTGTGCTGCGCAGCTGGCTGGTGGCGCGCTTGGCCGCGGAGGCAGGATTGTTGAGTTCGTGCGCCAGACCGGCGGAAAGTTTACCCAGAGCAGCCAGACGATCACGCTGCTGTTCAACGCGCGTGACTTCGCGGATGCGATCTGACATCAGCCCTACAAGGCGCTGGGTAAGCTCCGGCATCTTCTGCACGAGTGGCTGGAACTGCGCGGCGGGAAAGCGCAGGAGACGGCTATCAGTGACGGCGCGGCCGCTCACGCTATAAAACTTCATCCGGGAAAAAGGCAGCACGCCGCCGATATCGCCGGTCTTGCTGGTAAAAATGATTGTTTCTCCGCCGAACTCGCCACGGCTTTGCAGTTGCCCGTCAAGGATCACGAACATCGCGTCGGCAGGATCGCCCTGGTGCAGGTAGCTATCGCCCGCCTTGAGAGAGATCTCCTGTGCCTGGCTAATAAACCATTCGATCTGATCGTCCGGCAGATCAGCAAAGACCGGGACACGAAGCAATTCTGATTTTTCAACCATGCTTATACCTTGCTGAGGTATTGATGAATGAACTGCACCGCCACGGAACCTTCACCCACGCCGGACGCCACGCGCTTGACCGAACCATGACGCACATCGCCCACGGCGAAGAGGCCGGGAATATTTGTTTCCAGAAGGAACGGGTCGCGCTCCAGGTTCCATCCCTTAGGGCGCTTGCCGTCCCAGGTAAGATCAGGCCCGGTGAGGATAAAGCCACGGTCATCGCGCTCCACCAGGTCTGCCAGCCAATCCGTGCGCGGCAGAGCTCCGATAAAAATGAACATGGCGTTCGCAGGCACGCGTTCAATCTTATTGGTGTCTGAGCAGAGAACAGAAATTTCTTCCAGATGCGTTTCGCCGTGCGCCTCAGCAACGCTCGCGTGGGTCCAAAGCTGTATGTTGGGGGTCTGTTGAATCTGGTCAATCAGATATTGCGACATGGTGGCGGCAAGAGAGCTACCGCGCACAAGAATGACAACGCGGTCCGCATAGCGGGAAAAATTCATGGCCGCCTGTCCCGCTGAATTGGCGCCGCCAACCACGTAGACGGTCTCACCTTTGCAGGAAAGAGCTTCCGTGGAGCCGCCGCCATAATAAATGCCCGCGCCCTGGAGCCGGTCAACACCTGGCGTTTCAAGACGGCGCCACTGCACTCCGGTGGCGACCATCAAGGCGTGGCAGGAAATTTCATTCCCATCCGCCAGCTTAATGATGCGGTAGGAGCCTTCCGTACGCACACCAACCGCTTCCTGCGAGAGGATCTCTACACCAAAGCGCTGCGCCTGCACCACGGCACGCCGGGCTAGATCGCCGCCGCTGAGACCGTTGGGGAAGCCAAGATAGTTTTCAATGCGCGAACTCATCCCGGCCTGGCCGCCGGGAGCTTCACGTTCCACGATCACGGTGTGCAGGCCTTCTGACGCACCGTAAACAGCAGCCGCAAGCCCGGCGGGACCTCCGCCGATGATCGCCAGGTCATAAAAGCTGGTTTGCGCCCGCGTACGCAAGCCCACTTTCTGCGCCACGTCAGCCGGCACGCTTTCCAGGAACTTGGTTCCATCGGGGAAGAGCACGACAGGAAGGCTGGCAGACTCTGGACCCAGGGCTTCCAGCAGACGCTTGGTTTCGGGATCATTGGCGGAAAGCTCCACGTCAATCCACTGATAAGGAACATGATTGCGAGCGAGAAAATCACGGAGCTCGTACGAACGCGGCGACCATCGCGTCCCCAGAACGCGAATGCCTTCGAACGCTGGGCGATAAGAAGCCTGCCAGTCATCGAGCAGGTCGTCCAATTGCGGATACAGGTGCTCCTCGGGCGGGTCCCATGGCTTCAGAAAAAAATAGTTGATGTTGGCTTCATTAATCGCGCCGATGGCGGCATTTGTATCCGCGTAGGCGGTGAGCAGAGCGCGCTTGGCGTCAGGGAAGATCTGCATGGCTTCACGCAGGAAGCCCACGCCATCCATCTTGGGCATGCGCTGGTCAGCCAGGAGCAGGGCCACGCTGTCATTGCGGACCTTCAGCTGCTTCAAGAGGTCAAGCGCCTGGTCAGGAGCATCACTGGCCAGCACGCGGTACGATGCGCCATAGTGCGAACGCAGGTCGCGTTCAATGGCCCGCAGAACATCAGCGTCGTCGTCAACACTCAGCAAAATCGGTTTTGCCATATCGGTCTGCTTCCGGAGCAGGAATTATTCTTTCAGGCTTGCGCGTTGAAAAGGCAATTAGATGCCGGGCAGCGTATTTGGGTCGCACAATTGACAGCAGGCAAGCACGATTGCCGGCAATCATGCCTGAGACAGATGGTCCTTACTGAGCCTCAGGCAACATGTACTCAAATTCATACGAATGCTTACCGTTGGCGATGATGATATTCATCTTGCCGGTAATCCCTGCCAGCTGTCCGGTACCGGAATCAGGCACCACGTTGATTGAGAGCTGCGGCACCTTACGAGTCATGATGCCGGTGTGATGCAGGATAAAGGTGCCGGTGCGTCCGTGCAGCGTGCCGCTGACTTTCTCCATCGCCACGTAACCCCCTGACCCCTCCGCGGAGCCCGCGGACAGCATCTGGCCTTTGCTTGTGCCTTCCAAATCACCATGGAACTGCTTGTCAATGGTCATGCGGCCGAGCGATGGCTCTCCGCCCTCATCTTTCTGGGGCGTTAGCTTTACTTCAAACGTTCCGCTGGCACGTGTAGGCATTGCCGGTCCCTTCTGATTTGTAGCTGAAGACTGTGGATGTGCCCAGGCGATAACGCCAACCAAAATGCAAATGGCAATGAATGCCCCAGGGCGGCGGTTTGATTGCGTGTTGCTGCTGGCTATGTAAGGCACGCCCATCATTCTAGCGCAATGTGCCGCAACAGTTTTGTCGCTTCAGTGATTGATAAAACCAGCATCAAGCCGGGGCTTGCGGGCGGTTGAACACCAGCACTCTGCCGGTAAAAATATACACCGGCGCACCCTTCTGGTTGGTCGTGGTACTACGAATCTTCACCATCGCTTGGTCCGGCCTGGATCGAGAACGGGCAATGTCAATGATCTCGCTTTCAACGCGCAGAATGTCTCCGGGGCGTGTTGGCCTGGGCCATACCAGCTCGCCACCCAGACCGATAATGCCATTTCCCAGCGGCAAGCCTCCGGTCACAAGAAGGTGCATGGCAATGGCGGCAGTATGCCAGCCGCTTGCTGCCAGTCCGGCAAACACGCTGGCGTTCGCCGCTGCCTCGTCAAGGTGGAAAGGCTGAGGATCAAACTCCTGGGCAAAGCTCTTGATCCTCTCTTCAGTCACCTGATATGTGCCAGACGAGAACTTTTGACCGACATAAAGATCGTCAAGGTAAAGTCCAGGGACGTTTTGGGTAGGTTGTGTCACGCATTGCTCCAGAGCGGATTGCTTAAAAACTCATTGAGACGGAGGCCCGCTGCTTCCAAAGCAGCTACGCCGATTTTCTTTTGACGACGGCAAGATGCAGGATGCGGCGTGCACGGAAGCCGAGTTTCTCGTAGACCCGTATTGCCGCAGCGTTTTCCGCAGCCACGTGTAGAAAGGGAATATTGCCTTTCTGGATGATCGTTTCCACCATTGCCACAACAAGATCGCTTGCGTAACCATGGCCGCGATGTTCCGGGTGCGTGCAAACTGCGCTCACCTCAGTGTAACCCGGTATCCGCAGCCGCTCTCCAGCCATCGCCACCAACTTCCCCGATTTTCGAATGCCGATATACCTTCCCATTTCGATGGTACGAATGGCGAACGGCCCTGGTTTGGTCAACTCCGCCAGAGCAAGCATCTCCTGTGCATCTTTCTTGCCGAGTAACTCTCCCGGGTTGTTCGCAACCACGTGCCCGCCTTCCCACACCATCTGGTTCAGGGGCAGACCGCGCACAATGTCGCAGCCGGGCAGAGAAGAAGAAGGCGCTTCAAGAAACAAGCCGGCCATTTGCCCGGAACGCAGCATTTCAGCCAGCTCTAAATAGGATTCCGCAGACGAATCTACTGTCCCGGCCAGCGACGTTACTTCTGGGAGGTAGCGTTTGGCCCGGCCATCGCCTTCAGAAAACCGCACGTGCCTTTGCGATAACGCATGCCAGACTGGATTGTCCAACATTGTTGAAGACTCGATTCGGACCGGATCAACAATATGTGTGTGGCTAGGGTTCGGCATTTCAGTCCCTTTTTCAACTCATTGGATGTCTTGTCAGCGCAGTTTGACTCTTGGCGCGCAACAGACATTCCTGGACGCAGGCGATGATCAGAGTTTTCGCCCGGCTCCAGCACAACGCGCACCGGAACTCTCTGCACAAACTTTTACATAATTGCCGATCGCATTTTCCGCGAGCAGCAAACTGAATTTGATCCAAAGGGAGAGAAAAGAATGGTTTTGGGGAATCCCCCTGCCCCATTCTGCAAGGCAGATTTAATTCCCAAAATGGAACGAGATTACTAGAGTTAGTACCGGTTCATACGGCTGTTCTTGACATCAACAATTGAAAGTTATAAAAGTCGGGTCTGGAGGCAAAGAACATGCTCCTTCTAAACAACCACTACTGCGGTTTCTACCGCAGCCTCGCTCATAAGCTTCAAATTACCACTGAGCGGTCATAAGAACTCCGGCAACTAAGAATAAGGACGACCCATGCATCTGCTGCTTCAAGATCTCCGTTATGCGCTTCGCATGATGCGAAAATCCCCGGTTTTTTCAATTGTTGTCATCCTTTCATTGGCCATTGGTATTGGGGCGAACACAGCGATGTTCAGCATTCTGAATTCACTGTTTCTGCATCCGTTGCGCTTTCCCGAATCGAACCGGCTTGTGATGGTGTGGCTGAATACGCCGGGCCTTGGAATAGCGCGGGACTGGCCGTCTCCTGGGATATTTAACGATATCCAGACGCAAAGCCATGCATTCGATGAACTGGCGCTGGCCCTGGGCAGGAATGCCACTCTGACCGGATTGAAGCAAGCGGAACGCGTTCAAACCATCCGTTCAACTTCAGCCCTGCTGCGTGTGCTGGGAGCGGAGCCTTTGCTGGGACGCATATTCTTCCCGGAAGAAGACAAGCCTGGCCAGCCTGCCACCGCAGTGATCACCTATGGGACGTGGAAGCGGCTCTTTGGGTCGGACCCAAATATCCTGCAAAGGAACATTACTGTGGACGGCGATACCTACGCTATAGTGGGCGTTTTGAAACCTGCGTTCGTCCTGAACCATGAGGTCATGCCGACCAATGGCGGCATCGAGGAAGCCGAGGTTTTTTTACCTTTACCTTTGAGCGCCGGCCTTTTGAACAATTACATCCCGGAAACGCACAATATTCTGGGCCGGCTGAAGCCGGGCATTACTTTGCAGGCGGCGCAATCAGACCTGGATATCATCTCCCAGCACATCAAAGAGCGAGATCAGCGCGATCGTACATTCAGAGTGAAAGCAATTTCGCTGATTGATCAGGTCGTGGGCAACGTTCGCCAGGCTTTGTTTTTACTTTTTGGCGCGGTCGGCTTTGTTCTTCTGATCGCGTGCGCCAACATTGCTAATCTGCTGCTCTCACGCGCCATGGGGCGGCAAAAAGAGATGGGGCTGCGGACGGCCGTGGGAGCAGGACACAGAAGGCTGCTGCGGCAACTTCTGACGGAGAGCGTGCTGATGGGGTTGATTGGCGGCGCCTCAGGCCTGGGACTGGCAGTCCTGAGCCTGCAAACCATACGCACGGTGAATCCGGGGAATATCCCCCGTCTTGCGGAGATCACCATAGACAGCAGGGTGCTCGTCTTCACACTGATGGTTTCCATCCTGACTGGAATTATTTTTGGTCTTGGACCGGCGCTGCGCGTTTTGAAACTGGACCTGAACTCAATCCTGAAAGAAGGCGGCAGGCACGCACAGGGCGCCGGTGGTTTTGATCCGCGGCGGCACCGCCTGCGCAGCTTTCTGGTTGTCTCTGAAATTGCTCTCTCTCTTATGCTGTTGGTGGGCTCAGGGCTGCTGGTTAGGAGCTTTACCCGCATCCTGAACGTATCGCCGGGATTCAATCCCGACCATCTCATAACAATGAAAATATCGCTCACCGATCTCAAGTATAGGGACCAGAATGTTTCGCTGCAGTTCTATCAAAACCTTGATAGACGCATCCGAAACATTCCCGGGCTAATATCGGCCGGATATGTCTCATCCCTGCCCATGGCCACATTGGCTGGGTGGGGCGACGTAGACTTGCAAGGCTACGTACCGCCGCCGGACGAACGGGAAATACAGGTAGATGAACGAATCGCCTCTCCGGGTTACTTTGAGACGATGGGAATTCCCCTCAAAAAAGGCAGGTTCTTTACTCCTGATGACATGATTCCCAACGGGCTGAACAACAACGGGGACACCACGAAACCGCGGTTCGCAATCATTGACGATAATCTGGCCTCACGTTATTGGCCGGACAAGGACCCGCTTGGCAAACATATACGCCCATCCAGCCCGCTGCTGCTGTGGAACACAATCGTGGGCGTGGTTGGTTCAGCAAAACAAAATGGCCTGGATTTGGAAAGCCATCCTGTTGTGTATTTCGCATACTCAGAGTTTTTTGCCGGTAGCGCTTACATCGTTGCCCGGACAGCCGTGGACCCGTTCAGCATGACCGGCGATCTAGCCCGGGCCGTTCGCGCCACCGATCCTGATGTGGCTGTTTACGACGTTGATACCATGGAGAACCGGATTAATCGCTCACTGGCCCGGCAAAGGTTTTCAGTCGTGATACTGGCGGCGTTTGCGCTGGTGGCTCTTGTTCTGGCGTGCGTTGGCGTCTATGGTGTGCTATCCAATGTTGTAGCAGAGGGTACCCGTGACATCAGCATCCGCATGATGCTGGGCGCGCAGAGAGACGATGTTTTTCGACTGGTATTTAAATACAGCATGGGGCTGGTGCTGGTGGGGATTGTTAGCGGACTGGTTGGCGCGTTCGTTTTGGGCCATCTCATGCGCGGCATGCTGTATGAGGTAAGCGGAATGGATGTACCCACGTTTTCAGTGGTTGCGCTGTTCCTGGTTGTAATAGCGCTTGCGGCCAGCTACATTCCCGCACGACGTGTGATGAGCGTGGACCCGGTCGCTGCGATGAGGGACGAGTAGAACCTTTGAAAAGCACCGTCGGCTTGTTGAAAAAG
This sequence comes from Terriglobia bacterium, assembly GCA_020072585.1. Lineage (GTDB taxonomy): Bacteria > Acidobacteriota > Terriglobia > Terriglobales > Acidobacteriaceae > Angelobacter. Next base: position 170,006 of record JAIQGL010000004.1, on the reverse strand, counting down.
CACGGGCAAAAGAGCAAAAAGCAATTCAGGTTTGAGCATTCACGCCCCTCTTTCGTTTCGATTCCCGAAATGGATTTGCGCGATTTTTGTTTAGAAGAAGCTGCACCATTGGCAAGCTGTGACCTTCGTTCGTCCTAGCCGCCCATAACACTTTGTAGGCAGAAGGCCATGTGCTAGCATTTGCCTGTGCTAAAGGTCGCTTTCGTAATCCTTGCGATAAGTCTGTGTCTTTACGCTGCTCCAGGTACAGCTCCCGCATCCCGGAAGACGCTGCAGATATCAGAGCAAAATGCACAGCTGTTGGAGAATATTGGAGGCTACCCGGATCTTGAGGTCCTGTCGATCACGTGCGTCGAACCCCTCCGCGCACTCCCTGACTCGCTGGGCAAGCTGACCGGCTTGAAAGAGCTGATCATTGACAATGGCAACGGATGCTCGATGAACCCGCTTCTTCCGGAAACGATTGGAAACCTGCGCTCGCTGGAAAAGCTTGTTCTCTATGGCGCGCAGGATCCCCGTGGAGTAGGGAATGAGCCGGGCGTTCAGCCGGGCCAACGTCATAAATTTCCCCGTAGCATGTCGCAGCTGAGCAGCCTTCTTTATCTGGATCTGGGACGAAACGGGTTCAACGACATCCCGGCGTTTGTCAAGGACCTGCCCAAGCTTAAAGAGCTGGGATTTGAACTGAACAACCTTAAAACACTGCCAGTGTTCCTCTCGAACCTCAAGCAACTGACCACATTGAAACTTGCCGGCAATGATCTGGATGACCTGCCCGAGTTCTTGCATGCGCTTCCCAACCTTACGCGCATAGACCTGGGAAACAACTGCAGACTTACCAAGAACTTTGCCAGGATGAAAGAGCTGAAGGCGAGATTTCCAAAAGTTTCGTTTGATTTTATCAACCAGTATGACTGCCGGAACTTTCGCGAAAATGCTGACCAGTAGTGACGAGTTGCCGAAAATCACGGAGGGCTTGCCGATGCTTACCCACGCGGATTCAATGAGTTAAGTGGTAGGCCCGAATGGACTCGAACCATCGACCTCTTCCGTGTCAAGGAAGCGCTCTAACCAACTGAGCTACGGGCCTACAAGAGGATGGCAGTGGTTATTTTAACATCACTGCGGCAATCGCGGTTTTTGGGCAGACCCAAAGCGATTCTTGACGAGCCAATCGGCTATGTCGCCTGCGTCTTGCCACAAATCCTTGATACACTGGCGCGGCAGCATGAGCACACTTCTCGTTATGGGCGACTCGGTGGTTTGGGGCCAGGGACTGGCGGAAAAGAACAAGACCGCCAGCATCGTGGCGCGGCACCTGGGCGCGGAAGTGCAGATGCTGGCGCATTCAGGGGCCAAGATCGGTATACGCGACTCCTATACGGTCACCATGCCATCCAGGGAGGTGCCGTGCTTTTTCCCCACGATCCTCCAGCAATTGCAGGGTTTTACCGGTGATCCGGCAGTGGTGAAATGGGTCCTGATGAATGGCGGCATCAATGACGTGGAGGTGCAGCGGGTATTCAATCCAATGATCCCGCAGTATGAGCTTGAGCTGCACACGCGCAATCATTGCGGACGGGACCTACAGAAGCTGTTGCAGAAGGTCATCAGCAGATTTACGAATGCGCGGGTACTGGTGCTGGGATATTATCCGGTGCTAAGCCATCAAAGCGCGGCGCAAGGAGTGGAGGCGCTGTTCTCTCTGGTGCATGGAGTCAAATTCACTCCACTCTTTAACGCGGACCTTTTCCGCAATGAGATTGTCGAACATTGCCTGCGTTTCTGGAAGCTCTCCACCGGATTGCTGCGTGGTGCGACGGAGCATATGAATCGGGCGGCCGGCGAGAGGCGGGCGATCTTTGTGGATTCCGGCCTGGATGAAGACAACGCAACGTTTGCCGCACAGTCCTTGTTGTGGGAGCTTGATTTGGACGATCTGAGCAAAGCGCCGGATGAAGCCGTAGCGGAACGGCGGATGGCTTGTGAACAGGCGGCTGCGGGCGAGTTGCAGAAGCACCAGTGCCTTCTTTCAGCGGTGGGACATCCAAACGTCGCCGGCGCGGCCAGAATGGCGGAGCAGTGCATTGAGGCGATCGGAGCAATGTATTCCGTGTCGACCGCCGGTTAGCTCGGGGTACATGGGGTCTCTGAACGAGTCGCGGAATCGGAAAAGGGCTTCATAACCGTCATCTTGGGGTGCGTGCTGTTCTCCTGGGCGGTTCCGAGCCTGGAAGCAATCCCGTACAACCTCAAACCATCCATGCCCGGGCCCGCCCCCTCATGATAATCTTAGGTGCAATTCCCAAGCACTTCCGCTGAAGCCGCTAGCGTAAATCGAAGGATCCAAATGAACCCCGGGCAGCTTGTCCTGGTCACGCTACAAAATCCGCGAGAGAAATTCTGGGGCGTCCTGCTGGCCTTGACGCCCGCGGGGGCAAGCTTGCGCGGCGTGGATTTGCAGTCACTGGACGATTTCACTCAGCTGGTGAAGGCCGGGGAGGCCACCATGCCCGGCATGGTTTTTTTCCCCATGCACCGGGTACAGCGGATTGAAGTGGACGCGCGTACCGGGGAGCTGCCGTCACTGGGCGACCAGTTTTCCGCGAAGACCGGCATTACGGTGAGCAAATTCTTTCAGGAGCCGCAATAATGCTCAGCCAGTTGCGGTCCGCGCCTAACCTGTTGACCCTGATGCGGTTGATTTTCGTTCCGTTTGTTGTGGTCGCCATCCAGCAGCAGAAATATGCCCTGGCGCTGGCAATCTTTGTGGTGGCCGGAATTACTGACGGACTGGACGGCCTGCTGGCGCGCGTGCTGAAACAGAAGACCACCCTGGGCCAATATCTTGATCCAATTGCCGATAAGCTGCTGTTGAGCACCATGTTTCTGATGCTCTCAATTTCCCACATGATTCGCTGGCCGGTCACCATCATGGTTTTCAGCCGGGACATCATCATTCTGATTGTCTGCACGTTGCTGTATGCGACCGGCACGATGAAGGTCTTCCGCCCAAGCTGGTTCGGCAAAGCAAATACGGCAGCGCAAATCGTCAGCGTGCCGCTGGCGCTGATTTACCAGATCAGCGGTTCAGACTGGTCTCGCCTGGGCAAACGATGGAGCATCTGGACTACGGTTGCGTTGACAACGATTTCCGGCGTGCATTACGTCTGGCGTCTTGCGTTCGATCTGCGCGGCTCCCACAAAGAGATTGAATCCACTGGTCAAAAAACTCCCTGAGTGATTGCAATCTCCCGCTAAAGCTTAAAGTTGTGGTATTCCGTTGCGCTTCCCAACGCTAACGGACAATGCACTTATGGATAGGGTATTGGCGCGGGAAGGCCGGATTTCCCGTGCTATCATCGGCCCACCTGCCCTCCTGTTCTGAACCAGTGTTTTTCGAGATTTACGGTGGTTTTGCGCGATGGAAACAACGCACCAACTAGGACGGTATGAGATTGTGGCCGAGCTTGGCCGTGGCGCCATGGGCGCCGTATTTCGTGCGCGCGACCCCAAGATTGACCGCACCGTTGCCATCAAGACAATTGCCGTTCCCGGCGCCAGCGCAACCGAAGCGGAGCATTACCGGCAGCGCTTTTTCCGTGAAGCCCAGGCTGCCGGACGTCTCTCACATCCTGGAATTGTGACGATCTATGACGTTGGGGAAGATGAAGCCGCACATACGCCCTTTATTGTGATGGAGTGTGTTGACGGCCAGTCGCTTGACCGGCTGGTTGCCGCAGCGCCTTCCGGCACATTGCCACGCGCACTCGCTCTGGAACTGGTGCAGCACATTGCGGAAGCGCTGGATTATGCGCACAGCCAGGACATTGTTCATCGTGACATCAAGCCCGCGAACATCATGGTTACGACAGGCGGGCAGCCCAAGATTGCCGACTTTGGCATTGCCAAGGTTTCGCAGGCGGAGACAACACTGCCCGGGCATGTGGTGGGCACGCCGGCTTACATGTCACCGGAGCAACTCAACGGCAAGCCGGTGGACGGGCGCTCTGATCTTTTCTCACTGGGCGTGATTACCTATTGGCTGCTGACGGGGGTGAAGCCATTTGACGGCGCCACGCTTACGGAGATCTGCATACAAGTCGCCACTAAAGATCCCACGCCTCCGAGTCAGATAATGCCGGGAATCAACGGGAATTTCGACTATCTTCTTGCCCGGGCGCTGGCCAAGGACCCGGTGATGCGCTACCAGCGATGCAGCGAACTGGCGGCTGATCTTGAGGATTTGCGAGCGGGAAATACGCCACGGTCAATTGCGCAATCAGCCAGAACTGAAGTGCTGGCGCGCGCGGAACGGACCGTTGCTTTACCGGGTAACGCGACAGTGGCGCTTACGCCGCGTCCATCGGCGCCTGTGGCAGCGGCGATCACAGCGCCTGTTCCGCAGGCAGCCGCGCCAATGCCGCCACGGCGCGGCAAGATGCTCATCTATCTGCTGGTTGCGGCGGTTCTTTTGCTGGCTGGCACAGCTGCTGTGGTGGCCAGCTTCAGCCGATCAATGCCGGCAACGTTGCAGATTGTGGGGCAGTATCCATTTCGCGAGGGCAAGATTTACATCTGGGTGGATGGTGATCTGCGCTACCATGACGAACTTCACAATTCTTCAAATCCGCGTGGAAAGTCTTCGCACGCATCGAGCGGACATGAGAGCCTGGCGCTGACTCTGCCCGTGACTGCCGGACGGCACACGGTGCGTGTGCAGGTGGATGCGGCGGGACAAATCTATGACCATGACACGGCGATTCCAGGCTTGTTCCGCGCTTACAGCCAGAAAACGCTCATGGTGAATTTTGCCAGCAAGAACCTTGAACTGCGCTGGGATTAAAAGGCCCTGCTTTTTGTCGCCGAGCCCGGCCCGCAGCTAAGCAATGGAAAAAGCATTCCGGAATAGTTCGATATCCGGCTCGACTCCGCTCTGAAAGTACACACTCACAATATCAAAACGAAATGGAGGATCTCCCTTGATCTTGCGCAGGAATTCACGCGCGACGCGGGAGAGATCGCGCTGTTTCTCCGCGTCAACCGCTGCTTCCGCGGGCATTAAGCCGCGCGTGGTACGGGTCTTGACCTCGATAAAGCACAGCGTGTCGCCATCCCACCCAACCAGATCAAGCTCACTGCGGCTGCGTGGACTGCGGTAGTTGCGCGAGACAATCACGTAGCCCTGCCGGCGCAGATAGAAGTAGGCAGCTTCCTCGCCTCGGCGTCCAGTGTGGAGATGCTGTGGGGTTGAATCTTTACGCGGCAGGAGCGCGGTGAGTGAATCCAGAGCGCGGAGGGTGAGGCGGGTAAGACGTCCTGACATTTTCTGAAAACCCCGAGCAAAGCTCTTCTGAAAACCCGGCTCCTGCGAGGGATCACTATCGTATCGAAAATTCCCGCGGGAGCAAAGCCTTGCCTATAGGCGATCGCAAAAAAATGCCTGCAAAAGACATTTCTGTCTAGCAGGCATTCTTGGAGCGGCTGCGTCGCAAACGCAGGCCAAGCCGGGGGCGAGCGACATCACGTCTTCCTTGGCCGTCTCGGCGTTCATCGCCACCAGAAAATCAATTTCCTCTTGCGCGCGATGTAGCCCTGCTTGCTGGCGCGGATGGTGTACCAGGCCGGCAGCCCGGCAATGTTCGACCCTTGCGGCCCGGTTATGGAGTGCGCGCCGCCTTTTCTTGAATGCCTAAATCGACTGTCGTCGCCATGAGTTTTCCCGTGGTTACCCTTATTATTATCGACTCTTTTTAGAATGAGGAAAACCTTCATTAAACAGTGATAAGCATCACATGGGCATTTTAGGAGGATGTGGAGCCAGACACACGGGCCGCAAGGAAGGGTGAGGGGGAATTTGTTGAAATACAAGATGGGCGGTTCTTAAAGCAAGGGCTGGCCGGAGTTGCCGAATCGGCCGCAGTGCGCTAAGCGATTTTGTCTCGATCCGACCACAGTTGCTGCGGGCCGTGATCGCCCCCCAGCCGGTTTACCGCGCAAAGCAGGTCGATCAATGGGGCGTCCATATGTATATATGAGTCTGCGCGTATGGTGGCCATGTATTGGGTTCGCCCGGTAATGAGAATGACCGGCAGACGAAAAACTCCCTGCAGACAGCGTACAAACCGGGCTTTTTCCTGGACGGAAAATGCATAGCCTACAATGGCCACGTCGAAATGGGCAGAAGTGCATGCCCGGGCCAAGTCTTCCAGGCAAACCGCCGCTATTACTTCGAAGCCGGCAGTCCGGAGAGCTGCATTCCTGCAACTGACTAAATCACCCAGGCCGACGGACAAAATTCTGGCTGCGCCCATAGCACACCCTCTACTTCATATGTCGAACATTTGGAGATTACGACGAACTATAGGAATTATCTGTTCAAAATTGAACAGGTATGGACTCTTGCGAAGGCATACGATGTCTTCTTAGTGCCATGACATCGCAAGGAGGTCTCATGCGAGGCAATAGCGCTCTGCAATTGCGTCAGAATTCATCGAACGAAGAATGGATTGAGGGCGACGGAGCGGACGGGCCAGCAAAGCGAGACAGCATCGAGCTGGAAGTGGGATCTCATCCTGTCTTTTTCCCCAAAGGTGGCACGTTCTTCCTGGAAGGGCAGTCTGCAACGGGGATATTTCTCCTGCGTTTCGGCAGGGCCAAAGAATCCATGGTTTCAAGTTCCGGCAGGATTGCTATTGTGCGGGTGATTGGCCCCGGCGTGATTCTTGGTCTCACGGCGGTTTTGACCGGCGCGCCCCATGAATCCACGGTTGAAACTCTGGAACCCAGTCATGCTGATTTCCTGGCGAAACCCCTTTTTCTTCATTTGCTGAAAACCTCCAGCCGCTGGGCAAGGTCGTCGCAAGCCAGCTCAGCCGCGACTGCAAAGAGGCCTATGCCTCCGTGCGCTGCCTTGGCCTTTCCAGTTCCGCGTCAGAAAGGCTCGCCCGGCTCGTTCTTCATTGGGCGGAACATCCGCTTGCGAACCAGGACAAAAATGCCGCCAAAGTACGAATTCGAGTGGTCCTGACTCACGAGGAAATAGGCCAATCTATGGGAACGACGCGGGAAACAATCTCCAGAACTTTGCGGGAATTCCGGGAAAAGCGATGGATCACCATGCAAGGCAGCGTCTGGACGATTACCGATGAGGACGCGATCCGACGCCTGGCCGCGCTTTGAAGTAGAGCAATCCCGCCGATGAACAGCACCGATCTCCTGATAAATTACTACCGTGAATATTATCCTCAATCCCGCGGAAGCCCGGGTACTGGGAGCGCTGGTGGAAAAGGACATCACCACGCCGGACTACTACCTGCTTTCCTGCGATGTGGAAGCGTGGGAGCCACCGGCCGAGACAGCTTCCTTCAGCGGCAGTTCCGCGGAGGCCGAGCGCATCGCTCAACTCTCTCGACTATAGTGATCCCCTCGCTACGCTTCAGGATTTTAGAATTACTGCTGCTTTTCCAGGATTCCGATGCACTCCTCCAGCACATCCATGGCAATATCAGCCTGTTCTGCCGTTACCACCAGAGGTGGCGCGATGCGGATGGAATTTTCACCGGCGCCGAGGAACAGAAGTCCGCGCTCAAACGCCAGTTCAACAATGCGATCGCGTTCGTCATGGGCCGTGGCTTTGGTTTTTTTGTCTTTCACGATCTCCACGCCAATCATCAAACCGCGGCCGCGTACGTCACCCACCATGGGATGAGTCTTTACCCATCCGCTAAGGCGCTTCATGATATGGTTGCCCACGACTTCCGCATTGCGGATAGCTTCGCTCTCCAGAACATCCATGGTAGCCAGTGCGGCTTCAATGCAAACAGGATTGCCGCCGAAGGTGGAAGCATGCGAGCCGGGCACCCAATCCATGATCTCCGCGCGCGATAGCGTTACGCCGAGAGGCATGCCGGAAGCGATACCTTTGGCGATGGTGATAATGTCCGGCTCAACGCCGGCATGCTGGATGGCCCACCATTTGCCGCTGCGTCCCGCGCCGCTCTGTACTTCATCGGCAACAAGAAGGATGCCATGAGTATCGCAAATGCGGCGCAGTTCGCGCAGGAACTCTGCCGGGGCCGGCAGGTATCCGCCTTCACCCTGAATCGGCTCAATGAAGATGGCAGCACACTCCTCCGGCGGCATAATCGTCTTGAAGACGCGGTCTTCAATAAAGCGCACACACTCGGCAATGTGCTCCTCAGCCGTCATGCCTTCGGGCTTGCGGTAGACATTCGGGTAAGGAACATGGGCCACGCCCGGCACCAGCGGGAAGAAGCGACGGCGCTGCTGCGTTTTGGACGCGGTGAGTGAGAGAGCTCCCATGGTGCGTCCGTGGAACGCGCCGTAGAAGGCGATAATGCCCTGCCTCTTTGTGTGGTAGCGTGCCAGCTTGATGGCGGCTTCCACGGCCTCTGCGCCGGAGTTGCCGTAATAGGCGCGGATGGGCCCTGACATGGGCGCAACTTTGCCGAGGCGCTCCGCCAGGGTAATCATGTTTTCGTAATAGAAGTCCGTACCCGACATGTGGATCAGCTCGGCGGCCTGCTTCTGGATGGCCGCAACCACTTTGGGGTGGCAGTGTCCGGTGGAAACTACGGCGATCCCGGCGGAGAAGTCCAGGAACTCGTTGCCGTCCACGTCTTCAATCACCACACCGCGGCCGCGCTTGGCCACGAGCGGATAAGAACGTGTATACGATGGGGAGATAAATTTTGCGTCGCCCTGAAGGACCGCTTGCGCCTTGGGACCGGGCAGCTTGGTGCGAATTTTAGGGCCGGCATTGGTAATGGTTTCGGTTGCCATGTTCAATCCTCTTTTCAAAATCGGTTGCATGTGGATACCTTCAGCCTGATTTACCTAAAAAATGGTTTTAACCAAAGAAATAGGTCAGGCCGATGAAAGAGTGAGGACGGGAAGGAGGATTAGTCGCCGGCGAAGAGATTGGCCCGAGCATGCGAGGGCAGCACCGCCAGATAGCGGCGCGGGCAGACCAAAAAATCCACCCAGCACGCCAGAGAACGCTTGGGCGTGCTAACTGCAAACCAGGATGAGCTGCGTGAGGTCATTTACACTTCCATTATAGCCTGAAAGCAGGGTGCGTTTGGCGGTTACAACGGTGCACTTCCATGCATATTTCGCGCTGTCCACTTATTTCGCATCGACGGGAAGGGTGTGAGAGTCTGATGATAATAGACAAGTGACGACTCGAATCCAGCAACAGCAACGCTCCCGGATTATCGTGGCTTTTGCCCTGCTCTACGTTCTTTGGGGGTCAACGTATCTGGCCATGCGCGTGGTGGTGCGGGACATGCCGCCCTACGTGGCCGGATCAGTACGCTATCTGATTGCCGGGCCGGTCATGCTGGCAGCCTGCGCGCTCATGGGACGCAAGATCCGGCTGAGCAGGAGCGATCTGGGGCGGCTGCTGGCTATCTCCATCCTGATGCTCTCGACCGGAAACATAGGCGTACTATGGGGAGAAAAATACGTTGCCAGCGGGTTGGCGTCATTGATCGTTGCGCTGGTTCCGGTCTGGGTGGTGATGCTTGAGGCGTGGGTGTTTCGCGCCGGGCGCATGACCGCAAAAGGGCTGTTTGGACTGGCTCTGGGAATCGGCGGACTGCTGGTGCTGCTCTGGCCGCGCATTGCCTCTGGTACCCATATGGGGCGACTGGAGATCCTTGGGGCGGGCATTCTGGCCGGCGCGTCATTTTTTTGGGCGCTGGGTTCCGTGTTCTCTCACCGTTTTTATCTGACCGTTGATGTGTTTGTCTCCGCCGCTTGGCAGATGACTCTGGGTGGTCTAGTCAATGGCGTTATTGCGCTGACAACAGGCCAGTTTCAAAAGACACACTGGACAATCCCTGCTATTACCGGCATTGGCTATCTGATCGTCTTTGGCTCATGGGCCGGATACACGGCTTATATCTATCTGCTGGAGCATGTGCCCACTCCCAAGGTAGCGACGTATGCGTACGTGAATCCGATTGTCGCGGTGTTTCTGGGTTGGATTATTCTGCGCGAACAAGTCGACGCATTCATGCTGGTGGGGACAGTGATTATTATCGCGTCCGTGGCGCTGGTGAACACGTCAAAGCTGAGACATGCGCCAGTTGATATATCGGTGAGCGAAGAGACTTGTCCGAAGACCGTGAATGTGGCGGGAGACTAAAGTGAAATTGGTAATTGGGTAATTTGGTAAATGGGTAATTGAAAAGCTGCGAAGGCAAGTGGTTGCAGTTACAAGCGCATTTTCATTTACCCAAATATCGATTTACCTAATTACCAAATCTACTCACTTCCGCTTCCACCGGATCCCGTCTTTTGTATCTTCCACCAAGATACCGGCATCGGCGAGCTGTTTGCGGATAGCGTCAGAGCGGGCGAAGTCGCGGGCTTTTTTTGCCGCGTTACGTTCTTCGATCAACTGGTTCACTTCTTCGTCAGAGATGCCGCTGCCGGCAGTGCCTGGCGCCGTGGCAATGCCGTGGGCCCGGGCCCATTCCATGGCGGATTTCATCTTTTCCGCGTCATCATCCTTGATGACGGCAAAGATCTCGTCGAACTGCTGCAATGCCTCCAACAAAGAGGCTTTATCCCCCTCGCGCAGTTCGCCGCGGTCGGCCAGAGTGTTGGCCTCGCGTACCATGTCAAAGATCGCCGCCGAGGCGCGCGCGGTGTTCAGATCGTCTTCCAGCCCGGCGCGCATCTCCTGCTTAGCTTTTGCCGCTGCTTCCTGCGCCATGGGATTGGTCCCGGCAGGAAGCTGGGTCATTCGCATGCGGGCATCAAAGGTGCGCAGGCGATCCACGGACTTTGCGCCCTGCTCCAGCCCGGCAAAGGTGAAGTTGAGCTGCTTGCGGTAAGGAACGGATGTCAGAAGGAAGCGAATGGAAGAGGCCTTGTGGCCTTTTACCAGCAGGTCACGCAACGTATAAAAATTGCCCAGGCTCTTTGACATCTTCTCGCCCTCAACCAGCAGGAAGCGGACGTGCATCCAATGGCGGGCAAAGGTCTTCCCGGTCAGCGACTCTGACTGCGCAATTTCATTTTCATGGTGCGGAAAGGTCAGGTCTTCACCACCGGCGTGCAGGTCAAGACTCTCTCCCAGATATTTCATGGCCATCACGGAGCATTCGATATGCCACCCCGGACGCCCCGGCCCAATGGGGCTCTCCCAGAAAGCCTCGCCTTCCTTGGGCGCTTTCCACAGGGCAAAGTCGCGGGCGTTGTCCTTCTCATATTCATCCACGTCCACGCGCGCGCCCACTTCCATGCCGGCGAAGTCTTTTTTGGAGAGCTTGCCGTACTCGGGGAACTTTGCGATGCGGAAGTAATACGATCCATCTTCCGTGCGGTAGGCGATCCCCTTTTTTTCCAGCGCGGCAATGAACTCCGCCATCTGCTGAATATGCTCCGTGGCGCGCACCAGCTGCTCCGGACGCTCCAGGTTCAACGAACCCATGTCCTCAAGAAACGCGTCTTCATATTTGCGCGTGTATTCCTGCACCGTTTTTTTGTCCCGGGCGGCGTTGCGGATGATCTTGTCATCCACATCCGTAATATTCATTACGTGCTGAAGTTTGTGACCGCTCTGGAGCAGGAAGCGCCGCAGGATGTCCACAGCGACAAAGGTACGGAAGTTGCCGATATGACCGTAGTCATACACCGTGGGGCCGCAGGCATACATGCGGACAGTGTTGTCGACGGCGGGCGTAAACTCTTCCACCTTGCCGGAAAGCGTGTTGTAAAGGCGCAATGGCAAACCGTGATTGTAACAAAGAGCGGGAAGCGGATGGCGCCAAGCAAGGCATAAGAGCCTCCTGGAGTTGTAAGATAGTAATTGTGCCTGAGCTGAGAAAAGACCCCGTCACCGGACGCTGGGTCATCATTTCCACTGATCGTTCCAGACGCCCCGGAGACTTTTTCCGCGAGTCCGCGGTTATTAAAGGCGGCTTCTGCCCCTTCTGTCCCGGCAATGAAAGCACAACACCGCCGGAAATACTGGCCTACCGCCCGGGAGAAAACGCAAGGCGGGACACGGCGGGCTGGAACCTGCGCGTGGTGCCCAACAAGTTTCCCGCGCTGGGCATTGAGGGCGACCTGGACCGCCAGGCCGACGGCATGTTTGACAAGATGAACGGCGTGGGCGCCCATGAAGTGGTGATCGAAACACCCGACCACGGCGAGACGCTGGCCACCATGCCGGTGAAGCGCGTGGAAGACATGCTGTGGGCCTTCCGCGACCGCATTCTGGACCTGAAGCAGGACCGTAGGTTTAAGTACATCCTGGTGTTCAAGAACCATGGCGAGGCGGCAGGAGCGTCACTGGAGCACCCGCATTCGCAGATTATCGCCCTGCCTATCCTGCCTAAGCAGGTTGTGGAAGAACTGGAGGGGGCCAAGCGGTATTTCACCAACAAAGAGCGCTGCATTTTTTGCGATATTATGCGCCAGGAGACGGAAGCGCAGGTGCGCATTGCCGCCGAGAACCAGGATTTTGTCACGTTGTGTCCGTATGCGCCGCGCTTTCCTTTTGAAACATGGATCCTTCCGAAGCGGCATGAGTCAGCCTTTGAGAACTCGCCATCAACCCTGTATGAGAATCTGGCGCGCATGCTGCGGACCCTCCTGAGCAAAGCGGTCAGGGTGCTCGATAATCCGGCTTACAACCTGGTGGTCCACAGCTCGCCCATCCAGGAAAATACGAATGACTTTTACCACTGGCACCTGGAGATCATCCCCAAGCTGACCAAGACCGCGGGTTTTGAGTGGGGGACCGGGTTTTATGTCAATCCCACGCCGCCTGAGGAAGCAGCGAAATTTCTGCGAGAGGCAAAGGTGGAAGAGCCGCAGCCGGTGGAGTCGTAGTTCCTAAGTCTCGCGCGAAGCGAGAGATCCCTCTGGCTACGAGAGTCTTAAGTAGCCGCGAATAAAAAGTAGCCGCAACGTTACGCAAAGCCGTCCCCTCGAATTTCTTGTCTCTATAGGGGTCCCTCGCTGCGCTTCGGGACTTTAGGAAAGAGCAGAAACTTCACGCAGATTCTTGACCAGCTCAATCACGCGCCCGGCAACGTAATCAATCTCCGCTTCAGTGTTGAAACGGCCGATGCCGAAACGGATAGCGCTTCCCGCAGCCTCATCACTCAGGCCAAGGGCCTTCAGCACGTGCGATGCGTGGGTTTTCCCTGAAGAGCAGGCTGAACCGCTGGACAGAGCCACGTCATTTAATCCGGTCAACAGGGTTTCGCCTTCCACTTGCAGAAAACTCATATTCAGGTTTCCAGGCAGGCGGTGTTCCATGCAGCCGTTCACCACCACGTGATCCAGCCCAGCCAGCAGACGGTCACGGAGACGGTTACGCAGTCCGGCAAGGCGGCAACTCTCCTCCGGCATTTCATTTTGCGCGATCTCGCAGGCCTTGCCGAAGCCGACAATACCGGGAACGTTGAGCGTGCCGGAACGGAGGCCATTCTCATGGCCTCCACCATCGATCATAGGGACCAGACGCACGGAGGGGGACTGACTGACGTAAAGAGCGCCGCACCCTTTAGGACCGTAAAGCTTGTGCGCGGTCAGGGAGGCCAGATCCAGGCTGGCGCGGGTGACATCGAGCGGCACCTTGCCCAGGGCCTGCACGGCATCAGAATGAAAGAGCACGCCACGTTCACGGCAGAGCCGGCCGATTTCCTCGATTGGCTGGAGCACGCCGGTCTCATTGTTGGCCGCCATGATGCTGACCAGGATTGTGCGGTCCGTGAATGCAGTTTTGAGCTGGTCAAGGTCGATCAGACCGTCACTCTTTACAGGAAGCCATGTCACCAGGCAGCCGCTTTTTTCCAGGCGCTTGCAGCTATCGAGTACAGCTTTATGTTCGCTTACAGCGGTAATAATGTGGTTGCCCTTGTCACTACAGGCTTCCGCTACGCCCTTGATGGCGAGGTTATCGCTCTCCGTGGCGCCGGAGGTAAAGACAATCTCCTGGGCTGAGGCGCCGATGGCGGTGGCGATCTGGCGGCGCGCCATCTCCACGGCCGCAGCCGCGGCCCAGCCGAATGAATGACTGTTGCTGGCCGCGTTGCCGAACTTGTCCCTGAGGAATGGAAGCATGGCTTCCAGAACGAGCGGGTCGAGCGGAGTGGTGGCGTGGTTATCGAGATAGATCGGAAGTTTGACCGGAGCGTTATTGCCGTTGCTGCTCATCCTGTATTGATTTTACTAAAAGGCAAGACCTGGAACCCCGGGGAAGAAATAAAAAAGCCCGCCAGCGAACTGGCGGGCCGAAGGTTTGTAACGGCAAGTGTTTAGAAGGTGATCTTGCCGGTAAAGAAGATCGTCCTTGGCGTGCTGTTGGTCTGAGTTACATCGCCAAAGCCGTTGAAGGCGCCATGGAGACCGGCATCTTCAATGAACGGATCAACGCTACCAAAGTTCGGATGGTTCATCACGTTCAGGAAGGTGGTATGGAACTCGAAGTTCGCTTTCTCGCCCAATTTGATGTTCTTGATAATTGAGAAGTTGGCGATGTTCGAGATTTCATCCCGTACCGGGTTGCGCGGCGCATTGCCGAACGGTGTGCCAAATATGCCTTGTGACGTGTTGGAGTTGACGATGAAGCGCACCTGGTCCTTAGTTACAGGAACAACGGCGCAATCCACGAGCGAGCCGATGCAGTTCGGTCCCATTGCCGTAGCGCTCAACAACTGAGTCGGCGAGACGGACGCGGCGCAAGCTCCACCGGTAGCGCTGGCGTTAAACAGGTTGCAAGCATCGCCGGCATAAATACCGACCGCTGTTGCCGGAGCGTTCAGGTTGCCGATGAACGGGCGAATGGCTTCAACGCCGCTGTTAAAGTTGCCGAAGAACCCGGCATCGTAATAGTCAGGGTTCAGGGCCGACGCAGCAAACAGCTGTGCCGGCGTGTAGTTCTGGCCGGAAGCGATGATGTAATTCGCGGACAGAGCCCAGCCGCCCAGGATGTGACCGATGGCGCCGTGCTGTTCCTTCATGAAAGGCAGCTGTTCAGTGACGATCAGTGACAATTGATGCGGGTAGTCAAGACCAGAGCGTGAATACTCGCCCGGCCCTTTGAGGTTCGCGGGGTTCTGCGAGGTGAAAGTTGTGTTGCCACCGCCGAAGGTTGAGAAGATTTCGCTCACGTTGTCCAGCGTCTTGCTGAAGGTGTAAGCGGTGCGGATGGTCAGCTGTTTGAACAGGTTGTTGGCGCGGAACTCCGTCTGCAATGCATGGTAGTTGGAGTATCCGGTGTTGGTGCGCTGCCGCAGGATACCTTCATCGCAGCTAACGCGGCCAACAGCAACAGCCGCGCCTGGGCCGACCAAATTGGAGGCGGCGCAGGGAGTCAGGCCCGCGGGAACCAGGTTCGGGAAGTCAGCCTGCAGCGGTCCAATCAGAGGATTGGCGTTGACGGTCTGGAAGAGGTTCGTGGCATGGTTTCCGACATACCGTGCTTCGATGACGGAGTTCTTGGAGAGCTCGCGCTCGAGACCGAAGGTCCAGGTATGGATTTTGTCAGGGCCAAAGTCCGGGGTGATGTTTGTCTGGGCGAAGGTGCGAGGATCAAAAACGCCAGGCGTCAGCGAAGAAGCCAGAGCGGCACGGACATTGGGGCCAGTCGGATTTGCCGGCAACGGATGCGTTCCTGGCGAAGGTACCGAGTTCAGGAACACTTCAGGCGCCGAGGTGGCGACGTTCAGGTAGATGTTGTAGAACGGTGGATCATACAACATGCGGTATCCGCCACGGAACGTCGTCTTGCCGTGTCCGGTCAGGAAACCACCCCACTGCGGCGAGTACACAAAGCCCACTGCCGGCCCGAGGCTGTCTTTCGGAGCAGGTATGGTAGGCAGAGTGCGAACGCTGAGAGGCAGAGCCGGGTTCCAGAATGCGGTTGCGGCGTTGCTCTCACGCTTGGTGGTGATGTCATTGAAAATATTCGCCGGCTGACCGTAATAGGACCAGGTCAAGCCAAGCTGAATCGTGAGGTTCTGGCTGATCTTCCAATCATCGCCGCCATAGAGGAAGGTGTCATACTCGCGGAAATCGAGTGATGACGGCCCCAGGGCAACGCGAACGCGGTTGGGAGTGTTGTTGAAATAAGAACTCCAGCTGCTAAACCGGTACGCGCCGTTAATGGTGGGCAGGAAGATGTTGGGCGAGCGCTGATAGGTCCAGTTCACACCGGCCTTTAACTGATGCTTACCCCACACCAAGTTCCAGTTGTCCTGCGCCTGCCAGGTGTTAACGATACGTGCCTGGGGCAGGTTGGTTGCAGGACCATAACCCAGGAGTCCGCCGACGGAGAAGGCCACATTGGTGAGTGCCTGGTCCAGTTGGCCAGCCGTGGGCTCCGTGCCAAAGCTGTTGCCACCGAACTCAACGTTCAAGCGACCGAAGGAGATGCGGGCTTCATTGACCATGTGGGCGCTGAGGTTATGCGTCCAGCTGGCCATTACGGCCTGGCTAAGCGCCGGAACGTTGAAGAAGTAGCCGGCAGCACCATTGTCACCGATGTTGAAGCTGTTGCCACGGTTGAAGATGTAGCGGGCTGTGATGCTATCGCTGCCAAGCTGCAAGTCCTGTTTGATCACCCAGTTGAAATTGTGAACGGGCTGCGAGACAGTGCGAGTGACACCGGCAAACGTAGCTGCCGGGCAAGCTCCAACGATTCCAGCCACAGGAGTTCCGTTGACCTGAGGATTGCCGCCGGAAACGCCATACGGACCGAATTTGGTGATCGCCAGAACAGCATCATTCTGTATGCCGGTGGGGAAGCAGGCAGCCAGCGCCGCCAGTCCAGCTGGAGTCGGAGTCAGGTTGCCCGACGAGAAGATGTTGCTCTGGGAGATGATCTGATCGTCAAATCCGCCGAAGAAGAACAGCTTGTTCTTGATCCAGGGGCCGCCGATAGTGAAGCCGGTGAACTCATTATTCGAGCGCGGTGGCTTCGTTAAGCAGTTGGTGTCGCAAATATCAGAATTTTTCTGGAAGTTGGAAAGAGAATTCAGAATCGAGTTGTTCTCAGCGCCGTAAATGCTGCCATGCCAGGCATTGCTGCCGGACTTGGTAACCACGTTGACGACGGAACCGGAGTTGCGGCCATATTCGGGGCCGAACTGGTTGGTGACGAGAACATACTGGGAAACGAATTCGGCATCGCTGACGAACAAGCCAGGGCCGCCAACGCTGTTGTCGTTATTGTTCTGACCGTCAATCTGCTGGTCATTGTTGCGGCCACGCAGACCGTTGGAGCTGAAACCTACGCCGCCGTTCGTGTTTGAGAACGAGTTGTCGCGCACCGAGCTAACGCCAGGTACGAACAATGCCAGGTTATCCAAACCCTGGTTTTCCTGGACGCCGGCGAACGATGAGAGCTGGACGCCAGAGAAGGTGTTGGTGACCTGCGCCTGTGTGGTTTCAATCAGGGGCGCGTCAGCCGTAACTTCTACCGTAGTGCTGGTTTCGCCAACCGTCAGCTTGACCGTACCCAAGCCGCTGTCGCGTCCGGCAGTGACGACCACATTGCTTTGCACAGCAGTTTTGAAGTGCTGAGCTGAGATTTCAATTTTATATTCGCCGGCTGGAATCAGGTTAAAACGGAACGAGCCGGAATTATCCGTGGTCGTGGTCAATACACCTGCTGTTCCAATATTTGTCGCCTTAACTTGAGCGCCCGAAACGACCGCGCCTTGCTGATCGACCGCTGTGCCGGAGATTGAACCCTTCAGCACCTGACCAAAAGACGGGATGCACCAAAGCAACGTCAAGCATGTGGCGACCAGAATTAATTTGTCGCGCAGTTTACGATTCATCCTTGCATCTCCATTGTTTTCAGTTTGAGAGCACACAACATAGGCTCGTCACGCACGAGACACGAATGTTGCTTTAATACCATATTGCAACTATCGTTCCCCGTTGTTCAGCCTTTGATATCAGTGCTTTACGAGAGAAAAGGGCAAACTAAATCTGAAATAATGGATTTTATCCCACCAGATATTCAGATTTTGGAAGATAAAGGACTTTACTTAGATTCAGGTGGGAAAGCTGGTAGATCGACAGGCCGGTCTGACATCCTAAACCGGGTCCTGAAGTGTTCTGAAATAATCATCACAGCGTCTTTGTTTCCCTGGGGGTCTTGCTGGATCAGATACTTCATGGCTTCCACCAATAGCCGCTGCCCTTCCACATAGCGTGGATCGGTTTTACGTGGTGTTCCCTTACGACGCCCCGGATCGGGCATTTCTGGCTTGATCGGTAGCGTAAGAACCTTAGCCATCAAAGACACCTCAATCCAGATATTTTAGATGCTGCCACCCGTCCCGCGGGCTGTAGGGTTGGCTGACGATTGCAAGACTTTACGGGCCTTTCCAAGTTGCTCGTCCTGGGCCCGTCTTTGCGTTGATTTTACCCCGCCGACCCCTGCTCACGCTATTAACTTTTTCTTATTACGGCCTTACCGTAGTGGGGTGGCCAATCGTTTTCAGACGAAAGACGTCGTCTGAGAGGTTTCCGTTCCGCTTCATGTTGGTATAGTGCGCCAGCCGATAGTCCCCTGCCGGCTCAAAAAACTGCTGCCGCAGCAGCACATCCTGCTCCGGATCAATCCACAGCACGATCTTGTTATACGTCTGCCGCCATTTCTCGTTTTTGGGGATCAATTCCAGCTTGGCCGTCTTTACCCCGTCCACTGTTTCCCATCCGGTCATGCTCACATCGTAGTCCCGTAGCAGATCATCGCCGCGCGCGCCAAAGCCCAGGCTCAAAAACGCATCCACATCTGCCTGGTTCTTGCCTACTTCTTTCTCTGTAATCTGATTGATGCCCTGGTCATAAATGCGGATTTTTCCGTCTTTATAAACCACCTGCTTCGGCGCCCGCCCGACGATATTGAACGCCGCATCCACGCTTTTACCACTGCGCCGAAAATAAATGCGTCCCTGCTGGTGGTCTTTTTCATCCACTATTTTCTGATAGGTTTCAAACTCAAAATCTCCCTGCGCTGTCTTGAAGCTCGCCGCTGTCTGGTTCATCTTCGCCAGCACCGCATTGAGATCACTCTCCCCCTTGGAAGAAGGGGTCTTTCCTTCGCCTGCCTTTGCTGGTGCGGCTTCAGCGGCTTTCTGCGCCTTCTTATTCTTGGCAAATCCCGGCGCCGGAGCCAGAGCCACACATAGGATTGCCAGAGCCAACCTCGTCAACGTCGATTTGCCGTACGCGAATTTCGACAACCTAGGTTTAGAGAACCCAGATTTAGAGAGCCTGGATTTAGATAAAAATGACTTGCGCTTCATCGACATTCAATTTCCTTCTCGCTCGCAAACCGTGCGCATTGCATCTCCGCCCAGCAGTGCGTGATCAAGATCAAGCGTTGCCCATGCTCGGCAGGCCGCTCTTTGAATCCAGGCAGATCTTGGAGTCCAGGAGGATCTTGGTCTGGCTTTATCTCCGCACCCACGCGCGATACGCCACCACATGTCCGGCGCCGTCCCGCACCTGCTCCACGCGGTCCACGGTCACTGCGCCGGCAATCGGCCTGAGCACGCGCTGAAAATTGGCGCGCACCATGCCTTCGTCCTGGGCGTCCACCATTTGGGCGTCCACCTGGTAGCTCTTTCCATCTGCGCTGGCAATAATGTCAGTAGGATGCGGCTGGCGCCCTCCCGGTTTGTCCTTGAAGTCAATGAAATGCGGCGCAATAAAGATAAACGCCAGGATCAGCGTCACCATTACGTCGTAATGGAAACTTCCCCGCGTGTAGGTCCAGAACAAATAGCCCTTCAGCGTGCGCCCAATGTGAGACATGATGTCTTAAGTGTATCGAAGCCGGACGGCCCCGTTCAAGGAATTGCAGATAGTGGGTCAGTTTTTGAAAAACTGACCACTATCAGTATCAGCGTCTAGCGATTCGCTTGTGAATCGCGGGCCTTTAGGCAGACGTCATCGCGCCCAGAATCAAGGAATTGCCAAAATTGCCGGGATTGCCAAATTTTTCGAAGCTGCGAAAATCAGGGAACTTTTGATTTTCCTGATCAGTGTTATCCGCGTTCATCAGCGGTGAGGTTTTGTTTTTCCGATCCCGCGCGATGACGGCGATCCCGCGCGATCACCCGATTCCGTCAGAACTTCTTCGCCGTGATCCGCTCCACGCCCACATACTTCCTCAGCGCCTCGGGGACCACCACACTGCCGTCGGCCTGCTGGTAGTTTTCCATAATCGCCAGCCACGTCCTGCCGATCGCCAGTCCGCTGCCGTTCAGCGTGTGCACATACTCGCTCTTCTTGCTTCCCTCCGGACGGAAGCGTATGTTCGCCCGCCGCGCCTGATAGGCCTCAAAGTTTGAGCAGGAAGAAATCTCGCGGTAGAGCTGCTGACCCGGCAGCCAGACCTCAATGTCATAGGTCTTGGCAGAGACCTGTCCCATGTCGCCGGTGCACAGCAGCATGGTGCGGTAATGCAGACCGAGTTTTTCGAGCACCGTCTCGGCATTGCGCGTGAGCTGCTCGTGCTGCTCGTAACTCTGCTCCGGACGCGCGAACTTGACCAGCTCGACTTTCTGGAACTGGTGCTGCCGGATGATCCCGCGCACGTCTTTGCCATACGACCCGGCCTCGCTGCGGAAGCACGGCGTGTAGGCTGTGACGGAAAGCGGCAGCCGCGCCGCGTCAATCGTCTCGTCGCGATAGAGGTTCGTCACCGGCACCTCCGCCGTGGGAATCAGCCACAGATCGTGATCATTGATCTTGAACAGGTCGGCGGCGAACTTGGGCAGGTTCCCCGTGCCGTACATTGACGCCGAATTCACCATGTACGGCGTCAGTACCTCCGTGTAGCCATGCTCGCTGGTATGCAGGTCGAGCATGAAGTTGGCCAGCGCCCGCTCCAGTTTGGCGCCCATATCCCAATAGACGGCAAAGCGCGCGCCCGTCAGCTTCACGGCACGCTCCATGTCCAGTATGCCCAGCTGCTCGCCCAGCTCCCAGTGCGGCCTGGGAGTAAAGCTGAACTCGGGCGGCTTGCCCCACACGCGGACTTGCTTGTTGTCGTCGGCGGAGCGCCCCACCGGCACCGACTCATGCGGCACGTTGGGGATTCCGGCCAGCATGGTGCGCAGCTCCTGGTCAATCTCGCTCGCCTGTTTTTCCAGATCGTCGCTCTCGGCGCGCAAAGCTTTGGTCTGCTCCATCTGCGCGGTGGCGTCCTGCCCGGCTTTTTTGAGCCTGGCAATTTCCTCTGACGCGCGGTTCCGCTGCGCCTTCAGCGTCTCTGACTGCGTGATCAGCGCGCGGCGCTTTTCATCCATCTGGCGGAAGCCGCTTAGGACGCTCTGGGGGTCCATGCCGCGGCGGCGCAGCATCTCTTCAATCTGTGTCAGGTTCTCTCGGACGTAGGCTAAATCGAGCATAGAATCCATCTACTTTACCAAACATTTACCACGGAGGACGCAGAGGGAAAATCCACCACGGAGACACGGAGGCACGGAGGAGAGCTTTAGAAAACCCTCACCACTGATTTTCACTGATGACACTGATAGGTCTTTTCTGAAATCTCGACCCTGAGTTTGACGAAGGGGAGAGATCCCTTTGCGCTGAAGAACTTTTAGAGTTTCAAGCTTTTGTTTTCCGATCACGTGCGATGACGGCGATCACGCGCGATCATCCGCTTCCTGATCAGTGTCATCAGTGTGGATCAGTGGTGAGTCTTTGTTTCCGATGCGAATGTCTCAATTGAACCATCCGCTCCTGTAAGCCACCCACCAGCAGAGCACCAACAGAGGCAACGTCAAGGCAAGACTCCACCAGAGCGGCAGAGCTACGTCCATGATGAGGCTCAGGACGATGAAGAGCATCCAGAAGATCTTTTTTTCCACGGAAGACCAGAGAAAACCTTACCACGGATGAATACGGATAACACTGATTAGAATTCGGATGATCGCGCGGGATCGCCTTCATCGCGCGTGATCGGAAAAACAAATAGATTATCCGTGTTGATCAGTGAAATCAGCGGGATCAGCGGTTGGATTTTTCTAAAGGCGCACCCGTACAGGATGCGCCTTTTCTATGGCAATCAGGAGCGGGGTTTGTGCTTCGGGTTTGCCAGCAGGCCAAAGCGCTCGGCTTCCTGCTCTTCGCGTCCCGCGAGGCAGCGAAGGAGGTCCAGGTTGGCCTGAGCGCGGAGAGCTTCCGTAC
This sequence comes from Terriglobia bacterium, assembly GCA_020072585.1. Taxonomy (GTDB): domain Bacteria; phylum Acidobacteriota; class Terriglobia; order Terriglobales; family Acidobacteriaceae; genus Angelobacter. The sequence goes on along the minus strand of JAIQGL010000004.1, from coordinate 147,797 downwards.
GGTTGCGGTAGCTGGCGAGGAAGCCGGCGGGAAAAACGCGGGGCTTGTGCCGGCGGTCTTTGGCTTCAAGGCGGTGTAAAGAGGACAGGGCAACACCGTATCCGCGGTTGAGATGACGGAGCGACTCAAAGAGCTCAGCTTTCAGTTGATGGTTAGGGCCTGGGCGCTGGGGTTTGGCTTTGGGTTGCGCCGGTGGATGGGAGCTTGTAGCTTTAGAAACAGCCATCGTTGCCTCCTATGTGGGCAGTGTTGGTTAGGGCGCGTTCGGTGCTCTAACACCGGGCGCGTCCGTTAGATTCAGCAAATGGCAATTGGCAAATAGCAATTGGCTGTGGTCATTTCTTTTTTCTGGTTTTGCGAGGCACGGCCTTTTTGGGCTGTGCCGTTTGTTTTTCACGGAGTTTGGAATAGCGGGTTTTCCTGCCGTTGGCGATCTTGGGCAGGAGTTGACGGACATGTTCGATTTCGGCTTCGGTCCAGAGGCTGACATGCATTCCCCCGGCTGTCGAGGTTGCTGGCGCCGGTACCTTCCCGGCGGAAACGTAGCGGCTCAGCGTGCCGATATCAATACCCAGCTTCTTCGCCGCCTGTCGAGATGAATACAATGCCATATACATCATATGATGCAGATAGATTGAGTGAAAGTCAAGCGAAAAATAGCACTGCGGGAAGTTTCGACTGATCCAGCTCCGGGGGAGCGAAAGAGTTTAGCCCAGGCGCGGAAGCCCTGGGTAAGCTTTAATTTCACGGGCGAGCGCCGTAGGTGCGACACACAATTTTTATGCGCGCTCCGCTACGCTGCGCGGGGGCCTGCGGCGCAAGGGGATTTGTTTATCGATCTACGGCACGGCTGAAGCTCGTGCCGTGAAATAAACGTGGTAGCAGACAGCTTGCTCGTTAAGCGAGGCAGTACGCAACAGTGCTATGGAATCCCATTCTCTGTGAAGACCAAAGAGAGAAGAGTCCGGCACCTACGAATTGGCCGTGCAAAGCATCTGTGTTCCCTACCATTCCCCTAAAGCGTCGATGTCGAGATTTACGCTGCTACGGGAACGACTGTCCTCCATGCTTTGTAAGCGTTTCAGAAATAGCGCCCTTGTCCACAAGGACATGGCAAACCCATCTAGCCCAGGGAACAAGGTCGCCCGTGTGAGATTAGCTCTATGCAGGGCAGCGAGCAATGTAGGGCGTGCGTTGGCAACAATGGGGATCTTCAGAACGTTTTTGTTCTGGTTAGGCATTGCCCTTAAGTTTTCATCGAATGTTTTTGTTACATCACCCGGACACAAAAACAAGCCCTGCTGAATGGTAAGGCGTTCGTTAAGTCTAAACGGGCTCGTAGTACCTACTAGGCATGGTCGGGCCTTGAAAAACACTTCCCGGAATGCATTACCGTCTCGAAATCTCTCATACCGCTTGAACTGGAACGCAATCGGTTCACCCAAATTGTCCATCATTTTGTCGATTTCCCTCGTCAGCCAGCTCTTGTTTATTGCCCAGATGACAGGAGTTGCGGTTGGCTTCCTTTCGAGGGCAAAGTAAGCGGCCACGAGGAACGAAAATGTGAAGTCAAGGAAGCGGCTAGGAGCACCGTGATGGCGCATTAGCGCCAACCAGTCCAGAGTGTCCCCCTTCTGCGGAGGTGGCTCAAGTCCATAGAGGTGGTAACGCCGCATGAACTCAAGGATCAACTTAACCTCGAGATCAGGAATCTTGTCGCCTGTCACATCGAATTCTGAGGCAACGACTTCCAGCGTGGTCCTTAGCTCGTTTCCACCTCCATCAGAAACACCGCGAAAAACCCATTCCTCTTTTTCTTCGGCCCAGCGAAACAGATCCTGAGCAGCCGCTAAAGTAGCCCAATCTTGTATCTTTTTCGGAAGCTGACGCAACAAAGAAATTGCCATCTGGTAATCCTTGTTCTTAGTTTACAGCTAGGCTAGAGTGATTGGTGTGCTCTTGGAATCGTCCTAACCCGCCCTATGATCACGGTTGGTAAGCCAGCCAAAGCTCCGGAACAGCCCATAGTAGGAGAGTGTGATCGTGAACCAAAGAATTGTTAGCTGGATCACATCGAACGTCGGGGTGCCGAGCAGATCTGAATGGGTATATACCTTGAATCCCTCACGCAGAACGAATAGACCGAACCAAAGACGTATATTTGTAGCGTGAAAGAGTGAAATCCAACGAAGCTCACGTGACCGTTGCAGCCAATCCTTACTGAGGATGCGAACAGCATATATTCCGACATCACGAAAGACCAGCAGCCAGACAAACACGGGATGAACCCTGTATCGGACGAGAAGAACAAGTAGCATTGCCAGGTGAAGGGCGCGATCTCCCACAGCGTCAAGAACGTATCCGATTTCACTCGTCAGTTCCCAGCGTCGGGCGAAATATCCGTCTAGCGCATCGCTGCCCATTGCCACAATCAAGATCGACACGGTCGCGACATAGGCGTGAACCCCAAGATGTCGCGAGAGAAGCACAATGACCAAGCCAAAGAAAACTCGCGATACCGATAGAGCATTCGGTATCTGTGCACGCATCGAATCACTCCTTGCTGTTATTGGGTACTTATTAGTTTTCCGCGTCGGTCTCGATTCGTTATTCTCTGGTGCTTCACGTAGGACCGTTCTGCTCGGGCCTACTGTGAAATCCTGCTCACACTTCCGAGGTTTTTCCGGCTCTTTCTTGCCTTTTGTTGTGGGAGTATTGCATTTCGATTTGATTGAAAAGCGTTTGTAAAATCTCGGGTGCTCTCTCGCTCCATCCTTCAAGCCAGCGTTCAAACAGACTTCGTTTAGGGAAATATCCCTTGAGAGGTTCCAAGGCGAACAAGTATGTACGGAGGAACTTTATAAACCAAGCCAAATGCATAATAATTCTGAAGTTGTCCATGGTTTGGCATATGAGTCGCAAATTCTGAATGCGCTCCGCGTCGGATCCTCCGTAACTCAAATGGGAACGCTCCGCGGCACTCTTCCACGCGCTTTCTACCGACTCTCTGGTGGGATGAACCGCTGTGTTGCTCAAATGATCAAAGAGTTTAACGAGAGAAAGCTTTTGACGAGAACCCAGCTTTAATTTTGTTGCAAACTGTTCCTCAACTCTCTGTTTCACCTGAAACTTTTTCTCATTGAGTGGCCGCGTCGGATTCTTCCACCATTCAAGCGCCGCCATATTCGGGTTCCAGGTAAAATCCATCAAATATACCCAGGACTCCATAAAGATCCGCTGCGATGCTTCTGCCTCTTCGTAAAGCTTTGCTCGACGCAGCAATAAGGCGGAGCGATAGGACGCCAGTGCTTTGATCGCAAGCTGAACTAGGGAGATATAGAAGATCTGCCCGCCTTGATCTTGCAAATTGAGAGCACATTTTGTGAGTCTTGCTTCCAACTTGCCAGCGAGTCTACCCACCCACCAAAATATGAAGGGAACTGAAAGTCGCCGCATGAATGTTTATTGATATTACCCCAAGCTGCAGAATCTTCCCCATCAGTTCGCGCAGCGTTGTTCGCAATAGCACATAAATAGAAAACCACTTTTGCCTATTGACTGCTCGCTCTCATTTCGTCTATACTTCGCTCTGTAGTAACCCGATCAGCCGCGGAGTGCCCGCGCGCCAGAGGGAGCCGCCAGTCACTACAATGCTTCAGGCTGGGTCCGGCAACCACGAACAGGCCCGGTAAAGTTTCATTGCCCGCCTCTTCGACCCGCGCACTTGAAGTGTGTACCTACTGCCCCGAGGTCTAAGTTACTGACCTGCCGGGGCTTTCGTGTTTTTGGCCCTGTCTTTTTCGTTGTGAAATCTCACTGCCCCACGTCAAAGTCGTCATCCCGAGGTTCCGTAAACGAGTCCCAGCGCGTGTTCGCTTTACGGCTCGTCGGGATGACGATGTGAAAGAAGCCGGTCAGTTTGCTGCCGACATCGAACTGACTCATTACGCTTACGATTCAAAGAGCAAACACAAGGTCCCTCCGGCCTGCTCACACGCTGAAGACAGCGCGTGTTCGCTTTACGGCTCGTCGGGATGACGATGTGAAGAAGCCGGTCCGTTTTGCTGCCGACATCGAACTGACAACACTACGCTTACGATTCAAAAAACAGACACAAGGTCCCTCCGGCCTGCTCACACGCTGATGACAGCGCGTGTTCGCTTTACGGCTCGTCGGGATGACGATGTGAAAGAAGCCGGTCAGTTTTGCTGCCGATATCGAACTGACTCACTACGCTTACGATTCAAAGAGCAAACACAAGGTCCCTCCGGCCTGCTCACACGCTGATGATCACCCCATCGCGCGCAAAACACGCGCCGGGGGCCCCGTGTTGAAGGCGCGTGTTCGCTTTACGGCACGTCGGGATGACGATTTTGAATTGAGACAGCGGGATTTCACACGGTTATTTCAAACTCACTCACTACCCAAAAATTCACTTCCAAAAAATTCCCATTCCAGAGAGGTCTTTATGAGGCGAGAAAAGATGACGCGAGAAAAGGTGATTGCAGCGATCCAGGCGTGTGCGCAGAAGCTCAAGCGCCCACCTTCACGAACAGAGCTCAAGCAGAGCAAGGGGATTTCCCCCGGCCAGGTGAAGTGGTTGTTTCGCGACATGGGCAGGGCGATCCGGGCAGCCGGACTTGAGCCGAGAGGCAGCGGGCACCGCATCCGCACCGCAGATCTACTGCTGGACTGGGCAGAGTTGACCCGAAAACTGGGAAGGCTTCCGGGCTCAGGCTGGTACGCGCGCTCGGGAAAATACTCGGTGATCCCTTTCATCAAACGCTATGGCTCATGGCAGGCCGTGCCTGCCGCATTCGAGGAACTGGCAGGGCAGACAGGTACTGAAGCGGAATGGAGAGACGTGCTGGAGCTGATAAGAGCAAAAGAGGACGGCAAGGCAAGAGGCAGCAGAAAGCCGAACAGCAAAAGATTGACTGACGCCGGCCTGACGGAGCATTCGACGTCTGCCATGGCGCGGTTTTCCAACACAGCGTTTTCCAATACACCATTTTCCAACAAACCGTTTTCCAATACGCAATTTTCCAACAAACATGAAAAGCTCTTGCCGTCTAGAAACTGTTTCCGCGACCGGCCGGTAGCGGGGCCGCCTATTGACGTTGATGGCCTGGCTCATGAGCCGGTGAACGAGCTGGGCGTGGTTTTCTTTTTTGGCATGTTCGCACACGCGCTGGGCTTCCGTGTTGTTTCCTTCCAGCCGGGCTTTCCTGATTGCGAGGCGATGCGCGAGGTGCGGCCGGGCAAGTGGCAGCGTGTGCGCATTGAGTTTGAATATGAGAGCCGGAATTTTCGCAAACATCGCCACAGCCACAAGGGCTGCGACGTGATCGTCTGCTGGCGGCACAACTGGAAGGAATGTCCCCGCGACCTTGAGGTTATTGAACTGTGCCGCCTGGTTGCATAATCCTGCTACATAAATAGCTGTCGTCATGACTGGCGTGATTTTCCGAGCAGCCCGGAAATTATCGCTAAGAAATCATCGAGCTGTGTTCGCTCCTTCCACTACCCAAACTAGTAGTTCCAAAATAGCCTCTTCATTTTCAAATTGACATCCTTGTGTTGTTGACGTTCCCCTGGGATGAACGATCTAAAAGCTGGGGCGATCTACAGCATTCGCATGATTGACCGCGGATTTGCCAGCAGCATAGAATCGCGAGCAGTGCCCGCAACGGATTTCCAGGTAAGACTTGTCCATCAAAATTCTTGTCGATGAGGTCCATGAATCCATGACGCGCAAACAAATCTCCTTCCTGTTGCTGCTTTCTTTTCTTCTAGCTCTGTCTGCCGGCTCTGTTGCCTTGAAGAACCCGCACGATGGCGCTTCCGCGGTGGCCGCACCGCCCAAAACCACCGTGAATGAAGTAAAGGAGATGGTGCAAGGCACGGAGATCGTGGACCCCTACCGCTGGCTGGAAGACCAGAACAGCCCGGAGACACGCGCATGGATTGACGCGCAGAACGCCTACTCTGATGGAATGCTGGCAAAGCTGCCCGGACGGGAAGCCATCCGGCAGCAGGTAAGCGCGCTGATGAAAATTGATTCCATGGGTGCGCCGATGGTCGCGAACAACCGCTACTTCTTCAGCAAGCGCCAGGCAGATCAGGACCAGTCTTCTCTCTTTATGCGTAAGGGGCTGCAAGGCAAGGATGAGCTGTTGATTGATCCGCTGCCCCTGAGCCCCAAGCACACCGTGACGGTGAACCTGTTAAGCCTTACCCTGGACGGAGCTCTCATGGCGTATGCCGTACGTGAAGGCGGCGCCGATGAAGTGACCCCGCATCTCTTTGACGTGGACGCGCACAAGGACCTGGCCGACGTTTTTCCCAAAGCGCGTTACTCCGGCTTTTCCATTCTGAATGACAAGAGCGGCGTGTACCTGACGCGCGATACCAAGGCAGGCCCGCGCGTCTACTTCCACAAGATCGGCACTGATAGCGCCACTGACACGGAGATCTTTGGCAAGGGCTATGGCCCGGAAATCATCATCGGCTGCGGCGTCACCCGCGATAATCACTATTTGCAGATCGGGGTGCAGCATGGATCGTCTGGAGACCACTCGGAACTCTACGTGCAGGACCTGGCGAATCAAGGCCCCATCGTCACGATCGTGAAAGACGTGCTTTCAAGCTTCAATGGCCAGATTGCCGGTGACCATATGTATGTCCGCACCAACTGGAAGGCGCCTAAGTGGCGCGTGATGGAAGTTGATCTGAAAAATCCGGCAATCGAAAAATGGCGCGAGGTGGTGCCGGAAAGCGATGCCGTTTTGGATGGCGTCTCACTTGTGGGCGGCAAACTGGCGGTACGCTATACGCAGAATGTAATTCCACACGTTAAGCTGGTGGAGCCCTCAGGCAAACTTCTGCGTGAGCTCCCTTTGCCTGCTCTTGGTTCGGTTTCCGGCCTGAGTGGACGTTGGGATTCCAGTGAAGCTTTCTTTTCGTTTACGTCCTTCCATGTTCCTCCCACGATTTATCGCTATGACGTTGCCACCGGCAAGCAGAGCGTCTGGGCAGAGCTGAAAGTGCCGATTGACACCGCTAAATACGAAGTAAAACAGGTCTGGTACACCTCAAAAGACGGAACAAAAATTCCCATGTTCCTGGCCCATGCCAAGAACCTAAAGCTGGATGGAAACAACCCAACACTGCTTACCGGCTACGGCGGGTTCAACCTCATCCAGTCACCCGGCTACAGCTCATTTGCCGCGGCATGGATGGCGAATGGCGGCGTTTTTGCCGTGGCCAATCTGCGTGGTGGCGGCGAGTTTGGCGAAGCATGGCACCATGCCGGCATGATGGAGAAAAAACAAAACGTGTTTGATGACTTCATCGCTGCGGCTGAGTGGCTCATTCACAACAAGTACACCACGCCGGCGCGATTGGCTATCCGTGGCGGCAGCAACGGCGGACTGCTGGTAGGCGCGGCGCTTACACAGCGACCTGACCTGTTTGCCGCCGTCATCTGCAGCTATCCGCTCCTGGATATGGTCCGCTACCAGAACTTTCTCGTGGCAAAATATTGGGTTCCAGAGTACGGGTCTTCTGATAATGCAGACCAATTTAAGTACATTTACGCTTACTCGCCCTACCACCACGTAAAGGCCGGGACCAAATATCCTTCCGTGCTCTTTATCAGCGGTGACTCTGATACGCGCGTGGCGCCTCTCCATGCCCGCAAGATGACGGCGCTCATGCAGGCTGCTACCACCGGCTCTGACCGTCCGGTTCTGCTGCACTATGACACTACCGCAGGGCATTCCGGCGGCACACCTACAGGCAAGCAAATTGAAAACACTACTGACGAACTGAGCTACCTCTTATGGCAGCTTGGCATGGGCGCGGCGCATACAAAAACGGAGACGGCGAAAGGAAATTAGAAAGCCGTCTACGAAATTGCCGGCAGCGACCGCCTGCGGGCGCATTCGTGCGGCGCTTGAGCATTTCGACTCGATCGGCTGTTGATAGGTTGCAAACGGGGATAAGATCGGGGTACTCTCCTAGCCATCCCCCAACCTTGGTTTCCCTATGAATGTGCCTATGATCCGGCGAAGTTTCTTTCTTGTGTCTCTTTTCGCCTGTGCCTTTTCCGCTGTTGGCGCTGACCAGCAATGGGTCGAAGTTACTTCACCCCATTTTTCCGTCGCCACAGACGGCGGTGACAAGCGCGCGCGTGAAGTCGCCACCAAATTCGAGCAAATGCGCGCCGGCTTTGGCGCGATTTTCGCCAAGGTCAGCGTTAATACGGCGCCGCTCGAGATTGTTGCCTTTCGTAACAGTAAAGAGTTGCGCCAGTTTTCACCTCTATACGGAGGTAAGCCCGTCGAGCTCGCCGGCTTCTTTCTGGGCAACGGAGGCCACGGCTCGCCGGGGGCCAGCCAGGACCGGCAGTACATTGCGCTGGACCTTTCCCAGGACAGCAGCTGGGGAACGGTCTTCCACGAATACGCTCACCTGCTGATCAACAGTAATTTCCCGCCTTCGCCGCTGTGGTTTGACGAAGGCTTTGCCGAGTATTGCTCCACGCTCAAGATCGACAAAAAAGAAGTGGTCCTTGGGCTGGTGAAACAGGAGAATGTGGAAATTCTGCGGCAAGGCCACTGGCTAAGACTGGTCGACCTGTTGAGCGTGGGCCATGACTCGCAGGTCTACAACCGGGGTGACCAACGGTCGACCTTCTACGCACAATCATGGCTGACGGTTCATTTCATCTGGAGCAAAGGCCTGATGAAGCAGACTTCGGCCTATATCCGTATGACACAGGACCAGCATGTCCCGGTGCCGGAAGCCATCCGGCGCAGCTTTGGCATGGAACCGGAAGCCCTGCAGAAAGCTGTGGAAGATTATTTCAGCAGGGGCGAGACCACGTCCCTTCACGCGCCTGCGCCCACAGGAGCTGACGCCATACAGTTCACTTCGCGTCCCTTGAACGATATTGATGTGAAATCGGTCATGGCCGATCTGGATTACCATTCGCGCGACTATCGCGCCCGGGGGATCACGGAGTTGCAGCAGGTCCTGGCGCTGCAGCCGGAAAATGTCACCGCCAATCGCGACCTGGGCTATGAGGCAATGCAAACCAGAGATTGGGACAAGGCGGGCGAATACTTTAAGCATGCGGTGGCTCAGGACGTGAAAGATCCACAAGTGCATTACCTTCTGGCCATGATGATGAGCCGCAACGGCATGGGTGGCGGAGTTCCGGAGGATACTGAGACCATCAGGAAAGAGTTGGCTACCGCAATTGCTCTGGAACCGGACTACGCTGAGGCTTATAACCTGCTCGGCATTACTCTTTCCGCCAGGGGCGAGAAAGAAAAAGCCATCGAGGCGCTGAATAAAGCCATTGCCCTGAGCCCCAGAAACACCGGGTTCGTGGCCAATCTTGTCAACGCTTACATGCGTACGCAGGATTTTGACCGCGCCATCCCCGTCTTGCAGCAACTACAGCACAGCTCTGATTCCCAGACTGCGGCATGGGCAGGCCAGCAGATTCAGGTCATAGAAAACTTTAAGTCCGCCATGCAGGGGCGTGATGCAATGGTCCGCGAAGGCAATGGCTCAAGCGGCGCGCTTGGGTTAAGTGAGACTTCCGGAAAAAACGAACCGGCTGAAACTTCGCCCGCCAAATCCGCCTCAGCCGGCGGAGCCGGACCTGTTCTTTCCATGAAAGGAACACTTGTATCCGTGGAATGCTCCTCCCGGCCGGTGTTCGTAGTGGCTTCCGGCGGCAAGAACTGGAGACTGAATTTGCCGCCAAACCAAACTCTCATGATCAAGGGCGATGTAAAAGCCATGGGTGGAAATCCCTGCTCCCTGAAAAACCATGGCGTCACAGTGAGCTATCGTAAAAGCGGAGAGAACCAGGGAGACTTACTGAGTCTGGACTTGGAGTAGCCCCGGATTCGCGTAAAAACAGGCCACGCTCTTTACGGCTCTGATGACTCTCTCTTAGAATAGAAAGGCAGCCTTTCACTGGCCGACGTAGCTCAGTTGGTAGAGCAGTCGATTCGTAATCGACAGGTCATCGGTTCAAGTCCGATCGTCGGCTCCAGTATTTATGTCGCTTTGCTCCACCCCGCCTTAGTGTCTTCCTTTCCTTACGTGAGTCCTGCACCTATGGCACGCCGAGCCCACTGCCACAGGCGCAAGACAGAAGTCGAGTGGAAAAAACAAAGCACCGGCGGTTTGGAAGGGAGTGACTTAAGGGGTGACTTTTCCACACTTTGCAGGTCTTTGCGCTTGCTTTTTGTGCCCGGTGTTTCGCATAATGTTCTGTAGCTCTGTAAGAAAAGGCGCGTACTTCCAAAGGCCACAGTGGAAAGATACGATCGATCAGACGTTCTGCGGATCCTTCGCATTACAGCGCGGCAGTTGGCGGGCTGGGAAAAAGCCGGTTTGCTGCCCGCGGCGCACTCCTATTCCTTTTTTGACCTCCTGCAAATCAAGAAGCTGCGTGACCTGCGTGCCAAACGGGTGCGCTCCGCCGTGATCCTGGAATCGCTGCGCGCCATGCGCCAGGTTGCCGGCATGGAAAACCCGTTAATGGAAATGGGCACCTTCGCCAGCCAGTCTCGCGTCGTGTTCCGCCATCAGGGTTCGGCGATGGAGCCGCTGGCCGGCCAGTTCGTAATGGACTTCAACCAGCGCGAGGTGGTGGAGTCACACAAAATCCATGCCATGCGCGCCGCGGAAACGGCAGTTGAATTTTTCGCCCGCGGTGTGGCTCTCGAAGAAGATCCCGGCACCCAGACGGAAGCGATTGATAGCTACAAAAAGTGCGTTGAGCTTGATCCGCTGCACGCCGCCGCTTATATCAATTTAGGCACGCTTTTTTATAATCGCCATGATTACCCGCAGGCGGAGCGCTTCTACCGCAAAGCGATTGAAGTGGATCCCCGTTACGCGCTGGCTTATTTTGATCTGGGCAACGTGCTCGACGAAACCGGACGTCTGCCCGACGCCATCAAAGCTTATCAATCCGCCATCTCGCTGGCCCCCACCTACGCTGACGCGCATTACAATCTTGCGCTCGCTCTTGAAAAAGCCCGCCAGCCCCGCAAAGCCCTGCATCACTGGGAGGCTTATTCCCGGCTCGATACCATTGGCCCCTGGTCCATTCACGCCCGCAATCAGATCAGAAAAATTCTGGCCGCGGATGAGTTGAAGATCGTACCGAAAAAAAAGTAACTGCTTTTAAGACCCCGAGCGTAGCGAGGGGGGCCTACTTGCCTCCTCGACTCGAAGCCACCAGGAAAAATCCGCACGGAAACTCAACAGTGTCTCCCATGAATAATGTCCACTCAAAAGTTGTTTTGGCTGGTTTTAGGCAGCCAGGGTAAAGCTGGGAAAATCTTCGAAGACCCACTGGTTTTTCAGAGTATCGTAGACGATTTTGACCAGCTTTCTTGCCAGAGCGACAATATCATGACCTACACGGCGCGGATTGAGGTTCTGCGTTTCCGACATATGGATGGTAGTGCCCCCTCGGCTTTCATAGCGCCCCGCCGAAGCCTCAAACCCCAAACCCTCTAAATCATGTGACTCAAAAAATTTGGCCGCCTGCTCTTCATCTCGCAAAATGGTAGGAGAACTGACGGTCCAAAACTGAACCCCAGGCCGTATCGTGCTCCGAAGCCAAGGCCAATTGTAGCTTGGATACCGTTGGTGTTGATGTCCGCTCCAACCGGACCGAAACTGCCGCTACCGCCAAAGCTTTCTCCCGTGAGTCCATCGAGAGTCTTAGGGGACGCAAGGATAGAAAAACCAATATTAGCAGCGACGCCGTCACCCCAGGTAGGTTTAGTCTCAAGTATTGCGGGAACATTTGATCCAAAACTGATCAAGAGACCAGAACCACCGGTGTTATCAGCGCCCACGAGGGTCGACCCGGTAAAACCTCCGCCGATTGAGACAACAGGGCTTATAGCAAGTCCTGCCCCTGCACCACCACCGATCCCCACCGCAACACTGTTTACGGAGGCGCCCTGAATGTCGAGGGCGCCTAGGCCCAGACGAGCGATAATTCGCGCGCTCTCCAAACCCGTGCGAGCCTCTGGAGCGAGTGCAGCAAAAAAATGCACGTATTCTGGTGGCCTGCTACTTCTCTTGCACCACCTCCGTTACCTATTCCTAAATAGCCAAAGACACTTGTCTCGGTACTCGGAAAACATCATAGGCCAGGTTCAGCGGGTCTGGCGTGATACCGGTTTTGGAGTAGCGCAAGGTCTGGAGCTGCAGATGGTCATTGCACGTAAACGAGCCCAGCACGCCGTTGCCCATGGTCAAACCCAGTGTCTCACCCGCGGTGTTATAGCTGAGGCCGCTCAGATATGTAGTCTCGCTGTTGGCGATGGAGACCATGCGGCCGATCGTGTCATAGCTCTGCGTGATCATGTGGGTAAGAAAGCTTCTAAGCGGCAGCATGACTCGCTCCTAACTTTGGATAGATCTAAAGTGGCCGCTTGCCCTATGGACTGGCAATTTAATAACCGCAGGCTTTGCGACCATATAATTGCTTGCTTGGACAAGCCAACATTTCCTTTGTTGCATGATTATTGCAGTCTTCTGGTGCGCAGAAGATCAAAAGACATCATAGGGGGTGTGGTTTGAAAATATATAAACTAATCAAGACAGTCTTTGGCAAGTATTAATTTGGTAAAAATAGCAATAAATTATTTGGTTAGAGCGCAAAAACAAAAAAGCCGCAGCTATCGCCGCGGCCTTGATAACTTACTTGTTAATTTAACTCATCCTACTTTTGCTACAAATCATTGATGGCTCTTGCTGATGGCTTAGCGCAGGAAGCGGCAAGGGTACGCAATATCAGGATCAACATCGCGGAGAGGAAGGCCATTCCCGTCGCGCAGTAGAACACGGCGTTCCAGTTACAAAACTTCTTGAAGAACAGGGCGGCAACCCATCCGACGAGGAAAGCAGCCACGCCCTTTGCCATATAAAGAAAACCATAGTTGAGATTGCGTTATTGGCGTCGCGGGTGCAAATGCTGAAATCAGTTCTTTGACAGAAGAGACGGAAGTACGTCGATTCGAACGAATCGGACATCGGGTATCGGACGCGGGGGCAAAAGCAAACCGCCTGCCGCGGGGGCAGGCGGTGTCTGGCGCTAAGCAGAATGCTACTGGTTAGGCGTAAATGCCGCGCAGCTTGATGGTGTGGGCCACACGGCTGATGGCCAGCATGTAAGCCGCGATCCGGTTGTTTACGCCGTGCGTGTCTGAGAAGTGCACCACATCCTCAAAGGCCTCACGCAGGATGAACTCCAGTTGTTCATTGACAGCGGATTCCTTCCAGAAATAACCCTGGCGGTCCTGCACCCACTCAAAGTAAGAAGCAGTAACGCCACCGGCGTTGGCGAGAATGTCAGGAATGATGAAGACTTTCTTGTCGGCCAGGATTTCATCCGCTGCGGCGGTGGTGGGACCGTTTGCGCCTTCACAGATGATCCTGGCCTTGATGCCCGCCGCGTTCTGGCTGGTGATGACGTTCTCAGTGGCCGCGGGAATCAGAATTTCACAATCGGCCAGCAGCAATTCCCTGGGGTCAGCGGCGTCAGCTCCGGGGAACCCGACGATCGTTTTGTTGCGGTCACGATGTTCCAGCAGATTGTCAATGTTGATTCCATTTTTGTTGAAAAGGCCGCCATCGTATTCCGCAATGCCGACGATTTTGTAGCCGCCATCGGCCATTAGCTTGGCCGCGTTGGAGCCGACATTGCCGAAGCCCTGAATGATCACGCGGGTGGATTCGCGGCTCATCTCAAATTTTCTGAGAGCTTCGTCACAGTTGATCATCACGCCGCGTCCGGTGGCTTCACGCCGGCCTCTTGATCCGCCGATGTTGATTGGCTTGCCCGTGACCACGGCCGTCACAGTTTGCCGCATGTGCATGGAATAGGTGTCCATCATCCAGGCCATGGTCTGTTCATTGGTGCCCATGTCGGGAGCGGGAACATCTTTTTCCGGACCCAGGAATTCAATCAGCTCAGCGGTATAGCGGCGAGTCATTTTTTCCAGCTCAGAGAGACTCAGCTTTTTCGGGTCGACGATGATGCCACCCTTGGCTCCGCCAAAAGGAATATTGACCACGGCGCATTTCCAGGTCATCCAACTGGCGAGGGCGCGCACTTCGTCCAGGGTGACATCGGGCGAGTAGCGGACCCCGCCTTTGGCTGGCCCGCGGGCAATGGAGTGCTGTACCCGGAAGCCGGTAAAGACTTCCAGTGTTCCGTTGTCCATGGCAACGGGGATATGCACGATGATTTCACGCTGCGGATAGCGCAGGATCTTCCACAGGCCTTCATCCAGGTTGAGTTTTTGCGCGGCAAAATCAAAGCGAGCTGCCTGGGCTTCCCAGGGATTCAGCTCCTGTTCCAGTGATACGGTTTTCATCTTTGCTCCAAGGGAATTTCAAACAGAAAAGTATAGGGCGTCCTTGTATTGTAAGCACACCTTGGGAATTCGGCATCCATAACTGTAGTAATATATCTCTCGATTCGATCTTTCCGGATCCAATGGTCCTGGTTTCCCCGGTAGTCAATTATACCGTTGTCCTGATCGCCCCCTTTCAGGCAGAAGCCCGGACTGGCGTCCCACGTCGCGTGGAAGACCCCTCCGGTTTGGTCGATTCTTTGTCCAGCGCTGACAAAATGAAGCGGAGTTGCGCCATTGCTGTTCCGGTTGGAAATGGCCGAGCGCGAATTTGCAGCACGTACAAACGGAATCTTTGCGCGAAACGCTGCTTTCTGAAATGCTGTTTTTCGCGCATTGCCTCCGTATAGGACTGGCGCCGAGACATCATAGGGAAGAACTATGGCACGAGTGCTTCTGGTTGGCTACATAGCCGAATTGCTGCGGGAACGGGAGCAGATGTTGCGGGCCTCGGGTTATGAAGTCACAGTAGCGCAGTCACTGGCGACCGCCACAGCGGCCATTGCGCAAGAGGTTTTTGATGTTGCCATCCTGGGCTTCAGCGTTCCTGAAGCAGAGCGCAATCAGGTGGCCCAAGCGCTCAAGCAGGCAAATCCTTCCACCAAAATCATTCTGATTTATTTCTCCAGTGTCAGGAACACTGAGCTGGCTGACGCGCTCATGCAAACCACCGCCAGTGCTGAAGAAGTGGTGCGCGCGGTCAACCACCTGCTGGGCGCGCCGAGCCGCTCGCGTCTGGCCTGACGCCTCTGGGCCGGGCTGTTATGCTTGGACCTGCCATGACCCTCCCGCAAAAAATGACATCCGCGCAAAAGCAAACCATCACGCAAGCGCAAAAAGCCTCTCTCCTGCTGGAGCTTCACCACGGCAACAGCCCTCTTATTCTCATCAACGCCTGGGACGCCGCCAGCGCCGCCATGGTCGCCCATTGCGGACTGCCGGCCATCGCCACCAGCAGCGCCGCAGTCGCCAACGCCCTGGGTTATGCCGATGGCCAGCATCTTCCCTGGCCGGAGATGCTGTTGATGGTCGGGCATATTGCCCGCGCCGTCCAGGTGCCCGTTACGGCCGATATTGAAGCCGGCTTTGCCGCAGACCTCAAGGGCCTTGAGACCTCCATCACGCAGATCATCGCTGCCGGGGCCGTGGGCGTGAACCTTGAAGATGCCCTGCCCGGACAGGAACATTTTGGGCCGCTCTATCCGGTGGCGGAACAGGTTGAGCGTATCCAGGCCGCGCGCCGCGCCGCTCAGCGTGAGGGAATCCATCTCGTCATCAACGCCCGCGTGGACGCCTACTGGCAAGCCGGCGTCCAGCCTGAAGAAGCTCTGCGCAATACGCTCGAACGGGGCAAGGCCTATCTTCAAAAAGTTAACGGGCAGGCCGGCGCTGACTGCATCTTTGTTCCCGGCCTGCGCAAGCCGGAGCATATCCAGACCGTCGTCGACTCTCTGCGCGGCGTTCATCAGGAAGCCCAGCATCCGGATGGCCCATTGAATATTCTGGCCGGCCCCGGCGTTCCGTCGATCCCTGAGTTGGCCAAGCTGGGCGTCAAGCGCGTGAGCTACGGCTCCGGTCCTCATCGGGCGGCGATGGGCCTGCTCCGCCGCATCGCCGACGAAGCCAAAACGTCAGGAACGTACACGGCCCTGACGGAAGGCGCTGTGCCGTATGCGGAGATCAATGGGTTGATGGGGAAGTAGTACCCGCAAGGTTCGTCACAGAGAGAAAATATCTATAAAAATCAGGCGCTCGACAGTGAATATGAAAGAAAACTGGAAGAATTATTTTTGCAACGTGAACGATAAGCTCGCGTCTATCGCGCTTAACCTTGGCCTGAACGAAGAAGTACCGATTGAAAGTAAACCATGGCTGCTTTGGGTGTGGGTGTACCTGCAGCATCCCAGGGCAGACGGGCTCTCCGACCAAATTGAGTTCGAGACGATTAGCTCAATAGAAGATGAGCTGTCAAAACGTCTCGCATCAATATGTCAAACAGTGGAGGCAGGACGAATTACGACAGATGGTCATCGAGAATTCTATTTTTATGGTTCGAGCGCGCGCGGGTTCGATACAAGCGTTCGCTCTGTGATGAGCAATTTCAAAAAATATAAATTTGATTTCGGAACGCAGCATGAACCGGACTGGAATCAATACCGCACTGTACTCTACCCATCAGAGGAAAGCATGGAGCGCATCAAGAATATGGATGTTCTCGAGATTTTGATGCGGCGAGGCGACACTCTTGAATCAGTACGCGATGTTCATCATTGGATCTACTTCAAAACCAACAATGACCGTAAGGTCTTTGGTGAAAAAGTCCTGCCGTTGGGTTACACAATCGAGGACGAATCCGAAGATTTAACGCGGGAGTGCCCATACAGCCTTCAGATTACACGCGACCAGAGTGTGACGCCGGCCAAGATTGACGAAGCCGTGCTGGAACTTTTTCGATTGGCCAAACAGTTCGGAGCCGAGTATGACGGATGGGAAGCTCAGGTAATGGTAAAAAGCTGAAAGAGAGAACAGGAAGAGCATGGCAGAGATAACTCGCAAAAGAGTTGGAGAGATCATAAGAGCGGTATTCGAAGTCCTTTTGCAACATCCAGAAGGTATGCGAGCGAAGGACGTGCTTGCTAAATTGGAGCACACACTCACGCTTAGCGAATTCGAGAAGAGTGACTATCCGAAACATCCAGGCATAAGGCGCTTTGAAAAGACGGCGCGGTTTGCAACAATTGCACCAGTCAAAGCTGGCTGGATGATCAAGAACAAAGGACGTTGGACACTTACCGAAGACGGTAAAGCCGCCTGCAAAAATTTTACTGACCCAGAGGAATTAGCGAGGAGAGCCAGCGAACTTTATAGGCAATGGAAGGCTGGGCAACCAGAAGATGCTGGCGAAGACGAAGAGACCGTAGCTGCCAGTGCTACAGCAGCCTTGGATGAAGCAGAAGAGCGCGCATGGGAGGAGATTGCTAACTACCTCAATAATATCCAGCCGTATGTTTTTCAATCACTAGTTGCGGCATTGCTCAAGGCCATGGGCTATCACGTTTCATGGGAGGCGCCGCCCGGTCCGGACAAAGGCATCGACATTCTTGCGCACACCGATCCTTTGGGTGCTACCAATCCCAGAATTAAGGTCCAAGTGAAGCGCCAGGCAAGTTCAGTGGATGTCGGCGGTTTGCGGTCATTTCTGGCAGTGCTAGGCGATCAAGACGTAGGGATTTTCGTTTGTACTGGAGGTTTTACATCAGCTGCTGAATCCGAAGCACGCACACAAGAAAAGCGGAAGATAACACTTCTTGATATGGAGAAGCTGTTTGATCTTTGGGTACAGCATTACGGAAAACTAACGGAACCCGACAAGCGGCTTCTGCCGTTGAAGCCTGTCTATTACCTTGAGGGCTTGGAATGAATGCATGTACTGAACCAATTAGCATGTTCGCTCCGCTGCGCTGCGCGCGGGCCTGCGGCAGCGAGGAAGGATTTCTTTGTTCTTTACGGCACGACTGAAGTCGTACCCTGTTACGTGTGGTGGCCCTTGAGCGCGTTGTGGGATTGACGGAAATGAGGGCAGTCGCATTGCCTCCAAAAGGAAAATCGGTTTTTTCAAGGGTTGGCGCAATTATGCTCTTTGGGGCGACGTTACGTAACAGGGCATGAGTTTACTCGTGCCGCCCAACGATGGAAAAGAACAATTTCCTTGCGCCGCAGGCCCATCGCGCAGCGCCAGCGGAGCGATAAATCTGCAGTTATAATTTCGCCCTGCCATGGCACGACCATCACGCAATGCAAGTCTTGATTCTGCCCGCAACAGCATCCGCACATTCTTTGTAACGTCCAGAACCAGCCGTGGCGTGGCTGTTTTGCAGACGGAGCGGATGGCCCATCTCTTCATCGACGTTCTACGTTCCTATATGCGAGCGAAGAAGTTCAAGGTCCACGACTTTGTGGTGATGCCGAACCATGTTCATGTCCTGCTCAGCCTTGGGCCGGAGATGAGCATTGAGAAGGCAGTGCAAATGATGAAAGGGAATTTTTCTTTTCGTGCGAAGAAGGAACTTGGATACCCCTGGGAGATATGGCAGAAGGGCTTTTCTGAAGTGCAGGTGCTGACTGAGGCCAGTTTCATCCAGCATCAAAATTATATTGACGAGAATCCGGTGAAGGCAGGGCTGGCGCGGTCAGCTGAAGAGTATCCGTATTGTTCAACGTATTTGAAGAAGCAGAAGGCCGCAGCGGCTAAAGCCGGGAAATAGGGGCGGCGGACGGTACGAGTAAACTCATACCCTGTTACGTGTGGTGGCCCTTGAGTAGATTGGTTGCGAATGGGGAAGTAGCGAATGCTATTGCCGTAACGTCTGGCCGTTTCGAACGGTTCAACCGTGTAAAAAAATCGGTTTCAAAACGCATGGCGCAATGAATGCTCTTTTGGGTGACGTTGCGTAACAGGGCATGAGTTTACTCATGCCGTCCGACGATGGGAAAGAACAATTCCTTGCTGCCGCAGGGCCATCGCGTAGCGCCAGCGGAGCGATAAACGAAAAAACCCGCCTTCGGCGGGTCTTGTTTTTGCGTGTGAGTGGGGTCAGGTTTTCTTGCGCTTGGGTTCCATCAGTGCGTCCATCTGGGTTTCAATTTTCTTGGTGAGAGCGAGGGTTTCCTTGAGGTATTTGGAGCTAAGAATCTTGTTTGTGGACAATTCTTCCAACTGCAGCACTATGAATTGCAGAGAGCCATTCAGCAGGACAATCAGTCGATAGACCTCTTGCCTCTCCTGGCTGGTAAACTTGAGGTCAGCCATGCGTCGCCTTTCCAAAGAAGGTGATTATTGGTCAGGGCGCGTTCGGTGCACGAACACCGGGCGCGTCCGCCTTTTTATGTAATCGATTTGGTGGAGAGATGCAACGAAAAAAGAGCGAAGTTTTGAAGAAACGAAGATTGTGAAGCCGGTAACGAAGAATGTGAAGCGAGTGCTTTAGATTGTGAAGCGGTGTGAGAAATATCTTGCCGCAGATCAAAAACCCTACCGCTGATCAACGCTGATAACACTGATCAAAATCAGGAATGGTATATCGCCAGACAATCGGATCCTTACAATTGAAACACAAGGTCCCTCCGGCCTGCTCACACGCTGATGACTACGCGTGTTCGCTGACGGTACGTCGGGATGACGATGTGAAAGAGGCTGGGCAAGTGTTGCCAACGATATCCAAAAACTGACCTTCAGGGCTACTCGCCCGCCGGTCCGCCCATTCACGCCAAAATCGGGCGCGAATGGGGCCCTGACTGCGCGGGCTCGCTCACGCCCTTCAGGATGACGGGCTAATGTGGGAGAACAAAAAAAGTGGTTGCATTCCTATTTTGTTCGTGTTATAAAATGACTAGTCCGCATCGCCCTGCGGGCTGTTTCAAGCGACCTGTAACCGTGATTTTTTAATCATGAGATTTGAAAATCGGGAGAAGTGTGTCTGTCTTCAGGACTCGCTCTCTTTTTGCGAAAGGTCTGCTCATGCCACGTATCAACGCCCACCGAGTTGTTAAAAACAGCCGTATCGCCAAAAAACCAGTCATCCAAAGACCAGTCATCTACAAAGCGGTCACCGAAAAAGCAATTACCAAAGAAATGATTATTTCCGAGCTGCAAAAGGCAGCGCGCAAACTGGGTCATACACCCAGCAAGAGAGAATTCAGCGAGCTGAGCGGCATTACCAGGCATAGAGTGGCGCGCTGTTTTCAGACTTATCGTATTGCGTTAAGCGCTGCCGGACTCATGCCAAACCCGAGTGGAAAGACAATAGAAATGGCTGTCCTGATGGAGGACTGGGGGAATGTGGTGCGCAGGGTGGGCGGTGTGCCTTCAGAAAAAGAATATTTTCAAGAAGGAAGCTATTCGATCGCTTGCTTATCAAGGCGTGTTCAAAAATGGTCAGCAGTTCCAGCAGAGTTTTGCAGGTTTGTGGCTGCGGGTGGACTGAGGGGCGATTGGACGGATGTGCTGGAAAAAATCCAACACGGGCCGATACCAACCTGGGGCGCAAGCAAAGGAATGCCGAAGAGGAGAGAAGCTGCGAGGTTGGCTTACGAAGCCCAGGGCAGAGGAGCGGCAGCAGTGAATACGCGCAAGCCAGACGAGAGCGGAGAGACGCGGCAGGATGAGCAGACTAAAGCAATTGCACGGCCTCTGCCACCGCCTCTTATCGGCAAGAAAAGTGTTACCGCGACGATGCTGGCTGTGTTTGTGGCCGAGCTGGCACCCTCCGCCTTGCAATGGATCACTGGCGCGTGTTTTCCACGGCGAGTGCTGGATGATCGCCCGCTGTTAGGCGCGCGGACACAGTTGCCGGGACTGGCACATGAACCGGTGAACGAGATGGGAGTGATCCTGCTTTTTGGCATGGTGGCCTGGCAGTTGGGTTTTATTGTGGAATCAGTGCAATCCGCTTTTCCCGATTGCGAAGCCCGGATGGAAGTACAGCCAGGGCGGTGGCAGCGCGTGCGTATTGAATTTGAATATGAAAGCCGCGCGTTCAAACAACACGGGCATGATCCCGAGAAATGCGATTTGATTGTCTGCTGGCGGCACAACTGGAAGGGGTGTCCGCCTAACCTACAAGTGCTGGAGCTGAGCAAAATAGTGGAGCGGCTGAACATCGGATGATCGGAACCTTACCGCTGATCAACGCTGATAACACTGATCGGAAACGCAAAACCCTAGCACGGATAAACACGGATAACGCTGATCGAAATCAAGTATCACCAAACCAATCTGATCCGTATCATCAGCGTTCATCAGCGGTAAGAATTTGACTTTTGACGTGGCTCTGGCTATTTGCTAATTGCCATTTGCTAGTTGCTAATAGGGACCTCTCGCTGCGCTTCGAGGCTTCGGAGAAAAGCTACAGCGTTATCTCCATCCCCTCGCTCGCCGCACGCACCCTGGGATAATGCTCACGCGCCTGCTTGACCACGGCGTCAATGCATGCGTCAGAATGGTCAGGATCATGGTGGAAAAGAATCAGCTCTTTCGCGCCGCTTTCCATCACCACGTTGACGGCTTCGCGCCAGTGGCTGTGTCCCCAGCCCTGTTTGCGCGCGGCGTATTCCTCAGGGAGATATTGCGCGTCATAGATCAGAATGTCCGCGCCTTCCGCCAGCTTGCGCACGTTCTTATCAAAGACGGGATCGCCGGGCTCATTGTCCGTGGCGTAAACAATGACTTTGCCCTGGGATTCCATACGGAAGCCCAGGCAGCCCTGAGGATGGTTGAGCCACTTGGTATGGACGGTGCAATGATCAAAGGCGATGCGGCCTTCGTCGATGTTGGCGAACTGCCGGTGCGCGGCCATCTCACTCATGTTCACCGGGAAATACGGATCGGCCATCTGCTCTTCCAGCGCCTGCTGCAATCCGCAGCTGCGGCTGGAGGAGTGAAAGACAAACGAATTTTTGCGGTCGCCATAAAGCGGCGCAAAAAACGGGATGCCCTGAATGTGGTCCCAGTGAAAGTGGGAGAGAAAGATGTGCGCGGAGATGGGGTGGCCGTTCTGCTCCTGCGACAGTTGCTTGCCCAGGTTACGAAATCCGGTGCCGCAGTCAAACACGTAAATATGCCCGTTTACGCGGACCTCAACACAGGAGGTGTTACCTCCATAGCGCAGGTTTTCTGATTGGGGCGTGGGCGTTGAGCCGCGTACTCCCCAGAATCTGACTAGCATGCGAATTCACCTACAGCGCCGGTTCCGTCCAGGCGCCTTTGAGTTCAATCCCGCAAGACTCCAAGGGGGCACATCAGCTTGCGAAGAAGCAACTGCTTATTTACTAAGTTTGCGGGAAAGTATAGTCCAATTAGGCCTTTAGAACCACTGGTTAGGGCTCCAGGGCATAATCAAATGTGTACTTTTGGGAAATAAGAGGTACGTGTACGTTCGTTTATCCAGCATGAGAATCAATTAAGATAAAACCCCATGTTATTCCCCGATTACAGTGAGTTTTCCCGGCTGGCGCGCAATGCAACCATGGTTCCAGTGGCCAAAACCGTGGCTGCCGACCTGCGTACGCCGGTTTCAGCTTTCCTGAGTTTTGCCGCGGAAGAGCCAAACGCTTTTCTGCTTGAGTCGGTTGAGGGCGGGGAGAAGATTGGCCGGTACACCTTTCTGGGCGCACGACCTTATATGGTGTTGCGGGCGCGAGGCCGCCAGATCACCCTGGAGCGAAACGGCAAAAAGACCCAGACCGAAGGCAGCGCTTTTAAAGTCCTGGACGGCCTGTTGCATGAGCACACGCCGGCAAAAGTTCCCGGACTGCCGCCCTTTACCGGCGGCGCTGTCGGGTTCTTTGCGCATGACGCCGTTCGCCAACTGGAAGAACTTCCAGTGCTGGCCAAAGACGACCTACGGACACCCGATTGCACGCTGATGTTCTTTGACCGGCTGCTGGCGTTCGACCATGTCCGGCATGAGATCTTTATCATCGCCACCGCCGACGTGCGCCGCCAGTCTCCCAAGCAGGCCTATGCGCAGGCTCTGCGCGATATCCGCCGGATAGAAAAAAAGCTGACCGCGCCGCTGCCGGCAAAATTTCTGCGGTCGCCAAAACCAAAAATCGGCAAGCTGAAAGTCGCGGTCTCTGTCACCAGGAAGCAGTTCATCCGCACCGTGGAGAAGATCAAGGAATACATCATGGCGGGCGACGTGTTTCAGACCGTCCCTTCACTGCGGCTGGAGCTTGAGCCCGGCGTTGAGCCGCTGAATATCTACCGGGCGTTGCGCCGCGTGAACCCTTCGCCCTACATGTATTTTCTCCGCATGCAGGGGCTACAGAGTGAAGAGATGACCATCCTTGGCTCGTCGCCGGAGATGCTGGTGCGCGTGACTGGGAAAAAGTTGGAGTATCGCCCCATCGCAGGCACGCGCAAGCGCGGCAAAGATGAAGCAGAAGACCTGAAGCTGGAAGAAGAGTTGCGCAACGACGAAAAAGAGCGCGCTGAGCACGTAATGCTGGTTGACCTGGGCCGCAATGATGTTGGTCG
The DNA here is from genome assembly GCA_020072585.1 of Terriglobia bacterium. GTDB lineage: Bacteria > Acidobacteriota > Terriglobia > Terriglobales > Acidobacteriaceae > Angelobacter. The sequence goes on along the minus strand of JAIQGL010000004.1, from coordinate 124,289 downwards.
CGTGAGCGAATTCGGTACAGTCAAAGTCCGTGACCTGATGTTTGTGGAGCGATACTCCCATGTGATGCATCTGGTCTCCGCCGTGGAAGGAGCGTTGCGCCAGGAGCTTACGCCCGTGGACGCATTTGCGGCATGTTTCCCGGCAGGTACGCTGACTGGCGCACCTAAAGTTCGGGCCATGGAGATCATTGAAGAGGTCGAGCCCATCCGGCGCGGCATTTACGGCGGCTCAATCCTGTATGCCGATTTCGCCGGCAATCTGGATTCCTGCATCGCTATCCGCACCATGCTGGTGAAGGGAAAAAAGGCATACGTGCAGGCCGGTGCGGGGATCGTGGCGGATTCAGTGCCGGAAAGCGAATATCAGGAGTGCCTGAACAAGACGCGAGCGCTGGTGCGAGCGGTGGAGTTGGCGCGGTCGGGGGAGTAACTCTTTGCATTCTCACCAAAACAATCACTAAGGCCCAGCGAATTGATTTGCAGGAGTATATATTTAAAGTATATACTACCTTTGGAGGCTTTGCCATGAGCCAATTCGCCAAGCTGTTCCAGAATGGCAGCAGCCAGGCTGTTCGTCTGCCACGGGAGTTCCGCTTCAAAGGCGACAAGGTCCGCATTCGCCGCGTGGGTAAAAGTGTCGTTCTTGAACCGCTGGTGGACGATCCCGAGGCATGGCTGGCGGAACTGAAGAATGTTCCTTCTGATCCGGATTTTATGAAGGAGCGGCATCAGCCCAGGACGCCGAAGCGGTTAATCTTTAAATGAACTACCTGCTGGATACCAATGCCTGCATTGCCCTTATGTCTTCCGCCTCCAACTCCGTTCAGGCACGATTTACGCGCACCTTCCACAAGGGCGGCAGATTTTTTACTTCTTCGGTCGCGGCTTTTGAGCTGTGGTATGGCGTTTTCAAAAGTGCGCGCCTCGTGGAGAACACGCGGCGGTGTGAGACATTCTTTGCCGGTCCAATTGCCATCCTGCCCTTTGAGGAAGGGGCAGCCAAAGTAGCAGGCGAGCTGCGGGCAAAGTTGGAGGCTGCCGGAAAACCAATTGGAGCGTATGATCTGCTGCTTGCGGGGCAGGCCATGCACCACGATATGACGCTGATTACTGCGAATGTGTCTGAGTTTTCAAGGGTCAAAGGACTTCAGTGGGAAGACTGGTCTAAAGCTTGAGCCCGCAGGCGAAATCCCGAAGCGCCGCCGAGGGATCTCGCCAGAACAAAAATTGAAGGCCCTCAGATCCTCTCGAACCTGAGGGCCACAAGTGATGCTGGACCTATAAGCCGAATTCTGTACGGCGTTACCGCCGTGACGGTCATTCCTCTAGGCCGGTCATCGCTGAACGGCTCAAGCGACCTACCCGAAAGTTTGGCGCCTCGAGCCGAGACGCATTCTGGATATTGCTATCCGGAATTCCTTCCCTATTTGGTCTTGCTCCATGTGGGGTTTGCCATGCCCCGTGCATTGCTGCCCGGGCGGTGCGCTCTTACCGCACCTTTTCACCCTTACCTCAGGCTTGCGCCCGTGGCGGTATATTCTCTGTGGCACTTTCCGTCGAATGGCCTTGAAGCCACCCTCCCGGACGTTATCCGGCACACTGCTCTGTGGAGTTCGGACTTTCCTCTCTCCTGGCCGTGCAGCCCGGGTAACCCCGGCGTCCACAACCAGGACAGCGACCATCCGGTCCAACGTCAACACTCATATTATAAGATGAATCGGTCTTGGTAGGAATTAATCCTGCTCGCGGCAGGCCGGGGCCTGCCAACAAATTATTTGCCTGGAACGCCCTCTTCCGCGCATCTAATAGCCAAACCATAAAGTAAGATAGGGCTCAACGATAGCCAGATAGAAATGAAAGTCAATCGACGGCAACGATGTTGAATCTTGTTCCAGGCTTATTGGCGGCTGGGCTCGCAATTTGCGGCATGGGCTTTTATCTGCTTTGCCTCTGGAGCGCCCGGCGTTTTCAACGGGCAAGCGGCCCGTCACAGTCTGCCGTCACTCCGCCCGTCAGCATCTTGAAGCCGCTGCGCGGCGTTGATCCGCAGATGTATGAGAGTTTCCGCAGCCACTGCGTGCAGGATTACCCTGAGTACGAACTCATCTTCGGCGTCAGTGAGCCGGACGATCCCGCGGCAGAGGGCGTGCAGCAGCTCATCCGCGAATTTCCCAACTGCCAGATTCGTCTTCTTGTATGCCCTGAGGTGCTGGGCAACAACCGTAAAACCAGCAATCTGGTGCAGATGCTCGCCTTTGCCCGGTACGACCACATACTCATTAATGACAGTGACATCTTTGTCACGCCAGACTATCTGCGCCGCGTGATGGCCCCTTTTGCACAGCCAAAGGTCGGCATGGTGACCTGCCCGTATCGCGGCATCGCCGCTGATACGCTGGGATCAAAGCTTGAATCCATCGGCATCAGCACGGACTTCATCGCCGGTGTTCTGGTCGCGCGGCAGATTGAAGGTGGTATTCACTTTGCTCTTGGTTCCACGCTGGCCATGTCGCGTACGGCGCTGGAAGCCATCGGCGGTCTGCGTCCCCTGGTGGACTACCTCGCTGACGACTTTGAGCTTGGCTATCGCATCGCCAAAGCCGGATATGAAGTAGTGCTTGCCGATATCGTGGTGGAAACCCATCTGCCCGCGTACAGCTTCCGCGGATTTTTTGAGCACCAGATTCGCTGGGCGCGCAGCACACGTGACTCCCGCCGCCTCGGTTACGTCGGATTGCTTCTCACCTTCGGTCTGCCCTGGGCGATATTTGCCGTCTTGCTTGCGCCGCTCAGCTGGTGGTCATGGTCAACGCTGGCCGCTGCCGCCGCTCTGCGTGCCGCCGTAGCGCTGAAGGTAGGAATTGGCATAGTGCATGATCGCGCCGTGTGGCGTCATCTCTGGCTGCTGCCGATTCGTGATCTCGTTGCGTTCTGGGTCTGGTTTGCCAGCTTTGCTGACAACACGGTTCACTGGCGCGGTGATGTGTTCGTTCTGGAAAATGGCAAGATCCGTCCCGTGCATCCCCGTGGACCGGAGCTTATCGGCGCGGCCAAGCCTGACCAGGACAAGGTTTCCGCTCATTGGTAAGCACCACCTTGCCGCCCCACTTTGCCAGCTCACAAGCTCCCTCTTTTTCAACATAGTCAGGCAGCCTGTCTCTTTGCGGACACTCCTCGCTTACTTCGCTGGTGGGCTTTGCTTTGGCATCGGTCAGAAGAAAGACCGTGTTTGGGCCCCGCCACAGGCGCTCGAAAGTGGTGTTGTTATCAAAGATCGGCGGTGCATCCGGAAACCTTGATCCATACCAGATATTGTTGCAGCGGCCGTTCAGGATGCGTATCTGCCGGCGGGTGTAGTAATTCACGCTGGAAGCGGCCTCGTAATCGCCGTTATCTTCAATGATGGCTCCTGGCTTCCAGTGTGACTCAATGGCTTCCGCCAGGATCTTTGATGAGAGTACCGGTGAAAAGATCACCAGCCCCTGATGAGCTGCATAGAGCAAAATCACTGTCATCAACGTCAGTATCAGGTTCGCCGCAAAGGCGCGATTGCCGCGCCGTAAAACCAAACTCAAAATTGTTCCCAGCGCGAATGCAACAGCCGTGGCCAGCAGCGGGATCTTGAATGCGCCCATCGCTTGCGGGGTAAGATCAAGAATGTGCCCGAAGGAAAGCGCGTAGTCCTGCGGATTCTTCTTGAGCAACTCGGCAATGTCATAGTTCGGCGGCGGGGCCTGTGCTTTCCACGCAAGCGCCACGCAGACCACACAAACCGCCACGCCCACCGCTGCCAGCACCATGGATGAAACTCTCCCGCTGCGCCGCTCAGCGCTGTCATATGCTGAAGCTGATTCCCTCGCCAGCCACCCGCCCAGCAGCAGGGCCACTCCCGGCAAACCAGGCAGCACGTAATACTCCTGCCGGCTGGAGAAGCTGAAAAAAAGCAGGATCAAAAGCGGCCACAGTACAAAAACCAGCGTGCCTCGCTGCTGCTTGCTCAAGCCAGCGCGGAATGCCGCCAGCTTTACCGGAACCTGGCGCACCGCCTGAACAATGAATGCGGTCCATGGCATCAGCCAGACCAGCATCAGCCCCCAGAACAGCCACAGCGGCACGGTGTCGTAGTCGGCAGGGTAGCGCTTCTTCAGGAAGCGCAGGAAATGTTCATTGACGAAATAAAACCAGAAGAAGCCGCGGGCCTCTCCTTGTGCTGGATTGCGAAACCCGGCCAGCAGATGCCACGGTGCAGCGATCGCTAGAAAAACCAGAAAGCTTGAAAACAGACGGAGCCGCAGCAGGTGGCGCAGATTTTTCGTGAGCAGCAGATAAAGAAAGATTGTGCCGATAGGGAAAACCAGCCCGATCAGCCCTTTGGTCAACACATTCAGCGCCATGGTCGCGGCCAGTCCCCAGCAGACCATGAGAGACGGCTGCTCGCCGCGTTCGCTCTGCTCAAGCGAAGTGAGAAAGAAATCAAAGCCAATCGCCAGCCAGAGCGCCACCAGCATTTCCGGGATCATGAACCGCGTATAAATAAACGGCCCAAAGCCAGTGCCCAGCGCCAGTGCTGCGTACAGGCCGCCTTCATCGTTATAAAATCTGCGCCCGATCCGGTAGACCACCAGCAGCAGCGCCAGCATACCCAGCGCAATCGGCAGCCGTGCTGACCAGTCATGCACTCCAAAAACTTTGTAGCTCGCGGCCACGCACCAGTACATGAGCGGCGCTTTTTCCAGGTAGCGGAAGCCGCCATTAATCTTCAGCGTGACCCAGTCTCCACGCTCCACCATCTCACGCGCGGCTTCGGCGTGGACCGTGTCGGCATCATCCATTAATGGCGGCTGAAAGAGACTGCCAACGTAGATCACCGCCCAGACCAGCACAATCAGAAAAATGTAGAGCTTATGTCGTGAGGCTGGCACAGAAGATTGAGGCCCGGTCAGGCTGGATAGAGTTTGTGTCGGCATGAATCCATGATTATATTCAGGCGCTGCGTCGGACTATAATGTCGCATCATGAGCGCCTGCGCTAAGTTCCTGGCGATGGTGTTGGTATTGGGCTTTGGAGGCTCATCCGCCGTTACGGCGTCACATCCGGTGCCGAAGGACCGTGCCGCGCTCACCAATCGCGACTGGCTGCCTCATGTCGTCAGCAAGATCGCTCCACTGGAGTGGTGGAGTGTTGCCTCGTCGTCATCCGATCTGCGGCGTGAGGATTTTCCCAGTGACTTTGAGTACGAACTGGCCAGGGCAGACACTTCATTTCCGCGTTTCTGTTTTTCCTTGTTCAGGCCAAAACCGCAGCAAATGGATTCTCTGATCGCTGCTGTGAGTGCATATAAAAGCGATGTGAACTGGGTGATGGAGGACGATTGTATCGTCGCCATGCCTGCGATGCCAGATTTCACCACGCCACCGATCACCCCGGACGAACAAGAAAAACTCCAGGCGATGCTATATAAAGTTACGCACCCTGATGCTGAGTTTGTGAAACGGGCCCTGGCAGATGCTGCTAAATTGGCTGCCTATATTGAAGATCGGCTCAATCTCTCCGGCAAGCCTTCGCTCGATTTCAATCCTCAGTGGCTTACCCGCGAAGGCCTGGCGGCTTCGCGCGGACAATTTGAGGATTACTGGGAGCCCGGATCATGGACCGTATTTCTGGCGCGCAAGCCACAGGAGTATGCTGGAAAATCTGAACCAACCTCTGCCCGCGACCGTCCTCTGGCCATGGGCATTGTCGGCTATGAGATAGATGCTCTTTTCAATGAACTCAGCCCCGGCTGGGAGGCATTCCAGGGCGAAGGGCCGGTTATTCCTGCATATCCATTGCTTTCGCGGTTCTCTGACATGGCCGCCGACGCTCTTTATGAACCCCAGGAAGTGGACTCATTGCTCAACGAATGTCTCCAGACGCAGGCAAGGGTCAAGGATCCACAAGCCATCCGAGTCCTGGACAATATGATCCGAATTGCGCGATGGGCGCAGAAGCTGAAGGTCGGGATTTACTTTGGAGCGCCAGCCCCCTGATGTCCACCGCCGCAACCAGCCAAGCCGATTTTCCCCGCGCTGCCGCAGATGCTCTTGCCGCCGATCTGCGCTCCGCCATCACCGGTGAAGTCCGCTTTGACGATGGCACCCGCGCTCTCTATGCCGTCGATGGATCCAACTATCGCCAGGTCCCCATCGGCGTTGTCATTCCAAAGACGATTGAAGACGTGATTCAAACCGTGGCCGTTGCCCGCAAGCACAATGCTCCTTTGCTGCCTCGTGGAGGCGGCACCAGCCTGGCCGGACAGAGCTGCAACGTCGCCGTCATCATTGATTTCTCGAAATACCTCAACAAAATCACCGAGCTCAATGCGGCGGAAAAATACGCTTGGGTGGAGCCCGGCTGCGTGCTCGATAAGCTTCGCAATCGAGCCAATGAGCATAACCTCACCTTCGGCCCTGATCCTTCCACGCACGAGTATTGCAACCTCGGCGGCATGATCGGAAACAACTCCTGCGGCGTGCACTCCGTGATGGCCGGCCGCACCGTGGACAACGTTCTGGAACTCGACGTCCTTACCTATGACGGCGAGCGCATGAAAATAGGTCCAACATCAGACGCGGAGCTGGAGCAGATCATTCGCGCCGGCGGCCGCCGCGGAGAGATTTACTCCCGCCTCCGCGCCCTGCGCGATCGATACGCTGATCTTATTCGCCAACGCTTTCCCAACATCCCCCGCCGCGTCTCCGGCTATAGCCTGGACGAGCTTCTTCCTGAACACGGCTTTCATGTTGCGCGTTCTCTGGTCGGCGCTGAAGGCACGTGCGTCATTATTCTTGCTGCCAAAGTTCGTCTGGTGGACTGGCCAAAGAAGCGTACGACCCTGGTGCTTGGCTACAAAGATGTTTACGCTGCCGCAGACAACGTTCCGGAAGTTTGCAAATCCCGGCCTATCGGCCTTGAAGGCATGGACGACGTTCTCATCGGCAACATGAAGAAGAAAGGCCTTCATCCCAAAAGCATCGCCATGTTGCCTGAGGGCAAAGGCTGGCTACTGTGCGAGTTCGGCGGCGAGACCAAAGACGAGTCCAACGCCAAAGCCCGCGCTCTGATGGAAAATCTCAGTCGCCGGCCCGATCCCCCCAATATGAAGCTCTTCACCGATGAGCAGGAAACTCTCATGGTCTGGAAGGCGCGCGAGTCCGGTCTGGGCGCAACCTCGCAGGTGCCGGGCGAACCGGAAGCATGGGAAGGATGGGAAGACGCGGCGGTCTCTCCGGAAAACCTGGGCGAGTATCTGCGCGCGCTGCACCGCCTGCTGGCGAAATATGGCTACCACTGCGCACTCTACGGCCACTTCGGCGATGCCTGCGTCCACATGCGCATCGACTTTGATCTGGTCACAGAAGCAGGCATCAAAAACTTCCGCGCCTTCGTGGAAGAAGCCGCAGACATGGTCGTGGCTCTCGGCGGCTCACTCTCTGGCGAACATGGTGATGGTCAGGCTCGCGGCGAGCTTCTGGTCAGAATGTTCGGTCCGGAGCTGATGGAAGCCTTCCGCGAGTTCAAGCGCATCTGGGACCCCGGCTGGAAGATGAATCCAGGCAAGAAGATTGACGCCAATCCACTCGATGAAAACCTGCGCCTGGGCGCCACGTATCGTCCTGTTCCGGTGAAGACGTACTTTTCTTTCCCTGAAGACCACGGGCATTTTCCTGAGACCACGGTGCGCTGCGTCGGCGTAAGCAAGTGCCGCAAAGATGATGGCGGCACCATGTGCCCCAGCTACATGGTCACCAGGGAAGAGAAGCACTCCACCCGCGGCCGGGCGCGCCTGCTGTTTGAAATGTTGCGCGGCGATCCGCTTGAGGGCGGCTGGAAAAACGAATACGTAAAAGAAGCGCTGGATCTCTGCCTCGCCTGCAAAGCCTGCAAAAGTGAATGCCCCATCAACGTGGACATGGCCACCTACAAAGCTGAATTTCTGGCCCACTACTATGAAGACCGCTCGCGTCCCCGCGCCGCGTATTCCATGGGCTTGATTCAGCGCTGGGCAGGTATGGCCCGCATCGCGCCGTGGCTGGTAAATTTCCTGGGCCGCGCGCCCGGCACATCGCCGTTGATGAAGTGGGTTGGTGGCATCTCGCAGAAGCGCAACATGCCTGCGTTTGCCGCAGAGACCTTTACGGCCTGGTTTCGCAAGCGACCGCTTCGCAACGCTGATCGTCCGCCGGTCATTCTCTGGCCCGACACTTTCAGCAACAATTTCCATCCTGAGATCGCCAAAGCAGCGGTTGAAGTTCTGGAGCACGCCGGCTATCAGGTAAGAATTCCGCAGCAGTCACTCTGCTGCGGGCGGCCGCTTTACGACTTCGGCATGCTGGACCAAGCCAAAGCCACGCTGGAACAAACACTAACCGCTTTGCGCAATGACATCGAAGCAGGCACGCCGATCATCGGCCTCGAACCAAGTTGTATCTCCGTCTTTCGTGATGAGATGACCAACCTGCTGGGCAGGAACATCGCCGCGCAACGGCTGCGCAGCCAGACTTTTCTGCTCAGCGAATTCCTCATCAATCAAGCCGACTACCGTTCGCCGCAGCTCAAGCGCAAGGCCCTTGTGCATGGCCACTGCCATCACAAGTCAGTCCTCAAATTTGATTCAGAGTTCGAATTACTCAAACGCACGGGGTTGGACTTTCAGGTACTCGACTCCGGCTGTTGTGGCATGGCCGGTTCCTTTGGTTTTGAAGCCGATAAGTATGACGTCTCGGTCAAAATCGGCGAGCGCGCCTTGCTGCCGGCCATACGCAATGCGTCAGCCGATGCTCTTATCATCACCGATGGCTTCAGCTGTTACCAGCAGATTGAAGGTCTCACCGGCCGCAAAGCTCTCCATATTGCCGAGGTCTTGCAGATGGCGATTCGCGAAGCTGGCGGCGCGATGAAGACAGAAAAAAACTCGCCGCAGGTTTATGCCGATGCGCGCCGGTAAACTTTTTTCAGCCTGCCATCTCTAATTCGGCTTGCGGTGCAAGCGTCTGTACGCTGATCTGGAGTTTTTCTCCCAGTTCCAGAAAGTGTTCCCGCCATTTGCGTGAAGCCTCGTCCTGCCTGGCGCCCATGGAGGGGAATTCCTGTTTCAGAATGGCGTAGTAGATATTCTGCGCGTGCCAGTAATTCACGGGGAAAGACATAAGGGGAAATATCGTGGCCAGAATGTTGGCCCTTTCCAGCAGTTCGGGTTCCCGCGGTTTTTCCTGAAGGCGGCGCAGCAGCCGGGTCAGGCTGTTGCTGGCGGCAAATCCAACTCCGGCTGTATCCATGGGTACACCCTCATGTTTCACCAACTCCACCAGCATGGCCACGCGGACAAAATCCACTGGGTCATTCTCAAACGTGTGTTTCAGATCGCTGTTGAGGACAAATTCAGCAGTAAAGCGCAGAACGTCCGGGATGGGCTGGCCCATCTCTTTCAGGAAGCGCAGCAAAGACCCGTGTCTTTCGTAAATCTTATGGTAACTGGCCTCCGCGTCCTGAAGCGTGCGGGAAAGAACGATGTCCAGGATCCTCTTCTGTTCATCTTTAAAGAGAGATTTCAGGGAGTACCGCATCTCGCCGAAATAGTCGTCGAGCAGGCGCAAAGCTTCCCCAAAGTTGTCAGCGGAAAAAGCAGCCATACTCTCCGTCACCAGCTGTGCGTGTTCTTGCTGCTGGCTGGTTTCGCGTACACCGGCGTGCAGGATCTGGTCGCCCAGGTAGACGGCGGCAAAACCCAGATCGCGCGATTCGCGTGTAATGCGCGAGGTGATGTGAGCCTGTCCCAGCGCGAGCTTGGCTGCTCCCGATTCGGCATGCTGGTAGTCGATCATCCTGACGTCATAACAGTACTGCGGGACCACATGGTCGCCATCAAACATTGAGCTGATGGCAAAGTGCGCTCCCACCTTGCACAGGTCCACGAATGCGGGCCTGACCAGCTGGTGATAGATGGTCGCCCCATCGCCAAACTCGGGCAGATTGCTTTTAGCCAGTGCCAGATGCTCCAGGAATTCCGGTTCCAGGTCCATGCTGCCGGTTTCGCGCGCCAACTGGATCACGCGTCCGGCATACTGCATGACCTGTACGGTTTCAATCCCGCTCAGCTCATCAAAGAACCAGCCGCAACTGGTGTACATGAGCATGGCGTGCCGCTGCATCTCCAGCAGCTTCAGCATCGTCGTGGTTTCTTCCGGTTTAAGCTGGTGCCGGGAGTGCTTCTCAAAAAATACCCAGAGAGATTCTGGAGAGCGGTCAAGGATCACTTGGATGTAGTCGTTACGTGCCTCCCATGGATCATGCACCAACTCGGCGGCTTCGCGTTCAAACATTTCGGCGGCGCGATCCCGCAAGCCGTCAAGCGCGGAGCGCAGCGGACCACGCCATTGCTGGTTCCACCCCTCGCGGCCGGAGTTGCAACCGCAATCACTGTGCCAGCGTTCTACTCCATGCGCGCAGCTCCAGGCTGTGTCCGCGATGATCTGGACTTCGTGCGTGGGCGGATAAGCTTCCAGGAATTCGCCGTAATTCGTGAGCCGGAGTGCGGTGTCGGACTCAATGCGGTCCAGCGCATAGGCCAGGGCCATGTCGCCGTGCTTGTGGTGGTGGCCATAGGTTTCGCCGTCCGTGGCAATGTGCATCAGCTGTGGCCAGTTACGCTTGTCAGAAAATCCACTCTTGATCCGCGAGGAGAATTGCTCTCCGCAATTCAGGAGTTGTTCAAAAGCCACCGCCTGGGAAATGGGGCCATCATAAAAGAAGAGGTTGATCCTTTTGCCCGAAGGCAACTTTGCCAGATAGGCACGAGTGGGGTCAATGCGTCCGCCGCTCACGTCTTTCCAGCTTCGTCCGCCAATCTTGCGGACCCGGCCGGCCTGGTGCGGAGCAAGGATGGTGAACTTGATCCCCTGAGCGGCCAGGGTTTCCAGTGTTTCCACATCGACAGCGGTTTCCGGCAGCCACATACCTTCCGGCGTCCGTCCAAAGCGATGTTCAAAATCATGAATGCCCCAGATCGTCTGCGTAACCTTATCGCGGGTACTGGCCAGCGGCAGGATCATGTGGTTGTACGCCTGCGCCATCGCCGAGCCATGTCCGGAGAAGCGTCTCTGGCTTTCCCGGTCAGATTTCAGAATGCACGCATAAGTCTCTGGAGATTTATCTTTCAACCATGAAAGCAGCGTTGGACCAAAGTTGAAGCTGATGCGCCCGTAATTGTTCACAATCTGGCGGATGCAGCCCCGGTCATCCAGAATGCGGGAATCGCCATTGGGGGCGTAACACTCCGCCGTGATGCGTTCGTTCCAATCATGGTAAGGATAGGCGGATTCCTGGCGCTCCACCGCTTCCAGCCAGGGATTTTCCCTTGGCGGCTGGTAGAAGTGCGCGTGGATGCAGATGCAACGTTCCATCAGGAAGGCCGGCCATGCCTCATTAAGAAATGCTCATCACTCCGGTTGGATGTGGATCATCGTCTGGACGGTGCCTTGCCAACCAGAAATTGACTCCCGTAGTCCTCCTTATTACTGGCCGGCCGGTTTTCTTAGAATTGGCGTCCCCATGTCTCTCCTGGGCCGATTCCCGAAGCTTTAGCTCTTTCTGTTTGAAATCCTGCACAACCGCGGACGCTCGCCACTTGTCGGAAAGATATCGGGGCAACATTGCTGTGTCAGAGTACATCTCCAGAGCAGCACGTCCCCGCCCGGACCCCACCATAACCGGACCAGTTTGATGTGCCGGAGGCCCTATATGCTTAAAGCTCTACGCTCCTTTCCGGCTCTTTGGTTGCTTCTGACTTCCTTAATCACCTTCACTAGCCAGGCCCAGCCCGCGGCCCAGGTGACCATGCCTCTCACATTCGAAGCCAATCGCGGTCAAACCGATCCCCAAGTCAAGTATCTTGCGCGCAGCCGGGAAGGCACGTTGTTCTTCACCAGCCAGGGTGTAACCGTGGCGGTGCCGCGCGTGGGCAGTTTTCGGTTGCTGTTCCAGGACGCATCAACTGCGCCCAGCATGAGTGCGGAGCGGCAGGTATTGGCGCGCAGCAACTACCTGAATGAGAATCCAAAATTATCCATCACCGGAGTTGAGAACTACGCTGCCTTGCGTTACACCGCAGTCTATCCCGGGATCGATGTTCGCTTTTACGGGCAAGACCAGCATCTGGAACACGACTTTGTTCTAGCGCCAGGAGCCGATCCTGACCGCATCGCTCTGGGAGTTGTGGGAATCGACCACCTGGCCATCACGCAATCCGGCGACGTGGAGTTGACTCTGGGAACAAGCAAACTCATTGAATCCGCGCCGGTGGCATGGCAAATGGTGAATGGTAAGCGCGAGACCGTCCAGGCCAATTGGAGATTGTCGGGACAGAACAGGCTCGGCATCTCGCTGGGCGCCTATGATCGTAGCCGGCCAGTCACTGTCGATCCAGTTTTGGCTTATTCCACCCATTTCGGGGGTTCCACCGGAAACAACCTTACCCAGGGGACTACGTTTCCGGCAGATACATCTATCGAGGCGGTGGCGCTTGATCCCAAGCGGAACATTTACGTCGCCGGCACCACCAGCGCCGCGGATTTCCCGACGACTGCGGGCGCTTTCAATCGCACTCCGAACCAACTCACAACCTTCCACGATGACACCAAGACCCAGAGCGGCTTTGTCTCCAAATTCGATCCCACGGGCAGGATCCTGATTTACTCCACTTTCCTGCATTCCAACATTGCACATATCGCCGTCGATTCAGCGGGACGTGTCTATACCGTAGCGAGCGGAGCGGAGCATATTAACGGGCCGAGTTTTGATTTCGATTTCGGCATATTCATTGACAAGTTGAGGGCGGATGGAGGGCAGCTTCTTTATTCCTTGACGTTTGCGCAGACGGATCCTGCCGCTTCCGCGGATTGTCACCTCGTCCCCGGAAATTCCTCTTCCAGCGGCATCGCCGCAGACAATTCAGGACATATCTGGGTTGGCGGTTCCACCTTCAATCCATGTGTGCCCACCACAGCAGGCGCTTTCCAAACCACGATGCCCAACGCCAACGGAGCAGGATTTGTGTTGAAGCTCGATTCCAGCAAGAGCGGTTCAGCTTCCATTCTGTACAGCACATATCTCGGCGGCAACAGCTTGGACGAGATTGACGCGCTTACGGTCGACGGTTCCGGAAACGCCTATGTTGCCGGTAGAACGAGTTCCAGCAACTTTCCACACGGAGCTTCGTTCGGGTTCGCCACTGCCGCGGACAACGGTTTCGCCGGCTTTGTTAGCAAGCTGAATGCCGCTGGTTCGGCGCTGATTTTTTCCGTCCTGTTGCATGGCGTCGACGCGTTCGGCAAAGACGGGAGTCAGCCAGAGATCCAAAGCATCGCTATCGACTCTTCTCGCAACGTATACCTGGCGGGAGTTACGTCCTCTAGTGGTTTCCCAACTACAGTCAATGCCTTCCGGCGCACGCTGTCCGGTCCGCGTGACGGCTTCGTAACCAAACTCAGTGCCGCCGGAAACGCCCTGGTCTTTTCCACGCTACTGGGTGGAAATAACAGTGACGCTATCACGGGAATCGGGTTGAACAATGCCGGCATGCCTTTCGTGACCGGCTTCACTAACTCCACGAATTTCCCGGTTACAGCAAACGCGTTCAAGAAATCGTTTCCAGCGGGCGCACGGTTTAACGCCTTTGTTACGGCATTCAACCCATCCGGCCAGTCGCTCTATTACTCGACCCTGCTTGGAGGAAGCACGGAGACAACCGCTTTCGCGATCTTTGTCGATCCTGCCTGGAATGCTTTTGTGGCCGGTAACACCTTTGACAGCAACTATCCGGTGACAGGCAACGCCTTCCAGCCCGGACTTAAAGGGAATTCGGACGGATTTCTGGCCAGGATCGTGATTGCCGGGGATCTGCGGGTGACGCTGAAGGGAAACATAGCTTCTGTGGCCCGGAATGGCACCGTGACTTTCTTTGGACAGGTGACAAACCTGGGTCCGGATGGCAGCGACAACGTGGTGTTTACCGATCCCATTCCCAGCGGCTTCGGCTTCCAGGGAATTTTCACAAACTCTGCATCCTTCTGCTCCAGGCCCGCCGTTGGCGCGACCTCCGGCAAACTGACGTGTACAAAAACACGCCTGGAAAAGGGGCAAAGTTTTTGGGTGAATGTCTACCTGAAAGCCGTTGCTCCCTCGGGAAGCAACCTGACCAACAAGGTGGCGACCTCGGCCAAAACGCAGGACCTCAACCCGGCCAACAATTCCGCTTCAGTCAGCGTGCATGTAAAGTAGCGGGATAGTCTGGTTGCGTTTCGCGAATAAATAAGAAGGAAGCGACTTCTCTGTTCGCCGATTCGGTGGAAAATTATGTGCGGAAAACGCGTGTCGATAAAAAAATTCAGAAAACCAGAAGTGCATGCACTGGCGTGAGCTAATTTTTGGCCGCGTTAAAGATTTTTTTTCGCTTTTGTCGGGTGAAGGGTAGCTGAAACGCGTCACTCTTGTTTATAATCACCGTTTCGTAGTGACTACGTCACGAGCGAATTCCTGGGGGACTGCCGGATCGTGTCGCAGTGAAGCAGCGCGACGGTTTTCACAGGAAGACTTATTCAATGGCACAGATCTTTCACCGTAGTGCAAATACTCTGGCACGCGCCAGCATACTTGGCGTAGTACTTCTGCTCTCGGCAGTAGGTGCGGCGCTCATGGAGTTTCAGCGTTCGCCGTATGTGACCGCGCAGCATATTGCGCCGGAACAGCCAGTCCCTTTCAGTCATCAACATCACGCCGCCGGCCTGGGGCTGGATTGCCGTTACTGTCACACTTCGGTTGAGGACTCAAGTTTTGCCGGGATTCCTCCCACCAAAACCTGTATGAACTGTCACGCGCAGATCTGGACCAACGCTCCCATGCTTGCGCCGGTCCGCTACAGCTTTTCCAGTGGCCAGTCATTGCAGTGGACGCGCGTGCACGATCTGCCGGATTTTGTTTATTTCAATCACAGCATTCACGTGAACAAGGGCGTCGGCTGTTACAGCTGCCACGGCCAGGTGGACGCCATGCCGCTGATGTATGAGGAAAACACGTTGCAGATGGAGTGGTGCCTGAACTGCCACCGCGAGCCGGAGAAATTTCTCCGTCCTAAAGAGAAAGTGTTTGACATGCGGTATCAGCAGCCCAGCATCGCACATGCGGTTGAAGTTGACGGAAAGTCTTATACCAGCCAGTTTGAGCTGGGCAAGGCATTGCGGCAAAAATATCACCTGCGCACGTCGCAGGACATAACCAGTTGCTCCACCTGCCACCGATAGGGTGGAAACAATATGGAAACGAATGTCTAACAAAAGCGATTCAAGTCCCAATCTGATTTCTGCGAACCAGATCAAGCCGGCCAGCCTGGAGCTGGAAGCTGTGCGCAAGAAGCTCGCGGAAGCCAAAGGGCCAAAGTACTGGCGTACCTTGGAAGAACTTTCTGACCAGAAGGCGTTTGGCGAACTGCTGGAGCGCGAATTTCCGCGTCAGGCCTCAGAGTGGGTCGATCCCGTTTCGCGGCGCGGTTTTCTTAAGCTGGCTGGCGCGTCCATGGCGCTTGCGGGCCTTGCTGGTTGCACGCGGCAGCCGCTGGAGCAGATCCTGCCTTACGTTCGGCAACCGGAGCAGCTCGTTCCCGGCAAGCCGATTTTCTACGCTACGGCCATGCCGTTTCATGGTCACGCGCTCCCGTTGCTGGTGGAGACGCACGAGTTTCGTCCGACAAAAATCGAAGGCAATCCGCTCCATGCTGCCAGCATGGGCGCTACTGACCTGTTTGCCCAGGCCTCGATTCTCAACCTGTACGACCCTGACCGCTCCACCACTCTGACACACATGGGCGAGCTTCGTCCCTGGGGCGAGTTTGCCATGGCGCTGAACTCAGAAGTTCGCGCGCGCAAAGCGCTGCAAGGCGCTGGGCTTCGCTTCCTTACCGGCGCAGTCAGTTCGCCGGCATTTGGCTGGCAGATGAAAACGGTGCAGCAGTCGTTCCCGCAGTCAAAATGGCATCGTTGGGACCCAGTCAACCGTGACAACATGCGGGCCGGGTCAAAGCTGGCCTTCGGCGGATACTACGATCCGATTTATAAGTTTGAAAACGCCGCTGTAGTTGTTTCGCTCGATGCTGACTTCCTTTCTGGTGCGTGGTTTCCCGGCTTTGTGCGCTATGCCCGCGATTTTATGCGAGGACGCAAACTGGAAAACGGCGACCAGATGAACCGCCTTTACGTGGCGGAGAGCTCGCCTTCGACTACCGGAGCCAAAGCCGACCATCGCCTTGTGCTGCGCCCCTCTGAAGTGGAGAACATAGCCCGTGGTCTGGCCGCAAAACTTGGCGTTGCCGTCACAGCGGGCCATCTCAGCGGAGACCAGCAGAAATGGATTGACGCGCTTGCCGCCGACCTGATGGAGCACAAGGGCAAATGCCTGGTGGTCCCGGGTGAATTCCAGTCGCCGGCGGTCCATGCTCTGACGCACGCCATCAATGGAGCGCTGGGAAATATTGGCCAGACGGTCAGCTATATCGATCCGGTCGAAGTTGACCCGGTCGAGCATGGCCAATCCATCCGCGAACTCATTGCCGATATGAATGCCGGTAAGGTCGAAACGCTGATTATCATTGGCGGCAACCCGGCGTATAACACTCCGGTAGACCTGGAGTTCGTGAAAGCTCTGGACAAGGTCAAGCTGCGCATTCAGTTCTCAAGTTACAAGAATGAAACCACGGACCACATGCACTGGCATGTTCCGGAGACGCACTATCTTGAAGCCTGGAGCGACGCCCGCTCCTATGATGGCACCGCAACCATTATTCAGCCCATGATCATGCCGCTCTATGACGGCAAGAGCGCGCATGAAGCGCTGTCCGCATTCACTGATCAGCTGGGCACTTCTTCCCATGAGCTGGTGCAGACCTACTGGAAGTCGCAGCACCCGACGGTCGACTTTGAAACATGGTGGCGAACCGCCGTGCATGATGGTTTTGTGAAAGACAGTGCTTCGCCCGCGCGGCAGGTCACGCCTAAGATTGCGGCGCTGCCTGCGCTTCCGGCGGCTGATCCGGGCGCGATTGAGGTCTCGTTCCGTCCCGATCCTACAATTTACGATGGCGCTTTCATCAACAATGCCTGGCTGCAAGAGACGCCCAAACCGCTGAGCCGCAATACATGGGACAACGTGGCCATGATCAGCCCGGCCATGGCCAAGGCGTGGGGGCTGTATCTGCTCAACGACGAGAATGACCATCAGTCCGATGCGCAGCGGATTCTTGAAGTGGAGTTCCAGGGGAGGAAAGTAGAAGTTCCGTACTGGCCGCAGCCCGGCCATCCTGACAACGCGATCACGCTCTTCCTGGGCTATGGCCAGGAGAAAACCGGACGCGTGGGCGCCGGAACGGGCTACGACGCATATAAGGTGCGCCCCAGCACGGCACAATACATCGGCGCCGGAGCAATCATCACCGTCACCAACCGGTTTTGGGATATTGCCGTCACCCAGGGCCATTTCAGCATGGAAGAGCGCGAGCCGGTAAAGGTCGCGAACCTGGAAGAGTTCATTAAGAACAAGAACTTCGCGCATGAGCATCCGGATGAAGAGCCTAAGGACGGCGGCGACCGGCAGGAATCGCTTTATCCTAATTTCAAAACGAAAGAAAACTTTTACCAGAAGTATGCCTGGGGCATGTCCATTGATCTCAACTCCTGTGTTGGCTGCCAGGCCTGCGCCGTGGCCTGCCAGGCGGAGAACAATATCTCCGTCGTCGGTAAAGAGCAGGTACAGCGCGGACGTGAGATGCAGTGGATCCGCATTGATTCTTATTATGAAGGCGATCCCGCAAATCCCAGCGTTTACTTCCAGCCTGTCCCCTGCATGCAGTGTGAAAACGCGCCGTGCGAGCCGGTCTGTCCGGTGGGCGCCACCGTGCACAGCACGGAAGGCTTGAATGACATGGTCTATAACCGCTGCGTGGGTACGCGGTATTGCTCCAACAACTGCCCGTACAAGGTGCGGCGGTTTAACTTCTTCCTGTTTGCCGACTATGACACTCCAAGTTTGAAGCTTGGCCGCAACCCTGACGTGACCGTTCGCAGCCGTGGCGTGATGGAAAAATGCACGTACTGCATTCAGCGCATCACGGCGGCGCGCATTGCCTCAGAAAAAGAAGACCGCGATGTGCGAGACGGCGAAATCAAGACAGCCTGCCAGCAGGTCTGTCCCACGGAAGCAATCGTGTTTGGCGACATTAACAATCCGGACAGCCGTGTGAGAAAAATTAAGGACGGTCCGCGCAGATACGATCTTCTGGCGGAATTGAATACGCGCCCGCGCACCACGTACGTGGCGGCGGTGCGAAACCCCAATCCCAAACTAGCGTCTGGCACGGAGAGGGCATAAGAGATGGCTGCACCAGACATTCTGCCGCCTAAAGGTGTAAGGCCGCCCATCATCGGGCCGGGCCAGACTTTCGGCACCATTACGGACCGCATTGCCGGCATTGTGCTCACCAAGCACACGCCGGTTTTCTGGGTTCTGGTTGTTGCGTTTGCTGCTGCGCTGTTCGGCATGCTGCAAACCGCGGTTGCGTATCTGCTGTTCAAGGGCACAGGCATCTGGGGCATCACCATCCCCATCGGATGGGGCTTTGCCATTGTGAACTTTGTGTGGTGGATCGGTATCGGCCACGCGGGCACGCTGATCTCGGCAATTCTGTTGCTGTTCAAACAGACGTGGCGCACCTCGATCAACCGCTTTGCGGAAGCCATGACGATTTTTGCCGTCATGCAGGCCGGCCTCTTCCCGCTGATCCACACCGGGCGTCCATGGCTGGCGGCATACTGGCTCTTCCCGATTCCCAACACCATGGGCATCTGGCCGCAGTTCCGCAGCCCGCTGATCTGGGACGTGTTTGCCGTATCCACGTATTTCACGGTTTCGTTTCTCTTCTGGGGCATCGGTCTTATTCCAGACTTTGCTACGCTACGCGACTCCGCCAAGACTCTGGTGGTCCGCCGCATCTATGGCATGCTGGCCATGGGCTGGCGCGGGTCGGCCAAGCACTGGAACCGCTATGAAACGGCCTACATGCTTCTGGCCGGACTGGCCACGCCGCTGGTGCTCTCCGTGCACAGCGTGGTGAGCCTTGATTTTGCGGTCTCTGTGGTGCCTGGCTGGCACACCACGTTCTTTCCGCCGTACTTCGTTGCTGGCGCTATCTATTCCGGCTTCGCGATGGTGCTGATGCTGGCGATCCCGTTCCGCTACCTGTATGGCATGCAGGATTTCATCACCCTGCGGCATCTGCAGAATTCCGCCAAGGTCATGCTGGCAACGGGCATGATTGTGGCTTATGCCTACGGGCTGGAAATGTTTATGGGATGGTACAGCCAGGACAAGTATGAGCTGGCAATGGTCAACAACCGGCTGCATGGGCCGTACTCGTTCTATTACTACATGCTCATACTCTGCAACATTCTCATCCCGCAATCACTCTGGCTGAACAGTGTTCGTTCCACGCCGTGGAAACTTTTCCTGGTTGCAATTGTGGTGAACACCGGCATGTGGCTGGAGAGATTTGTGATTGTGGTCATGAGTCTTCAGCGCGACTTCATTCCCAGTTCGTGGGGCATGTACTGGTTCACCAAGTGGGACATGATGATATTCATTGGGACCATGGGGTTCTTTACCTTGCTCTTCTTTATTTTTATCCGGCTCATGCCGGCCATCTCCATCTTTGAAATGCGGACGCTGATACCGCAGGCGAAGGTGAAAGAATGAAAGCTGGACCTGGACCTATTTTTGGACTGATGGCGGAATTTGAGACGCCCACGGAGCTGGTGCATGCAGCCAAGGGCGCTTATGCCGCCGGCTATCGCAAGATGGATACGTATACGCCATATCCGCTGGAAGAGGCGGCTGAGGCCATTGGAGCGCACCATAATCGCGTCTCGCTGATTGTGCTGATCGGCGCCATGCTGGGCATGGTTGGCGGCTATTCGCTGGAATACTGGGTTTCGGTAATAGCTTATCCCATCAACTCCGGAGGCAAGCCGTTCCACTCCTGGCCCGCATTTATTCCGGTAACATTTGAGTGCGCCATTTTAGGGGCGTCCCTTGCGGCTGTGTTTGGCATGCTGGCGCTCAATGGACTGCCGCAGCCTTATCATCCGGTGTTTAATGCGCCCAATTTTGTCCGCGCCAGCAAAGATAGGTTCTTTTTGTGCATTGAAGCGCAGGACCCCAGGTTCAGCCCGTCTGACACGCGGAAATTGCTGGAGAGTTTTCAGCCGGAAGAGATCACGGAGGTGCCGTATTAATCGTCCGGCACAAATCCGCGCAGCATGGCTGTTGTTTGCGGCGGCAGGATTTGCCGTCCTGAGCGGCTGCCGCCAGGACATGCATAACCAGCCCAAATTTATTCCTCTGCGCTCCAGTGAGTTTTACTCTGACCGCAGATCGGCCCGGTATCCGGTTCCCGGCACGGTCCCGCAATTGGAAGACAAGGATGTGGACCACGAGCAGCTGGATCCCAACAGCTATTACCTCACCGGCAAGCACGGAAATGTTTATGGCAATGAGCTTCCTGGCGACTCCGCGGAAAATCGAGCGAAAATACTGGCCCGCGGCCAGGAGCGCTACAACATCTACTGCACTCCCTGCCACTCCATGCTCGGCGATGGGAACGGAATGATCGTTCAGCGTGGCTATAAACGTCCGCCATCCTTCCATGTGCAGCGGCTCAAGAATGCGCCACTCGGCTGGTTTTATGACGTAATCAGCAACGGCTTCGGCGGCATGCCGGATTACGCCGCCCAGGTGAAGCCCGCCGACCGCTGGGCCATCGCCGCTTACATTCGCGCGCTACAGTTAAGCCAAGGCGCAACTGAGGCCGATGTACTACAGGCAGACCGTGACAAGTTGAATCAACCCGGAGAAGATGGAATCAGAGTCCCCGAAACTTCGCTTCAGCCTCCCGCACCAGCGCCACGTCCTGAAGGAGGTGTGAAGCGATGAGCCAGACACTGGTCCGCATTACACCCAAGGATTTTGCGCCACCTGCGTTCATTGACCGCATGCGCTCCATCAGCCTTACGGTTGGCGTTGTCTTTGGAGCCATGGCCGTCGTCGGCGCCGTGCTCTACTGGAACATATTTCTCCGCGCATGGCTGTACTCCTTTATGTTCTGGCTGGGGTTGACTACAGGCTCGCTGGCGCTGCTCATGTTGCAATACGTGAGCGGCGGCAACTGGGGCCGGCTGGGCCGGCGCATCTGGGAAGCTGCCGCAAGCAATTGGTGGCTCATGCTGCTGTTCTCGCTCCCGATCGCCGCTGGCATGAAACTGCTCTTTAAATGGACCGATCCCGCTGTAGCGGCCACGTTGGGAAACGATAAGATCCATTACTACCTGAACACGCCGTTCTTCCTGGTGCGCGGTGCTCTCTATTTTGCCGGCTGGGCAATTCTGTACACGATCCTGATGCGCTGGTCAAAGAAAGAAGAAGCCGGCGATACGACGCCCGCCCAGTTTGTCTTCATTCAAAACCTGAGCGGGTTTGGGATCGTCTTCTATGCGTTGAGCATCACCTTCGCCTCTATTGACTGGACCATGTCGCTTTATCCGCAGTGGTGGTCCACCGTCTGGGGCATGCTGTTCATGGTGGGGCAGGTACTTAGCACCTTCTGCTTTACCATCTGGCTTTTCACGCGCCTGTCCGGGTCGGAGCCGGTTTCGCGCATCTTCAAGGTTGACTATCTGCACGATTTCGGCAAATTGATGTTTGCCTTTGTTGTGCTGTGGGCGTACCTCTCATTCTCGCAGTGGTTGATTATCTGGTCCGGCA
Organism: Terriglobia bacterium; assembly: GCA_020072585.1. GTDB lineage: Bacteria > Acidobacteriota > Terriglobia > Terriglobales > Acidobacteriaceae > Angelobacter. The sequence goes on along the minus strand of JAIQGL010000004.1, from coordinate 102,395 downwards.
ACATGCTCTCAGAGATCCGCTGGTACGTCATGCGGCTAAACAACGGGTGGCAATATTTCGGGACCATCCTGATCTTTGTGCACTTCGTGTTTCCGTTTGCTCTGCTGCTCTCCCGCAATACCAAGCGCAGCAAAACGCGTGTGGTTGCGATTGCCCTCCTTGTCATGTTTATGCGCCTGGTCGATCTGTTTTGGCAGACCGCGCCGAACTTCTATCCGGGAAAGCAGGGCGTGGATGCCGGTTTGAACAATTTCGGCTGGCCGGACGCCGCCATGTACATCGTCTGTCCGATTGCGATGGGCGGAATCTGGCTATTCTTCTTTTATATGCGGCTGAGCAAGCGTTCGCTCATGCCGGTGAATGATCCCGGCTTTACCGAAATGCTGGAAGCGAAACATGGATAAAGATAAATTTGCAGCTCAATCCGGCGGCGGGCACCTCAAGGAAGGACACGAGGAGAGCGACCTCAGCGTTCGCGGCATCGCATTGTTCGGCCTGTTTCTTTTCATTGGCGGCGTGTTTGCCTTCGTCCTGATGATTGGCATGATCCGGTTCATGGAAAACTGGGAAAAAGACCATGAGGCCCGCCTTACGCCCATGGAAAAGCAAATGCAGGAATCGCGCGACAAGCCGAAGGAAGGTCTGGGCAAAGAGACGCCGGCGGCTGAAGGCGAAGTAAAGCCTGCGCCGGATTGGTTTGGACGCGGCAAAATGGAGGACCATCTCGGCCAGACATTTAAAGCTCCGCGCCTGCAATATGACGACGAACACGACATGAAGGGCTTCAGTAGTTCGGAAGAAGACTGGCTCAAAAAAACGGGTAAGGCGCCCGATGGCAGCATCCATATTCCTATCAATCGCGCAATGGAAATTCTGGCGCAGCGCGGACTGCCGCCGGTCAGCGGCCCGTTCCAGCCGGCAAATGTGGGCGCTGTGAGCGCTGCATATCCAACCGGCGGCTCTGATACGGGGCAGGCAGCGCGTCCGCCTGCAGGAAGTGTGAAGAAGTGAAGTACAGCAGCACAATTCGGAATGCGTTTGTCGCCATACTGCTGGCGGCCTGCGCGTCTGTTGCGGCGTGGTCGCAGGCCGCGCCCAAACTCCAGCCGGGCGACTCTGTGTCCAACCAGAAACCGTCCATCCTTGATCAGGTGGGGCTTGATCAGCGGCTGAATCAGCAGGTGCCCCTGAATCTGGCTTTCAATGACGAAAACGGCCAGGCAGTGCAGTTGCAGCAATATTTTGGATCGAAACCTGTGATCCTGATGCTGGTGTATTACCAGTGCCCCATGCTGTGCACACAGGTGCTCAACGGATTTACCGGAGCCATGAACGGGATTGTGCGCTTCAATATCGGCCGCGAATTTAATGTCATCACCGTCAGTATCGATCCTCGCGACACGCCGCAAGACGCGGCCGCAGCAAAGAAAAAATACATTCAGCGCTATCGCCGTGCCGGAGTTGCGGAAGGCTGGCACTTCCTTACCGGCAAGAAAGACCAGATTGACGCACTGGCGCAAGCCGTGGGCTTCCGCTATGCATGGGACCCCGAGATCCAACAGTATGCGCACGCCAGCGGCATCATGTTGCTCACGCCTTCAGGTCTGGTGGCGCAATATTATTACGGAATCGAGTACGCCCCGCGCGATATCCAGCTTGGATTGATTGAGGCGTCAAAAGGAAAGATCGGAACCATTGTGGACCAGGTGCTGCTCTACTGCTACCACTACGATCCAAGACAAGGTAAATACGGCGCCGCGATCTTTAATATTTTGCGTTTGAGCGCCCTCGCCACAGTCATGGCGCTGGGTGGCTTTATGTTGATCATGTTTCGCCGCGATTCGCTTGCTGCCCGCAAGGGCCGCTTAACCAGGACAGCCGAATAGATGCAATCGAACATTCCCATATTTCCGGAGCAGGCCTCGAGCATGGCGGCGCAGGTGGATTCGCTCTACCTGTTCCTGGTGTTGATCACCACATTCTTCTCCCTGCTCATCGCCATTCTGATCCTCATCTTCGCCATCAAGTACAGGAGGACCCCGGAGCGGCAGGCGGAACAGATCCACGGCTCCACCTTGCTGGAGATTATCTGGACCGTAATTCCACTGGGCATCTCCATGGTGATCTTTGTGTGGGGCGCGGTGATTTATTACCACATGGAGCGTGCGCCTTCAAACCCGCTGGAAATTTACGGCGTAGGCAAACAATGGATGTGGAAGTTCCAGCACCCCAACGGCCAGCGCGAGATCAACACGCTGCACGTGCCCACCGGGCGTGACGTGAAAGTCACCATGATCTCGCAGGACGTGATTCACAGCTTCTTTGTCCCGGCGTTTCGCGTCAAGCAGGACGTGCTGCCCAACCGTTATGTTTTTACCTGGTTCAGGGCCACGGTCCCCGGGACCTATCATCTGTTTTGTTCGCAATACTGCGGCACCAAACACTCAGGCATGGTGGGCGACGTGATTGTGATGACACCGGACGATTACTCCACCTGGCTGGCCAGCGGCAAAGCCGAAGGCTCACTGGCGTCTCTGGGTGAAAAAGCGTTTCAGCAGTATGGTTGCACCACCTGCCACCGTCCGGATTCAGGCGCGCGCGGACCGAACCTACAAGGTCTGTTTGGCCGTCCGGTACGTCTGGTTGATAATCGCGTGGTGCTGGCGGATGATAACTACATTCGCGAATCAATCCTGGAACCCAACGCCAAGGTGGTGTCCGGCTTCCAGTCGATCATGCCGACCTTCCGTGGCGTGGTGAGCGAGGACGAAATCATCGCGATTACCGAATACATCAAGCATCTGGCGCCACAGGAAGCCAATCCGCTGAACAATCGCTCCACGCCAACGCAGATTCGTGACAGCGAGGTGCCGAACATTCAGCAGCAGAACATGCAGCAGGAAAAACAGCAGCAAGAAAACAAGCAGCAACCGCAAAAGACCCCGCAGGGAACCAGGCCTGCGAATCCATCTGGGAAGAAACCATGAGTACCGCGACAGCGATCGTCAAGCCGGTAATGCCCGAGCGGCATTACTTGAACGACAATTACGGAATCAGATCGTGGCTGCTGACCAAGGACCATAAGCGGATCGCGATCCTGTATCTGTTTTCGATCTCTTTCTTCTTTCTTCTCGGCGGTATTTTTGCCGCGTTGATCCGCCTGCATCTGCTCACGCCCAACGGCGAACTCTTCCAGGCTGACACCTACAATAAGCTGTTCACCATGCACGGCGTGAACATGGTTTTCTTTTTCCTGATCCCGTCCGTGCCGGCGGTGCTTGGCAATTTTCTTATGCCCATTATGGTAGGGGCGAAAGATCTGGCCTTCCCCAAGGTCAACCTGCTGAGCTGGTATATCTACATGGTCGGTGCTACTTTCTCACTGATCGCAATGGTCAGCGGCGGAGTGGACACGGGCTGGACCTTTTATGCGCCGCTTAGCTCAGGCTACCTGCGTACCCATGTCATTGCCATGGCAGTAGGCATTCTGTTCGCGGGCTTCTCCTCCATTTTCACCGGACTCAACTTCATTGTTACAGTGCACCGCATGCGTGCTCCGGGCATGACCTGGGGACGCCTGCCGCTCTTTGTCTGGGCAAACTACGCGGCCAGCCTGATCATGATTCTTGGCACGCCGGTCCTCGCGATCACGCTGATTCTGCTGGCTCTGGAACGGGGCTTCCACATTGGCATCTTCGATCCCAAGCTGGGCGGCGATCCGGTGCTCTTCCAGCACATGTTCTGGTTCTACTCGCACCCGGCGGTCTACATCATGATTCTGCCCGGAATGGGCGTGGTCAGTGAGATCGTGACCTGTTTCTCCCGCAAGCGGGTCTTCGGCTATTCCTTTATCGCGTTCTCCAGTATCGCGATTGCCGTTTTCGGCTTTGTCGTGTGGGCGCACCACATGTTCGTGGCAGGAATCTCGGTTTATTCGGCATTGGTGTTTTCACTGCTCAGCTATGCGGTGGCCATACCCTCGGCGGTGAAGGTGTTTAACTGGACCGCCACCATGTACAAGGGATCGGTGAAGATGGACACGCCCATGCTCTATGCCGTGGCGTTCATCGGGCTGTTCACCATAGGCGGCTTAACGGGACTCTTTCTTGCCGCTCTGGGTCTCGACGTTCATGTCCATGATACCTATTTTGTGATTGCCCACTTCCACTACGTGATGGTAGGTGGCATGGTTACGGCGTACATGGGAGGACTGCATTTCTGGTGGCCCAAACTCACCGGCAGGATGTATCCCGAAGCTCCTGCCAAACTGGCTGCGATTGTTACGTTCATCGGTTTCAATCTCACGTTTTTCCCCCAGTTCATCCTGGGCTACCTGGGCATGCCACGGCGTTATTGGGCCTACCCGCCGGAGTTCCAGGTCCTGAATGTGCTCTCCACGGCTGGCGCATCAATTTTGTCCGTTGGCTTCATCCTGCCGCTGCTCTACTTCTTGTATTCGTTGAAATACGGAGAGGTCGCGGGAGATAATCCGTGGCAGGCCACCGGACTTGAATGGGAGACCAGTTCGCCGCCGCCCACACACAACTTCCATCAGATTCCGGTCGTAACTAAAGAGCCGTATGCCTACGGAGAAGATGCGGAGGTTCCCGTTGTCCACTAGCCAGACAACCACCACCGAACATCATCCTGCGCTGGCACACCAGTTTGACAGCATGGAGCAGCAGCAGGACGCCTCAACCTTTGGTATGTGGGTTTTCCTGCTCACGGAAATCATGATGTTCGGCGGGCTGTTTACCGCCTACCTGATCTATCGCCTCAAATACTATCCAGCGTTCGTGGCCGGAAGCACGAGCATCAGCGTGGGCTGGGGCTTTGCCAACACGCTGGTCCTGATTGGCAGCAGTTTCACCATGGCGATGGCGGTTTGGGCCGCTCAAAAAGGCTATCGCAAATCGCAGGTCTGGCTACTGCTGGCCACCATGGTCCTGGGTGCGGCCTTCCTCGGCGTCAAGGCCAAGGAGTATTACGATAAATGGGATGAATGCCACATCCCCGGCCACGTAATCGGCAAAGGTTTTAATACCTGGGGCGGTTGCAGCGTTACAAACAAGAGCCTGGGGAACATCGCTGAGGAAATCCGTGACCCGAAGCACCACGGCAATCCCAACATCCCTGAGGGCGCAGCCGAACAGACAGCCAGGCAAACGGAAATTTTCTTCTCGTTTTACTTTGCCATGACCGGCCTGCACGCCTTCCACATGGTGATTGGCCTGGGATTGCTGACATGGTTGTTATTACGTGCCAGAGGTGGAGAGTTCGGCCCCAGCTATTACACGCCCGTGGAGTTAGGCGGTTTGTACTGGCACTTTGTCGATATTGTCTGGATTTTCCTGTTCCCGTTGCTGTATCTAATCAGTAGGCACCAACATGGAGTTTAAGGACCCGAGAAACGCACATGTCTGAAAATTCACATCCCACTCCCGGTCTTTACGTACTGATCCTGCTTGCTCTGGTGATTGGCACTTGTCTTACATGGGGCATTGCGTTTGTTGACCTGGGAATTTGGAACCCCGTGGTTGCATTGACCATCGCCGTAATCAAAGCAGTTCTGGTCATCCTTTTTTTCATGCATGTGCACTACAGTAACAAGCTCACAAAGCTCACCATCTCGGCGGGATTTTTCTGGCTCATGATTATGATTACCATGAGCCTGAGCGACTATCTGACGCGCTCATTCATGCTTCGGTAGCTAGAAAAAACCACAAAGGACACGAAGGATCACCAAGGAGCTTGCCCCCAATACAGCTCTCCTTCGTGTTCCCTTGTGTCCTCTGTGGTTAAGGGGGCCTACTTCGTCACAATCTCTTCCAGAAAATCCAGCGCACGCGGATCATGGCTTTGTCCCAGCCAGAAAATAGCCTGCTTCCTTACGGCAGGATTCTTGTGCGTTCGTGCCAGGCTGATGAGGCGCGGCACTGCATCGGCATCGTGCATCTGGCTTAGCGCGAAAACGGCCTTTTTCTTTACCTCTGTTTCCGGATCGTTCTCAATCGCTGCTGTAATCTGCTCGGCTTCCTTTTTTCCGCCGATCTGTGCCAGCCAGAAGATCGCTTGGCCGCGGACGCGCGGGCTCTGATCGTGGCGCGCGATTCCAAGCAACTCCTTCAGCGCCTCCGGTTCCTTGCTTTGTGAAAACGCGAACGTGCCTTTCTCGCGCACCCGCTCATCGGGATCCTCCTTCACATATTTGCGCAGAAGCTCCACGCCTTTCTTGCCTCGCTCGTTGCCCAGCCAGAATGCAACTTCTCCGCGCAAAGACGCGCGCTGGCTCGGCTGAAGCATCTTCTCCAGCGCCCCATCGGCCGCCAGCGTGTCATGCAATGCGATGGCCATCACGGCCTGCCGCGCCGGGCCTTTCTTGCGATAGGAATCGTCAATCTCTTCCGTTGAGACCATGCCAGCCAGCATTTCAACGCTCTGTTCCGGTTTTACGTCCTCCAGCCAGTAAAGAGGCAGATTGGAGAAGTCGAGCGCGCAGTCTGCGCTGTAGACCCGGACCTTCGTGACCTGCTTTGCTTCCGCGCGAAAGAAAATAAAGGCATAAGGCAGAGGCTCTGGCGGAGCGCAGTCAGAAACGGTGCCATTGAATGAGCTGCCCTTTTCTGACTCCATCCTGCAGCCCATGCAGCAGTTCTTCTTGGCTGCTTCAATGCCATCGACCGAGTCAAAGCAGCACATGGTGCGCTCTTTGGCTGCCGTGGGAATCCTGTAGCCAATCCACAGCGGCGCCGTCTGTTTCTGTAACAATCCGTCGATCGTTGCTTTGAGACCGGAGGAGACGGACATTTCCTGCAGCTTGACGTTCGATACCCTGGGCTTCTGCGCCGCCGCCATCGAAACAAGACAGGCCGATGTAAGACAAATCAGAGAAAATACTTTCACGTATCGCTGCCAGCTTCTCACGGCACCCTCCTTATTTATTCAAAATTTCCATCATGTATTCGGTAATTTCCGGTGAACTCATCAGGGACATTTTCTCGATCAGCGCTTTCTTCAGCTCAGGGTTCGTCTCTTTGCGGGCCAGCGAGACCATTTCTTTCCCGGCGCCGTGGAGAAACAAAGCGTTGATGACCTTCTTCTTTGTCGATACGTCAGCTTGCGTACCATAGAGTTTCGACAAAGTGGCAAGGCTTTCCGCTCCGCCCACCAACCCAAGGGTGTTGATGGCCTTATCGAGCACGGCGGGGTCTTTTTCTGTCTGAGCAATCTCTGCCAGTTCGTGGGCGCACCCGCAGAGCAGCATGGCCCCGACAGCAGCTTCGCGCGTCTCAGGATCAGGGGAGCTCTTGTAAAACTCAAGCAGTTCTGCACGTCCGCCCATCATGCCCAGGTAGCGGATCGCCTCCTTGCGCAGCTCGGGATTCTTCTCCGTCCGCGCTACAGCCAGCACATCTTCCTTGTCACCGCTCATGAGCCATGCCTGGAAGACGGTCTTCTTGACACCCATGTCCGCGGAAGAGTTGTAAATCTCTTTCAGCGCCGTGCGATTGTGCCCGCTCCCGTTCATGCCCATATAGCGAATCGCGCGCTTTTGCAGGTCCGGCTGGTTGTTGGCTTTGGCAAGGGTGAGCAAGATCTGCTGCGCTTTCTCTGATCCGCTTTGTGAGAGCACGAAGAGCGCTTTGTCTTTCAACTTGGGGGGATAATTTCCGGTGATGACTTTCTCCAGGAGCGGAACGGCTTTCTCGGAACCAGAATTCAGTAACGTCTGCAGAGCAAGGAGCTTGATTTCTTCATCGGGTATGTTCTCCGGATTGACAGACGCGCCGCGCATTTCCTGCTCCAGCGCTCCGGCGTCGCGCAGCCAGTTGCTCTTGGGATAGCCCTTGCGCAGTTCGCCGATCGTCGTGAGCGCCTGGCCCTTATTACCGGCTTTGTTCAGCGCGTAAGCCTTCCAGTAGAGCGCGCCATCGGCCTTGCGGCCGCGCATCTTGATGACCTCATCAAATTCCTTGACGGCACTGTCATACTCGCCCTCATCCAGCGCGTCTTTGGCTGAAGAATAAACTTCATCTTCGCGGGCTTTGGCCCTCTCTGCATCGGTGTTCGCCTTCTCCGCGGCTTGCGGATCCAGCAGGGAAGCCGAAGGAACATCCTGCGCCATAACGCGCGGTATCTGTCCGGAAAAAACTACGCAGCTTAAGAACAAATTCATTAACAATAATTTGCGATTCATATCGTTATAGCCTCTGATTAACGTTGCCGCCGGAGACCGGCTCCGGCCGGCGTGCTCTTGAATTCACTTCAGAACCAACCACGCGGACCTTGAACAGAAGGCCTTCAGACTGGATGGAGTGACGGACCTGCTGCAAATCTTGGGGTGAAACTTCTGATGGGCCGTTGGCGATCTCCGCCAGAACTCGTCCTAACTGGTCCAGCAATGGCGCGACCTGTGGGTCGCCGGCCTGCTGCGCGCTCACGCGATAAAGGTGGTTGCTGTCGAGCAAATCGCGCGCCTCCGCCTGTTCACTGGAGAGATCAATGGGCCCCTTTGCATCTGCGTTCATGATCTCCACCAACAGCATCTGTGAACGCTCCAGGTGGTCACCCACCGCTACCAGCACCACTCGCTGAGAGTTGACCGGTTCAGCTTTGCGGGCAAGCGGCTGCTCGGGTCGCGGCCAGAAACGTCCGGCCATGAATGCAGCTGCAAGTAGCAGGGCCATTACGCCGGCGAAGATCCATTTTTGTTGCGGCCCGAGCAGGCGGCGAAAAAATCCTCCCTTGTCCGGCAAACGGTCGCGCACGTTGAGCCAGGTCTTTTGTTCAAATCCAGGCAATGGTTCGGGAGCTTCCAGTGGCTCAATCTGCCTGAGCATGGATTGAACGCGGGCAAACTCAGCGCGGCACTCCACGCAGGCAGCCAGATGGCGTTCGACCTCAGCGGCTTCCTCGGCGTCGCCGTAATAGTGCAATACGATCTGTTCTTCGCTCAGGTGGTTCATTTCACCGCACTCCCACCCCACCGCGCGTGGCGCGATGGAGACCCCGGGCTCGTATAAGGCTCAAGTTGATGTCGCAGTTTTTGTACGGCACGAAACACGCTGTTCTTGGCGGCGCTCACTTTCAGGTCCAGTGCCTGGCTGATCTCTTCAATGGAGCGGCCTTCCATGTGCCGCATGGTAAAGGCCACGCGCTCTGCCGGTGTGAGCAGTCCCAGGGCCCCTGCTATCTTGCGCTTCATTTCCGCGCTCAGCAGCAGCCGGTCAGGTCCGGGAGAGTCGGCTGGTACCTGCACCTGGTTGCCTTCTTCGTGATCGGGATTGTCGGCGATCTGGTACATATCTTTTGTCTGCATCTGCGTCTTTCTCGCATTCAGGAAGTCAAGCGTGCGATTTACCGCGATCCGATAGAGCCAGGTGCTGAAGTTGGCGCGAAGCTCAAAACGCTCCAGGCTCTTATAGGCCCGCAGAAATGTTTCCTGGACCAGTTCTTCCGAATCCTGCTGGTTCCCGGTCATGCGGTAAACCACGCGAAAGATGCTGCGCGAATGGCGCTCGACCAGGACACGAAAAGCGTCTCTGTCGCCGGCCAGGACCTGCGCCACTACCGCTGCATCTGTAACTTCCATTCGATTAACTTAGACCGGAATCAGGGGAAGCGGTTAGGAAAAACTTAGCCTTCACCACGGAGTCGTCATGACCGGCAGGGCGGTCCCCAAGAGAACATGAAAATGAGTTGGACCGAAGAGGTTGACGCGCCTTGGTGCGGAGTGATCATCGTAGTGCGACATGTGGAGATCTCCGTAAAGGCTTCTGCAATAGCTAAGCGCACGTTTTAATCTGCCCATCTTGAATCTTCTTCTGCTCGTCTGAACTGGGCTTGGACAGTTGTTCGATGAGCGACATCATGGCAGTGTCAATTGCTCCCCAGTGTTGCAACTCATGGAGGCGCGCGAGAAGCTCTGCGTAAATCATGATCTGTCTCCTTTCGCAACCTAAGCTGCTAGATTGATGTCAGGCTCAGCCTACGGCGCCATCCTTATCTATATCCCCATCTATATCTCCGAACTGCCCCTCTCGTGCGAAGTACTTGTTTTCGCAACCACGAGGGGAATGCTATAAGACGAGATGGGGTTGATCAGCCGAGTTTGGCCGCGATGAACGTTGGAAGTGACTCATGTGCAGCCAATGGCCGTGCACTGATCCACAAAACGTCGTACAATGAAGGAAATAAAGCACTTGCTCACGCGGAGAGGTGTGTGAGCGGTTGAAACAGGCGGTCTTGAAAACCGCTGTACCTGAAAGGGTACCGGGGGTTCGAATCCCTCCCTCTCCGCCAGATGATTCCTCCTTTTGATTCACTGCGTTACAACCACGCCCTTCTCGTCGGCTTTTAGGGAATCAGATCGTAAGTCGTTTGCTTTCTGCCGGTCAGGGACAGTTCGAAACCGCGATCTACCACCGATGATCATTCCGCTGGATCGAATCTGACGGTGACCTTTGCCAGATCGAGTTTCCTAACTTCTCCATTGCTCATTGTGAAAGCAGTGACGAAACGTTGTTTGTTGCGATGAAATGTTATTTTGCCGAACCATTCATTCTTGAATATGTCAGCAGCTACGGGATGCAGCTCGAATTCAACGTTCCTCTTCGTCTGCAGCCACAGTTTTCCTTCGCGCGCAACCAGGGTTACAATCTCGCCTACATCGCTGCTCCAGAAATTTCCTTCATACTGTTTCAACTCGGCGACTATTGCAGGATCCACCCGGTCTGCCAGGATTGGCTTTTCGGTCTGGCGCTGCGATTGAGATTTGCTGGGCGCCGCTCTGCTCGCCGGAAAACGTGACCTCCACTTTCTCCGGTACGCCAAGCATTAGAAAACTACGCTCGCCTGTGGGAACGAGTTCGCTGATCATGCCACGCCCTCGGTCCACCATCAATTTGCTGCCGTCCAGGAATACTCGCCGAACGGCATCAGATAGCTGCCGGTAAAAGCCCGCATCTTCTCCGGAGCCAGGGGCAGGGCGCTCGCTCTGGCCGATTCCTCGAATTTTGGAATCTCTCTAGCCACGTCGGATGGGCTCTTTACCGGCTCAGGCCGGATCTGGTCTGCCAGATACAAATCAGCAACTTTTCTTGCGAGGTCGGATGGATCAGAGGACGAGCTGTTACATAGGCAAACTACAGAGAAGTGCTGATCCGGAAACCGCAGGTATTCAGACCTGTAATTTGAAGTGCCGGAATGCCAGATCATCCTGAGTCCTTTGTAGGTGGTGACATTGAGGCCACCTGCATATCGCAACTGCTCTCCGCCATTCAGTAAGCCCGCCTTTTCCATGGTGGCAATCGCGTGGCTTCCTCCAACTTTCGCCTGATAGAAGTTCTCATCCCAGCGCGCCAGGTCTTCGACTGTGGTGCAGATGTTTCGAATCACCAACGGTTTCGGTCAGGGTCACATTGTTTCTGAATCCACCTGGTCCAGCGTTGTACGCCATGGCCCGGTTGCGACGAAGCAACCCGATATCGTCGAACGCCCCGGTAGCTTTCATGCCAAGCGGTTCAAAAGTGCGGTCTTTGACAAACTCTGCGAATGACTGATGAGAAACGCGCTTGACGATTTCCGCCAGCAAAAAATATCCGGTGTTTGTGTACAAATGTTCTTCACCGGGTCTGAAGTTATGCGCGCGTTGACGCGAGATAAGATCCAGTTCGTTGCTCTCATTCACAACGTCTCCCCATCGCCAGCCTGCAAGCTGGTAGAGCACAAAAAGATTTCTCAACCCGCTGGTATGATGAAGCAGATGCCGCAAGGTAATCGGCACGCCATAGTCAGGCAGCTCACGAATGTACTGCCTGACCGGATCATCGAGCGAGAGTTTTCCTTCTTCTGCAAGCAGGATCACAGCCATGGCCGTGAACTGCTTCGAGGTTGACCCTATCTGGAACACCGTGTCGGGAGAAATTGGGATGGAATGCTCCAGGTCTGCCATGCCATACCCGCGTTTGTAGAGCGCCGTTCCATTCTTCAGAACGACCAGCGCGCATCCGGGAGAGTCCTGTTTGTCCCAAGGCGCGAATAGCTTGTCAACTCGGCCTGAATTGGCTGAGGCTTAGGTCGCTGTGCGTCCGACTGCGCTATAGCTGTGAGTGACACAGCGTGAAAGACGCACAGCATGCACGCCGTGCGCACGGACCAATTGTGATCTGGCTTCACTTCAGGCCATCCTGGCCTTACGACGGACAATGATGATCCGCTGTGCAGGAAGCGGAACGCACCGGCCCGAGGCACGAATGGTTTCGTCACGCGTTTTCTCGTCATTGCTTACCGTGAAACGCAGGATCTCACCGGGTTTTGCATCGCGCAGCCTGCGCCATGCCTCAGGCGAAGTAATGGCGAGACCATCAACCGCCAGGAGCATGTCGTGCTCCATGAGCCGGCCGGCGGCGGGGCCATCACTCGCAATACTGCTAATCGATGGTTCTTTCAGATATTCGATATACGGTCCACGTATGACACAGTTCGTGCACTCCGTTCCATCCCAGCCGAAGTACGGGACGACCTGGCCATTGATGCAGGCGGGATTCTGCGCCAACGATTCAACAGGAGCGAACGCGAATGGCGAGATGATGAGCAGGCTGAGCAGGTAACGCATTTTGGCATCTCCAGCCGATTACACTATGGGTGTATTCCTGATGCGTGAATGTCTGAGGCGCAATCTGCTGAAACAGCATCGCCGATTTTACCGAAATCCGTCTTGTCTTTTCTTAGCGTCCTTGGGCAAGGCTTAGCGGGAACCTCGAGCGAACTCCCGGCGATACTGGCCCGGAGTCACGCCAGTGGCGTGACGGAACGTTCGCGTGAACTGACTTTGATCGGAAAAACCTAGGTCTGACGCGAGTTGAGCCAGAGGCAAGTCGCCTTCGCCAAGCAGAAAGCACGCGCGGCTGACGCGAAGCTGCCGGAGGAACGATCCAATTGTGAGTCCACGATATGCGCGAAACGTCCGGGCAATGTGCACAGGATGCACCCGAACCTCTGCCGCGAGATCGTCCAGACGTGGCGTTTCCATGAAACGCGCTCGCAACACATTCTCTACCCGCGAGAGCCAGTGTGGTTCCTGACGCTTAGCGCCAGTACGCCGCCACCTGCGGGTGGCGACCGCCAGAATCTCCAGAAGTAAGCCCTCGACAGAGAGTGGCGATGCACTGTCGGCGATGCCGTACTCAGTGTGAAGCCGCAGCGCAAGGTGGAGGATCCTGCTATCTGCAAAGAGCTCGGGCCGGGGCGAAATGCCAGCTCCTGAAGGCGATCCAGCCAGGCTTTTTCAAACTCGACCGTGAAGGACCTGGTGGCCACGTTGTGACAGCGATAAGAATGTTCATGACCAGCGGGCTGGAAAGCAACAGCCAATTCTGTGCAATCCACTACGCGACTGCCGATGCGTTCGATGTACCGTCCCTGCAGGTTCAGGTGCAGGCAGGCCCGCTCGTGTATGTGCGTTTCGCGCACAGCTCCCGGAACGTAGACAATTTCTCCAAGCATGACGTCGCTGACCATACGCCAGTGAAGAACACGTCCGTCAAAAAACTCCGGTCGATGAGATACCATTTTATTGGATGAGCACAGTCCCCTGACCAATTCGACGGTCAGCCTGCAATAAAGTCACTACTATTTTGACGAGAGCTGTTCATACGGAGGGGTTAGGATTGCCCCTGCAATTGCAAAAGTTCTGAAATCGTCCCCTACTCCCCGCCAGAATTTTCACCGGGCTCCCTTCGGCTCGCCCCGCTCAGGATTTCTTTTGCGAGCTTCCGCTTCGAATGATTCGAACTTACTGTAGCCACCCTCCGCCGAGTGATCGATACAGCTGCACCAGAGCATTCAACTCATTCAACTGTGCCTGCGCAAGATTGAGTTGAGCGGTGAAATAGTTGGTTTGGTTGGTCAGGACTTCCAGATAACTGGTGGCGCCGCCTTTGTAACGAATATCCGATAAATGCGCCGCATCTTCCGCAGCCGTGGTCAACAGTTGCTGCTGCTGCCGGAACTCCTGGTCCTTCTGGTATGCAATGAGCGAGTCCGCAACATCCTGGAATGCCTGCTGAATCGTTTTCCGGTAGCTCAGCACCGCTTCTTCTTTCTGTGCCTCTGCCAGCTTCACGCCTGACCGGATGCGGCCCCCGGCAAAGAGCGGTTGGGTGAGTGAGCCACCCAGGCTGAAAAATCCCGCTGGACCGCTGAACAAGCTGGTAAGGGCTGGGCTTTGATAACCGGCGTCGCCCGTCAAAGTTATTTGCGGGAAATAGGCCGCTTTGGCAACACCGATTTGCGCATTAAAAGCTATGAGCTGCTCTTCAGCCTGCCGAATATCCGGCCGGCGTTCCAGTAGCGATGACGGCAAACCGGCGGGGACCTGGGGCATATGCGGCTGCTCTATCAGCTTCAATCCTCGCGCGACCGCGCCGGGATTTTTTCCCAGCAATGTGCTGATCAGGTTTTCCTGCTGTTGAATGCGTCGCTCAAGGTCAGGCACTTGTTCTGCCGCGGTATAAACAAGTTGTTCGGCCTGCCGCACGTCCAGCATAGAAGTTGCGCCGTGATCGGCAAGCAACTGCGTCAGCTTCAAGGAATCTCGTCTCGATGTTAGCGTCTGCTGGGAAATTTCAAGCTCAAGATCGAGCGCCCGCAGTTGAAAATAGGCCGTCGCCACATCACTGACCAGAGTGCTGATGACCTGCTGTTTGGCCCATTCGCTGGCCAGCAGATTGGCCCGTGCAGCCTCAGTGGCTTTGCGGAACCTGCCCCAGAAATCAAGCTCCCACACTCCTGACAGACTCAATCGAGTAGCGCTGCCGTTGGTGGCCACGGGCAAGGAAGTCCCTGCGGGAACGCGTTTTGTCTCTGCCGCCGCACCAGCATTTAACTGCGGAAACTGGTTGGAGCGGGTGATCCCGAGTTGTGCCTGGGCTTCAAGAATGCGGGCCGCAGCAATGCGCACATCATAATTCTGCGCAAGCGCGGTGCGCACCAGTTGCTGCAGCTGCTGGTCCTGAAATAGCTCCCACCATTTCTGGTCCGCGAGCGATCCGGCATCAGTCTTGCCTGCATTCCCCTGTTCAATTCCTCTGTGCGCAGGCGGAACATCTACAGCGGGGCGCTTATACCGCGGCCCTGCTGTGCACCCTGTAAAAGCGGCAAATACTAAAGCGATGGCAACAATCTTTTTCATTTTCAATTTTAGTCGTCAGCCCCGGTTGGCGATGGATGAGGCGTGGCCGCTGTTGGAGTTCGCGATGTACGTCGCATACGTGCCGCGATTCTCTCCACCCCCACGAACAGCATGGGAATAATAAAGATCGCAATACATGTTGCCGCCAGCATGCCCGTGATTACCACCGTGCCCAGAATGCGGCGGCCTGCGGCACCTGAGCCGGAGGCAATCCACAACGGCACGCAGCCGAAAATGAACGCAAATGAAGTCATCAGGATGGGCCGCAGCCGGAGCTTAGCGCCTGCAATGGCGGATTCCACGAGATCTCTTCCTTTTTCGTGCTCAAGCTTGGCGAACTCGACGATGAGAATCGAGTTCTTGGCGGAAAGACCGATCAACATGATCAGTCCAATCTGGGCGTAGACGTCAAGATCAAAATGGCGGAGTTCCAATCCAGCAAAGGCCCCAAAGACCGCGACAGGCACTGACAGCAAAACAGAAAACGGCAGCGCCCAGCTTTCATAGAGCGCGGCCAGAATCAGAAAGACCAGCAGCAGTGACAGCGCAAAAATACCGGTGGCCGCACCTGAAGCCCTTCTTTCCTGATAAGAGAGATCGGCCCAGTCATAACCCATGTCCGCGGGAAGCGTCTCTTTCGCAACCTGCTCCAGCGCGTCCATTGCCTGGCCTGAGCTATAGCCGGGGGCCGCGGTGCCCAGCACCTGCGCCGCGCGATACAAATTGAAACGGTTTGTATATTCAGGGCCGGTCGTGGGCCGGGTGGTTACCACGGCCGAAAGCGGGACCATGCCGCCTTTACTGCTGCGTACATAGTATTGGGCAATATCGTCAGGATGCGCGCGCGCGTCTCCTTCGGCCTCGACAAACACCTTCCACTGCCGGCCAAAGCGGTTGAACTGATTGACGAAGACACCGCCAAGAAAGGCCTGCAAGGTCTGATAGACGTCGCCCACCGCGACACTTTGCTTCAGGACCTTGTCACGGTCCACATCCGCATAAAGCTGCGGAATACTGGTTGAGAACGAAGCGTTGACGCCGCTGAGTTCAGGACGCTTGCGCGCTGCCGCCAGAAATTTCTTCAGGTTCTGATCAAGATAATCCACTGATCCGCCACTGCGGTCCTGAAGCCAGAAAGAAAAACCACCGGCACTGCCGAGGCCGGGAATTGCCGCCGGCATAAAACCAAAAGCATTGGCTTCAGGAATATCAGAGGCAAGCTGCTTGTTGAGCCTCTCTAAAATCTGTTTTGCTTCCATCCTCTTGCCGCGCCGCTCATCCCAGGGCTTAAGCCCAATGAAAAAGAAACCGTTATACGAAGAAGCCACACGCGTCAGCAGGCTGAAGCCTGCCACGCGGCTCACGTACTGTATGCCTTCTGTCTTAGCCAGGATCTTTTCAATCTTCTGGCATACCAGGTCTGTACGCGCCAGCGACGACGCTGGAGGAAGCTGGGCATTCAGCAGAAAAAACCCATAATCTTCTTCAGGAAGAAAACTGGTTGGCAGTTTACGACCAACAGCCCCATCCACCAGGATGAAGCCAACCAATATCAATACGCCAACGGCTACCTTGCGGATCAAGCCATGGCTCACGCTGCCATAGCCGTGGGTGGCTTTTTCAAACCAGCGATTGAAGACGGCAAAGAAGCGTGCCAGCGGTCCGTTTGACTTCGTTCTTGGACGCAGCAGCATGGCGGAGAGAGCGGGCGAAAGCGTTAACGCATTGAAGGCCGAAATCAAAACTGAAATCGCGATGGTGACTGCGAATTGCCGGTTCAACTGGCCTTGAATACCGCTCATGAATGCAATCGGCACAAACACTGACGACAGAATGAGCGCGATGCCGATCACCGGGCCCGAAACTTCTTTCATCGCCTGGAGTGTTGCTTCCCTGGGCGACATGCCTTCTTCAATGTGGTGCTCCACGGCTTCTACAACAACAATGGCGTCATCCACTACCAGTCCTATGGCCAGCACCAATCCAAAGAGAGAAAGCGTGTTGATGGAAAAAGACAGAAATGGAAAAAAGGCAAAGGTCCCGATAAGCGAAACCGGAACAGCGATCATCGGGATCAACGTCGCTCTCCAGTTCTGTAGAAAGACGTAGACGACAAAGATCACCAGCACCATGGCTTCAGTCAAGGTGATGGCTATCTCCTTAATGCCCTCTCTTACTGGCCGCGTGGTGTCCAGAGAAGTTACGTAATCCAGGTCGGCGGGGAACCGCTGCTTCATCCCGCTCATGACTTTCTGGACACCATCTGCCACCGCGATTGCATTCGATCCGGGGGCCTGGAACACCACAATAATGCAGGTGGGCTTGCCGTTCATGCGCGCCACCTGCTGATAGTTCACCGCACCCAGTTCAATTCTGGCAACATCCTTCAAGCGCACCAGAGAGCCGTCAGGGTTCGATCGCACAACGATTTCCCCGAACTGGTCCGCGGTAATCAATCTTCCCTGCGCCCGCACCGTGTAGGTCATTTCATTGCCGGGCGGCGCCGGCTCCGCTCCTACCTGGCCGGCGGGATTCACGTTGTTCTGCTGCTGTACCGCGCGCGTTATGTCTGGCACGGTCAGGCCAAGTTTGGCCAGCACGTCTGGCCTGATCCAGATGCGCATGGCGTAATCGCCTGCGCCAAAGACCCTGACTTCACCCACGCCAGGTATGCGGTAAAGCGCGTCATTGATGTTGATGTTGGCGTAATTCGCCAGAAACAAAGAATTGTATGAACCCTTGGGCGAATAGAGCGCCACCAGCATCATGGGGAAGCCGGTGGATTTGCGCAGCGTGACGCCAAACTGGTTCACATCAGGCGGAAGATTGGGCTGTGCCTGCGCCAGACGGTTCTGCACGTTCACTTGGTCGGTAGCGGGATCGCTGCCAACGTCGAACGTAACCGTCTCCTGCAACGAACCGTCATTGGCGTTCGTGGACTGCATATAAAGCATGTTGTCCACGCCGTTCAACTGCTGCTCCAGCGGAGTCGCCACAGATTGCTCAATCGTGGTGGCGTCGCCGCCGGTGAACGTGGTATTCACGATGATCTGCGGCGGAACAATCTGCGGGAACTGCGCCAGCGGCAGCTTGCCCATTGAAACCAGCCCGGCAAGGACCGTCACGATGGAAATCACCATCGCCACGATTGGACGGTTGACAAAAAATTTGGCCATTGGCTGCCTGCCCTTCTTCTTCTTTCTTAGAGGTTCGCTGCTCTGGGGGTTACAACGGTTCCGTCCTTGACCTTTTGCAGACCCTCTACAACGATCCGTTCCTGCGGTTTCAGTCCGTCCTGGATGATCAGCCTCTTGCCAATCGTCGGGCCAACCTTCACCGGACGAATGCTCACCTTGTTGTCAGGCCCAACCACGGCAAGCTGGTAGCTTCCCTGCAATTCCGTGACGGCGCGTTGCGGAACCAGCAGCGCTGATTTTTGCGTGCCCATCTCCGCCAGCACACGGCCATACTGCCCCGGACGAAGAAGATTATTGGGATTCGGGAAAGAGCCGATGACCCGGATCGTTCCTGTATTCGCGTCAACCTGACGGTCCGCCAGCAGGAATGAACCTTCATGTGGGAAGGTGGCGCCCGTGGAAAGTACCAGCTTCAACCGGACGCCTTTCCATGCGTCTTTTTGCGCGCCATTTTTGCCCTCGCTTTGCGTCATCATGTACTGCTGCTCGCTGATGGAAAAATATGCTTTGATGGGATTCACCTGCGAGACCGAGGTCAGCACTGTGGTTGGACTCACCAGGTTGCCGATCTGTGTCTGCGCAATGCCGGCAATACCGTCAATCAACGATGTCACTTTGGTAAATCCCACGTTGAGCTCTGCCTGCTCTACTGCGGCTTTCGCGGTTTCCACCGCGGCTTTGGCTCCCAACTCCGCCTGGACGTCATTATCGAACTGGCTCTGTGCTATGGCTCGCGCTTCGGCTAGCGGCTTGTCACGTTTTACGTCCTGCTGCGCTTTGCCCATTGCCGCCTGTGCCTGCGCAAGCTGGCCTTTGGCCTCATTCAGCGCGGCGACAAATGGCCGCTCGTCAATTTCAAAAAGCACCTGTCCCTTGTGCACATACGAACCTTCTTGGTAGCTCTGCCGGGTGAGATAGCCGGAGACCCTGGGCTGAATCTGCGCGTTCACATAGCCATCCAGCGTTGCGGTCCACTCGCTGACAATAGGAACGTCTTGCGGGACAACTTCCATCACGTCCACCTCAGGCGGCTGGGGTGGCGGAGCAGAGGCTTTAGCGCCTCCGCAGCCGGCAAGCGCCAGAAACGCCGGCAACAGAAAAATGATGAGGCTCGACCACAGATCTCCGCTCGACCATTTGAGAGTCGCAAGTTGAGTTTTCAAATTAGAAGCTGGCGGTTGCATCGCGATTGGGTCCTCTCTTCAATTCTCAAGGTTGTCACTGTGCGAGTGTTCAACTTGCAGTGGGTGTAATGCCGCATCGATAAAATCGATCAGAAAGTCAGCATCTTCCCTGGCCGTGGTCGCCGGAGTTGTAGACAGTCTGCGCTGCAATGCTCCGGTGGTTAAATCTGCCACGGTCCAAGCCAGTATCTCTGCCGGCCATGGGCGTATCAGCTTTTGCGCAATAGCGGCTTCAATCGCCACCGCAAGCTGGCGAACGGGTTCGCGCAGCCACTCCCGCGCTTTTGCCTTGCTCAACACTGGAGATCCTGACGGCTCTATGTACATGATTCGAAAAAAATCCCGGCGTTCTTCGCAATATTTAAATCTGGCGTTGACGTAAGCCGAGATTTTCTCCCGTGCTGTCCCGGCGGACGCGATCTTTTCCAGCGTCAGCGCGCGCAATGCCTCGAGGTCATCCTCCAGGACGGCGTTGTAAATCTGTTCTTTTGACTCGAAGTAAACGTAAATGGTGCCTTTGGCCAGGGCTGCCAGGGCGGCAATTTCATCCACGGTAGCGGCGATGTAGCCCTTCTCGGCAAAAACTCGCCTTGCCGCGGCAATGATTTCCGACTGGCGGAATTCCGAGACTACCTGCTTCTTCGTTTTGACGGACTGCGTTTTGACGGATTGAGCCAGTTCTGGCATAAGGTGACCTCATAGTATAAAAAAATGACTATGCGGTCAATTTTGATTATTATGGCGAAAAATCGAATAGCGCTGGACGCAATACACGGGACGGTTAAGGGCGGCAAAGCTACCACTCTGCCAGGACCTGGCTAAATGGAAAATTCAGAGCCGCGTACTATAGTGGCCTAGCGGCTCACCGGGACTGCATGCGGCTCTATGGCTTCGCGACTGCCGCTGTCTTATCCGCTTTGTCATACACGCCAATGCTGGTGACTTCCTTGCCGGATTTGTCTGGAGAGGTTGTAGTGATTGTCATCACGCGACCATCTCCGGAAACGACGCGCCGGCTTCTGGCCACAACCGCTGAGCCTCTCTTGTAATTCGCTACAACCGTGTGGGCATCCAGGCGCTTGAGAGAAACAGGAAGCAACAGTCCGGTATATCCCATCACAATAGCTTCTTTACCCTTGTAGTCAGCGGTATAGTCAGCGCTTGTGGTGTTGCCGTTGGCGTATGTAGTTTCCGAACGATAATGCACACCATCGCCTGCGGGCTCCATCACGATTACCATACTTTTGGGGCATAAGCCTCGCGGGTATCTCGACTTCTGCACACTCAGCTTCCATGTGCCGGTAAACGGATCGGCGGGCTTTACTTGCGGGTCAGTCAAAGCATGTACTGTAGCTGAAAAAAGCAAGCCCACGAAAACCAGTGAGCACAATAAATTCTTCAAGATTCCTCCTGGGAAAATTCAGGGGCCCCTCCCGGAGAAAAAAGGCCCCCCGCGTTTTTGAACCCTGCGCGCTAGAGCGACCGCAGGAAGTCAAGGATTGACTGTTTATCTGCTTCGCTGAGGTGATTAAAACGTTCAACAACCTCATTGGCTTCAGACGGACCATACCTGAAGGAGTGCTGGTCCTTGACCGGATTGTCGCCGCCATCAGAGTGCTCACGCGAGAAGTGGTCCTGGATGGCAACCATCAAATCGTTGGTGCGGCCGTCGTGGAGAAAGAACAGCCGCTGGCCCAGGCCCCAGAGAGGCGTTGTCCTAAACTCGTCTGGCCCCGCGCCGCCTTGCACAACATTGTCTGCCATGGTTGCGCCCATGTGGTGCACCAGCAGGTCTGAGAATAGATTGACCGTCTGGCCCCGTAGTGCCACCACGTGCGGGCCAATTTCCTCCGCCGGACGTGTAGGGTTTGCTACTCCCAGCGTCTGGAAAGACTGTGTATGGCAGAGTGCACAACCAACCTGGCTGAACAACTCCTTGCCATGCTGCGCGCTGGCCGAGAGAGGAGCTGGCTGCGGCGCGTCGACGAAGCGCATGAACTCAGTGAACATGAGCCATGCCGGCATGATCTTCAGTGGATTGTTGTACAGCTCAGATTCGCTGCGCGGGATATCGAATGGTTCGTACGAAAGGTTGCAGCCTGCTTCTTCACTGCGGGAGATGGGGAAAATGTCATTGGAGATTCCCATTTCAACGTTATAAGCCTCACCGGCAAACGTGGTAATGGATCCGTTCTGCGCTTTCCATCCAAAGCGGCTGATGGTGCCGTTGTTGGGAACCATGTTTGGATGCCCGCCGATTCCGAGTTGCCGCTTTAACTCCGCGTTGGCCTTCATGTTATTGCGGATCGCGGAATCGGGAATGCTTTCGATCAGTCCCAAACCGAATAGTTGCAGGGGAATCCGAAAAGCGATATTGCGATCACGCACGGCTGCATCAAAATCCGGCTGATTCAGTTTGCAGTCCGGCGCGTCAGAACGACCCTGAACGGTAAAGAGGCTATGCACTCCGCCGTCGCGGCTCCCATCCGCATTGAACTTAAAGCGCGTCTCGCGAAATGCTCCGCTGGGATCTTCGAAGGAGGGGACGGTGTTGGTCCCTCCAAGGCGGTGGGCAATCACGTTCGCAGGATTTACCGCCGGCGAACTGCCTCCGATTGCCGGTTGCGAGTGGCAGATAAAACACTGATCAGCATTGAAGACAGGTCCCATGCCGGCTGAGTTGACCAGCTTCAGCGGTGAAAAAGGGTTTTTGGGATCGGGATCGACGGGCGGAACGCCTTGTGGCTGTTGGGCGCAGGTGTCACACGTACCTTCGAGTTCGGAAACACGAAGCAAGCTCTCATTGAAAAGAGCGGTCTCATTGGCATTCAAGCCTGGAACGGGATTGGGAATAGCAGTCGCCGGGTTCGGGCGGGGACCAGGATCTTTGGCCCTGAACCGGGCTGCGCCGTTCTGAGCAAGCATGGTTGTGGCTAGTATGAGCGCTGACGCGATGCTCGAGATGACCATGCGCCTGGCAGACTTGGGCAAACGTAGTCGATACATATTCTTAAACCTCTCCTTACCTTTTGCGTTGTGGTTATCAGGCAGACTTAAATCGCTTCCATGCCAATCCATCGAGCAGGCGGCACGTTGGACACGCATATCCCCAGGGCCACAGCAATATGGCCGCTCTTTCCAAAAGTTGCGAAGTGAAGTCTTGCCCTCTAACTGATAAAGGCGAAAAACCGGAGCAAAATCACTCAATAAATCTTTACCA
Source organism: Terriglobia bacterium (assembly GCA_020072585.1). Lineage (GTDB taxonomy): Bacteria > Acidobacteriota > Terriglobia > Terriglobales > Acidobacteriaceae > Angelobacter. Next base: position 79,601 of record JAIQGL010000004.1, on the reverse strand, counting down.
GCCGCAAAAGAAGGTCCTTTTCAAGGTCCAGCGGCGCTTTTTTACCGGTACAGGGATGGATTGACTTACACCTTGGGGACGGCTATCGTTTACGCAATCTTCGCCACTTCAGTGATCAGGTATAGTGCCCGAATTGCCGCCCCAATCCGTCAGCGAGCTGCTTGATAAGTGGAAAGCCGGAGACCGCGAGGCCCTAAACGCCCTGGTCCCGCTGATCTATAACGAACTTCATGCTCTGGCCCACCACTATCTGCGCGGGGAGCGGTCCGGACACACTTTACAGACCACGGCCCTGGTTAATGAGGCCTACCTGCGGCTGGTGAAACAAGGTCCTTTTCAGACCCAGAACCGGGAACACCTTGTTGCCGTGGCCGCCAGACTCATGCGCCAGATTCTGGTGGACTATGCGCGAACTCATCGCGCGGCCAAGCGCGGCGCTGAATGCAGGGTGGAGCTGGGCGAGGACCTGGAACAGCCCCAGCCCAGGGGAACAGATGTGGTGGCGCTGGATGATGCGTTGAAGCAGCTTTCACAGTTCGATCCCCAGCAGAGCCTTATTGTGGAATTGCGGTTCTTCGGCGGGCTGACGGTGGAAGAAATTGCCGCGGTCCTGGGCGTCTCCGCTGCTACCATCGGGCGCGACTGGAGCATGGCCAAAGCATGGCTATCACGCGAGATGGGGAGGGGCACAGATGGACAAGGCGCAGCGATGGGCAAGGACTAAGGATATCTTTGGCGCTGCTCTGGACCTGGAACCCAACCAGCGAACGGCTTTTCTGCGCAATGCCTGCGGACAAGATACGGAGCTGCTGGCTGAGGTCGAATCGCTTCTTGCTGCGCATGATCAGTCAGACCTCCTCTCGGACAATCCCTGGCAAAACCATTTCCTGGAAGAGATGCAGGCACCCAAGTCGATCGGCCCGTATCAGTTGGTCAGAAAGATCGGCGAAGGTGGCATGGGCCAGGTATGGCTCGCGGAGCAAACCGCGCCAGTACGGCGGCAAGTCGCGCTGAAACTCATCCGCGCCGGGATGTATGACAGTGCACTGCTGCAGCGCTTCCATTCAGAGCGGCAGTCGCTGGCCATGATGGACCATCCGGCAATCGCCAAGATTTTTGAGGCCGGTTCCACTCCCAACGGACAGCCATATCTGGTGATGGAATATGTTCCCGGCCTTCCCATCACAGACTACTGCGACGAAAAAAAACTGACGATCCGCGAGCGCCTTGAACTGTTCATCAGGGCCTGCGAAGGGGTGCAGCACGCCCATCAGAAGGCCATCATCCATCGCGACCTAAAGCCGGCAAACATTCTGGTGGTGGAAGTGGATGGCATACCGGCGCCGCGAATCATCGATTTTGGGCTGGCAAAAGCCGCAGGCCCTCTGTTCGACGAAAAAACCGTCTATCTCACGCAGACAGGAGCTTTCATTGGAACACCGGGCTATATGAGCCCGGAGCAGGCTGATCCGGAAACGCACGACATCGACACGCGAACGGATGTGTACTCACTGGGCGTGGTGCTCTATGTTCTGCTGACAGGTTTTTTGCCATTCGACGCAAAGAAGAAAGCGGTGCACGAGGTATTGCGGCAAGTCCGTGAGGACGACCCGCCGCGGCCCAGCACCCGGGTGGGACAAGAGCAGAAATCCTCCACCTCCAGCGCGGCGCTGCGTGGAACAGAACCCGCGCAGTTAGCAAGCCTGCTTCATGGCGATCTTGATTGGATCACGATGAAGGCGCTGGAGAAGGACCGCGGACGGCGCTACGGCACCCCTACGGAGTTATCCGCCGACATAAGCCGCTACCTGAACAATGAACCGGTACTGGCCCGTCCGGCAAACGCCGGCTATCGCCTGCGGAAATACATTCGCCGGCACAGGTTGGGAGCGGCTGCGGTAGCCGGATTGGCGGTGCTGTTGACCAGCTTCGCGGTTGTCCAGGAAATACAGTTGCGCCGCATTACTCGCGAACGCGATCGCGCGGACCGAGTTACAGAATTCATGAGCGGCATGTTCAAGGTTTCTGACCCCAGCGAAGCGCGGGGCAACAGTATTACCGCCCGTGAAATCCTGGATCAAGCTTCCCGTGATGTGGACTCTGGACTCGCGCAAGACCCTGAACTCCAGGCACAGATGATGGATGTGATGGGAAATGTTTACAAGAATCTGGGGCTGTACTCGCGCGCAGATTCGCTTTTGCGAAGTTCCGCTGACACACGGCGACGCGTTCTTGGCCCAAGAAACCCGCAAACGCTGAATTCACTGGATGGCTTAGGCTGGGTGCTCAGCCGCGAAGGACACTACACAGAGTCAGAGAAGCTGCACAGAGAAGTTCTTCAACTGCGCACCCAGGTACTGGGGCCGGAGCATCCTGACACGGCGCGATCCATGGCCCATCTGGCAGAAGCTCTGGGCTATCAGGCCCGCTATCCTGAAGCAGAGAAGCTGTACCGTCAGGCGCTTGAGATCCGCCGCAGGACACTGGGGCCAGAGCACCCAGACACTTTGTCATCAATCCACAGTCTCACAACCACGCTGGATGGTGAGGCGCAGTACGCCGAAGCGGAAGCTCTACAGCGGAAGGTGGTTGAGATTCGCCGCAGGGTGCTGGGGCCGGAGCACCCGGATACGCTGCTGTCACTGAATAGTCTGGCCTGGACCTTGTCTGCGGAAGGCCGATACGACGAAGCGGAGAAGGTACAGAGGGAAACACTCGATATCCGGCGTAGAGTTTTGGGCCCAGAACACCCGCTTACGTTAAAGACCATTAACAGCCTGGTTGCGACGCTGCTTGCACTTGACCGCTACATTGAAGCTGAAGCGTTGCAGCGGAACGCGCTGGAGATTCAACGCCGTGTGCTGGGAACGGAGCACCCCGACACCCTGGCATCGATGAACAATCTTGCCTGGACCGTGGATATGCAAGGCCGCTATGCCGAAGCCGAGAAGCTGCAACGAGAGGCCCTTGATGCTCAACGTCGCATTCTTGGGCCAGAACATCCGAACACGCTGAAGTCTATGGACAACCTGGCCGGAAGTTTGCAACGGCAAGGACGTTTCGCTGAAGCAGAGAAATTGGAACGCGCAGCGTACGAAGCTCGCGGCCGCGTCCTGGGCCCGGAGCACCCTGATACCGCTATCGCCAAATACAATCTTGCCTGCATGGAAGCGCGCCAAGGTAAACGCGAAGAAGCGCTAGAGCTTCTTCGCCAGGCCATCGATCATGGGCTGGCCAGGGGCATGGATCTGAGCATGGAAAAGGATTCCGACCTTAATTCACTCCGTGGCGATCCACGCTTTGAAGCCCTGGTGGTTCACGCCAGGGAGCTCGCAGCCGCAAAAACGAAATAGCAGGCGATTCCAGCTGGGAACAGGGTGTATGGCGCTATTTACCGGCCGCCGCTCCTGCCGCCAATTCCGCTACCGATTTCATCTGCGCCAAACCTTGTTCAAACTGGCCGCCGAGCATTTTGTCCATGTTCATGACAAGGCCGATTACCTTGGTTACAAAGTTCTTCTTGCCGGTCATGTTCCACGTTACAGCGGTCAGGTTTTCCTGCGGTTGGAAAGTAAATTCCGCGGTGTTGGTAGCGGCAAACGGCTTCAGGAATTCCAGCTTGATCTGGACAAGACTGCCCGGACGGCTTTCCGTGATTGTCATGCGCCCTTCGCCAACCTTGCTGTTGCCGACCCAGGTATAGACTGCGCCAGTCCCAGCCGCCGGCCCTTCATAGGTGGTCTTCATTCCCGGATCAAGCCGCGCCCACGGAGACCAGCCACTCCAGTTGTGAAAATCATTGACCTGCGCAAACACGACCAGAGGCGGAGCGGAGATTGTAGTGCTGCGCGTAACACGAAAATCCGCAGGGCGCGTCGCCACCACCGCGACGAACAGTACAACGACAGCCGCAGTCACAATGCCGATGACCATGTGGCCTTCTCCTGTTAAGCGAGAGTTCCTGTATTTATACCAACAAACCGTCTCTCCAGGCGCGCATCCACGAACGACGAACATGGGCCACAAGGTATGCCCGCTAGAAAAAGTAACGCTCACTTCCGAGCAAGCGTTCAGCGATATTGCGGCGCAGCGTGACCGCGTTCACAGGCTCATAGCTGGCACAGGACCTCAGCCTAGTCATGTAACTCTCAAGATCCTTGCCTTCAGAGCTCGCGCCCAGCACATTCTGCGAGGCGGCCTGGATTCTGGTCATCGCGTCACGCAGGAAGACCGCACAGATGTCGCTGGCAGTGTTCTTGCCAGTCGCCACGAGCTTGCGGCTGCGCAGCAGGGTTGATTCCATCGCAAACGTTTCCATAAAGAGATCTGAGAGGCTCATCACCACTTCCTGCTGCTTCTCCAGTTCGGCGCCATGCTTTTGTTGCGCAACTCCCAGCGTGAACAGAGAAATCTTTTTGGCATTCCGGACCAACTGCATTTCCGGATCAGCGCCGTTCGTCTCTTGACTGCTGTTGTTTAGCTCCCTGTGCGCGGCTTCAAGCAGCGGCAGCACGCCGCGCGCGGCCCGCTTGAGCGGCATGCCCGAAATCACGAGCCGGTTAATCTCACTGGTACCCTCAAAGAGACGATTGATGCGCGCATCACGATAGGCGCGCTCCACCGCGTAATCCTGGTGAAAACCGTATCCGCCATGAATCTGGACGCCCTCGTCGGCCACGTAGTCCAGCATCTCCGCAGCAAAAACTTTTACCATGGAGCATTCAGCGGCGTACTCTTCCACGGCCTTCAACTCCGCTTTAGCCGAATCAGAAGAGTCATGCCCCGCGCTGCTCAGTTGCGCTTCAATCAGTCCCACTACGCGCCATGTCATGGATTCAGTGGCGAAAATCCTGATCGCCATTTCTGCCAGCTTGTGCTGGATCGCGCCAAATTTGGCGATGGGCAAACCGAAAGCCTTGCGTTGTTTTGCGTATTTGATGCTGGTGCTCAGAATATTCTTGGCACCGCCCATCACGGCCGGACCCAGCTTGAGCCGGCCAATATTCAGGATGTTGAAAGCGATCACATGGCCGCGACCGATTTCGCCGAGCACGTTCTCCACCGGCACCTTCACATTGTCAAAGTAGATGGCCGTGGTTGAGCTGCCCTGGATTCCCATTTTATGCTCTTCCGCGCCGCTGGTAAGACCGCCGAAAGCGCGCTCAACAATGAATGCCGTGAACTTCTCTCCGCCTACCTTGGCAAACACAATGAAGAGATCAGCAGCGCCGCCGTTGGTGATCCACATCTTCTGGCCGTTCAGGATGTAGTGCTTGCAGTCAGGGCTCAGGTCGGCGCGCGTGCGCGCAGCCAGCGCATCAGAGCCGGCAAGCGGTTCGGTGAGCGCATACGCCGCCAGCAAATCTCCCTTGACCAGTTGGGGAAGATATTTCTGCTTTTGCTGCTCGGTGCCAAAAAACAAAATCGGCAGCGAACCGATTCCGGTATGCGCGGAGTGCCAGCCGGCGTACGATGCGTCGCGCCCCATCACCTCGGCTACCACCATCACGGAGGGCAGGTCCATCTCCATGCCGCCGAACTTCTCTGGCACGGAGATACCTAAAAAGCCCAGCTTGGCAGACTTTCTCAGGACATCCAGCGCCACGCCGGGTTTTTTCTGGCGGATGGCCGGCAGATTCGGCTCAACTTCATTGGCCCAGAACTCTTCCACTGTCCGCCCGATCGCAATGTGCTCTTCGCTCAGGTCTTCACGCGTAAAAACTTCTTCCGGCGTTACGTCTTCCAGCAGAAATGCCGCGCCTTTTCTGGCAGTGTGGGGGGAAGTGGTTGTTGCCATAAAAAACTCCTTGGGTTAACTGGCACGCTCGAAAAGTCCGGCCGCTCCCTGTCCGCCGCCAACACACATAGTCACGACGCCGTAGCGATGTTTGCGCCGCTCCATCTCATTGGCCATGGTACCCACCATGCGCGAACCGGTCATGCCGAATGGATGCCCAATGGCAATCGAGCCGCCGTTCACGTTCAGCTTTGCGGGATCTATGCCGAGCTGGTCGCGGCAATAAACAACCTGAACAGCGAAGGCTTCGTTGAGTTCCCAGATGTCGATGTCACCCATCTTTAGCCCGGAGCGTTGAAGCAGCTTGGGAATCGCGTAGATGGGGCCGATCCCCATTTCGTCAGCATTGCAACCAGCGACCTGGAACCCGCGGAAGATCAGCTGGTATGGAATGCCGAGCTGGTCGGCACGCTGGCGTGACATCACCAGCGTTGCCGAAGCACCGTCAGAAAGCTGCGACGAGTTGCCGGCAGTGACTGATCCCTGTCCGCTGTGCGGATCAAAATGCGGCTTGAGCGCCAGCAGTCCTTCAAGAGTCGTATCCGGACGGTTGCACTCGTCTTTGTCGGCAAGAACTTCTTCTCTACCCACGACCTCATTGGTCTTTTTGTCCAGAAGCGCCTTGGTCACTTTGATGGGCGCAATCTCTTTTTGGAAAAAACCTTCCTGTTGCGCGCGGGCGGTGCGCTGCTGGCTGAGCAGCGAATATTCATCCTGCACCTGGCGGCTGACCTTGTAGCGTTTGGCCACCACTTCCGCCGTATCGCCCATCACCATGTAAACACCAGGCATGGTTTCCTGCAGCCGCGGATTGGGGCTGCTGTCACGGACCGCCATGCTGATGCTCTCTACGCCGCCGCCGATCGCCGCATCAACGCCCTCATGGATAATCTGGTGCGCCACAATAGCAATGGCTTGCAGGCCGGAAGAACAAAACCGGTTGACCGTGGCGCCGGCAACGGAAGACGGAAGCCCGGCGAGCATGGCGGAGACACGCGCCACATTGTGACCTTGCGGCCCATGCGGCTGCCCGCAGCCAAGGACAACATCTTCTATCTCACTGGGATCGAGCTTCGGCGTCTTGCGCAGCACGTCTTGAATGCAGTGCGCCGCCAGATCGTCTGGGCGCGTCGCATTAAAAGATCCACGAAATGATTTTGCCAGCGCCGTGCGCGAGCTTGTAACCACAACAGCTTCTCTCATCTATCCTCTCAAATGCTCTTTAGTCCAATATAAATCAGCGCAGATGGCCGCAGGGCAAGAACAGGGCTTCCATCTACATGGTGAGAACGATGCGCCCGGAAACTTTGCCGCCACGCATTTCATCAAGGACCGTGTTGGCGTCAGCCAGGGGACGCGTGGCCACCTGGCAGGTAAGTTTCCCCGCGGCAGCCATGGCCAATACCTCGCGCAAATCTTCTCGCGTACCGACTGCTGAAGCCTTGATGTTGACCTCGCCAGCGGCCATGATGATGGCGGGAAAAGAAATTTCAGCCGACGGCAATCCCACAGCAAGCAGAGTACCGGTGGGACGCACGCAATAAAACGCAGTGTCATACGCCGCTTTGGAACCGGATGCAACCAGCACGATGTGTGCGCTGCCGCGGCGGCGCAGTTCTTTCACCACGTTGGTGGTGGTAGAGTTGAAAGTATTGGTGGCGCCAAGTGCCTTGGCCAGTACCAGCTTGTCGTCAGCAACGTCAACGGCCGTAACTTCAAGCCCCAGATGCACGGCGACTTGAATGGCCAGATGTCCGAGTCCGCCGATACCGAAGACAGCCAACCGCTGTCCGCGCTGCGGCTTGGCCTGCTTGATGGCGCGATAGACCGTCACACCCGCGCAGAAGAGAGGCGCGGCCTGGACGGAAGACACCGCGTCAGGAATTTTTGTGGCGTGGCTGGCCGGTGCTTTCACAAATTCCGCATAGCCTCCATCCACGGTCAAGCCCGTGATCTTCTGTTTCGAGCAGAGATTTTCATAGCCTTCACGGCAGAACTCGCACTCGCCGCAGCTCCAGTAAATCCAGGGTACGCCGACGCGGTCACCAATTTTGAGGTCGCGGACCGCGGAACCCGCTTCCACCACCCGGCCCGCGACTTCATGTCCCAGCACGAGCGGCGTCTTGGTGATGGCGGCAAACTGCTTCCAGTCACCGTCAGCAATGGACAAATCAGAGTGGCAGACACCGCAGGCTTCCACCTGGATCAATACGTCATCGTCGCCGGGCCGGGGACGTTCAATCTCCGCAAACGTCAGGGGCTTTTTCAATTCCTGCAAGACTGCGGCTTTCATTGATTTCTCCTTGATGGACGCGCGCTCGGCCGCCTTTTTACGGGAGGCGCCCGACGTTTCGACTCCGGTTCACTCACTTCAGCCAGTGACTTGTCAACCACCTGCTTGATCTGCTCGCGCAACCAGCGGTTGGGCGGATCATTCTCCGCGCTCTCATGCCAGTACATGTGGATCTCAAGCTGTTGCAGGCTCTTCAGCGGAAACGGGTACAGGCGGTTATGAAAGCCGGTGTTGAGCATTTGCGCATAGTGTTCCGGTATGGTCAGCAACATATCAGTTTCGCCCACCACCCGGCACGCCGCAAAATAGTGCTGGCAGCGAAGAACTATCCTGCGCTTCCGGCCTTTACGATTCAACTCCGCATCTACCAGGCTGGGGCCCAGACGGCGGGAAGAAACCAGGATGTGGTCCTGCCGGAGATATGTGTCCAGATCAAGTTCACCGCTGATCGCGGGATGCCCTGCCCGTGCCATCACCACCACACGATCAGAAAACAGCGGTTGGTGACGGATGCTGTCACTCATGGTAATGGGAATGTCCAGTGCCAGGTCCAGAGTTCCGCTGGCCAGCTCGGTTTCAATCTCGCGTCTTTTGACCCGCAGCGTGGTAATGGAAATCTCCGGCGCGGCTTTGACCATGGCCTTGACCAGCGAGGGGAGGATAGTGGATTCCATCAGCTCCCAGAAGCCGACTTGAAAATCACGCCGCGTATGCGCCGGATCAAAATTGCGGTTCTCATAAAGATTCACTTCCAGGATTTGCAATGCCTGACGCACTTCATTGATCATGTTACGGCTGAAAGGGGTGGGCACCATGTTTGCGCCCTCACGGATGAACAAAGGGTCTTTCAGGAGTTCACGCAGGCGCTTCAGGGCGTGGCTCATGGCCGGCTGCGTGAGTTTAAGCTGGCGGCCCGCGCGCGTCAGGTTGCCTTCACGGTAGATGGCCTCAAGGACCACGAACAGGTTGAGATCGACCTGGCTCAAATGCACGGCACAAATCTTACACTATTCGAATGATTCATTTGATGAATCGAGAATAATCGACTAGCCTAATAGGGCCCCCGCGCAATCCTGAAGGAACGATATGAATTTTGATTACAGCGACAAAGTAAAAGCACTGCTGCAGCGCCTCAGCGCGTTCATGGACGAACATATTTATCCCAATGAAGCGCGCTTCTATCAGGAAATCGAGGCCAACCGCTGGGCCCCCACCAAGGTGATTGAGGAACTCAAGCCAAAAGCGCGCGCCGCCGGCTTGTGGAACCTCTTTTTGCCGGACAAAGAGCACGGCGCAGGGCTCACCAACCTTGAATATGCGCCTCTGTGCGAGATCATGGGCCGCAGCATCATGGCTCCGGAAGTTTTTAACTGCTCCGCGCCGGACACAGGAAACATGGAGGTGCTGGCGCGTTATGGCACTCCAGAACAGAAGGAGCGGTGGCTGAAACCCCTGCTGGAAGGCGAAATACGCTCCTGTTTCGCCATGACCGAGCCAGATGTTGCCTCCTCCGACGCAACCAATATTCAAGCCAGCATTCGCCGCGAAGGAAACGAGTACGTATTAAACGGACGCAAGTGGTGGTCCTCTGGCGCAGGCGACCCGCGGTGCAAGATCGCTATTTTCATGGGCAAGACAGATCCCACGGCCAAGCGCTACCAGCAACAGTCCATGGTCCTGGTGCCCACGGACGCACCCGGAGTAAAGACCGAGCGGATGCTTACGGTATTTGGTTATGACCACGCTCCACACGGTCATGGCGAAGTGAGTTATGAGAATGTGCGCATACCCATAACGAACATGCTTCTGGGCGAAGGCCGGGGATTTGAAATCGCGCAGGGCCGGCTGGGGCCGGGACGCATACACCACTGCATGCGTTGCATCGGGGTAGCGGAACGCGCGCTGGAAACGATGTGCCAGCGTGTGAAGTCGCGCGTGGCTTTCGGCAAGCCGCTGGCGGAGCAAGGCACTCTACGGGCGGACATCGCTCTCTCACGCATGGAGATTGAGCAGGCCCGCCTGCTTACGCTGAAGACGGCCTACATGATGGACACGGTGGGAAATAAAACCGCGCGAGCGGAAATTGCCATGATCAAAGTGGTGGCGCCGAATGTAACTCTGCGCGTGCTGGACCGCGCCATTCAGGCACATGGCGGCGCGGGCGTTTCCCAGGACACGTTCCTGGCCGGCGCATGGGCCAATGTAAGAACACTGCGTCTGGCCGATGGGCCTGACGAAGTTCATACAGAAGCGATCGCCAAACAGGAGCTGGAAAAGGGCACCCCGCGGGTGCCAAAGACCGGCATGGCGCGTGCCAGCGATTAGATCAGCTCTTAAAAAATCCCTGGAAGCTTTGCACGATTCTTGCGGGAAGCTCATTGTTGGCTTTTTTGCCCAGGAGATCGTGACCGGCGCCTTCGATTTCGACCAGCGATTTCCGCGCCGGTATCAGGGCCAGGGCTGACTCCATCTCCTGGCGTGAGCCGAAAGGATCGCGCGCGCCGTGGATAAACATTACAGGCGTGTTGAGTTGAGGAAAGTGTTTGGTGCGTAGCTCCGCCGGTTTACGCGGAGGATGGAGCGGGTAGGAGAGCAGGAGAAGTCCCGCCGTCAATTGTGGCTGCTCGGCGGCGAGCATGCTTGCCTGGCGGCCGCCATAGGAATGTCCGCCGAGAAATATCCGTCCGGCAGTCTTTGACCGCAAGACTTCTACAGCCCGGCGCAGACCTTCACGGTCGCGCGCAGCCATTGCGGGGAATGGCGGCCCGTAAGATTTCGATTGGCGAAAGGGCAGATCACAGCGCAGCACAAGATAGCCGGCGTCTGCAAATGCATTGGTTGCCGCAGTCAGCAATTTTGACTGGCAGTTAGCCCCAGCTCCGTGGGTCAGCACCAGGGCATCTCCATTGGGCTGCGCCGGTTCGTGAAGAAAACCATGGACCGCGGGTTCCGCGGAGACATCAGAAAAATCGCGCATCGTGTTCATTTTGCCACTGCCACTCCTGCCAGCCTGAGCCGCTCCACTTCATGGTGCATCTGTTGCGCGGCCTGCTTGCGGTCAGAGAAGCGAAAGGAATCGTGGGAAAATTTTACAGCGACGCGGACGGAATGCTTTCCCAGAAGATTGATGAGGTGGGGAAACAGAGTCATTTCTCCCCAGTAACATGCGTCAGTTCCGGCGTTGCCTCCATGCACGGTGTACGCAATGCTGGCGGCTGAAACCGGGGCCTGCAAATCAACGGCAGGCTGGAACAGTGAAGAGTGAAAGCGCAGCAGGCTTGAGCCATCTGAACTGGTCCCTTCAGGGAAGAGCACCAGGCGCAGGCCGCTGGCCAGGGCCGACTGAATCTCCGGCTGGATGGTGTGGGTTTCACTGCGGCGGGAGCGGTCAACGTAAATTGTTCCGGCCAGTGTGGCGATCCATCCCACGGCAGGCCAGGTGCGCACTTCGCGTTTGGAAACAAAAGCGCACGGCGCGACGGCACTGTAGACCATGATATCCAGATAGCTGAGATGATTGCTGGCGATCAACCCCGTACCGGGAGGCAAACCAGTCACATCCAGCGTGATGCCCATGCGAGGAAGCGTCCGCCGGGACCAGCGGTGCAGGACTTCAATGCGCGTTTGTTCCGGCAGCCGTCCGGCAAGCCGGCGCAGAAGGTATTCAGACAGGCAGGCAGCAACGCCCCAGGCCAGGCTGGTACCACGCAGAATCACGCGTGCCATTCGCTTCGGCAATGAGGCAGGCAGGGTTTCCATCAGATAAGCCGGCTTAACAGCTTTACAGCCAATGAATATTCAAGTCTATTCCCGCAAGAAAGTCCACGCAGAGACGTTCCGGAGAAAGCGCCTGGGCGGAGCTACGGCCATTAGAAGACAACGCGCGCCCCAGTGGATAGAATAGGGGCAAACAGCTAGACTGATTTGCGGCTTGCCAAGGTTGATAGCCCGGGCCAAAGCACCATTTTGCGCGTGCATCAAAAACTCGGGTCCCAATTTTTTCTGAAGAATGAGGAAGCACCGAATGAAAGCACTCATCACCGTTACGTCATTATTATTGATCATCGTTTTCTTGAGTGGGTGTCTGGGATCAAGCAATAGCTCCACGGCGCCGACACTGGCCTTCATGTATGTCGTAGGCACGGGAGACAATGGGATTCGAGGACTGGCAGAGAAGAGCACCGGTGATCTTGCGCCGTTGGCGGTTGCCTCATTCGCCACAAACCCGCGCCCGGTTTCCCTCGCGCTGCATCCCTCAAAAAATTTTCTTTATGTGCCGAACCTGACTTCCAATACCGTCTCCGGTTTTACCGTGGACCATGTGAACGGGATACTTACACCGATTGGGACAGCCCTGCCGCCCACGCCTGTGCAGACCGCACCGGTAGCCGCCGGGATTAACTCCACCGGCACATTTCTGTATGTTCTGAACCAGGGTTCTGCTTCGATCTCCGCTTTCAGTATTGATACAGCACGCGGTCTGCTGACGGCGATTGGTTCGCCGGTTGCCACCGCGGCCAATCCACAGTCCATGGCAGTATCACCCACCGCAGGGTTTCTGTATGTTGGCAACGGCGCGCTGGGCACAATTTCAGGATTTGCCATTGCGGCCAATGGCACGCTTTCTCCGGTGGCAGGTTCGCCTTTTACCGCGGGAGCCGGCGCCACCTTGGCGGGAATTACGATTGATCCCAAGGGACAGTTTCTGTATGCAGCCGATTCAGCCAATAGCAAGATCGCAAGCTTTAGTATCTCCGGCACCGGGACGCTCACGGCAGTAGCGGGTTCACCATTCACCACCGGCACAACCCCTGTTTCGATTGCAATAGACTCAACCGCTTCATTCCTCTACTCGGCCAACCAGGGATCGAACAATGTTTCAGCCTTCAAGATCAGCGCTGGCTCTTTGACCCAAATCACCGGTTCGCCTTATACACTGGTGACAACAGGAACGCCGCAACCATCATTTTTGACCGTGGATGTGAGCAACACATTTCTCTATGTTGCCAACGTAGGAACCACAAATATCTCTGCTTTCGGCATCAAGGCCGCAGACGGCTCTTTGAGTCTTCTGCCAAACTCCCCATTCCCGCAAGGTGTTGCTCCGCTCTGGATTGTTACAACCCAGTAGGTATCCAAGTGTGACTTGCGGGAAGAATTGCCCAGGGCCGCAAACGGCAGAAATCAGGCAGCCCGGTCATTACGGTACCGCGGGCGGTCGGCCAATCGGCGCAGTTTTTTATCCGCGTAGCCGGCAATGCGGAACAGGGAGACTCCCGCAAATAGTATTGCCAGCCATCCCATGCCGAGAATGATCCACAATAGCATCCAAGCTGTATAGATTCATTTCCGCGCTGCTGGGTTGGACTCAGTGAGCGGCTGATTTATGCACCTCGCCGCCTTTCATTACGAAGTCAATCTTCTGTAAAAGGGTTATGTCAGCAAGAGGATCGCCCTTTACCGCTACTACGTCAGCAAATTTTCCCGGGGCTATGCTGCCAACGTCATTTTGCATGCTCAACAATTCCGCTGCGGCCGAAGTGGCTGAGCGGATCGCCTGTGCCGGAGTCATCCCATATTTCACCATGTAAGGGAATTCCACGGCCGGATTGACACCCCAGTCAAAACCGCCTACGTCCGTGCCGAACGCAATCTTTACGCCAGCGGCAACGGCGCGGCGGAAGGTGTCTTCATGGATCTTGATCATCTCCAGCCAGACTTTGGCTCCCGCGGCGGCACGGCCCTGGGCCACATATTCGCCTACATAAATGGTGGGGACGTAGAAGATGCCCTTCTGCACCATGGTTTTCAAATCCGCTTCAGTAATATAGTTGCCGTGCTCGATTGAATCCACGCCTGCTTCCACGGAATTGTGGACGCCTTTCAACGCCATGGCGTGGGAGGCGACCTTATGGTGCTGGCGATGGGATTCATCGACAATGGCGCGCAGCTCGTCCATGGTGAAGGTTGGAATATCGTCAAGCACGCCGTCCGGACGGACGAAATAACTGCGGTCTGAATAAACTTTGATCCAGTCCGCGCCAAAGCTGATCTGCTCACGCACGGCCTTGCGCGCGTTGTCAGGCCCGTCAACAATCTGCACGCCGTGAGGCACCGGGACATCTGGAGAATAGCCGCTCAACGGATAGGCTCCGGTAACGTCCATGGCGCGGGTAGCCACCTTCATGCGCGGTCCGGGAATTACTCCGCTGTTAATGGCCTTCTTCAAATCAACGTCAGCGTAGCCCGCTCCCTCCGTCTCAAGATCGCGGATAGTGGTGAAGCCGTAATCGAGCGCGCGCCGCACTGATCTTGTTCCCAGAATGGCCCGGTAGGCGTTGGATTGCTTCAGGAGTTGTTCGTCATAGTCAGCGGCGGTGATGTCGCCCTGCAAAAGAACGTGCGTATGCGTATCGATCAAACCAGGCAGGCAGGTATGGTCAGAGAGATCAATGACCTGGCCCCCTGCCGGAGCAGCCGCATTTTCCTGAACTTCATGCACGCGCTCACCCTGAATGGTAATCAGCACGTTGCGCTGGATCTTGCCGCTCTCCGGCTGCACCAAAGCACCGCAGCGAATGTAATGGTTCACGATCGGGACTTTCAGGTTCTGCTCCTGCCCTGCCGCGGCTGAAACCATGACCAGGCTGGCGGTGAAGATGGTAAGCATTTTCATGAGTGCACCTCTTTCAACAGTTGCCTTAAGGAAGCTGGTAATCCTAACAGAAGGATGGCGGGGCAGAAAAATCAACAGGGCTACACATCTGCCCGTCTCTTTTCTGCTGTGCTGTTAGAGGGATGGATTCCATGGGCCTGCCGGCTTTTTATGCCACGGTGGCACATCTATCATCTTGAACGCTATATCATTAAATATTCTGTGCTACTATCAGCCCTCACCCCCACGGAGAAACGCTTTTTATGGACCTGGCTTTGCGACCGATGAGCACTTCGCAAGTGCTGGACCGGACGTTTTACATCTACAGGAACAATTTCGTGTTGCTTGCCGGAATTGGATCACTGTTACCGGCATTACTGCTGATCATGCAATTGTTGTTCATTCCTCTTGGAATGCCACCCCGTGGGGGTCAAAATCAGGCCCCTGAGCTCTTGGCAATTTTATTTCTGGGCTACTTTGGCTGCTATGGCGTGATTTATCTGGTGGGTAACGCGCTGGCTGGAGGCGCCACGGTCTATGGGGTTTCCAAGCTGCATCTGGGTGAAAGCATCACCATAGGGCAGGCTTACAAGCAGGTGTTTTCCCGGTTCTGGAGAGTTCTGGGGGTGATTGTACTGCTTGGACTGATCGTCTTTGGATCGCTGATGATAGGCGAGGTGATTGCGATCATCGTGATCACCGTGACTGCTGGTTCTTCCCGAATATTCGGTGGCGGCGGGTTTGCCAGCATCGGAGTGATTATCGCCGTGATCTGGGCGGTGGGTATTTTTGCTTCGGCAATCCTGGCAGCACTGTTTCTTTATAGCAGACTCTCTCTCGCTGTCCCCGCCTGCATTCTAGAGAAACTGCCTGTTGGCGTATCTCTTCGGCGCAGCTGGCACCTTACCAAAGATTCAGTCTGGCGTCTGATCCTCGTCCATCTGTTGACCTGGGTCCTAAGCGTTGTTTTGGGACTGGTCCTTGCGGTGCCAGGACAGCTCTATCTGGTGGCAATGCACAATAAGCAAGCCGTGATTGGAATAATCTTGCAGCATCTAGGAGGATTCATCGCCGGCGTGATAGCAAACCCTATCGCGACCACCGCGATTGCGCTTATTTACTATGATCAGCGAGTTCGCAAAGAGGCTTTTGATCTGCAATTGATGATGGAAGCCGTGGGGCAGCAGCAAGCCTCACAACCGGCGGCCGCCGCCGTGCCGCCCGCGCTCGGATGAAACACCGCAAAATTACCGGAATGGTAGCGCCGCTTGCGCTGATTGCGCTCTTTTGCGCTCCACGCGTCCGGGCGGAAAGCATCCCCGTTTCTGAATACCGGCAACAGTTGCAGACTATAAATGCGAAAGTGGATGCGTTGCAGCTTCATCCGGAAACCGCCGGCGACGTTGTAAAAGACATTCCTGACCACGTTTCAGTCACGACCAGCTCGGGCGAGATCAGCGTCAATAATAAAACTCTCAAAGACAACCTTGCGGCCTTTGCTGCCGCGGACGAGAAAAAACGCCAGGAGCTTTTGCCGCAAATCCAAAGTTATACACAGGCGACTATCGCCGCTGCCGAGAGCTATGAGAAACACAGCGCCGATCTCAGCTCTGCACATGGCAAGCTCGATCAAATCCTCTCGCGGCACGAATTCAAAAAAGTGCAGGGCCCCAGCGCCAAGGACATTTTGCTGTCACGCATTTACAGATGGTTATCGCGAATACTCAGCAAGCTGATGTTTCGGGGCAGTGGCAATTTCGATTGGATGCGGCTGATTATTTATCTGCTGGTTGGCGCGGCAGTTACGCTATTGCTGTTGTGGACGATACGCCGCTTGCGGCGTCCGCAGGAAGACATTCCGGAACGGGAAATCATTCCGTTTGCTCCTTCAGCACGCGGCTGGCGCACATGGCTGGCGGACGCCCGGGCACTGGCGCAACAGCAGGATTGGCGCAACGCAATCCACATGGCGTATTGGGCCGGAATTTCATACCTGGAAGAGCATGGCGCCTGGAAGCCGAATCGCGCGCGAACCCCACGCGAGTACCTGCGGCTGATCGGTACGCGAGCGGCGCAATATCCCGTGCTGGCGGCGCTCACGCGCAAACTAGAAGTGGTGTGGTATGGCTATGGAAGCGCGGCCGAGGCGGATTTTCAAGAAGCGCTGGGCCAGTTGGAGAAACTGGGATGCCGGTGAACATCGACCAGAGCGACCGCAAGCTTTTGATCTGGGCCGGCGTGTTCATCGTTCTTGTGATTGTGGCGCTGGCAGTTCTTTCGCCGGAAGAAGATGAGTCCCGAGTTCCCAGCACGTATTCAGCGCAGGGGCCGGGCGCAAAAGCGGCCTTCCTTCTTCTGCAGGACGCAGGCTACAAGGTGGAACGGTGGGAGCAATCTCCAACCGAACTTCCGGACAATCCTGCGCATACCGTATTGGTGCTGGCATCGCCTTTTCGGCCTCCGTTAGCTGAAGAAAAAACCGCACTGCAAAACTACCTGAGCCGTGGCGGAAAAATCCTGGCTACCGGAGTGAGCTCGTCTTTTTATCTGCCCCACGCGGAATCCGATGCCGAGCCTTTACCGGCCCCGAGCTGGAAAGAATACCAACCGCAAATGCTGACGCCGCTGACGCGCGGCGGCACAATTCAGATGTCGCCCACCGCGTATTGGAAAGGCCGTTCTACTGCGTCTCTGGCCCACTACGCGGACGACGGCCGCCCTATTGTTGTCTCTTACAAAGTCGGCCTGGGTGAAGTCATCTGGTGGGGAGCCAACACACCGTTGACCAACGCCGCCATCTCCAGGTCCGGCAACCTGGCGCTGCTGCTGAATTCGCTGGGTGAGGCCGGTGAGGTCCAGGTTTTTTGGGACGAATATTTTCACGGCACAACAAGTTCGCTCGGCGCATACATCGGTGATCCTCCTCTTCGATATGGATTGCTGCAAGGCCTGCTGATTTTTCTTGCTCTCATTTTTACCTTCTCGCGGCGTAACGGGCCCGTTCATCCGCTGCCGGAAGCTTCAAGGCTCTCTCCGCTGGAGTTTGTTCATACTCTGGGCAAGCTCTACCGGCGCGCGAATGCGGTCCATTCAGCATTGGCGATTCCTTACGTCCGGTTCCGCACGCTGGCCACACGACAACTTGGGATCAATGCCGATGTCCCCGCGGCAGACCTGGCCCGCGCAATAAAAAACCGGCTGCGTTATAAAGACGATTCGCTGGCAGAGCTGTTGCAGCAGATTGAAAGCGCCTTGCACGCGCCGGAGCTGGCGGAACCACTCGCGCTGGATCTGGTACAACAGCTCAGCTTTCACACCCAGAATTTGAAATTGATTTCGACGCAAAGACAGGAGACCAACCTTCATGCAGAACGTGTCACAGGTGCTCACGCACGGACGAACTGAGCTGGCCAAAGTCATCGTAGGCCAGGAAGAGCTGATCAACCAGTGCCTGCTGACGGTTTTGTGCGGAGGCCATGCGCTTCTTGAAGGCGTGCCCGGAATCGCCAAGACGCTGGTGATCAAGGGCTTTGCCCGGCTGTTTACGCTGGAATTCCGCCGCGTGCAGTGCACCTCTGACCTGATGCCGGCAGACATCATCGGCAGCAATGTGCTCAGCCATTCCACCAGCACGTTTACTTTGCACCGCGGGCCGCTCTTTACTGATTTTCTGCTGGCGGACGAAGTCAACCGCATGCCTCCGCGCACGCAAGCCGCGGTGCTGGAAGCCATGGAAGAGCGCCAGATCACCATTGACGGCATAACACACCCTCTGTCACAGTTTTTTACTGTCTTCGCCACGCAAAACCCCATTGAGTTTGAAGGCACATACCCTTTGCCGGAAGCTCAACTGGACCGCTTTCTGCTCAAAATCAAGGTCGGCTATCCCTCGGCGGAGAATGAAGTCACCATTCTTCAGCACCATCATGAAGGATTTGACGCGCACAACCTTGATGCCGCCCATCTCTCCGCTCTCCCTGAAGACGTGCTGGCGCGGGCGCGAGCGGAGATCAGAACAGTCAAAGTAGAAGCTGCGCTGTTCCGCTACATTGTTGAAATCATCCGGCGCACTCGCGGATGGCCGGCCCTTGCACTGGGCGCCAGTCCGCGCGCCGCCATCAGCCTGATGATGGTGGCCAAAGCCAATGCCGCGCTGGAAGGTCGCGACTACATCATTCCCGACGACGTGAAATCCTCCGTGCTGCCCGTGTTACGCCATCGCGTGATGATGAAGCCGGAAGCCGAGCTGGAAGGCCTTGACAGCGACCGCGTGCTGAGCGAGATCACCGGCTCGGTTGAGGTCCCAAAATAAATGCCAACGCACCTTGCGCCGGAGCCGGTGAGCGTTCGCGCCCAGAGCGCCAAACGCTTGAGCTTTGCCTTTGGACGGCGCTTCTTTCTCGTCACGCTGCTGGGCGTGCTCTGGGCCGTGCCCGCTTTCTGGGACGTGCGCTTTCTTCTGGTCATGGCTGCATGGGACGCCTGCGCGCTCATCGCCTGGGCGGTTGATCTTGCGCGGCTGCCGCGACCTGAGCGCCTTGTGGTTGAACGTTCGTGGGCGGGCGCGCCTTCGCTCAGCAACAACACTCAGGTAACGCTGGAAGTCCGCAATCAAAGCCGCGTGTACGTTTCCTGTAGCGTGATTGACGACGCTCCCAGATCGCTGATCGCTGAACCGCCTTCGCTTCAAATCAACGCCCCCGCCAATGATTCCGGCTCTGCAAGTTATACCGCCCGCCCGCTGGAGCGTGGCGACGTCACTCTGGGACCGGTCTACCTGCGCTACCAGAGCGGATCGCACTTTGCCGAACGCTGGGCCCGCGCCGATCTCAAACAGACCGTCCGCGTCTTCCCCGATCTGGAAGACGCCAAGCGCCAGAACATTTATCTCTCTCGCGCGCGGCAGATCGAGCTGGAACGCCGGCTGATCCGCCAGCGCGGCGTGGGACGCGAATTTGAGAGCCTGCGCGAATACCAGCCCGGAGACGAGTTCCGCAACATCTGCTGGACCGCCACCGCCCGCCGCGGCAAATACGTGACCAAGCTCTTTCAGGTTGAGCGCAGCCAGGCCGTCTGGATCGTGTTGGACGCCGGCCGGCTCCTGCGCGCGCGCGTAGGCGAGCTGAGCAAGCTCGACCTGGCTGTAAACGCCGCGCTCTCCCTGGCCCAGATTGCGCTCTACTCCGGCGACCGCACCGGGCTGATCGTCTATGGCCGTGACATCCAGCAGCGCGTGGGCCTGGGACGCGGCCTCACCCACATGCGCGCCATCATGGAAAGCCTGGCCTCAACCCATGAAGAAATTGCGGAAGCCGACCATCTCCGTGCCGCTTCCGTGCTGCTGCAACTGCAAAAACAGCGCGCGCTCATCATCTGGATTACAGACCTTGCCGACACCTCAATGACGCCGGAGGTGATTGAGAGCGCCTCGCGTATCCTCTCCAAGCACCTGCTGCTGTTTACCGTGATCGCACAGACTGACCTCAACGCGCTTGCCATCAGAACTCCCGCGGACGCCGCGGAGATGTATGAAATCGCCGCCGCGCAGGAGATGGTCCACCGGCGCGAATCGCTGATCGGCAAAGTGCGGAACAAAGGCGCTCTTGCTCTGGAGATTGCCCCCAGCCGCCTTACCACTGATCTGGTGAACCAGTATTTGAAGGTGAAGGAAAGGAACCTGATCTAGAGCTTATAGATAACGTAAACTTTTTAAGGCAAGCGCAAGGTCCCTCCGGCCTACTCGCGCGCTGATGACCACCCCATCACGCGAAACCCGCGCGTGTTGGGGACCCCGGCGAAAACGCGCGGCTCGCTTAACGGCCGTCGGGATGACGAGTTAGAAGGTTTCGCTAACACTAAAACTGCTCTAGCCCCTTGGACAGAGCAGCCCTGATAGAGAGTGCTTTAAGTATCGCCGCCAGAATCGCGGGTGATGCCGCGTGCGGTGGTTTTCTTAGGCTTGTGCTTCCTGTTCTTTTGTTGCTGCCTTTCCTTGGCGCTTCGTTTAATGCGGAAAAACTTTAAATTCAGAATCGGATGTCTTCATTGAATTTATCATCCATTATCTCGTCCAATTTGAACGGCTCTCCTGGTTTATGCGTTGCCACGATGTGAAGCAAATTCTTTTTGCTGCAATGCTGCATTGCAAACAGCGCCTTGTTGTCTAAGATGTTGAACTGTTTTCTTAATTGTTCTTTGCGCTGCCCCAGAGCCACATGAAATGCCCTTCGTATTTCATAAATGACTGCATCTGCGGCCTGAAGTGGAAAGCATTGTTTTTCATCCTCCGCGCCATAAACACCCATGTATGCAGCAGCTTTAGGGTTTTTCTCTTTTAGCAATCGGTATGCCTCGTAAGACGCATCGCTGTGTTCCTCGCATAGATCACAGATGAAAGAAACAGAGTCATCAAACCGTTTATCATCATCGTGCATAGTCTTCATGGACCATGCACATTGAATCATCGCCAAATGATAGGCTAGGAAGTACGGGCTATTCCCGAGCACAGAGCGAGCATAATCGTCTTTGATGACTTCATAAAAATCCTCTTGCACAACGCCAATCCCAGTGGCAACCAAGAATGAGTTTGGTTCAAGCGGCATATGCGCTATCGTATCTAGGAATTCCAAACTAATGGAATCAAGTCTTGTGCGCTCGGACGGAGTTATATTCTTGGGATCAGAGACGAACTTTTTAAATTGCTTGGTGCCTGCCTGACACTGAGATGCCTTGAAATATTCGATATCAATGTCTGGGCGTTTTAGTAATTTTTCCCATCGCCGCTCTAGTTCAAAGATCGGGACACCTCGCGCCATAATGCCGCCGACCGCAAAGATGCCGTGATTCGGCGGGATATCAAAGCTCTCATCCATGTATGAACCGATCATGGCATAGCAACTTTCTCTAAATTTGTTGAGGCGAATGAATTATGCAATTGCTCAAATCGCCCCTCAATTGCACCCCCATCATCGCTTGACCCGCCTCCTCAAGCAAGCGCAAGACGACAAAACCCGCCCGGAGGCGGGTTCGTGGTTAGGATGTGTGAGGGTTAGGTTTTTACGGCCATTTGACCATGGATATTGGGCTGTAGATTGGTCGCCACTGTTTGATGGATTTCCAGTTTCCCTTTTTCCGGTCTGACAACTGGGGAAATACGACATGACTGGAATCAATGTCGAAGCCGAGAACGGTGTTGTCCTCAAACATAATGAGGATTGCTGAAGCGTTGTCGTCAACTTCAACCAGTGAGACGACCTTCCCTTTGACCTCTGGGAAGCGGTGGTAACTTGAAGGTTGTTTGCTGGAACGGTTAGTCTTACGGTCAGCCATGAGTCGCCTTTCTTTGGAAGGTGATTTGTGGTTAGGGCTGCGCCGGTGTTAGCGCACTGGCGCGGTCCGCTTAAACTTATACCCGCAGTAATACGCGAAAGGCAATAGAAAAACGAAAAAATGTTAGCGCATAAACCACAGCCTTTGTCATTGCACTTAACTTTATTAAGTCTCCGCTTAACAAAGTAAGCCCGCCGGAGCAACCACGAGTCCCGCTGGCGTGCCGACGGGGACCAACACACTGCAAATTCAATCTTGACGCGCCATTCCGAAATGCTTGAGCGGCAGGGTAGAGTCAGTCAAGCAAAATTTCGCAAAATGCGAATTTTTATACTATACATAGAGTTGCTTACCTTCCATGTACCCTACATTTTGTGTCTTGTGAAAAAGTTCGCATTTTGCGAATATTCCTGGCAACTTCGCAGGATGCGAAGCGTCTAATCTAGTGCACGTCATTAGCAAAAGCGCGTGGAGGGAGGCAATAGCCCGAGACCCTACCCTCGAAGGCCCAATTTCTGAGTGGCACAAAGTAGCGACTTGCGCGACCTGGAGCAACATAACCGAAGTCAAAGCCGTGTATCCACACGCGGACTATGTAAACCCGTTTATGGTATTCAATATCAAGGGCGGCAATTATCGCTTAATCGTAAAAATTGAGTATCGCTGGCAAATGATCTTTGTGAAACATCTGTTAACCCACAAAGAGTATGACAAGGGGGCATGGAGGCCATGAACGCAGTAGCAATTGATTATGGAGCTTTGCTCAAAGAAATCCAGCCGGAAGTAATTCAGAGTGAGCAGCAGAATGCGGCATTTATCGCACTACTTGAAAAGCTTACTAGCATGAAAAAGGCGACCTCTGCCCAAGCAAAACTGATTGAGTTACTGACTGTTTTGGTGGAACAGTATGAATCAAGATATTATCCGGTTCCCGACGCTGGGCCATTAGACATTATTCGCCATCTGATGGAACAACATGGCCTTCGCCAAAAGGATTTGGTGGATGTGTTCGGTACTGAAAGCATTGTCTCGGATGTATTGAACGGGAAACGTGACCTTTCTAAAGATCACATCACGCGGCTAAGTGCGCGTTTTCATGTGTCCCCAGCCGTATTTTTCTAACCCCTTTTAGCCCAGTGGGCCTTCGATGCCTTCTGGGCTATTTCCTTCCGCCCGTTCTGGCGACATGCTTTCAGCCCTTGCTTTGCCACCCTTGAGACCGCCGCGCCTTCCAAGGGCAACGGCGGACACTCGAGCGAAAACGAACAGTTCCGCGGCCCGGTCTTGTCAAGACGTGTCCTAATTCTCAATTGATTCGCTTATCAAAGAGCGCTACAGTATGGCAGCCCTCAGGGGTTGGAAGTGGATTGGTCTTTGAAAAATTAGCAGTCAGCACTCAGCACTTAGCAATCAGCCAAAGCAAAATCTAAGAATTGCGACCCTCTGCCTGTTGGGGTTGGGATTGGGTCACCCTTGGGTCACCCAAGGGACACCCAAGGATCACGCAAGCGACACCCAGGCGTGATGCGAGCATCGATTTGCAGAAGTGCTTTTGTTTTCAACAGAAGTGAAAAAATGGCGGGTGGGGGGCGAAGAGATTGCCAAAATCGCCGGCCTTCCACCCCGTCAAGCCAAAAAGTCGGGCTTGCTGGGGGCCCCGGCCTTCCACCCCATCAAGCCAAAGTCGGGCTTGCTGGGGGCCCCGGCCTTCCACCCCATCAAGCCAAAGTCGGGCCTGCTGGGGGCCCCGGCCTTCCACCCCATCAAGCCAAAGTCAGGCTTGCTGGGGGCCCCGGCATTGCCAAAATTGGCAATTGAAGACCCCAAAAACACTTACCACAAAGGACACGAAGGAACACAGAGGAAAACCAATCAGCTTGCGCTACCAGCGGCTATGGATCATGAGGTCGCCGCCCGGCGCAGCCCCCAAAGGACGATGAGAGATGAGCCAACGGTTGTGATCCCGATGGTCATAAAGAGTACCGTCACCAGTCCTTCCTGCCAGGGCAGGGCGCTGTGACCGGCGCTGGTAATGGGAGAAAGGGCCGCTACGCCGAAGGCCGCACCCAGAGTTGTGGCCGCCCAATTTGCGTATGCGCCGTACAGCGCGCTCCAGTAGGCCGCAATCTTCAATCGCGGAGCGAGTCGCACCTCCGCCCATACGGCTCCCAACGCGATGAGAAACGTCCCATTCATCACGCCTTCCAGATGTGCGGCCAGCCCCATGCGCGGGTTGACGAACTTCTGCTCAACAAAGCCCGTGAGCAGACCGAGTAAGAACAGGAACATTCCGTGCCAGATTAACCTGCGCCTGCCGTCTTCCATGACCGGTCACCTGATTCCCTCTCTACGGGCTGAATCGATTTCTTCCTGGCTCCCACCGCTTCCTTTGATAATCCCTTCGCTTACTCCGGTTGGGTTTTCAAAGGGGGTGTTCCAGCAGCAGCTATTTCGGCTTCTTGTCTTTGACCGGCGCTGCCTCGTCGGAGTCGTCCGGCTGGGCGAGTAGTTTGAACTCGACTTCGCGCGATCTGGTGGCGATGCTCTTATCGGCGTTGGTGGAGAGCTCCTTCAACGTCCCGCGAAGAACGTAATATCCGTCGTCCGCCTTGGTCCTGGCCGAGCCACGGTCAAATTTGCCCTTGAATTCATACCACGTGCCGTGCAGCTGACGGGTGGTGAATGAGACGGCGTGGTCCTGCACGTCGGCTTGGGCAAAGAACTGGTCCATAAAGACGCCGCTATCGCTGTCTGAAACGCCCATGCGGGAGATGTAGCCGGTAACGGCGGCCTTTTCCAGGTTGATCTGGACGAACTCTCCCTCCTTGAGAAAGCTGTACATGCCGGAGATATCTTCCGCGGCATGCGGAATAATGGGGGCAGCCTCCTGCTGGCCGAGCCGGTTTTGTCCGCGCGTGGAAAGCCCGCTCTGGGCCGCGCAGGCAACCGCGATGGTAACCAGGGTCAGGAAACCTATGATTCTTCTAAGGAAAAGCATGGGATGGTTCATGTTGGTATACAGATATAATCTTTCTACTGGCCCGGAAGTCAAGATAAATGCAGTTGGCGAAAAAAGCGGTTATAAATGAAGCAGTTACGGCTTCTGATCGCGGCCTTCAGCTGGTGATTGAGCCTGAGCCGTGGGTGCGGATCTTTCTGCGCAACATCGCGGATTTGTTCCGCGCGGGGCCGCCGCCTGCCTGGGTTACCTCCCTTCCTGGCGAATACTGGGCTGATGCGCTGGTCAATCGTCCGGTGGCGTGGCGGGCCGTACGCCAGTCATTTCTGGGGCACACGCTGGTCATTGTGGCCGTATATGCGCTCAATCTGGCATGGCTGAACCAGCCGCAGATCCTGCCGGAAGCGCCCAGGACGCAATCTGTGCTGCACTATGAGCTCTCTGAATATCTGCCGGCGGTGAACTCCCGCAAGACGAAGCCCGAGCCGCCGCGACGCGCGAAGCCGCAGAAGGCCGATCCGGAGTTTGCGCCGCAGGAGATTGTGGTGACCAATGCAAACCACATCAGCACCCGGCAGACGATTGTGCAGCCGAACCCAGTCTTCCTGAAGCAGGATGTGCCGCTGCCCAACCTGATTGCATCCACGACGATTCCCGGTGCGCCGGTGGCGATGCATCGTCCGTTACAGATTTTGCCGGTGAATGTGCCACAAGTTGCTCCGCCCGCGCCGGTGGTGGCGCAAAGCAGTCTTCGTCCATTGGTGTTTCCTCCGGCAGCGCAGCCGGAAGCGGTGGCTCCAGTGGGAGCAGCGGCCAATCGCCGCACGTTGCAAGCGTTGCCGCTGGAAAGCGCCGTTGCCATTCCGCCCGCTCCGGAGATGATGCCGCACAGAGCAGACGCACTTCAGATTCCCGCTCAGGCGCCTCCTCAGGTGGCCGCGCCGGCCGCTGAGGTTTCAAGCAGTCGCGCCCTCCAGTCGATTCCGCCTCTCACCACACCGCAGGTTGCTGCGCCCGCTCCCGCAGCCGCCAACCGAAGCCTGGGCAGCCTGGGACTGCCTGCGCAGGACGCCACCGCTATACCGCCCGCGCCAGCTGTAATCAGCGGCAGCGCCGCACGCGAAAAAGAAATGGGCCAGATGCTGGTGCTCAATGCGCGCCCCATTGTGCCGGTTGGTCCGGTCACGGTTCCTGAAGGCAACCGTCCGGGAGAATTCACCGCCAGCCCATCAGGCCGCGCCGGCGCTACGGCCCGACCGGAGATCGCTCGATCGGAAACCAAGGAAGGCAGCAGCCCCAGCGCTGCGAACAGATCTGGCAGCGGCGCATCGCCAGGTGATATCTATGTGTCCGCGCCGCCTGCCAAAGTTACCGGCAACACCGTTGTCGCCTCCGCCGCGCCGCCGCCCGCTGCGAAGCCCCTTACGCCCGACCGCACAGACTTGCCGCGCGTTGACACACAGGTATTCGGCACGCGCAGGCATTATTCCATGCGGCTCAGCATGCCCAACCTCACTTCATCCACAGGGAGTTGGACGATCCGTTTTGCGGAGATGAACGCCGCCGGCCATGGTGAATCTGACTTGAGCGCGCCTGAGGCGATCAAGAAAGTCGATCCTGCTTATCCTCAGGAGCTGATGCATGACCGCGTGGAAGGCGTAGTGGTGCTCTATGCGGTCATTCACAGTGACGGCAGCGTGGGCGAAGTCCGCGTGCTTGAGGGATTTGATGAGCGGTTGAATGAAAATGCCCGCAAGGCGCTGGCTCAGTGGCGGTTCCGTCCGGGTACGAAAGAGGGCATGCCGGTTGATGTGGAAGCTGTGGTTCGAGTGCCCTTCAAGGTCCCGCGCAGCCCCTTCTGATTGGCAGTGCTTTCTGCTTAACGGGCGGTGGCGGCCAGGTTTGAGACGCTTTCAATCGCCTGATAAATCTTTGGATGAGTGCACACTTCGTAATAATGGCGGTCAGTAATGTGTTTGAGTGAAAAGTCGCGCGCGTCCACGTGGGCAATGCGGCCTTCGCGGATGATAACGTGGTGAAATGATCCCTGCCCCAGCGGCACCACGCCCGCGTAAACGCGCACCGTAGTCTTCTGCCAGATCATGGGCACTTGCAGATCAAAGGCCTGAAGGGAAATCTCAGTACGCAGCTTCTCAAATGCAGCTGCATTAATGTGAATGCCGCCGATGTTGTAGCGAAGAAGAAATTCATCAGGGTTGCCGCCGGTATCTTCGTCCTCAACGGCCTTGAAGGAAAATACGTTGAAGAGCAACTCGCGGTCTTCCAGCAGCCGGCGCATGCCCTTGCTACAGGAGGAAAGACGGTCACTCTCATTCAGCGCCTTGGAGATCATGATTTGCTTGTTGCCGTCCATCAGGTACATGGGCGCGGAATCCTGATAGGAAATTCCGATCCCCACTTCCAGGCTGGGCAGTCCGGCGGCCAGAGAGCGCTCGTTGTACGCCGTGACCACCTGAATCATCTCTTTCGCCAGCACGCAGGTCTGGGCCACGCCCAATGCGGGTTCTCCATCACGCTCAAACAGCGCCAGGATCAGCGCATCACCTTCAATAAAAACTTTTTTGGCTTCGTACTTCGGCAGCAGCTTGTTGATGGGATCATAAAAATTCAAGCTGAAATAAGAAGCTGGGTTCAACCCCTTCTCCAGCAGCGTTCGCGTCAGCGTGGTCGATTCACGAATGTCTGCCTTGAGCACCACATGGTGGATCACTCTCTCTTCAGCGGGCTTCTGTTCTTCCGCAAGCAGAAATTCATAAAGCGTATTGTTGATGGCGGAAAGCTCGCGGAAGCGCTCATTACCCAGCACATTCACGCTCTCCATGGACGCCATGACCGTTTCCATGCGGCGCAGGTCGCGGTGATAGCGCGTGAAGTCAGCAAAGAACCGGCCTGCGATCTTGGCCCGCTCAGCCGGCTTGCAGCCTTCCACTTTTCTTGCCGCGGCATGCAGCTCATCTGGCGAAAGTTTTCCATGTTCTTCCAGAAGCGTCTCCACCCGCTTGCGCTCCTCGCGCGAGGTAAGCGCGTTCTTGAGCTGCTGAGGGTTGATCGGCGGCGAATACTGTGCCAGGAGCGGTACCGCTTCATAAGACGCGATCACGTTGCCCATCACATTTTCGCGTTCCAGCAATTCCGTCCAGGCAGTCAGCAGGGCCTTCTGGGCCTTGCCCTTGGGACTGGTGTCTTCAGGCGTCCCCCCGGCCATGATTTCGTGCGCATTTTCCGGAACGTTCAGGATGCCGTCCACACGCGGATCGTCGACGTCAGGGACCAGGCCGAGTGATTTGAGATACTGTGCGGCAATATCCCGCATGGCCTGAAAACGGTCCCGGTCGCGATCATAGGTGCCCAGCATCACGTAGTGTTCGGCGTTGAGCAGGTTGTCCTGGCCGTCTTCACTGAATACCAGCCGATTGAGGAACAGCTCATAGGTCGCAGTCAAGGCATCACCGAATAGCGATCGTCTTGTCCTGCCCAGGGTTTCCTTCTCCGCCTCACGCAGCAGCACGAACAAGTCTTGCCCGGCCCGACGCAGCACGGTCTTTTTGTTGATCTGGAAGCCGGCCAACCGCTCACGTATCTCCAGTGTGCGATTCATGCCCGACTGCCGGGGCGCTTCATAGAATTTTACCCGCGCGCGGCAGCGCTCCAGCACCTGGCCGTATTGGTTGAGCAGTTCCGTGCGCTGAAATTTGAGGACCGCAAGACGAAAAAGCAGATCGAGCGAGACATTGTTCTCCGCTTTCGCGCGGTTCAGGGCGATAGCGTGCAGTTCAGTCAGCTGCCGTTTGAAGTCCGATGCATCCGATTGCCGGTTCGCGGGGACTTTAGGCCGCGCTGGCACGCGGACAGCCGTCCGTTCTTCCGCGACCAACTCTTCCACGTTGCCGTGTTTGGCCACAAGCTTGAAGATATGCTGCCGGGCGGTCTCTGCAAATTTGGGACTGAGATATACGTCATGGCGGAGATTGTCGATCCCGGTGACTAGAGATTCCAGAACAAGCGCGGGCTCGTCACTGGCCAAAACAAGCTGGCGGGCGTGTTCAGGCAAACTACCGCGTTGAAGGAACGAAAACGACATTTTCGGCCGGCTGTACGTGGGGGGAAGTCAGATTGTATCCCAGCTTTCTTACTCCCCTTACGTTACTATCGGCACCTTCAAAACCGCTCGTAGTCTTGCTGGCGCGGCTGGTTACCCTGGGCTTACTGGCCCTTTCTGGCTTTCTCAAACTCATCGCCTGTTTGCCAGCCCGCCAGATCAGCCTGATTCGCGGCTTTCCAGCCCAGCACAAGACCGAACCTTGCTAGTTTGGCGTCCGCGCTAAAGTCCATGTCCGCCCGATACTCATCAGAAGGCTGGTGATAGCGGTGCGCCACATAGTCCCGTTGCTTCTCTTCACCCCAGGCCAGGTCATGTCCCTTGAAGAGGGCCCCTTCATTCACGCTGAATGCAGGCACGCCCACACGCGCCAGGCTGAAGTGGTCTGAGCGATAGTAATGGCCGGCTTCAGGATGATTATCTGGCTGGATGGCCAGCGCAAAATCTCCTGCGACCTTCTGCACCAGTGGATATACGCTTGTGCGCTCCGCGCCGGAAACCACCAGTTGCTGCGGCTCGCCCAATGGCTGCACATCGTCATAATTCAGGTTCAGCGAGATATCCTGCGCTGGAATCGGCGGATGCTGCCCCAGATACTTTGATCCCAGCAGGCCCTGCTCTTCCGCCGTGACCGCGGCAAAAATAATTGTCCGCCGGGGTTTCTCGCCCGCTGCGGCAAACACCCGCGCAAGCTCCAGAAGGATGCCGCATCCAGTGGCATTGTCAGCAGCGCCGTTATAGATGTTGTCGCCGGGTTCATTCGCATGGATTCCCAGATGGTCATAATGCGCCGTATACAAAATTGCCTGCTGCGCTGCTTTGGCGTCAGAACCTTTCACCTGCCCCAGAACATTTCTTGAAGCAAACGGTCGCACCTGGCTTATGATCGTCTCCTTCACCCGGACTGGCAGTTCCACCGGCTTGAAGCTGCGTGAGTTTGCGTCATGCAGCATCTTGTCCAGCTCCATGCCCGCGGCGTGCGCCAGCTTGCGCGCAACCTCCAGTTGGATCCACCCTGCTGACTTCAGCTTTGGGTCCTTGTCATCCCGCAGCAGAGACGATTCTCCACTCCACGAATTGCGCACCACTTCCCAGCCATAACTGGCCATCTCCGTTTTGTGGATCAGGACAACACCCACCGCGCCACGACGCGCCGCTTCTTCATACTTGTAAGTCCATCGGCCGTAATAAGTGAGAGCGCGCCCTTTAAAGAAGTTTGGATCGTCTGAAGGCGGCTCATTCACCAGCATGAGCAGCACTTTGCCCTTCAGGTCAGCGCCCTTGTAGTCGTCCCAGTTGTATTCCGGGGCATTGATTCCATAGCCGACAAAAACAATGGGAGCGTCAATCTCCGACTTCTGCGAATGTGTCTGGTCTGTGGCCACGTAATCGTCAGCGAACTTGAGGGCCATCCCCGGCCCTGACTGGGGAACAAAGGCGAACCGGGTCTGTTTGGCATCAGTGGTCACGCCGAAAAAATTGACTTTCTGGAAGTAGGTACCCTCGTCGCCTGCGGGCGCCAGACCATAGCTTTTGAACTGGGCGGCAATCCAGTCAGCAGCCATGTCACCGCCCTTCTGCCCCGTACCGCGCCCCTGCAAGGTATTGTCAGAGAGATACTTCACCGTGGCGCGGATCTTCTCCGCGTCAATGGCGTTCATGGCTTTTTGCGCGCTTGCTGGCAGAGTGGATTGACTGTATGCGGTTAACAGACAAGAGCTGACGATGAACAGAATGGCGCCGAATCTTTTCATGGTTCCTCTTTTTGACTAATTGCTTGAGTTGCCGACGGCAGACCGCTAATTGCTTTCTTCCGCGACCGCGGATTAATTCTTTGACTCTCAACCCGGCTTGAACTCTGAAATGTTTTCCCCGGGCTGGAAGATTTGCGCGGCAGCCATGTTGCCCGCCGCAGCCAGACGGCGGTTCAACTGTTCCACATCTGCCTTGGACCAGCTGACCGTGGAGAACTCAATCTCACCTTCAGGAGAAATCAGAAAGGTCGTGGGCACATTGGTCAGCCCGTACGCATTGGAAGCAGGATATTTTCCCGCCGGATCCAGCAATACCGGGAACGTCACGCCAAACTGGCGGTTAAACGCCTTGGTATCCGCGGCATTGTCCTGGGAAACACCCACAAACGTGATGTTGCCGCTCTTCTCATAGGCTTTGAAAATGCGCTCCAGATACGGTAATGCCATCTGGCACACCGGGCAGCTCACCTTGAAAAACACGGCCACCACGGGACCTTTCTTACGCTCTTCTTTGAGTGAAAATTTGCGTCCATCCAGATATTGCAGTTCAAACTCCGGCGCATGTACGCCAGCTTCCAGTGCAGGCATTTGTTCCCTCACAAACCTAATCTTGATTCTCTATTGTAGATAATTTTGGAGACCGGCAGAACCCCGGCTTTCCGCTGCCGTTAGCGCGGCCTTCTGCGAACCTGCGATGCACGGGCCGCCATGGTTATCTGGCAGGCCTTTGTGCGGATTGCCATGCTCATCGCGATTATCGAAGAAGCAGTTTTGCGATTTCTGGGACGGCCCTTCAAAAGTAACAGCCATTCCGCCGGCGATCTGGTTGGATTGATATATGTTATCGCGATTGGGACCGGCCTGTTTACTCGCGGAGTAGTTTCTAAAGGCCGTGGCGCGTGCGCCGGGAAAAAATTCAACCAGGATTTTGTTCCCCGCAATCACGGCCCCGGTAACATTGCCGTTGAAAACAAATCCGATCGTGCCTGGCTTATCGAGCTGAATTACGTTGTTCAGGAACTTGAAGCCGGCAAAAGTCCCTGCTCCGCCGATCACAATGCCGTATTTCCTCGGGTGGATGATCTTGTTTCTCTCAATTCTCACGCCGCTGTTCACCAGGCTGTCAATGTTGAAGCCATATTCCGTGTTGATCGCAATGTTATCGTGAAACACGCTTTCATGCAGGTCCCATCCGCCGTAGCCAATTTGGTAGCCATCCACCAGATTGTCTTTGACCTCTGCTGTAGCGTTCGCCACTGCAATGGCCGTGCAGACATTGCCAAAGTGCCGCATCATGGCGACTCTCTCAATCAGGTTGCCGCGATTCTGCTCCGGCTTGGACCGCTGCACCGATGCAATCTCCACCGGAAATGCCTCATACCGGCCGCTGATCTCTCCGATCTCCGCAGCCGCGTTGATCACATTCACATCGTGGATCCAGTGGCCGCCCAGATCGGATCGCAGGTGGATCGCGTCCAGGATGAGCGCTCGAACGCCGTGCTGGCGTGAGCGCGATTTCAATTCTGGGTAGTTGCCATCAATCGTGAGATCGGAAATTTCAATCCCTGAAGCGCCATCGGAGTTGGTGCCCAAAACCAGGCCTAATCCCGTGTCCACCGGCATATTGCGCGGGTCTTTGGGGTCGGTGATTGGCAGGTAGGTGCTCAGCTTCAGCGTGGTTGTTTCTTTTCCTGCCCCATGGATCTTCCATCCCTTGCCGATGGTGAAGCCGTTGGCCGTGGTATGCGGCACGGCGATGATGAAATCGTAAGAGCCCATGGTTGAAAACGTCCCCGGACCAAGGCATACGACCAGGTTCTCCGTCTTCGCCACCGGCTTGCCTGAATTTTGGGAATCTGTGCAGCCTTCGCTGTAGCAGCGCAGGATCGTGTCAAACGCTGTAACCGTGCTGCCGTCACGGGCATCAGCCATCGATGAACCGGAACCGTCCACGCCATTGCGGAGAGCGATGTAAACCCGCGAAGTGTCGACTGGTAAAGAACTTGGCTCTGTTGAGCAATCTGAAGAGGTATTTGCTGCGGCTGATCCGCAGGTCAACACTACAAACAAGAAAATAATTTTGATCTTATGCATGCTTCACATCACCAAACAATTGGCGTCCGCTAACGAGATGCGCCTACTCCCCAGTCTTGGGCATATCAAAAAATGCGACGTGCAGATCGGCTTTCGGGACAAAGTCAATCGCCGTCGCCCTGAATCCATTTTGCTCTACACGCTCTACTCTTCCATCCCAGCAGAAACTTACAAAACGCGTTGAATAGTCTTTTCGGGAACTTTTTTCCACGATCAGTTCAAAGCTTTTGATTGGCCTCTTCCAGCTATTTGCCGTGGTCAGAATGTAATCGACCCATTGCATGCTGACATGTCCATGCTTACTGGCAGACTTGGTAATCGCCTCTCTTAGCTTAGGATCTACACACGCAGCATGGAGCTCATAAGCAAATTGATCTGAGGATGGATACCCGGCAAGGTCCTTATTTTGAGGGGCTAGTTTCGGCTTCGCAGTATTCGCTTGATCCTTATCTACCATTATGAACCCTATTCCCGGCTCATATTCATGGCGTACGTGCAGGACTTGATGCGCCGGAAATGTTTGCTGCCAGTGATATGTCTTCTCGACGGACCATTCGGGGAACTGGTTTTCCCGATCAAAAAAGCCGGCATTTATCAATTCTTCCTGCAATGGCTTGGAGAGATTGCGAAAATCGCGGGAGGCAGGCCCTTCTTTGTCGTTATCGATATAGTGTCCAAGACTTGCAATGTCAATACGGTATTTCCGCAGCAAAGCGGAACAATCTTTTCCATTGAGCGTGGCTTTTGATTCTGTTTTATATTTTTTAAGCACGCCATTCACCCATAAACGGAAATCACTGAAGGTGCGGTCTCCCTGGGGACTCATATTTTGCCTGTATGGAGGCACCGGGAACGCTACCTCGGTCGTAATGTCCTGGTCGCTTTCGTTGATGAATTCATACTCAACCGTGATTTTCTTTGTACTGATGGTCAGCTTCTCTTTCGCCATGGAGATGCGCGGCTCGCGCTTTAGCCGAATGCCCCCGGCCGCGCTGGATGCTGCTGAGTCATTCGCGCGGGCAGCCGGCCAGGTGGCAATGCACATAAAAAGCGCCGCAACCATTGCGTATCTACGCAATGTTCTGGAGCACACCTTCATGATGCTGCCCCCTTCAATTTCCTGAGTATTTTTAGGGTCAATCCGGTAAGCGCAAAGCGTTCAGTATTTTTCAATGGCACCCATTGCCCCTTGTTGCGTCCATTTCCCGCAAAGACAAGCACTGAATAGTCCGTGGTTGTGATGGAATGCTTTAGTCTCATCAGCGGTTGCACAGTCTTCCCTTTTCCCTTGCAAGGCGGCAGTTCCCACATGCCGGGCATGAGAGAACTATTCTGAGGACGCCGCTGCAACAACACACTTCTATTTTTAAGGCAGAGCGAATATTCGATGACTGCTTTCTTGCGTGCGGCTCGTTCTGCTTGGGCATGTGCGCCACGAGAGACACACAAGTCAACCACGGGACAAACCGTACACAAAGGATTGCCGGGAACGCAGATGACTGCACCCAACTCCATCATTGCCTGGTTAAAATCTCCGGGAGACTCTGGGGCAAGAAGCATGCCGGCAGCTTGCCAATACTGCTCTTTGCCAAGCTCTCTGCCGCTAAACCGCTGCAAAACACGCTTGACGTTTCCATCGACCACCGGCACCTGTTCACCAAATGCGATGCTGGCGACTGCGTTTGCCGTGTAGCGTCCGATGCCGGGCAATTCCTGCAACGCCTGCGCGGTGCAGGGAAACCCGTTGCCTCCGGCAACCTGTTTTGCGGCTGCATGAAGATTGCGGGCACGCCGGTAATATCCCAGCCCGCTCCATGCGGCCAGGACCGTTTGCTCTCTGGCGCGTGCCAGCCGCTCGACCGTGGGGAATTGTGCGATGAACTTTTTATAGCGCTCTTCCACAACAGCCACACGCGTCTGCTGGAGCATGATTTCAGAAACCAGAATACGGTAAGGATCGCTTTCTCCGCGCCAGGGAAGTGTGCGTTGGTGTTTCTGGAACCAACATAGCAGGGCCCCGCGAAAAACAAGGGCTTGCGCGGAGTTAATGGTGGCAAAGGGCTGGGCCATGCTGAAAAGAATTGTAGCTCAGCTAGGCCCGCATTCGTTCGCCGCAGGTGGCCGCAGCCGCTCGATTAGTAAAGCCGGCTGCGCTTCACGCTTAATTGGAACCGCCATGACCGGAAGAGGCCTCCTTCTGGGCCTTGGCCAGGTCGGCCTGCGTCTGATCAATTTTCTCCTGGAAAAGAGCGACATTATGTTTGTCGCCCTCCAGGGCGTCCTGATACATCTGGCGACGGAAGTCGCTGGTTTCAGTGGCCAGCAGATCTTCATATTTTTTGACGGAGTGCTTCCAGCCATCCTGCTGTTCTTTGTAGGAATCCAGCTGCTTTTTCAGCGCAGCAACAGCCGGTGAGTCCTTGGATGTGGAGGAATTGTTCTTGGCGCTTTCCGTTTTCTCGGCGGACTTCCCTGGAGAACTGGTTGCGGCCGAGAAGCCGGCTGCCGGAGCCACTTTGGCCGCTGCCTGTTCGTTGCCGGTGTGCGGAGTAGCTGTGGCAATATCATCATTGGTGATTATCTTGGATGCCTTCCTGGTGGAATGGCGTCCCCTCGCGGCCAGGTCCGCCAAAGACGGCTGTGCCGTCTGGGCAAAACAAGCTCCTCCTGCCAGCAACAGGCAGCACATGGCTGTAAGAATAAAATGCTTCATGAGAGTTCCTTCTTTTAATACATGATCTCGTGCGTCGCCAGCAGCTTTGGTGGCGTTGATCCTCCCGCATTCTTCAAGGCGCACACGTCATAGTGGAAGTTGATGCTGCCGCCGAACTTATCGGTATCGATCAGCGATACATCCGTAGCATTCACGTCCCTGCCCGCCAGGATAGCCCCATACAGGTTTACGCTGGGACCCGCGCCACCGGTAAAGGAAACCTGGCCGCGGACAAGAATCAGCCCGTACCAGTTCAAGCCGCCGTTAATCTCCAGATCGCCATCCACGATCAATATGCCCGCGCCGCTTGCGGCGGATGTCAGCTTTACGCTGCCTGGAATGTATTCGGTCACGCCGTTGACCGTGGTGGGCTCAGTTGGCAGGCCGCTGGGGTACGTTCCAAATGTCTGGTTGCTCTGTGTACCGCAATTCAGGAAAGACGGAGGAATGGTTGTGAGGTTCTGTGTCCCAGTACAGGCGTTACCAGTCGCCCAGCTCGGCATCTGGGCGCTGGGCTTGTACTGGTTAATCAGATTGTCAATCTTGAGGTTGTCAGGCCAGGGATCCACTCCCTGTACGGAGGCAGCTTTAGTTGGATCCGTACCATAGCTGGTAATGGTCTGCCCCGACCCGCCGGTCACGGAAACCGTGTTTGTCGTGTAGACCGCGTGTGCCTTATCGACACATGTCTTGCCGGCGGCATTGCTGCACGTGGTTACCGTGCTTGATCCCGATCCTGTCGTTGTACAAGCGCAAGAGCAGTTGTCATAGGCATTCAAAACATAACTTCCCTGCAAATTGACCGGCGCCTGGGTCGCGATGGGCGCGGGCGGAATTACCGCCGGATTCAGGGCAACTTCCATTTGCACCATGCGGCGCGCTCCGGGACTCTGGCCTACTTTCGGAGTCACGGCCAGAGAGGTCAGTTCCCAAACAGGCATGGCGTTAGGCACCAGCGCGTCGCACGAAGGGGTTCCAGCAGGGAGCGTCACCTCTTTCCCGCCGTTCCAGCAAACTTGGACACCGTTCAGTGCCGCTCCATTCACGGTCTTGTTGAGCGGCCCGATCAGGTTCTGCTTGTTGGTGATCCTGACCCACTTAAATGGCAGAGCGTCCGGCCCGTTGATGCCGGGCGATGTTGGCAGGGTGATCGTACTGAAGGCCGTTGAAGAGCTCATCAGCTGCGATGACTGGCTGTTGGAGCCGCAAGGACCTGCCGTTCCCGGGGTGAGCGCAGCCAGTCCGGTGTACTTCTCCCAGCACAGCTGATCGTCCAGGTAAGGATTGTCTACCAGAGTCGCTCCCGCCGCACTGGTGGGATCTATGGCTTCCCCGGCTGTGGGGTTCTTGACGTAGATGATTCCCGTGCCTGCTGCCGCGAGTGGCATGGTCAGGTTTGTGGCTGCGGTATTCAAGCTGCCGCTGCCTGCCAGCTGTAGCCGTACATTCTCCGCGCCGGCCCGCGCTGCAAAGTATGCCTTCTGTGAATCGCGATAGTTGTTGTTCACACTGTTTTCCGTATCAGCCATGAACATCAAGCCCATGCCGATCGCCGCCAGCAACACCAGTGACAGCAGCGCCACCAGCATGGCTATTCCGCGCTGGTGTTTGAGATGTGTTTTTGTTTTCCTGTTCATGGTGTAACTCCTTTAGTTGTTCACCAGCCGCGCCATTCCCGTCATGGTTACCTGAATGTCTTTGTGCGCGTCGGTGTCCTTTGTCTTGCCTTGCGTGGTCACGGTAATGCGGACCGTCTTGATGGTCTTCAGCACGTTGGCATCCGTGATGGCCGGATTGATGGAAACCGCATTTCCATTGGCATCATAGGCGGCAAAAATCGGCTGGGTATTGATTGGGATAATGTTCTCCACTTCCGTGAAGTACACTCCCACGGGTTGCGCCGAAGGG
Source organism: Terriglobia bacterium (assembly GCA_020072585.1). Lineage (GTDB taxonomy): Bacteria > Acidobacteriota > Terriglobia > Terriglobales > Acidobacteriaceae > Angelobacter. The sequence goes on along the minus strand of JAIQGL010000004.1, from coordinate 41,979 downwards.
GCTGTATTGTCCTGCTTCGGGTTTGAGCTTCGCCGCAGACAGGGACAGGGATTCGGCCCCGGGCCAGCCCATCCAGCGCCATCAAAATAGTTATAGACCACGCTCTTTACCACGCCGTCTCCGTCCACATCGCCTTCCATATGCAACTCGGTATCGGAGATGGACCATACGCCGGCCGCTGTATATTTGCGTGTCAGGTCATACTGGTTTCCGAAGACCGCCACGTTAGGAAACCCGGCCTGGTGCAGGTCGCGCGTGAACTGGTCAATAAACTCCCGCTCCTGCTGGGTGAGGTCCAGCTTCTGGTCTTCCACCCGATAGCGCACCTGGGCCCGTTCGATCTGGGAAAAGAGCGCTCCCACAACGATGGTGAGAAGCAGCACCACCATCAGAAGTTCGAGCAGTGAAAATCCGTCTGTTTTCCGCCGCTTGTTTTTTGTAGTCATCCCGAGCCTCACATTCCCACAATCGTGCGCAACGTAACCGGGGCGATAAAGCCTATCCCTCTGTTCGTTGCCATGAAGGGCTGCCGTGCCGAAACAATGACCAGCTTGCCCGAGTTTCCCGGACCGATTGCAGTTATGTGCCAACGCACGTCATAGGGCGTCTGTAGCCCGTTTGTGCCGCAGACCGTGTAATTCATCTGATAGCCCGCAACCGCCGCCTTGCTGAAATCGATATCGCCGTTGTTCAGCAGCGGGGCGCCTGAACCGGGTGAAGCGCTACCGGTGGTATTGACCTGTGGGGTGTTTCCCAGGCAATCAGTCACCGTAAAAATTGGATTGCTGGTCGATGGGGCCCCGGCGATTTGTTCCAGAACCGCCTGGGCCGCGTTCGTTGCCGTGGTGTCCAACCTGTTGCTGTTGTCCCGGGTCATGCCCAGAATGACCATCATCATTCCACCGAGAACGCCCACAGACAGAATGAACATGGCAACCATGAGTTCAATCAACGAAAATCCTTCGATCTTCCGACGGTTGGTCTTGCTACTTCTTTTCATAATCCACCTATTGCCAGCATGCGGTGTATCCGCAATCAGCTGTGCCACCAGTTTGTTTGGACAAACGCCAGCTCTTGATCCTTCCTGCCGGCGTTACCGTGATCGCCTCCCAGCCTCCACGGCTGGCATTCTGAACGAACCACTCAAACCCTGAGGTAACGTTCGGGCAAACCGACGGGTTCGAAACGTTTCCGATGCAGGGCAAGCCGCGCGCATTGAACCCGATGTTCGGTACAAGCTGCGGCGATCCCCCGCCGACATATGCGTCCAGTTGGGTGTGGTCGGGCGGCGCAGTCTGGAAAGAAAGCCCGCCGGCCAGTGCCACATCAGGATTGCCGCTGGTGTATGCGTCGCTCGGGTCGTCAGTAACGAACACAATGTTCGTGGTGCTGTCGTATTTTGCATAGGCGGGCTGGTTGGTTTTTACCGCCTGCATCCTCGCCTGCTGTAGCAGGCTGGCCACCGAATGCCCAGCCGCGTCCAGCTTGTAATTCGTATTGATTTGCATGATGTTCGGCACGGCAAGCGTGGAAACTATGATGAGCACTGCGCAGACGATCAGCAATTCAAGCAGGGAGAATCCCTTGTCTCCGCCCACCAGGTGATCTCCATTATGTTTTTCGGGCCAGTTCTGATGCACCATAAACTCCTGTGATTTACCGCTGATTTAGCGCGATCTTCGAAAAACCAACACTCGTAATGGCTGCCCATTGGGGGTTGGCGAGCTTGATTCTAACGCTGGGTAGCGCTTGACATAGGTAACCTTGGTGCATGCGGGGCCTGTGCGGCCGTCCTATTTTGGAACTATGAAGGTAACAAATAAATTCTTATAAAATAATTCTTAGAAATGGCGCGAACGCGCGAGCGCAGGAAGGATACCCCGCAAAGGGGCATTGCATTGAGTCTTAAGTTATTTGAGGACCGGTGTGATTGACGTGGCCGTGAGTGTCCAGCGGGTCTTAATTTGCTGCCACACCGAGACAACGCGCAGACCGGCAGGCGGCGCCGGCCCGGTCCCATTTCCCTGAACGTGGAATACGTAGGTCACCTTCATATCAGGCCCTTCAGGCTGGACCTGCACCTCACCCAATGAGAATTCCCCGGCCAGCGCGCTCTTCCAGTGCTGTAGCCAGCCTGCGCGATCAAACATCTGTCCGTCCGCTTCCACGCCAATGAATGTTGGCGAGAGATGGCGCTCGACGTTGGCCCAGTCTTTCTCCTGGATCGCCTTCCACATCAACCGCTCATGCTGCTCCGCTCCGGTGGCGTTGTTCCAGGTTGGATGCTTCGGCTCACCGGCACAGCCCGCAAGGGCCAACGCGAAAATAATGACTGCGATCAGGCGCATGTAAAAATTTAACCACAGAGGCCACAGAGATCACAGAGGAATCTCGCAGAGCTGTGTTTATGACCCCATGTGGCACGAAAAGACTCTGGAAAACAATGAGGACCACGCAGGAAAAACCTCCGTGGCCCTCTGTGTTCTCTGTGGTTAAAACTTTGTTCTTAGTCTCCGAAAACTTCTTCCTTCTTTTCCACTGCCGGCTCTGCTTTCGGAGCAGCCGGTGCGATGGCCCCCAGGGGAACAAACCCGCCTTCCGCCTTGGGCTCTTTCAGGATGTGCTCGCGATAGAGTGCTTCCATGCGGGCGTCTTCCGCGGTCTTTTTGAGCTTTTCATCGCGGGCGCGCAGCTTCTCTTCGCGGGCGGTCTTGGCAATGCCCAGATCGTCCAGCGTGTGGTTGCGCTCCGCGTGAACATGCGCGTCGTTCAGGTTGAGCTTGTGCGCGCTCTGGTTCAGGCCCACAGCCTTGCCGCCGGCAAAGATTTCATGCCGTCCATGCTCTTCATACCACTTGGTGAGCGTGGCCGTCATGTGCATCTTCTCTATGATGTTGCGCCAGCCCACGCCGGTGTTGTAAGCGCAGAAGCTGATCTCGCCTTCCTGCGTGGCGTAAGGGATAATGCACTGCTCAGTACGGCGGAAATCATAGTTATAGAGGTCCTGGAACCACATTCCAGCGATGAACAGGAAGTTCCACCGGTCAGTGCGGCGCTTCTTAATGTCTTCAATCGTGCGATCGCCGGAGACGCTGCCGTATTTGGTGTCAGCCTTCTTGGTGGCGCCAAACGTCTTGTCAAACTTGCGGAGCAGGTCGATCAGCTTGAAATGCTTGGGCGCATGGAAGGGATCGTAATTGCGCGCCAGAGCCAGGGCCATGCCGAAGACAGAGAGGAACCTGCCACGGCCGGCGTCATTCACCTTGGCCACGTCCTGCGCGATGCGGTCACCGTTCAGGAACGCCGTGACGGGAACCGCTTCTTTGGTCTCTTTATCGATCATTACCGCCATGCCCACGCCACAGTTCGGGTGGCAGCCGCAGCTCAACTGTCCCCAATCAGCAGTGGGACCATGGATCAGATCGGCCCAATCAGAGAAAGTGGACATAAAGGAAATCGGGAACCAGTCACGCTTGGGCTCGCCCAGTCCGGTCTGGTTCTTTACGTCATGCGCCAGGTGGCTCAGCGTGTAACGCTGCGCCTGGCGGCGATCGTCAGTAATCTCTTCGTCACGGCCGGTGAATGAAACCGGCTGGAAGCTGAGGAAGCTGATCGTCTTGGGATTGTCCAGCGCGAACTGGATAATGCGTCCGACCTGCTCATTGTTGATGCCGTTGATGATAGTGGTAACCGGAACAATGTCCACGCCGTTTTCATGCAGGTTGTGGATAGCGCGCAGCTTCACGTCAAACAGGTTGCCAACTTGGCGATGGGAGTTGGCGGCGTTGCCGATGCCATCAAACTGCAAGTACGCATAACGCAGGCCGGCTTCAGCAGCCTGGCGGCAGAACTCAGGCGACTTGGCAAACTCGATTCCGTTCGTGGCCGCCTGCACTGAGTTGTAACCAACCTGGCGGGCGTAGCGGACGGCGTCAAGGAAGTACGGGGAGAGCGTGGGCTCGCCACCGGAGAACTGGACCGACATCTGGCGGCGCGGCTTGATCGAGATCGCGTTGTCCAGCATGGTCTTGATCTCGTCCCACGTCAGCTCATGCACAAAACCGACCTGGTTCGCGTCCATGAAGCAGGGATCACACATCATGTTGCAGCGGTTCGTCAGATCGATGGTGAGGACCGAACCACGGCCATGCTTTACGGTGCTGGTACCGTGATTGTGTAACTTTTCGTCATTGTGGGCGAGGATATCGCGCCCGGGGAAAACATCTTCCAGATGCTTGAAGAACTCAACGTCCACTGCCATCACATCTTCAAAATGGCCATGGATGGGGCAATCTTTCACCATCAGGATCTTGCCTTCACGTTCCACGATGGTGGCTTTAATCTCACCGGCTTTTTCATTGAGCAGGATCTCGTGCGGCAACTTGCCGTCAACAATCTGCTGCCGGATTTCCGGAACGCACTTGGGGCAGAGAGAATCCGTGGAGCGAGGCCAGCCCAGCGGAGGCTTGGTTTTTTGCCACGACTTCAATATCGGTTTGTCTGACCACTTGGGCGTGAATGATGGCCGCGGTTTAATGCTGTTCACTTTTTCAAAAACGGCCCATGTGCCCTTAGCTGCGTAGGTCAAGACTTTCTCTGCGTACTTTACCGGCTTGTGCATCGTATGTGCCTCTCCTTGCGCCGCTTTCGACGCCCTCTTCCAAGCTATGAGACAGAATCAAAACGGGATATTGAATCGACATTATATTAGTCAACAGGACACGGATTGTTTAACAAGGTTTGTCTGAATGGGTATAAATCATGGTTCAGCGGCTGTGTTCAGCATTAAACGGAGAGGATAAAAGCAGCCTAAGTCATTGGTTTTAAAGCACTATACTTTACGACGGCTTTACAAACTGTCTTTGTTAAAAGCAACTAACGCTGGTGCGCCCTTTTTGGGTCTTGAATCCATACGGGTATTGTTGGCGAATCTTGAGGTGCGATCCGGTGATCGGGAACTCCCGTTTTGGATCGAGCCCTCATCTACGAGATAGATGATATGACGAGGGACACGTAAGCTCGATTAGCGCAACATCTCCGCCGCCGTAAGCGCGTAAATCGCCGCGCATTGGGCAATGTTGCGGATGGGAACGAACTCATTCGGTCCATGAGACACGGTCAGCAATCCCGGTCCATAGGCGAACGCGGGAACACCGTAAGCCGCGTAGAACCGCGTTTCGAGCAGGCCTGGACACATTTCGAACGCAGGTTCCTTGCCGGTCAGGCTCGCGATGTGACGCGATAGAATCGCGCCGAGCGGATCTTGCGCCGGAGTCGCCGCTGCGGGCTCCTCCTGAAGCATCTCGATTTCGAAACCTTCCAGCGTGTCGCGCAATCGGCGCTTTTCTTCTTCGAGCTTTTCTTCGGGATTGATGCGGCGGTCAATCGTGAAGGAACAGAAATCGGGCGTCACGTTGAAATTTGTGCCTGCCTCGGCACGCCCGCCAAGCATCAGAATGGATTTTCGCGCCGCTGCCGGAGCGATGTTGTGTTGCGTTTCGCGAAGCTCAACTTCCTTTTTGATGTCGAGAAGCCGCGTCATTGCCGGCAACGCGCGTTCAAATGCGTTCACGCCTTCGAATTGCCGGCCAACGTGCGCTGGCTTCCCGCGCATGGTGGCGCGCAGCGTAATAGCTCCGCGATTGGCGTTCCAAATAACGCCGCCGGTGGGCTCCGGCGTTAACATACCGATCCCGTCTCTCCCAAGCAGCCCGCGTGCACGTAGATCGCGAGACCCGCGCGGACCGGCGGTTTCTTCATCTGGCACCAGCACGATTCCTATACGGCCATTTTTTAGAAATCCTTCATCGCGTGCCGCAGCCGCTGCATGAATCATCGCAGCCAGGCCGCTTTTCATATCGGACGAGCCGCGACCGAACAGATTTGCGCCTTCTACACGTGGCTGAAACTGATCGCGGCTCTGCGCGGGAACAACATCGTAGTGACCGCTGAAATAAAGAGTTCGCTCGCCGGATCCGGCCGATGCGAGTACACACGCGCCTTCGCGTCTCACATCATCGAAGCCGAGCCTGTTCAATTCTTCCAGGAGAGTTCGGGCGCATTCCTCGTATTGGTTCCCGGGTGGATTTTCCGATGGAATCGCGATCAACCGCTGCGTAAGGTCCAGCATCGCAGGTTCGGAGAGCCGTTCGCGCAGCCGGGAGGAAAACTGCTCAGTATGTAGGGTCACCACGTCGCTAGTTCCTTTCGCGTCGAATTCTCGAAGTGCTACTGCCCAATGATGCCACAGCCGGATGCCGTAAACGCGGCACAACCACTAACTGAACCGCCGTGGCTTTTTTGATCGTCATTTTTTTGATCGTCAAATGACCTCGCATTTCATCGGCGAAAAGAAGGCCTCCTTGAATGGCGTGAGCTCCCGGGTTTACCCTTGCAGCCCGGATGCTAAAATCAGAATTTAGCCGGGAGTTGCCCCATGGAGCCTGTGCGCACCGGTTTGCGCCAGATCATGCAGGACCTGCTGCGCACAAGGCCGGCGGAAGAAGCCGTGACTTTGGCATGGCCGCTGGTATGTGGCAAAGAAGTGGCAGCACGCACGCGGGCCATAAGCTTCGCTGATGGCAACTTGGTCGTGGAAGTGCCGGACACAGCTTGGCGCAACCAGCTTCAGTCATTTGTCTCCAGATACATCGGCGGATATGAAGCGCTGCTGGGGCAGGTAGTGCGGAGCGTGCAATTCAAGGTACAGCCATCAACCGTTAGCACTCAGCCTTCAGCCAAACCTGGGCCGCGCTAACTCTACGGCGGACCAACTGCGTAAGGACATCAAGGATGCGAAGCTGATGCTGATTTTTTCTGGGTGCTGATTACTGGGTGCTAACAATGAAAGTCACAGATAAAGACGTCACTTACGTTGCCGATCTGGCGAACCTGGAACTTACTGACCAGGAGCGCCAGCGCATGCTCAAAGACCTGAATTCAGTTCTTGACTACATCGATCGCCTCAATGAACTCGACACTTCTGATGTGCCTCCAATGGCGCAGATCTCTGACAAGTTTGGCGAATCACGCACAGCATATCCCTGGCGCGAAGATACGCCGCGTCCCTCGCTGCCGCATGCGGAAGCTCTCAAGAATGCACCTGAAAGCGACGGCGATTTTTTTAAGGTACCGAAAGTCATTGAAAAATAACTCCACCAGCAATGCGCAAAAACAGGCTGACCGGGTGCACCCGCGCGGTCTGGTGATCGCCCCCATTGGACGACACGAACTGCTCTTTCGTTCCTCCGCGGCCTCCGTTCCGCGTTGCAAAAGTTTTGGTTCTCTCCGTGTCTCCGTGTCACCGTGGTGGATTTTTGCCTCAATGCCGGGTGCTGCGCAATGGACTTGAACTCTCTCACCATCGAATCCACGCGCACCGCCATCGCGGAGCAACGATGCACCGCGTCGGCGTTGGTCGAACAGTTCTACGGCAAAATCAAAGCCGAGGATCCCGGGATTCACGCATATCTGACTCTTTGCGAAGACCGCGCGTCAAGGCAAGCCAAAGTCATCGACGATCTGACGCAAAAGGGTGCTCCTCTGCCGCCGCTGGCTGGCGTTCCTGTCGGCATCAAGGACGTGATGGTTACCAAGGGCGTCCGCACCACCGCAGGCTCAAAGATCCTTGAGAACTTTATTCCACCGTATGACTGCACCGCCGTCGCCAGGCTGGAAGCGGCGGGCGCAATCGTGCTGGGCAAAATGAACTGCGATGAATTCGCGATGGGCTCATCAAATGAAAACTCCGCCTACGGGCCGGTGCGCAACCCGCGCGACACGTCATGCGTTCCCGGCGGCTCCAGCGGCGGTTCAGCTGCTGCCGTGGCTGCGGGAATGGCCGTGGCCACGCTGGGCTCTGACACAGGAGGCTCCATCCGCCAGCCCGCTTCCTTTTGCGGTGTGGTTGGACTCATGCCGACCTACGGACGCGTCTCGCGTTACGGCCTGATAGCATTTGCTTCTTCGCTCGATCACATCGGCCCGCTGACCAAAACCGTAAGAGACGCTGCGATTCTTTTGCGCGTGATCGCCGGCCGCGATCCGCTCGACTCGACTTCGGCTGACATACCGGTTCCCGACTATGAAGCCGAACTCGCCAAGCCGGTGAGCGGACTCAGGATTGGTGTCCCCAAAGAATATTTTGGCGAAGGTCTGGACGCGGAAGTCCGCGCCGCGGTTGAGGCGGGAATTCAAAAGCTGCGCTCCGCCGGCTGCGAGATCGTGGACATCTCCATGCCGCACACGGCGTATGCCATTCCAACGTACTATGTAATCGCCACGGCTGAGGCGTCGGCCAATCTGGCGCGTTTTGACGGGGTGCGGTACGGGCATCGCGCCAAAGGCGCGCGCACACTCGCTGAGATGTACCGCAAAAGCCGCGATGAAGGTTTCGGCACAGAAGTGAAGCGCCGCATCATGCTGGGCACTTACGCGCTCAGCTCCGGCTACTATGACGCTTACTATCTGAAAGCCCAGCGTGTACGCACTTTGCTTACTCGTGACTTTGCAGAGGCTTTTCAGAAAGTCGATGCCATCGTTACACCCACCGCGCCAACTCCGGCCTTCAAACTCGGAGAAAAAGCGGACGATCCCCTGTCCATGTACCTGGCTGACATCTATACGGTCACCGCCGATCTGGCCGGTGTCCCGGGGATCAGCGTTCCATGCGGCAACACCCAGTCGGGGCTGCCCATCGGACTACAGGTGCTGGGCAGGCATTTTGATGAGAGCACGGTGCTGCGCATCGGTCACGCGGTGGAATAGGGAATGGCTAGTCCTCTTTAGTCTTCACCATGGAATCGTCATGCCGGCAGGGTGGTCCCAAGCGAGCTGAAAATGAGTTAGCTTGGAACAGCGTGGTTGGACCGAAGAGGTTGACGCGCCTTGGGCGCGGCGGTCAGCCGGTGCATGCGGCAACGCCGGCATAAGCTAAAATTCAAAAGAGAAAAAATGGTCAGCCTTCTTTCCATCATCGCAGTAGGTTTTTTTCTGGGGATGCGTCACGCCACGGACCCCGACCATGTAATTGCGGTTACTACCATTGTTACGCGCCAGCGCCAACTCACCCGCGCCGCGCTGACGGGCGCTTTCTGGGGCATTGGCCATACGCTGACGATCCTTGTGGTGGGCGCCGTCATTATTCTTTTTAACGTGGTCATTCCAACGCGGATTGGCCTGAGCATGGAGTTCTCAGTGGCCCTGATGCTGATTGTTCTTGGCGCGATGAACATTGCTGCATTTTTGCGTGCCACGCCATCGGTTGTGGCCAGCGCAAGCATTGGTGCTGAAGTTTTGCACTCGCATGCGCACACGCATGGCGATTACGTCCACAGCCATACGCACGGCCACTCTCCAGAGTCACATCCGCATCGCCCAGACCACACGCCGCTGGCTCTGTTGGACCGTCTCTTCGGCAAGCTTGCCTTCTATCGTCCGATGCGGCCCTTCATTGTCGGCGTGGTTCACGGACTAGCCGGCTCGGCGGCGGTGGCCTTGCTGGTGCTGACTACCATTCCCAATCCACGCTGGGCTGTGGCTTACCTGCTGGTTTTTGGCTTGGGGACTGTTGGCGGCATGATGTTGATCACCATGAGCATTGCTTCCGCTTTCGCGTTTGTTGGAAAGGGCCGGCAAAGTTTCTCACAACGCCTGGGGCTGGTCTCCGGTCTGCTGAGTCTTGCCTTTGGAATGCTGCTGGTCTATCAGATTGGCTTTGCCGGCGGCCTTTTTACCAGCCATCCGCATTGGACACCCCGCTAAAATAGCTGAATAACTTGGCCGCATGCGCACTCTTGCGGCCAGTGTGGCCCGCAGAGCGCGGCATGGCCCTGCGGCATCCAATTGAGCGGGGAAAGAAGAGGAGATTTGTGATGAGCACACAAAAAGTTGTTGAGCTGCCCCGGCGTGCCGTGGCCAGCGTTAGCCCGCTGACCGGCGAGTTGCTGCGTGAGTATGAGCAGCACACGGATGATGCGGTTGAGGACAAACTCGCGCTCGCTGCCGCTACTTTTCGCGAATATCGTAAAGTGCCGTTTGCGGAACGCGCCGCGATACTGGCGCGCGCCGCCGAAATTCTGGAAAAAGAAAAAGAGACCTTCGGCAGGATGATGACCCTGGAAATGGGGAAGACGTTCAAATCCGCCGTGCAGGAAGCCGAGAAATGCGCGTTTGGATGCCGCTTTTATGCTGAGAACGCGGAGCGCTTCCTGGCGGACGAAGAGGCAAAGACGAATGCCAGCCGGAGTTTTGTGCGATATCAGCCAATTGGCCCGGTTCTGGCGGTGATGCCGTGGAATTTCCCTTTTTGGCAGGTATTTCGCTTTGCCGCGCCAGCGCTCATGGCGGGCAACGTGGGTCTGCTCAAGCATGCTTCCAACGTGCCGCAGTGCGCGTTGGCCATTGAAGATATTTTTCGTCGTGCCGGTTTTGCTGAAGGAGTTTTCCAGACGCTGCTGATCGGCTCTGACCGCGTGAACAAAGTGATTGCTGACCGTCGCATTGCCGCAGTGACGCTTACGGGCAGCGTGGGCGCGGGCAGCAGCGTGGCTGCGGTGGCCGGCAAGGAGATCAAGAAGAGCGTCCTGGAGCTTGGCGGGAGCGATCCGTTTATTGTGATGCCAAGCGCGGACCTTGATCGAGCCGCGGAAGTCGCGGTGCAGGCCAGAGTGATCAACAACGGTCAATCCTGCATCGCCGCCAAGAGGTTTATCGTGCATGAGCGGATCGCCGGGGAGTTTGAGAAGAAGTTTGTATCCCGTATGGCTTCGCTCAAAGTGGGTGACCCCATGGATACGAACACTGACGTGGGTCCGCTGGCCACCGCAGACGTCTTGCAGGGACTGGAAGGGCAGGTCAACAAAACAATTGAGATGGGTGCGCGCGTGCTTCTGGGAGGAAAGAGAATTGATCGCAAGGGCAATTTCTTTGCGCCAACCGTGCTGGCGGATATTCCGAAGGGATCTCCGGCGCATGAGGATGAACTTTTTGGCCCCGTTGCGTCGCTCTATCGCGCAAAAGATATGGCGCATGCGATTGAGATTGCCAACGACTCAATCTTCGGCCTGGGAGCGTGCGCATGGACCAACGATCGCACAGAGCGCGATCTGTTCATCCATGAGATTGAGGCGGGGCTGGCGTTTATCAATGGCATGGTCGCATCTGATCCGCGAATTCCTTTTGGCGGAGTCAAGCACTCAGGCTATGGACGCGAGTTGAGCCATCACGGTATCCGCGAGTTCGTAAATGTGAAGTCGGTTTCCATTCAGGAGCCGGAACCGGCGAAGAGCCGTACGGAGTAGGTTTCCAGTTGTTTACGCTCAGGTATGGACAACTTTCTGTTGCAGGCGTTCCTGCGCGATTTGGCCCACTATCGGATCCAGGCGGTCAAACGCTTGCTGCAAGATGCGTCGTGAAGTGGCAAAACATATGCGCAGGTGTCCGCTGGCGCCGGGACCAAACCAGCGGGGAGCACCAGGAACAAGAGCTACGCGGGCCTGTTCGCGAAGTTGCTGGCATAAGCGTTCTGAATCGTCACTAAGACTGCGGACGTCCGGGAACGTAACGTAGGTGCCTTGTGGCGGGTCCACGGTAACGCCGGGCCATCTGGTAACGCGGTCCACAACATAATCGCGTTGCGCCTGCAAGTGCTGGACAAATGCAGCAAGCCACTCGCGGCCGTCATTGAGCGCGGCAATCACGGCGACCTGCGAAAGCACAGAGACGCCGTAAACCGTGCTCTCCGCGTCTGAAGCAACGACGATCTTTTTTTTCCACTCGGCATCAGGGCAGATTACGCAGCCCACGCGCAGCCCGGCGAGAGCAAAATTCTTGGAGAACCCATAGACCGTGACAGTGCTTTGGGCGATCTCCGGCGCGATGGAGGCCAGGCTCACATGCTGGTGCGGCGTATAGACGATGTCTGACCAGATTTCGTCAGAAACAATGCGCAGCCCGCGGCGGATGGCCCACTCAGCAACGCTTTGCAGCCACGCCCGCGAATACACCACACCGAGCGGATTATGCGGATTGCAGAGCCACAGCATACGGGTGCGCGGCGTGAAATGGGACTCCATGCCGGAAATAAATTGTTCCGCGGTGGTGTGCGGTCCAACTCTCACGCGCACCGGCACGGCGCCGGCGCGCTGCACCGTATGATGCAGCAAAAAATCCACGGGATCAGGAATGAGCACCTCATCACCCGGAGAGAGGCTGGCCCGCGCCACCACGGCCATACCGGAAGCCGCGCTGTCAGTGGCGAAAACCTCTTCGGAGTCACAGTCCATCTGGCGAGTGTTGTGCATCCATCTGGCCACGGCTTCGCGGAATTGAGGCAGCCCTTCCGGCGGGCCATAACTGAGCACGCCATCACGGACATGGCGGACAAGATGCTCCTGGATCGCGGGGCAGATGGGAAAATCCGGATCGGCAGCCGTGAGTGGTATCACGTCCGCAGGCTGTTGCGCCCAGCGCAGGTTGAAAGCCCGCTCCCGCAGCAGGTCAAGGCGGACACTATTGTCTGAGAATGAGCCCGGCTCTGTGCCGTTCGACTTGGCTATGGGCAGCAGAAGCGTACTGTCGATCTGCGGCGAGAGAAAATACCGGGTCAATTCGCGTCCTCTGGCTACATAAGGGGCGCATTGCTCGCGCCTTTCGCGCGAATAGCGGGCCAGGGCATGCTCCAGATCAGGCTCAGTCTTCAAATTTTCCGCAAGGGCCACGGCATCAGAAACCGCCGAGGAAACCCCCTGGCTGGTAAAGGGTGAGAGCGGATGCGCGGCATCGCCTATCAAGACCAGATTGCCACGATAAAACGCGGGAACCATGTCAGTGTCCAGCGGCCGCCAGAGGTGCGTACGCGAAAAATTGGTGATGCTAAGCAGGTGCGGCACCGGGGCCGCCCAGCCACTTACCAGCCTCTTAACGAACGACTCACGAGCCCGTGCTGAGTTTTCGGTATCGTCAGGAGGCGGGGGGAACCGCGCCGCGTCAAACTGTATGTACCAGACGAGATGCTCAGCATCAACAGCCATAATGCCGAAAGCGATACCGCCCTCGGTGGCATGAAGTTTATTGAGATTGTTGTTGCACCACCGGACGGTGTCCGCGCAGCGTACCAGTCCCACAATCTCCAATACCTGTGCTTGAGGGGCCGGCCATTCGGGAAACAAAGCTTGCCTTGCCCGTGAGCGAATGCCCTCAGCGCTGATATAGAGGCCGGCTTTCATCGTCTCGCCGGTACTCAAACGGGCCTGGGTAACGTTTCCCGCGCTGTCAAAATCCAGGCCGGCAAGTTCTGCATTGAAGAGAGGGGCTCCATCCGGCGGCAGGGCAAGCATCAGAGCGGCAATCAGATCACGGCGGCGATAACTGCGCGCGCCCGCGGGCAGAGGCTGTTCATAGAGGATCTGACCGGCGGAGTTGCGGCAGCAGTAGCGGTGCAGAGGAGATCCACCGTACTCTCCGGCGAGCTTCACCCCAAAGCCCTGCATGCAATTGACGCCCTCAGGCATCAGGATGAATCCCATGCCTGTTTCCTGGTTCTGGCGCAGGCGCTCATACAGGCGGCAGCGGTGTCCTTGCTTGCGTAAGGCAACTCCAGCCATCAGGCCGGCGACTCCGGCGCCAAAGATTGCTATGTCCATTTGGGCAACCTCACGAAGAATGATTTGCAATGCTTTCAGCTTGTACCCGGCAATCTCGCCGGAAGTTACCGCCGGCGAGAGCCATTGCCGGCCCTATTTGACAAAGCGCGCTTTTGCGCGTGAAAACTCTTCGAGTAAAGGCTGTTCGTAATCCTTCAGTGTCCTGGCGTCACGAAAGCGCATGCCGAACCGCAAAGAATAAGCGGAAAACCACTCGCAATCGCTAACAAACAAAATATCGTGAATCGCCATCATTCTCATGGCCATGAGTGGATATGGTGAATCGTAAGCCCTTAGCACCGGGTTTCTCACGGAACGCATGTCGCAGCCGGGGTAGCACTGAGTAGCCATCAGCCCATCGTGAACGAAAGCGCTCTTGATCTGAGAATGGACCAGGTCCAGTACGGGAGCAGCCTCAGCGCTGATTTCCGGGAAGACAACGATGATGGTTTTGAGGGTCTGCTCGTCCGCGTTGAACGGGGGAACGGCGCGAAGTCTTTCACGGTATTCCAGCATGGCATTCACAATTGGCTCGGGGCTGAGACCATTGATCTCGCGCCGGATATCAACATAAAAAGAGTTGGCAGCCAGAGACGGTTTTACGAACGGGCAAACCGCCTCTGCCGAACCAGCCTGGGAACGGCGCATCTTTTCATTCGGTGTGCACAGATGCTCATTGGCCCACTGCAAAACTGCGGTGGCGACGTGAATGTCAGCGTTAGAAAACATAGGGCCCCCCTCGATTCATTTGTGTCCGGTCGTCGAACCAAACCCACGAGCTTCCATTTGTGCAACCAGGCGCGGAAACGTTGCAACGTTTCTGGCCGTCGAACCCGCCATATGCTTAAAGAGTGAGAACCACAGGCATTGCATGTCGAATGAGGGGAGAGAGCTGTGGTTTCACGGTCAGCGGCTACGTACTTGATACCGCAGTCTGCTTCTGCTTGCTGAAGATGGCCTGCGTATTGTCCGGAGAAAAGAACTCAGTTACCGGTACCGTGTGTGCCAGCACACCAAAGAAACGGCTGCGTTGCTCCGGATTCTCACGCAGAGCTTCAAGAAGCTGCTGGACCTCGGCGGGGGGCGGCTCCAGCGCCGAGAGCTGCGTGGTTAAATCAAAGTAAGGCAGCTCCGTCCGATTGCGCGTCTCCTCGTAAGCGGCCAGGGCTTGTTCCATGGGCTGGCGACCGCTCAAACCAGCGTCAATGGCTTCCGCCAGCCATTCAGCGCTGCCAAAGGCGTCTGTAATGCCAGAGGCTGTGCATGGATCTTTTTGGTAGCCGGCATCGCCCACCAGCGCCCAGCCCGGCCCATACGGTTTGCGCACGTGACTGGGAATAGCGCCGCCCACGTAGCGCGATTCGCGCTTTCCGGCCCGCATGCGCTCCCATAACTCAGGGGCATGTTCCGCGATCACGCTGCTGTGGTGCTTTTCAACGTTGGTGCGGACCTCAGGAAGATCGCGAGCGGCGAAGGCAACGCCGATCAGAGACAGATTGTCATTGGTGTTGTAGGCGAAAATCACGCGCCCAGGGCGTAGCCATAGATGCCATCCGATCATTGGAACGCCGCTGAAATAGGCGTACCAGGAGCCTTCCAGCGCGGGGCCGGTTTTATATTCCGGGGCCTGCACAGCTTTGGCGACCACGCTGAACATGCCGTCCGCGCCGACGGTGATGCGCGCATGCTCGGTGATGGTGGCGCCATTCTTCTGATGGCCGCGAATTCCCGTGACACGTCCGTCTTCAAAGACCAGCTCCTGCACGGAGAAGCCCTCGCGCAGCTCAGCACCTGACTCCACGGCAGCGTCAACAAGAATGGGATCGAGCTTGATGCGGCGCGGTGCAAACGCTTCCGTGACCCCGCCTTCAGCCGGAACCGGCGAACCCGTCAAAGAGAATGCGCCGTAGTCAAAATGATTGGTCAGAATGGGCGGGCAGTTGGATGCCTTAAGCGCATCCAGAAGTCCCCAGCGCTTCAGGCGCGCCGAGCCGGTCTGATGCATGTAATGATTGGAGAAGGGCATGTCGCTGGGGAAAGTACCGCGATCAAGCAGCAGGACTTTATAGCCTTTGCGCGCCAGCAGAAGAGCAGTGGGCGCGCCCGCACAGCGAGCGCCGACAACAATCGCATCGTACATGGAAGCTCCTTCCCAGCCGCCATCGATACAGCGATCTAACTTATTCCAGGTTGTAGTGCAGGATCCACCCTGCGCGTTTCGATGTTTCTGGGCATTTTAACAGAATTCTGGGGCGATTCCGCAAAAAGGCGTAAAATATGCGTTTTTCCGTCCCATAACCAGCGGGCTAGAAAGGAAATTGACTTGAAAACCAACCTTGAGGTCATTAAAGGCATTTACAACGGCGGTCCTGAACAAATTGCCAGGATCCTGCAATCGGCCCTGGCGCCGCAATTTGAGTGGACTGAAGCGGCGGGCTTCCCTTACGCCGGCACCTATCACAGCATGGAAGAGGTAGGAAAAAACGTGTTTGCCCGTCTGGCCACGGAGTGGGACGGGTACCGCGCTGTGACGGACAATTTTTATGACGCAGGAGACACTATTGTGGTGACCGGCAGATACCTGGGAACGTACAAAAAATCCGGGGGAGTCATGGATGCTGTCTTCGCGCACATATGGAATTTTAAGGACGGCAAGATCGTGAAGTACACGCAGAACGTTGATACCAAGAAGGTATGGGACGCGATTGAGGGCAAATGAGCTGGGCTTTCCGGGCGAGATTCAAGAAGGATATTGTGGCTGAGTTTCTGCCGCCTGCCCAGCCCAGAAAAAAGCAGAAGGTAATCATTCTGTGCGACGGAATGCCCGGAATCCCTCGCAAACAGCCGTTGATGACATTCCTTGCGGCAAAAGGATATTGGGTTTTTTATCCGCGATACCGGGGAGCATGGGAGAGCGCAGGCGAGTTTCTGCAAGAGTCACCGCATAAGGACATCCTTGACGTGATTGACGAATTGCCGAAAGGCGTTCGCGAGTTGGCGTTCGGCAAGAGATTTGAATTGTTCCCGGATGAGATCTTTGTCATTGGCGGGAGCTTTGGCGGCGCTGCCGCCATTCTGGCGTCATTGGATGCGCGAGTAAAGAAAGTGGTCGCTAATTGCCCGGTGGTGGACTGGTCCATTCTTGACGAAGAACAAAAAGCAGAGACATCCAACCCCAATTATGCCGCGTATATTCGCGAAGCGTTTGGCAATGGGTATCGCCTCTCGGACCGGAACTGGCGGAAGCTGAGTAACGGCAAGTTCTACAGCCCTGTGCATCATGCGCGGGAAATCAAGGCGGCAAAGGTCATGATGTTTCA
The DNA here is from genome assembly GCA_020072585.1 of Terriglobia bacterium. Lineage (GTDB taxonomy): Bacteria > Acidobacteriota > Terriglobia > Terriglobales > Acidobacteriaceae > Angelobacter. Next base: position 25,016 of record JAIQGL010000004.1, on the reverse strand, counting down.
CGCGAAAGACGATCCGTATGTGCCGTACAAGTCGGTAAAAAAATTTGCCGAGCGCACTGGCGTGAAGCTCAATCTATTTGAGCGCGGCGGACATCTCAGTACGGAGATGATCGTCCAGAGATATTGGAAGCGGATAAAAAAATTTTTTGCGTCGGACTAATGAAATACACCCCCGCAGATTCGAAGCAAGTGTGCAATGCGGGTTGGTTGAGGGTGAATCCCAGTTTCAAAACTTCTTACTTGCCCAGCAGAAGGCCTGTCAACACCGGGGCCAACACAGAAATGCCCGGGCCGAACGTATCCCACGTCGTAATCTGCAGTTGTAATACAGACTCAAGTTTGCTCCGTTGTTCAGACCACTCCAGGAGAGGCCCAACCTCGGCTGGCGCCGATTCACCGATCAACGCGTTTCTTGCGGCCGCGCCAAAAGAGTAAAAGGCCGCATGTGTCGGGGCGTAAAAAAAAGCCAGCGCTATCGACGCGATTGTCCCGAAGACTTTGGCCAGGGAATGCGCTTCAATGTTTTCCTTGCTGGCAGCAAGCAGAAACGAGCTGGTTTGTAAGGAGACCAGAGTGCCCGCCACCAGCGTTACCACCGCAATCAGCAAGAACCGCTGGGTGTAAGCTCGCAACCGGAAATAGGCATCAACATCTGGCTTGCCGGGACCATTCACGTCGATGGAACGCGCTGCCAGGGCCATTTCTGCCATCAGGATGCCGCCGACGGCCGCGAAAGCGACAATGTATCCCATGATGGAAGCCGTTCGTATGGTCAAGAAGCTGTAAGGCCCCAGGTCCCACTGGCGCTTATGGGAGACAAACAGCAGCATCAACGGAATCAAGAGAGCGCGCGACACGGTGCTTATCGTCGGCTTCAGCGCGAACTTTTGCCAGAGTTCAATCACTCCGGTCACCAACAGGACTGCACTTGCGCCCCACACTGTCGCTTGCAGGAGTTCAAGCAACATCCAATACAAAGCAGTTTGATCGGAAATGAGCGTTTTTATGTTAGCGGAAGAGCCATGACTAAGGAAAAGGAACTCTACTAGGACAAATACCACTATCGAGAAGGCCGCCGCCCTTTCTTTGTACTGGTTCATCTGTGGATCTTTCCAGGCGGTGCATTATGCCACAAAGAACATGTGCGGGGCACATGCGCGCGAGATGTCTTTATCCCTCGCCCGACTGCCTGGTGAGCACAAGCAGTTCATTGGCGCGGCGGGTCAATTCGCCGCGGTCGGCGTCGCGGTATTTTTTGGGCAGCAGGCTCTTGCTGGTGCACTCCAGCACAGCCACAATGTTCTGCAGGTCGATCTCCGTGGGGTAAGACGGCGGAATAAAGTCTTCCAGCGCGCCTTTGATGTCGGCATCGGTGACCGCAGGCCGCTTGGCGAGCGCGGCACGCATGCGGCTGCGCACCAGCACGGCTTCTATGTCAGCGCCGGAGAGCGAGCCCGAGTTGTCCAGGAAAAGCTTTTCCATCTCCGGGGTAAAGGGCGCCATGTGGGCCTTCTTCTGCATGGCGCTCAGCAGAGCGCGGCGCTCATCCGGAGTGTCAGGATAAAACAGCGCGATATGTTCTTCCGCGCGGCCCTGGCGCTTCAGATCGACGGGTAGCAGATCAGGGCGGCAGGTCAACAGGAACCAGATTACCTTGCCGCGATATTCTGTATTGCCCATGAACTGGGCGATCTGGGCGAAGACGCGGTTATTTACGCCGCTGTCGCCAGAGCTGGAGCGGTCGCCAAGCTGGGCATCAGCTTCGTCGATCACTACGGCAATGGGGCTCATGGCTTTCAGCAGATTGAGCACACGCTCCAGATTGCCTTCCGTCACGCCCTGCCACATGCTGCGAAAATTCTTGAGCATGACCGCGGGAATTCCGACCTCGCCGGCGAAGCAAGTTGTGATAAAAGTTTTGCCGGTGCCCACGGGGCCGCAGATCACGTAGCCCATAGGCAGCACGTCAGCGTTTCCAGAGCTGATGGCCGCAGCGGCGTCCTTGAGCTTCTGCTTGGCCATGTCATTGCCGGCGACGTAAGAAAGATCGAAACGGCTCTGGATAAACTCAAGCAGCCCGCCCGATTCAGATTCAATCAGCTCTTTTTTACGCTCATTCAGGAACTTCATCGTCAACGGCTGCTTGTTCTGCACGGCATGGGCGATCAGGCTCTGCAACTGTACGCGCTTGAGCCCGGCGGCCAGCTTGGCGAGAATCTCATCACTGACTTCTGAGTTCTGGGGAAGCGGGTGAGTGCGAAGCTGCCAGCGGACAAAATCCAGCCGCTCGGCTTCGTCAGGCAGAGGTATGGCGATGGAGGCCACGCCCGGGTTCTGCACAATGCCCTGGTTCAGCTCGATCTGGTTTTCTGAGATCAGGCAAATGGTGACATCAGCGTTGAGAAAATCAGGGTTGCGCGCCCAACGCTTGAAGATGACCAGCGAATTGCGGTCTTCAGCAGACATGTTGGAGACGTCGCCAGCAGGGGCGATGGTCTCGGCAAAGTCGATCACGAGGGCGATCTTTTTTCCGTCGGCAATGCGCAGACGCAGGTAATTGTCCAGGATATTGAGGACCGCGTCAGGGTTGCGTGGCAGACCTCCCTGGGAGAAGCCGGTTCCGTGGAAGCTGTCATAGCCTTCAAGAGCGCGGCGGAAATCAGCCTGTGACTCGGCGTTGCCAAAGCTCAGTCCTCCACGATCATAGTGCAGGACGATGTCACGCTGGCCGAAGAGAGCGCCGGAGAGAAACTGGTCCAGTGATAGGAAATCAGTCCCGCTCGGTTGGCGGCAGGGGACCAGGTCGCGCACGTTGCCGTAAAGAACAAAGAGGGCGTAAGAGCGCGAATAGTATTTTTCTGAGAGCTCGCGCGCCCATCCGGGGAGAGCGTCAAGATACTTGTCGGTGCTGGATAAAGATGAGGGCAAAGCTAGCTTCCAATCCTTGTGCGCTGCGCCGAACTGCTGCTGGAGTCTGACGATCCCACATCCTGCATGATGCCTTCCATATCCGGAGTGAGCCCGCTGAAAATGGATTCCACCTGTTGTACGGTCTGTTCGGTCTGTTCAACATCATGCACCAGGTTGGCAAGCTGGTCGCTCACCTGCTGCGGATCGCGCATGGTAACTGACTGGTCGCGGACAAGCTGGAGCACGTCTTCCACGGCCGAGCATTGCGCGTCCACCACCTGGCGGTTCTCTAGGATCTTCTGGTATTTCTCCATGCGTTTGCTGAGAATTTCAACGCGCTTTTTGTTGATTTCCTGAACGCGGGGCGGATCGGAATCCATGTGCTGCTGTAGAGCCGCGATTTCTTTCTTGATCCCGTCCGGGTCAGTGGTTTTGACGTACTGGCGCTGCTGGAAGGCGGCAGAAAGAAGGCGGGCGTAACCGTGGAGCAATCCTTCCAGGCGAGAATCCATCTGCTGAACAAAAATTTGCGAGGTGGAAGTGAGCTGAGAGTAGTTGCCGCGGATGGAGCGGCAAACCTCGGCCAGTTTGACGTAACGGCCCTGCATGTCCGGAGGCAGGCTGCGCAACATCTCCGTCAGTTTTTGTTCGTGCTGTTTCTGCTCTTCAGCAAATTTCCAGGAGCGGACAAGACGCTGAAAGCGAGGATGCTGCGAAACCACGGCGAGATACATCAGCTCCAGACCGCCGGCAAGCGCGAGGGGAACCACGGTGCCGGTGACGACCGCAAAAGCGGCGGAGGCGCCGAGCGCTATCCAGTTGTATTGGATATTGAATGCTTCTTTAACGAAGTTAGGTTCTTTTTTGGGATCGCCCGGGCCGGGAGCATCCGGCAAGCTCGATCCTGGATAGCTGCCGCCGAACCCCATTAGATGCTCACCCTCACATGGCCGCCGATACCGGGAGCGCTTTTGAGCCGGCCCAGCACGTAGTGCTGAAGGTCGTGGAACTCGCTCTTTTCTTTTAGCTCCAGGTTGCGCGGACGGTCGAATGGAACATGCACGTCTTCCACGATGGTTCCAGGATGCGAACTCATGATGAAGATCCTGTCGGCCAGATAAACCGCCTCTTCCACGTCATGCGTCACAAACAGAATTGTACACGCGGTTTCGTCCCAGATTTGGAGCAAAAGCTGCTGCATGTCACTGCGGGTCTGGGCGTCCAGAGCGCCAAAGGGCTCGTCCATCAGGATGACTGAGGGGCGGAGCGCGAGGGTGCGGGCGATCGCCACACGCTGCTGCATGCCGCCGGAAAGAGTTTCTGGGTAGACATCAGCAAATTCGGTCAGCCCCACGGACTTGAGAAGGCGATCTACCGTTTCTTTGCGCTGGGCCTCAGGAACGCCGTTGATCTTCATGCCGTAGGCGACGTTTTCCGCCACGGTAAGCCAGGGGAATGAGGTGTATTTCTGAAAGACCATGCCGCGGTCTTTGCCGGGATGGGTGACGACCTCTCCGTTGACGAGCACCTGGCCGCTGGTAGGCTTGTCCAGACCGGCGATCATGCGCAGCAGTGTGGACTTGCCGCAGCCGGATGGGCCAAGCAGAACACGGAACTCGCCGATGTCGCGGCCGGCGGGAGAGAAAGCATCTTCCACTTCCAGGTTGACGTCTTTGATGGCTTCAATTCTCTCGCCGCTGGGAGAAAAGAAGACACGAGAAACGTCCTTGATGGTGATCTTGGATTTTTTGTTAGCTTCCATGGCTCACCGCCTTTTTACGTAATCGGCCGATTGAGCCGGTCCCGGAAGAATCAGAAGCGGACTGCGTTATCTGCCGCCATGGGAAAAGAACCTTTTCCAGCAAAGTGAGCAGCGCGCGGAAGAGAAATGCCGCAACTCCAATGGCGATGATCCCGGCATAAACCAGATCGGGCCGGTGGAATTCATAGGCTGATTGCACCATGGCGCCCACACCTTTGCTGCGATTCACGATTTCAGCCAGAATCACGTAGGTCCAGCCAATGTCATAGAGAATGCGGAAGGACGAAAAAATTCCGGGCATGGATGCCCGAAACATCAGCCACAGAACCTGATAGCGTTTAGCGCCAAGCGTGTAAGCGGTTTCAAGCAGAGATGTATCCACGCGATTGACTTCTTCCACCACTACGGCCAGCAGGTAGAAGAACATGCCGAACCAGAGGAACGCCACCTTCATGGTTTCATAAATCCCGAAGATGCCGATAAACGCCGGAAGAAAGGCGGTGATGGGCATGGAGCGCATGGGCGCAGCCACGGGGTTGATGAGATCATTGAGCCAGCGGAAGCTCGCCATAAGCAGTCCGAGCGGGACAGCAATGACCACACACCAAAGAAAGGCGTGGGCGATGCGAAACCAACTGGCATACACGTTGCCCAACAGCCCCCGCTCAGAGAAAAGCGCCGGAAATGCCTGCAAGACTTCCAGAGGAGTGGGGAATACGTAACTGCTGACCAGCTCCCAGCGCGTGACCAGCGACCAGATGACGATCACCAGAACCCACGCGCCGGCAGCCAGAGCCAGCTTGGTGGTGCGCGAGGTCTCTTTGCGGATTGTTAAGAGCTCAGACATGGTCTCTTTTCAGGGGGCCGAAGCCCCAAAATCCTTTTTTGATCGCTCGACGCGGCCCTAAAAGGCCGCGCTCTTTCACCCTAGTCAGGGCACCAAGTCAGGGCACAAGCCTGAGCGGGTTATGCCCTGGGTAAGCAGCCAGGGTTATTGCCCTGGATTGGCATACAGCTTGATGTCAGTCCGGCGGTTTTTCTCGCGGCCTTCCGGTGTGGCATTTGAATCCAGAGGTTTGTCCGGACCATTGCCGACGGTGCGCAGACGGGCCCCGGGGAAGCCATACTTTTCCATCAGGTATTGCCGGACCGCATCGGCGCGCTGACGCGAGAGCTGCATATTGTAAGCGCGCTGGCCGGTGGAGTCAGTATTGCCTTCAATATCGACCACCGTGTTTTCGTAGGCGCGCATCTGTCCGCCGACCTCATCCACCACGGCGCGTGAATCCAGGCTCATATGCGCGGAAGCCGGATCAAAGTAGATAGAGCGGTGCTGCGTGGCAATCGGCGTGGCGCTCTTGCTGGGCTGGTGATATTCGATTGGCTGCTCGGTGGAAGCGGTGGAGAAGCTGCCGCTCATCTGCTTGATGTAGCGCCGGTCAAGACTATCTTCAGCGCTTGAAGTGCGCTTGATCATACGCAGTTCGCGATACATGTCCTCCGCCATGCCGAAGACGTTGGCATAGTCAGAATTTGAGCCCTGTGTGCCCATGAAAGAAGTATTGTCAGCATAGTCCGCCAGCTTCACGCCTTCCAGCATGGTCTTTGCCAGGTCAGAGGGAATGTTGAAGTCCTTGATGGTGCCGATCAGATTGTAGGCGCGAGCGGGTTGGGTGCGGATGAATTCAACGCCTTCAAGCCAGCCCTGGGCCAGCTTAAGCACGGTCTGGGGATGTTTGGCGGCGAAGCGATCGCTGACGACGAGAATATCGGCGATCAGCCGGTTGGCGACGCGCGTGTCATAAATCTTCTTGGCGCCCTGGCGCTTGGTGACGGCATCACTCATGTCCGGGTCCCAGGCCACGGCGGCATCCACTTTTTCCTGGGCGAAAAGAACGGCGGGCTCAATACCGTCTTTGGTATGGACGGCATTCTTGAAAATTTCATTGCGCTGCTCGGTGCTCAGACCGGAAGCTTTCAGGCCGTTCCACAGCAGGAAGTGCGACGGCGTGTACGGCGCGAAGGCCACAGTTTTGCCGGCGAGATCTTCAATGCTGTTGATGCCCTGCTTGCCGATCACGCCATCGGCGCCGCGGGACCAATCAACCATGAGGAATGCGTGCGAGCCGAAGCCTTTCTCCTGGAATTGGCCATAGTCTTTGGCATAGACGTCGAGCGTGGTTAGCATCACATCGACGTTGTTGGTGGCCAGCGCGGATGCGCCTTCCGTCCAGTCGTCAATGATTTTGAAGGAAACCTTCACGCCTTTTTTGGCGAAGATGGAATCAGGCGCGGTTTCCAAACCACCATTGGCCACGAGACCGCCCACGCAGCCCACCCATACGTTGACGCGCACACGGACTTCCGCATCGTCAGAGGTGGAGGAGGAAGCAGGAAGCTCAAGTGGCTTGGATGTGTCAACTTTTTCGCCGCTTGGGGAGCTCTTGCTGCCGCCAAACTTGCTGCTGTCGATGACGCCATATTTCACCAGGCTGAAGCCGACCAGCGCCAGTCCAACCAGGAAAATCATGATCCATCCGCCTTTTTCAATCTTTACCGCCATCATTCCTCCTCAAACCGCTATTGAGATTCGCCCTTGCTAACCGTGTTCAGCTCCTGATACAGCGGGCTCGTCCTTAATCCTTGTCGCTTCGCTCCAAAACCGCCACAGGTTTTGCCTATGCTATCGGTTTCCAGCTCCTGATATAGCGGGCTCGGCGCGTGGTCGGCCTCGCCCTTGTTTCTTAATCCTTGTCGCTTCGCTCCAAACCGCTACAGGGTTTGTCTATGCTAACGGTTTCCAGCTCTGGCTCGCCCTTAACGATCTGGTTCACCCCTTGGCTGCGGCATATCAATCCACCTACTAGGTCCGTTGCGGTTCCTTGCCACCGATGGTTTTTTCCGGCGTGGCGCTGGCTCCGGCGCTGGAAGGCGAAGCCAGTCCCATTTCAATCTTGAATTGTTTGACCAGTTCGCCGGCCTGGATGTTCTGCGCTTCTTCCTCGATCTTCATCTTCTGCTGATCAACGTTGCCCATGGCCATATCCATGCGCGCTTCATTCACGGCGGTCATCTCTTCAACTTTGCGGACCATCTCGTCATGCGTCTGGCTGATGCCGGCCACGTCAAATTGTTCCATTACGTCAGCAACCTTCTTCTGCCACTGAGCGCGGCGATAATCGGCAATGGCGCTGAGAGCTTCCTGGGTCTTGCGGTCTTTTTCCTGCATGAAAGCTTTTTTGACGGCCATGGCCTTATCAAAGGCGGCGCTTGCCGTGGTGAGCTGGCCCTGCGTGCGCGCCAGAGCAGCCTTGGTGGATTGCAGCTGGTTGGCGAAGCTGGCTGCAATGTCATCGCGGTTGGCCTGGATCGCTGCTTTGACCTTGGCGGTGAGATTGGCAACGTCGTCCTTGTATTTCGCTTCTTCGCGCTGCAACAGAGTCTGGTTGGCCTTGACCATGGCAATGCTTTCATTCATGCGCGGCACCTGGTCATTCATGTCGCGGATGTTCTGTTGCAGGATGATCTCCGGGTTTTCCGCCGTGGAGATGAAGAAACCGATGAAAGAACGGATGACTCGGGTTAAGCGCTGCCACATAAAAGCTCCTTTTGCTTACGTCTTTGGGCCTTGCTTGGGCGCGGGCGGTGCACTGCCGGCGCCGCTAGTAATTGGGTTCTCAGTAACGAAAGGCGCAACAGCGTCTGAGATCTTCTTTTCTTCCTGCTGCTTTTTCAGTCGCCAGCCGAAGAAGCGCTCTTTCTCTTTGGTGATGTCATCATTGTTGCTTTGAATTTTGGCCCGCTGCTCGGCGACATATTTATCCAGCTCCGCCTGAATCTGGGCGTTTTCCTGGCTCTTTTTGGCTTCCAGGTCAGTGATGGCGCGTTCCTGGACTCGTTCATAGCCATCGAGCGCCTTATCACGGCGGACCGCATCCTGAATCACGTCTTTGATATCCACACCGGCGGCATCCAGAGCGACGAGAATCGTGGAGCGCTTTACATCCGTTGGCATGGAGCGGATATGCTCGCTCTGGAGCATGTCAGCCACCTTCATGATGGAATAACCCTGAGGAGCAGGCGGGATTTCCGCCGCCTGATAAATTTCTTCGAATGAGCCGGCCGTGGAGACGGGCGTGGTGAATTTTGGCTCTGCCGATACGCTGGAGGCGATCTCAGCCACGGTCTGCGCGGGACTCATTGGCGCCGCGGCAGCACCCGGCTGGCCGGCGGCCTGCGCATCGCCCGCGACGGGGTTACCGGCTTCATCGACTGAAACGAAATAGTTGTACCACTTCTTCATGGTGTGACTCCGGTCAGGCAAACCGTCAAAGCAACCTTATCAAGCAACTTCTATCAAACGCCCCCGCGCCATGCATTCCCCTGTCAATGCAACCCGGCAAGGCCGACAAGGAAAGATTGCCGCTAAAGCCCTGACTTTAGGAGAAGTACCCGTGAGGAAAATATGTCGCTGATCTGGATTGGAAAAGTACTTCTGAACCGCAGCTCTTGTCAAATCCCATCCTCCACTGTTTCCCCGGGCGCTCGTCCAGTCGCAAAGATTATAGAAAATGTAACCATCAGTACACCAAGAACAAAACCACTTATCCCCGTATTCATCTTTATTACAACTGGTATATAGCGGGAAAGCAATTCAGCTACAATGAGCACTTTCACCGTTCAAAATGACGCGGTTTTTGAACTGACAAATCTCAAACTCTGGATTATCTTGTGCCCGCCAAAACCCTTCCCGCAGTCCTTAGCCAGGTGATTGAGGCCAAAGCCGAGTATGATGTGCGGCTGCTGGCGCAGCAACTCGGCACCAACTACCGGTCCCTGATGTACTGGATGCGCGGTGACAGGCACCTGCCCGCCTATCTGCTACCCAGAATCTGTACTATTCTGCGCAATTATGAACCGCTGGACCTGCTGGAGAGCCAGGCCGGGCGGGTGGCGTTCAAGATCCCCGATCCTAAGCAGACGTCAGAAGAAGAATTCAGGGCCATTTCCAACCTTATTAAGGATGTTGGCGTTGCCCTGGAGGGCATAGCCAACACCATGGCCGACGGAATTGTGGAAGAGAATGAGTTGAAGACGACGATTCCGAAGCTGGAAGCGGTGATCCAGGAATGCGCGTCACTCAAGTATTGGCTGGAGAACTGGTCGCGAAAAAGGAAAAAAGGGACGAAGTAAGTGCGAGACACGCGGTCGCCATCTGTTGCGGAGCGGGTCCCCCGGGCCCTATACGTCCGCTAGAAAAAAGCGCGGACATATAGGGCTTCTCGGGATGGCGTTTTCTTTTTCCTGTTACTTTTCTTCCCCAGAGAAAAACTTACTGCGCGCCTTTGGCCTGTATCTGCTTGTATCCTTCAGGGATCTTGAACAAGCTGCCGTCAACGGTGTTGTTCGAAATAGACGTCACTTCAACCGTGGTGTCCATGAGCGAACCGGGCGTGCCACTGGGAGCGGCGTTTGACGAGCCAGATTTATCCTGTTGTGCGTCGTCATCTTTCTTTTTCTTCTTGCCAAAGAGTCCGCCAATGCCCTTGGTGAGCGGGTTACCGCTGGACTGTTTCTGGTCGTCATTGGAAGCCTGAGGCGCGCCGGCTTGCCCCGGCTGTCCGGCCATACCTACGCTGACGAGTGAAAACAACGGCATGCCGTTCAAGGCCGCGGCACTCTTGCGGTACTCCTCCATGGCAGGCGTGATCTGCGGGTTTGCACCCAGAACCGCTCCGGGGACCCAGTCCAGTTCCTTGGCCATACGCATGTAGAAGTGCTTTACCTCGTCATAGCCCTTCACAGGCGCGATCCATGCATCTGAGTTGACCCATATGTTCGCGGTCTGGCCTTTGGTTTTGGGATCGTCGGAAGTCATCTCCATGTCGACGCGGACTTTCATCTCTTTGGCGGTGTAGTCGAGAATTTTCCTAGTGCCGGTTCCCGGGGTGACCGCGATCTTGGGAACGAATTTTACGTTGCCCTGTTCCTTGTTGTGTTTGGCCTGTTGCTCCGCAGCTTTCTTGCGGGCTTCTTCCATGCGAGCCCGCATCTCGTCAAACGTCATCTCAGAATAAGTCTTCTTTTTAGTATCAATTTGCGTGATCTTGCGGGCGTCAAGGTCAATGATCTCGATTTGTCCCAGGCTGTCTTCACGCCGCATTTTGTTGCCCTTGAAGCTGATGGTGGAAGTTGTGCCCTGCGTGGCCTGACGGGCATCCTTGCTGAAAACACCCACAAACTTCATGGCGCCGGCGGCGGCGCCTCCGGTGATCTTGCTGGTTTCTGTGTATTGGAAATCCGCAAAACAAGGTGTGGAAAGTGAGAGCAGCAGCGCGCTCACCAGTGTACCGGCAATGGCCCGTTTCCTATCGCTTTGTTTCATCATTACCCCCAGGCGTTCTGGAAGCAATTATAACTTGCAGGAAGCCAGGCTGAATTCAGCGTGAGCAGTATTCATTCACTCAGAGGGGGTATATCAGTCCTTGTGCTGGTACGTGTTCTACCGATTTTACCTTTCCATCGCAGCCATATAGAGCGACCTTTGTTCCGTAGATATGCTCCAAGAAGGCCAGCAGCTTCCTGTCCAAACTCCACCAATCCGTAGAGCAGCATGCTATCCGCGCTTAGGCTGGTTCTTGAAAGTCTGGGTCTTCAGAAATATGCACGATCTTTTCCAGCAAATGGAAGCCTGCATCCAGGCCACAGCCGGGGCAGGGAGGGAATGTTGCCTGTCTGCGCAGCCACAGATCCGGAGCGTTAAAACACTCCTTGTGGCCGGTGCGCCACATACCAGAAGTTGGAACGGTTGCTCCGCTTGGGTATGCAACCTCTCCGAATTTTTTTATAGGCTTATCTTGCTGCACAACTTTCTCCAAAAATTCTCAAAAATCTGGAATTCAAGCGATCCAATCGATATGTGTTAAGGCAACTGTAGAACCACTATATGTAGTTGAAAGTAAAAGACAATTAGAGCTGTTGAGCAGCAGAGACTCGTAATTTTTTCCGGGAAATCAGGGCTTTCTGACATCAGGCGCCAAGGTTGCCTGTGATTTCCTCAATATGGCCGTAAATGTAGGCGACCGAGCGGTCCAAAAGAAAGGAATAAAGCTTGAGTCCGCCGAAAAAAATAGCGATGCCAAGCACCAGAGGCAACCAGGGAAGTTGCCAATACCTTGCAGCAAAAGCTACCAGGCCCCAAATGGCCACGAGTGGAAGAACAACAAGAAGTGAGGCGACGCCCGCGGCATTAGAGGCCATTCTGGAGCTCATCTGGCCAAGCTCAATGCGCTTGGGCCAATGCACGGAGATAAGGTCCCCGGCACCAAGTTGAACAACCAGCACCGCGAAGAAGCCCACCGTGACCGTTGCCACCTGTAAAAGAGCAACGTGTGTGATAGCCACAACGATCACGGCCACTACCAGGTAAAGGACAGTAAGAATGCCGCCGTGGGTGAGGTTCTTGGCCAGCAGAACTTTACGCAACGGCAGGGGAGAAAGCAGCCAGCGGCCGAAGGCTTCTTTGTCCATGCCAAAGGTGTTGTAGGCCATATTCGGCAAAGAGAGAAGCAGGAAGCCGGCGAGACCGGCAAGAAGCCCAGCAGGTTTTCCGGCAAAGGGAAGTTTGCGGGCCGATCCATTGAAAGCCAGCAGAAGAAAAATAATGGGCGGATAGATCAATTGCAGCAATAGCCGGGAATTCTGCCGGAGGTAGCGCATCTCCTTTTCCACGATGGCGGAGGTGACTTCATCGACAGCAGGAACGCGCCAGCCCTGGTGAACCTTGAGATCGCGGCGGACCGTATAGGTTTCCGCGTAGATCTCACCCCGAAAGACGGCATGCACCTGGCGGAACAGCAGCAGTAGAGTGAGTCCGATGAAGAGAAGCAATCCGGCAATAGCCCTGAGTTCGGCGCCGTTCTCGAAAAGGAAGATGCGGGCGGTCAAGCCGGGAGGCATAAACTCGCGCAGCCAGGAAAATGCGGTGAGCACCCAGTGGGGAAGCCTGAAAGCCCGGCCCGTGGTCCATGCGCCGGTGGCGAACTGCAACAATTGTGGAAGCAGAAGAATAACGAGCGTCAATAGAACCATGCGCTCACGGCCTTTGCGCGTGCTTTGGAAACGTTCGAAGAGGCCGACAATGATCCGGTTGCACAGCAGGTTGAAGAGGCCAAACAGCAGGAAAGCCAGCGCCGCCAGAAGAGCAAGCTCAGGCTTTGCCAGCAGCACCGCCAGCCACATACTGAACAGGCAGAGCAGGCAGGTAATGGCGGCGGGATCGGAAAGTCCATAGACGAGGTTGAGGAGGAAATACAGGCGGAAAGAAATTGGATAACGCGCTACTTCGCGAAAGCTCAGGCCCGGCGAATAACCTTCAAACAAAATGGGAGCAAGCTGCCAGAGAAGAAACAGCCCCAGCAGCAACAGATCGAGAAGATCGGACCGCCCCGTCTGCAACAGGCCGTACGTCCCGCCAAAAAAGGCGACACAGAGCAGGAAAATGAATCCACCGCCAAAGATGAACCAGAGCACCTGCATTCCCAGCTCAGCGCGACGGTTGGCACGGCGCAGAGAGTTCACAAACAGCCGCCATCGCAACATCAGCAACAAAAAGAAATGATTGTTGGAGTCGGCTAGAGCCAGGAGAGCACCTCCGCATCCTGCTTGGCGCCGCCGACGACCTGTAGGAATATTTCTTCCAGAGTGAGTGGAGAGTGGTCATGCCCGGCGATCTGCACACCGGTGCGCAACTCTTCCAGCGATCCGGATGCAACGAGGCGCCCGTTCTGAATAATGCCGATGTGCGTGCAGAGACGCTCCACGACCTCAAGAACGTGCGAGGTGAGGAAAACCGTGCCACCGTGGGAGATAAAGCGCTGCAAGAGACGCTTGAGCGTGGTGGCGGCAACGGCATCAACGCCTTCAAAGGGTTCGTCAAGAAAAAGTATTTCCGGGCCGTGAATCACGGCGGCGGCGAGAGCCGTCTTCTTCTTCATGCCGTGCGAGTAGTCAGCGACCAGCTTGTCCGCCGAGTCCTTCAGGTCCATGAATTCCAGCAGCTCCGCGCTGCGCTCAGCGGCGCGGGCGCGATCCAGGCCATACATGCGCCCGACAAAATTCAGAAGCTGCGCGCCGGTGAGCCGTTCAAACAACGCCAGCCCTTCCGGCACCACGCCAATGCGCCGCTTGATCTCAACACTCTCCCGCGCAAGGTCGCGGCCAAGAATCCGCACCTCACCGCTGGTAGGACGCAGCAGGCCAGTCAGCATCTTGATGGTGGTGGATTTGCCTGCTCCGTTCGGGCCCAGAAAGCCATAGAACTGCTGCTTCTCCACCGTGAGATTGAGATCGTCGACGGCGACCAGCGGACCAAAGGTCCGGCGCAATGCGCGGGTTTCAAGTACGGTTTCTGCCACGAGTTCCGCTGCCTCTTCTGGAGTTGGGGTTGACATGAGCAGTTTACAGCAGTCTGGGACGAGTGCTGACAAGTCATTGTTCGTTGTTCCAGAGTGACTGTGTTCTTCCGGATGCCCGGTTTTTCAGGGCGCCTGGATTTCAAGTCGCCTGGTTCGGGTGCTTCCGATTAGCAGGCGGCATGGCGCGGCAGATTCGCGTCAAAACAATAGTCAGAAGCAGCCACCGATTCACCGATCTATGATCTCGAAGTGTGCCAATCCGCAATGCTCAAAAGTCCTGATGCGCATGGATGGCGGCAGATTTTTTGGCTTCCCAACCAGGAACAAAGCAATCGAAAACTTCTGGCTGTGCGCCAGATGTGCCCGGCAATTCACGTTGCGGCAAATTGAAGGACAGGTGGAAGTGCTGCGGCGAGAGAGAAAAACCGCCTGAAGGAAGGCCTTACCTAAAAAAATAGCTGATTTGTTTCCGGGGATTAATGCACCGCAGAAAAAGAGGTCTTGCGGGATGCGTAGTCCGCGCGGAACACGGCAGGCGTTGCGCCGGTGAGCTGGCGGAAAATCCGGGTGAAATGGCTCTGGTCATAAAAACCAAAGTCGAGCGCGATGGTGCTGAGCGGAAGATCAGAGTTGGCCAGGGACTCCGCGGCGGCACGTACGCGGATGCGATTCAGATATTCACCCAGCGTTTCCCCGAATTCCTGCCGGAAAACCTGCCCCAGATATACAGGATGAATGCCGGCGGCGCGCGCGACCTGGGCCAAAGTGAGGTTCTGGCCGAAATGGGCGTGAACATATTCACAGGCACGCCGCAGTGACTGTAGATCACGCGGTACACGCGCGGAGCGGCGCACGATGGAAAACGCCAGAGCAACCGCACGCGATTCAAGATCCAGCTGATTTCCCTGGCGGGTGGTGATACGGCGATAAAGGTCCATAAGGTCCCATGCCGGCTGTGCGCCTGATAGATCGATGACGGACCGCAGATAAGTGGCGGTGAAGGCGAGATCCAGGTCACTCAACAATTCAGGCTTGAATTAGCCAAGCTGGGTGAAGCCTGCTGTTTCACGGTACTGCCCTTCCAGCATAAGAGAGACAAATCCGGCCTGATGAGCATGGCTGGGAAGTGCGCGCGCCTGCTTGTGGACCAGGCGGTTTACCACCACGGAATCTACAGCCCATCGTTCCGTAATATTCCCGAAGAACTGGCCCATGTTGAGCGATCTGGACAAACTCACCTCTTTTACTACCGCTATTTGCCCCGCTTTATTTTGACTGATCTGGAAACGAAAGTGTTACCTTTCAGCACGCTGGCTGTTCGTTTCCGCGCAGTCAATGCTCATTTGCGAACACCTGACTGACCACCAGGGTGAACCATAATCCCCTTTTTAGGGTGCTTTATCAATAACTTAGACCAATAGCCCAGTCGGTTCGGCAAATGCCTTGCAAATGTTGCCGCATCGAGTAAGAGCAAACCCCTGGCCATCAAGGGGCGTATAAATCTCAGCAAGCCTTGCATTGGTACAAGACTCTGAAGTGAACGCAGTATTGAATAGGAGACGCGCGTAACAGATTTGGAGAAGCTCTTATGACATTCATTCAGGACCTGCGTTACGGTTTTCGCATGTTGCGGAAGAACCCTGGCTTTACGCTGGTGGCGTTGCTGGCATTGGCACTGGGCATCGGCGCGAACACGGCGCTCTTTAGCGTGGTTTATGGTGTGTTGCTAAAGCCGCTGCCATACGCGCAAGGCAAGGAACTGGTGGTGCTGCAACAGGACTTTCCCAAAGCGAACGCTTTGAATATCGGCTTCTCAGTCAAGGAGATCCATGACTATCGCGAGCAGGCGAAGTCACTGGCGCAAATTGAGGAGTACCATCAAATGTCATTCGTCCTGCTGGACGGGCAGGAGCCGAACGAAGTAAGAACAGGCGTGGTCTCCGCGCACTTCTTTGACCTGCTGGGCATTCAGCCATATCTGGGCCGCTTTTTTACCTCCGCGGACAATATCTCTGGCGCTGACGCAGTGCTGATACTGAGCTACAGCTACTGGAAGACACGCTATGGCGGCGATGCGGGCATTCTTGGCCGGCACTTTCGCATGAATGACAAGGTGCATACCGTGGTGGGCGTGCTGCCGCCGGTGCCGCAGTATCCGCGCGAAAACGACGTTTACATGCCGACGGTTGCGTGCCCCTTCAGCTCGTCGCCACAGGCGATGGCAAACCGCGGTGCACGCATGATGCAGGCTTTCGGACGGCTCAAACCAGGCACGGACGTAAGGCAAGGGAACAGCGATGTGAGCCTTGTGGCTGCACGGCTGCAACAACAATATCCGGCTGACTATCCGGCGTCGCGCGGATTCAACGCCAGCATGGACGGACTGCAAAACCAGCTTACGCATCAGGTGCGTCCCATGTTGCTGGTTTTGCTGGGCACTGCCGGACTGGTGTTGTTGATTGCATGCGCCAATGTAGCCAACCTGGCGCTGGCGCGAATCATGCGCCGCGAACAGGAAATGGCGGTACGCGCCGCACTGGGCGCCAACCGCAGCAGGCTTCTCCGCCAACTGCTAACGGAAAGCACGTTGCTTAGTCTGGGCGGCGGATTGCTGGGCCTGCTGATGGCTTCCGGTTGCCTGGAGTTGTTGGTGCGCTTTGTCGGCCGTTTTACCACGCGCGCGGCTGAAGTCCGCATCAGCCTGGAAGTCCTGCTGTTCACGCTGGGTGTTTCCGTTCTCACCGGCCTGATCTTCGGATCAATACCGGCACTCTCCCAACGGCTGAACCTGGTGAACTCGCTCAAGGAAGGCAGCGCGAATGCCACGGTGAAGAGCGGCGGTGTGCGTCTGCGCAACGTTCTGGTGGCCGGACAAGTTGCGCTGAGTTTTGTGCTGCTGATTGCGGCCGGCCTGATGGCCCGAAGCTTTATCAAGCTACAGCAGGTCAACGCCGGGTACAGCCCTGAGAACGTGCTTACGGCCAACATTCCTCTGAACTTCAGCAAGTACCACTCCAACCCTGACATGATTCAATTTTTTGATCGCGTCATGCGCAAACTGGAAGGAACGCCGGGCGTTCTGGCGGTGGGTGTGAACAGCGGAGCACCACTGGCGCCGGGGCATCCATATAACCAGACGTTCACGGTGGAAGGCCGGGCGATGGGCGAACATGAAGCGCTGCCAACAGCGGACCTTAACATTGCGTCGCCGGATTGCTTTCAGCTGCTGGGCGTTCCGTTGATCAGCGGCAGGTTTTTCTCGCCGCACGACAACGCCGAGGCGCCCCAGGTTGTCATCATCAGCCGGTCGCTGGCGCGCCACTATTTCCCGAATGAAGACCCCATCGGCAAACGCATCTCCGCGGACAACGGGAAAACCTGGCTGAAAATTGTGGGCGTGGTGGGTGACGTGAAGTATTACGGTCTGGACAAGGAAGCACTGGACACAGCCTATCTGTCGTTCGCGCAAATGCCCATGGTCGGCAGCCTGCTGGTGAAGACCGCCGGCAATCCCATGAATTTCGCACAGCAGGTGCGCGAGGCTGTCTTCTCAGTCGATCCGGAACAACCTGTCAACACGATAGAAACGCTCAATGAACTGCGCGGCGACGCGCTGGTGCAATCGCGGCTTACAACTCTTCTACTGGTACTGTTCTCAGGGCTGGCATTAGTGATCGCGGCCACTGGATTAAGCGGCGTGACTGCATTGATGGTAAGCCAGCGTACTCGGGAAATAGGGATACGTATGGCTCTGGGCGCGCAGAGTGGCGAAGTGATGCGCATGGTCCTGATGCAGGGTATGCGCGTAATCTGCGTTGGACTGGTTGCCGGCATCGCGGCCGCGCTGGTCTTTTCGCGAGTGATGCGGGCGCTGCTGTTTGAGACCACGGTCAACGATCCCGTGACGTTTGCGGGTGTGGCGCTGATGTTTCTGGCTGTGGGCTTTGCGGCAAGTTACGTGCCTGCACGCCGGGTGACGAAGGTGGACCCGCTGATCGCGCTCAGAAGCGAGTGAGCAATCGGATATAGATAAATGGCGCGTGTTTACGGGGGCAAGCCACATCCTGAAAAATATCGTATTTTTCCTTGTAACGAAATCCCGCTCAACGTCACTTATTCGATGGGAGTAGTGGAAAAGCCATTCAGGGTGAAAGAGCGATGCGCCACAATACAACCTTAAGAAAATTTGCGGCCTGGCTGGCAACGGGTGCGTTGACGCTGGCCATCAGCGGACCGTTTCCATTTTCCGCAACCGCCGTGATAACCGGAAAAGCCCAGGACAAAGACACGAAGAGAGACAAGTCTAAATCCAAAGACAAAAGCACAGCCAAAGACAAGGGCTCAAATAAAGACAGCGGTAATACCAGCAACAGCGGCGGCAAGAACGATGGCGGCAAGGGTAGCTTTGATCCGCCACAAAAGAGCGGCGGAGGATCGACCCAGCATGACAATCCACCGCCAAAGCCCACGCCAAGCCCGAAATAGCAGCTACGCATGAAGCGATGACGCGTCACCGGGAGCGTCATAGTTGTAGTGGCGGAAGATACTTTGCGCTTCGGCCCCTTTGAGCCATTCAATGAAAGCGGCCGCACCTTTGCCGTTGGGCGACTCCTTCAAAACAGACGCATAGTAGATGAGCGGTTCGGGACTGTATGTCTTGCCACCGACGGACAGCGTCACGTCCGGATGGTCAGCATGAACGTTTTGTCCGCTCAGGTTGATCTCTTTTGGCAGTGTGACGTAAGGCAGATTGAGCGGACCAGGCTGGATCTTGTAAGCCGAAGAAGCATCCAGCGCGCCGCTTTGCAGGCGCGCCATCACGGTGGGTTCGGTAAAAATCTGTTTCTCATTGATCGTAGATCCAAGAATTTTCTCCACCAGATCGGCCTGCCTGGCTGCCTTGGCGGCCAGCATCACGGTAAAGATGATGTTGCGTCCCTGTGGATCAGTCACCGGATCGGTGCGTCCGAAGCGCAGGCCGGGATCGAGCAGGATCTTCCACAGATCTTCTTTACCTTTGGCAGCGGCCTCAAAGCGGGAAGTGAACCGGCTCTTGGGGCTGTATGCAATCACCATTTCTGTTTTGGCGATGGGCTGTGCGGAATCAGCTTTGCCCGCGCGCAGAACCATGAGCGCCGGTCCGGGCGTAACAGGGATGAAGACGTCAGGCCGTATGGCGCCGCCGACGATCAGCTGTGCCAGCGCGCCGGAGCCCTGGGCGCGTCCATGGAAATCGAGCTTCAGACCCTGCGCCACGGAAGATTTGATGGGACCTTCCATCATCGATCCCATGGAGCCGGCATACGCCACATCCAGCGCGGCAAGATCGCCGGCCAGCAGACGGATGGGAAACCCCGCGCAGGCCGCTCCCATAGCGAGCCAGCTGAGACGCAGCAGAAGTTCCCGCCGAGTCTGTGGGGAGTGAGATTTCATGCACGTTATCTTTGCACTCATATCTAACTAATACGATTTAATGCGATATTTATCGTTACTGTCAATCAATTTATGCATCTTGAAAATTCCACCCTGAGGAATATTCTTCTTCTGCCTGCGTTTGCGTGGGACAAGCTTTCTTTCCATGAACCGCTCAGCCGCCATCCTTGGATCCGCCGTTTTCCTGGTGATTGCGCCGGGAACCATTGCCGTGCTCATGCCGTACTGGATTTGCCAATGGCATATGGCGCCGCCGCTGCTTGGCTGGAGCGCCATCCGCGTGGTTGGCGCGGTCCTGATCGTCACTGGCCTGCCGCTCCTGCTGGATTCCTTTGCCCGCTTTGCGATTCAGGGCTTGGGAACGCCGGCTCCCGTTGCGCCGCCGCGGCATCTGGTGGTCAGCGGACTGTATCGCTATGTGCGCAATCCCATGTACGTGGCGGTTTCAGCGATGGTCTTTGGCCAGGGACTATTCTTCGGCAGCGTTCAGGTGTTGCAGTATGGCTTGGCCGTTGTGGTGGGATTCCACTTGTTTGTGCTGCTCTATGAAGAGCCAACACTGCGCGGCAAATTCGGCAGCGAATACAGCAACTATTGCAAACACGTGAGACGCTGGTGGCCCAGGATGAGAGCGTGGAACGAAAAACCGTAAAGAGCGGAACGTCTCCGGGTTGACAAGACCGCGCCATCCAATCTGCTAAACTCCTCTCGATATGCCAGAAATGACGGAACTGACGCCACGCCAACGCAACTGGGCGCCCTGGGCTGGATTGCTGCTTGCTCTGGCCGCCCTGTTTTCCAATGCCGGATTCTTTCTCGGGCTTCCCGGCGACAAGCTGATCCCGATGGCGAGCCTGGTATTGGCGATCGCCGCACTGGTCTGTGCCGTAGTTGGAGTGATGCGCGCGTTCCGGCAACCGCAGGTGTATGGCGGCAAGATTTCCAGTCCGATTCTGGGCGTGCTTTCGCTGCTCATCTGCGCGCTGGCCGGGGTTGCCTCCATCCACTCGCGTGATCTGCCTGCCGCGGGCGCAGCGCCGCAGGTAGGCCAGAAGGTTCCGGCCTTTGCGCTGGCCGATACCAACGGCGCTCCCGTGTCACTGGCGCAGCTGCTGGGGAAAGGCGACGGAGCAGCGCTTGCCATGGGCCCGAATGCCGCAGGATCGCCTGCCAACGTCTCTGCCTCGGCCGCGCCCAAGGCCGTGTTGCTGATTTTCTATCGTGGCTATTGGTGACCGTTCTGCAACCTCGAGTTACGGGGTGTACAGAAAAACCTGAAGGAGTTTGAAGCGGCAGGCGTGCGGCCGGTGGCCATCAGCGTGGACGCGCCGGAGGTCTCGCGCAATCTGGCCAGCAAGGCCGGCTATACATTTCCAATTCTTTCCGATCCAAAGACTGAAACCATCCGCCGGTACAACCTGCTGCACAAAGGCGGCGGGCCCGAGGGCAGTGACATTGCGCGCCCAGCGGAGTTTCTGGTGGATTCGAGCGGCGTGGTGCGCTGGACGAACTTCGCGGAAGACATCCGAATCCGCGCCAAAGCAGACGAGATGCTGGCCGCGGCCAAGGGGCTGAAGTAGCTCATCAACGCTCAGGGGGTTGATGAAGAACCATCTCCAGAAACAGCCGCTAATGGATGCGTTCAATCGTCATATTCGGATCGTGTGTCCAGGCGCCGTTCACCAGAATATGATCTCCGACCGGCCAGTTATCGCACATCGGGTCGTTTTTTATTTCGCCGCCATCGTAGGGTGACTCGATTTTGACGAGGCCAAGATTGGGAGCGAAGTACCAGCGCTCATGGCCGCAGATGCCCTCATACTGATCGCTGACAATCGCAGGACCAGAGTAGACCGGAGTGGTCACGCTGGACTGGTAGAAATCAGTTCTCCAGTACTCACCATCCTTGGGGCCCACCAGCGGGGCGGCAGAGGGAATGTTGCAGTTGAAGCTCAGTCCCGGTTCGCTGGTGTAATTGACGCGGGTTTCGTTGAACAATCCATCCTGCACCACTCCAAGGGTGTCCGGCGGAGCGATCAGATACGGCAGGGGCATTCCCGGTTGAGCATCGAACACGTCGGACGAGACGATGTACGGGCCGGGCGGGCACCAGGGACAGCCCTGCGGCATGTTGATGAGGCTGGCCGACGAGCGCCACGAGCCGTCAGGGTTTTGATGCAGCACAAACCAGAGTTCAGCCTGCGGGACGCCAAGGGCCCAGTAAGTGCGGTCCTGGGTCTTGGTGAAGTGCATGACCAGATTGTGGCCGCCACGGCAAGCGGCGTTGGGCGGCGCGGATTGAATCTCAATGCAGTTGGCATCGCCGTGGCCGTTCTGAAAACACCAGGTCTGGCCGACCATGGACTCGTTAAAAACGGACGCACCCGTGAGGGGGGACTGGTCAGCGGTGGCCGGGGGAGGCAAATGTCCGCCGCAGCCAATGAGGAAAAGCAGGAGAATTAAGGCGGTGGGCCAGTGTCTTGCCATGGCAGCTCACCTCCCGCGAACTGGACAAGCATTTCCTGTTTCGATGGGGGATTCGATACACAAAAAGCATATGGCGCGTATGCCGTCCAGGTCTGTGATGGGAGTCACGGGCGGGTGTGTCAGCCCGGCCTGGAGCGTAGCGAAACGAGGCGCGTAAGTGCTGGGTCAAGTGTTTTAGCTTTCGTGCGCTCCGCTTCGCTGCGCGCAAGCCTGCGGGGCAAGGAATAGTTCTTTCAAGCGCTTTACGGCATGACTGAAGTCATACCCTGTTACGTGTGGTGAATAAAGGACGTTTTTTAGATCGCAGCGAGAAAAAACCGTAAATTTTTCTTGACATTTGGATCACTGATCTAGATCATAGAGCCATGGAACACTTCTCAACCCGCGACGCTGCCAAGAAGCTGGGTATCGCGATGTCAAAACTAAGCCGTTACATCGCCACCGGAAAGGTGCCGGCCCCAAAGATGGCGAAAAGCGGCGGCATGACCCTGCATCTGTGGACAGAGGCGGAGATTGAGAAGGTCCGCAAGATCCTGCCGACGCTCAAGAACGGCAGGAAGAAACCGCGCAGGAAACAGGAGAGCCAGCAACCCAGAAGTTCGCCAACAAAGAAGAAGTAAAACCACAACCAACGGACGCGCCCAGTGCTAACGACACCGAACGCGCCCTAACCAAAATCGCCTTATTAGGAGGCAACATGGCTGCTAATGAAAGTAAACGCTCTATTTCCCTGGCGCAACCCCGCGCCCACCAACAGCACCCCGCCGCCGAGCATCGAAGCCCCAGAAAAGCCCCCAAAAAAAAGAAGACACGCGAGCGCATTCCCGAGTCCCTGCGCTTTACCGAGACCAAGCGCGGCAAGACCACCATCCGCCGCTATCAGGGCCGCACCTTTTACCAGTTCCATGAGGTCAAAGGGAAGACCGTGGATTTTGTGGAAGTGTTTGTCTGCGCCGGATACAACTGCGTGGACATTCGCTTTGACGACAAAACCGCGCTGACATTCGCCATTGAACCCGCCTTTACCCTGGAGACGGAGCACGCGGACTGGAAGACCGGCGACTCGCGCCCGATCAAGAAATGGCCGCTGATCCACAGTGAATCACATAGGGCGTAACGTTTAAGCCAAACACAGCCCTGCAAGGGGCGGGATTATTGAGCCCAGCGCGTAAGCGCTGGGCTTTATTTTTGAAATGGCGAGTGCCGTAGGTGCGACACAATGAGAAAATTGCACCATCAGATATTGAAGAGGTTCAGAAACATCTTAAATGCACCCCCTCTGCCACCGAAGCACTTTATAGTATGGCGGATACTGTATTCTACATGGCACTTTCGCACCTTTTGCTTCTTTTCACTTAAATATCAGATTATGCCAGTGTTTAAGAAAAGCTAGAGCCCTGATTGGGAGACCGTCAAGCTAACTGCAGGTCTTATCGTCTAAGGTTTTTCTTAGAAAACGCCTGAGCTAATATGCAACTAGAACCAACCTTGCTACTTTTATCCCTAACTACCCATACATAAGATTTCGCCTAGTTAACTGCTTCTAATTTATTCAAGAAAGAACAAGAGGATACTTGAGTATGTCGAGATCTCTGTGTGTAGCTATGGCAAAAAGCATTTGTGCATCGCTCTTACTAGGAGTCTTAGCAAGTGCGCAGTCTATTCCGCCGGGACAATTGCGTACTACCGCTGTTGCCGCAGGCACATCGGCAGACAAGGATGTGTGCGGACTGCCACACTTCTATCTCCCTCTATGGAAAGCAGACTCAAACACAGTCCAATGTTTTTACGGAACAGAGAACGCTGTCGACGCGATTAACCAAGTAAAATTCTTATATGGCTTTGGAGGGGGTGATAGCAAGACTCTATCTTCCGATCTCGTATCAATACAATTTCCTGGCGGGCTCCAAGCAACGCTCGGGCAGAGCGTTACAATGGGGACATCTACCACGTCAACAGTAACAACTACAATCACGCCTCCTAGTGGTCCCCCGCAACAAACAACATCAACTCTTACCACTGATACACCCTCAACCGCCATTTCAAAGATTGAACAGGGTGGTGATTTATTCGTGCGCTTCGCCTATCCACTGATATATAGAAATCGAACGCATTGGGGCGGTATGATTTTCGCTGTTCCAAGGCTTGCAGGAAACTTTTCCGGATTTGGCTCAGAGGCGACGATTACTCAAGCAAATGAGTATAACTTCAATATTTCCGTTGAAAGCTATGGGGAATGGAGGGCTCTCGAACAGGGCGGCTTGATGTATGCCGATATTCGTACAGGGCTCCAATATATTCAACCCGAAGTTGCTCAGCAACTTGGGTTGGGCAGCCAAAATAAATTTCTGCTTACTCAATTTGCAGCAGGAATCGAATTCGCGAAATTACTCCGCTTTGGATTCCAACGTTTCATCGGGCCAACGGGCGCATTTGGAGTTACTCAGAATGAACTGTCAAAATGGCACCTTGTCATCTCGCTTGTTCCGAGAAGTAAAGGATAGTTAGAACTGATGTTTTAGTGGGTTTTCGGATACAGAGAGGCTCGCGATTAGCTTCAGCATCCCTTGCGAGACTAGGGTTATTCTCACAAGCGCCTAGTGGCGCTTGGATTTTCTAAGGGGCAGCACCGTTGCTAGTACAAGTGGCTTGGTTGCTGGAGTTGAGCGGTGATGATAGGATAATTTCATATTTTGTTGATAGAAAGCCACAGTCGCGGACGGCTGCAGTTCAAACAATGAGAAAGTGTCTTAGAAACCTGGCTTGATGCCGGGTTTTTGCATTTTGGGGCTGTGACCCTCTGCCTGATCTCTCAGCCGAAATGGGGATCAAATGGGGATGTTTTCGATAAGGGCTTGTCCTGCACCCCGAAAGTGAGACAGAGATAATATCCCCACAGAGCAGAAAAGGAGCTGCGAGTGGCGAATTTAAAAGGGGCCAAGAAACGCGGGCTGCAGTTTTGGCAGGCGGCGGTGGCGAGGGTACAGGCAGGAGAGAATTTAGCGGAA
>JAIQGL010000072.1 GCA_020072585.1 Terriglobia bacterium | reverse complement strand
CGCAGGTCTGACTAATCTCCGTGTCGAGGTCCTACTGCCTCACTGCACGAGCCCAGCCTGCAACCTGTCTGCTCCAGATTCCTGTTCCGGAGCATATCGCCTCAGAACTTGCTCCTTATTCATGCCATCTCCGTGGTAGATTTTGCGTTTCTGATTGCACTGGTTTCCGTTAGACAATAGGAGCGTGACCAACTCCAATACTGCCCGTCTCCAGCGCTGTGAAACTCAGCTTCAGGATTTTCTGGCCGTAGCTCTAAAAGGCGTGCCTGTGGATGATCTGAGCGTAAAAACCGTGCCCGGTAAATGGTCGGCGCATGAACAACTCGCGCATCTCGCGCGCTACCACCAGATATTCCTCCAGCGGATTGAACGCATTCTTACCGAGCAATCGCCGGCGTTCCCCCGCTACCGCGCGGAAGAAGATCCGGAATGGCCGGCATGGTCAAGCCTGACAGCGCAGCAATTACTCGTCCGCATCTCTTCCATGCGGACCAAGTTGATGGCCAGGCTGCGCTCACTAAGTGAAGAAGACTTCCAGCGAACCGGCGTTCATCCTAAATTGGGCGAGATGAGCTTGTCGCTCTGGCTGGAATTCTTTCTGGTGCATGAGGCCCATCATTTGTATGTAGTATTGCAATTGGTGAGAAGCAAGCCATGAAATATGGCGCTGAGAATCATGAGTGGGAATGCTTAGCTCATGGGTCGCAACTCGCAACGTGTTTTTCTGGAATTATGAAAAGAAAAACTGCTAATTTCGTCGGGATCTGCGCTACTACAATTACCGTTTTGTTTTGGCTTTTGCTGTTGACACCCATTGGGCGGAGCCATGGTTTTACAGGGGACATCTTCGTTATAAAAGCAGTAGTTGCCCTGGCATTTGTCGGTTGTGCAGTTGCGGCATTGCGCGGTTCGCCTTGGTGGTGGATAGCGTTCGCGGTGTCCTTGGTAACGGCGATATTGGTTGTACTCATAGCTCCGGTGTGACAAAACCGCGAAACTAAATTAGTACGCCATCAGCACCCTCAAATCCCTCACATTGTTCCCGGTCGGTCCCGTTTGGATCGCGTCGCCCAGCTTTTCGAACAGAGGAAACGAGTTGAAGCCGTTGAAGTGCGCAGCCACGTCCAATCCAGCTGCCTGCGCTCGCTCCAGCGTGGTGCCATCCGCCACCGCGCCGGCAGCGGGACTCACGCCATCAATGCCGTCTGTTCCCGCGCTCAGCACCGCGATGTTCTCACCGGCGATCTTCTGCGCGCAGTAAAGAGCAAAGTGCTGATTGCGTCCTCCAATTCCCGCACTCGGCGGTACTTTCACCGTGACCTCGCCGCCGGAAATGATGCATGCTCTGGCAACACTGCTTCGCAGCAGACGCAGGCGATCGAGCAGGTAATGGGCCGCGCGCTCGTAGTTCCAGTCATCACAACCGTGGTCGATTTCCACGGCAAATCCATGCCTCGCTGCCGCCTCAGCCGCGGCCTTTTCTGCTGTCTCATTGGAGAGCACCTTCCACCAGCGTGATCGCAAAAATGCCGGGTCATCGTGCTTGGGGGTCTCTTCCAGCGCGCGCCGCTCAAACAGCTCGCGTACCGACGCCGGAAAATCCAGCAGCATATTGTGCTCATGCACAATGCGATAGCAATCTTCCACCGTGGTGGAATCGGGCATGGTCGGCCCGGAGGAAAGCGAGTCCAGAGCGTGTTCGGGCACGTCAGACACCAGGATGGAGACCTGCTGTGCGTCCCGGGCGGCCTGGGCCATGCGTCCGCCTTTCACGGCAGAGAGATGTTTGCGCACGGCATTGATCTGCGCGATGGGAGCACCCGAATTCACCAGCGCTTTGTAGGTGGACACAAGGTCAGGCAGCGCAAGCTCGGAGTCAGCGGGCTTCTCCACTGCGGCTGAGCCGCCGCCGCTAATCAGGAAGATGGCCAGCGATTGCGCGTTCAGCCCGCCCAGCGTTTTCAGAATTGCTTCGGCCGCGCGTACCGACTCTTCATTGGGATGGGGATGCCCGCCGTTAAAGTAGCGATAGCCGGGAAGCTGATACGGATGTTGGTTGGGGTCCGCGATGATTCCTGCCATCGAGGTCCCGACCTGTCGCGCCAGGACCTCCGCCATGCGGTGTGCCGCCTTGCCGAAGGAAATGCAGACCGTCCGGTTGTGTAAGCTCAGGTCGTACAGGTCGTCACAGACGCGCAGCACGCCGCGCTCGTAATGCACATGGCGCTCAAAAGCTTTCTCAATGCTGGCCTCTGACAGCGCATGCAGAAAGATCTCTCGCGCGGCGGCGCGCATGCTGTGGGCAATCGGCATCAGCTGGCTTCCGCCTGGCGTCCCGGCTTGAAATATTTGGCCACCCAGTCGTGAATGGCCGCCTGCATTTCCGGTAGATGGCCTTCGAAGAAATGGTCTCCGCCCTCCACCACCACCATCTCCTTTGGCTCCGGCGCAAGGTCAACCACCTGTTGGAGACTCGCAGGCGGGCCGTACTGGTCGCGCGCGCCGCTGACAAATAATTTGGGCCGCGTGCAGTCCTTAAGAAACTGATACGTGTAAACGCGGCCCTCCACGCCCACCGGGGTGCCCAGCCCAATCAGCCCGACGACGCGTGCGTCAGCGCATGCCGTTCGCAGGCCGGTGGCCGCACCGAATGAAAATCCGCAAAAGATGATGGGGAGGTCAATCTCGGATTCGAGCCAGTTGAGCGCTGCCCGTATGTCCTCCTGCTCGCCGTGGCCTTTGTCATGCTCGCCTTCACTCATGCCCGCACCGCGAAAATTAAAGCGCAGAATCGGGAATCCGAACCCGTTCAGGGTCTTCATGGCGTGATAGACAACCTTGTTGTGCATGGTGCCGCCAAATAAAGGATGCGGATGGCAGATCAGCGCGGCGTGCGTCGCGTCCGGCTGGCCCTCATTCAGCAGCGCTTCCAGCCGCCCCGCGGGCCCGTCGAGAAAAAGGGATTTGATTCCTTTGGCCACAATACTTTTTACCACAGAGGGCACAGAGGAACACGGAGGAGCAATGCCGTTCGAGCCCAGCATGAGATCCTCGCTCGCGGGATTCGTACAGAGCGGAAGTCATGTGATCTTGGTATTCCCTCCGTGCTCCTCTGTGTCCTCCCATGAATAATGTCCACTCAAAAGTTGTTTTGGCTGGTTTTAGGCAGCCAGGGTAAAGCTGGGAAAATCTTCGAAGACCCACTGGTTTTTCAGAGTATCGTAGACGATTTTGACCAGCTTTCTTG
>JAIQGL010000001.1 GCA_020072585.1 Terriglobia bacterium | reverse complement strand
CGCTCTGGCAAGAAAGCTGGTCAAAATCGTCTACGATACTCTGAAAAACCAGTGGGTCTTCGAAGATTTTCCCAGCTTTACCCTGGCTGCCTAAAACCAGCCAAAACAACTTTTGAGTGGACATTATTCATGGGAGGCATGGAGAACAGCCAAGGCCGGATGGGTGGAACACCGTAACGGCGCCCCGCGAGACTCACTCTTCCAGATAATCCATGAACGAATCCACCACCTCTGCACCAACGTTATTGGCCAGACGCACGGCGGCACGCTCCACGTTCTGCATCAGGCCGGCCAGGTAGTCGCGCGAGTCTGAGATGCTGACAGCGCCCAACGTGGCGCGCTGCCACAGATCGGTGACCTGAATTTCAGCAATGGAGATATTGAAGGAGTTGCGCAAGCGGTCCTTGATGCTCCGCACCACCTGACGTTTGTCTTTGAGCGAGTGCGCGCCTTCAATCCGCAGTTCCAGCGTTAGGTAGGCAATTGGCATCCTGATCAGTTGCCGCTGCGGGACTTTACTTCCTCTGACGTAAGCCCGTAAAGCGGAGGAGTGGGTATCCCCAGCATTCCCAGGTAAATATACATCTGGGCACGGTGGTGGACCTCATGCTCCACCATGGCGCGCAGCCACTTCCATACCGTAATGGAGACATTGCCGGGGGTCACGCATTTCTTCTGCAAGTCTTCCGCGGAGAGGCGGCTGAAGATCGCCACGGACTCCTGATGCATCTGGTGGAAGAAGGCCAGGACATTCTCCGGCCCGTCGGCCAGCTGCGTTCCATATGCCAGGTCCGGGCCGTGACCGGGATAGCGGCTGGGCTTGAGCTGGGCGTTTTCCGCGTACATGTAGCGTTCAATGGTAGCCAGATGGCGGATGATGTCGGCAAAGCTGAACTTGCCCTCGGCATAGCGCCAGTCGTATTTTTCCGGCGGAATACAGGCGATCACTTTCAGGGTGCGCTGGCGGACCTTCTCAAAGTAATCCAGAAATTCGCGGGTGCTGGTGATTTCCATACGATGTATTTATTGCATCTTTTGGATACTCTCACGGAACTTCTCGCTCTTAAATATTTTCAGGCCTGCCCCGGTAAGCTGGCCAAGTTCGGCAAAGCAATCCTGGTGGATGGCGGTAAAGTTGAAGCAGGCCTTGCCCTGCATGCGCTTCTTCAATGCCGGCGACATGCCCTTATGCAATTCCATGCAGTTATACATCGGCATCAGATAAAAGCTCACGTAATTCTTGCCGGTACGTATGCCGGCAAAATAGAGCGGCTTGCCGCGATGGATGAGGGAAGGAATCTCCGTGTGAAAGTTACCCGGCTTGTCCGTCTGCACCGCCAATTCCTTCCGGAATGGATCAAGGACCTGGCGCAGCGCGGTAAAGATAGCGGCAAAATCAGGCTTGGCGGCTTTTGTAATCTTTGGCCCGATAGACTTCTTTTTTTGCGGAGATCCGTTTGTGGCGCGTTTGGCGGCAGGCATAATCGCGGCAGTATAGCGCAGAGCATGAAGGGAGTGAAAATAAAAACGGGGAGCGGACAACTGCTGCTCCCCGGCCCACCAGCGTTGAATCACGATCTCCGTCTTTATTCGCGATCATTATTGTTGGGCAACGATTTCATGAACTCGACCAGGTCATTTTTGTCGGTGGCGTTCAATCCCAGGTTCTTGCAGGTGTCATAGTGGTCCACCACGTCCAGCAAGGTGGCAAAACGTCCGTCGTGGTAAAACCCGCCCTTGGTGTGTGTCCACAGACCGTTCAATGGGGTGGTGCGATAGCGTCCGTCTGGCGAGCGGCTGGCTTGAAAATCGTCAACGCAAACATCAGACGCCAGATGCATGTTCCAACCCGGTTCGGTCATCAGCGGCGGTACATGACAGGAACTGCATTGTCCTTTGCCGCTGAAGATCACTCTGCCGCGCGCGGCCGCTGCCCGGTCAAAACTGCCTGCCGGCGGCGCCGGCGCTGCAATGGCCAACTGGTAAGACTGGAGCGGCCCCAGCTTGGCTGTGATCAGGTCGACAGGATTAGAAACATGGCCAAACCCGTTCCGGACGGCCACGGGAAACTTTGCTGCGTCGTCCAGGCGCGAATCGAAGAAGTTGCCTTTGCCATGCATCTCCAGATTGGCGACAAAAGCGTTCCAATAGGTCACGGAGCCCCATCCAGTGGAGGTATGCAGGTTCACGCCGGCAAGTCCGAAGGCTGGGGGAATCAATGTTGCCGCAGTTTTGCCGTCAGGGCGAAATGCCTTGCCGTCCATAAACAGCTCAGCGTCAAACTTCCCCGGCCCCCAGCTACTGAGTACGGTCTTGACTGTTGGCACGTCCACTCCCAGCACATCCGCAACGGGCTGAAGATTGGGGGACAAACCAACAATCGCACCAACATTCAAATCACGGTTTGCCCAGCCGTCCAGGCGATGTCCAATGCCAGGGGCAAATGCGTTGTCTACCGTGGAGTGGCAGAACGCGCACTGTATGCCCATGGACTTGAGCGTTCCATCCGGATTGAAAAATCCTGTGATGCCCACCACGGCGTTCAGCTTCATCAACGCCAGAGTCACCGCGGGATCGTTCAAATCGACTTTCCCGGCCTTGATCTGCTGGACCAGCGCGGGTGGCAATGCATCCTGATCAACTTTGAGACCTACGGCAAGCGCCGTTGCCGGAGATACCCCCGGACCAACACCACCATGGGCGGCCCCTTCAATCGCCCGATGCAACTGAAGCGTACCGCCCCAGAAATCCTGGTCGCCAAACGTATCCTGGCGAAAAATCGTCTTGCCTTGTTCAATGGATGGATTACCACCTCGGTCATTACCGGGGCCGGATTGTTTGCCTTGCTGTTCAGAATAGAGAGTAAGAGCACCGATCAGTGCCACTGCAATCATCAAAGGGAATTTGATTTTTTTCACGAAAACTTGCCTCTCTGCTTTGGATGCCTGCCTGAGAGCTCACGGAATTGTTCACTCTTATACACAGAGCAACGAGATGCCTTTTGGTTTCAGGCTAAAACACAAATAGTTCGCAATGCGACATAAATGAGACGCGTGGATCACAAATGACGGACTGCTCCCCGACGGTAGTAAACTTCTGCGCCTGAGGTATTTATGCCCGCAACTAAACGAAGAGCAAAATACTCCTATGACGTCCATCCCAGCCTGGCCTTGTTGCAGAAAACTCTGGCCGGATTGAAACAGAAAACCGGGCGCACGCTGGAAGAATGGACCCGGTTCATCGAAAAAGAAGGCCCAGCCACCGAAAAAGATCGTCGCGAATGGCTCCAGACAAAGCACGGCCTGGGCAGAAATTATGCCTGGTGGATCGCTGAACAATCGGTGGGCAAGGGAGATGACGGAACCCCGGAAACCTATCTCAAACAGGCCGAGGAGTACGTGGAAGAGATGTACTCTGGCGCTAAAGAATCCTTGCGTCCGATTTTTGAAGAGCTGCTGGCGCTGGGACGCGGCCTGGGCAAGGACGTAAAAGTATGTCCCTGCCAGACCATGGTCCCGCTCTACCGCAAACACGTCTTCGCGCAGATCAAACCCACCACGCGCACCCGCGTTGACCTGGGACTCGCGCTTCAGGACACCAAAGTTCCAAAACGGCTCATTGATACCGGCGGGCTCGCGAAGAAGGACCGCATTACTCACCGGATTGAGATCACGTCACTGAAAGATATTAATGCTGAAGTCAAGAAGTGGATCAAGATTGCGTACGAGATGGATAAGTAACTTTCGCCGCAGATGAATGCAGATAAAGGAGGATAACGAGTTAAAGCGCGGCGCGCCGTGGATCACTGGCAAGGTTTGGTTCTTTCGATCTGACTTGTAAAACTTTCCGCGCAATGACAAATTTTGTCGCATGTCCGATGCCGCAAGACTGGTTTACGCCCTGCATCAGGAGCAGAAGATCTTTTTTATGCTCCAGGGAATGATAACGATGGAGCGGAGCGACAAATTTTGTCCATGAGCCCAAGCCGCGAGGCCGACTTGCATGACGAATGGCATGCATCAAGGAGTACGAAGGAATTACCTCAAAACGAAAAAGTTGAGCGGTGTGAGCGGAGCGAGAGAAACAAACGAAAAGGCCGTCCGGCAACTGGACGGCCTTCTCTTTCAAGGGAGAATAGTTCCAACGGAGTTCAAGAAAAAACCATCGAAACTTTCTGGCGAAATCTTATTGGGCAGCGAAAGGCAGTGTCAAGGAATTTTTGTAGAATAAATGCCTTTGTTTTCAATGATTTAACAATCTTATCAACACTGTCTCGCAAATGACAAAAAATGTCACTTCTCTGCTTTGATTTTTCTGTAAAGGTAACTTTTTCAAGGACTTATGGGGTCACTTAAGATTCAAACGGATGATCTCAGCCGACTCTGTACGGCTGAAAACCCTATTTGGGAAGAACCGGTTGGCCAGAACTCTGATGCCCCCGAACACAAAGCCAAAGACGAGAGCGCCAAGCACCGCGATAACGCACAATAGCACCAGGGCCACAATGAAACCTGCGCGATCTTCCACGGGTTTGGGTTTGGTTGGCTGGAGCAAGGTCACATCGGCGTCATAATTGACCGAGGCCAGCAGGGATTGCGCTTCATCGCCAGGGATGTTGCCGCTGACGGCCACAACATACGGACCACTGCGCTTGAAATAGAAAGGGCCACCAGAAAGTGGGGCGGCCTGCATGGCTTCCATGCGTTCTCTGGCAATTTGCGGCGTGGGATAGCTGATAAGAGTCACAGACGCTTCACCCTGCGAGGTGCGGTATCTGCCTATCGCTAATTCCGGACCTTTGCTGAAGTCAATCAGCTGTGCCGGAATCAGCCCGCCAAGGCGGGACATGGCTTCCGGACCAAGAATGTACCGGCTGCTGTTGCGCAGAAGAGATTGTGACGGAAGATTGCCGGGCAGGGCGGGCAACTTACCGGTGTTGTCTTTCGGCCGTGGCAACGCATCGGCCAGGGCGCGCAGATCGGCCCCGGACATCGCAGACAAATGTTCTACGGCAACATCCACCAGGAGATTGCCCTTGAAAAACAGGATACGGGAATTGCTGGACGCACCCTGGTCGCCGATCTTCTCCACCTGCATTTGCGGCTGGACGTAATAGGTAAAGGCGCCGAAAGCGCCGGTGGCATCATTGAAACGGGCCGCTTTGACCTGCATGGTGCGCCCGCTACGCGCGTAGGTGGCGCTTTCCAGGCCGGCAAAGCCATATTCTTTCAGCACAGGTGCGTCTGTGGGATCGGCGGCAGCAGGATCTGGTGTTGTCTTAACGCTCCTGGGCTCGATATGCCAGCCGCTGAAGGACTGGGGCAGCAGACCAACGGGCTTGTCCTTCGCTTTCTGGCCAAAGGCGACCGTGACGAAGAGCAGCAGGATGGAAAGGAGCTTGATCTTTTGAATAACGGCCTTCGGGATAACGGACTTCGGGACGAAGATCGTCGAGGTGAAGACCTTCGGAATGAAAATCGGCGGGCTGAAAAGGGTACGAAACATCTCTTTTTTTTAGTTAGATACCTGTTAGTTAGACACCGGTAGCGCCTCTGTAGATTCTAAACGCTTTTTTGCAGGGCGATCTGACAGAATACGGAATGGCCAGTCTTTTTACTCACACACTTGCAGGAGCGGTAATCGGCCAGGCAGGCAAACCGGACTGGCGCAAAGACTGGCGCTATTGGTTTGTTGTGGTGGCATACTCCATGCTGCCCGATATTGATTCCATCGGCTTTCATATGGGAGTGCCATACGGAGCCCTCTGGGGACATCGCGGGCTCACCCACTCCCTGCTGTTTGCCTTCATCTTTGCAGCCTTTGCGGCAATGTGGCTGGATGGCCGCTTCCATCGCCAATGGGAGATGGCCATTCTGTTCTTCCTGGTCATGGCTTCTCACGGTCTGCTTGATGCCATGACCAATGGCGGTCTGGGTGTCGCCTTCCTCTCACCGTTGGATACGCAACGCTATTTTTTCCCATGGAGACCGATCCTTGTGTCCCCCATCAGCCTCAGCGGGTTCTTCACCGCCCGAGGACTGAGGATCATGGGGAATGAAATCCTCTGGATCTGGTGCCCGGCCTTAGTCCTCTTCGCTCTGATCAAGCTGCTACAACTTCGGCCACCCCTGCCAGCAGAAGACTCGCCCTTGCGTAACGAACAGGTCT
The DNA here is from genome assembly GCA_020072585.1 of Terriglobia bacterium. GTDB lineage: Bacteria > Acidobacteriota > Terriglobia > Terriglobales > Acidobacteriaceae > Angelobacter. Next base: position 394,141 of record JAIQGL010000001.1, on the reverse strand, counting down.
AACCGCAATTTTGTTAAACTAGGAAACAATGGCATTCATTCAGCGCAGGAAGAGTGTTACAGCAAAGATAGGCAACGTTCGCGTAGGCAGTGACGTGCCCGTCGTGGTGCAATCCATGACGAATACTGATACAGCGGACGTCGCATCCACGGTGCAGCAAGTGGCGCAACTGGCCCGCGCCGGTTCAGAGCTGGTGCGAGTAACGGTCAATAATGACGCCGCCGCACAGGCCGTTCCGGCGATCGTCGAGGAACTGGAAAAGCAGAATGTACGGGTCCCGATCATCGGCGACTTCCACTATAACGGCCACCTTCTGTTGACCAAGTATCCCGAATGCGCGCAGGCGCTGGCGAAATACCGGATCAATCCCGGGAATGTCAGCGTGGGCCGCAAGAACGACGACAATTTCCGCGCCATGATTGAAGTAGCCATCCGGAATGACAAGCCAGTACGGATCGGCGTGAACTGGGGCTCTCTGGACCAGCAACTGCTCACCCGCATGATGGACGAAAATTCCCGCAGCTCTGAGCCAAAAGATGCCCGCGAGGTCACCATGGACGCCATGGTGGAGAGCGCTTTGCGTTCAGCGCAGCTGGCGGAAGAGTTCGGCCTGCCTCATGACTACATTATTCTCAGCGCCAAGGTCAGCGGTGTACAGGATTTGATTGATGTTTACCGCAGCCTGGCCGCCAAATGTGACTATCCTCTGCATCTGGGCTTGACGGAAGCCGGCATGGGCGCCAAAGGGATTGTGGGAAGCGCCGCAGGTCTGGCAGTGCTGCTGCAGGAAGGCATTGGCGATACCATCCGCGTGTCACTCACGCCCGCTCCTAATGGCAACCGCGCGGAAGAAGTCTTTGTCGGCCAGCAGATCCTCCAGTCGATGGGGATCCGCAGCTTTGCGCCGCAGGTCACCGCGTGCCCCGGATGCGGACGCACCACCAGCACTTTCTTCCAGGAAATGGCGGAACAGATCCAATCCTATCTTCGCACCAACATGCCTGTGTGGAGAGGTAAGTATCCCGGTGTGGAAGAACTAAAAGTGGCTGTAATGGGTTGTGTGGTCAATGGCCCCGGTGAGTCCAAGCATGCAAACATTGGCATCTCACTGCCCGGCACATTTGAAGAACCTAAAGCGCCGGTGTTTGTTGACGGCCGGCTGATGACTACGCTGAAGGGCGACCGCATTGTCGCCGAGTTTATTGACATCCTGAATGAATATCTCGATACGCGCTATGGTTCAGGAAAAACGGCGGAAGTAGCACAAGTCTGAAAAAGACCTTCTTACTCCGCTGCGTGCAGGCCCCACGGGCGGAGCCAAATACCTGCCGCGAACACCGCCTTCTTACGACGCCAGCAAACCGTACCCGATAGCCAGCCACGCGCCAAAACCAACAATCACCATGCCAACGCGCACCATGGTGTTGTCTACGATGTTGTTCCACTTCGCGTCCATAACTGCCTCCAAGAGATTTGTCTGCTTTCCGTTGCTGCCAGTCCTTTTGACCAGATTTGCAGCTCTTGGTTAGTAATACGTTGGCTGGGGAAATAGGTTCCACCCTGTAAAAATATTTTTACAATTTTTATTGTTTATATTTTGATAACTCCGGCCTGTTTTTATCGTCTTAATAAGTAATTCATTCTTTTTCTCTCTCACCCTGATGGGAGCGGAGCGGAATAACAGGACCCGGCGGACGGCGCAAGCCATCCTTTTGCAACCACAAAAGGATTGCTCAGCGCAGTACATTGGGCCTTGTTGATTCGCCCGCTCCCCCAGGGTGATAAAAAACCGCAGCTCTGGCCAGCAGTTTCCTTTCTTCTCAAAGTCTCATCCAATCCTAAGAAGCCAAACTTTCTGCGCCATGCGGAGCAGGGGATGCGTCTTTACAAATTGGACGAAGAGACCGGCCACCCAACCAACGCGATGAAGCAGGCTTCCCCGTGGAAGCTTGGCGGCTTAACGCCATGGCAGTTGCTGAAGCGTATCTATTACGAAATAGATGACGACGATGTGCTTACCCGTTCGGCGGCACTGGCTTACTATTTCGTCTCTGCGCTGTTCCCCATGATTTTTTTCCTCATGGCGGTTCTGGGGCTCTTTGCCAGAAGCCATGATCTTCAGTCCGGCCTGCTCCATTACACCGCGCGATTCATGCCGGGAGACGCTTACCGGCTGGTGCAGAAGACGCTGCAGGAGATCGCGAACCACAGCTCCGGGGTAAAGCTCGCCTTAGGGCTCGCGCTGGCCATCTGGGCAGGCTCAGGCGGAGTCAGTTCGATCATGGACGCGCTCAACCGCTGCTATCACGTAAAAGAGGTCCGCCCCTGGTGGAAGCGCAGGCTGATTTCCATTGGCCTGACAGTGGCGCTCTCCGCGCTCACGATTGTGGCATTGATCATTGTTCTCTACGGAGGCGGCATTGCTGACTTCGTTGGCTCACAGATAGGGTTGAGCGCTTTCAGCGTGATGACATGGCATCTGGCGCAATGGCCGGTCGCATTCCTCTTTGTGGTGATGGCATTTGCTCTCCTCTACTACTGGGGACCAGACGCGAAGCAGCAATGGCAGTGGATCACCCCCGGATCGCTGGTTGGCGTTCTGGTATGGATTGGCGCTTCTATGTTGTTCCGGGTATATCTGCATTACTTCAATAGCTATAGCAAGTCTTATGGATCGCTGGGTGCGGTCATTGTGCTGCTCTTCTGGCTTTATATTTCCGGACTGGCGGTGCTGCTGGGAGGAGAGATCAATTCAGAAATCGAGAATGCCGCCGCGCGGCAGGGCCGTCCCGATGCCAAAGATGTGGGAGAAAAAGCGGCGTGAGTTGTTCTCGCGATTCAGGAGACCGGCATCTTCTCTGCTGCGGGCTTCACCACGGCGGGAGCTGGGGAAACTGGTAATTCCATCGTGATCAGCAAACCGCCCATCACATTTTCTGCGCGGATGGCGCCACCGTGCAATTTTACCGTTCGGTCCGCAATAGAAAGGCCAAGCCCCACGCCGCCACTGGAACGCTCGCGCGCCTCACCTACGCGATAGAAAGGCTCAAAGATGTGTGCAAGTTCGGCTTCGGGCACGCCCGGACCGTAATCGCGAACCGTCAAAACCGCGGTGCCAGGGCCAGGGGGACAGGCGAGAGAAACCTCGACTGCCGTGCCTTCCGCGGTGTAACGAATTGCATTACGGATGACATTCTCAATTCCACTGCGCAACAGCTCTGAAGATCCACGCACGCGGCACGCCGCCAACTGGAGCACCTTAACTTCCTTGTGGTGCGGCTTGGCTTCATAGTTGGCATCATCAATCACTTCTTGCACCAGTTCTTCCAAAACCACACACTCTGGAGGAACCCGCTCAGCACCGCTCTCCAGGCGCGTAAGAGCCAGCAACTGGCCCACCAGGCTGTTGACCCGCTCGGATTCCAGTTCAATCCTGTCTAGTGCGGCAATGCCCTTGCCGGTGGTGTTCTTGCGCGCCAGTTCCAGGGCCACGGTCAAACGCGCCAGGGGTGAGCGCAGTTCATGGGAGATGTCCGCCAGCAGGCGTTTTTGCGCCGAAATAAGCGCTGCGATGCGCTCCGCCATGTGATCGAACTCACGGCCCAGGTCAGCCAGTTCGTCCTGGCGGCTTCTCAACTGCGGACCTACGCGAACATCAAGGTTACCCTCGGCAAATTGCTGGACTACCGCCTTCAGTTTCTTCACCGGAGAAGTCAGATACAGGGCCAGCAGGTAACAAACTACGCCGGCAATCAGAATACTCACCGCGATGCGCGGAGCCGTGAAGAAGGGCGGCGGTCCACCGGGCTGGCGAAAGCGGGCGACAAATATATATGGCTTGCCACTGGCGGAGACAACAAACCTTCCCCATGTTGCTCTGGTCGCGCCGGTAAATAACGGAAAGAGCCGTGGCGGCTGGTCCTGCGGGCTAGCTTGCAGCTCTTTTACGACAGCCGCAACGCTCTCCGCGTTGTTTGAAGTAAGAGGCTTTCCCGCGGCATCAAAGAGAAAAATTTCTGTTCCTGACTCCTGCAATGACCGGCGGACAAATTCGTCCAGCGCAGGCGGTCCTTCGTGTTCAAACACACGGATGGTGGCTTCAGAATAGAGAGTGAGCCCTTCCCTTACTGGACCACGGCTGGCGCGCTCCGGCAGGGATTCTGTGTTTGAAATCCGTGACATCAGAGTCAAGACTCCGATGGTCAAGGCCATCGTCAGCCAGAACGATATGAATATTTTCAGAAACAGGCTGCGGTATTTCACTGTTGCTCTCCCGGAAGGAGATAGACATAACCGCTGCCGCGGATGGCCTTGACGCGCTCCTGCTCGCCATCGTAAGGGCCAAGCTTGCGCCGCAGATTGCTCACATGCACGTCAATGCTGCGGTCCATGGGAGACATGGGTCTTCCCAGCGCCGCCTGCGTCAGGTCTTCACGGCTGATGATCTTTCCAGGATTGCGGAGAAAAGTGTAGAGCAGATCGAACTCGGCGCCCGTTAGATTGACCGGCTTGCCGTTGCAGGTAACACTGCGCGACTCCGGATACAGCTCAACGCCGGCCAGATGGACCGGCTGAGAAGAAACTGACGCGCCGCTGCCGGAAGCGCGGCGCAGAATGGCCCGCAGCCGCGCCACTAGTTCACGCGGGTTAAACGGCTTGGGCAGATAATCATCCGCGCCCAGCTCCAGACCCAGGATTCTGTCCAGTTCGCTGCCACGTGCCGTAAGCATGAGCACCGGCACGGAACTCTTCTGCCGCAATTGCTTGAGCACGTCCAGACCGCTCATGCCCGGAAGCATTACATCCAGCACCACCGCGGAGTAGTGATTGGTCAGCGCTTTGTCGAGCCCGCTGGGCCCGTCATGCGCGGCATGAAGCTCGAACTGCTCGCTTTGCAGGTATTCCTCGAGCAGCTTGCTTAACTCTGTATCGTCGTCAATGAGTAGAACTGACACCATAGTTCACCTTAAACCCTGCACATATCCATACGGGGTTAAGAAATGTGAAGGCATGATAACCGAATTAACAACTCATAACCTTGTTTGCCCGCGTTCCGGGTTAACACTAGTGGTAGCCAATTGCCGGGGTCGTCAGAGCGCAAAACGCCGGAGTAATTGCTGCCGCTTGATTGTAAAGGAGTTGGTTTATGCACAAGAAGTTTTTCATTATTACCGCGATTCTACTGGCCGTGGCAGCCGGCCTGGCGACATCCGCTTCAGCACAGCGTCACGGCCGGGGTTTTGACCGGCACAGTGGTTGGATGCTCAAACATATGACCAAAGAGCTGAACCTCACAGAGGCCCAGCAAACCCAGATCAAAAGCATCATGGCCGATGGGAAAACCAGGACCATGCCCTTGATGCAGCAGCTCCGCCAAAATGAACAGGCGGAGAACGCAAACATCAACGGGACCTTCAATGAGTCCGCAGTCCGCACCTTCGCCGCCAAACAAGCCCAGATTACAACTGACTTGATTGTGGAGAAGCAGCGCACCAAGTCGCAAATTTATGCCGTGCTCACTCCAGAACAGCGGCAGAAGGCGCAACAGCTCATGCAGGAACGCCGGCAGCACCGGCAGGAACGCATGAAGAAACACGCAGAGCAAACACAGCAAGCACCAAAGTAGGTCTCCTTTCCTCCTCCAGAGGGGTTACGGGCGGCAGCAATGCCGCCCATTTTTTGGGATGACATTTGGCTCCCTCGCCTTACCCTCTTTCAGCGCTGTTTGGCTACGACTGGGTGACTGTCCCAGAACCCCTGTTTGCTTTCATTGGAGTAGCTTGCCGACTCTGCCCCCAGTGCGGTTTTGGGAATCTTTGACCGGTATTTAGCATCTACTAAACTATGAACAACTTGAAAACGTTTTTTCTGCTGACGCTGCTTACCCTGATCGCCATCGGGGTGGGTGATTATTTCGGCGGGCAAAACGGAATGGTTCTCGGCTTCATCATTGCCGGTGTCACCAACTTTATTTCGTATTTTTTCTCTGACAAGATTGCCCTGGCCATGTACCGGGCCCAGCCGGTCACACGTGAACAACTCCCACGCATTTACGCGGTGGTGGAGCGGCTCACACAAAAAGCCGGCCTGCCCATGCCGAAGCTTTACGTGATTCCAACGGATTCACCCAATGCTTTTGCCACCGGACGGAGCCCAAACCACGCTTCCGTCGCGGTAACCGCAGGGATACTGAATCTGCTCGACGATGAAGAGCTTGAAGGCGTGCTGGCCCATGAACTGGCCCACGTGCGCAATCGGGACATTTTGACCAGCTCCATTGCCGCTACCCTTGCGGGAGCAATCACGGTGCTGGCGCGCATGGGCATGTTGTTCGGCTTCGGCGGAGACCGCGACCGTGACCGTGGCGGCGGGATTCTGATGCTGATTCTGGCCCCGATTGCCGCTATGCTCATTCAGCTGTGGGTTTCGCGCACACGGGAGTTTGAAGCAGACGCTACCGGCGCCGGCCTCACGCACAATCCATATGCATTGGCGCGCGCCCTGCAAAAGCTGGACGCTTATTCCAAACGCGTGCCCTTGGTGGCTTCGCCCTCCACGGCACATCTGTTTATCATTCAGCCGCTGATGGGGATGAATTTGGGGAGCCTGTTCTCAACACATCCACCAATTTACAAGCGGATCGAGAAATTAACGGGTCGCCCAGCAGAGTACCAGTAAGAATAAGAAGAGGTACGAGGGATCTTCCAACGCCGCTCCTGGGGCGCGGGGCTTTCAGTAAATCCCAAGGCAACTGTTTCGCGTTAGGCCAGAAGCTCAATCGGGGACGTTTCTTCCGCGTTATCCAGTTCAGCAAAGTGGAAAAGGGCGGGAAGGAATATTGAGAAAACCGTCCCGGTCGATGGAGTTGAAGAGCTGCTCTTGAATTTGATGGTTCCGCCGTGTTTGCGGATTATCTCAGAGCTTACCCAAAGCCCCAGGCCGGTCCCCGTCTCGCCTTTGCTGCTGGTAAACGGTTCAAACAGCCTGCTCTTAATTTCAGCAGGGATACCCGAACCGCTGTCGGCTATGGTCAATCGCATTCCCGGCCGGGAGCCATTCGAGCGCTCTGTGGAGCGGTCGATTCGGATCTTTAGAGTTCCCCCGCCACGCATCGCATCCACGGCATTTCCCACCAGATTCACAATGACCTGGCGTAGCTCCCCTGCCATAGCGGTGATGGGGGGACAGGCTCGGTACTCTTTTTGCACCGCAACGCAGGCGGAAATCAGCCTGGCCTGGTACAGGACCAGAGCGGAATCCACAAGCTCCGTAAGATAGACCGTGGTCGGCTTACTCAGCTGGCGGAAGAATTTCAGCGTGTGGATGGCGATTTCAGAGACGCGTGCCAGTTCATCCATCGCGGTTGCGGAATAGATTTTCGATTCTTCCAGGCTGGATGAAGTACCGATAAGGAACAGTAAATTCGTAACCGATTCCAGCGGGTTATTGATTTCGTGGGCAATGCTGGCGGCCAGCCGTCCCGCGACCGCCAGCTTTTCTGATCGCAGTAATGCTTCTTCTGTCTTGCGCCGGTGGGCCAGATCGTCTCTCATCTGATATTGACGGCGGCGGCTCCGCAGTGAAGCCTGCACCGTACTGATCAGGGTCTCAGGCCGTATCGGGCGTTCCAGCAAGACCACATTGCCCAAAGGCTCCCGGAAAAGCATCTTCTTTTGGCTGCTCGGATCGACGGCGCCGGCAACAGTCAGGACGATCAATGGAAAATCTGACCATGAAGGTTGCGCGGAAATCTTTGCTCCCCAGAGGGCGATATTGGAGGGCATAAAAACTTCTTCGGCCACGATCAACGCACCTGCGGCATCATCCATCCGCGCCAGGGCTGTTTCAGAGGTGGGATAAGCCGTGCAATGGATCCCTTCTTTCATCAGCAGAGCGCAGATCAAGTGAGCGTCTTTTCCCGTGGGTGCAACCACCAAGACGTGAAGGTCATGACCGCTCTCAGGCAGGTCGTTTGACATGTTTACCAATTTTTCCAGAAGCATCCTCCAATCCCTCAAGCTTGCCGTGATATTTGGGAACGCCGGTCAATACGCCGTCAAACTCCACCAGTGCCTTGCCCACACGAATGGTACCGTTCTTCATCACCAGCTCGCGGATGGTGCGTTCATGCTCTCCGCTGCGCTTCTTGATTACGGAAAGCGCCTGCTTTACCTCTCCCGCGGCCTCAAAATACCGGAACAAAAGCACGCTATCCGCCAGGTAGCTCACATCCACAGGGGCAGTGATATTGATGCCCACAAAACCATGCTGGGCAAGGGTCAAGAGCGTGGTCACGCCCTTGTGGGCCAGGTAGCCCAAAAGTTCATGCATCTGCAAGGCAAGAAATTTTTCTCCCGGCATCGCATTCAGGAAGCCATTTAAGCTGTCAATGATCACCAGCTTTACGCTTTGCTCGTTGACCAGGTCGCTGATGGCATGCACAAACTGCCCCGGCGACAGTTCCGCTGCATCCACTTGACGAAGAATTAGCTTTCCGGACTGAATGTAGCGCTCCAGGTCCATCCCCAGCCCTTTCGCCCGGCCCACCAGGGTGGTTAAAGTTTCGTCAAAAGCGAAAACCGCTGCGTTTATCCCCCGCTCTGCGGCAGAGGCTGCATAGCGTACTGCAAGCGTGGATTTTCCGCAGCCCGCTGGGCCCATCATCAGCGTGCTGGTGCCGCTATCAATCCCGCCTCCAAAGAGCTGGTCCAGCTCCTGAATGCCGCTGGTGATCTGCATGGGCTCGAAGTCAGAACTATGTTCTGAAGCAACCAGCCGCGGATAAACTTCCAGACCGCCTCGCTGAATGGTGTAGTCGTGAAAGCCCTCGCGAAACTGTGCGCCCCTGAGCTTCCTTATTTCCAGCCGGCGTCTCTTGATCCCATACTCTCGTTCCAGACTTTCCAGCATGACCACGCCGTGGGAAATGCTTTGCAGTTGCAAATCATGGCCTTCACCCGTGCGGTCATCCAAAAGCAGGACAGTGCAGTTGCGTCCGGCAAAATACCGCTTCAAGCCCATGACCTGCCGGCGATAGCGTAAAGAATCACGGGCCAGCATGCGCAACTCAGATAAAGAGTCAAACACCACCCGGACAGGCTGAAGTCGCTCCACTTCCGCCAGTACCGCGCCGGTGGTGTCTGCAAGTTCAACTTCTGAAGGATGAAATACGGTGTACTGCGCCTCAGGCTTCAACTCGCTGTCATCCGGGACCATCTCAAAAATATTGACAGGGTCCAGCGACCATCCGTGCGACTCGGCAATTTCCAGAAGCTCTGATCTTGATTCGGAAAGGGCGACATATAAGCCCTTCTGTCCCAGACGTGCGCCTTCGAGCAGGAACTGCAACGCGATGGTGGTTTTCCCCGTGCCCGGGTCGCCTTCAATTAGGTAGAGATGATTTTGGAAGAAACCGCCGCCAAGGATATCGTCAAGCCCGGCAATGCCGGTGGAAAGCAGATTGATGCCGTTTCGATTGTCGGGTGCGACCACGATAGCTCCAATTCATGAGTGCAGACGCCCGTTGGCCGTCGATCCAATCGCTGACACTATTTTGGATGGCTGTAATAGCCTATTTTAAGTATGCCTGTCTCATGCCCCGGTTGGCTGTTCAATTTTGCACAATATAGAAGTGATTTTATCCGCGGAAGGGCCTCGCCTTGGGCAGCGCGCTTTCCGCGCCTTTTAATCGTTGGCAGCTGGACCGAGGGGCATCTATTTTTTCAGGCTGTAAAACTTTTCGCCGGAGTTGGCGATCGATTGCCCCAGAGTGCTGGAAGCAAGCAACAGATCTGTGGTCTCTTTCCTTGGGAAAAGCCGCCGGGCTTCTTTCTCCAGCGCAACCATCGCCGGTTCAATCTGTTCGTCGGTAACGTCCGGAACAAATTCAACTGCCACAGCCTTGTGTGGATGGCCCGCGGGATAAATAAGCTGGGCAAAATACATGGCAATCACTTGAGGAAAAGCCTTTGCCGCACCGGCAAGCCCCTTGAATATCTCGGCTGAGGGCATATGCTTCGGCATGCTTACAAGCACGCTTTGCGCCTCTGCTGGCTCTTCTGGGCTGTCGCCCGGATGACGGCCTTCGGCAAGCGCTTCAATTTCCCAGCGGGTCACGCGCCCGCCCGGACGGATCATCTTTGAGTTGGGATCAGCGGGTTCGAAGGGATTGATGACGATCTCCTCCGCCTCAGTGCTGCTTACGGCCTGGAAGAATGTGATTCCATGCATGGCAATCCAGAGGATGATTTTGTTCCAGTTGCGCAACGCCTCTTCATCTGTAAATGCAACCGCGACCCACTGTCCGGAGGAATCCTGCTCGAGCGAGAAAGTGCCTGCTGTGTCTTCGCGAATGTCATGAAAGCCGGGTGTCTCATCCGGCGCTGGGTCCCTGGTGGGCACCAGAAACCAAGTCTCAAACATGCTGTCATACAGAGCGCGGCGGGTTTCCGGCGTGTCATTGTGGGCAACCGCAAGCATAGCCGCGGGCAGCGGGCTCTTGCTAAAGTCAGGATGCGGTGGAGCAGGCGACGCCGGTGAAGCTGAGCCCGGAGCTGGTGGTCCTGGAGCGCCATTGTCCGCCCGCTCAATACACGTTGTGGACCGGCTGAAGCTGCCATCGAGCATAATCATGACCGCAGAAGCTTACATCAACTCCAGCCCCAACGCACAAAGTCACGCCAACGGGACCGGCAGGTGAAAATGCTTTTTAATCCTGCTTTTTTAATCTTCTGATGGCGCATTTTTCCAGATCTCATGCGATCTACTTAGAACCGGGCGCAGGGTTACTTTGGGCATTAGTACCAGCCCTTTTGTTGCTTGAGCAACAGAGGGTATCCCCGCATAGTAATAAGAGGCAGATCGCACGATTGTGCAATACAGCGATACAATAGAACCCAAGTCGATGGCTCCAATTCAACTCCAGTCCCCTTCCAGCACCAACTCTCGCGCCTCGGCGATTGAACAGTCCCTGCGCTCGATTATTCGTGGCAATGACGAAATCCTGCGCCTGGCGCTGGTTTCTGTGCTGGCGCGCGGACATCTGCTGATTGAAGGCGTCCCTGGCGTAGGCAAGACCACGCTGGCCCATGCCATGGCGCGCGCTCTGGATTGCACATTTCAACGCCTGCAGTTCACCAGTGACATGCTGCCTTCTGACGTGCTTGGCATCTCGGTGTACTCCGCGGCGGAAGGCCAGTTTGAGTTCAAGGCCGGCCCGGTCTTCACCAACGTGCTGCTGGCCGACGAAATCAACCGCACCACGCCAAAAACGCAGTCCGCGCTGCTGGAAGCGATGAATGAAGGCCAGGTCACCATGGACGGCCATTCGCATCCGCTGCCCCAGCCGTTTCTGGTGATTGCCACGCAGAACCCCATTGAGCACCACGGCACCTATCCGCTGCCGGAATCGCAGCTGGACCGCTTTCTGCTGCGCGTCCGCATGGGCTACCCGCAGGGAAACAATGAACGCGAGATCCTGCGCTCTGAAGCCGGCGCCGCGCGTCTGGACAGCGTGAAACCAGTCGCCACCGGCGCGGACATCATCGCCATGCAGGACGAGGTCACGCAGGTGAAGGTGGACGATTCGCTGGTGGATTACGCACTCGAAATCGTCAGGAAGACGCGCGAGATTGAAACTCTCTCGCTGGGCGTTTCGCCGCGCGGTTCACTCATGCTGTACCGTGCTGCGCAGGCCATGGCGTATCTCGAAGGCCGCCGTTTTGCCACGCCCGCCGACTTCAAGCAACTGGTGGTGCCGGTCTTCTCTCACCGCGTGGTGGTCAATGCCCGCTATTCTTCGACCCTGAAGAAATCCGACCAGGGCGACAATATTCTCCGCGACATTATCCAGTCAGTGCCCGTTCCGGTATAGGCTTCGTCCGAAGTTCCGAGCGGAGCGAGGAATCCCTATCGCCAGAAGAAACCTGTGGCCTGCGCTCCGCTACAACTCGGGATAGGGTTCCCTCACTGCGTTCGCGATTTCAGACCAGCAGCTATACTTACCACGCATGTCTTTTCTTAGATTCTTCATGCTACTGGCGCTGATCGTCTGGATCGGCGGAATCGTATTCTTTGCGTTTGTGGAAGCGCCGGCAGTATTCACGGTGCTGTCTTCTCGCGAAATGGCGGGCAATGTGGTCAGCCGCAGTCTGGCTTCCCTTCACTGGATCGGCATTGTTACGGGAGTGATCTTTTTGATTGCTTCCATGCTTCATAACAACATCCAGCACGCGCAGCCCAAGCTCTTTTCTGCAAGTCATATTCTGGTCTTCCTCATGCTGCTCCTGACCACAATTTCACAGTTCATGATCACGTCGCGGATGCATGCATTACGGGCGGAGATGAAGACCATCGACAATATCTCTCTCACTGACGCTCGCCGCGTTGAATTTGATCGTCTCCACGCTTGGTCCACGCGCCTGGAAGGCGGGACCCTGCTTCTCGGCCTAGGTGTCGTCGTTTTGACCGCCCGCCGTTTCGGAAATAGCAAATAGGAAATTGGGTATGGAGTACTGACAGCCTCTTTGATAGCACTCATTCTCGTTGGTGTGGGTGTGGAGATGATAGCCGTACGATTCGCGGCGCAACTTTCTTAGTTCGAGTCCCGTGCCGTGAGGAAGATCATGAACAGCCCTGCGGCCTGCAGCGTGTGGTAGACGGCGTTGTGATTGAAATAGCGCGGATGCAGCGCGATCCTGGCTTGCTGGACAACCGCGGCCAGAAGAGTAATCCCGATGCCGGCCAATCCCCAGGCGAACGCCGACCGCCTGGTCTGGCGATATCGCTCCAGAAACACCCAGCCCAGGAAGAGCATAGCCGGCAAATAAGCAACAATAGCAACTTTGAAATCGTTATTGAAAAACACAATCACCACGCAATAGAAGAGAAAAAGGAAGAACGCGGCGCGAGAGATGGCCAGGGCCGCCGATCCGGTAAACCGCAGGGCTGACGCGATGTTCGTAAACGCCAAAGCTGCCACGCCAATCATCACCAAGCTAAGGGGCCAGAGTATCCCGTGTCCGAATGATCCTGGCTGGTTGAAAAAGCCATGCACGGTTCCCCCGGCAATCCCCGCTACCGCTGTTGCGAGAAAAGCCGTGATGAACCAGAAGGAGAGGGATCTTAGGCACTTTCGCGCCGTCCAAAGAGCATAGACGAAGCAGGCGCATTCCAGCGCTACGGCGTAGTCGGTAAGAGCTACATCGGGTTCAGTCATGGGTGGAGTCCGGCTGCGAGTTTACAGCGTTCTTCATTCTTTGTCGCTCCGTGGAAAATCAAATTCATCCACTACCATGCCTGAGCAATCTCAGCCACAGCCTCTCCACTTGATACAATCTTCAATTGGCTTTTAAGCGCTCAAGCTAACTGCTATTTGCTAATTGCTTTATGTAAGGGGCAAGGCACGACTACGTGCCGAGCCCGCTGCCAAGAGTGCGAAAGGAAGTTTGCCGGAGCGTTGCTGTCTAGCGGTTTGGAGCGAAGCGACAAAAGAACAAAGAAGGGCGAGGCCGACCACGCGCCGAGCCCGCTGCACCAGGCGCGGAACAAAGCGTACAAACACGAAACAGCTTAAGCGGTTTTGGAGCGAAGCGACAAAAAATAATGAAAACTGGAATCATCGGCCTGCCTCAGGTGGGCAAGACATCTCTGTTCAAAATCCTGACCAAAGTGGACGTTTCCAGCCGCGGCCATTCCAACCCGCGCGAGGCGCATCTGGGAATCGCCAAGGTCCCGGACGACCGGCTGGACCGGCTGGCGGCTCAGTACAACCCCAAAAAGCTGACGCATGCCGTGGTGGAATACGCTGACGTTGCCGCCATCGGCCAGGAAGCGCTGAAAGAGACCGCCTTTCTTACCGCCCTACGCACCGTGGACGCGCTGGCGCACGTGCTGCGCGCATTTGACGATCCTTCCATCCCACACGTGGGTGACATCAATCCCCTGCGCGACGCCAAGACCGTGGATTTTGACCTGATCGTGAGCGACCTGGGCCAGGTGGAGAAGCGGCTGGAACGGCTGGAAAAAGACCTGAAGAAGATGAAGAACGCCGAGCTGGAGCGCGAAAACGATTTGATCCTGCGCGCCAAGGCCCACCTGGAAAAAGAGCTGCCGTTGCGCGAGATGGAAATCTCCGCCGACGACGAAAAACGCATCCGCGGCTTCATGTTCCTGAGCCAGAAGCCAATCCTCTACGTACTGAACGTAAACGAGTCACAGACGCTGGGTACGGACCTGGAGAATGCCGTCGAGAAATTTGGATTGAAGGAAATCTCTTCGCGCAAAAACGCCGGAGCCACGGCCATCTGCGGCAAAGTGGAAGCCGAGCTCGCCGAAATGAGCGATGAGGAGTCACAGGAATTTCTCTCCAGTTACGGCCTCAAAGACAGCGGCCTCACGCGGCTGATCCGCAAGACGTATGAATTGCTGGGCGTGATTTCCTTCTTCACCATCGGAGAGGACGAGTGCCGCGCCTGGACCGTGCCACGAGGCTCACGCGCACAGAATGCCGCGGGCGCGATCCATTCCGATCTGGAGAAACACTTCATTCGCGCCGAAACCATCCATTGGGACACGCTGTTGGAAGCGGGCTCAGAGGCCAACGCGCGGGCCAAAGGCCAGTTACGGCTTGAGGGCAAGGAATACATTGTGCAGGATGGCGACGTAATGCACATACGCCACAGCGGATAGCTTCCCTACCTTAATTTCACCATGAACCCCATTACAACAAGCATTCTGCTGGGCCTGACCGCTGCGCTGGCCAATGGCCTGGGCGGCGCCGTGATTGTGCAGAAAGACTGGGAGCGCCGCTATCTCCGTTATTTCGTCGCTCTGGGCGCGGGCTTTATGCTGGGCACGGCGATGCTGGAAATGCTCCCGGAAAGCATTGCTTTGGCCGGCCCCAAAGCGCCAATCCTGATCATGGTGGGCTATTTTCTTGTACATTTTTTTGAGCACACCGTCACCGGCCACTTCCATTTTGGTGAAGAGACGCACTCACAGGAATTTGCACTGCGGCACCGCAGTTACTCGGTGCTTTTCGGACTCGTCATCCATACGTTCTTTGACGGCATTGCCATTGCCTCCGGCTTTTTGATTTCAGGCTGGCTGGGATGGATCATCTTTCTGGCGGTGATTCTGCACAAGGTGCCGGAAGGATTTACAGCGTCATCGATCATGCTGGCCAGCGGGCGCAGCAAAGCAGTTGCGTGGGCAGCTTCCGGGATCCTGGGTCTGGCGACCGTGGCTGGCGTGCTTACCATGACAACCTTTAGCCGCTCGCTTACCGCCGGACTGCCGCTCTCCGCGGGCGTAACGTTGTATGTGGCGGCATCTGACCTGATCCCTGAGGTGAACAAAGAACCGGGAATTATGATTGCCTTGGTGGTGTTTTTAGGGGTAGGACTGCTGGTAGTGTTGCAGCATTATTTTCACTAGTTTTCCAATGTCCCGAGCGCAGCGAGGGAACCCTCTCGTAATCATGCCGCCAGAAGAACCGCCGGACAAAATCCTCGCTACATTCATAAAAATTGAATCCACTATTGCACCTTCACTTGGTGAACCGTCAGAGCCCATCAGCCAATAGGGCTCCCTCGCTTTGCTCGGGATTTCAAAAAGGCTTCATTCCACCTGCTGCTTCGCTTTGTAGCCATCGCGCGCAACAATCGTGTACTTCACTTCTTTGCCTTTTTCATCTTTCATCTTCAACGGGTGTCCGGTTTCATCCACCAATTCCACTTTGATCTTGCGGAAAGAGCCGTCCTGCGCGGAGTTGGTGGGATGGTAGGAGATGGCGTACTGGTTGCGGATGTTCTGGCCGACGTCAGAGAAGATTTCCCGTAGCTGGCCGTCAAAGATGGGCTGATAGGACCTGCCGCCGGTCATTCTTGCGAAAGTCTTCATCTGGTTATCGCCCTGAAGAAATGTCATGGTGCAATTGAATTCGGTAATGCCACACAGATATCGCATCAAGCCGTGTGTTTCCGCATAATTCAACAACGCCTTGCCGGTGCTCACGGTGTAAATGGCAATATCTTTTGACGCCTGTACTTTTTTAAGGGTTTGGTCCAGTGTATGTTTGCTAAAGCTGTCACGTCCGCTGCCGATCAGGATGATGTATTTGCGCCCCTCCACGGTTTCCAGGCGGTCAATGGTGTCATACAGGGAGTCAAACAGGTTGGTCTCCTGGCTCATGGCCATGCCCGGCTGCAAGCTGGCCACCGCGCCCATGATCGCGCGCTTGTCCTGGGTAAAATCCTCCAGAATATGCGCCTTGAGATCGTAAGAGATCATGGCGATCCAGTCCTCTTTTTTTAAGGTCTGTGCAAACACATAAGCCGACTTAATGGAATCTATCTGAAACGTATAGAAATACTGGTTGTTGGAAAACTCCACCAGAATTACGGCCGTGATTGGCGCCTGGATCTGATTGAAGCTGGTAATGGTCTGGGGCACATTGTCTTCCAGCACCCGGAAATATTCTTTTTTCAACCCGGGAATAAACACGCCTTCCTTTGAAAGCACTCCCACATCGAGCGTTACCAGTTGTGAGGCCACGCGCATGGAGAAGTTCTCCAGTCCCTCTACTTTCTTGGGACCTTTGGGAGCGTCTTCTTTTTTGGGTTCTTCATCCTTCTTTTTGGGGACCGCGATAGGGCCGATGTCGCCCTGCGGCCCTCCGGCTTCCGCCGGTGCGTTGGGCTGTGGCGATGCGCTGGGAGTAGGCGTTGGACTGGGCTGCTTCTGTCCGCTTTGTGCCTGCGCCATGGGCGCTCTCATCCATAGGACGGTCATCAGCGCCACCAAAGCCACAAACCGCAAGCAGGCGTTCCCCCTAGAAATACTTTGCGATTCATCTGCCGGTATTAAGAGCATTTCACACTGCCTTTTTATGGGTTTGTACATTAGTATAGATGCACGAACTCAGCTTTTCAGAAGTCATTTTTCCAGCTCTATAGGGCTGGTATTACAGAATTCAGGTTTGCAGTATGAAAAAAGCCGCTTCGTTGTTGAACGCGCTGCTCATCTTCCTGAGCCTGGGCCATGCCCAGACCCGCACCGCCAGCCAGACATCCCAGCCAGAACCTGCTCCCACCCAGATCATGAAGGTGGACGACGTGCGTCCGGGAATGAAGGGCGTTGGCTATACCGTATTCCAGGGCACCAAGGTGGAAACCATGGGCGTGGAAGTGCTCGGCGTTCTCAGGAACATGAACGGTCCCAAGAGCGATGTGGTACTGGTGAAGCTGCAAGGTGAAAAAGCCGAGTTCACCGGAGTAGTGGCGGGCATGAGCGGCAGCCCGGTTTACATTGACGGCAAGTTATTAGGCGCGCTCGCCTACCGCATCGGGCAGTTTGCCAGGGAACCGATCGCCGGCGTAACGCCCATCGAGCAGATGCTCGAGATCAGCGAGTTTGACCAGAGCGTCCCGCAGTCCGGCGCGACGTCTGTAGCGCGACAGGCCGGCGCTTCCAGAACCAGCACGCCCGGCGCCACGGACGCCAGCCCAATCCAGAGCTATGCGCAATACCTTCAGCCGATTGACGCTCCTTTCGTGTTCAACGGGTTCAGCGAAGAATCAATCAGGCAGTTTGCTCCCAGCTTCTCCGCGGCAGGCATTGTTCCGGTCATGGGCGTTGGCTCCGCCAGCAAAGAGAAACAGCCTGAGCCGCTGCTGCCCGGCTCCGCCGTAAGCGCCATCATGGTGCGCGGCGACATGGATGTGGCCGCAACCTGCACCGTAACTTACATGGATAAAGACCATCTTCTGGCCTGCGGCCATCCGCTGATGCAATACGGCATGGTGGATATGCCCATGACCAAGGCCAACGTAATCGCCACCCTGGCTTCTCCGCTGAATGCTTTCAAGATCATCAACACCACGGAAGCGGTAGGCGCGTTTGTGCAGGACCGCCACACGGGCATTCTGGGTCGGTTTGATCGCGAGCCGAAGATGATCCCGGTAACGCTGAGCATTCACGGCGCCAGCGGCCCACGAGAGTATCACTATGAAGTCCTGAATAACGCCAAGCTCACGCCTTTAATGATGATGGCCACGGTCTACAACGCGTTGATGGGCATGAACCAGTACGGCGAAGAGACAACTTACCGGATGAACGGACGCATTCGCGTCAACGGTTTTGCTGATGTGCGCATGACCAACATGTTCTCCCCGGTAGACGCCACGCCGACCGCGTATGCCGTGGCGATGGCCCTGGGCGACCACTTTGGCCGCATTTACGATAATCCTTTTGAAGCTCCTACAGTCGGCGGCGTGACGCTTGAATTCGACCTGGAGCGCGAACGCCGTTCCGCCATGCTGGAGAGCGCCCGCACGGACGTAACGGAAGCTCGTCCCGGCGATGAGATTACGATTGAAGCGGTGCTGCGCCCGTACCGCGGCGACCGCATTGTGCGCCGCATTCCAGTGCGCGTGCCCACCTCCGCGCCCAAAGGCTCGTTGCGCATTCTGGTGAGCGACGCAGAAACCCTGGATCGCACTAGACGCACAAACCCGGTCATGGGCCGGCGGCTGGATCTGCATTCCACAATCGAACTGCTCAATAAAGAGCACATGAATGACCACCTGTATGTTTCACTGCTGGAAGCCAACCCGCAGGCCACCGTGGAAGATAAGGTGATGCCGGCGGTGCCGCTTTCCGTGATGAACGTGATGGAAGGCATGCGGGCCACGCAGGAGATGGTGGTGTTCAATGAGTCGGCGGTGAATGAAGCCTCCACGCCGGCGGGCTACGTGGTAAGCGGCGCCCAGATCATCAGCGTCAGCATCAAATAGCCTGAAATCCCGAGCGTAGCGAGGGATCCCTATTATCACCAGGATCTGAAGGAACGGAACCTTTTCTTGAGCGCGCAAATCGGCAGATGTTCCTCGGAACTCGGCATGCAAAATCTGTAATTGGTATAACCCAAATCTTGTGAGCTGATAGTGATCCCTCGCTACGCTCGGGATTTCAGAAAGACACTCCTGCTGTTAACCTTAAATGTGATGAAAAAACTGTTTTCCGCACTTCTTGTCCTTGCTTATGTCAGCCTGGCCGCCGCTGAAGGTACGCGGCTGTGGAAAGAAACCGGCTACGAAGACTTTCAGCGCGGCACCACGCGCGGCGTAGCCATCCGTAGCACCGGCCAATTGGAGCTGGCGCCGGCGTTCAAAGCGATTTATACCAGCCCCTCGACCTTTATCTGGAGCATTACCTCAGATAAAGATGGCGTGGTGTACGCGGCCACCGGAGCGCCGGCGCGGGTCTATCGCATCACGCCGGACGGTAAATCCGCCGTCATCTTTGAGCCCAAGGAGTTACAGGTACAATCCATTGCTCTGGGCCAGGATGGGGCCATCTACGCGGCCACATCGCCTGATGGCAAGGTGTACCGCATCACGCGCAAAGCGGGCGGTTCTGCCGCCGCGCCTGAGTTCACCGCGGAAACCTTCTTCGATCCAAAAACCAAGTACATCTGGGACCTGGCGTTTGACGCGCAAGGGCGCCTTTACATAGCCACTGGAGACAACGGTGAAATTTACCGCGTCGACAAGAGCGGGCAGGGCGCGGTCTTCTTCAAGTCAGATGAAGCCCACATGCGCGTGCTGGCGTTTGATCCCAAAAGCAACCTGATCGCAGGCTCGGATGGAAGCGGGCTGGTGTACCGCATCTCGCCTGCGGGTGAGGGTTTTGTTCTTTACAGCGCACCCAAGAAAGAAATCACCGCGCTGGCCGTGGATGCCGCGGGAAACATCTATGCCGCCGGCACAGGGGAAAAGCGCGCCGCCCAGCCGGGTGTTCCCACGCCTCTCCCAGCGCCTGTTCCAGCGCCGCCCGGAGCGCCGCCCGCAGGCGTGCCGTTTGCAGGCGTGAATCTGGCAGGCTCTGATGTTTACAGCATTGCTCCGGACGGATCACCCAGGAAGATCTGGTCGTCGCGCGAAGATATTGTTTACGCGCTGGCGTTTGATTCCACCGGACGCTTGATTGCGGGCACCGGAAACAAGGGTCGTATTTACGCCATTGAAAAGAACGGCGACTTCACTGATCTGCTCAAAGCCAGCGCCAACCAGGTGAGCGCGTTCAGCAAAGCGCCGGGAGGCGGCCTCTATTGTTCCAGCAGCAACCTGGGAAAAATCTTTCTGATGAACAACAACACGGAGATGGAAGGCACCTTTGAAAGTGACGTGAAGGACGCCCAAATATTCTCCCGCTGGGGGCGCGCGGAGGTCCGTGGGCGCGGCAACTTTGAGCTCTTTGCCCGCAGCGGCAACGTGGACAATCCAGACCGCAACTGGAGCCCATGGGTGCGCATTGACCTGGCCAAGGACGCTCGCACGGATGTTCCGGCCGCACGCTTCATTCAGTGGCGCGCTGTGCTCAAGCCGGCAAACCCGCCCACAATGATCGATGAAGTGGCGATGAACTATCTCTCAAAGAATGTAGCGCCAGTGGTGGATGATGTGGTGGCCCAGGTGGGGGCACGCTTCCAGCCCCAGCCGCACGTCTCCGGCCCAGAGACCGTCACTATCAACCTGGGGCCGCCGCCCCAGCAGTTCAGCGGCACTCGAATGGAAAATCCGCCGACAGCCAACAAAGACCGTGGGTTTATTGCCGTCCGCTGGGGAGCCCATGACGAGAATGACGACAACCTTGTCTACTCGGTTTATTATCGCGGCGACAATGAGCGCGAGTGGAAGCTGCTGAAGTCCGGATTGACCGATAAGTTCTATTCCTTTGAGTCTGGTCTGCTGCCCGATGGCGGCTATACCGTAAAGGTCGTTGCCAGCGATGCGCCATCGCACAGCCCTGAAGACGTTCTCTCTGACGAAAAAGCGAGCCTGCGTTTTGAGGTAGACAATACCGCCCCCCGGATTGAGAATCTGGCCGCGCGTCTGGAAGGTCAGGATTTGCACGTCACCTTCCATGCCGCTGACGATGCATCACCGATCAAGCGGGCTGAGTATTCAATTGACGCCGGTGATTGGCAATATGTGGAGCCGGTAGGCGCGCTGACCGATGCCAGGATTGAAAATTATGATTTCACCGTTCTGCTGGGCAATGCTCCGGCTACGCCGGAGGAACCCGCCGACCAGAAGCGCAAGAAAGGCAAGTCCAACGCTGCTCCCGCGCCTGCTGCCCTGGCAGCAGAGCATGTGGTAGTGGTGCGGGTTTATGATCGGGCGGAAAATATGGCAACGGCGAAGGTTGTGACAAAGTAGTTACGCTGGTTGACGATCAAACACCGCGTTTGTTGCCCCACAGCGCTACATGAAGCCGGTAACCCAGACGGAATTGATGCTGTATGCACAGCTGCGCGAGCCAGTCAGACTTTTTGTCAAGCACAGCTGGATCGGTGGCTTCAGGCATAAGTAAGACCCGTGCGGCCGGAATATGGAACTCGTTCACCAGATCAAGGACCTCATGGATGTCATTTTCTGCCTGAATGACAAACTTAAAAAAAGCATTTTCCAATTGAGCAAACCGCGTGAGCGGCAGGGTCCGATGTCTCGCCTGAAGTGGATTACCAGAATTGGCAAGCTTAGGCGATACATTCCAGGTCTTGATGAGTTCGACCATATCGTCAGAGGGGACAATCGTTCCGGCTGTCTCCACCTCAAACGTATACTCGGGCGCAAGGTTTCTGAGGACGGCAACCAGCTGCCGTTGTTGCAATAGGGGTTCACCGCCCGTAATCACGACATTTCTTGATCGCCTCTCACGCATGAGCCGGAGCAGGTCCTTCTGTGAGATGACGCGGACCTCATCTTCAAATTTATATTGTTCCCAATCCCACGTATATTTTGTGTCACACCAGGAGCAACGAAGATTGCAGAGGGCGAGCCGCAGAAATATTGAAGGAGTGCCGATATTCACTCCTTCACCTTGCACGCTCTCAAAGACTTCTGAAATCCTGAGGTCCGCATCTGCGGGCGGTAAACTTGTCTGCGGTTCGCCTTCTGAAAATTCCTCTTTTATAAACGGCATCCTAAGATCACCAATCGTATCCCGCAAGCTCGATCATAGCGCGTTGAGACTGGAAACGAAACCTGCACAAACCCCATGAATTTAAATCAGAGGCGCATATAATCGCTTTCACAATGCAGCTTGCGGAGACGATTGGATGAGACAACGCGCATTACTTTCCGGCCTGATACTTTTCGCCGGCATTCTTGCTGCTCCGGCTTTGGTTCTGGGGCAAGCCCAGGCTCCGCACAAGGACACATCATCCAAGCAAAGCTCGGCATTTCTGACACAAATCGCTAACGAGTATTCGCATTACACGCTCACCCACAATTTCTTTGAGCGCTTCCGGTCTGGGGCGCCGATGAATGAACTGCCCGATCTTTCTGAAGCGAACGCAAAAGCCGACGGCGCATTTGCCGCTCACATTCTGACCGAACTAAAAAAAGTAAAACCGGCTGAGCTGACGCACGATGAGCAGCTCACCCTGAAGATCCTGCGCTGGCAAGCGGGCCTGGACCAGGAGTTCGCAAGATATTACTGGATTGAGATTAACGTCACCGCGTACTCATCAGTGGTTCCTGTGGTACAGCGGATCCTGGATGACCAGCAATTCCGCAACGCAAGTGATCTGGAGCACTACCTGGGCCTGTTGGACCAGTATCCGGCATTCATCGCCCGGACCCGCAAGACGCTGCAAGAGCAGGTACGGCGCGGTTTCGTCCTGCCCAAAGACGGCATTCCAGGCGCAAAGGCGCTTTTCTCCTTCTACCTGAAGGAGCCTGACAAAAGTCCCCTGTTCGTTGGTCAGGAACGGCTCGCTTCCATCGATCCTGCGCTGGCGTCGACTTTCCAGGAAAAGGTGAAGCAGATCATCAAGGCGCGAATCAACCCAGAGTTTGAAACGCTGGTCGCCTATATATCCGGTGAGTACGCCAGCCACGCTCCAGAGGGCGTTGGGCTCTGGCAGTATCCCCTGGGACAGGAGTATTACCGCTTCCTGGTGCGCGCGTACACAACGCTGAACGTTACACCGGAAGAACTGCACCGGATTGGCGTGGAAGGCGTGGCGCACCTGGAAGAGGAAATGACTGCTCTTCGCAACAAGATCGGATTCAAAGGCAGCCGCGAGGAATTCCATCGGCTTCTGCAAACCGACCCTCGCTTTATGGCGAAGAGTCAGGAAGAGGTGCGAGAGCGCCTCATGTCATACGTGCACCGCGTGGAGCCGAAGGTTAGTTCTTACTTCCTGCACGTGCCCAAAGCCACCTATGACGTAAGAAGGCTGGATGCATCATTGGAAGGAGCAATGACTTTCGGCTATTACGCGGAGCCTTCACCAGGCCAGCCCGTGGGCATTTACTTTTTTAACGGATCGCACCTGACCGAGCGGTCAATGTTCAAGGCTGGACCGCTAATCTTGCATGAACTGGTTCCAGGACATCATTTCCAGCTGAATTTAACGGCGGAAAACCACGCGTTGCCTGAAATGCACCGGCACACGATCATCCCTGCCTATAGCGAAGGCTGGGCCGACTACAGTTCATGGCTGGGAGTTGAAATGGGGGCGTACCGCGACGACTATGACCGCTACGCTCTTCTGGCGCAAGATATGCATCAAGCCGTCCGGCTGGTAGTAGATACTGGAATGCATGCCATGCGCTGGAGCCGCGCCAAGGCAAAGGAATACATGCGGCAGCATGAACTGGAATCTGAAACTCAAATTGAAAGTGAATCCCTCCGTTATTCGCTAGGCACGCCGGCGCAGGCACTGGCTTACAGAGTGGGCAGTGGGGAGATCTTGCGGCTGCGCGAGAGAGCTAAAAACGAGCTGGAAAAGAAATTCGATATTCGCGAATTTCATGACTGGGTCCTGGGCAGCGGGCCCATGCCGCTGGAAGTGCTGGCATGGCACGTTGACTGGTGCATCGAGCAGGCAAGGAACAAACCCGGAGTTGCGTCCGGCCACTAGCGGCTGCATTTGGGACACAGCACACTGGGTCCCTGGAAGATTGATCGATTCTCTCTCATCGCGGCCGTGCGCATCGCCATCTACCTATGCAGCCAACATGCTGCTCTGTATTGAATTCTTATCTCGCCGCGAAAATCTTAGTGTCAGGATCTTAAATCAGCTTCATTTGAATTCGATCATCCAGATATTCCCGGTTGATTCCGTAGATTCGTAGACGATCTGGTTGCCTCGCGGGGAGATGGTGGGATACCGGACAAAGGCATTGAGGTTTTCATAGTGAGTCAGCTGCCTTTGCTTCAACGTGGACTTTGAGACTGACCACACATTCCAGAATCCGGTGGATTCGCGTTTGGCAAAAATGATGCGATCTCCGTCCGGAGACCAGCTGTGCGGCCAGTTGAGTGCGTGATCGAATGTGACCTGAGTCAAAGGCCCGCCGGATTTTGGCACGATCACGATATTGGTATCGGGGCCGCGCTGCATTTCCGCGGCAATGAATTCTCCGTTCGGCGACCACGACGGAAATCCAAGCAGCTCCTTATCGAAGGTGAACTGCGAGGTCTTTCCATCCTCCAGGTTCAATCGCCACAGATTGACGATTCCGGCAGTGGTTGAATTGAATATGACCAGTTTGCCATCGGGCGAAAGATCAAAGGCTTCTAAGTCGCGGTCAATGGATGCCAACTGGCTCTCCTGGCGCGTTTGCAGATCGATCGCGTATAAGCCGCTGGGTTTCCAATGGCCATGCAGGAACAGGATCCTGCGTCCATCGGGAAACCATCTGGGGACCCCGGAAGATGTTGGGCCAAGGGTGAGTGGCTGCTTGTCAGTTCCGTCAGCATTCACCAGCCAAACCCGTGGAATGGCTCCAGCGAGACCGCGGCAGGAGGAAAATGCGATGCGCGCGCCGTCCGGCGAAAATACGGGACCGAATGCCCGGCAGCCAACATCGCTGCTGAGCGCGACGGGCGGGCCAGAAGGCTCTCCCGAGGGGGAGAGCGGCAAGGATTGCAGGCTGCTGGTGAGGCTAACGGCGGAATAGAGAAGCTTTTTACCGTCTCTGGAGAGGGCCAGATTCTTGATGCGAACTCCGCCAGAGTTCACGATCTGCACCGGCTCTTCGAGCGGAATGGAGGTCTCGGGAGAGATTCTGACCTGCCACAATCCATAGTTCGCCGTAGGGGTCACGGCGCCATAGAGAACACTCTTACCGTCCAGTGAATAGATGGGATCATAATTGCCGAGAGCATCCGGCGACAGGCGCACAGGAGGCGAGCCTTGCGTGTCAGTGGCCCATACGCTCGAACGGCCGAGTATCACGGATACAAACACAAGGTGCTTGCCATCGGGCGACCACGACGGCGCTCCGTGTCCGCCTTCCGGCACGCCGGGATGTGTGATCTGGGTTGCGTCACGTCCGTCAGAGCGAACCTGCCAGATCGTGGAAGGAGGGAAAACTCCGCTGCTATCGGCGCTCAGGTCAGTGCTTGGCGCGGACTGAAAAGCAATCCATGCGCCGTCGCGCGACCACGCGGGATGGGAGCCGAACTCGCAGATCCGTCGCGAGCTGCCACCCAAAGCCGGCACGATCCAGATGCCGCCGCTTCGGTAGGAATGGTACGCGATGAACTGCCCGTCCGGGGACCACGCTGGCTGCATATTCTGGCCACCGTCGGTAGTGATCTGTACCTCCCGACCCCCGGGAGCAAGCTGGCGAACGAAAAGTTCAAATCCTTTGCCGCGGTCCGCCGAGTAAGCCATGGCGTTGCCGTCAGGCGAGAATGAGGGATACATAGACAGTCCGCTCGACGTGGTTATCTGGTTAGAGTTCAACACCTCGAGATGCTCTGCCGTGCGCTGCCGGCGAAGCACCAGCACAAGCGCGGCGATCAGGATCACTCCCGCCAAGGCAGAAACCACCACCCAGGCCCGGGTCTTCCTTTGTGGCTTGGGCACAATCGTCGGAGCAGCAACCGTGGGCGCAGCGGCCTGGGGCTGAATCTGATCGTCCCGGACCTCGACATCCGCGATAAAACGATAGCCGCGCGTTGGGACTGTCTCAATGTAACGGGCATCTTTCGGATCGTCGGCCAGCCCCTTGCGCAACTGGGCGACTGCGCGGCTGAGAACATTTTCCGTAACAAAGGCATCCTTCCAGACAGCGTTGAGAAGTTCGCCCTTCTCTATCAGACGGCCCCGGTTCTCGACCATGAAAACCAATACCTGCAACGCCTTAGGCTCCACCGGTACAGCCTGGCCAGACTTGACCACCCGAAACTCGCTCGGGTCAATTTCCACATCGTCGAAGCTATAACGCTCTGCCACGTCTGCCCTCACAACTCCATCATCGAACCTTGCCGAAAGATCAACTCGACCTCATTACTCTCCAGACGGCTGAAACCTAAAGTCCTCCCTAAACAGGGAGGACTTGATGACAAAAACACACTACTTTGGACTGAAGGTTTTATTTTACGTTAGCGTCGCAGCTGCCTGTCCGGCGGCAAGCGCCCAGCAGCAAGAGCAGTTTCGGTTGGTGCACGATACCTTCACCGTCGTGTCGCTTCAGATGAACGACCTTGGCCCATTCGATTTCATTCTCGACACCGGAACGGATACCACTCTTGTGGATCCGAGACTTGCTTCACTATTGTCGCTGGCGCCATTGGATCGCATGACCTTGACCACGCCTGTCGGCAAACAGGTCCTGGTAAGGAGCTCACTGCGCAGGGTCGCCTTAGGCTCGGCTGCGGTATCTGACGTGGAGGTCCTTGTTGAAGACATGCCGGAACTGCGCAAACTGGATCCGCACCTTCGCGGCATTCTCGGACAGAATTTCCTCTCGCATTTCAATTACGCGCTTGATTACCGCCGGCGGCTTCTGCACCTTGAGTCACAAAACGAGTTGCGCGATTCCACAATAGGAAAGCGCGTGCCTCTTGAAGCAACCGGCAGCAGGATGGTGATTCAGGCGGAAATGCCGTCCCTGGGCATTGCCAAGGCGCATCTACTGCTCGATTCCGGGAGCAGCGATCTGGTACTCTTTCGCAAAATGGAGCAGCTGAGCCCCTCGCAACTCGGCGGAAACTCTTCGCTCGTCAATTCCCGGAGCGATTCTCTGGAAGTCGCGATGCTGCGCATTCACTCTCTCACGATCGGCGATCAACATTTCCACGATATCAAGCTGGCTCTCTTGTCTCCGGGCGCCGGCGAGTCGCGCCCCGAAGACGGCCTGCTGCCTACAATCCTGTTTCGCGCTCTCTATGTCAACAATCGGGAGGGTTTTGTAATATTCAATCCGAGATTCGACATTCGAGAGCCGAAGGCGGGCAATTAAAGGGCGCCCCAAACAGGACGAGCCAATGAGGAGTGCGTCACCTCAAACTCCACGATAAAATTCTGCATCTCCCCAGGCGAACGGCAGTGTGCGGATAGCAGCAATGCTTGCCACCACATAATCCGGCTCTTCTTCCGGTCCCGCAGGCATTTGCGCTTTGAACTCACCGTGACGCAGGCGAACGGTGTGCATGCCCAGATCCCTGCCGGCACGGATCTCGCGCGAGGGGCGGTCGCCGACTACCAGGATCTCCTGGGATTTCAGCCGGGTCTTTTTCTGGATCCTGTGGAAAGCAGCTTCTTTGGTAAGCACGTTGCCGCGATCGGCATAATAAATCTTTTCGATGGAGGGCTCGCAGTCCAGACCCAGCGCTTTCACTTTTGCGTGCTGGGTCGCGGGCTCGCCGAAGCTGACGATGAAATTCCTTACACCGCGTTTTGCCAGAAAGCGCAGTAGCGGCAATGATCCGGTAAACAGCTTGAGTTTGCCGACAGGACAATTGAAATAGGCTTCGCGCGCGGCGCGGCTGACGGCCTCAGGATCTTCAGCACGGAAGTGGCGCGAGACCTCGGCATCGATGTGGCGGAGCATGGGGTCCTGGCGGAAGGCGCGCATGCGGACGCGATACACGGCTTCCGCATCGGCCTTGAGACCAGCCTCAACCATGGCCTGCGCGGCGAAGCGATGGGCCACGCGCACGCGCTGTCCAAAGCAGTCATAGAGCGTGTCATCCAGGTCAAAGATCACGCAGCGGATGACCGGTTGTAATGGAAGTTGTTTTCTGCGTTTTGGCCGGATCATGAAATTTGAGCAGTAGAACCTTCAAAGCTAATTGCCCCTTCTTCACTCGTCAAACACAAGGGCCCTTAGGTCTACTCTCATCCCAACACGCCAAAACCACGTGCCGGGGCCCCGACTCGCGCACTTAATGAACCGTGCGCTCGTTTTACGGCCTTCGGAATGACGATCTAGCTGGCGGTTCCATTATTGGGACATGTGCTGCATTCAGTACACTGCTACAATTCAAATATGGAGGCAAAGCTGCTGCACATTCCATGGATGGTGAGTGTGCTCTACGGCAGCATTCCTCTTTTCTGGTTTGCTATCCACCCTTTTGCCGATTCGTGGCGGAACATGCGCCGGTCACCGTATTGGCTCTTGCTGCCAATCTGGGCGCTGATCATTTTTGTGCTCGCGTGGATCACCTGGCCCTGGCACACGGTGCAGCTTTATTCTTCTCCGTGGATGTGGGCGCCGGCCGTTCTTCCGTTCTGGCTGGGGATACGCACCTACGCTGGTATCCGTTCCGGCTTTGGCGGCCACAAACTCAGTGGTGAAGCGGAGTTGCGTCCACGGGAGCACGCGCAGGAATTGGTCACCACGGGTTTGCACGCGCGCATGCGCCATCCCATCTACATCGCGCACCTTTTAAATCTTGCCGGCTGGGCCATTGGCAGCGGCCTGATGGTGAGTTACCTGTTTCTGGCAGTCAGCGCTCTCTTCACGTTTCCTCTGATGATCTGGATAGAGGAGCAGGAATTGGAAAAACGCTTTGGACAGAGCTTTCGCGAGTACAAGGCCCGCGTGCCCATTGTCCCATTGCCATTTCAGAGGGCGTCTGTATGAACAAGGGTAACCGTATGAAAAGGGCCGGGCAGCTGTCTCTGGAGATAGAGTGAGATTTGAACTCTTTGTTGCCGCACGTTACCTGCGTGCCAAACGGCGGCAGGCGGTGATCGGCGTGATCACGGTGATCTCAGTCATCGGCGTGACGGCTGGAGTGGCTTCATTGGTAATAGCCTTGTCCATCAACGCCGGCTTCCAGAAAGACCTTCAGGACCAGTTACTCGGCTCACAATCCCACATCAATCTGGTGCGGGTACAAAATGACGGCATTGAAAACTGGCGTGCCTTGATGACGCGGCTGGAGAAGCAGCCTCGTGTGATCGGCGTAGCGCCAGCGATGTATGGACAGGTTCTGGCATCCAGAGCGGCAAGAGCCAGCGGAGCGCTTTTAAAGGGCGTTATTCCCGAATATGAAAATCGGGTAAGTGAACTACTGAAATCCATAAAGCTCGGTTCCGCGGCTCCATTGGAGCCTTGCGCAGAGGCAGATGAAGCCTGCAAGGCTGGCAAAAGCTTGCCCCCCGTAGTGCTAGGAAAGGACTTAGCGGAGACAATCGGCGCAACGGTGGGATCCACCATTATGGTTATCAGCCCGCAAGGCGAGCTTTCACCACTTGGGATGATGCCGAGATACCAGCAATTCAGGGTTGTTGGGATTTTCCGCTCCGGTTTCTATAACTATGACAGCGCCTGGGGCTTCATCCGCCTCTCTGACGCACAACGCCTGTTTAGCCTTCCAGACAGTGTGATATCGGTCATTGAGTTCAAGATTGACGATCTGTATAAAGCAGAAGAAGTGGGAAAGGATCTGGAAAAGGCCGCTGGACCAGGGTTTGCGGCCAAGAATTGGATGGAAGAAAACCGGGCCTTGTTCCGTGCCCTGCGGCTGGAGCGGGTAGTGACATTTTTAACCATCGGGCTGATCGTTTTTGTCGCCGCTCTGAACATATTGATTTCCCTGATCATGATGGTGATGGAGAAAACAAAGGACATCGCCGTACTCATTTCCATGGGCGCAAAAAAGGGGCAAATCCGAGCTATCTTCATGTTCCAGGGAGTGCTCATCGGGGTAATAGGGACTGTGGCTGGACTGATTCTGGGCTACGGGGTTGCGATTGCCGGGGCCAGATACCATTTTGTGGCGTTATCGTCAGAGGTCTATTCCATTGATTATCTGCCCTTTGCCCCGCGGATACTGGATGGCGTGCTGATTGCGGCCGTGGCGCTGCTTATCTCTTTTGTTGCCACACTGTATCCCTCCTGGTCGGCCGCGCGCGTTTTGCCGGCCGAAGCGTTACGCTATGAGTGAAAAACCCCATTGCTTTCGTGGTGCCTGCCGGTGGAAGATGTTGAAGGGCTTGGAGTTTTTCGTAAGAAGAATTAAGAAGTTTAATGAAATCCCAAGAAGTTTCGAGGGAGAAATTTTAGAGATTTACCTTGGTCACAGGGGTTCTAATAAGTAAGGGGTCCATGCGATGGGAAAGGCACTGAAAATGCAGGCGAAGGTAGATAGCTGCACCATTGAGGCGGGCTGGTGCATCCAATAGAACAACGTGATCTGCCGCCTGAAATTGTTCGTGTGAGCGGACTTAAGAAGGTATATAAGTCGGGTCAGACAGATTTAGTGCTCTTTGAAAACTTGTCCTTCCAGGTGAGGAAGGGGGAAATGCTTGCCATTGTGGGTGAATCTGGTGCAGGCAAGAGCAGTTTGTTGCACATCCTCGGTGCTCTTGATCGTGCTTCCGCAGGTGACGTATACTGCGCCCAGATTCCCGTAGCGAAACTAACAGACGATGCTGCCGCGGATTTTCGCAATCGCAGAATCGGCATTGTATGGCAGTTTCACTACCTGCTGCCGGAATTTACGGCGCAGGAGAATGTTGCCATGCCGCTCCTGATACAAGGTACCGCCTACCCAACGGCCATGAAACAAGCTGCGGGGTGGTTGCGGGAAGTTGGATTAGAGAGCCGGAGTCATCATCGTGCAGGAGAACTTTCCGGCGGTGAGCAACAACGGGTGGCCCTGGCCAGGGCGCTGGTAACAGGACCTGAGATCCTGATGGCAGACGAGCCGACCGGCGATTTAGATAACCGGACCGCGGAAATGGTATTTGCCTTGGTGCAGAGACTTCATCGAGAGTACCGGCTCACTTCCCTCATCGTCACCCACAACCTTGAGTTTGCCCGGCGTTGTGACCGCGTATTGCGGCTGCATCACGGCATGGCTGAGGAAGTGTCGCCCGCTTCGCTGAATTAGCGAAAAGGGCGAGGGATGAGTTTCTGGGTTTTTATCTGCCAGTAAGGCAGATGGTAGGTTTGTCCGGCGCAGCAGTGGAGCCCCTTGTGATGGAGGGCGCTGGCAGGACAGAAAGGCTTCTTTCTGGAGAGGTAGAGGATCGCAGCCAGAGAGAGAGAAGATGTTTCCGGCAGAGGTGACTGGGAGCATCTGGGTGAGGGGAATATGTTTGAGCGGTATACAGAGAAAGCCAGGCGCGTAATCTTCTTTGCAAGATACGAGGCCAGCCAGTTTGGCTCTCCGTACATAGAGACGGAGCACTTGCTGCTGGGCTTATTGCGTGAAGACAAGGCGTTAACCAACCGCTTTCTGCGCTCTCATGCGTCGGTTGAGTCCATCCGTAAGCAGATTGAAGGGCACACCACGATTCGGGAAAAGGTCTCCACGTCAGTGGACCTGCCTTTAAGCAATGAATGCAAACGGGTATTGGCTTATGCAGCCGAGGAAGCGGAACGCCTCAGCCATAAGCACATCGGCACCGAGCACCTGCTGCTGGGACTGTTGCGTGAAGAGAAGTGCTTTGCCGCTGAAATCCTGCATGAGCGGGGCCTGCGCCTAAGCGCCATCCGTGAAGAGCTGGCGCGCAGCACACAGGAAAAGGCCCAACCCCAGCGCGGTTCCAACCGTGAATCTTCCCTGCTGGCGGAATTCTCGCGCGACCTGACCCAGGCCGCCATGGACAACCAGCTTGATCCCCTCGTCGGCCGTGAAGGCGAAGTTGAACGTGTAATCCAGATTCTGTGCCGCCGCACCAAGAACAATCCGGTGCTGATCGGCGAACCGGGCGTAGGCAAGACCGCGATCGTGGAAGGCCTGGCGCAGCGCATCGCCGACGGCGACGTACCGTCATTCCTGGCGGACAAACGGATCCTGGGCCTCGATCTTTCGCTGATCGTTGCCGGAACCAAGTATCGCGGACAATTTGAAGAGCGTCTGAAAACCATCATGAAAGAACTGATGGAGAGCCAGAACAGCATTATCTTTATCGATGAGCTGCACACGCTGGTGGGCGCTGGTTCAGCGGAAGGATCGCTGGACGCCGCAAACATCCTTAAGCCCGCTCTTTCCCGCGGTGAAATTCAGTGCATCGGCGCAACCACGCCGGGTGAGTACCGCAAATCGATTGAGAAAGACCGCTCCCTGGAACGGCGCTTCCAGGCCGTGAAAGTGCCGCCGCCGGGTGAAGAGCAGGCGGTCAAGATCATCTACGGAATCAAGGAACGTTACGAGAAATTCCACGCGGTGAGTTATACCGATGAAGCAATCCAGTACGCGGTGTACCACTCCAACCGCTATATTCCAGACCGCTTCCTGCCGGACAAGGCGATTGACCTGATGGATGAGGCCGGGGCGCGCGTTAAGCTGCGCCAGACCTCGCTGCCGGACGAGATCACGGAAGTCCAGAAGCGGATTAAGTTCATTGTTCACCGGATGGAGAATGCCATTGCGAACCACGAGTTCGAAAAGGCGCGCTTCTATTCCGACGAAGAGCGCAAGGAGCGCGAGAACCTGCGTGCCCTGCGCGAGAAATATCACCTGGATGAATCCTCCACCGGCGTTGTAAACCGCGAGGACATTGAGGAAGTGGTAAGCCGCTGGACCGGCGTGCCCGTGACCTCCATCAAGGAAGAAGAGACACAGAAGCTGCTCCGTGTGGAAGAAGAGCTGCACAAGCGCGTGATCTCGCAGGACAAGGCCATCAGCGCCCTGGCCCGTTCGATCCGCCGCTCGCGTGCCGGTTTGAAATCTCCGCACCGCCCCATCGGTTCGTTCCTGTTCCTGGGACCGACCGGCGTAGGCAAGACCGAAGTCGCCCGCACGCTGGCGCACTTCCTGTTTGGCAGCGAGAAATCTCTGATCCGCTTCGATATGTCAGAGTTCATGGAGAAGCATTCGGTCAGCAAGCTGATCGGCTCGCCTCCAGGATACGTGGGATACGAAGAAGGCGGCCAGCTGACCGAACGCGTAAAACGTTCGCCATACTCAGTCGTGCTGCTGGATGAAATCGAGAAAGCGCACCCGGATGTGTTCAATATCCTGTTGCAGGTGCTCGAAGACGGACAGCTCACGGACGGTTTGGGCAACACGGTTGATTTCAAGAATGTCATCATCGTGATGACCTCGAACATTGGCGCGCGCCACCTGATGAAGCGCAAAGGCCTCGGCTTCCAGATCGACAAGGAAGAATCGGTCAATGAAAAGGTTGAGGAGTTGGTAAAGCAGGAAGTGAAGAAGACCTTCAATCCTGAATTCCTGAACCGTCTGGACGAAGTGATTCTCTTCCAGGCGCTGACCGATGCCGACCTGATCCAGATCCTTGAACTGCTGGTACAGCAGCTCAACGGAAACCTGGCACAGCGGCACATCACCATCACCGTGAACGAGGAAGCGAAGAAGTGGATCCTGGAAAAGACGCTGGTCGACCGCAGTTACGGCGCGCGTCCTTTACGCAGGGCCTTGCAGCGGTACATTGAAGACCCGCTGTCTGAGGCGCTGATCCAGGGGACCATCACGACGCGTCCAGCGTTTATTGAGGTCTACCTTGAAAGCGACCGGCTGTTCTATCGCCAAGTGGGCGAGGGCGCCGAAAAGACAGATGGCGTGCTGCTTTACAGCAATTAGCTTGAGCCGCTTTGCGCAGGCGAAATCCTGAGCGCAAGCGAAGGAACCAGGCAAATAGCCAGAACCCGCCGACACTAGGTCGGCGGGTTTTGCTTTTGGCGGCAACATTCATTTTGAACACCGGTCAGTCAAAAACTGTTGGCACCCCTGATTTGCGCAGTTTTTGAGCCAGTGTGACAATAGAGCCATGAAAAAACCTTTGATCGTTCTACAAACCTTCCTGGTCGCAGGGGTGGTACTGCTGGGCAATGCTTTGGCGCAGACGTCCCCGGCCAAGACACAAACCCCGCCGGCAAAGAAATCAGCCACTCCGGCAGCTAAAACAACATCGTCCACCGGGACGAAGACCGGAGCCACCGTGGTAAAACCAGGAAGCGTTACCGCCCTCACTACCCCGAAACAGAAATCGAGTTACGCGATCGGCATGAACTGGGGCACGGGTCTCCACAAGCAGGGCATTGATGTGGACAGCGCCGCGCTTATCCAGGGCATGAAGGACGCACTGGCCGGCAGTAAAACGCTGCTGACGGAAGAGGAGGCGCGGGCCGCCCTGATGCAACTCCAGAGCGAGATGCAGGCCAAGCAACAGGAAAAGGCCAAACAAGAAGGCGAAGCCGGCAAGAAAGAAGGCGATGCGTTTCTGGCAGCGAATAAAGGCAAAGAGGGCGTGGTTACGCTGCCCAGCGGACTGCAATACAAGATTCTTAAGGCAGGCACAGGAGCCAAGCCGACCGCCGAGGACAGCGTGGTCTGCAACTACAAAGGCACCCTGATCAACGGCACAGAATTTGACAGCTCCTACAAACGTGGCGAACCGGCAACGTTCCCTGTAGGCGGCGTTATCAAGGGGTGGACTGAGGCCCTGCAATTGATGCCGGTCGGCTCCAAGTGGCAACTGTTTATCCCGTCAGATCTGGCCTACGGCCCACGAGGCACTCCGGGCGGCCCCATTGGCCCCAATTCCACTCTGATCTTTGAGGTAGAGCTGCTCTCCATCAAGGACAAGACACCGGCCCCTGACAAGGCTCCGGCCCCGTCCGCTGCCCCGGAAAAGACTCCGGCTGCTGCTCCAACACCGAAATAAAAACGTTAAGGGCCGTCAAGATTTTTTGACGGCCCCTGCTTTCCTCAGTCGAAGTCTTTCGCTGCGCTTAGCGCTTGCCTTTCAAAATTCCTTCCACCTGCTGCAGATGGTTCAGGTCGTGCCCGGAGACCATCCGGACAACGTGGTTCACACTCTCATTGCCACGCTCCGAGTGGACTCCGTAATTGTCCCACAGCTTTCGCGGGACCGATTTCAGCAACGCCAGATTCGCTTCCCGCAGCGTGCGGAAGGTGGCCAGCGATACCCTGGGATCGCGGCGGGCGTAATCAAACGTCCTGGCCCAAAGGTCCTGGTCATACGCCTGCAAGGGAATAGCATTGTTGCTCAGTACCTGGCGAAGACGCCAGGCGATAGCCAGTTCCGCGTCCGCCAGATGGGCGAGAATCTCGGCAATCGACCACTTGTCTGGCGCGGGGCGGCGCGCAAGTTGTTTTTTAGTTTTTCCCTTGATTAGAGAAGCCAGCTTTTTGGGTGCGGTCTGCTGCAGACGCATAGGATCTTTACCCTCGGCATAACTCAACAGACGTTTTGTATATTCCTGCACGGTCTCTTGCACGTGTCTCCTCCAGTTTCCAGCAATTATTTTGCAAACATTATTGCGCAATTACTTCGCAACATTGGATCATCTCAGACATTGAGACGACTCAGGAAAAAGAAACCACAAAGTGGCTGGAACTACAGTCACACTCGAATTACAGTGCCGTGAAGAAAATCAAGTCTCCCATGGCCCCGCGGAAACGCAGTGCCATTGTGGCTGGCAGTGCTGGGAGAGCTGATGAGTACTGGAAGCAGTGCCGCAGGGTGGCGATTTCTGCATCTCGGCATACCGCGGATCATCTAATATTGCAGAATCCAAGATGAAACTTATTGTCTATACCTCTCCGTGGTGTGGTGACTGCCGGGTCGCCAAGCGCTGGCTTGACCAGAATAAAGTCACTTATCAGGAAATCAATATTGAGGAAACGCCAGAAGCGGCGGAAGAAGTATTCCGGCAGACCGGCAAGCGCGCGATTCCCCAATTCGTGATCGATGGCACGTGGGTGCAGCCTTATAGCCCCAGTGAGGGCTTCAAATACGAAGAGATGGCGGAGCTTCTGGGCATTGCCCAGCCCTAGGTCATTCGCTGAAGATCCGCCGCTTCAGCTCATGTACGCCTCGGGTCCTCAGTGGAAGCACCGTTGCGCCGGCTGTGCCAGCGCAGCGACGGTGGGACCCGAAGCCGGAGCACGCGTTCTCGATGATGTTCTTCTGCCACAGAAAGCTCCCGCGCCTTGAGCATATCCTGCAGGCTGATCAGTCCCAGCAATTCCTGGCCGCCGTTTTGCCGCACAACGGGAAAGCGCGTGAGTCCCGTGGCCGCCATACGGTTCACCACCAGACGCAAAGGCTCGTCAGGATAAGCAACCACGGGTGGTTTCGCCAGCATGTCTGAGAGCCGTACGTTCCCGGCCTTGCCGTCGCGCAGTTTATCGATAGTATTCTGGATATCGTGGCGGGTTAACACGCCCAGCACGTGCTGGGTTGCGTCGATGACCGGATATACGCGCTGGCCACGCGGATTGTCATTGTGAGCGAGAACCCTCTCCAACTCAGCAAGGGTAGTTTCCGCCGGAAAAGCGGTCACGTTGGTGCGCATTACATCCTCCACAGCCAATGCCTCAAGAGGATCAACCACATATTCGCGCGAAAGATGATGGCCGCGGCGACTGATTTTTTCCGTAAGAATGGACCGCGCCATAGTCAACACGGTAAAGGAATGCGCGGTAACACAGGCGATCAGCAAAGGCAGAATCGAGTGATAGTCTCCTGTAAGCTCGAAAGCAAAAATAACGCCTGTAAGAGGCGAACGCATTGTTCCTGCCAGCATGGCTCCCATGCTGATGAGAGGCCAGAAACCCGGGCCCTGGTGCGGGAGAAAGAGCGCATCCACCGCGCCGAGAGCGCCGCCCATCATAAGCAGCGGGGCAAGCACACCACCGGAGGTACCTGAGCCCAATGAAAAACTCCAGATCAGGCATTTGACCAGCAGGACTCCCAGTATCAATTTGATGGTGGCGTTTCCCTGCAAAAGCTGCTGGATCACGTCATAGCCTACGCCCAGCGCACGAGGATAGAAAAATCCGCCAATTCCGATGCCCAAACCGCCAATCGCCGGCCACCACATCCAGTGGACCCTTTTGAGATGAAAAAAGGCATCTTCAAAGGCATAGACCAGTTGTGTAAGCAGAGCGGAAAGACAGCCGCTCAGCAATCCGGCGAGCAGGCAGCCGAAGAGAATCGCGGGCGCCCACACAACGTCATGGGCCGGCGCCGGAAAGACGGGACCCGCCCCAAGCAAATGCACACGGGCGGCTGCGGCAGTGATGCTGGCCAACGCAACCGGAATGAAGCTGCGCGGCTTCCATTCAAACAGCAACAACTCGATTGCCAGCATGATCGAGGCAAACGGCGCGGCGAAAGTCGCGGACATGCCGGCAGCGGCGCCAGCCACCAGAAGCGTCTTTCGCTCTGCTGACGTGAGATGAAAAAATTGGGCAATGAGCGACCCAAACGCCCCGCCAGTCATGATGATGGGGCCTTCCGCGCCGAACGGGCCACCAGAACCGATGGAGATCGCGGTGGAAATAGGTTTGAGCACGGCCAGTCGCGGTTCAACCTTGGCGCCGCGAAGGAGAATGGCTTCAATCGCTTCCGGGATGCCGTGCCCACGAATCTTGTCCGAGCCGAAACGCGCAATCATCCCCACGATAAGGCCGCCAATTACAGGCACACAGACTACCCAAAGACCCAGATGAGCCTCGCCAGGCAAAGCGGGAGCCGAACTCAAGCGATGAAAGAAAAAGATGTTAGTACAAAAATTAATCAGTTTGAGAAGGGCCACGGCCACATAGGCCGACACCACGCCAATCATCAGGGCGAGGCCTGAAATCGGCAATACCCGCCAGGTTGTGGTGAAGTCTCTTAGAATCTCGACTGGAGCTATCAGGTGGGGTGCGGCAGATTGGGGTACCGGGGTAGTTTCGCTCATGGACCTGCTTTCTTTGTTCTTGTTCGCGTCCTTGGTAGCGCCGTAGTGTCCGTGCCGGTATAAGATTCGCCGGTCAGCCGTTGAATAGCGTCCACCAGAATGGGCCCGGAGTCGCTCAACTCCAGCCGGGCAGCGACTCCGAGCTTACGCAGGAGCGCCTCGCCATCCGGAGTAATGGAGAGCGTTACCTGTCTCCGGTCACTGGCAGAGCGAGTACGACGAAGCAGGTTGTTCTCTTCACACCGGTCAACCAGCTCAACCATGCTGTTGTGGTTCAGCTGCATTCTTTCCGCCAGCTGGCTGATGGTGGGGACAACGTCCCTGGGCAGCCCCTTGATCGCCAGAACTAATTGATACTGTTGAGGATTGGCACCCAGCAAACGAGTGGCTTCCTCCATATGACGAAGAAACCGGCGTAACTGATAACGGAACTCACCCAGCGCCAGGTACTCCGGTTCGCTTAAAGGACGCACGTTTTTTCCTTTTGGCATTTTACATCGCTCCACGATATAATTTCAACATCTGCTAACTTCGAGCCTGGCCTTCTTGCCGCAATACCAAAACCTGACAGGAAGGCCTCTTCATTTTGCCCGTTCTGAATTGTAAACAATTGTAAATATCGGTCTTGCCGGAACAAGAAATTAGTCCCAACTTAGGTGGACAAAGCTTGCGCCGGTGTTGGCGGGAAAAGGGTTACAGAGTTTATTATCAGAGTGGCTGTTTGACAAGAAGCCTTAAGGAGAATCTTTGATCCCACGGTATACCCGCCCGGAGATGGGCCGGATCTGGAGTGACGAAAACAAGTTCCGTTGCTGGTTAAAAGTAGAAGCTGCCTCCAGCCTCACACTGGCGGACGCGGGCATTGTCCCGGAGAATGCCGCCCGGGCCATTGCCGAGCGCGGGGACTTTGACCTGAAGCGCATCCATGAAATTGAGGCCGAGGTGAAGCATGACGTGATTGCTTTCACCACGGCGGTGGCGGAAAAAGTTGGTCCGGAGGCGCGCTGGCTGCATTATGGACTCACCTCGAATGACGTGGTAGATACGGCCCAGGCGCTGCAGATTAAAGAAGCGTCACAGATCATCGCCGATGACCTGGAAAAATTGAAAGAGGTGCTGGCCCGCCGTGCGCATGAGTTTGAACACACGCCGACAATTGGCAGGACCCACGGCATACACGCAGAACCAACCACGTTTGGTCTGAAGCTGGCCAACTGGTATGCCGAGATTGTGCGCAATATTGAACGCTTCCGCCGCTCAGTGGAAGAGATGCGCGTGGGCAAGCTCTCCGGCGCGGTAGGAACGTTTGCGCACCTGGAGCCTGAGTTTGAAGAAAAAATTTGCGAGCGGCTGGGACTGGCCGCCGCGCCGGTATCGACGCAGGTGATCCAGCGCGACCGCCATGCCTACTATGTGGCCACACTGGCCACGATTGCTTCCACGCTGGACAAGATCGCGACTGAGGTCCGCCACCTGCAACGGACCGAGGTCCGCGAAGCCGAAGAATATTTCAGCGAAAAGCAAAAAGGCTCCTCCGCCATGCCGCATAAGCGGAACCCCATTACCTGCGAGCAGATCAGCGGCCTGGCGCGTGTGGTGCGGGCCAATGCGCAAGCGGCGTTTGAGAACGTAGCGCTGTGGCACGAGCGCGATATTTCTCACTCTTCAGTGGAGCGCGTGATCCTGCCTGACTCAACGATCCTGGTGGACTATCTGCTGGCAAAGACTATCCATCTGATCGATACGCTTATGGTTTATCCCAATCGCATGTTGAAGAACCTGGAATCGACAGGCGGTCTGGTATTCAGCGGTCAACTGCTGCTTGATCTTTCCGAACATGGCATGGCGCGGGAAGACGCATACCGGCTGGTCCAAAAACACGCCATGCGCGCGTGGAAAGAAGATCTGAATTTCCGCGAGTTGGTGATGGGCGATCAGGAGATTACATCGCGCGTGCCGGCGAAGCAGATCGAACAGGCCTTCTCCATTGAGCGGCAGTTAAGAAACGTGGGGAAGATATTTAAAAGGGTATTTGGGAAGGAAAGTTAGTCGCAGATGGGTGCAGGAAGATTCAGCCGCGAATGAACGCGAAGCACGCGAATTAAGATTGGGAGCGAAACTACCGCGGATCTTTGCGGCACACCCAGATTGGCGTATCGCTTTGCAAAATGAGGAACCGCGATGAGTAGGGAAAGTGCGCCCACCTGTCTCATTCTTTGATTCGTGTTCATTCGCGAGATTCGCGGCTCGGTTCTTATACAGAGATGGTGAACGACGTCTCTGTGCGCGTTACCGGGCGGTACATCGTATCGCGCTCCACGGGTTCGCGTCCGGCTTCACGGATCAGGCGCTCCAGTTCCTTGCGGACCATGCCCTGCGGCGTGGTGGCGCCGGCGTCGTGGTAAATCTTCTCTTCGATTACGGTGCCATCAATATCGTCGGCGCCGAAGCGCAGGGAAATCTGCGCGATCTTGGGCGAGAGCATCTGCCAGTAAGCCTTGATGTGGGGAAAATTATCCAGTACCAGGCGGCTGATGGCGATTTGCTTGATATCAAGCATCCCCGTAGTCACGAACAAATGGCTCAGGGGCGTATTTGCTGGGTGAAAGGCCAGTGGAATAAACGTCTGAAAGCCGTGGGTCTCATCCTGGAGGGTGCGCAGACGTATGAGATGGTCGGCACGGTCTTCTTCGTTCTCGATATGGCCATACAGCATGGTCGCGTTTGATTTGAGGCCGATGCGGTGTGCGGTACGCGCGGTATCAAGCCATTGGTCGCCGTCGATTTTGTGGTCACAGATCACGCGACGCACGCGATCATTGAATATCTCCGCACCGCCGCCGGGCAGTGAATCCAGACCAGCGCTCTTGAGCTGCCGCAGCGTCTCTTCAATCGAGAGCTTGGCGCGCTTGGCCAGAAAAGCGATCTCAACCATGGTCAACGCTTTGAGATGCACCTGGGGGAAACGGGCTTTCAATCCTGAAATCAGATCGAGGTAATACTGGAAGGGCAGATCCGGGTGCAGGCCGCCGACAATATGAAATTCGGTAATCGCCTCGGAATATCCTGAGGCTGCGGTATGGAAGGCCTCTTCCAGCGCCATGGTATAGGCCCCGGGTGCGTCCTTCTTGCGTCCAAAAGCGCACAGACGGCAGGCGGCAACACAAACGTTGGTGGGATTGATATGCCGGTTGACATTGAAATAAGCCACGTTCCCATGCATGCGCTCACGAACATGATTGGCCAGCCAGCCAATGGCTAGAATGTCAGCCGAGCGGTAGAGCGTGACTGCATCATCAAAATTGAGACGCTCGCGGGCAAACACTTTGGCGGCAATGGGCTGCAGGCCGACGTCGTCCGTCTGGAATGCATGCGGTGATTGAGCGGAAACGCTTGTGGCCATGGTTAGTGAAATAATACCTTGTTGTGAACCAGGCTTCAATTATCTCGCCAGGCTCCAGAACCACTTGCCAGGAGCTGTTTAGTTGAAGCGATTGGAGGAACAGCGATTTGATTCCCATCCATGCTCTATTTGAAGGCCATCTGACCGTTAGCGACCTACCCCGCGCCATGGCTTTCTATGGCGAAGCACTGGGGTTGGAGCTGGCACAGTTTTTCCCGGAACAAAGAGTGGCGTTTTACTGGATTGGAGGACGTGGCACCTCGATGCTGGGACTGTGGGAGGTAGGAACTCTGCCTCTGCGGCAGAGCTTGCATCTGGCATTCCGCGTAAGTCTGGATGATTTGCTACGAGCTGCGCAGGAACTTCGCAAGGCAGCTATTGCGCCTCTTGATTTTGAGGGTAATCCTGCGGAAAACCCCGTCGTACTGGCATGGATGCCGGCAGCATCGCTCTATTTCCACGACCCTGACGGGAATCTGCTGGAATTTCTGGCAATGCTTGAGGGTGAGCCGAAACCGGAGATGGGAGTCGTGAGCTGGGAGCAATGGATTGCGGTATGAGGGTACGAGTTAGACCCGCCAATTCTGCCGTTTAACCCAATTTGCTGACCGAGCCTATCATCTACGAAACCGGCCAACCGCCGCTCATAAACATGGAAAATCATATATGGAATACAAAACTTGGAATCAAGGTGTATGGCTGCTTCAATTATGCAGTCGGCGATTAGGAGATCCAACTCACAATTCAGCAGCAAACACCTGATAGGAGCACGTGGCTTGCTAGATAAAATATACAAATTATCTAATACTGCTTGATATTTGATTACCAATTAAGAATTTTTGTTATCAATTTTATGTATTTTTGAGTCTGGGGTGAGATGTACCAGAGTCTCAGGACGCAAGGTAGAAGCGTTGAATCGTTTGGTAACAGCCTTGCTGTTTTGTAAAGCAGCAGAGCTCTAGTGTTTTCTAAAGATATTTTGCACTAAAGGCACAAGAGGGAAAAAAGTGCCAATAATCCCCAAATTTCCAAGGAGAGAGACACAAAATGAGTACCAAACGATGGACATTCATTGCGATCATCGGGTGCTTGCTGCTGAGTACTGCCAGCCTCTTCGGCCAGGCCACAGCGACAGCCAGCTTGCAAGGGACAGTCACGGATAAGACACAGGCCGCGATCAAGTCTGCTGAGGTAACAATCGTCAACGATGCGACGGGCGCAACCCGGACCACTACGACCAATGATGCAGGCGAATATCGCTTTGACCTGCTAACGGCCGGTATGTACACGATCAAGGCGAAGGCATCGGGATTCGCGATCGGCGAAGCTAAAGCAGTGGAAGTCCTGATCGGCAGGACAGCAACGCAGAATTTCGCGCTGAAGCCGGGCGCGGTAAGTGAGACGGTGGAAGTGGCTGCCGGGCAAGCACTGGTGGATGTGGCAAAAACTGATGTGAGCACAAACATCACGCCTGAGCAGATCACCAATTTGCCGCTGATCGGCCGTGACATCGCCGATCTGGCATATCTTTCGCCCGGAGTAAAGTCGGCGGATTCATACGATCCAACCAAGAACCGGTATGCCATCCTGTCAGTGAACGGGCAGGGCGGACGCAACGTTAACGTGACCGTTAATGGCGTTGACAACAAGGACAACACCGTTGGCGGGCCCGTCATGCAGCTTCCGGCGGAAGCAGTGCAGGAGTTCCAGATTTCAACGCAGCGGTTCTCCGCGGTCAATGGCCGCTCTGCAGGCGCCGCCATCAATGTGATTACAAAGTCAGGAACAAACAACTGGCACGGTTCAGCATTTGCGAACTTCCGCGAGCAGCAATTCAAT
This sequence comes from Terriglobia bacterium, assembly GCA_020072585.1. Classification (GTDB taxonomy): domain Bacteria; phylum Acidobacteriota; class Terriglobia; order Terriglobales; family Acidobacteriaceae; genus Angelobacter. Next base: position 350,953 of record JAIQGL010000001.1, on the reverse strand, counting down.
GCGGACCAGAAACTGCCTGACCCCGCCAATAACACGACCGTCTCTGTGAATGGACCGTATTCGCGCCAGTGGTTTGGCGGATCCGTTGGCGGACCCGTGAAGAAAGACAAGCTGTTTGTCTTCTTTGCCATGGAACGTCAGCGTGAGCAGACATCGCTTGCAGAACAACCGAGCGCCCTTACCCAGCTCAACCTGGTCACAGCGCTGGGCGCGCAGCCAGCCAGCATCATTCCGCGGCCATTCTATGAAAACCGCATCAATGGGCGCATGGATTACACGTTCAACAGCAAGCATTCAGCTTACTTCTCCGTCTCCACGCAGGCAAACGACAGCCTGAATGACCAGAGCGACGGCACGATGGACCTGACGGAAGGCAATTTCACGTTCAATCACCTGCAAGTTGCCAACCTCACTTTCAACTCGGCGTTCTCGCCCACCGTGATCAACCAGTTGACACTGGGATGGCAGTATTGGAACAACCTGATTGACAGCAAGACCAGGACACCGCTCATTACCTTCCCTGATGCCCAGTTCGGCACCAACACGAACGTTCCCCAGCAGTCCATCCAGCGCAAGTGGCAGTTCAAGGACGACTTGAGTAAGACGATTGGCCGCCACACGCTGAGGACCGGCATCGACTACATCTGGACACCGCTGATGGGCGGATTCTTCGAATTCAACCCGACGCTGGAAATCGACTTTGGCGCGAACCCAACCTGCATTCTGGGTGTTGGGCAGGACGCCGCAACTCCCGGCTGCGGCCCGGCTGCCTTCCCGCAGGGATTTGCAACGCCTGGGCTCGTTTCCGGCAACAACACGGGCGCCGGCATGAGCATCGCTATTGGCGACCCAACGTTCCTGATCAAGGACGCAAAGCAGCTTGGGTTGTACTTCCAGGATGACTGGAAATTCAGCCCACGCCTGAGCGTGAACCTGGGCCTGCGCTATGACAAGGACTTCGACTTTGTCGGCGGCTCAAAGATTAGCGACAGCCGTACTTTCCAGGAACTCCAGAAAGCTGCTGCGTTCAATCCGTTGGCGGCGGCCCTGGTTGCGAAAAAGGCGACTGACTACAGCAAGGGGTTCAGCCCGCGCGTCGGCCTGGCTTATGACCTGACCGGTCACGGCAACCACATTATTCGTGCCGGCTTTGGCATGTACTTTGACAACACGTTCCAGAACATCCCGTTGTTCATGGAGCAACAGGCCAACGACACAATCTTCCAGACCGCGTTTGGCATCAGCGGCTCCGATCTGGTGCCTGGAACGGCGATTCCGTTGAGCAGCTGGCGGTTTGGTGTGGATCCACTACCGACGATCCCGGCTCCCTCTCACGATCTGACTCCCGGATCCATCGGCCGCATCATGGACCCGAATTACCGCACACCGGTGACCGAAGAGTTTAACGGCGGATACACCTGGGCGATCAACCCGAAGTCCGTGTTCGAGGCTGAGTACGTGCACGTGCTCGGATTGCACGAGAACAAAACCATCAACCTTGATCCGGTTATCCCCGTTACGCCGAATAACATCACAACACTCAGCAGAAACAACCTCCCTGGCGGCTTTTTCCGTCCGTTGGATGCCGCGTTCACAGCGGCGGGTGTACCTGTGCTGGGCAGCGTTCGCGACGAAACGGCAGGTGGACGTTCGCGTTATGACGGCTTGAACATCAGCTATCGCCAGCGCGGCTTCCACAAGCTGGACCTGATGACCAACTACACGCTCTCCCGTTCCGTCGGTTATAGCCAGGACGGTGGTTCGTTCCGGTACTATCCACGCGACCCGCAGCAACCGCTCAACTCGAATGAGTTCGGGCCTGCGTTCAATGATGAACGGCATCACCTCACGCTGGCCGCCACCGCGCACCTGCCGTATGGGATTGAAGTTTCACCCATTATGCAGGCGGGCTCGGCCCGGCCCTTCCTCGCTGACGCCGGCAGCAACATGCTCAACCTCGGTGGCGGCAGTATGGCGGCAGCCCTTGTAGTAACGAACAGCGCTCCGAATAACCTGGCGCCATTCCCGACCACCAGCGCGGGTAAGCTGGCTGCAGTGCAGTGCTACTACTCTGGCAACTGCCACGTAGTTCCTTACAACTCGCTGCGCGGTAATCCATACTTCAACCTGGATTCACGTGTCAGCAAGAACATAAAGCTGGGTGAAGGACGCAACCTCCAGCTGCTCTTCCAGGCGTTTAACCTGACCAACCATGCCAACTATGGCAACAACTTCGGAACGTCGTCCAATGACACCGCGACTTTCAAGAAGGCGGTTGGATTCATCAACCCGACCAGCACCTACTTGCCGCGGGCGTTTACGGGCGAGTTCGGAGCCCGGTTCACTTTCTAAAGCAACTTAACCTTGAAACAAAAGCCCGGTGCTGTACGCGCCGGGCTTTTTCTTTGGCTGAAATTTTTCTGCATACGGCCTGGCATCAGGCGCAAAGGAGCAGTTGCTCAAACTGGATGTTTTCCCCGCTGATGGCCATTTTTCTGATCGGCTTCGGCGCGAGCGAGATAAAGAAGCTGTTTTACCCAAGGATCATAGCTGCGATGGCAGGTCTATTCCTCATTGCTGGGGTCCCAGGTGATGGACGCGCCGGAGCCTTCCTGGAGAGCGGAGCCTGAGATGCCGCTTTCAAAAGCGTCAGGATCGCCGCCAGCCAGTTCGATTTTGCGCCGCTGCACTTCGCGGATCTCTCGCAGGATAGCGGCTTCAGCCTCAAGATATTGCTCTTCAGTAATGGAACCGTCTTCAATCTGCACCTGGAGAGCCAGCAGCTGTTCTTTGAGAGGTGCATCGTCTGTCCACTGCTCTTCAGCAACCTTGAGCAGAGTGCGCATGATGAAGTTCCAGCCGGAGAAGGGCGCAAAGAGGAGATCGTCAATTAGGAGCATTTATGTTTCCTCCGGAGATGTATCGCCCCCACGGGACTCGAGCTGACTTGATTGCCTACCCACCCTTACGGCTTCGCATTCGCTCGCCTCAGAGTGGACTGATTTTGCAACGCGTCTGTGAATCTCTTACGCGGCCCTGAAGGGACCGCTCTTTCACCTTTAATTTTTTCTATCCCTTTCAGTTTTACCCTTGTCCGCCGCGCTCCAGCTTGAGGCGAATGTTCACGAAATTGTAAGGCGGCCACGGGCCGGTATATTTAAAGTTGAGACGGTCACCGTATTTCTGGGCAACGCGATTCACGGCGGCATCAAACTCAGCTTCGCGCGCCTTCTGGATCAGGAAGGCGGCATTCATGATCATTTTATCGCCAATGGGCTTATTGTCACGTGAGGCGACACAGACCGCGCGCAGACCGTCATAAATTTCACGGACGTAATTGGCGGCAAGTTCAGCCAGCGCTTTATCGATCATGCGGCCAAGCTGCATGCGGGCAAAGTACGTGGATTGCAGGTGTTTGCGCGTAAGTTCCAGATGGAAGCGGTGGATTTCATCGTGCTCGCGCTGCAGCTCTTCAATGATGCGGTCGCGGTCCCAGGTAACTTTCAGTCCGAACTCAAGCTTGCCGGTCATCTGCTTGAGCACGTCCTTAAGCGATGAGTAAATGCTCTTGAGCACTTCGCGGATATCGTCGTCCGTGCGAAAGACCGTGCCAAAGCTCATGGGAATGATGGTGTAATTCTTCATCACTGATTCAATCACGTGTTCATGGGCCAGAGCGTTGTCACGTGTAGGATCAAAGATAAAAACAGGCGTGCGGCTGACCACGGCGGCAATATCACCGTAATGCACGGTGTAGACGTCTTCATTCACGCCGCCAATGCTGCTGCGGCCGAAGCCGACAGGCGTGCGCGATTCAATCACGCCATAAACATAGCGGCCTTCCTGTTGCTGTCCGCTTCTGGGAGACTCAACCTTTGCGGGCCCCGGTGGAGTTACCAGATCAAGCACCGCGGTGGCCGGTTCAGCCTTAGCGGACGTTTTGCGGACCGCGGTCGTCTTTTTCGCCTTCTTGCTTGGGCTCATGGTTTTTCCTTAGCATGTTGGAAGTTGTCGCCAGAAATTCTTCAATCTCAATCGGCTTGAACATCACGCCGATGCCCTGGCTGGCTGCTTCATCTGCCGTTTCCTTGGTGGCATACCCAGTAAGCAGTGCCGCAGGCACATCCGTATCGCGCAGCCTGGCCGCTGAGATTACCTCAAAACCCGTGTGCTGCTCTTCCAGCGAATAGTCGCACAAGACCACATCAAACTGCTGCTTGCCGATGGCTTCAATGGCCTGTACGGACGTGCCGCAGGCCACCACTTCATAGCCTTGCCGTTCCAGAATAAGCCGGTACGTAAGCAGGACAGCAGCTTCATCGTCCACCACCAACACTCGATATTTTCCCTCTGAACTCACAATTTTACGACTGGCAAATCGATCTTAAAAGTGGTGCCGCGCCCTATCCTGCTCTTCACTGAGAGCTTGCCGGCATGGTTCTGGATAATTCCTTTAACGATCCAAAGCCCCAGCCCGGTACCCCTTTCGCCCTTGGTGGTAACAAACGGTTCAAAGATGGAGCGAATCATCTCCAATGGAATTCCGGACCCTGTATCGGCAATCAAGATGCGCACCCAGCCGTGCAGATCGTCATAACCGGGAATGTGGCGGCTGCGTATGCGCAGCTTGCCGCCATTCGGCATGGCGTCCCGGGCATTGATGACCAGGTTGGAGAACACCTGGCGGATCTGGTCAGCGGCAATCAGAGCATCGGGCAGCGCTTCCAATTCGGTCTGCACTTCCACGTTGGCGCGCTGGAGCTGCCGGTTCAGCAGCAAAAGCGTGTCTTCGATAATAGTGTTCACGTTGACTGGCTTGACCTGCTCCGTGTTGCGATAGAGCCCCAGCATCTGGCGGACAATGCGCGCCACCCGCTCGGTTTCCGACTTTAAGATGCTGTACACGGGAACGGCATTTTCCGGGATCGCGCTGGCCAGCAGGTAAATTGCGTTCTTGATGGCCTCCATGGGGTTGTTGACCTCATGGGCAATGGTTGCGGCCAGCCTGCCGGTGGCGGCGAATTTTTCAATTTCGAGCATGCGCCGCTCCACCTTGAGCTGCTCCATCTTGCGCAAGGCCGTTAGATCGCGCAGCACGGTCACGGTGTAAGCCACTTGGCCGCGCTCGCCAAAGATCTTGCCGGAGCGGGCGTCATACTCAATTTCCTGCCGGAGCGCGGGATTGTACAGGCGCAACGGGGCGGTCTCACGGTCGGCAAAGGAAGCGGTGAACGCATCAATGTAGGCCGTGAGCTTGGTCTGGTTCTGGAATTGGACGGTGTCGCGCACCACATCAGTCTCGGTGCCGAACAATTCCTGGGCCAGAGGGTCCACGAGCACGATCTTGGCTTTGCCGTCGCACACCACAATGGGGTCGCCGACGTTTTCGATGATGAGATTCAGGCGGTCACGGTCCTGGCGGACGACCTCTTCGGCGTCACTCAGCCGTTCGTAGTTGAGGCGCAGCTCCTGGTCGGCGCGGCGGAGATCAGTCACGTCACGCATCACGGTGACGGTGCCGAGCTGAATCCCGTCAGGACCATAGGTAGGGGCGGAAACGGCTTCAAAGAGCATCTCCTCGCCTTCGATGGCATCGACCAGAGTGAGGTCGCGATGCGAGTCACTGCCGGAAACCAGCATGGAAGAGAGCGCAGCGGAAAAAAGCAGATTGTTGAATTCCACGGCGCGCACCAGGCCTTCCGTCATTTCGTCCGGGACGCGGAAGAAACGCTCGGCCGCCTTGTTCTGCATGATCACACGATGCTGCGTGTCAGTAAGAATAACCGGATCGGCCATGCTCTGCATGACCGTTCCCATCTGCGCGATGGTGATTTCCATATCACGCATGCGGTTGTAATAATGTTCTACCTTGAAAAGCCGCGAGAGATAGCGGTTGGCGAGATCAATCAGCTCGCCCAGTTCAGCTACACTCTGCTCCGAATAGTTCTTGGGCAGCTCCACCACCACGGCCGCGGCGTACGCCCGCATCTCACAGGTGGCACAAACCTGGTCTTCCAGCCGGACGCGCTTCTCGCGGCGGGAGTTTTGTACGGCCAGGCAACTGGCGGTACGAATGCGGTCGGCCTCCCAGCACAGGTTGCGATTGGAGTAAAGAATAGGATGAACGTACAAAGGCTTGTTGTGCAGGTTGCTCTTCCGGAGTACTTCAGGGCGTGCAGAATGTAACGCTGCGATCAGAGGATGCTCCTGCATCCAGAGCGCACTGGTAAATTTCTCCATCTGCGGACGCGGCCATTTGAGCGCAGCGGCGGGCATGACCTCGCCGCTGTCAAGATTCACGTCAACAATAAGGGCACGCGGGTTGCCCAGAGCGATGATCTCCTCCAGCAACAGTGGGAATATTTCTTCCGAACGCTCTGCCTGAAGTAAACGAAGCACCGCCGGACGGCGAGGCTGCGTCGCACGCCGCCCGCTTGCGCGACCGGGCTGAAACCGAATTTCGGCCGTAGCCATGCGTGACCCCAAGACCTAGCCTTACCGCCGCCGGCGGGGTGTACGTGACGTTCGCGGCCTGACCTCAATAGGTTTGCCTTCTCCACCTTCACTATCGCCTTCACTGAGGGTGGGACGGGAAACCAGACCAGTAAGACCGACGGCGTCGGCATATTTGAGATAGGTATCGATAGAGGCCACGACAACGCGGGCCTCGACGGTGATCAAATCAATACCGACCAATGAAATGCGGACCCAGGCATCGATGACGATTCCTTTGTCGAGTACTCGATCCAGGACATCGATTAAGCTTGATCCGCCAGAAACTCTCTCAACGGCCATTCGAAGGCCTCCTTCTTAGAATCGATCACTTCGCCCGTTTTACGCGGGCCGCAGGCTTGCTTCGTCGTGGCGCCTGCGAGCCCGGTGGCGCACCGGGTAATTGAGTCCGGCGCACTACAGGCTGGGGCGCCGGAGCGGTAAGATTGGGATCATATTTCCACCAGTTGAGACCGATGGATTCAGCTTTATCAACAGAGCAGATAAGCAAACGAATGCGAATCGTCAGCAACTCCACATTGGCCAGGGAGACGCGGATGTCACCCGCGATCACGAGCCCTTTGTCGAGAACTCTATCGAGAATGTCCAGCAGATTGGCTGTTCCGGAAACCGTAGGAACTCTTTGCATAATAATCAGGAAAATACAGAAGAGATCGCCTGGGGACAGAAGTGAATCCGCGCAACCCCACGTCACCGCATCCTATCCAGCCCACCACAAACTGTCAACCTTTGCAGCCGTAATTTGTCAGCTCATAAAAATTTCCGGAAAGGGGGAGATGCTGACGATTGGTTTTTCTGATGCACAGGCCCTGCAAAGAGGTTGGCTGCCAAGCCAATATCTTGTCGCGAGACAGCAGCATCAGCAAGCAAAAGATGCCTACTTATCCAGCAAGTTCCCCAGCGGCCCCAGTTCCAGGTTCAGCTCTTCCGGTTTCAACCCAAAAGCCGCAGCAATCTCGTTGACTTTGACCTCCAGTCGCATCAGAGCCTGCCCCATCTCTTCCACTTTGGCTTCACCCAGGGAACCACCTTCCATGCGCCGGATAGCCTGGCGCTCTAACAACCGCCGTAACAGCTCCACCAGGCTAAGCACCAGCCGCGCCAGCCCTTGCTCAATGTTCTCCGGCGAGCAATCAATCCGGTCAAGGGCGCCCTCGCCCACGGCTTTCAGCTCGCGGTTCATCTCAGAGACCGCCGCCGCAATCTCTTCCGGAGTGATCTTGCGCAGCTCGGTCATCTCGCGCCTGCAATCTGCGGGGTCTTGAGCGACTCGCTGAGAAATTCCGCCGCCGGCCATGGGCCGCTTGTCCGCCGCGAGAGCGCCTCCGGCACCGCAATTCCCTTCACCGCAGCACGGAACGCCTCTTCTCTGCCGCGTTCCACCAGTACAAAAACCCGGTGCCCGCTCCTGGCTTCCCGCACCACGACTTGGTGACTCATCTCTCCCAATATTGCACGCACATCTTGCACCTGCTGTTCGATTGTGCGCAACAGCCCGGCTTTCTGCTCCAGGTATGCTGTACCGGAGCTTTTATCCTCTGGTTTGCGCCCCGGCGCCGGATAAACAACGAACTCCATCTGTACAAAGTGTTTTAACCGTTCCAGATCGCCAAGGAAACGCTCTTGATGTTCAGCGGCAAAAGCGTTCAGGGCCGTTTCATCCTCAAAGACTGAGAGCAGCCGGAATGGTATGACCGCCGTCTGGTTGAAGACGTGATGAATAACGCCATGAAACTCCACCGCATTTTTCTGCATGTCCGCCGGATTGAAGGGCCACTCCACTTCCGACCAAAGCAGCCTGAGAGCGGCGCAGGCAGCTACATGCACTGGAGCTGATTTCACGCCCATTGAGGGCACGGAAATCTGCGGTCCGTACTGGAAGGCGCAATAGGCGAGAACGCGGCTCACTTCAGCCTCCGCTTCTCCTCTGCCTGTAGATTCCTGAGGGCCGTTTCCACTGAAGTGAGCACCACGTTGAGCCCCAGATACACCAGGTCCACTCCCGCAAGTGATATCACCAGCGATCCATGGATCACTACCCCGGAGTTCAAGACGTGGTCCAGGATTTCCAGCAGAGAAATATCTTCTTCTCCGCCTCCCAGCAGTTCAACGGATTCAAAATCAGTCGGCATCAGAGACAAACGAGTATGGCGGCCACGGTCCATTGACTTCGATGCGCCGCTTCCCTTCCCACTTCTCCACAAAATTCCTGAGCGTCTGGTCCCACTGCTTGCGTTTCGTGCGCGGTACCAGGAAGGTGGCCTGCCAGAGCAGGCTCGGTTGCGCTCCGCTCACCTTGCCGCTGGGAGCGGAATCCGTTGCGATCTTTTCCAGCGCCGTGGCCAGTTCGCGCAGCTCCTGATCATTGCGCTCCGGGCGCTTTTTCATCCGGGCGGCTTTTTGTTGCAGATACTCCTTACCGGACCGAGCTTCAATGGGCGCTGCCACGGGCTCTGCATGTTCCGCAAATACTTTCACGCCCCACTCATCGCCACCGGTAACGCGGGCAAAGACCTTGTTGAGCGATGCCTTCCGGCCCAGTACGTCCTTCACAAGCGCGGGCTCACCGGAAAAAATTGTGCCAAACCTGGCGGGGACGATCGCCGTTTGTGCCGCCACTTCACCCACCACCTGCTGGTGCCGCACGCCATGCAGCGCCAGCCATTCCAGGTTTTCCATGTTATGCTCCATGGCCTGCGCAAAACCCGCCTGGTCCACCTCACACACCCAGCAGATAAACTCTCCGCACGGCAGCGCCTGCACAGTGTGCACGCCATCAATCCCCGCGCTGCTGATCTTTGCCAGAGTTGGGGAAAATTTTGGAGGAAGCGGCTTCGGACCACTGACACCAGGACCGCGCGAGATCCCATAGAGATAGAGCGCGCCCGCCCCTGCTAGTCTTCTGACTGGATTTGCCATAATTCGCCGGTAAATCTCTTCATCTTCTGCGCCCCTGCAATTTCTTCAGGAAAATCGCGCACCAGATACAAGCGATGCGCGCCGTACTTCTGTTGCAGCGTCTGCAGCGTGTCCATTTGCCACCGCCTGGCCCGGCGGCAGCGCCTGCAACCAGACTCAGGCTCCACCAGAACGCGGTTTACAAACAAGGAATCCACGGCGATCCCCAATTCGTTCATCGCCGCCAGCAGGCGTTGCGTCTGGCGGTCAGGCACCGGTTCCGGCAGCATCACCGCCCAGGCCCGGCTTTCCCTGGGTTTACGCATGATCTCCAGTAATTTGCGCACCCGCTGTCCTAATCCAGCCAACTCCACCGCAACATCCTGCGCGAGGGCTAGTGTACGGTGCGACGCCAGGCTTTTCAATAAAAGCCGTGACCACAGCAGAATGCGCTCCGGCATGCGCAGCAATTCCAACGCATGTCCCGTGGGCGCCATGTCAATGAACACCATGCCCGGCTTTGCTTCCAGCAGGTCCAGAATGCGGAAAACGGCAAAGACTTCGTCGACTCCGGGGGGCACCACTTCCATCAGCGCCGCGAACACTTCTTTCTCGAAGGTAAGATCAACATGCAGCCCGCCGGATTCCATGTGGGTGCTGGCAGAAAGCTGCTGCTTGATGCGGGCTGCCCAGCGGCGAAACTCAAAGACAGAATCCATTTCCATAGCGCCCAGCCCAGGATCGCCAAACACATGCACCAGATGATCGTCTATCTTCTTCTGGAAAATATCGTCGAGCGATGGCGCAGGATCAGTGGAACACACCGTTGCATGAACGTCCTTGCGTAATGCCCGTGAACGATAAGCCAGCGCGGCCGTGATGGTAGTCTTGCCCACGCCGCCTTTGCCCAGAGTGAAGGAAAGCCTTGTCTCAGGCACGGGCCATTCGCTTCTGGTGAACTTCATTGTATGCTTTGGCCCCTTGGGCGCATGTGTGGAAAGGTTCGTCCGTCGTCCGGCAAAAACCGCGGCTCCAAATCGCCGCAGCCGAACTGCGCCCAGCACCGGATTTCCGGGATCTGGGCCAATCAGCCTGGGCACGCGCGGAAAATTGCGCTTCAGAAACTGGACAGCTTCTCTTCCCATACGCACGCGATAACGGCACCGCGAACAACCTGCCGCGTCCATCACAACACGGTTCAGAACAATGCCGCTCACGTGCATATCGTGCGCTGACTCCTGCAAGGCTTGCATGCAACGCACCGCTTCATTCAAGGAGAAAGTCTCAGGCGAAGTCACCAGCAAAACATCCGCCTGCCCGGCGCCGAAGGCTTCTTTCACCTGTCGCACCGTGGCCTGCCAATCCTCAAGAAAGCCGTGAGCTGGGCCCGCGGCACGCCCGCCGAAGCGCTGGGCCAGCAACGCGTCACGGCTGGATGCAACCTCAAGAAAGTTCAAAAAACGTTGAAAGTGCCCGGGCAGTTCGAACAGGCGAAGTGTGTGGCCAAATGGAGCTGTATCCACCACGATGTGATCATGCTTGCCGCTCTCCAGCATTTCCCGGAGCGCCAGCAGCCCGGCGACCTCTGACATGCCCGGCAGCGTTGTATCCAGCAGCGGCGCAATCTCTTCCCGGTTGAAGAACGTGCCGTTTTCAACAATGTTGAGGATGCCTTCGCGATTGCTCTCCAGGAACTTCTTGAACTCCCGCTCGCTGTCGACTTGCCAGATCAAGAGCTTTTCTTTGATGCCGGCCAGGCGGCGCGGGACAGGATGGCTCTCCGTCTCCAGCATGTCCGCCACCGAGTGCGCGGGATCGGTAGACATAAGCAGCGTCGATGTGCCGGGATGCTGCGCAGCCAGATGCAGCGCCAGAGCGCAGGAGACGGTCGTCTTTCCTACTCCGCCTTTTCCCACCACAAAGGTCAGCTTGGCCACAAAGAGATTGTACGTGGAGAACGCTGCAGAAGAAGTCCCATTCGCCACAAACAGAAACTTCTTGCCACGGATCAACACTGATAGCTCTGATCCGAAAAATCATGTCGGATTACTGCCCAACTGCGCTCAACCATGCGCTTCGATCAGCGTCCTCTGTGTCCCATTCGTGCCAGGAACTTTTTTACCTTCCAACCAGGCCAAACTCCGCCACCAGCGGCAGATGGTCTGACGCCACCAGGGCCATTCGGCTACGGTGCAGCACAAACTCTTCCAGGACCAGCTCCCGGTCAAAATACATGTGGTCCAGATGCATGATGGGAAGCACGCCGGGGTATGTGCGCTTGCGGTTCAGGTGCAGCTGAATATCCACGCTCTCAAACGAATGTTGCAGCGTTTTTGAAACCAGGCCGCGCGTCCATTCGTTGAAATCGCCAATCACCAGACGCGGGTGCTTCAGGCTGGGAGAGAGCAGGACCTCGCGGCTCATCAGCAGACGGGACTGCTTGCGCCGCTCCATATACCCCGTGCCCAGGTGCACGTTGAACAAATGAACAATCTTGCCCGGCGCAACCTCCAGGTCACAGCGGATGCAGCCCCGGGCTTCGCGTGTAGAGGCCGTCAAATCATAGACAGTCACTTCTTTTATGGGAAAGCGGCTGAGCACCACGTTCCCATATGCGGCGCCGCGCAGTTTGCGCGTCTCTCCAATGCGATAGTGATAGCCGAATGTGTCCGCCAGATATTGCGCCTGGTTCTGCTCTTTGCGCCCGCCCTTGAGGCTCACTACCTCTTGCAGCGCGATGATGTCCGCGTCAAGCTCGTTCAACACTTCCGCCACCCTGGCCGGACGGATGCGCCCATCCATGCCGCGGCATTTATGCGTGTTATAGGTGGCCACACGAAATCGGGGTTGGTCTCTCATCAACGGAACCGCTTGCTTGCAGGATAAACCCTGTGATTGCTCGCGGCAAAGCGTTGTCCCCGTCAAAAGTTCGCTGCGCCGGCATTCACTATTAGAATGAATGTGTGAGAATGAATGTGTGGCAACTCTCACTCAACGTCGCACATCAAACTCGCGCACAGCAACTCGACCGCAAATTCTGCGCGCATCCGGCCTTGTACGTATTCCCTGGCTGATCCACGGTTTTAGTACGCGCGCTGGCGGCCTGACTACGGCGTACGGCGGACACAGCCTCAATCTGGGTTTTACCAAAGACGACCAGCGCGAACGCGTGGAGAGCAACCGGGCCACGATGCTGCTCGCCGTGGGAGCTGCCACCAGAAACAAGGCTTCCATCAACAAGGCTTCTATAAATAAACCCTGGCCGCTCGTCACGCTGCGCCAGATACATTCTGACCTGGTCCACGTGGTGCGCTCGCGCAAGCCGGAAAAATTCTTCGGTGACGGGCTGGTCACCGATTTGAGAGGCATCGCTCTGGGCATCCTCACGGCCGATTGCTTCCCGGTGCTGCTGGTCGACGCTAAAAACAAAGCCGTCGGCGCATTCCATGCCGGATGGCGCGGCACGGTCAAGCGCATCGTGGAAAAAGGTGCAGGTATCATGCGTCTGGAGTTTGGCACGCGACCGGAAGATATTTACGCCGTGATCGGGCCGGGAATCCAGAGCTGTAGCTTTGCAGTGGGTGAGGAGGTGGAGGAGGCCTTTCACTCACAATTCAGTTATGCCGGTGAGCTCTTTCACAGCGTGCAGGAGTCGGATCCGGTGCGCGAGAAATATCCGATGCTCTTTATGAACCAGCGCGCGCCCGGCCATGGCGACCAGTGCATCAAACTCCATCTTGACCTGCGCGAGGCCAACCGCCGCCAGTTGCTCGCCGTGGGCGTGCCTGCGGCAAACATTACGGCGCTCAAGGACTGTACCGTTTGCAGCCCGCGCAAGTTCTTCTCTCATCGCAAGGAAAGTGGAAAAACCGGACGCCAAATGGCCGTGGTGGGCATCAAATGAGTTAAAGAAAATAAGGATAGGGTGATCGCCAGGACGCTAGGCAACTTCCGGCTCTGGAGTCACCGCATCGATGTATCCTTGTTTTAAGCAGGGTTTTCTTATGTTTGACTTTCTGAAAGTCGTTAAGTCGCCGGAGCACCGCAAAGCGTGGTTTGTGGCCATCATCGCGGACGCAATCCAGATCGTTGGACTGCCCCTGTTCGCTGAAGGCGCACTCTCGCCGGCGGATACCGTGCTGGATCTGGCAACGGCTGCCATCCTTTCGCGAATCCTCGGCTGGCATTGGGCATTTCTGCCCACGCTGGCGGCGGAACTCGTACCCGGTCTGGACCTGTTCCCCACATGGACGGCGGCAGTCTTCTTCGTAACGCGAACACAGGCGCAAAAAGAAATACGGCCAGAAACACGGTCAACCAAGCCGGAGATACTTGAGCCGGAAATACTCGACCCCGGTCCGGCGCCGGCAAGAAGGCCGTAACTGTTTTAATCTGTCATCCTGAGCGGAGCGCCATCAAGTATCTCTTCCCTGCGTAAACGACGGGCGCGAAGTCGAAGGACCCCGAGGGAGCGTCCTTTACCATGCAGCCACAGGGAGTTCTCCCAATAAGGCGTCCAATTTGACTCATGGTTATCCTTTATGCGGACTATGCCCGAACAGCGTGGGAAGTACACCGCCCCTCTGACGAGATATTAGGAAGATGGCTTTCCTAAATATCACCATCTCTCTCTTCTACAAAATCCCTACCCAGCCCTCAGTCATCGGCAAGAGTAAAGTTCTGTTAACTCCCTCCACCTATTCCGCACACTACCAACGAACCACCCTGACAATTCTTATCCCCTGCCTTACCCGGTATTTACGCTGAGGCGCGCAATTCAGTGTTTAAGCCTACAGAGGCCGCAACCGCAGTTTGGCAGTGCTTGGCAGGTCTCTCGGGGGTTGACGATGAAATTCTTGAAAAGTAAATGGACGATGATTGGCGTACTGCTGGCCGCCATTGGATTGCTTACGGCTTTCAGCGTTGAAAGCAAGAAAGCGCCGCAGTATCTCACTGAGAAGGTGCAAAAGGGCGACATACAGAACGTGGTGCAGGCCACGGGGACCATCAATGCGGTCACGACCGTGCAGGTTGGCTCGCAGGTATCCGGGACCATCCAGACGCTGTTTGCCGACTTCAACTCGCACGTGAAGAAGAACCAGGTGGTCGCGCAGATTGATCCTTCCTTGTTCCAGGGAGCGCTGTTGCAGGCGAAGGCCGATCTGGCGGACGCGCAGGCAAACCTCGTCGCGTCAAAAGCCAATCTGGATAAAGCCGTTGCGGCGGCGGCCCAGGCGAAGCTCGATCTCACCCGTTACACCACGCTGGCGCAGGAAGGCATAGTCCCAACGCAGCAACTGGATACCGCGCGCGCAACCTCGCAGAGCGCGGACGCCGCCGTGGGAGCAGCCAAAGCGCAGGTCACGCAGGCCAGCGCACAGGCCCAGCAGAAAGCAGCCGCGGTGACGGTGGCGCAAACGAATCTCGATCACTCCACCATCCGCTCTCCCATTGACGGCACGGTGATTGCCCGCAGCGTTGACGTTGGCCAGACCGTGGCTGCGTCACTCCAGGCGCCTACGCTCTTCACCATCGCGCAAGACCTGACCAAGATGCAGGTCTACGTGAGCACCGATGAAAGTGACGTGGGCACGATTCATCCGGGACAGGATGTAACGTTCAAGGTGGATGCGTTCCCCAAGGATTCATTCAAAGGGAAGGTTTCCGCGGTGCGGTTGAACGCCACCACCGTGCAGAACGTGGTGACATACACGACCATCGTCGACTTTGATAATCCGGAGATGAAGTTGTTTCCCGGCATGACCGCTTACGTGACCGTGCCTGTGGCCGAGGCCAATGATGTGGTCAAGGTCCCGAACGGAGCGTTGCGCTTTACTCCAGACCTGACGGCTGACCAGATCACTGCTCTGTATCAGAAAGCCGGCATCGGGACGGCCGGCGCGGGACGCAAAGGCGGAAAGGGGACGCAACAAGCTTATGGACAGCAGGCCACTATTGCAGTCGTCTGGAAGCTGAACGCGGACAAGTCGGTGGAGCCAGTACAAGTCAAGCTGGGCATCACTGACCACACCACGACCGAGGTCGCGCAGGTGATGAAAGGCTCACTGAATCCACAGGACCAGCTGATTACCGGCTCGGCGAGCGCAAACAAGAGCGCCGGCGCAACCATGGCGGCTCCGGGAATGGGCGCGCCTCGCGGTGCGGGTGGCGGCAGAGGCGGACGGTAAATCCACCACGGAGACACAGAGACACGGAGAACAGCACATCAAAAAGCTGTTCTCCAAAGTGGAATGGCTTATCGGCCGGACAGAAAGTTAATGAGGCATTTATGGCAACGCTGGTACAAAACGAACTGAATGCAGATGTGATGATGAAACCGGAACGCCCGGCGAATGGCAGTGCGGTAATCCAGGTGCAGGACGTGCACAAGTCCTACGATCTGGGTGAAACCAAGGTACACGCGCTGCGCGGCGTGGACATGAAGATCGAGCCGGGCGAGTTTGTAGCGATCATGGGCTCCAGCGGCAGCGGTAAATCGACCTTCATGAATATACTGGGCTGCCTGGATAAGCCCACCAGCGGCAAATACATCCTGGAAGGCACGGACGTTTCCAGCCTGGACAAAAAGCAACTGGCGGCGATCCGCAACCGCAAATTGGGATTTGTGTTCCAGGGATTCAATCTGCTCTCGCGCACCACGGCGCTGGAAAATGTGGAGCTGCCCACGCTGTACGCGCAAACAGAAAAATCCATGCGCCAGGCGCGGTCAAAGGAAGTGCTGGAACTGGTAGGGCTGGGGGACCGGATGGGCCATTTTCCGTCACAGCTTTCCGGCGGGCAGCAGCAGCGCGTGGCGATTGCGCGCGCCCTGGTAAACAAGCCGGCGATTCTGCTGGCGGACGAACCAACAGGCAACCTGGACAGCAGGACCTCGGTTGAGATCATGCAGATCTTCCAGGACCTGAATGACAGCGGGCTCACGATTGTGCTGGTCACGCACGAGCCGGACATCGCGCAATTTGCGAAACGGACCGTTGTGTTCCGCGACGGCAAGATCCGGCACGATGATCCGGTGAGCAATCATCCGCGGGCGGCTGAAGTGCTGAAGAGCATGCCCACGGTGGATGAGGATTAGAGATCGGGTAATCGCACGTGATCGGGTGATCTGGTGATCGGAAAAGCCGGGCGTTCTATTTCTCCTCCGCTTCCTCCGTTCCTCTGTGTTTCAAAGATTTTGGTTTCAAGCTTTTGGGTTTCTCAATTCCGGAGATTTTTGGCAGTCATGGCAATTTTGGCAATTGTTTTACCGGGGGTTTTATGGATTTCATAGCGATTTTACGAATAGCGATTCGAGCACTAACGCGGAACAAGATGCGTTCCCTGCTGACCATGCTGGGCATTGTGATTGGCGTGGGAGCGGTGATCGCGACGGTTGGACTGGGCCAGGGAGCGCAGGAGCAGGTGCAGCGCCAGATTGCATCCATGGGCACCGATCTTCTGTTCATCAGCTCAGGCAGCGTGAACAAGGGCGGCGTACGGCTTGGCGGAGGCGCCACGAAAACGCTGATATATGACGATATGAAGGCAATCGTGCAGCAGGTGCCCACCGCGGCTCTGGCCGCTCCCAGTTCAGGCGCAAGTGGGCTGATCGTCGCCGACAATCAGAACTGGAGCACCCGCATTACCGGCACCGAGCCGCAGTACTTTGACATCAGAAACTGGAGCTTTGACCGCGGCGTCAACTTCACGCAGGACGATGTGACGCGCGCGGCCAATGTGGTGGTGCTGGGCGCAACCGTACAGCAAAATCTGTTTGGACGCGCGGATTCCACGGGAAAAACGGTTCGCATCGGCAACCTTCCATTTCTGGTGGTAGGCGTGCTACAGGCCAAGGGACAGTCCGGCATGGGCCAGGACCAGGATGACGGCGTCTTTGTTCCCATTACTACGCTCCAGAAAAAAATCACCGGTCAGGACTGGCTGCAAAACATCATGGTCTCTGCCACGTCACAAGAGGCCAGCTATGCGGCGCAGGCGCAGATCACTTCACTGCTGCGTGACCGGCATCGCATCCGCCCAGGGCAGGATGATGACTTCAGCGTGCGCAATCTGGCCGACGTGGCCCAACTGGCAGACGAGTCTTCCAAGGTAATGACTCTGCTGCTCGCCTCGATTGCCGGCGTGTCGCTGATCGTCGGAGGAATTGGAATCATGAACATCATGCTGGTCTCCGTCACGGAGCGGACGCGGGAAATCGGAATCCGCATCGCCATCGGCGCAACCGAGTCTGATGTGTTGCGGCAGTTCCTCAGCGAGTCAGTGGTGCTGAGCCTGACCGGAGGCGTGATGGGAATTCTGTTTGGAATCGCGGCTTCCATCACCATCACCAAAGTGCTGGGCTGGAGCATCCTCATTGCGCCCATCGCGGTGGGAGCGGCGGTGGTGTTCTCCATGGCGGTAGGAATCTTCTTTGGGTTCTATCCGGCGCGGAAAGCAGCCATGCTGGATCCTATAGAAGCTTTACGGTTTGAGTAGGACGACCCCCCTTACTCAATAACGGATGGCCCGGTCTTTCAACAAAGCCGGGCCATTTTGTTTGCCTGCTTAGTCGCCGCGAGTTTCAAAAAGTATGCAAATGCAACGGGCTGCGCCGGTCATTGATACGTTTCCTGGATTGCAGAGGCAGATCAAGCTTGCGCGCGAGCCCGCTCAAAACCGCTTCCAGTTCAAGCATGTCGTCCAAATCCAGATCCAGAAGAGGATTGGCGGCCTGCATGGCCGCATCAGGGTCTTCAATAAACAGGCGTGCGTTTGCCTGCGACTGGGCAAGCCACGCATCCAACTGGTTGCCACATTGGCTGAGCGCTTGGAGAAGACGTTCAGAGGGGATTACTGGAGGAATTTGCGGCAAAGGGCGCCTCTTTTCTTGAACTTGAGTGTTGAGACACCTTCGCCGCACGGCGCGGAACAACAAAATTCAAAGAATTTTATCTGTCTCTAACCAGTGTCTCTCCTTTACAAAACCAATTGTTTCGTTACAGGGATTTGAGAACCATGCCCTTGCTTCAGGGTTCTAACTCTTAGAAGAAAAAGCTAAGACCTGAATCGACGTGGGACAAAGTGGGCCTGGCTAAAAGGGAGGAAATGATGAATCGTTTACGAATTTTGTTGGTTGGCGCGGCGCTTATTACCGGTGGTTCGGCTTTGGCTTCAGCACAGGTTGTGCAACAGGATGTGGCCTACCGGGAGCGTGACCGCGATCGAGATCGAGACAGGAACCATGACCGGAATCGCGATCGAGACCGAGATCGGGACAGAGGCCGCGGATCCTATCGCGATCACGACCGCGATGACCGCAGATACTACGATCGCGACCATGACCGCAGATTCGATCATGACGGCCGCTATGATCGCGACAACCGCCGTTGGGACGGACATCGGTGGCTCCGTTGGAATGGACGCGGCTGGGTCTACTAAGAATTGGCGTTAGCTCTCTCTTGGAGAGTCCAAAGGCGGAACGTGCGGCAGGCGTTCCGCCTTTTTGTTTGCTGTGGAGATGGTCTCTACAGTAAAGAGATAAAATAAGAGCGGCATTTCTGCCGCCCTTATGCTGAGTGTACTGGAAACCTATTGGTGCCGGATGTCTCCAGCTGCAACCAGACCCGCGTCCAGCTCAATAAAAAGTGCGCGGTTGCCGTTCGCCAGATAGACAACAAGGTTTTGTGTTCCCAGCGGGGTCTGCAAGACCAGGGTCGCGCGGCCGCTGGCGGCAACATTAAATGTCCCGGAGAGTGGCTGGCCAAAGGTGATGCCGCCGGTATTGTTGAGGTCAATAATTCCGGTTACCTTGCTCGCCCCATCGGCTGTGAATTGCGCAATGGAATCCAATTCTCCGCTGGTAGTAGCGCCGGTGAAGTTCATACCGTAAATTCCCGTGAGAGTTGCGTTGGAAAAAGTGCCGGTCTGCTGCAAAGCGGTGCCCGTCGTCAGGAAACCAATATCAGTTTCAAGCGCCAGCACGCCACCCGCGGAAGGATAAATCACGAAGGTAAAAGTTCCCGCAGTGGTGGTGAGGGTCAATGTCCCACGTCCGTTGGCGGCCATGGTGTAGCTGCCCGTAAATCCAACGTTGGTGGTGATAAGGCCTGCGTCGTTGAAATCTTCAGTCCCGCTGGTAACGATGCCGGCGCCGTTGGAGGTCAATACGCCGCCTGCGGCAAACGGGCCGCCGGAGAGCAAGTCCGCCCCGGCGATGGTGAAGGCGAATGGTCCGGAGACTGAGGCATTGGAGAATGGTCCGGTTTGGCGGAACGCTTCGCCACCCAGCGCCAGAGATGTGTCAGTTTCAACAATCTTCAGATGAGTGGCATCCACTACGTAATAGGCAAAGCTAAGAGTACCGCGGATGGTGTTGAGCGTGGCTGTACCCCGGCCGGATGCAGCTACGGGAATCGATCCGGTCAAGGGATCATTCAAGATAATTCCGCCGTTGTCGTTGGAGTCGTCCACGCCGCTGGTGATATTTCCCGTGGCGTCGGAAGTGAAATTCCCTGCTACACCCAATGGATTCCCGATTGCGTCAATTCCCGCCAAGCTAAAAGCAAAAGATCCGGCCAGGGCCGCATTAGAAAAAGCGGAGGCTGTCTGCTGGTCAATGGTGCCGCTGCCGGCAGCTTTGCTGTCAAATCGGGTAACCAGAGCATGCCCGCTGGCCACAAGGACAAAATCAATCGTGGTGTTTCCCGCGGTTGAGTTGAGTGTAGCGGAACCCCGGCCATCAGCGCGCACAGTATACGTACCGCTGATGGCCACATTGGTGAAGATGCCTGATCCGCTGTTGATGTCCTGGGTGCCTGAAGTGATATGGCCATTGCCATCGGCTTGAAAGCTGCCGGCCACGGCCAGGAAGCCGCCTGCGTCAGAACCAATGTATGAGAACGCAAATGGTCCGCTGAGATTTGCGTTGGTGAATCCCCCTTGTGGCGGCGGGAAGCTGAGATGATTGCCGCCCCCGCAACCTGCTACTGCAACAAGGGTGATTGTAGTGGCAATAAAAAGAAGAAAACGCTTGTTTGCCGGCATGCTTCTACCTCGCGCTTATCTGATTATGACAAACCGGATCATGACAAACCGAAAAAATAACCGGCCAGAGCAGCCGCTATAGCGTCTGGCGACTTCAACCAGAAAAATGGCCGTACAAACAAGGTGTAACACCAAAATAGCCAACTTGTTGCGTAATGAACTGGGAAGCGCTACTTACCTTGGTATCAGCCCGTTCTAAGCCTGTTTTTGGGGTGCCGAATGTGTGATGCTCCAGTTGGCACGCCGGGCCATCGTTTGCAGGGTAAAGTTTTGTTAAACGGCTGCGGCATTTATAATAGAAAATCGCAATCCATCATTTCCCTGGAGCTCTCCATCCATGATTAAGTTCTTGCAGAGCGGCAATCGAGCCGCAAAATACATCCTCGCCGGGTTCCTTTTGATTCTTGCCGCCAGTATGGTGCTCTATCTCATACCCGGGTTCATGGGTGATACCGCTGCCAGTGAAACCGGCGTGGTGGCCACGGTCGCGGGCCGGGAGATTCACCGCGACGATGTCAACCGGATGGTACAGGCGCAGGCACGAGGGAACCAGATCCCTGATTTCTATATGCCTATGCTGCGGCAACAGGCGGTCAAGCAGCTGATCCAGCAGGCTGAGGTCTTCTATGAGAGCGAGCGCATGGGCCTGAAGGTTTCTGACCAGGAGTTCCGCGACGAATTGCAGTACGGCGCCTATAAGCAGGCGTTCTTTCCCGGCGGAAAGTGGATTGGAGCGGACAAATACAAGCAGATGTTGATTCAGGGCGGCACCACAGTGGAGAACTTTGAGCGCGATATGAGGCTCGATCTGCTACAGCGGAAGCTCTTTGTTGTGATTGGTGCCAACGCTGAAGTAGCGGACTCCGACGTGGAGAAAGCCTACAAAGACCAGAACACCAAAGTAAAGTTTCAATACGCGGTACTTAAACTCGATGACGTGAAGAAAAGCGTCAACCCAACCGACACGGAGTTGAAGGCGTTCTTTGATGTCAACCTGGCGCGTTATACCAACTCTGTCCCGGAAAAACGGCAGATCAAATATTTTGTCGTGACTGACAAAAATATTGCCGACAAGGTGACCGTGGACCCGGTTGAGATCCAGCGCGCGTACAGCGCGAACCAAAACGCCTTTCGTGTTCCGGAACGGGTCAAGGTCCGTCACATACAGATAAATACTCCCATTACGGGGACTGATGGCAAGGTGGACCAGAAAGGCGTGGATGACGCGCGCGCTAAAGCGCAGGACGTGCTGAAACAGGTAAAAGCCGGTGGAGATTTTGCCGCACTGGCAAAGAAATACTCTCAGGACCCCGGAAGCAAGGACACGGGCGGAGAAATAGCCGGGGGCTGGATAGTGAAAGGCCAGACGCCACAGGCATTTGAAAATGTTGCGTTTTCCCAGAGCAAAGGCCAGATCAGCGATCTGGTGCAGACGCCATCCGGTTTCCATATCATCCAGACTGAAGAGAAAGAAGACGCCCACCTGAAACCAATGGCGGAAGTAAAGTCTCAGATCGAAGATGGCATTAAACAGGACAAGATCAAAGCCCAGATAAACAAGACTGCTACTGATGCCGAGACAATGGCCCAGAAACAAGGGCTGGAAAAGGCCGCAAGCCAATATGGCGCACAGGTTGTGCAGAGCAACATGGTTGGCCGGAATGATGCGTTGCCGGGAATCGGCCCCCAACCTCCATTGATGGACGCTGTATTTACCACTGCGGATAAGGCCGGCCCACAGGCCGCCCGGACGCAGCAGAGCACCGTGGTTTTTGAAGTCACCAAAGTTGAACCGGCGCGCACACCTGCATTTGAAGAAATCAAAGACCGTGTAGCGAATGAATTCAAATCCCAGCGCGCCAATGACATCCTTCGGCGCAAGGCGCAGGAGATGGCCGACCGCGCCCACGCTGAGCATGATCTGAGCAAGGCCGCGAAAGAGGCCGGCGCCACTGTGAAAACCAGTGACGTTGTCTCCCGGACGCAGCAGGTGCCGGACATCGGGAACATGGGTGGTCCCGCGAGCGTTGCTTTTACGATGAAGGCAGGGGAAATCAGCGGTCCTTTGAATGTCGGGGGAAGCGCGGCGGTCCTGCAGATTGTGGAACGGCAAGAGCCTTCCACCGCTGAGCCCGGGTTTGCCCAGCAACGCGATCAACTCAGGGAGCGGCTGGCCTCAGAGAAGCGCCAGGAAGTCATCACCCTGTTCCTGAATGATCTGGGTGCGCGACTTGAAAAAGAAGGCAAGGTAAAGATCAATAAGGCTGAGATGGACAGCCTGGCCAAATCCCGCAGTTAAGTCTGCATCATAAGAATATGTTGTCCCAGCGATCGGCCGGAGTATTGCTGCATCCCACGTCACTGCCTTCGCTGGGTGGTATCGGCGACCTTGGGCCGCAGGCTTATGCGTTCGTGGATTTCCTGGCCTCTTCCGGCCTGGGACTCTGGCAGGTGCTTCCGCTCTCACCGCCCGGACTGGGAAATTCTCCTTACTCGGCTATTTCCGCTTTTGCCGGTAACCCGCTGCTGATCAGCCTGGAACGGCTGGCTGAGCGCGGCTGGCTGGAAAAAGAAAAGATCAGGAACCAGCCTCCGCCGCGGACCACAATCGATTTCGAAGCAGTGAAGGCATATAAGATGCCGCTGCTGCAACGTGCCGCACAAAACTTCCTTGACCGTAGCAATGGCGATCTTGCCCGTTTTGCCGCGTTCAAGCGCGACCATGCCTGGTGGCTGGAAGACTTTGTGCTTTTTGATGTAATACGCCAGACCCACAACGGAGCAACCTGGAGCTCATGGCCCAAAGAGCTGGCGAGACGGGAAGCAGAAGGCCTGCACAAGTTTGGAGTGGATCGCCAACGCGAACTCGAAGTTGAAAGGGTGATTCAGTTCGCCTTTTTCGAGCAATGGCAGTCATTGCGGCAATACTGCCGGCAGCGTAGCGTCAGAATCGTGGGTGACGTTGCCATTTTCGTGAACTATGACTGCGCTGACGTCTGGCGCAACCCCGATCTCTTTTTTCTTGACGCTGATCTGCAGCCCACGGTGGTTGCCGGCGTGCCGCCGGACGCATTCAGTGAGACAGGGCAGCGCTGGGGTAACCCGCTGTACCGCTGGGACGTTTGCAAGGCGCGCGGATATGACTGGTGGATCCAGCGCATGAAGCACACGCTGGAAACGTGCGACATTGTTCGGCTTGATCACTTTCGCGGCTTTGAGAGCTTCTGGGAGATTCCGGCCAACGAGCCTACCGCGGTACACGGCAAGTGGGTGCCGGGGCCGCGCGATGACCTGTTTCAGGCCCTCCAGGCCAGCCTGGGCGATCTGCCTTTCATCGCGGAAGACCTTGGGCTGATCACTGAAGAAGTCCATGCGCTGCGCGAACGGCTGGGCATGCCGGGCATGAAGATACTGCAATTCGGCTTTGGCGATCCGGGCGCGCACATTTACCTGCCGCAAAACTTTGAGCCGAACTGCGTTGTCTATACCGGAACACATGACAATGACACGACGCTGGGATGGTGGGAATCCTCTGCCGGAGCGGAAGAGAAAAGCTACGCGGCAACTTATTTTGGCGAGGCTCGCGACGGAATTCACTGGGCCTTTATCCGTGCAGCATTTTCGTCGGTGGCCAGGCTGGCGATTGTGCCGCTCCAGGACTTTCTGGGGCTGGGCAGTGAGGCCCGCATGAACACGCCCTCCCTGACCAATGGCAACTGGGGCTGGCGCTTTGCCCCGGACGCGCTCACGAACCAGCTGGCGGAAAAGATCGCCGCACTCTCATCCGTCTGTGACCGCACGCAGCAGGCATTACGTGTTGACCAGCAGAGCTACGGGGAAGTGCGCGAAGATTTCGCTGCATAGCAGCGTGCGTTGTGCGCTGACCCTGATTTTTTCTCCGGTAAAAACATTTTCCAGAAACTCCGCCGTGTGCGGCGGCACGGGTAGCTCCGTGGCTTCCCACAGCCCGCCGAGTGGGGGACGAATGGCTCCCCCAGCCAAGGTGTAACTCAGGCGAGGCACAGCCACGATCAAGACCTGGTTTCTGTGCTCGCGTGCAAAAGTCACTGCATGCTGGTGTTTCGGCCCGGTAGCATGCAGCGGCAGATAGCGGCCAAGATGAAATAGGTCACGCCGGTCGCGGCGCAAACGCAGGGCCTGCATCGTGGTCCACATTTTGATCCGTCCGTCCTGATAGTGTTTCAGCAGCTCGGCGCACAAACCCGGCAAATTGCCGCTTTCCGCTTTACGGTCCAGCTCACTGAGCATTTGCTGCCGCAATTCAAAGTCCACCGGACGGCGATTATCGGGATCAACCAGGCTAAAGTCCCAGAGCTCCGTCCCCTGATAAATATCTGGATTGCCGGGTGAGGTGAGCATGAGCAGGCGCTGCGCCAGCGAATTGATGGCGCCAAAGAATGAGATGGCAGGCATGAAAGCCTGCACTTGTTCCAGAAAAATATTTGCGCGGTCAACAGTCACCGGCAGCAGTATTTTCTCGATGAATTGCCGCAACGCTTCCACGTAAGCCGGATCGTCACTGATCCAGCTCAGGTTTACCTTGGCCTCATGAACGGCCTTGGTCATATATTGCTGGATCCTCTCGGTGTACTCTGCTCGCGCAGACTCAGTACCGCACTCGAAGGGCCATGAGCCGATCAATGTCTGATAGAGGAAGTATTCCTCATTACAGTCGGGGACCTGGCGGCCATCCGGCAGCATGCGCTTGCGCGCGCGATTTGTCTTGCGCCATTTAAGGGCTTGCGCGGTCCAGTTCTTGGGCATTTCTGAAAGCACGTCCAGCCGGGCGCGCACATCTTCACTGCGCTTGGTGTCATGCGTGGAGGTGGCCAGCATGGAATAGGGCCAACGCTCCGCGCGCTTGAGGCTGGCGGAATGAAACTCGTCATGGGTAATGCCAAACTGGCGCGGCGAGCCACCCACTTCATTCACGGCAAGAAAGCGGTTATAGACGTAGCAGGCGGTGTCCTCCATGCCCTTGGCCATGACAGGCCCGGTGAGTTGCTGGAACTTGAGGGTGAAATGAAGTTTTCTGCGGTACAGATCAGAGTGGTCCTCGGATGGGTCCTTGCGCGTGAGCAGCAGAATGTCACGCAAAAAATCAAAGCTGGCCGGCGCTTTGTCAGGATTACGGCGCTTGGCCCTGACGATGGCTGTATGGATGTGAGCACGGTCGCCTGCTGTCATCTCTCCGCGCTCATCTATATAAGTTCGATACACGGGGAAACAGGCAATGGTCTCGCGAATCACATCGCGCAACGCCTTGCGGGTGAAGTCTCGCGCATAGCGGTCGGTTACGGAAATAGCGTCCAGCGTGTGCGCGAGCACGTTGACTTCACTGGCCAGGGAAGCATGCATGATCAGTTTTTTGCTGTTGTAGATCACGCTTTCAACGTCATGCGCCGCGCCAGTAAAGCGATGGTAAAAGTTGGTGAAGGTGCGTTCATTGCTGCGATCAATAAACAACCCGTTGACCAGCGTGGTGAAGTCATAGCCTGATGTTCCATCCACCGGCCATTCGCGGGGCAGGTCTTCCCCCGGCTCCAGGATTTTTTCCACCACCGTGTAAAGCAGAGCGCGGTGGTTCATCCAATCGTGCTCGCCGAAGGCCTGCTGTATGCCGAGCTCTATCCCGTTTTCCGCCAGCGGAGCGCGCGGCGCCGCGCCGGAGCATTGGCTGGCGGCATACAGCATTTGCAAACGTATCATGTACTGCCGCGGGTTCAGCAGACCGTCACAGTGGTCAATGCGCAGCCCCTGGATCATGTCATCCGCCAGCAGGTGCCGTAAGAGTTGATGCGTAGCGGCAAATACCCGGGGATTTTCCATGCTGAGACCAATGAGCTCGTTCACGTCAAAGAACCGCCGGTAATTGATCTCTTCGCCGGAGACCCGCCAGTTTGCCAGCCGGTAGACCTGCGCTTCCAGGATGCGATGAATAGAGTCAAAGCTGTGCGGATTTCCGCCCTGGCCGTTGATCTGGCTCACCGCCTTTTCTGCGGCGCTCTGCGCCTCAGGAGATTTTTCCAGCAAGTCCTTGAGCGCCACGCTCAATGAAGGTATGGCGCGACGGCGCTGGCGCACCAGGTCACCGTCAGTCGTGCTATGCGATGGCAGGTTCCGCAACCCGGAAAGCAGAGTGCGCAACTCCTGCGGCACGTCATTTCCCAGTGGCTCAAAAATCATGGGGATGGTTTGCGGATCGAGCGGCAGCAGTTTGTCAAAGTACTCTATGTGAAATCCATTTTCGTCAGCCACCAGCCTGATGCGGCCTGCCTCAAGCTCGGCGCCATATTGGTCGCCCAGAATAGGCAGCAGCAACTTGTTGCGCAGCTCCGGCTTCACCGGGTCCCAATCGAGATCAAAGAACTCCGCGAATTCTGATGCGCGGCCGTTCGCCAGAACGTCCCACCACCACGGATTGCTTCCCGGACCAATCCCCATGTGGTTAGGCACAAAATCCAGCACCTGCCCCATACCGTAATTTTTTAATTCATGGACCAGGTCTTTCAGCTCCTCATAACTACCGACCTCAGGATTCAGCTGGTTGTGGTCCATGATGTCATAGCCGTGCAAGCTGCCGGCGCGCGCCTTGAGAATTGGCGAAGAATAGATGTGAGAAATGCCTAGCGCATGGAGATATCCAACCAGCCGCCGCGCGTTTTCAAAACGAAATCCGGCATTGAACTGCAACCGGTAGGTGGCGAGCGGCCGGGCCCCGCGCTTCTCTGACGACAGCCGGTCCAGGCACTCCGAAATACCGCTCGATTCTGGGGTCAAAACCGCTGGATTGGCTCGCATAGGACAAAAATCAGCAAAAGCAGTATTTTGAGACAGAATACCTCATTCCCTTGGATGCAGAAATCCAGCAAGTGGAAGACCCGAGAGACTTTGCCAAGGGCAGACTTTGCTAATTTGGCCGGAAGAGTTGAAAATAGTTGTTTGGAGAAAAAGGAGCTACCTCGAACATGCCAGCGACCGGTGAACTGATTCGAATGATGAATTATGTGGATGACATTGCCGCCACGGTGCGGCGCATCCAGGTTGGAATTACCAGCATGACTGCGGAAGAACGCAAGCGGCTGGCCGATTATATGCGGAACTCAGACCCAAGTATCATAAAGACGCTGGAAGCCCTGGATAAATCCTAGATTGATAAATCCTAGATTGATTGGTCAAACGGCTCAAGGGCGAAAAATCCATGGCTGAAATCCTGACCATTGCGGTCATCGGCGCCGGAGCTCTTGGCCGCGGAATAGCCTTTGCGTCAGCCATGGGCGGATACCGCACGATCCTGGAAGACATTCTTCCCTCCAGCTTGCGCACCGCGGCGGCGGAGATGCGCGATCATCTGGCCAAAGCGGCGGAACTGGGCGCGGTAAGCAAACCGGAAGCCGAAATAGCGTTCAGCCGTCTGGAATATGCCTCGACAGTTGAGCAGGCTGCTCGCGAAGCGGATCTGGTGATTGAGTCTGTTCCAGAAGAGATGGAATCAAAGATCGAAATTTTCACGCTGCTGGATAAGATCTGCAAACCTACAACCATTCTGGCGTCGAACACACGCTCGCTGAGCGTGACTGAGATTGCGTCCGTGACCTATCGCGCCAAAAAAATTCTCGGCATGCGCTTTACGCATCCTGTCCACCAGATGAAGCGGTTGGAGCTGATGCGCGCCCTGGAGACTGACGACGAAACCATTGCGGCCGGCACAGAGGTCGGACGCCGAATGGGAAAGGAAGTTGTTGTGGTCAACGATGGTCTAAATAATGATCGTCTAAAATAACGATTGTCCAGAGCGCCCATAACTTCCGGAAACTATGTTTTGCGGCGCATCAGACGCAGATCAGAGAGATAAATGTCCAGCGGATTCAAGCTGGTGAATCCCGGTTGCTCTGCGCTCTCACTGTTGGCCTGGTCCAGCCACTGTTCCTGGCGGCGCATCTTTTCCGCGACCGTTGCAATCCGGCGCCGCAGATATTTCAAATCACAAGGTTTGGTAAGGTAATCGTCCGCGCCTGCTTCATAGCCTGCCTGGATTTCCGTCGGCTGATTTCTTCCAGTGACCAGGATCATGTAAGGAATTGCACCGGTGGAGTTTGCCCTGAGCCACCTGCAGATATCCACGCCGGTCACGCCGGGCATTTCCCAGTCCAGGATGCACACATCCACCTTGCGCGTCCGCAGCACTTCAAGTGCGCGCTCGCCATCCACGGCGGATATCAACTGATAACCCCATTGCACTACGGAGCGTTCCAATATCATCCGGGTGAGCAACTCATCTTCAGCTACAAGGATCGTGAGAGGTTTCATACTTACCAGATATCGACTGTAAACATGCCTACTTTAGCAAAATACGCAGACCAAAAACGACATTACGTAAGTGTTCCCATTCCCAAAATGGAACCATCAAAATAGGAGGATTTGTACTCAAAGAGCAGCTCAAGAACCAGGAGAAAAATCAAAAGGGCGCAGTTCGTGCTGTCTGCGCCCTCTAAAATGCAATGTGTTATCGATTTAGTTTCCTGCCGGCTTACTGCCCATGGCGGGCAGAGGCAGCCTGCCATCCGCCCCGCTCGTTAGGGCCACAAACGCGGGGTCTTTATAAAGAGAGGCAAACACTGCGTCCACGCGGGCTTCCATCATCTCCTTGCTGCGCACGGACTGGTACCGCTCATACTCAAAGAAATGCCGCTTCAGCAACGCCAGGGCTTTGTCTTTTTGCCCCAGCTGCGCGTAGATCGCGGCCAGGTTGTAGGAAGCGCAAAGAATCGGTTCGTTCTCTTTGGCGATTTTCAGGGCTTCATCGCCATGTCCATTGCCGGCCATAAAGGCTGCGGCAAAGATCAGGTTAAAGGGCTCTTTCGGATCCAAAGACAGAGCCAGCCGCGTGTACTGGTCTGCCTTGACTTTATCGCCTTCTGAGTTCCAGTAAACCGCCAGGTTCCTGTACGCCAGCGCCAGCGGAAATTCCTGCGTGGATGCCTCCATCAGTGACAGACCTTTTTTGAAATCGCCTTCATGGATCGTCATCTTGCCCAGCCCATGCAGCGCCACCGCGCGGGAAAGAGGATCAGCCGGCATGGCCAGGATCTGATTGAACGTTACCCGTGCCTTGTCCCACTCGCCCGTGTGGTGCCGGTACAACTCACCCAGATAGCGCAGCGGCGTGGGATCATTCGGATCAAGGTTGTGCGCAGCCGTGTAGATCTTCTGCGCCTCAGTGTATTTCGCGTCATTCTCTGCCTTCAGCCCCGCGGACATCGTCTTCTGGATCTTCGCGCTCAGCGCCGGATCAAAATTCGGACCATCCGGCATCGCCTCGGCGTTCACATCAGTGACGCCCAGTTTTTTGAGCTCTTTCACCGCGTCCTTGGCCTTGCCCGGGAACATGCACTTCTGCCCGGCAATCTCGCGCAGCTCGGCAATGGCCGTTTTGCTGTCGCCTGCCTTGGCCTTGGACTTGGCGTCGTCCATCTTTTCCTTCACCGCGGACTCGCGCTTCTTCATCTCGCTTTCCAGCAGTTTTTCCAGATCGCCCACGGAAAGCTTGCCGTTCTTGTCCGCAACTTTATTCACCACCGTGCCATCGGCTTGTACCAGAACCGCCACCGGCAGCTTGCCATCCGGGACGTATTTCTGGCCAATCGGATCACGCACGTCTACAATGCCCATCGTCACGCACTGTTGCGAATAGAGCTGCAGCGTGCGCGATTCCCTCAGGCTTGACCTCTGTACTTCGTCTACGCCTGTGGGGAACCAGTAAACCGCCAGGCCTTCTTTCACCGGCCCTTCTTCGGCCTTGATCACCTTCCACGGCACCTGATAGGTCTGTGAGCTGGAGGACGAGCCTCCGCCCATTCCACCCATGCCGCCACCACCGCCTCCTCCGCAGGTGGCCCAGCTCTGCGGCACAAGTAACACATAGATCATCAATAGACAGACTACGCGTTGAATAAGTGGTGTTTTCATAGGCAAAATTATAGCAGGGCCGCTGATTGAGGATACGTATTGGGGACGAACGGCAGAGGCGGATGTTTAGCGGCCAAAAGCCCATGCCGATCTTCCGATCACCAGAATCCCTCAGGCACGGATTACCCAATTTCCGTCCCGTTTTGGTCCGTGATCCATCTTCATCCGTGGTAAGCCATTGATTCTCTGATGTTATTCTCCGCCCGAAGCCGTCTTCACCTCTGGCCGCTTCCCTTTTAACTCTTCTTTCAGCACCTCAACCGCTTTCTCCAGTTGAGCATCGCGTCCGGCCAGAAAGTCTTCCGGAGTATTGTCCACATCCACGTCAGGCGGCACGCCGTAGTTTTCCAGGTTGTAGCCTTTCACGTTCCACAGCCCGGTCCCGGGCGTGCGGATCGACGATCCATCCAGTAACCGGAAAGCGCCTGTTCCGATCACAGCACCATAGGTTGTCTTGCCCACCACTTTGCCCAGGCCCAGCGTGCGGAAGCCATCAGGAAAGACCTCGGCGTCACTGGTAGAGCGCTCATTTTCCATCACCACCATCGGCCCGAAGAAGGCCTGTTGCGGCCGCGTGATCTGCACCGAATCGCGCTGTTTGGTGAATTGATACTGGCGCTGGCTCAGGATCTCCAGCAGTTCCTGGTCAATGCCGCCGCCGGGATTGAACCGCTGGTCGATGATCAGCGCTTTCTTGTCGTGGTTCTCCACCAGGTCGCGCTCAAACTTGCGCAGTGACTCGGCGTTCATGGAGCGGATATGCAGGTAGCCCACCTCGCCCTTGGAGGCCTTCTCCACCATGGCGCGGCGCTGCTCCACCCACCGTTCATATTGCAGTGTGGTGTATGCGCCGCCGTTGATTGGCTGAACCTTCACCAGCCGCGCGCCCGCGGACTCCGGCTTGGAGTTCACCGTGAAATAAAGTTTTTCTCCGCGCACGGCGGTCAGGTACTTCCAATAGTTGTCGCCGGCCTTCAATTCGTGGCCATCAATGGCCAGAACATATTCGCCTTCGCTGATGTTGACGTAGTCCTTGTCCGCCGGCCCGTTCTTATAGATGTGCCCGACCTTGTAGTAGCCGGAGGGATCGGCCTCCAGTTCAAAGCCGGGGAAGCGCGTCTGCGCCGAGCGATCGCGCTCCTCTTGCGTTGGCGGAGCGCTGATGCCCGTGTGGGAAGCGTTCAATTCGCCGATCATCTGGCTCACCACGTTGTGCATCTCTTCCTGGTCATCCACGTATTCCATCAGCGGCCCATACACGTCCTTCACGCTGGCCCAGTTCACGCCATGCATTTCCGGATCATAGAAACGGTGCTTCATAATCCGCCAGCTCTCATTGAAGACCTGCTTCCACTCTTCGTGATGGTCAACTTCCACGCGAGCCGTGAAGGTGATGCGCCGGGGTTCGGACCGGCCTCCACCGGCAGCAGGGCCTGCTCCGCCGGCGGCAGCGCCGCCTCGTCCACTCGCGGCCCCCAGCGCCGACTGCGGGATTTCCACGGCATACAGTCCCCCCTGGGCGCCCACGAAGAAAATGGAACGGCCGTCTTTGGCGAACTTGAGCAAACCGATCTGGCGGCCTCCGAATCCACCGCCCTCTTCTTCGGGCCCCCCGCGATTGACGGTGATGGTAGTCGTCTGCGTTCCATCTTCCGGAATCGTGTACAGCGTGGCCACAGGCCGGCCGTCCTGATCAGAGACGGCCACAAAGGCATAGAGCCGGCTATCCGGAGAAACAGCCACGGTGGTGATATTGTCGCTCAGGTGCGTAACCTGATGCGAGCGGCGGTTGATGCCGTCAAATTCAATCTTCACCTCAGGTTTTGGGGCGTCACCGCGCGCTTGCGCGTTGCGCTGGCGGTCCAGCTTCTCCGCTGCCTGGGCCTGATCTTCATCGTCAACCCCTCGGTCAGCGGGGTTCTTCTCTTCCTTTGCCAGTGAGACGCTATATACCTGCACAAAGGCACGGCGTAGTGTAGCGCTGCCGGCCTGGGCCAGTCCGGCAAGAAACAACATTCTTTTGCCGTCCGGCGTCCAGACTGGATTGGTCTCACTGAAGAGCAAGTCATCATTGCCCACATGCCTCTCGTTGCCACCGGTGGAAGGCACAACATACACGTGCGGACGCAGATCATGATCAAGCTTGGAATACGCCACCCACTTGCCATCAGGAGAGAAACGCGCACCCTGCACGTTGCCGGCGGCCCCGCTGGCGATGACCGTGCTCTTGCCGCCCTCCAGATCATAGCGATAGAGCTTATGGTCTGACGCGGAATAGATCAGGGCCTTTGAGTCAGGCGCCCATTGAATGGCCTGCTTTTCGCCATCGCCCTCAGAAAGTTTCTTCAAGCCGGTCCCGTCTTCATGGGCCATCCACACTTCGTCGAGTCCGGATTTATCGGAAACAAAGGCAATCCATTTCCCGTCCGGCGACCAGGAGGGGTCGCTCTCTCGTGAGAATGACTGGGTCACACGCTGAATGTCGCCGCGGTCCGTAGCGATGGAAAAAATTTCTCCGTGTACTGAAACCGCCGCGCGCTTGCTGCTGGGGGAAAGATCGTAGCCTTCCGTCTCATTGCGTACGGTGATGGTTTCGACCGTGTTCTCCTTATCGTCGGACACAATGTTGATCTTGATGGGCGTTGATTTGCCCGTCTTGGTGTCGAGCTTCCATATGCCGAAATCCTGTTCATAGACAATTGTTTTACCGTCACTGGAGACTGACGGAAAGAAGAGCCGGCCGCTCTCATGGTGCGTGACCTGCACGGCGTGTCCGCCGTGTTCGGGGATCTTCCACAGATTGTTTGCACTCTTAAGGACTTCATGGCTGCCGGGCTTGATATGGCTTTCATCGCTCAGCCGGTCTGAGACAAAGTAAATGTTGCCGTCAGCGGCATACATCGGCCAGAAATAGTTGCCTTTGTAATCGCCATCGGCCAGATGCGTATACTTCTTCGCCTTTACGTCCATCACCCACAGATCGGCAGCGTAACTGCCACGGTAGTGCTGCCGCCACCAGACCATGGGATGGCGGTTGAAGGCCAGCTTGCTTCCATCCGGTGAGTAGCCGCCCCAATAACCCCAGTCGGTGGGTACGGGACGCTCCAGGCCGCCGTCAATTGAGACCTCGTAGAGGTTGGGGATTCCTGGATACATGAGCCCGCGCGAAGACTGAAACAGAATCTTCTTGCTGTCAGGTGTCCAGTTCACCACCAGGTCCGCTGCTGAATGAAACGTCAGCTGTCTGGCCCAGCCGCCGTCGGCGGGAATCACAAACACGTCATAGTTGCCATAGCGGTTGGAGGAGAATGCGATCCATTTGCCGTCCGGAGAAAATCGCGGATAGATGTCACGCGCCCGGTGGACCGTCAAACGTTGCGGGTTGCTGCCATCCTCATTCGCCACCCAGATATCGCCCAGGTAGCTGAACGCGACCTTGCCATTGTGATAGCTGGGATGACGCAGCAGCTTTGTTTCCGCAGCGCACAAATTCGTCAGGAACCCGGCGGTCAAAAGGAGCAACAGAGCGAAGACAGATTTTTTCACGGCAGCCTCCATGCAGGTGAGGAGTCAAAGAATTAGCGCTTGTGGACACACAGATCAGGGCCGTTCACGCAACAGAACCCTCAAGCGCAAAAAGTATATGCAGCATTGCTGGTTCTGGCTAGGCTTCTTTACGCTTCTTTACGGTGCGCCTTCGCCCACTCGCGGGCCGGTTGGATTGGAAGGACTGCTTACCTACAAATACAAATTGCACGGCAGAGGACCGACTGTTACTGAATACGTGCAGGGCAGACATACCTTCAAGCATCGGCGCCGCTGAGGTCCTTGGTTGCCTGACGGAGTTTACTCGGTCTTGCTCTCTGCCGGTTCTATCTGCACAAACTGCCAGCCGAACCGTCCCTTGATGCAGAGATTGCCGTGCGTGACCGAATGGTCAAGCGGCGAAGTTACCTTCACAATCTGCCCCTCCTGCTCATGCACCGTCAGGTTGCAGCCCACACCGCAATAAGGGCAGATGGTTGTGGTCTGCGACTGGGCCCGCTCGTCCCACGTGCCTGCCTGGCGCATGTCATATTCGCTCTTGAACATCAACGCGCCGGTGGGGCAAACGCCGATGCAATTACCGCAGTAGACGCAAGCAGACTCAGGCAGCGGGACTTGAAACTCAGTGGCAATGCTGGCGGAGAAGCCGCGCCCGGAGACGGCGATGGCAAAGGTGTTCTGCGCATCCACACCGCAGGCTTCTACGCATTTGTAACACAGAATGCATTTTGAGTAGTCGCGGACGTATAGATCGTTATCGATCTTTACCGGCTGCTTCACTGTGGCGGCAGTGGGGCCAAAGCGCTGGGGCTGTGCGCCATAGCGCTCCATGTAGCCCGCGAACTGTGGCGCCGTGGAGACATCCACGGACGATGCCAGAAATTCCAGAACCATCCGCCGCGACAGGCGCACACGCTCTGAGTCCGTCTTGATCGCCATTTTAGGTTCAACTTTGCGGGAGCAGGCCGGCACAAGCGTACGCGATCCTTCCATCTCCACCACGCATACGCGGCACACGTTCACCGGAGTGAGGCTCTCAAGGAAACAGAGTGTCGGCGTGTCGACCCCGAGCTTGCGCGCGGCTTCAAGAATGGTGGAACCCTCCGGCACTGAAACCGGCTGCCCATCGATGGTGATCTCCACCGTACGGCGCTCGCGCTCAGGCGGCGCTTGCGGCACCGGCCCGCGCGGGATGGGTATGAGTGGCGTGGGCGCTGCTTCTTGCGCCGCTTTGGATGTTGCTGGTGTGGTTTCTTTTGTGCTCATGCAAATAAATTCCAACGGGCCAACGCCGACTCCAGGGCGCTGGCGGCAGTCTGGCCCAGGCCGCAGATTGAAGCATCCCGCATGGCTTGCGCCATCTCTCTCAACATCACAATCTCATCCGCCTTTGATCCCAGCGGACGGTTCTCCACCAGACGCTGCAGCGCTTCCTGCTGGCGGACCACGCCCACGCGGCAGGGCACGCACTGTCCACAGGTCTCATGGCGGAAGAATGCTGCGATGCGCAGCAAGATACGCCTCAGATCAACGCTGTCGTCGAACAGCATCACCACGCCCGAACCCAACGTGGCGCCGATGGCTCGTGTCCCTTCAAACGTAAGCGGAACGTCAATCTCCTTGGGCGAAACAAATGTTCCCGCAGCGCCACCAAGCAATATCGCCTGTAGCCGGCCTGTGCCGGCGATTCCTCCCGCCATGGAAAGAAGCTGGCGCAACGTGGCCCCCATGGGCACTTCATAAACCCCGGGGCGCTCAACATGTCCGCAAAGACAGAAGAGCCTGGGTCCTGTTGAGTTCTCGGTTCCAACGCTCGCGTATGCCGCGCCGCCCTGATTGATGATGATGGGAACGTTGATCAGGGTTTCAACATTGTTCACTACGGTTGGCTGGCGGAAAAGTCCGGCCTGCGTGGGAAACGGAGGCTTATTGCGAGGCTCGCCGCGATATCCTTCAATCGAATTGAACAGCGCGGTCTCTTCACCGCAGATATAGGCTCCCGCGCCCCGGCGCAACTCAATCTCAAAGCGTGCTCCGCTGCCAAGAACGTTCTCACCCAGAAATCCTTCCCAGCGCGCCGCTTCAATTGCATGCGCCAGGCGCTGCGCCGCCAGCGGATATTCACCGCGAAGGTAGATGTAGCCCAGCTCGGCTCCGGTGGCCAGTGCGGCAATCGTCATGCCTTCCAGCACTGCGAACGGATCGCCTTCCATGACCAGGCGGTCTTTGAAAGTTCCCGGCTCTGATTCGTCAGCATTGCAGACGAGGTAATGCTTGCGGTTCGGGTCCTGCTTGAGCCGGTCGCGCTGCGTGTACAGCGCTTCCCACTTCTTGGCCGCAGGGAAAGCCGCGCCGCCACGGCCCAGCAGCTTGGATGCGGCAATCTCCTTCAGCACGCCTTCCGGTCCCATCTGGATCGCTTTGCGCAACGCCTCGTATCCACCCAGGCGCTGATAGCCATCCAGTTGCGGCGCATTCACCTTGCCGACGCGGCGCAAGAGTGCAAGCTTCCTTGATCCTTCCTGCGGGACAGAAAGCTGCGGATTCAGGACGTCCGGCGCCGCAGGCATCACGTCATTGGCGGCGTCATTGATCAGCGACTGCACTCGATCAGGATTGGCCGGCGCGAGCACGCGTTCCTGCGCCTTCTTCCCCGCCCTGGCAACCAGGACAGCGGGAGCGCGTTCGCACAAGCCAAGACAATTGCTGCGCAACCATGTGGCCCGGCCTCCGGCGCACGGCACACCTTCAGGCCCGAGCCGGTTTTCAAGTTCGTCGCAGAGTTCCTCTGAGCCACGCGTCATGCAGGCTATGTCATCGCAGACGTGGGCCACGGCCATCGGGCGCGGCTGGAGTGAGAACATCCCATAGAAAGAAGCCACGCCATATACTTCCGCCGGCGGCACATCCAGACGGAGTGCTGCATAGTTGATGGCGCCCTGGCTGATCCAGCCAACGCGTTTCTGCACCGCGTGCAGCACCGGCAGCAACAAGTGGCGCTGCGAAATTGCTTTTTGGTTTCCGCCGGAAGCCGACCTGCTGTCAGCCCCATTGCCTCGCGTTCCGCCATCCCACACTGATTCCGGCGGCCCCAATTCCAAATCAACGGCTGCTTTTTCTTCATCCGTGGGACGCGCGCCGGTCAGGTGTAGGTCCAATTATTCCTCCGTACACTTTTCAATTCGGATTGCGGTGGCCTTGAATTCTGACGTCCCGGATTTGGGATCAACGGCGTCAATCGTCAGGTCATTGGTGGCAACCTGATCAGGGAAATGCATGGTAAGGAAGGCCAGGCCCGGTCGCAGTCCGGGATCAAATCTAACTGGCGCCATCACGGAGCCTCGGCGCGAAGTTACGCGCACCCTTTCTCCTTCGTGCAGATTGTACTGCCGGCCGTCTTCCGGCGCGAGATCGATTGTCTCTGGGCCGCGCAGTGGTGAGGCATAACGCCCGGTCTGGACGCCCGTGTTATATGAATCAAGGCGGCGCCCTGTAGTCAGCCGGATAGGATACTGTGCATCCAGCATATCTGTGGGAGGCTCAAATTCCACCACGCTGAACGGCGCTCGCGGCCCGAGCAAAGGCTCCTGCCATAGCCGGCCATGTAAAAAAATTTCTCCGGGGTGTTGCTCATCATAACAAGGCCACTGTATTCCGCCGTGCTCTTCCAGGCGGGCGTAACTCATGCCTGCATTCATCGGGCTGAGACTGCGCAGTTCGTTCCAGATGGCCTCTGAATTAGGCGCGCCCCAGTCATGGCCCAAACGGCGTGCCAGATCAAAGATAATTTCCGCGTCATCACGCACACCCGGCGGAGGTGGAACAGCGGCACGGACACGCTGCACGCGGCGCTCGCTCGATGTTACAGTGCCTTCGCTTTCGCACCAGCCGGCCGCGGCGGGCAAGACGACGTCTGCCAGTTCCGCTGTCTTGGTATAGAAGAGGTCCTGCACCACCATGAATTCCAGACCACCCAGCAGCTTTAACGCACGATGGCGATCAGCTTCAGAATCCGCAGGGTTTTCACCAAGGCAATAAAGCGTTTTAAGTTCGCCGCGCTCCATCGCGTCCAACATACCGCTGATGTGCCAGCCGCGCTTAGGAGGAATCTTCACACCCCAGGCTTTCTCGAACTTTCCCCGCAGTTCGTCATTTTCAACATGCTGGAACCCGGGCAGCCGGTCAGGAATCGCGCCCATATCTCCGCCGCCCTGCACGTTGTTCTGGCCGCGTAACGGGCAGACGCCGCTGCCATAGCGCCCGACGTGGCCGGTAAGCAGAGCCAGATTGATCAAAGCGAGCACGTTGTCCACGGCATTGTGGTGCTCGGTAATGCCAAGGGTCCAGCAAAGCTGGGCGCTTCCAGCCTGAGCATACGCATGTGCAACCTGACGGATCGCCTCTGCGGGAACTCCCGTTTCGCGTTCCGCTCGCTCCAGCGTGTACTTTTCCACGTGCTCCCGATAGGCGGCGAAACCGCTGGTAGCGTGCTCAATAAATTTTGTATGGGCCAGGCCGGAAGCAATGATTTCGCGCGCCATGGCGTTGGCCAGGGAGATATCTGAGCCCACATCGAGTCCGAGCCACTTGTCCGCCCACTGCGCTGAACTGGTGCGGCGGGGGTCCACCACAAAAAGCTGCGCACCGTTGTGAATGCCCTTGAGCACATGATGAAAAAAGATAGGGTGCGTCTCCCGCGCGTTCGAACCCCACAGCAGGATCACGTCCGCTTCTTCAGCCTCGCGATACGAACTGGTGCCGCCGCCCGCCCCGAAAACCGTCGCCAGACCGACGACGCTGGGAGCATGTCAAGTTCGGTTACAACTATCAATATTGTTGGTCCCCATCACCGTGCGGACAAACTTCTGGGCGGTATAGTTCAGCTCATTGGTGGTTTTAGAGCAGCTGAACATGCCGAAGTCCCGCGGGTCGCGCCGGGCAATGGATTTCTGGAATGCCTGCGTTACGCGCTCCAGCGCCTCATCCCATGAGGCAACACGATGGGCGCCATTGTGCCGGACCAGTGGCTGGGTCAGGCGGCTCTTGGATGGAACGGTCATAAGACCAATCTCCCATGGGTTATTCTAATCCTTCACGGCCATTCGGCCATCCGCTTTGCGGGATGTACCATCCCATGAAACATGAGCTGGATACAGGAACATCTTCGCCGAACCTCTCAGAAATCCGTCAACGAACCCAATCCCGAAGGCCAGTTTGCCTCTGCGGCACGCGAACGCTGGCTCAAATTGGGTGAGGAGCTGCACGCCGACGTGGCCGAGTTCAACACGCACCGCTCTGGAGCCGATCTGGCCATAGATGGTGAAAACCCGTATCGCGTGCGGAACTCCGTCTCTGGGCTGGAACTCACGCTCACGGCTGACTTTGACAACCGCAACGTCCGCTATAACTACTCCGCTATCAACCAGCTTAGCCGCGGTGTGCCTGAGGGTGGAATGCTCTCCATGCGGCAGTCTCGCCGGGGAGCGGTGGAGTTCTACTCCGCCGACGAGCGGCTTACCTCAGAAGAAACCCGCCAGGTATTGCTGGAACCCATGCTGTTTCCAAAAGAACAAGCAGCTTAAGGCGCAGAGGTGACAAGCGCAGCAAGCTCGGCAAGACTATGGACTTCATAGGTCGGTTGGGCCTTTCCGGGCTTTGCCGCGCCTGATCCCGGTCTGATCGACGGCCGGTTCACCCACACATTGCTTATCCCCAGCATGTTTGCCGGAGCCACGTCATGGTAAAGGCTCTGGCCCGCGTGCAGGATCTGGTCTTTGCTCAGGCCGCTGCGGCGCATGGCCTCTGCAAAATTCCTGAGCGCAGGCTTATAGCTTTGGACCTGCTGCGCCGTAATAACGAAATCAAATTCAACCGGCGCAAGCTTCTTCCTGGTCTCGGCAAAAAGGTCGTCATCAACATTAGAAATGATTCCCAGCCGGAACTTCCGCGCCATGGCTTGCAACGCTGGAACCGTATCCGCGAACGGCCTCCATCGGATCAGCGACTCGGCAAAGCCTGCGCTTTCATCCGCAGAGATTGCAATTCCCAGATGACGGCCCATCTGCTTTGCTGTCTCCGCCAGCACCTGGCGGTATCGCAAATATGGGCCTGCCTCAATCTCGGCTTCAATATCTCCGTACACCTCCAGTAGCTGTGTATCAGGGACTTGTCGTCCGTCGCGTGAGAACAGCGGACGCAGCGCGGCCAGCATGCCGTTCTCCCAATCAATCAGGGTCCCGTAACAATCAAAGGTGATCAGGCGAATGGATTCAAAGCCCATGCAGCAAGGATAAGGGTGCGTTTGGCGGCTGTCGAATCTTCTCTAAGTAGCCGTGTGTCAGGGAAAACAAGAAAAGTCGGCTGAAACCGTTCTAATGGCTGAACCAAGGCTGTTTCTTCCCAATGAGCGTTGTGCAGCTGCATACTACTGAATCATGTTCCTGCCAGTAGCAGACAGCCCTTTCGCCGTGCTCACCCTGATCGCCGCTCCCGCTGTGTTCACGAATGCCTCCTCCGTGTTGGCGCTTGGTACCGGTAACCGGCTGGCCCGTGTAGTGGACCGCACCAGAACGCTGGTGAAAGACCTGCACGGCGCGGAGATTGATGCCGCAACCAGGGCATTATGGATCAACCATCTGGGACGCCTGGAGAAACGCGGCGCGCTGCTGGTGCGGGCGATGAGTTTTTTCTATGGGGCCATTGGCTGCTTTGCCGCCGCCAGCGTAGTTTCCATTCTTGGCGCCAGCGTGGTTTCCTCGCAGTACAAATGGCTATTTGAAGCCATTGTGGTGATCAGCTTTGTTGCTGGTACCGTTGGCTTCACCGGCCTGGCAGTGGGCTGCTCACTTCTGGTCAATGAGACACGGCTTGCGCTTCGCTCCATCTATGAAGAGGCGGAACTGGCCAGAAGCTGGTTCAAATAGCCACCGCTTTTCAGTTGCTTCCAGCGGCAAGTATTCTGGCACGCTGCAATTCTTCGCGGTCTGCCTGTGGCGGGCAGATGTCACGCAGCTTGCTGTAATAGCTTTTTGCCTTGCCGGAATCGCCGGCCATTCCCGATGCAGACGCCGCTCCGTACAGCGCGTTGAATCGGTTGGGCGCAAGCTTCAGCACGGCTTCATACTCGGTGAGGGCCAGCGCCGGCTGGTGGAGTTCCAGCAGCATGTCCGCGAGCATTTCGCGGGCAGTCACCGTGAATGGACCGGGATCGTCCCGGTCCTGCACGTCCGCAACGGCGCGCATCTTTGTGAGTGCTTTGTCCCGCTTGCCTTTTGCAAAATCGAGCCATGCTTCCGCGATCTTGCGGCGGTAATTCTCCAGCGATTTGTCTCTGGAGCGATCCTGTTTGAAGGCATTTTTCAGGCTCTTCAGGTTCTGGCCGGCTGCATTGCTATCACCCGTGCGCGCCGCAGCAATGGTGCGCAGCAGAAAGACCGCCTGTCGGGTCCGGGCATCGCCTTCCGGCGCCAGCGCCAACGCATCTTTCCATCGGTGCAGCTCCAGCAGGTTCCGGGTTGTGAAATTGATCCGCACATTCGTGGCTACGTCTTCCGTCCTGCCCGGAACTTTTTTCAGGTCTTCAATGATCTGCCGTGCCTTGGCTTCCTCGCCGATTTGCATATAGGAATAGTTGAGAAAATCCATGGCGTGGAACTGGTAATGCGCTTCTCCCATGTGTTGTTCCGTGGCTTGAGCGGCTGCGATGGCGGCAGCCTGATTGGAATCAATGGACTCCTGCCAGAAGCCAAGGCGCACAAAGATATGCGACGGCATATGCAACGCGTGCGATGAGGCCGGCGCGATTTTGGCATAGCGCCGCGCTGCTTCCAGTCCCAGAGGAGCAAGCTCGGGGGTGTCCGCTGCGTGAATCAGATAGTGGACGGCGCCGGGATGCTCCGGCTGTGCGGCTGAGAGCTCATTGAGGAGTGCGATTACCTTTTTGCGGAGCTCCGTATCATCGTCCCCGGCCGGCAAGGCCAGCAGCGACAAGGCGTAAAAGGACTTGGCTTCGCCATCATCCGGATAATGACCCGAGAGCTCTCCCATGGCTTTGCTGTAGGCAACGATGCGCTCATCGCCCTGGGTGCGATTGTCAGCGAAAATATTGCCCAGAGCATCCAGGTACTCGCGTTCACGCGCCGTTACCGGCCAATCCTTACTGATTTTGGCCAGATAGCCCCGGCCTTTCATCAGGGTTTTTTCGTCAACGCCGTCCCACAGCTGACGATAGGTGGTCATGGCCAGGCCCCAATACGCCATGGCGCAGTGGGGATCGGCCACGGGAGCTTCAGCAAAAGCCTTTTCGGCCGCGGCATACTGGAATGAGTGAAGCTGTCCCAGCCCTTGCAGTAGTGAAGACTGAGCCGCTGGCG
The DNA here is from genome assembly GCA_020072585.1 of Terriglobia bacterium. Classification (GTDB taxonomy): domain Bacteria; phylum Acidobacteriota; class Terriglobia; order Terriglobales; family Acidobacteriaceae; genus Angelobacter. The sequence continues at coordinate 308,591 of JAIQGL010000001.1, read as the reverse complement.
CGCAAGAGTTCGGGAAGTTAATTTTTCCCAGGCCTTCCAGAGATGGGGTGCCCGCCTCGGGCTGTTGTGCCAAACAGGGAAGGATAAATACCAAAATCAATATAATTAGGACGTATCGAATCATTGCCATACATCTAAGAGATAACATATACAGCCTTGTCCTTAAATGTGGTCAATTCTACCCTAGAGACCCCTATAAGCAATTTAAAAACAATAACTTATAAGAAATTGGGCCCGGAATCCAGACCGAACCCTTAGAACCAGGCAAGTAACTCAAGGGCCAGCCCTTAGGGTATATGGCTTAGCGCGCTCTTAGCCGAAATAATATGAAATGGACGTGTAGGGGAGGCCAGTGTGAGTGTGGGAGTGGTAGAAGTTTCTCAAGCTCACGGGCGAGTTTGCCTATCCGTCGACTCAATCCTCGAGAGACTGTAAATCGGGGCTAAGGAAGGTTCCCTAATGATCGACACTATTATTGACCTTTTGCTGTTGCTCGGTTCGATTAGCATTGCCGACAAACCGCCGGCGGGTGGTATTCCCATTCCTCCGCGTACGACCGGCGCTGGAAGTCTTCAATAAGATTTATTGATGAAGCATCATCTGCTTACGTTTGACTACGTGTTCTGGTACGCCACCATTCTTTGTCAATTGGTGGCGTGCTGGGCACTGATCAGACGCAGGGAGTTCTTACGGCACTGGAAGGTCTTTGGCTATTACCTCTTCTATATGGCGGGCGCCTCCATCTTTACGCTCGCCATAGAGCGGTTTGGCAGCCACAGCGCGTTTTTATGGACCTACACAGCGGTCGATTTCATTGAGGCGATCCTGCTCAATCTGGTTCTGTTGGAAATCCTGGTCAAGGTGCTGGATCCCTTTGAATCTTTGCCAGGACGAACCGTGGCCCGGTTCTGTTTCTGGGCCGTTTTGGGCATCTCCACCGCGGTAGCGCTCTCTGTGATGATGCCATCCGATCACAAAGAGACCCTTGTCGCAGTCCCTCTTACCATTGAGCGCACCATCTTTCTGGCGGACGCTTCCCTGCTCTGGATCCTTCTGGTGCAATCGAAAGCCCTGGGCATTACCTGGAAGTCTTCCGTGGCGGAGATTGCGATTGGCTTTGTGCTGTATCTGACAGTACAGGCGACAACCAGATTTGTGATCAGCATCTACCAGGGCCAGGTCCTGCGCAGCATATCGAGCCAGGTTGGGCAATTTGCCTATCTGGTGGCCGTGCTGAGCTGGATCTGGACGATCACGCATCGCGACCCTGTGGCTGTGCCTTTGTCTTCTGAAGCCGTGGCCCGGATCCAGAAGCCGGGTGCAGAAGATGAAGTTGTAACCAAAGAGCGTATCTTCGCCGCTGTTGGCATCAAGGTGAACAGGCCGGGCGAGGATCCTGACGCAGCGTCTGAAAAAGAAGCTGAGCAACGCCGCCCCGAACTGCCTGCCTGATCTGAAAGTTTTTGGGCCCTGTCTTTTCCGCCAGCCTCGCCTTCGATAAGCCTTAGCTTTCCACTGGATCCTGGACTCTTCCCTTCCACTCGCCGCCGCGTCCGGTCCAGTATTTCCAGGCTGAGTGGAACGTTGCGCCCATATAAAAGACCGCCGCCAAAGGCAGAGCCAGTGCCCACAAGGGACTAAGCCGGTAGAGGCGAAGTACCGGGACATAGCTAAGCATCATCAGGATCCACGCTACAGCGCCAAGAGCGGCAGGCCAGGCTCGATTGCTCAATAACGCGAGCGCCGGCGGCAACAAATAGGTAACCACCATTCCCAGCACGGACAACAGGAGCAACAAGCTTGAGTGATGTAACTGATTAAATGCGTTACGCGAGATCATCCGGCCAATTTCAGAAAAACTTCCATACGGACGGAGGCTCCTGGTTGTGGCTGAAGCGCCGAGCCAAAGCCTTCCTCCACTGCGCTTGACTCTGGCTGCCAGGGAGCAGTCGTCAATCACCTCTTGCCGGATTGCTTCAAGTCCGCCTGCCTGCTCCAACGCCGCTGGGCGGATGAGGACGCAGCCTCCGGCGGCGCCGGCGGCGGAACGGCTGGGATTGGCAATCCACGCAGGCGGATAAAGCTTGAAGAAGAAAAAAACAAATGCAGGAATCAGCAGCTTCTCTGAAGGAGTTTCGCAATAAAGCTTCACCATGAATGAAGCCAGATCATAGGGCCCGGACCGCGCAATCTGAACCAGGGCAGAAACGCTGCCGGGCGCGTGTTCAACATCCGCATCAGTGAATAGAAAAAAATCCGGGGCAGACAGGCGGGCCAAGCCGATTCCCTGCTGCATCGCCCACAACTTGCCGGACCAGCCCGGAGCCAGGGGTTGCCCCTGGCTGACGGTCAGCATTTCCGCGCGGCCGGCAAGCGCTGCCGCTTCACGCGCCGCCTGCGCGGTGCCGTCAGTACTGCCATCATCCACCAGAAAAATATGGAGTGAGTATGGGCCGGCCTGCCGCAGCAATGAACTGATGGCCCGGCCAACGACATCCGCTTCATTGCGTGCCGGAACAATCACAGCGATCCGGACAGGGCTTTCGTTGGCGAGCCGAGCAGGAGCGGGCAGCGGCGAAGCGGCGTGATGGATGCGCCAAAAACCGCCGCGTCCGAGCAAGAGGTATCCCCAGATCAGCAGGCTCAGAATTCCGGCGGCAAAGAGCATTTACGTTATTGTACGCATCTGGCATGTCCGGAGAACCGTCAAGGCCGAGGCATCCCGGCAATCAAAGAGCAACTCACACTTGGTGAGCGAACGAACAGGAAGGCACCGGAAAATGGCAGTCGCGAGTGAAACCATCGAAAACGCAAACAGGGAAGGAACGCTGTTGGAAAAATACGTCAACAGCCATGTGGGAAACTTCATTCACTTCTTCCTGACGGTCCTGGCGGTCATGGTGATGGTTGCAGCCTCCATTGCTCTCTTCCAGATTGTCCATCATGGCTTTCCCCAATTGTGGCGCGCTTCAGACGAGTACCAGACGCTGCATCAACTCCTGCAGAACATTCTGCTGCTGGCGATTGCCGGTGAATTGGGGCTTCTGCTCCTCTTCCATCGCGCCAGTGCGGCGGTGGAAGTTGTGATGTTTGTGATTGCCCGAAGAATGGTGGCCACGGACGTCACCGCCTTCGATCTGCTGATGGGATCCATCGCGTTATCGGCCCTGATGGCAGTGCGGTTTTATTTACTGCCGGGGAAACCAAAGTAAAAGCAGTTCCCATCAGGCAGTCACCAAAAAAATCGGGCCCGGGAGAGATTCGCGATCTGCGGCGAACTCTTCCCAGGCCCGTGGTGTATTTAATTTCAGCGCAATTTCACCACGGCGCTGTTGACCGTGCCGTCATCCAGCGGCAATAAGAAGGCATAGCACCCTGGCGTAAGGCCTGTAGTTTTCCAGTTGAACTGGAACCTGTCATTGTTTTCCTGCAGGCCGTTGCCGGTGAAATTGGCGTCAACGGCAAGACCCTCCTGGCCGGCAATGCAGGAGGGATCCGGCGCAACCTGGATCGTCTCTACGGAGGACGGGGTCACGATGAAAGCTCCCTGCGCATTCTGCAATTGCCACTTCACGTTGATGGTTGAACCTATCCTGAAAGTCTTGCCATCCGGTCCATCCGGCGAGAGATCAGTCAGGAAGCCGGAAAAGATGTAATGCACATCATAACTGGCGCTTACAGGTGGAGCATGATTGCCCGCTGCGTCGGTAGCTCCGCTGCAGGTAGCGGTGAAATGGCCCACGTGGTTTGGAGTGCCGCCGACGATGGAAAGCGTGGCCGGGGTGGCGACGCCGCTGGCGGAATCCGTGGTGGAACAAGTTGCCACGGGAACAGCGCCCAGAATATACGTGGCCCCGTTGCTCACACCGAGGAGCGAAACAAACGGCGCGGTTGTGTCAACCACCGCAACGTTGAAGCTGCCTTCCGCCGTTTTGTGGCGGCCGTTGGTGGCCGAACAATTCACGGTGGTTGCACCCAGCGGAAAGAGTGAGCCGGATGCGGGCATGCAAGTGACGACAACGTCTGTGTCTACGGCGTCAGTCGCAGTGGCGATATAACTTACGATTGCGCCGCCCGCACTGGTGGCCTCTGCCGTGATATCTGCCGGCAAGTGCAGCACTGGAGGAGTGGCTTCAGGCAGCGTGAAGTAAGCCACCGGCATATCGTGATCGGAAATGCGCTCCGGACGGTTGGGATCGCTGCGAAAGACCTCCGGGAAGTCTGCATCATTCCTGGCAATGGCGAACCGGCTCAGCTTGGAGAGCAGGCCCGGATTGACCACGACATGGTCCAGCACCTGGGCGCTACCGTTAAACACGAATGAATATTGCTGGTCGTGCGGCAGCGTGCTGACAAGATCAGTGAAATCGGGGTCCACCAGGTCAGGGCTGGCATTCACCACCTGGTCCACTGGAGTGGGGCGGCCCAGGATGGTGCCTATGACATCGACATAGCCGTCACTGAATTCAAACGCATTGCAATCGCAGACCGAGATCACGTTCTCTCCCGCGGCCTGGTGCGACTGCAGCAGGTTGGCCAGAAATTCAGCCTGCGCCGCACGTTTGGCACGGACGCGCGGACCATCCACCGGATCGTCAATGCCCAGCAATGAGCGCAGATGGTTCACCACCATGGTGAATGGCAGCGAAGTATCAGAGCCGGGCTGTGACGCCGTGGCGGTAAGCACCAGCGGTGGCCGGTCATTGAGCAGGGCCGTGGTGCCGTCGGGCTGGACAAATGTCGTGTCTTTGCCGGCTTGCTGAACGGAAATTACATTGATGCTGTCCTTGACCAGCAGGCCTACATCGATTCCGCCAACATCATTTCCTTCAACGAGAAACGCGTGGTAGTTGGGGCTGGGCTGGCCGGCCGCAATCGCATCAGCATTGACTTTGTCTGCCACGGCTTGCAGCGTGGGGAGGTTTTCCATCTCTTCCACGCCGACGATGTCAGGCGTATTCAACACCGTGCGAATCGCCAGAGACGCCTTATTGAGACGGTTGGCAAACGCCGTGGCCGTGAGCGCAACATCGCTTGTGGCCGGATCATTGATGGTGTCAAAGAAGCGCTCCATGTTGAAATTGGCGATGGTCAACTCATTGGGCGCGGGAACGGGCACAGGGATAGCGCTGCCGTTGCCGCTGGCAACCGCTCCTGAATCTGGATCCGTAAGGATCGTGTAAGAGCGGGTGGAGAAATCCAGTGGCCCGGTCAGGCTGGAAACGGTGGCGCCGCTGGTGACATCGAGCGCGGAAGAACCGACCAGTCCATCGCTGTCAACACGAATCAGTTCAGGGTTGGCATCGAATCGCGGCACATTGGCTGGAGCGCCGGCCGGCAGCGGATCAGGCAATTGCACGCCGGGTTCGCGGAAGGGCCTTGCAATGCCAGGCAGAACGCCGTAGAAGACACCGTTGGACGTGGAAGTCGCATTGGCTTCAGATACGTTGCCGTCCGTTGGGGCCGTTACGTTCAACACGTCCACGTGGACACGCATGCCTTCATACTTCTCGAGTTGATCGATTGGCCCTGCAGGATTGGTGTCCGTTGCAGTCAGCGTGATTGGCGTCGGAAGTGGATTGCCGCTACTGATCAGCGAGATTACAGGCGAGCCGGAGATCTCCGTGGCTGGCGGACTGTTGGGATCGCTACTGGGAATAAATTCAGCAACGGTGCCCGTGACCTGCACCAAATTGCCAACTGTAGCAACCGCCGTGGGGCGGCTGGAAGTAAAGACAAAGACACCTTCTGAAGTGTTTGGATCGGCATCCACGGCACTGTCAGGATTCTGGATGAAAAAACCGTTCGTCTTCACGCCAGTCACAATGCCGCTAGTGGAAACCAGCCGTCCGACAACGGGCGACGTGTCGCCAGGACCCTGAATGTCATGGATGGAAAGATTCAGCGGCGCTGCCGTTACCGTCAGACTGATGGTTGCTGAGCCGCTGCGGCCCTGTGCATCAGAAATCGAGATCGGAAGACTTTTAGCGCCGGGAGTGGTCGTAACGGTAACCACCGTGGAGAACGAGAAGGTATTGTTGTTCGCCGTCACATCGCCGTTCGTTCCGTCGTCAAAGAATGGCTCGGTAGCGGAGCCGCCAATGCTGCTCAAATCACCGGTTACAACAATTCCTGTGCTTGTGGGATTAGCTCCAGGAGTCACCAGTACGGTCAGCAAAGTTGTGCCGCCTTGAATGACTGAAGCCGGATTTGCGGCCCCAGCGCCGCTCGGATTCGTGGTGCCAACCGGGGTATTGCGCGGATTAGGAGCGCCGGTAGCGAAGTCTGCACTATTGCTGTCCGTGTCCTGAAGTCCGTTATTTTTGCGAAGGTCGGCCGTGGTGTTGGTGAGCGTGGGAGCGGCCGCCGTGCCTTCAAAACAGGAAGCTCCGCCCGTGCCGGTGCCATAGCCTACGAAATCGATAATTGCGCCACCGACAGGGCAGCCCCCGGAAAGAGCAACCGTGCTGCTAACGAGCGCTACTTTGCCCGCTGTAGCGCTCATGGCAATGTTGCCCGTAGCATTGGGCGCGGGCAGATTGGTGGTGCCTCCGGCCCCCTGTGCTTCCTGGATCAGGAAATACTGCCCTGGCGCCAGCGAGCCGCTCAGCGCGGTCACCTGCCAAGTTGTTCCGGCAGCCGAGGCATACTGAACAGACCATCCGTTCAGATTTACGGTCGTGCCATCAGCATTGAAGATTTCAATGAAGTCATTCTTGAATGTGGAGCCGGCATTACCCCCACCGCCATAAATCTGGCTGATAACAATGCCACTGGCGCTGGCTTTTACCGCAGGAGGCGGAGAAATCAGGACTGAGCTAAGAAATAGGAAGAGGCACAACGCCAGGCGAAGAGGGAGGGCTTTGATATTCATAGGCTGGAAAAGTATCCACTGTGGGAGAGCAGAGCACAAACCAAATTCCTGTTAAAAATGGATTTTCCTGTGGATATCAAGATATTCCCATTTTGGAACTGAAACAGGAATCACCCTTCGAATGCGGGAAGGAACCTGAATAAACAAAAAATCCGGGGCTTCGTAGCCCCGGAATATTTCAAACAGACCAAACGTCATTGGACGGCCGTTTGTTGAACGGTTTTTTATTGAACGTTCAATGCCACGTCGTCAATCACGAATGAAGTTTGCAGGCTTGAATCCTCAGTGCCAAGGAACCGGATTTTAACGGTCTGGCCCTTGAAGCTGAGCACGCTGAAGGACTTCTGGCTGTAGCCAGCAGCCTTGTTCAGGTTGGAGAACGTGCCTAACGTTGCCAGCACGGTGTTGGAACTGTTGAGCACCTGGACCTGCAGCTTGTCGAACTGCGTGGTCGTGGTGGTTTCCGCCGTATCGATATGCAACCAGAATGTCAGGGTCGCTGAGGTAGCGGTCGATGGAATCGTGACCGTCTGATCGGCGGTATCGGTGTGGGTCGTACCATAGCCATCGAGCCAGGCGTCCTTGGCTCCGCTGTGCGGGGGCTCAGAAGCCGAGGTGTTGAGCACGCCGGCAGTCAGGGTCCACGGAGTGGCCGTGGCAGCTTCAAATCCGCCATTGACGATGAGGTTCGTTGTGCCTCCCGCGGGATTCACGGTCAGGCTGACAGTAGTGGTGTGAGAGAGAGTTCCAGACGTGCCGGTGATCGTTACGGTTGCGGTTCCGGTGGTCGCGGCGGTGCTAGCCGTAAACGTCACGACGCTGGTTGAGGTGGTCGGATTGGTGCCAAAACTGGCTGTCACGCCAGACGGCAGACCAGAGGCCGACAGAGTAACGCTGCCTGTGAAACCACCAGAAGGAGTTTCAGTGATCGTGCTGCTTCCGCTCGACCCCTGAGTTACGGCCAGGCTCGAAGGCGAGGCCGACAGCGAGAAGTTCGGAGTCGCAACTGCGCTGACCGTCAACGAAATTGAGGTTGTGTGGCTCAGCGTTCCTGACGCGCCGGTAATTGTTACCGACGTAGTTCCGGTGGTTGCGGTTGAGCTGGCGGTGAAAGTCACTACGCTGCTTCCTGTTGTCGGATTCGTGCCAAAGCTGGCCGTTACGCCTGACGGCAGAGCCGACGTCGAGAGCGTCACGCTTCCGGTAAATCCGCCGCTCGGAGTAACAGTGATCGTGGAACTGCCGCTGCTTCCCTGCGTTACGCTCAAGCTGCTGGGTGAAGCTGACAGCGTGTAGTTTGGACCCGCCACGACTGGGAAATTCACGCAGTTATTCGCGGCATTGGAGAATTCCAGCTGGATTGTGTATGTGGTGCCATTGGCGGTGTACGAACCTTGCTGGCCGTTGCAGATGTCACCAATTTCTCCGTTGGTCATGTCATACCAGGCGAGCGGAGCGGAGAAGGTGGTTGCGATGCCGACAAACGCGTCAGTCATGGCTTCAACCAATTCGTGGCTGGTAACAGACGTATAGTTGCCGAACACAGTCGATGTACCGCAACCCGTCGCGCAACCGCTGCCGGCCTGCATGTCCGGCAATACACCGTACAGAACATTCTTCCCGTTAAACAGGCTCGACGTGGTGCCGTGATAGGCGCAGAACCCGCCGCCCACGCAGCTTGAAGATCCGCCTTGCGAAATGGTTTTTCCCGGGGGGAAATACGTCATATAAATGGTGTTTGGGTTACCCTGGGCATCCAGAACTGGCGCGGGCAAGTGTCCCGCGGTGATCTGGGCCAGAATTTCCGACTGGATCTGCGCGTCAGTGATAGTGGAGCCGTTGTTGGCCGCTGCCGGAACAATCTGGAACAGTCCGGCGAACGTGCCGTTTCCGAACGTCTGCCCTGTGCCTCCCGAAACTGGCGTGTTGTACTGTTGCATCAGCGAGATGAGTCCCGTGCTGGTGATATCACTGAAAAAATTGCCCATGGTGGGCGAGCTTGTTCCGGCAACTTGCGGGTTGTAGGAACCGCTACCGTACAGCACCTGCACCACCTGGACGTTGGAAATAATTGGGCCACCAAAGTAAGTCAGATGGGCGCCAGCGGGCGCTGCCAAGCCTACTGCTGCTGCACTTGTGTTCGGATCTCGCCACGGAACGCCATGATGGATGGGCCCGATAGGCTGTACAAAATTTCCGGCCGGTGGCGCATCTGTGCCGCCAGTTGTATTACTGGGTTGTGAAACCTGCGCCAGTGTGGGCAGGGCTGCAGAAATCAAAAAGAGAAACAGCAACAACGCTGTACCGCGCAACAATCGGGACATTCTTTTGCTCCTTGGCGTTCAAAATGAACGTTTTTAGCTTGCATTTAGGGATAGTTGAAGCCGAAAAAAAGAAAGCAGCAGACATAATGAACCGTAATCGGGTCGACGCATAATAGTTTTAACGTGACGAGGATCCGCCCAACTGGACGTACAAATTAATTTCTCTTTCTTATGGAATCGTGGTGCCATTGCGGAGCCCTTGTGTTTTGCCGTTCGGAATCGGCGTGAATTGTTTTGAACAGAAACGCGATCAGCGGAGCGGCTCTTGAACCCTATAACGAAGGTCGTACCAAGTCGACTTGCCGACATATTACTAAACAGGAGAGACTCGCGACACGTTTATTTTGTGACAAGGCGTCAAAAATGCCAACAGCTTCCCAATTCGGTACTCGAATCATCGTTAAGTCCGCTCTTATTTTTTTAGAATGAAGATGGAGATGCAGAAAACGCTTTGGCTTTGCATGTATCCAGTCTGACCGTTTCAAGCGAGAGCCCAGGAGCGCTGACAACTTCTTCCTGCGTAAGACCGCCATAGAATTACATCTGCAAGGCCTCAGCCTGACGGGGAAATGTGCAGCGAAGCAGGCGCAACGCTTCACGAACACCAAGAATGGACTCAAGATTGTTCTGGACTCAGTCATGCAGGATTTGCTCCATGCAGTGAGCAATTCATTTTGGGAGCGTGGGAAAGGTCTTCCCAAAATTGATTAGATAACAACGACGGCTCCCATCGGAGTGCCGAGTAGACTTGAGTTTGCGAAAACCAAGACTCGGAGCGAAAGGAGCCGCAATGAAGATTATAGGCTGTGATTTCCATCCGAGTTTTTCAACAAATCGCCATGGTGGATACAGAAACAGGAGAGCAGACGGAACGAAGAGTCGCGCGGAGTGAAGTGGCGGTGTTGTACCGCGGATTATCCGGTCCGGTGCGGGTAGGGATGGAAGCCTGCGGGAATACGTTGTGGTTTGAGCGTTTGCTGGCGGAACTGGGACACGAGCTGTGGCTGGGGGACGCAGGCCGGATTCGGGCGATGGAAGTGAGAAAGCAGAGACGGACGTCGGGATGCGGAGTTGCTGTTGCGGTTGATGATCCAGGGGCGGTTTCCGCGTTTGTGATACCGAGCCAGGAACAGAGAGATCTGCGGTAGTTACTGGTGCATCGGCACAAGCTGGTGGGGATGCGGCGGCAGGTAAAGAACCAGTTGCAACACCTGGCGTTGAATCTGGGAGTGCAGCAGAAGCACAAGCTGTGGACCAGGGCAGGACGGAAACTGCTGGAAGAGTTGGGTGAGATCGAACGATTCGGGCACAGCCGGCAGGTGGCCTCTTCCCTCTGTATCCAACGGCGGAAATCAACCTTGCATCTTTGGAGTCTTGAGCGAGCGAATTCTTGGTTATTCGCTATAGCGAATAACCAAGAAACATATTAAGCCTGATTCTGAATACATGTCTAGGGATATTTGTGATCGCTTTGGAGAACGGCTCAGGCAATTGCGCGAAGAAAAAGGCCTGAGCCAGATCGCGCTGGCCGAAAAGGCGGGCGTCGAGCAACCTTACGTTTCACTGGTGGAAACCGGCAAGCAGGAGCCATGTCTGCGGAACATCGAACTGCTGGCTGGTGGCCTGGGTGTAAGCCTCAGAACGATCTTTTGGGACCTGTAAGGGAGCGCGGAATCTCACCTATGATCTAAATGGTGCCGCACCTACGGCGCTCTACTTCTTTTGAATGCTTTCCTGGCGGCAAACTTTGGCCGACAGTGTAAACTTTGTTCCGTGAAGAGAACCGAGCCAATGCGCTCCCGGCGCAGAGCTGACGAGGATCTCAGTAAAAAGGTGTTCGCATACTTTACAACTGAGGAATACAAGGCTGTGCAAAAAGCGGCGAAGCTCGAGAGGCGTAGTCTAAGCAGCTTTGTCGCCCTCGCCGCCCTTGATGCAGCCCGTTCAGCTTTTCGCAAACCTCATCGTAACCTGCCCCTCCAGGCCACTCATTGGCCTACTGCGCAAACCTGTTTTTTCTTTCTCGTGCCGCAGACCCGTGCACTAAAAAAACAAGCACTGCGTTCATCTCGCTAACTTTTCTCCGTGCCTCCGTATCTCCGTGGTGGATTTTATCTTTGACCCACCCAAAATACTTTCCCTCCGCCTGATTCTGCGTTACAACAGGAAGCATGACCCATCAGCAGCTTGTACGGATGGCCGAGCAGTGGCTTCGCGGAAGATATCGTTGTGGCATTGTCCTTTCAGAGCAGACATGCGCCAGCGGCGAGACGCCGGACGTGATCGCATGGAAAGGCGCATGCCGGTCCGTGATTGTGGAGTGCAAGGTCTCACGCGCCGACTTTTTTGCCGACCGCGAAAAGCCCTTCCGCAAAGATCCTGAGCTGGCCATGGGTTGCGAGCGCTTCTATCTCGTTCCGCAGGGGCTCATCACGGCAGACGAGCTGCCGAAGAAATGGGGACTGCTGGAATGCAAATCCCGCGAAGTCCGCATGGCGGTGAAGCCGTGCCGCCAGAGCCAGCGCGGTGAAACCGGCCTGATGCGCGAGATGAACCTGCTGCTGGCCAGCCTGCGCCGCGTGGAAGTCCGTATTGAGCCGCAGACCATTACCGACTTTCTGAAATGGAAGAACCGGCTGATGGAATATAACGGCGGACGATTGCCGGAAGGTATCGCAGCGCCCGAAGCCGAGCCGAACGTGCACCTGGCCTAAACGTAATTGGCGGAAGCGTGTGAGAGTCGAACTTGAGGCGTTTTGCGGGCGTCTGAGCCCGCAGCCGAAATCCTGAGCGACGCTGAGGTCTGCCGAAGCGGAGTCGAAGGATCTCTGCAAGAAGACTGTTAAAGAAAATAGCGGAAGCGTGTGAGAGTCGAACTTGAGCGTTTTGCGGGCGTCTGAGCCCGCAGCCGAAATCCTGAGCGACGCTGAGGTCTGCCGAAACGGAGTCGAAGGATCTCTGCAAGAAGGCTGTTCAAGAAAATGGCGGAAGCGTGTGAGAGTCGAAACTTGAGGCGTTTTGCGGGCGTCTGAGCCCGCAGCCGAAATCCTGAGCGACGCTGAGGTCTGCCGAAGCGGAGTCGAAGGATCTCTGCAAGAAGGCTGTTCAAGAAAGTGGCGGAAGCGTGTGAGAGTCGAACTCACCAGAGCCAGCAAAGCTAACTCTCGCCGGTTTTGAAGACCGGAAGGGTCACCGGACCCCATGCGCTTCCGTGTTGCATTAGTCTACATGACAGCTTGTCCGCACCCAGCCGTCAGCATGCAAAGGCAACGCGTATGCGCCCGGCCACTTCCTACCTGCCCATTGCAACTGTTGCGGCGGCAGCCACATTCCGGATCGGCGCGGAAAGTCCGCTCATAAGCCGCGCGAATTCCTCCAGGTTGAGTGACTGCGCGCCATCCGAGAGAGCGCGCTCCGGGCAGGGATGGACTTCAATAATCAATCCATCAGCGCCAATGGCCAGCGCGGCACGGCTTGCCGGAGCAATCAGTTCGCGTTTGCCGGTGCCGTGCGATGGATCAGCGAGCACAGGAAGATGCGAAAGTTCACGCACCAGCGCAACGGCGGCCAGATCAAGCGTGTTGCGCGTCATCTCGCTTTCAAAGGTCTTGATGCCGCGCTCGCACAGCACCACGTTGCTGTTGCCGCCGGCAAGAAGATACTCCGCCGCCAGCAGCCACTCTTTTACGCTGGCCGAGGGGCCGCGCTTGAGCAGGATGGGCTTGCTGGCCTTGGCGAGCTGGCGCAGCAGGTCATAGTTCTGCATGTTGCGCGCGCCCACCTGTAGCATGTCCGCATGGTCGCTGATGAGCTGGATGTCATTCGTGCTCATGACCTCGGTGACCACGGGCAGGCCGGTTTCTTCGCGGACCTCACGCAACAGCCTTAAGGCCTCAATGCCCAGGCCCTGGAAGTCATACGGCGAAGTACGCGGTTTGTAGGCTCCGCCGCGCAGAAGCGTGGCGCCTGCGGCCTTGATGGCGCGAGCGGTGGAGAAAAGCTGCTCACGCGATTCAACCGAACACGGCCCGGCAATCACCACAGCGTCTTCACCGCCGATCATCACGCCGCCGACGTCGACCTGCGTGCGTCCGCTCTTGGCCAGCTTGCTCACCAGCTTAAATGGATGCGCGATGGGCACAACGTCTTCCACGCCGGGCGCAGCCTTGAGAGCTTCCAGCGCCATGCGCGATCCGCCCGAGCCCACCGCGGCCACAATGGCCCGCTCCGCACCGCGCGTGACGTGCGGTTGAAATCCGCATTCCACGATCCGATCAATCACGTGCTGAAGTTCCGCCTCTGAAGCGCCTGCTGCCATATTGATCACCATAAAAATGCTCCCTTTATGACATTGCCCTTTTTCTGAAATCCCGAACCCGCAACAGCAATGCCCTTGCGTGCGCCGCATGATCTCAATCGCGGGTGAGGGATCCCTATTGAAACGACTTCCTCGTCGCTGAATGCAACTTCTGATTTCCCGCCGTTCCCGAAGAACGTAGAGTTCCCTCCCCTTCGGCAAGCTCAGGGTTCGGGATTTCAGAAGAAGCTTCCATCCTCCGCGTGCCCAGCCGGCGCGTCTCCTGGATAATGCCGCGGAAGATCGCCGTGATGCTCTGCTCGTCGAGCGGTCCCAGGTTCTTTTGCGCCACGCGGGCCAGAACCTGGCTTTCACGATTGCCGTCATACGCCGGCAGGCCCGCCGCAACCTTAATCACGGCAATTTCACACGCGATGGCGGCACGCTGGTTGAGCAAACGGACCAACTCACTATCCAGCGCGTCGATCTGCCGCCGCCATTCGTCCAGCGTTTTGTCTCCAGCGCCGTTTTGCTGCTGGCTCATAGAAAGCTCCCTGAAAAGCAAAAACCGCGACCCTTTCGGGGATCGCGGCTTGCGGTGATTTATGATGTCTAACTTTTTATTGCGTTGTCAGCACACCATCCGCGTAGCCGCTACCCGTAAAGTAGTAGCGGTAAGTAAACGCGAAGGTAAATCGGCTGGCGTGCATGCTCAGCGGATAGTAGTCTAGATTCCCGGGTGTTGTCAAGAAAGTTAACGAATTTACATGAGATCCTTCTTTAAGGAGCCACATTGACAGCAATTTCTTCATTTCAGTGCACCATTGCACCCTGGCTTTCCGTCCGGCAGGGCGCCAAAGCTGTTGAGTTTTACAAGTCGGCGTTTGGGGCAGCAGAGGTCTTCCGCATTGATGCCCCTGACGGGGCCGTGGTCGCACGGCTTTCCGTCAACGGCGCGGAGTTCTGGCTGGGCGACGAATCTCCGCAGCACCACAACTTCAGTCCTGAGTCGCTTGGCGGCGGTACCGTGCGGATGGTCCTGACGGTTGCCGATCCGGACGCTATGTTCAAGCGCGCAGTCGCTGCCGGCGCAACTGTGGTGGTTCCTGTAAGCGAGATGCACGGCTGGCGTGTGGGGCGTATTGTTGATCCTTTCGGACATCACTGGGAGATTGGCCGCGAGCTTGGCGATTCACCGTCAGCACGGCGCGAAAAAGCATGAGCAAAACTACCGACCATAAAACTGCGGCCGCGGCCGCCAAACAAGAAGGCGATTGGCAGGCCTATGTAGAAGATTTCCGTCGCGCTGGCCATGAAACCGTGGACTGGATCGCCAAATATTTGAGCTCCGTTTCTGAAATGCCGGTGCTGGCGCAGACCAAACCCGGCGACCTGCTGGACGCGCTACCGCAATCGGCGCCCGAGCAGGGCGAGCCGTTTGACGCCATTCTGCGCGACTTTGACCGCCTGATCATGCCCGCGGTCACGCAGTGGAACCATCCACGCTTCTTTGCCTACTTTGCCTGCACCGGATCAACGCCGGCGATTCTGGGCGAGATGCTGGCCGCGGCGCTCAACACCAATGGACTGCACTGGAAAACTTCTCCCGCGGTAGCGGAGCTGGAGCAGCGCGCGCTGGACTGGCTGCGCCAGTGGATCGGCCTGTCCGACGAATGGTTCGGCATCGTCTATGACACAGCTTCCACCAGCAGCATGCACGCGATTGTGTGCGCGCGGGAAATGCTCGACCCTGAAGCGCGGACTACGGGAAGCCGCAATGACATGGTCCTTTACATGTCAGACCAGTCACACATGTCGATCGAAAAAGGGGCCATTGCCGTCGGCGTGGGCCAGAAGAATATTCGCAAGGTCCCGTCTGACGTCGAGTTCCGCATGCGTGCGGACGAATTGGCGCGCATGATCGAAGAAGACAAGCGAGCGGGCAAGCGGCCATTCTGCGTTGTAGCCACGGTAGGAACAACTTCTTCCACCAGCATTGATCCCGTGCCGCAGATTGCGGACATCGCGGAGAAGCACGGCCTGTGGCTGCATGTGGATTGCGCCTACGCCGGTGCAGCCGCGGTCCTGCCGGAGCAGAGACACATCATGTCCGGAACGGAAAGGGCGCACTCGCTCGTGCTCAATGCCCACAAGTGGCTGCTCACGCCCATTGACCTGAGCGCGTTCTACACGCGACGGCCGGACATTCTGCGCCGGGCTTTCTCTCTCACTCCAGATTATCTCAAGACCCAGGATGATCCGCGCGCCCACAACCTGATGGACTACGGCGTGCCGCTCGGCCATCGCTTTCGCGCTCTAAAGCTGTGGTTTGTGATGCGCTACTTCGGACGCGAGCGCATTCAAGCCATGCTGCGCTCGCACATCCAGTGGGCCAAGGACTTCGCGGCGCTGGTGGATGCGCACCCCAGGTTTGAGCGCGTCGCTCCTGTGCCGTTGTCAGTGGTCTGCTTCCGCTACAAAGGTTCTGACGATGAAAACCGCGCGATCATGGAGAAGGTCAACGCTTCAGGCCGCGTCTTCATCGCCAGTACGGTGCTGAACGGAAGACTGACGCTGCGGCTGGCGATCGGCAATCTTGAAACCACGTGGAAAGACGTGATGGAGGCGTGGGAGCTGCTGGTGCTGGCGGCAAAATCGGATTAGCCGCGAATCAACGCGAAAAGCGCGAATCGAAAAATAAGCAGTGATTCATGTTGACTCGCGCAAATTCGCGGCTAAATCGCCTGCGGCTAAACCAGGTTTTTCTGCAATATGTAAAACGCATAACACAGCGACAGAAACACTGCTTCCATTCCCACAAAGACCAGCAGAAAGCTGTTGTGGACACGGAGCAGGATCCTGTTATCCAGCGCCCATTCGTTCGCGGGCTGCCGGACCTGAATGGCCTTGTAGAGTTCACGCGCCAACATCACAAAGTAGCGCAGCAGCAGAAAATAGAAGCCGATCCAGAAGACCACCCAGAAGAGCGGGCCCACGCTCAAGAAAAGTCCGCTCAGGCCGTAGGCGTTGCCGCTTAAAGCCACATGCAAAAACGCCAGCAGCACCAGGTTGGGCCATAGGCCTTCCGTGGTGGCAAAGTAGAGATAGTAGTCGGCCAGCCGGCGGGCGTGGCGATTACGGGAAAAGTCTTTCTGCGCTCCCTTGCTGAACAGGCCCGCAGCCATCAGCAATGCCAGCGAGAAGATCAGCGGGCTGCCGGAGTTGGCAACAGCCAGCGCGCTCTGCCGGGCGCGCAGCTCACGCTCCTGCGCCGCCATCTTTTGTTTGTATTGCTCTTCAGATTTTTGCGTTCCCGCAAGCGAAGCGTCGAGAAACGCCAGGGCCTCCGCGCGGCCCAGGGGCCGGTCAGAAAAACGCAGCTTGAAGGTCTCATGGGCCGAGGTTGAGATCCTTTTGATCTCCGCTTGCGTGGCGGCAATGATTTCTTCCTGCCGCTTGACCTCAATCTGCACGTTCGCCTGTAGCGCGGTAATTTCGTCTTCCAGCTTGCCGGAGTGGCGCGTCATCTGCCAGTTCAGGGCGGAGAGAACCACCGCAATCAGCACCAGCCCCTGGAGCGCAAAAAGCCCGGGAGTGATCCAGCCCGGCAGTCCGGCGGTGGCCGCAAAGGGGAGCAGTTCAGCATTCTGGTCAATCACATTTTTCTGGCGGAGAAATGGAATGGGACCGGGCTGCTGCCGCCATTGCATGCGGAGCTGCTCCTGTGGGGTGAGTTGCTCCTCGCTGACAACCTCTTCGTTCTGATACACCGACTCCATCGTACTGGTGTATTTAGCATGTTCAAAAACCGCCTACAAGCACCAGGAGTGCATGGTGGCAGTTGCACTCGCGGTGCCGGACTCGCCCGGACGGATTGCTGACTTTAAGCTTTTTACTTCTGCCGATTGCCGTCTTTAGCGAGTCTCTTCTTGCGGAGTCACCATTTTTACCGAGTGACCATTTTTACCGGGTTACGAGCGAAATCGACGAGGCAGCCGTGGCCACGCCAAAGGGTGAACCGGTCAACGGCTTAAGCGCGCCGGTGGAGGATATGGAGAATGCAGCAATGTCATGGCTGATAAAGTCGGTCACATAGACGGCCGTGGTGGTCGAGTTGACGGCCACAGCGGAAGGGCCGACGCCACCGGTGGCGAAAGGAGATCCGCTCACCGGGCCCAGCGCTCCCGAGTTGGCGTCAATCACGTACGCGGAAACGTTATTCGATCCCGCATTGGCGGCAAACAGCAACGCCCCCTGAGGATCGATGCCCAGGCCGCCGGGCGCGGCTCCCGCGGCAAAAGGCGAACCGTTGATTGCCGCCAGCGTTCCGTTCGTCTGGATGGCGAATCCCAGAACAGCGTTGTTGGCCGAATCCGTCACGTAGAGGAAGCGGCCATCACGCCCGACCACGACCTGGTTCGGCGTAGCGCCTGCGCCCATGGAAAACGGAGAGCCTGCCGCCGCGGTCAGCACTCCATTGTTTCCGATGGCAAATACCGCCACGGTCCCCTGCGTGGTATTGGCCACAAACAGGAAGTCGCCTTTGGGCGATACCGCGAGCGAATGCGGGTTCGATGCCGGAGTAATCAGAAACGGAGAGTTGGCCACCGCGCCCAGGCTGCCTGTGCCCGGATCAACGGTAAAAACCGTGATGTTGCCGGACACCTGGTTGGCCACAAACAGGAACGGCGCAACCGGCGACATGGCCAGCGAGATCGGCCCGGTCCCGGTATTAAAAATGTTGGGCGGATTCACCGGCACAACAATGCTGGTGGTCACCGGTATGGAAAGATTGCCGTTGCTCTTGTTGATGTCCAGCAGGGTCACATCATTGCCGGAAAAATCGGCTATATAAAGGAAGTCGCCAGAGGTGTGCGGCGCAAGGGCCGAGGGATTTGATCCGACAGGAAAATTCGGCGTCCCCAGCGGCGCCAGCGTGCCGTTGTTTTGCACGCGGAACTCAAAGACCTCATTGGTGCCCTGCCCCGTCACATAAGCAAACTCCTTGTGCCCGCTGGCACAGCCGGAAAGAAAGCCGGCAACACAAACCACCAGACCAGCCATAACGCCGCATAAGGCCGAAAAAGTCCTTGCCCTCATTGATTGTCCCTCGCCTGTAATTGAAAGAAAAACAAGGATACATGAACCGGGGAGGTAGCTGCATCCTTGTGAAAAAGACGTCATCCGCTAGAACGTCAGGATTGGCCGCTTTTGCGCGTATTCCGAGCAAATCTTGAACCAGCCCGAAGGGCGCTCACCCCCGTCATTCAGCGCAGTAAGCGTGATGCGACGTTAGCCCACCCTAAGGCGAGCGAATGCGAAGCCGGAAGGGTGGGTAGGCAAAGAAATCAGGCTAAGCCCCGGAGGGGCGACACTCCGAAAACAGCTTTAGCTTCTCTTTTTAGACCTTACGGAGACGAGCGCGGTGGGTTTGCGCTTCAAATGCTTGCGTTCGGCGCGAGCGAAGAACTGTGAGAGCTTCAGCCTGAAAGTGTCGGCGAAGGCGATGATCAATTCCAGCCTGGGATTGACCTTGCCGTTTTCCAACTGGCTGATCCAGGGACGGCCGTAACCGGACCGGACGGAGAGTTCCGCCTGAGACCAATCTTTTTCCACCCGGAGCTGGGTCACCACCGCGCCGATGGCCTGCTTGAGGGTCTCTGCCTTGCGCTTGTATTTGAGCTTCTTGCTGACTTTGCCAGCCACAACTGCATCATCGGCATTGCGCAATTTCAATGTGTTCTGTATACTGAACACTATTATTTTGAGTAACTAGCCGAACCTCTTCAAGCTTTGGATGCTTACTTAAGCCTGCGCAGAAAGGCCCGCAGCCGGCGTCTCCCGCTAAGACGCCGGACGGGGGAACGGACGGAGCCAGCGATGGCGTGGACCTTCAGAACGCGGATCTTCAGAACGCAGGTCTTCAGGACACGGATCTTCAGAGCAATGGGCCTGGGTATTCGATCTGGTCTCAAGTCGGTTCTGCGGTTTGGTCTGTGGTTCGCGCCCTGGTCGCGGCTTTCCGGCTCCCCTACAGTCGATGCGGTTGCGCAGGTCTCCGGTGGTAAGGCGCCGGGGGGCTGCGACGCATCGGCGGGCGCGCCGGAGAAGCGCTTCTATTCGCTCATGATTGAGGTACGTCCCGAAGAAGCGGACGCCGAAACCCTGCGGCTATTCTCTGATGCTGGCTCTCCTGGCCTGGCGTCCACGCTCAATCTGCCTGCCGGCTGCGAAATAAGGCGCTGCATGGTCGTATCAGCGGACTTTGCGGAGATGCTGATCAGGATGTGAAGGGGATGCGCAAAGACAAGTTATCAACCCGCCTCTCGCAAAAATTGGAGATGGGACATTTCTCAATTTGAGAATAGATGCTGCTCGGCCAACGCTCATCGCTTCGACGAACTCTACTAAGACCTCTTGAAGTGTTTACTTAACGCAAGCCCCTGACGCTGATAAGACGAGCCGATGTCAGTTCCATAAATTTTGTCTGGACGAGAGCGTAAGGGAATGTACTTTAGCCTTGCCATAATCTGGTCATGCTCAATGCGGAATGGAACCTCATGAGCTCGGACCTCAAGGACAGCTTGAGTACCTCTAACTTCGCCCCCACCATAGCCAAAGCCGGGATCAAAAAAACCTGCATAATGCATACGGAACTCGCCGATATCTTGGTCCATGGAAACCATCTCTGCGGCCCAATCTGGAGGAACACTGACCTTCTCTTTGGAAGCTAAAATATAAAAGTCACCAGGCTCCAATATCAGGCCTCGCTTTCCGGGATCGCGCCTAATGTCCCAAAATTCTTCCTGGTTATAAAAATTGATCTTAGTCAGGTCAATAACCGGTGCGTTCTTTCTTGCCTGGTAGGCGACGGCTTCAGAGGCATCACTGGCCTGCAAATTTACTGAAAGCAATATACTCTGCTTTCCAATGCGTGCTTTGGCCGGGGCACCGCCTTCGCCATAGACAAGTGCCTCCTCTTTTTGCATCACTGTTTTCTCAAGCTCAGTTGTTGCCCGATCTGATGACTTAGGATTGCCCCGGGCAAACCGCACCTGATTTAGCGTCATTCCAGCACTCACTATAACGGTGAATGTGCGGGATGCAATCTCGGCATACAGTCTGCCTTTGTATCCAGGATGCACATGATCAAAGTAGACGCCATGGTCTGTGATGAGACGAGTAAAGACATCCAGCCGACCAGTGCTGCTCTTGGGATTAGCCCTAGCAGAGATGTCGTCGGGCAGCTCAAGTTCTTCTTGTAACGGCACAATGTAGACACAGCCTTTTTCAAAAACTGTGGGCCTCGTCAAGTCCACCCGGCTCATTTTTAGACCCGCATCTGCAATTCCTTGTTCGACGGTTGAGTTCTGGGGTACAAAGCTGGCTTGAACCCGATAGCCCACATCGCCTAACCGCAAATCGAGACTGGCTGGCTGAATTTGGCGTTCTGTGATCGGTTCATAAGAAGGAGTGCGAATATGCCCCTTGGAAATTAAATCCCTGATCTCCTGCGAGGGTAGCATTCCTTCTGCTCGGCTCGTTTCCGGAATCTCACCGAGCAAATCAGGAAACAAACGAACTCTGCTACTTACCTCTGACGTGGACATACGTATATAGCCCCTGAATGTAAATTGTTTTCTGCGGATGCCGGGCTGGTGGGATCTGCATCCCTCGGCTTTCCAATGATGCACAATATTGCGCTTGAGAATACCATTCAAAAGTTCTCGGGAGTGGCACCAGCAAATGTGCAAACTTGGAAAATTCCACTCATTGTGTAAGAGTAGTGTTTCTCCCCAAAGGTTGAACCTGTCACCAGATTTTCCGGAGAAACTTACTTGATTTCCACAGATTACAGGCTAGCACAAGCGAATGAAAAACAAATAGTATCTATTGAGGATCAATGCTGGCGGCGTGAAATTTCTGCAAGATGCTGTGCTCGCATTGTGAATTCTGGCTCGTTAAAGCGTGCAACACAATCGAGACTGCAAAAAGTCCCTTTACCACGGATCACTTTGGCTCCTTCAGGAATAATTTTTCCACAAAACGGACAGGTATTGCGGTCCCGGAGCTCAAGCAGATAAGCGTCTTCGGTTTTATCCATGGAATGCATAATATCAAGCAGTAGGCTCAGGAAACCCGATCCAAATTGTTACCATTTACGAGACAATAACTGAGAACGGCACATGATCGACCCTAAAGACAAGATAGCCCTAGCGGGCATCATTGCTACTTTTCTGGTTGCGTTGAGCAACCTCCTTTACAGTATTTTCAATAACCGAAGAGCTGCTTACATAAATACCGTAACAACTTCTCGGTTAAAGTGGATCGATTCTCTCAGGGATAAGGTCGCGGCGTTTATTGCTGTGAGCGTCCGAGTCCTAAATCCTGAGATCCCATCCACAGGCAAACGCAACATCAGCGAGCTTTTGCAAGAGCGGGACACATTGATGCATCAGATCATTTTGCATCTTAATCCACATGACGTGGAAGACCAGTCAATTCAGCAATATGTCGAGCAGTCTGTAAGATTGGCTTCTAGTGGTGTTTACACGCCAGAGCTTCAAAAGCTTCTCGTTGATCTGCGAAATGCCACCCAAGCTTATCTTAAAAAGGAATGGACTCGAGTCAAACGTGAGTCAAAGGCCGGCGAGGTGCAATGAGCGGATCAGCTATAAGTCCTCTTTCCAGCCTAACCCTACAATTTCGCCATTGATTCTCTCTCCAAAACGCGCTACAGTAACGCAGCCCTCAAGGGTGGAAGTGTGGGCAGGTCATTGAAAATCAGCAATTCGCAGCTGGCCATTCGCCATTAGCCAAGTTCAACCTCAAAATCAGCAAAAAAAAGAGCTTCGACCGTCTCATGACTGCCTTATCGAATACAACTTCGTCTTTTGTTTGCAACAAAAAACCTACCCCCTGGGTGGGGTCCGGCTGAGGGGTACAGGCAGAGGGCCACAGAAATTGCCAAAATCGCCGGAATTCCCAAAGTGAAAATTGAAAACCTACCACTGCCCCACCCCATGGAGACGAGAAGATTTGCGATTTCATAACGGGAAATAAAGTTAAGAGCCCGAATTTCCGAATAAAAATCTGAGTTTCCCGATTGCATCGACCACTGCTCGTTAGTACACTCTGGGCACACTACTTTCGTGTAGGGCTTTACGCATTCATAGTTCATAAGCGCATTCATATGCACAGCAAGGTCTGGCCTTTTATCCCATTGGCAATTCCGGCTTAAGCAATTCCGGCTCTAGGAGATCATGAATGTTTCAGCGCACACGTCACCCCGCGTGGATGTTTCTTTGTGTAGCAAGTCTGCTGCTTTTCAGCACCCTGCCCGCCCTGGCGCAGGTTTCACAATCCGTTAGTACAGATGCCGGCGCCCCCCAACAAGGGGCGCCAGCCGGAAATTCGGCCCAGGTCCTGCCTGTGGTACCGGTGGTGCATGCCGGGCCTGCTTTCCACGGCGTTCCGTTCCGCGATCCCAACGATCCCAACAGCGCCGCCGTAGGCTTGGCGGCCCCCGCAGGCGCCCACCTGACCTACTTTGGCGGACCGATCATCTCCAACGTCCAGGTGGTGCAGGTGCTGTACGGAAGCGGCTCCTACAACGCACAAGTAGCCGGAACCACCACGCCCAGCATGGGCAATTTCTTCAGTGACATCACCAGCACCGGACTGATCACGCTGCTACAGCAGTACAACACGCCAGTTTCAGGTGGCACAGGGCAGACCTTCGGGAACGGCACGTTCGGCGGGCTGTTTCAGATTGTTCCAGCAGCCGGAAACAACGGTTCCACCATCACAGACGCGCAGATCCAGTCAGAACTTCTGGCCCAGATCACCGCGGGACACCTGCCGGCGCCTCTTATTGACGCCACAGGCCACCCGAATACCCTTTATATGATCTATTTCCCACCGGGAAAGACGATCACCCAGGGCGGATCTTCAAGCTGCGTTGCGGGCGGATTCTGCGCCTATCACGGCACCACATCAACTCTGTTCAGCGGGAAGAATGTTCTGTACGGCGTAATGCCTGACATGCAGGCCGGCAGCGGTTGCGCCTCAGGATGCGGCGCATCGACGACGTTCGGCAACTACACCTCCGTCACCAGCCACGAGCTGGTTGAAGCCATGACCGACGCGTTTGTGGGCATCGCAACCACCTTCGCCCCACCGCTGGCCTGGTATGACATGACCAATGGCGAAATTGGCGACATCTGCAACGGCCAGCAAGGAACGTACGTCGCCAACGGCACCTCGTATGTCATCCAGTTGGAATTCTCCAACTCGGCGAGTAACTGCGTGAATTTCCCGGTACAGACCGGGCCGGACTTCTCCGTAACGGCATCACCGGCATCGCAAACGGTCACAGCGGGCGCAGGCACGTCGTACACGGCGACCGCGACTGCCTCTGGCGGCTTCACCGGCACTGTCAGCTTCAGCGTCAGTGGCTTGCCGGCGGGCGCCAGCGCCAGCTTCAGCCCGGCTTCAGTGGCCGGCTCAGGTTCTTCAACCTTGTCAGTGACCACCAGCATAACCACGCCGGCCGGCACTTACACGTTGACCATCACGGGAACGAGCGGCGCCCTGGTGCACTCCAGCACCGTCAAGCTGGTAGTGAATCCAGTAGGCGGCACACCGGACTTTACGATTTCCGTTTCGCCCGCCAGCCTCAACGTGACCCGTGGAACCACGGGGAATTACACGGTAACGATCGGCGCGGTGAATGGATTCTCTGGCACGGTAAGCCTGAGCGTCGCAGGACTGGGATCGCGCGTAACAGCAACCTTTAGCCCCACGACCGTCACGGGATCAGGAACTTCAACCCTCTCAGTGGTGGTGAACAGACGGGCAACCAGAAACACCCGAACCTTAACCATCACCGGCGTCAGCGGCAGTCTGAGTCACTCGACAACCGCGACTCTGGTCATCCAGTAGCGCAGCAACCAAAACCATCCGGCCTGGGGAGAACTCGGGCCGGATGTTTATTTCACGGCAGACCGGAGCCGAATCGGTTAGAGGTGTTTCATAAAGGAGTTCGAAGCAGTGCGGTGCGAATAGCGATGGGATAAGCGAGCGTCCAGCCCTTAGTTCTTGTCCTTCATTGCGACCAGCCCCTTGGTAAACTCCGGCACCACCACGGCCTGCTCGATGGTGGGTTCGTAATAGTGGGCCAGCGTCTGGGACATGCGGGCAGCCGCGTCACGAGCGCCGGTTTTGGTGTAGGCCACGATCAGACGCTGCATGGAGAACGGGTTCTTGTCGTCGTCCGCCAGGTTGGAGATGGCCTGCTCATATTTGCCCTGGGCCATCAGCATGGCGCCTTCCGCGCCGTGCAGCGCAAACTGGACCTGTCCGCTGTTGTTGCCGGCGGCAAGCTTCCTGAGCTGCTTGAGAGCGGTCTGCGCCGCGGACATGCTGCCATCGTGGATGGCGCGTCCGGAGCGGGTCCGCAGAATGATGGCCAGCTCCTGCTCGCGCGCGGTGGCGGACATGCTGTGCTGCTCATGCAGTGCGGCTTCAGCCTTGGCCATCAGCTCCATGGCGCGAACGTTGTTTTTCTGGTAGACGGACATCATGCGCCACGCTTCGGCCTCCAGCGTTCCCAGGTCTTTGCTGTGGGCCTGCTGCGCCACCTGCTGAAACGCCGTATCTGCGTGGACAAAATCCTGTTCGCGCGCGTAGGTTGCCGCCGACTGCAAGGCAAACATCACGCTCTGCACGCGCGTTGTAGCTTTCTCAATGGCCGCGGCATATTCGGCGCGGGCACGGGCCTCTTCACCCATCAGGGCGTAGGTATCACCCAGGCCGGCCTGCGATTCAATGAAGCCGGGATCGATCTTGAGCGACGCGTGGTAATACTTGAGCGCGTCATCAAAGCGTCCAGCCATGCGCGAGAGCTCGGCGAGCGAATCCATGGGATTGGCTTCATGCGGCAGCAGCTCCGCATAGCGCTTCATGTAGGTAAACGCCTTATCGAAGTTCCGCAGGCGCGCATAGCAATACGCGGCCTGGTTCCATGGGTCGGCAAATTTGGGATCAATTTTGGTGGCACGCTCAAACATCCTGATGGCGTGGTCAGACTGCCGCTGGTTGGTCAGCCACAGCCCTGCGAGCCAGGCCAGATGCTTGTCATGCGGGCTCTGCCGCAGCACTTCATTCATCGCCTGGATGGCCGGGACCCAGTGGCCCTGGCTGGCGTTGGCCACCCAGTCAACAATGAGTTGCTCTTCCGGCCCAGCAGAACTTCTTGACGCCAGCGCTTTGTCGCGTTCCGCCACCTGCTCCACGGGATCGCGCGAAAGCATGGCCAGGAAAGCGTGCGCCAGCGCGAAATCCGGATCTGCCTTGGCTGCCGCGCGCCAGCTTTCCAGCGCCGGCTCCCGGTGCAGCGTTTCCATCTTGGCCATGCCGTCTTTAAACGCGGTACGCGCCTGCTGCGATTTGGTAGTGATTTCCATCCCGGCGGCGTGGGCCAGGGACAAAGAGGACAACAGGAGGATGACAGCCAGCGATCGGGGTTTTGTCATGGTGGTCCGTTGGTAAGTTTTTTTCTTACGCAAAGCAGCAAGCTCGTATCAAACCAGCAGCCAAAACCTGTCTCGAAGATCAAAGATAGAAGATCGAAACAGGTTTGGCGGAAGGATGAATGCGCTCCATGCCGGTGCTACTTCAAATATTTGGCCCGCGGATCAAGCGCGGGGTTGGTCTTTGCCGTCATGGCTGCACGCTGCTTGCGGAATTCCGGCACCACCAGCGCCTGCTCAATCAGCGGAACGTTCAGCGCCGCCAGCTTGGCGCCCAGACGCCGCGCGTTCCCTTCCTGCCCGTTCTTTTCATAAGCAGTAATCAGGCCGCGCATGGAGATAGCGTTGGAATCATCGTCCTCAAAGTTGTTCACTGCGTCAGCGTAATTGCCCGCGGCCAGCGCCACGGCCCCGGTTGCGCCGTGCAGAGCGGTTTCAATCAGGCCATCAGCGCTGTTGGCTTCAGCCAGTTCCTGCAACTGCTTGAGTGTGGCGGCAGCCAGCTCCTTGTTGTTGCCTGCGATTGCGCGCTCCACGCGCGTACGCAGCACAATCGCCAGTTCCTGGTTCAGCAGGGACTGCGGAACTTTGTGGTCTTCCTTGAGCACGGCCGCGGCTTTGTCCAGCAGGCGGAGTGAAGCCGCCGCTTCCAACTGGTACATAGACATGCTGCGGTAAGCTTCAGACTCAAGGTTGGCAAAATCTTTGGCATGGGCCTGCTCAGCAACCGCGCTAAAAGCCTTGTCCGCGGAGGCCAGATCGCCTTCGCGCACATACGTTGTGGCGGCCTGTAATGACCAGAGCACCTTCTGCGCCGGCGATGCCGATTCAATTGCCTTGGCATATTCGGCGCGGGCCTTGTTCTGGTCGCCCATTAGAGCGTAGGTATCGCCCAGGCCGAGCTGTGACTCATGGAACGTTGGATCAATCTTGAGAGACATACGGTAATGCGTGAGCGCGTCTTCAAACCGTCCGGCCATGCGCGAGATTTCAGCAAACGTATCTTGCGGGTTGGGCTCATTGGGGACGAGTTCGGTATAGTGCTTGATATTGGCGAAAGCTTTCTCAAAGTTGTTCTGGCGCGCATAGCAATATGCGGCTTCGTTATAGGCGTCGGCAAACTTGGGGTCGATTTCCATCACGCGCTCAAACAGGACAGCCGCGCGCGAAGCTTGGTTATGGTCCACCAGCAACCACCAGCCGGCGAGCCAGTGCAGATGCTTGTCACGCGGATAATTCTGGAGAACCTCATTCATGGCCTGAATGGCCGGAAGCATATGCGCCTGGCTGGCGTTGGCCAGCCAATCAATGATCAGCTTTTCTTCCGCATTGGCGGAAGAGCTTGTGGCCAGGGCTTTTTCGCGCTCAGCTACCTGCTCCGTGGGATCCTGCGAAAAAAACATGAGGAAAATGTGTCCCAGCGCGAACTGCGGATCTGCCTTCACGGCGTTGCGCAGATTCTGCAAACCATCCTCAATGTGCAGCATCTCCATTTTCTCCAGGCCTTTTTCAAAGAAAGCATGGGCCTGCGGCGATTTGGTGGAGATGTGCATGCTCGTGGGCGTATCGTGCGCAAACACGCGCAGCCCAAGATTCACGAGCAGCACCGCCAAAATGGAAACTTTGATCGACCTCATCGTTACTCCTTTACTGCTGGTGCCGCGGCTGACGATTGGCGCGCCCGGCGGCTTAAATGCTTGTTCCGGGGCTCAGTTGCCCTTGAGAAAATATCCCTGCTCCAGTGGGAGCTTGCCGTCAACTTTCAGAACGTTGACGCGGCCGTTAATGGAATACACGTCGACCAGACCAACCGCCCCGGGAATGGATTCCACCGATTTCAGAAGCTCTTCTTCCGAGCGGACGACGATCACACCGCTCGCGTGTGCTGCCAGCAGGGCCTTAAATTCGTCGACCTGCATGTGATAAAGCTTCTGGATCGCGGTCTGCATTTCCGGAGTGGAAGGATCGCGGAGAACGAGGATGACCGGGCGTCCGTCAGGCCATTTGTGACTATCAAACTTGAACACCTTGACCAGATCGGGCGCGGACAATCCTCCGAGACTATTCGTCTTGTCGACAATCACTGCCAGTTGCTTGGCTTCAGAAAAAGCTCCCAGGCCTGCAACCAGCAAAAGCAAGACAATAAAACGGCTTCCAATATTCATGACTCGGCAGTCTATGCCGAAATGGGAAGAACAATAAGATTACTGAGGTAATAGGTGCCTTTAATTGCAATGAGATGCAGTTAAATAAAGGGCTATTCAGCGAAGATGGAATGAGAGGCGCTGAGGGGGTCTGGTCGAATCGTCCACACCTTGCGTCAGGTGGTGTGCGCGAAGGGGTAGGCAAATTGCCGCAGATCACGCCAGATTGTGCTGAGAATCCAACACTTACCGATTTATCAGCAACGATCTCTCGTTCATCTGCGGCGAAAAGGTTTTCTTACTTCGCAGGCGGTTTCTGCTCTGCCGGTGCAGGTGCAGCCGCCGCTGGCTTGGCAAATTTCGAATCGTCAACCGGCACGTTCTGCTGGATCTCGCTTACCTGAATCGTAAAACGGCCCAGCGGACGAGCAACGGTCCATTGGAATGGCAGCCTTATGCCGCTATCCAGCCGGTATTCCGCGTAGTCCACCTGTGTGGGATTGCGTCCCAGGGGAGACTCCGCGTAACGGATGGTGCGCATCAGCAGGCCGGACACTTTGTCAAAGAACATGCGCAGTGGTGGTTTGCCCGGGCTGGTGCCAATCACCTGATAGACCTCATGGCTGCCGATCTTGTCCGCTGGACGCACCCGCAACTGCGTAAACATCTTCTTGATTTCCAGCGGCAGGTAGAACGTGGCATCAAAGCTGAACGCCTCATTTTCCTGCGGGTTCATGTCGCGCGGAGGCCGTCCGCCGGGATTTCCCAGCCATCCCGCCTGGCCGTCAAAGGCAGTAATGTTGTCGCCGTTCGGCGTATGCACCGTGGAAATTCTTTTGTTCGGGGCCTTGGCCACTACTTCCGCCGGAAACTGCCGCTCGCCAAAACTGATCGTCGCCTTCTGCACGCGGCTGGTAATTTTTTGCAGGGACTCGGCTCCGCCTACGGCCTGTATGTATTTATCAATGATCTGGTCGGCCGAAGGCAGCGCCGCTTCTTCCGCCGGGACCTGGGGGCGCTTCGGCTCTTCCTCGGCAATCATCGGCACTCCCGCCGGACGCTCCGCTCCGTGATGGCATGAATAGCACGTCACCTCGCGGTCGCCATTGAAATGGTTTTTATTAATGGCCATCTGCATTTCGATCATCTTGCGTGCTGTCTGCTTGGTTTTCTTGTCGTCTTTCTCCCGTGCGCCCTGCACGTGACAGAACTCGCACTCCACGCCCAGAGAATTGCTGATGAACTGCATGCCCGTCTCCAACTGGTCAGCGGGAGTGCCTTTCAGCACCTGAATGTTCTTGAAGACCTGCTCCGCGGTCTTTGGCGCTTCTCCTTTGGCTGGCGCAGCCGCGGCCTGCGCAGACGCGTGCAAGGTTCCGGCCAGGAATGCACCTGTAAGGATAATTGTGGTAAACAATCGAGCGCTGAGGGCTTTGTTCATGTGGTGCATCCTTGGGTAGATTTTTGGAACGGGAAGTGTAACCGATTCAGGGCTGAAATCGAAGCTTTGAGCATCACATAAGATACCGTTCTCATGGACCTCAAATAAGAAAGATAAATAATCTAAAGATAGAAGACATCTCTCAGCCCGTAGCCTGCTGAAGAGCCGCCTTGATTTCACTGATTGGTTTGTCTTTCCAGTGCCGGGTGAAATTGTCCACCGTCATCAGCGTGCGCGGATACATGTGGTCAACGTACATCGTCCCCTTCAGGTGGTCGACCTCATGCTGCAAAATGCGCGCATACCAGCCGCTGGCTTCAATTACACGGGGCTGGCCTTTTTCATCCACGCATTCCACGCGCACTCTTCGGGCCCGTGGCGTCAGGGCCATCAGGTTGGTCAGGCTCAGGCAGCCCTCAAAGGCCTCAATGCGTTCCTCTCCCAGAAGCGTAATTCTGGGATTGATGATCACGTGAAACGGCTCCGCTTTGCGCTCGCGCTCGGCCAGTTGCTCCGGCGTCCAGTCCTTTATGTATTCCTGCCGGTCTTCAATTACCGCCAGTTGAATGCCCTGCCCAATCTGCGGCGCGGCCAACCCTACTCCGGGCGCGGCATACATGGTTTCTTTCATCTGCTGGATCAGCTCGCGGATCTCGCGGCTGCGGATTTCATTGGGACGAAGGGCCCGTGCTGGGCTGCGCAAGACAGGCTCTCCAGCTTGAACGATGGTGAGTGGCACGGAATACTCCTGGGATTAAGAGCGCATATTGTACATGTCGAGATGATCTAAGGTCTTCTGGCTGAGGACACAGGTATCGGGGCGCGACTCCACCCAAAAAAACCCGCTGAGATAAATTTTAACGACGATCCTGAAAACCTCGAAAACAAGAAGACACTTATGATGAGCTGGATGTAGGCTGGCTCACCGCTGCGGGCGGTGGACCTCCACTTTCTCCCCGATCTCGATGACCATTAGGTCTTCACCCATTTCCAGGGGGCCGGAATAGGTTGTCCGAGTGAGCGGGATCACGTTCGGCGTATCCGCTGGTCCGATGTGTGAATAGACAGCCAGTTTGGGCTTCACCTTGGCGAAGACGGTCCCTGCTTGTTCCGGAGTGGTGTGATGCGCAATCACGTTTTTCACTCGCTCGGGGCCGATGAAACCGACTTGTGCTCGAAACGCTTCAGAATCGATCACTTCGTGGATCAAGACATCCGTGCCCTGCGAGAAGCGCACTAGATTTTCAGAGTACCTGGTATCTCCGGAAAGGACGACCGAGTGTCCGCTAAAATCCACACGATACCCAAGCGCCGGCTTGACCACGCCATGGTCGACTGTAAAAGCAGTCACCTTCACTCCATTGCTTTCGTAGACAACACCCTCGCCGATATCTTTGGCCGCGACCTCAACCGCCGCGCCGGGAAATTTTTCATCCACGTCACGACGGATATGGATATCAAACTCGTAGGCTTGGGCCAGGTGCGTCATCATGTTTTTCGTGCCTGCCGGCCCCCAGACTCGAAGGGGCGCCTTCCGTCCGCGAACCCAGCCGGTCAGCCACAAGTCCGGAATTCCAACCGTGTGGTCAGAATGCAGATGGGTGAGAAATAAAGCGGTGACTTCCGAAAAAGGAACTTTGAGCTGGTGAATGCGCTGGGCCGCGCCGCGTCCGCAATCAAAGAGCAGCTTCTCATTCCCGGCTTCCACCAGAATACTTGGACCAAATCGGTCCATTCTGGGGAGCGGGGTTCCAGTGCCTAGGAGTGTGACCTTGATAGCCTGGGCCGATGCGGAAGCTGTCAGGGTGGCCGCGACGGCTATCAGCCAAAGGGACTTTAACCAACGATTGTTGCGCTGTTGCTTTGTGATCTTGGCCAGATGGAAACCTCCGGGGCGGAACGTTGCTGAAGTCTATGGAATCGACCGCCACGAGTCAAACCACAAGGGAGACGCAAGAGCTAATCCGTCCTGATCGATCGTGTCTTCCAGTGATAGCGCAGGGCCAGCATTCTCAGGCCAAACCCGCACGCCGTGCCGGCCGCAGTGGATATTTCGCGCGGCAGCTTCAACGAGTCGCACACCAGAAAGGCGGCTGCGCCAAACGCCGCCGCAATCGCGTAGAGTTCGCCGTGCTCAAAGATCTTAGGCGTGCGCCCGCTCAGCACATCGCGGATACAGCCTCCGCCCACCGCCGTGGTGGCGCCCAGCAACAGACCGGGCAGACGGCTCATGCCGGCATTGATGGCGCGCGTGCTGCCCGCGACGGAGAACAATCCCAATGCCGCCGCATCCATAAAGATGATGGCGCGCTCCGTGTTCTTCCCGACCCGTTGCGCGAACAGCATGCCGATCACCGCGCCGGCCAGCGCTGCCATCAGATATCGCGCGTCAGCAAAAGCCAGCGGCGGCCCCTTTTGCAGAATCAAGTCTCTGGTGATGCCGCCGCCCAGCGCTGAGGCCAGCGCCAGCCCGGTCACGCCGACCAGGTCGTATTTGTAGCGCGTATCGCGCACCGCAGCCAACGCTCCGCCCAGCGCGCCCACAAACACGCCCAGAAAATCGACCAGCGAAAAAAGTTTGTCGATCGGCAGTTTTTCAATCGTCAAATTCATGAGCGATCATTGTAGCCACTCTCTCACACCGCTGCGCATGTACCCACGTAACTCGGCCCGGCAAACCAGCGGTGCTACATTAGGTTTCCCCCCAAGCGCAGGGAGTGCTTAAATTACCGTGTTGATTATTCGCCGTTTCTTAATTGGAATTTGGTTTTTCACGCTTTGTTTTGCAGGCAGTTCCCTCCGGGCCAGCACGAAAGAAGCTCCCGCTGCTGCTGAGATTCCCTTGACGACGCAGTCGCCGGAGGCGCGCCAGCTGTTCCTGGATGGGCGTGCCTATCGCGAGAACTGGCGTCTGCCTGAAGCTCTGCAAGCGTGGCGGGCAGCGGCCAAAAAAGACCCGGGCTTTGCGCTCGCCCATCTTTACGTGAGCTTCTACACGCCTGATCCCAAGGAAGAAGCCTCGGCCCGCGCGGCCGCACGGCGTCTGGCACCGCAGGCCAGCCGCGGCGAACAGCTGCTGGTGCAATGGTTCGCCGGCGCCAAGGAAGGCAACTTTGTTTCCGCCATCGCGGCAATCAATGATGTGGTGGAACTCTACCCCAAAGACAAATGGCTTTTGTTCCAGGCAGGCCGGTGGATGGTATTGCAGCGCAATCGGGAAAAAGGACAGTCGCTGCTGGAGCGCGCCCATGCCCTCGACCCCGATTACACCCCTGCTCTGAACCAGCTCGGCTATCTGTACGCCAGCTACGGTCCGCAATTCGAAAAGTCCTTCCAGATGTTTGAGCACTACGCCCGGTTGAAACCGCAGGAACCCAACCCGCAGGATTCATGGGCTGAGGTGCTGCGCATGGCCGGTGAATACAACAAGGCGCTGGAGCATTACCGCAAGGCGCTCAAGCTTGATTCCAAATTCTTCAGTTCACAATTGGGCATTGCCGATACCTATGCCCTGATGGGCGACGAGCCACGCGCACGCGCCGAATATGAAAAGGCCATCCAGATGGCCACCAACCAGCGCACCCAGATCAGCTACATGGCGCAGCTTTCCCTCACTTATGTGCGCGAGGGCAACCACGAGATGGCCGACCAGAGTTACGCCAAGGTCGCCCAGCTTGCACACGAAATGGGGATGTTTGACATGGAAGCTGACTGCCATCGCTATATGGCAATGTATGCTCCGGACTTCGGGCACGCCATGGCGCACCTGGACGCGGCGGAGAAAGTGGTCCGCGAAGACCATTCCATGGCGGCGGAGAACCTTGACTTGGCGTTTTCCCGCGTGCTCCTGATTCGCGCCTGGCGAGCGGCCAAAGCGGGAAAGACCAGCACTATCGCCGGCGCCGTCAGCGATTTGCAGAAGCTTTCTTCCCGCAACGGCAGCAATCTTATTCGCCAGAACTATCACTCCGCAGCGGGCATGCTGGCCCTGGCGCAGGGCAAGTATCCTGACGCGGTCTCTCACCTGGAAGAGGAAGACCTTTTCACGCACCTGATCGCCATGGAGCAACTGGCTCTGGCCTATGAAAAAACCGGCAACCAGGAAGAAGCCACAAAACTCCGCGCTGAACTCAAGCGCTCGCATCTTCCCAGCATCGAGCAGGTAGTAGTGGCCGACCCAATGCGCGACACGGCCACAGCGGCACAGCGCTGATATTCGTCGCTGTTCACACCGCCTCTTGCCGCTCCTTTCACTGCGCGGGACGCGCGTGATGCTCTCTCAAGTTTGTACACTCCACTTTTACCGGGGCGGCGGTTGTAACAACCGCCCCTTCCCCTTTTTAAATTTTTCTGTGCTCGGCATCGAAAGAACATCGCGCTCTGCCGCCGTGGGCAACAGCTTCAGTAATCTTTTGGTGGCGGGGGAAAACGTGGATGATAGATCCATGCCACACTATCCCCAATCGCAAAGCAAAACGCGTTCCCCACGGGTGCGTGTTCCCAACAATGAGTCCATTCGTTTTAATCTGGGCGGCCATCAGGTTTCAGCCGTGTTGCAGAAGATCTCGCTCACGGGAGGCCTGGCCGAATTTCCCGTCAGCATCGGTAGCGCAACCATTGCGGAAGCCAAGGTCAACACGCTCTCCGGACCGGTGAGCGGATTGGTGGAATTTCTGCCGCCGCAAGTCGGTTCCTGTACCTATCCCTTTCGCTTCATTGCACTCAGTGATCAGGACTATGCGCGTCTGAGTGCCACGCTGCAATTCATGCGCAAGCAGGGATTTGGCGACTAGCGGCTACCGAGTACTGGAACGAAGTGAACAGTCAGGGCCTTGATTAGGCTCGGAACTCTGGCCGCTGTTCGGGCTCCACTTTCACTTCCATCTCCGTTTGTGTTCTCATGGATACGGCTTAGGCGGTCTGTGGTCTGGACCGCAACGGGCGTTCGTATCGCCCAATAAGCAGTGAAATGGAGAATAATTCATGAAACAGATTCGACTCTTAACTGTACTCGCGGCTTGCCTGTTTGCCATGGCAGCTCTTGCTCAGCAGAATCCCCCGGCCAAGGGGTCCGGAGAACACAGACACGGCCAAATGGGCCATGAAATGGGCAACGTTGACGAGCACGTGAAGGAGCTTTCAACCAAGCTAAACCTGTCCGCGGACCAGCAAACCAGGGTCAAGGCCATCATGGAAGAGCATCATCAGCAAATGGAGGCCATGATGAAGGATGACTCCATGTCAAAGGACGACAAGCATGCAAAGATGCAGAGTCTGCATGATTCAGCGCATAGCAAAGTGCGCGAGATCCTGAACGACGAGCAGAAGCCGAAATTTGATGCCATGATGAAAGATATGGAAGACCAGATGCACTCACACGGCCACGATAAAGACCACAAATAAAACAAACCAAAACATTCCGAAGGGCGTTCGCCATGGCGGACGCCCTTTTTGTTTTCTTTATTATTATTTGCTCCAGACTCCGCCTCCAACAAAGTTGCTGTTTGAATCCAGCGCTGCTCGATCAGGATCTCTGCCTTGAAACTTTCGCGGATCGTGAGCTGGTCTGCCCTCCTTGAGCGAAAATACGCATCACACTAGGACTGGCCACACACCCTGAAGGAGACCAAGGACCAATGAAAAGTATCAAGACCGCACTTTTAACCTGCACATTCTTTTTTGCAGTGGGAGCATTCGCATCGCAGAACCCGGCCGGCAATCCGGCGACGCAACCTCCGCGGCAACAACCGCCGCAAGGCTCCATGCAGCCAGCACAGCCCTCGCAGACCCAGCCTGCGCAGACTCAGCCGTTGCCAGACCAGCCTTCACAAAATCAGGGCGCGACGCAGCCAGGCCAGCAGCAACCGGGAACCGCACCACAATCACAGAGCGCTCCTCCGGCAGGCCATCCCACCATCGACGATCAGGTACGGTCATTGGCAGACCAGCTGAACCTGTCAGTGGACCAGCAGGCCAAGGTCAAAACGGCGCTGGAAGACCAGCACACCCAAGCCATGACGGTAGTGCAGGACAACTCGCTCGCGCGTGAAGATAAGATCCAGAAGATCCAGGCTCTGCGCGAAGCTACCATCTCCAAGGTCCGCACCTCGTTGAATGACGATCAGAAGAAAAAATTTGATCAGATGGTGCAGCAGCAGGCGCCGCCGTCGCAGCAGCAGCAACCACCGCCGCAGCCAAAGCAGTAAGCAGCCGGAACAGATCACTCAAAAGGCGCCTGTGGCAAAGGGCGCCTTTTTCATGCCGTTCCTCTACTCACACTGGTTTGAAACAGGTATCCTTGGCTGATCACATTCACAGGGAAAGACCTCAATGAATCTTGCCGCAGGCATTCTCATCGCGCTGTTAGCCTCGCAGTCTGGACAAAAGCCGGAATGGTGCCGCGCTCTGCCGCGTCCTGAATACCGCAAGCTGGAACGGGTGGACGTGCCGGACAAATGGTTTGAGGTGTATCGCATTCGCCCCGGCCTCTTCGCTATCTATGAGCCGCACCAGCAGGAAGAAATCATCTCCTACCTGATTGTCGGCCAAAAGCAGGCTCTGCTCTTTGACACCGGCATGGGCATCAGCAACATAAAAAAAATGGTGGAAGGCCTGACGCAACTGCCGGTCAGCGTGATGAACTCACACACGCACAATGACCACGTGAGCGACAACTGGCGGTTCAGCCGGATTTACGGCATGGACACTCCTTTCACCCGCGAGCACGCCAAGGGTTCCGTTGCCGCGGCGCAGGAAGAGATTGGCCCGGACGCAATCTGCGGCGAATTGCCCGCGGGGTTTGATGCCAAATCGTATGCCGTAAAGCCGTTCCATATCACTGACTGGATCCACGGCGGCGAAAAGGTCGATCTTGGTGGACACGTGCTGGAAGTGATCTCAACGCCCGGCCACACGCCCGATTCCATCTCGCTCTGGGACGCGCACGACCGGCTGCTCTTCACCGGCGACATGTATTATCCCGGACCGATCTTTCTCTTTCGCCCGGAAACCGATCTGGATGCTTACGAAGTATCTATAAAAAAGATGATATCGATGAGAGCACAGCTGCTCTTAACCGCCCACAACATTGCAGTAGGCGATCCGGCCGATCTTCCGCGCGTGCTCGCCGCCATGAAACAGGTCCGCAGCGGGAAGATCAAACCGGTGAAAGCCGAGCACTGGTCAGAATACAAGTTTCAGGGCTTCTCGTTTTTGCTGAAAAAGTAGCCCTTGGCCTCTGCCACTTGGAGCTAGCCTACCCAACTCAACCGCCGGCGCAAATGGCGAAGTTTCGCCCGCGACAACGTCAGCGGCGACGGTAGACTCAGGCCGGATCGCCGTCGCCGGGCCATTCCCAATCACCCAGACGACCAATGTAGTCCCCGTGGAGACCCATGCCGCTGAGTTCCACCGGCATCGCTTCACCTCGGAACGTCAAGCCGACCTTGCGGGCCAAGATCCACCATGTAAAGACGGCTAATACGTCGTGAATCGCCCCGATGCGTTCAGTCTGAAGCATCTGCGCCAGCGTCGACCGCTGCTCAGTCGTCAGGGACTGAACGAATGCATGGATACCTTGCTCGTCCCTGGCTCCCCTGAAGATGCCTTGCTCACGAACAAGCCTCTCATTGACACCGTGACTTGTCTCGGTGACCAGCTGATCAATGATCGCCTTGTAGGCTTCGATGGGCCGAGAAGGCTGTCGTTCTCCTGGCATAATTTTTGACCTCTTTGGCATATGGGTAGCTTGCCGCGCGGCGCAACGAATTTTGGAATGGCTAGTTACTATTTGCCGGCTGCTTCCTTTTCCAGCAACGCCGCCTTCCTCTTCACGCCCCAGCGGTACCCGGCCAGACTGCCATTCTTCTGCACCACGCGATGGCACGGCACCACCAGCGCAACCGGGTTTGACGCGCATGCATTCGCCACGGCCCGCACAGCCTTAGGCCGGCCAATGGTCTTCGCTACATCGGCATAACTGCGCGTCTGGCCCGCCGGGATGCGCCGCAATTCTTTCCATACCATTTGCTGGAACGCCGTGCCGCGCAGATCAAGCGGAATATTCAGTGATGCCGCCGATCCGGTCAGCAACTGTTTTACCTGCGTTGCCACCGGCTCCATCGCCTGGTCGTCACGACGGATCTCCGCAGCCTCAAAATCACGTTTCAGTTCGCGCATCAGGGCGGCTTCGCTTTCGCCAAAGCGCACAGAGCAGACACCGCGCGCCGTGGTGGCAACCAGCAACATCCCCAACTCGGTTGAGATCACCGTGCAACGAATCTCAACCCCCTCGCCGCCGCTCCGGAAGGCTGACGGAGTCATCCCCAGCTGGGCGGGAATACTTTCATAGGCCCGGCTGCTGGAGCTGTAACCGGCTTCGTAGATCGCCTCCGTCACGCTGCCTTCATTCAGCAGCGCCTGGCGAAACTTTCCTGCGCGGCGCGCCTGCTGATATTCGCGCGGGCTGATTCCCAGCATCCGCTTGAACATCCGCTGAAAATGGAATGGACTGATCGCCACATGGCGCGAAATGGCCGTCAGACTCAGCGTGATGTCCAGATTCTGGTCGATATAGCGGCAGGCCGCCTCAACTTTTTGCGACTGCGGATTGCGTTCCAGGGGCGTGCAGCGCCGGCATGCCCTGTATCCCGCCTGCTGCGCCTGTATGGGCGAATCAAAAAACTCCACGTTCTCACGCCGCGGCCTGCGGCTGGGGCATGAAGGACGGCAAAAAACTCCGGTGGATTTCACCGCGTAGACGAACCGGCCGTCGGCCTTGGCGTCACGCGCCAGCACCAGCGACCATTTTTGACCTGCATTGCCAGATGTTTGTAGCTGCATATGTTTGTTCTCCGCAACTCCACTCTAGGCATTACGGGAAACAGCGGCTATCCACGGATTGCTTTCAAACCATTTTTGTTCAGATGCGAAGAGAGCGCGGCAGCTATTTGGCATCGGTCTGGTAGCGTCAGGGCCGCGCCGCCGAGGTGGTTTTGTTAATTTTTTAGTAAACTTTTCGCCACCCCCACCCCCCTTATGAGCTGTTTGTTGCAAACAAAGAGCAAAGTGCAATTCGACAAGACTGTCACTGAACTGTCGAAGCCCCTTTTTCGGCTCCTTTCGACCTCCAATCGCGCTTTCGATTTTCGCCCTACCCGAACCGCCATTGTTACATTCTAGTCAATAGCCGGGGACGTGACACACGTCACCTTGGGTATCTTCTGGATTGTTGCCCCTTGTCACGGATTGTCAAAGAGCTTCCTTGCAAGGCTGTGGGCCGACGATAATATATCGTCTTTTGTTCGCTTTCGTCAAGGCAAAATTATCCCAACAGATTATCCCGATAAAATAAGTACATGCCTGAATTCTCCCAACCGACGTTAGGGTTGGTACGCCGAACATTAGAGCGACTCTTGCCGGATTGGGCCTTGACTCCCCAGGACGCTCGACAGTTCTGGAAAGCGAAGCTCTTTGATGCGAGTTTCCCGCCAATATTCATTGACTTGGCATCGTCCGCCTACTCGTTCAACTGGACAGAAATAGTATCTGACTTGTTTGTGTGTAAATTTGGCGATAAAAACTCACATTTTGGTCAAGTCATGCCGCCGTATTTTACAGAGAACGTCCTCAGGAAACTTGTAGTGCTTGCGCTCAAAGAAGGCAAGGATTCAGCACTTTTGAAAGAGCTCCGGGAGTCTCTCGCAGCAGATGGATTTGATATCTCCGCAAATAGCTCTAGCTCCGATGACCGGCAAAATATGACTTCTGAACAAACGTCTCCAAACCCTACTGAGGCAGCACGCGAGCCTGCCTCGCAAGCCTCCAACGAGATCAGCATTTTCATTTCGCATAGCAATCTCGACACGGCCATTGCAGCCGCATTGACTGAATTGCTTAAGAACGCGTTGCCTGTCGCTCCAGAGGCAATCAGGTGTACGAGCGTAGACGGCCATCGCTTATCTGTGGGAACGAAGACAGACGAACAGTTAAAGCGCGAGTTGCTGAATGCGAAATCGTTCATCGCATTGCTGACTCAGTACAGTCTGAATTCTACGTGGGTTCTTTTTGAACTTGGAGCGCGATGGGGAGCTGAACGCCATCTAGCGCCAGTTTTCGCGGCGGGTCTGACTGCAGAACAGCTCCGGGGCCCTCTGCCCGGAATCACCGGTCTTTCATGCGATTCAGATAACCAAATCCACCAACTCGTACACGATATTGCAAAAGTGCTTGGGGTTGAGGCACGAAAAACCCATTTTTATAGCACCTACGTGACTTCGTTAATGAAAGCATCCTCAGACGCTAAAGAACAGAGATTGCTTGACCAAATCAAATCCAAGACTCAGATCAGAGAGGAGCGTAGCGACACAGAGAAACCATTGGACAGAAAGATTGCTATTCATCACATCGTGCTCGAAACACTAAAGCGCGACGGAACCCGCAACTTTTGGGACTCCATAAAACCAGGTCATCCCATTCTTTGGCTGCACAATTACGGAAGTGAGGCAGTGAGGATGGTTAAAGTACACGACGTAAAATCTGCATCGGGCCGGTATACCCTTGTGTTTGATGAAATTCCGGTTATTGCGGCTGGCCAGGACGCGACGCTCAGTTACGAGATTTTGAAGGACGGAAAGCCCATATATTTCGATAGCGGTAAGGACGCGTTATTTGCTTTTTTTTTAGACAAAAACGGCCCCGAGGATTTGATTCATAAATACTGGTTTGGAATATTTAGCGTGAGCATGGACAATTCCAATTCCTTTGGCGGCGGTACTAGCTTAGTGCGCGAGTTGCCAGAGATGAAACTCAAGGTCGCTCGATGAGTGGGATGTCTGCCAAAAACGGTGTCCGAGCCCTTCGATACGCCAATGTCAGAATTGGCATCGCAAGCTAGTCGCTGTCCAAGGTCACCGTTCCCAGCACTGCAAGCATGTTCTGGTGAATTTTTTCGCCGTGAGTCATGCTTATAACTTCGGCCATTGCCTCGGCGGTCTTGTAGAAGGCGTACAAGGTGTCACTGTGACTGCTGATTTTGCTGAAACTCGGCATAGGCAAAAAAGGAAACATCCTCATGCGAACGAGCCACAAGCGCAGCCGAAAGCGAACGGAGAAAGACGCTGTGCGAGAGTGCAGGCAAGCTATCTGAAACTCGCGTAGTCCTCTCCGCAGCTCATCCGGGAATGAATGCCAATTAGTTTTGCGTTCATAGGCCGCCCAGTTCATCAACAATTGGCAATTGCCGGTGATGTCCCGGCATAGATGAATCGCCAAATGGATGCGCTTCCACTGCCACTTTCTGAATTCCTCTGGGCTGTGAGTGGATTTGAAATTGTGCTCCGGGTCCGGATGGAAGCTGCCATATAAAATTTCGCCTTCAATCCGGCGAAAGAACGGGTACACATCATGGACTGTCCGTTGGGAGAGCCGTGTGAC
The DNA here is from genome assembly GCA_020072585.1 of Terriglobia bacterium. Taxonomy (GTDB): domain Bacteria; phylum Acidobacteriota; class Terriglobia; order Terriglobales; family Acidobacteriaceae; genus Angelobacter. The sequence continues at coordinate 267,545 of JAIQGL010000001.1, read as the reverse complement.
GAATCGAAGCCAGCAGAAGGCCAACACCAGAAACGCAATTGCCAAGCAGATCATTTTTTCTTCTTCCCGGAAAACCCGAGCGCGTCAATATACCCGCGCACCGTTCTTGCCATCTCCTCGGGTGGGATCGGCGGTTTCCATTCTTTTTCTTCCGTGTCTGGCAGGCTGAACATCCGCAGCCAAATTACCAGGGCAAAAATATATGACAGAGTGGAGAATATTTTGGCAAAGTTTCCATATTTTGTTCCAGAAACCGAAAGCGCGAAGAATGCCAGGACTGGCCCTAGGCTCGATGCTCCAAAACCAGCCACGATCCCGAAGGGATAGCGCCGAAACTCAATGACCATCGGACGAACCATCACGGCATATACGGCCACGATCCCGGCCCTGACCATGTTGGCGGCGATCTCGGCATCTACGATGAAAGCGATCTCCGGGTGCTGCTGGACCGGCGGATTCAGGATGGCGTTACGGATCGCGATGGCCAAGGCCAACGCGATAGCTCCGTAGTAGATCAGCCGGAACCACCAGAGGAAACGAAAACCATCGTAAGTTCGCCAGAAAACTTGATTTAACGCAGACACGCTGAGCAGGATCAGGAGTGCTTCTGAACTCCAGAATACGTAATAATAAGCGTGGTACTGATGCATGGTCAGCAACCGCGCCGCCGATATGGGGATTGAAGTCCCAATGAAGGCGACGAACAGCGGAAAATCCTTTTGAACGGAACGCCGAAAAAGCAGGATGCCCAGCCAGATTTCTAGGGCCAGGGAGGCTATCAGCGTGATAAGGCTTATTGCTTCCAAGGGCATGTAAGGGGCCAGTTTAGCACCGGCCCCCCACAGGAATTTAGCCGGCAATTACGGGGCATTGTGGCTGGCCCGGCTTGCACAGTGGCGGCAATCCCCCACCATCAGCCATTGCGGTTGTTGCGGACAGCGCCAGCAGCGCAGCTGCCGCGAGAATCAGTCTGACAATCGTCTTTTTCATATTTGCTCCTTGGTTGTGTGTTCTGGAGGGATACACACCGCAAGAGCATAGCCCGGAGAAAGACGGAAAAGACAAAGACTCAAATGGCTCTAGAATAACTTCGTACTTTGTTGAAATAGATCTACGGCAATCCAAGGTGTGACTTGCCTGATCAAATGAAGAATGCGTGGACCGACCTCAAGGGGCAGTGGGACTAAATCTTCTCTGTTAGGTTGCAGGAGATACATCTTTACAAAAAAGATGTCATCATTAAAATCGGCTGAATCCAAGTCCAAGGAGATCACTTCGCCTTCATTAGTGCCGGGTAACAGCAAGTTTGAGAATTGCCCTTTCAGACAGGACATGCTCATTAAAGGTTCTATGCCAGAGAAATTGGAGAGGGGTTGAAGTTGTACCTTCGTTTCCTGCATCGGTTGACGATTCTTACCCACGCGGCACGCGAAATGCCTCTCGCCAGAAACATGCTTGGAGCTATGAAAATCGACTGCCCCAGGAAGGCGGGCATATGGTGGGAAGGTGAAGAATTCTCCCTTTCGGTTTATTTTGAATCCTACGACTTCCCGAATTTCACCCAAAAATTTTGCTACAACGACAAATAGCGTTTCATTAGACTGATTGGTTACCATCGTTTCTCAGTATGCGCCATTACTTCATAAAATCTAAGCCCTTGTCCCTCTGTGGCGGAAGAGACTCGCCGGTAACCTGGCCATTACCAAGTACTGGACTGTTTGGAAGTTTTCTGACAATTGCGCTTTTGGCACTCGCGGCGATATCCAGGTTGACCAGCCGCAAGGTGGCTCCGGCAACGCTTGCACCGTGTCTTGGTTTTTTCTTAGATTCAAGACCATCGCTCAGCATGTACGGTTGCTCAATTCACGGCATCTTTTGACCCATGGCGCCGTTGCTATATTCCTGCTGCTTCTCTCGATCAGTTCACTGCTCATCTCGTCCTAATGCCCTAGCCAGGCTGGGAATTCATGCTCCAATGCGTGCTATGCTCGAATGGCCACTCGTCTGCAACAGCTCACTTTAGAGCAGGAGTAAACGAGAAAAATGTATCCCTCCCCTACGGCTCGCCTGCGTGTGGTTTCGTGGGTCATCACATTCTTGTTGCCTGTGGCTGCGTGGAGCGTGGCCAGATATAGCCTGCCCATTTTCCATCCCGGTGTAGCGGTGTTTTTCATTGCTGCCGCATGCATCTCCGCGGTGGTTGGCGGACTGCCTGCCGCCGTGGTTGGAGTGCTGCTGAATACTGCCGCGCTGAACGCCTTCGCCTATCTCTATCAGCCGGAAACCTCCGTCTCCAGCAATGAACTATGGTCGGCGCTGCTGATCGCGGTGGCGCTGGTTGTGGGCCTGGCGCGGCAGAAGTGGTCTGCCGCTGAAATGGTCGCGGGCAGGCTCAACACCGATCTTGCGCGGCTGCGTGACGAACTTGAATCGCAGCGCAGCGATCTCAAGCGCTTTCATGATCTAAGCGTGCGCCTTTCCAGCAACCTGGAGTTGCAGCGATTGCTGAATGACGTTTTGGCCTCCATTGCGGCGCTCCAAAAAACTGACCTGGCAATGCTGCTCCTGCTCCCTGAACGCTCCAGCAAAACCTTGCAGGTGGCAACTTTTGCCGGCTTCACGGCCCCGCAGATCAAGCTGTTTGGCGAGCTGCCGGCATCGTTTTTTTCTCCTGATCACCGCGTGCTGATTGAAGACATCGACAGGTCCGGAACATATTTTCCGTTTATTGATGCGGCCACCCAGATTGGCTTCCGCTCTATCTTCAGCATGCCAATCATCAACGCCCGTGGCGACGCACTGGGCGTGGTGGTAACGTTCTTCCGCAAGCCGCACTCTCCCAATGACCGCCAGTCGCGCCTGGTTGAGCTATACGCCCGGCAGGCCGCCAATGCGCTGGATAATGCCCGCCTCTACCATGAGTCCCTCCAGACATTGGCGGCTGAGCAGCAACGTACCGCAGTGCTGCGCTCGCTGGCGGAAGCCGCGGTCAAAATTAATTCCGCGCTGGCTGTGGACTCTTTGCTTCAGGTCATCACCGATCAGGCCAGAAACATCATTGGCGCCCGCCAGGCGCTGACCACCCTGCTACCCAGAGGCGACTGGAACCGCAGCATTACCTGTGTCTCCGTGGCGGAAGGGCAAACCGCGCTGGAGTTTGCCAAAGAGAGTTCTGAGATGTTCATGCTGGCGTGCAAGCTCAACAAACCTGTCCGGCTGCACGCAGGATCGCGCTCCAATGCCTGGGGTCCCGTGCGCCGGGCGACGGACGCCACGCGCTACGGCTGGCTGGCCGCGCCGCTGCTCACGCGCGATGGCAGGAACCTTGGCCTGATCCAGCTCTCCCAGAAACTGGCCGGTGAATTTTCCCCCGACGATGAAGCCATCCTGGTCCAGCTGACGCATATGGCCTCCGTGGCCATTGACAACGTTCGTCTCTACCGTGAGGCGCAGGAGCAGATTGCTGAAACCAGGCGCGCTCAGGAAACACTGGAGCGCGGCAAGGAGAGCATGCAGCTGGCGCAGCAATATGTCGGAATCGGCATCTGGGAATGGGACCTGCAAACCGGCGAACTGGCATGGTCTGACGAGATCCGCCGCCTGCATGGAATTGAAGTGGAAAAATTTGATGGCCGCTATGAAAGCTGGATGGAGAGCATTTTTGCTGAAGACCGCCAGCACGTGCACCAGTCCATTACTGACGCGCTGGCAAAGAAGGGCGAGTATGAGGTGCAATACCGGGTGGTGCTTGCCGATAAAAGCCTGCACTGGCTGGAAGCGCGCGGACGCACCATTGTGATGGGCGAAATACCTGTCCGCATGCTCGGCGTGGCCATGGACGTGACCTCGCGCAAAGCCACGGAGCAAACGCTCCGGCAGTCGGAAAAAATTGCCGCCACCGGCCGCCTGGCGGCCAGCATCGCGCATGAGATCAACAACCCGCTGGCCTCGGTGATGAACGCGCTTTACATCCTGCGCACCAACTCCAAAATGCCGGAGTCCGCCCTGGTCTATGTCAGGACCGCGGAAGAGGAGCTGGCGCGCGTGGTCCACATCACCAAGCAGACACTTGGCTTCTACCGTGAAATTTCCTCGCCAGTCATGAGTTCCGTGCCGCACTTGTTCGAGGAAGTCCTGGCCGCCTATGACGAGAGGATTGAGCAGGGCCGGATTACGGTGCATAAGGATTTCAGTGATGTCGGCCCGCTGGCGGCGTTTCCCACTGAGTTGCGGCAGGTGTTTTCCAACCTTGTCTTGAATGCGATTGAGGCCATCACGGCGCCGGGTAACATCAATATTCGCGTGAGACAGGGGCATGACGGGCAGGGCCGCGCGGGCATTCGCGTGGCGGTGGCTGACGATGGCTGCGGCATTCCGGCGGAAAACATGTCGCAGATCTTTGAGCCCTTCTTTTCCACCAAGAATTCCAAGGGTACCGGCCTGGGCTTGTGGGTGAGTCAGGGCATTGTGCAGAAGCATCAAGGCAGTTTGCGTGTGCGGAGCCGCACCGGCGAAGCGCTCCACGGCACATGCTGCGCCGTGTTTCTTCCGTTTGCCGCGAATCGACCAGGCTCAGAAGATGAACTGTTGCCGGACAGGGACCAGGCTCAGGGGGATGCATTGGCAAAAAGCGCCGGCGTGTCTGATGACGATCGGTCCGCTGCCTAAGCTGATTTTTTGGCCTGCTTCACCTGAAACTCGATGATCTTTCCCCGCTCTGATGGCGGCATCCACTTTGCCGGAGACGATTGAAAGTTTGCCGGCACGTAAAAAACGATGAGCTCGCACATAACCACCTCGTACCGTGCAAAGCTAGCAGTGCTTCTTTGGAAGCCTGATTAAAATGGAATTAGAAATCTTAAAGGCAGCCTTTTTAGGCCCGGAAACACTGGGTGTGCACTTGTTTGCAACCTCGATCTGCCTCGACTGCAAACCGAAGTAACTCCAGCCTCATTGAATTGAAAGCACTTAAATCCTAGGGCATATTTTCTGCCAACATTAGAGATTTAATAATCAGAGAAGCTGAAGTTTTAGGGTATCCTAGTACTCACCTTAAGGCGTTACCTTTGTGCTATGCCCATGGTAAGAACACAAGCTTCTATCAATCGCGCAGGATCGAAACACGCCGGGTTTTCCCTGGTGGAGGCCTTGGTTGTCGTGATGGTCATTCTGATCATCGCGGCGATTGCAATTCCGAACCTGATTCATGGCAAGATGCGCGCCAATGAAGCGGCGGCGGTGGCCTCAGTCAAGACGATCCACACCGCGGAAACTTTGTATTTCAATACCTATCCGGAAGTGGGTTATTCGCCGAGCCTGGTAAATCTGGGCAGCCACGGCACTACCTGTGAAAAACCCACCAGCACCAGCGCATGCATCATCATGGATGAATCGCTGACCAGCGGACTCAAGAACGGTTATGTGTTTGACATCGTGGGAGACGGCAACAAGCCCACCACGGGTTACACGGTCAACGCGTCACCGGAATCAACCGTGAGTGGCCGCTGCACAGTCTCTTCCACGCAAAGCGGAGAAGTGCATTTCTTTATTCCCGGCTCAAGCACAAGCAGCAGTGGAAGACTCTCATCCGGCGGCGGTAGCAGCAGCGGTTGCGAACTCTAGCCTGCCGCTGCCACCCCGTACAATCGTCCCCGTCTGAACCTACTCAGCTTTTACAGCCACTGAAACGCGCGTATTCTCCCAATCCAGGTTCAGCTCTGCCGTGCTTTCCCCTTTCTTGTCAAAGGAGATGGTGAACTGCTCCACGGACTGCGGCAAAGCGCTTTTCTTCATGTCGACGCGCGCCAGGTCCTGGCTCTCGTCATACTGCGTGCCCCACTGGCCGGTCTGCTTGTTGATGATGAGCTTCCACGTGCCTTCCGACGGCAGAGTGTACAGTGTGTACTTGCCCGCGGGCACCTTCACACCGCCGATATTCAGGTTAACTTCCGTGGTCAGCGCGGTGGCTTCATTGGCTCCCGTACGCCACACCTTGCCGTAAGGCGCGAGTTCCTGGCCCACTTTCCTGCCCTTGAGAAAAGGACGGCTGTATTCGATGGTGACTTTCTTGTTTTTGAGAGTGACTTCGGCCGTGCCCGGAGGACTGGGCCGCTTGCTCTTGTCTTGCGGAGGCTGCTGCGCGATGGCCAGCGCCGCGATCATCAGGACAAACATGACTCCAACTGCCAAATATTTTCGCTGCATCTTTTGAGTTTCCTTTCGCTTGAAAGCAAGTTATGATCGCCCCGGCGGGCGGGGCGGGTAGCTGCATCGAACCGGGCGCTGTGTACGTTTTCCGGCGAAATTTGCATTTTCGCTCCAGGGAGTCACCAAAGTGCAATGTGCCCTGTTGTTACCCGGTGCTCTTTTCATAATACCCAGAGTCACATAGAGTTATACCGAACTGATCCAAAGAAATAAAACCTGAAGTGAGGCATTGCCATGAAAAAATGTCTGGCGTTTTTCCTGTTTCTCTGTTTGGCCGCATTCAGCGCCGTTGGACTGGCCCAGTCCGCCGCGCCGCAATCGGCGCCGGTGCATCGCACCACCAAAGCTGTCAATTACCGGCTGCGCGGCGATGCCGTGAAGATCGACTTTCATGGCACGGAACTCATGCAAAATGCCTCCGGTGAAGCCAAGGTCGCGGGCAAGAAGAGCAGCGTGGAAATCGACGCCAAATTTGAAGGCCTGGATGATCCCACCAAATTTGGCCTGGAATATCTATCGCTGGTGCTGTGGGCCATCTCCCCGGAAGGCCGCGCGGTCAACCTGGGCGAACTCGTGGTTGATCACAATGGAAGCCGCGTCAAGGCCATCACGGACATGCAGACGTTCGGCATGATCGTGACCGCGGAGCCCTACTTCGCCGTCAACCAGCCGGGCAACATGGTGGTGATGGAAAACGTTGTCGGCGCATCAACGGTGGGCCGCCAGGAAAACATTGAAGCCAAATACGAACTGCTGGGACGCGGCACCTACTCCGCCACCAACACCAAGATCCAGGACGCTATCTTCGGCATCGACCGCAAAACGCCGCGTGTGCTGTTTGAGGCGCGCAACGCCGTGCGCATCGCCAATCTAGCGACCGCTGACAAATACGCCCCTTCCATCCTGACCAAGGCCACGCAGCAGCTCAGGCAAGCGGAAGAAGCTTACGTTCAGAAGCGCGATAAAAGCACCGTGGAAACGCTGGCGCGGGAAACCGTAAGCACCGCCGAGGAAGCCCGCGTGATGGCTGTGAAGCAAAAAGCGGAGGAAGAAGCCCAGGCCAAGGCGGCCGCGGACAAGAAGGCCGCGGAAGACCGTGAAGCCAAAGCCCGGCAGGACGCCATGGATGAAGCACAGCGCCGTAAGTCCGCAGAAGATGCCCGTGTCCAGGCTGAGCAAGCCAAAGCAGCGGCGCAGGCTGCCCAGGCTGACGCGGAGCGCATGAAGGCGGAGGCCGAAAAGGCACGGCAGGAAGCAGAGAGCGCGCGTAAAGAAGCAGATACCGCCCGTGCCGCCGCAGAGCAACAAAAGCAGGCTCTGGCCGTGGAAGCAGACAAGGCCCGTAAGGCCGCTGAAGAATCCGACCGTCTGCGCCAGCAGGCGGAGCAGGAAAAAGCTGACCTGCGCGCGCAGCTTCTGCAACAGCTGAACACAATCCTGTCCACGCGCGATACAGCCCGGGGCCTGATCGCCAACATGTCTGACGTCCTCTTCAAGACCGGCAGTTTTGAATTGCTCTCCGGTGCGCGTGAGCGGCTGGCCAAGGTGAGCGGCATCGTCATCGCACACCCGGGACTGCATCTTGAAGTGGAAGGCCACACGGACGCCGTGGGAAGTGACGAATACAACCAGAAGCTTTCAGAAAACCGCGCGCGCGCCGTGCGCGACTATCTGGTGCAACAGGGGATCGCGGACAGCTCCATCGTATCGCGCGGTCTTGGCAAGACGCAGCCCGTTGCATCCAATGACACTGCTGAAGGACGCCAGGCGAACCGCCGTGTTGAACTCGTTCTCTCGGGCGATGCCATTGGCTTGAAGACTGCCGATGCCGGCACATCAGCACCAAAATAGCTTTTGCTCAACCAATCAATGCTCAGCCAAATAAAAAGAGGAACCGCTCAAGGTTCCTCTTTTTTTTACCATGAAAATGTCGCCCAGGCTCGCAGTCGCCCTTTTGTGCTAGATCGCCGCGGGTCTGATGTCATCGCGGCGCTTCAGAATTTTTGATACGGATTCCAGCACTCCTTCGCGCGAATCGCCGGTTACGAAACTATTGCCACCATCAATATCCGGGCGGATGCGTCCCATCTGCAGGATCGGCGCTTCAGGAAGGTAGTACCTGACCGTATGGCTGATCGCCTTCTTCATGCGCGGCTCCACGGTATCGGCAATCAGGATGATGTCAAACGCCTGGCCATTGCAGGCCTGGTCCACTTCTTTCAGGCTGCAAGCTGTTCTTACGCGGTATCCCGCGCGTTCCAGCCAATCCAGCCGCAAGCGCAACGCGGGTTCAGTTGCCACGATCAGAAGCAACGTGGCGGGGGGAGCGTGTTGAGACATTCGGGGGTGTTTCCTGTGCAACCAAGTTACGTACTACTCTAAATTGCTTTTTTCATTTCGAACAGGCCCACACCATTACTCGCCTATTTTCAATTACTTAGAGAGGGCCAAAACAGACCCTCAATTAAAGACTCCAATAAACCATTGCCGGTATCGAATCCGGTCATTGCAATGCCGGGCAAAATGGAATTGCCGCCGATTCTGCTGCGAAATAATACAGGACCCCAGCCCGAATTTTTTCTTCGAAATGAATTTTTCTTCCTCGCTCGCGGCACAAGCAAGCTACGTGCGATAAGCTTCCAATCAGAGACACTCGAGACGGTCAATGGCTTCCCCAGCTGAAACAACTTCTCCAGCGGCTTATACACTCAAGACGATCTTGAAGTTCAAGCCGTTCCGCACGCTCTGGCTGGCGCAGTTTGTCAGCATCTTTGGCGACTTCCTTGCCTTGTTCGGCGTCATCAGCCTCATCACGTTCCGCTGGCACGGGACGGCATTGCAGGTCACGGCTGTGACCATCGCCTATATGCTGCCGCTTGCCGTCATCAGCCCGGTTGCTGGCGTCTTTGTTGATCATTGGAACGTCAAGCGCCTGATGATTGCCAGTGATCTCATCCGCGCCGGGCTCATTCTGTTGCTTGTCTTTGCGCGCGATGTTGCTCAGATCTCGGCCATCTTTATCGCCCTAAGCGCGGTTTCCAGTTTTTTTGCTCCGGCACAATCCGTGACGGTGCGCACCATTGTGCCGCCGGAGGGATTGCTGGCAGCCAACGCGCTTATGGCCCAGGCTTTTTATGTTGTGCGCCTGTTGTCGCCCGCAGCCGCAGGTATGCTGGTGGCTTGGCTGACGGAAAAGGCTTGTTTCTACCTTGACGTTGCTAGTTTTATTTTTTCCGCCGCCATGATTTCCGGGCTGATCATCCTCCGCCCAGCGCGCGCACAGGGCGAGAAAACGGTCAAGTCGCTTACCCAGGATTTTCTGGCCGGCAACAAGTTTATTTTCACCCATGCGGGGCTGGCTTTCGTATTCATCGCCATGGCGATGGCCTTCTTTGTGCTAAGTGCGTTTAGTCCGCTGATTTCCATCTACATTCGCGACACGCTCCATGCCGGCTCTTTCATGTTTGGCGCGATCAGCGCCATGGTAGGCGTAGGCCTGATCGTGGGCACACAGCTTGTCACCCGGCTGGTGCGCAACCGCTCCAAAGCGCACGTTGTGCTGGGCGGACTCTTTTCTCTCGGCATTTCGGCGGCCCTGCTGGGAGCTTTCCGCAGTACCCCCATGGCTGCTCTAAGTACTTTCACCATGGGCTTTGCCATTGCTTTTGTATGGGTGCCGGCGCAAACCATGTCACAGCAGGAAACGCCCCCGGTCATGGTGGGCCGCGTCAGCAGTACTTTTATGTCGCTGATTTCGCTCGCCCAGGTGTTCGGGCTGTTGCTCTCTGGATTTCTCGCGCAAAAACTTGGTATTCGGCCTCTATTCATCGCCTGCGCGGGCTTTCTGGCGTTGATTTCAGCCTGTGGATACTTCATGGTGCGCGGCCGTTCGGACGCTCCTGGCATCGCTTCGCCTGCGAATGCGACCCCGGAGTCTTCTGCCACCAGTGCTCAGTCTTCAAGTTAAAGTTCAACTCGTCCCACTCTTAGTTACCGGCATGTTACAGGGTTACTTTAGTGACTTTCCCGCCTCTATCATTCTGGCTTAGGATGCACTCAACGTGCCGTCTGCAAGCGGGATCATGGCAAGCCGCGAACGCAGACATTCTAGGAGAAGCAGTGAATTGGAATTCCATTCGTCGCCATGTACGCCCCCGTTGGATGGGTCCATTGGTTTACACCAGCATACTGGCAATCATTGGGTTTCTTACTTTCTTTCCGGCTAGCGCGCAAACAACCTCTCGAAAATTGAAAAGCCGGATAGAACCTGTTTATCCCGAACTGGCCAGAAGAAATAACATTAGCGGAAGCGCTCGCGTTGAACTGCTGATTGCAACAGATGGCAGGGTGAAAGACGTAAAAGCCCTGGGCGGCAATCCAGTGCTGATCCAGGCGGTTGTCACTGCTGTTATGAAATGGAAATATGAGCCTGCCGCGGAAGAATCGTCCGTGGTAGTCAAATTCGATTTTGCCGGTCCATAGTCCCTTACCTTCGCATCTCCTGCTGATTCGGCCTGGATAGAAGGTAGTCCAGGCCATTTTTTCTTGCTTGACGACAGGTTCTATCTCTGACTCCTCTCTGCCCCCTCGACAACCCCCGCCCCTGATTCACACAGATGACACTGATAAGATCGAAATCCAAAACCTTGAAACACAGTGGAACAGAGGAATTGGGGAAAGATCGGGTAGGCAGCATCGGTTCGATCCGATGACGTGCGATGACGGCGTTCCCGCGCGATGTCGGCGATCCCCCTCCCGTGGTAAGGTTTTGCTCAGGAGCAAACCATGCCTGCTACTGACCCGTTTCTTCAGGCCGCGATCCAGGAAGCCCGCCTGGGGCTGGAGGAAGGCGGTATCCCCATCGGCTCGGTCCTGGTGCACCGCGACAAGATCATCGGCCATGGTCACAACCGCCGTGTGCAGAAAGGCAGCGCCATCCTGCATGGCGAAATGGACGCGCTGGAAAATGCCGGCCGCCAATCCGCCGCTGTCTATCGCGAATGCGTTCTCTATACCACGCTGTCTCCCTGCTCCATGTGCTCCGGCGCGATCCTGCTTTACGGGATTCGCCGCGTCATCATCGGCGAGAACCGCACCTTCATGGGCGAAGAAGAGCTTCTCCGCGCACGCGGCATTTCAATTGAAGTTGTGCAAAGCGAGGAATGCATTCGGATGATGGAAGAGTTCATTCGCAAGAACCCAAAACTGTGGAATGAGGACATCGGCGTCTGAGCGTGCCGATTTTCGCTTGCTCCCGGCCCGGCGCGGCGCTACGATTTCTAGCACAACCAGGAGGTGCGGCATGAAACGCTTGTTTCTCTGTTTCGTTCTGCTCTCGACCTTCACCGCCGGCGCCCAGGTCACGCGCATCATGATTCCCGCGGGGACCCCTGAAGACAAGGCGCTCCAGGCCATCTCCGCGGAACAGGACGCGGCCAAGCGCCTGACCATGTTGCAGGAATTTCTCCAGCAATTCGCTTCCAATCAGCAAGCCGTGGCCTATGGCAATTGGCAGCTCTCGCAGCAATACATGGACCAGGGCGACACCGCCAAGGCCATGGAGTATGGCGAAAAAGCCTCCGCCTTGCAACCCGGTAATCTCGACATTCTCATTGCGCTGGCCACGGTTGCCCAGAAGGCCAAGGCCAATGACAAGGTGGTGGATTGCGCCGTGCGCGGCGGCGATGCCTTCAACGGGATCACCAAGCAAACCAAACCGGAAGGCATGGACCCGGAAGAGTTCAAGTTGCGCGTGCAGCAGGAGCAGGAGCCGTTCCGCCAGTCGTATGAATACCTGGAAGTCACGGGGCTCAATGCCATGGTGGCGGAAGAGAATCCCAAGAAGCGCATGGGCTATATCGAGCGCTATATCGCCGCTTTCCCCGGTTCGCGCTTTGAAGACCAGGTGATGCAAATGGCCGTCTACACGCTAGGGCAGACAAACGAATCGGCGCGCCTGGTCACTTTCGGGGAAAAAGCGCTCGCTGCCAATCCCAACAGCATCAGCATGCTGGCGGCCTTAGCCAATGCCTTCGCGGAAAGCGCTGATGCCACCTTCGCCGCGCGCGCGGAAACCTATGCTCTCAAGGCGCTGGACCTTGCCAAGGGGCAGACCGCCACCGACGAAAACAAACTCGCACTCTATTCCGGCCTGGCCCATTCCGCGCTCGGCTACGCAATGCTCAAGCAGGAAAAAAATGTGCCGGCCATCGCGGAGTTGAAGACCGCTTCAGTAGAGCTGAAGACCAATCCTGACGCTTATGCCGCGGCGCTCTACCGGCTGGGATTCGCCTACGCCAAGACCGGCAAGCTCCCGGAAGCAAAAGCGACGCTGGGCGAGCTCGCGGCGATGCAGGGCCCCTACCAGCAACCAGCGAAGGACCTGCTGGCCAAGGTGGACGCCGCTGCCGCGAAGGCGCCAAGAAAGAAATAGACTTCACCCCTCAGGGCTGCCCGCAGCGGACAAAGGCACGGCACCATGCGAATGTCAGCTCGCTGGGGCACTCGGCCGGTGGGCGGCACGTGGCGAGACGGGCCGCCCATGGACAAAGTGTGACGGTTAGGAGCAGCGGTTGCGCCTGGGGTTTGAGGAAGACTCTGCGGGCTGGCCGCAGAGTTGGCTGAAGCGTTCGGCCTCCTGTTCCTCATGTCCGGCAATCAAATGGAGTAGGTCGCGGTTGATCTGGGCGCGGAGTGCTTCCGTGCGATTGCGGCAGGAGAGCAGAAGGTCGCGAGGGAAGATGCCCGGCGCTTGCAAGCGGTCTTTGCGTTGCAGCGAGTCGAGTGAGGACAGAGCCACGCCAAGGCCGCGGTTCAGGTGGCGAATGGCTTCAAACAGCTCGGATTTCAGTTGCGGTTCTTTTGGCCGCGGGTCTTTTAGCTGTAGATCTGTTGCTTGGAAGTCTTTTGATTCGAGGCCGTTTGGTTGAAGGTTGGGGCGGCGGCGCGCGGGTTGCGCCAAGGAATTGGAGCGTATAGCTTTATGAACAGCCATGGTTGCCTCCTTGATAGGCGACTTCGGTTAGGGCGCGTTCGGTGTTGAAGCACCGGGCGCTGCCCGTCATGGTTTTTGCTTCTTTTTGGTCTGCGGTTTGGTTCCCTTCTGTTTGGCCCGCAGCTTCTGGTAGCGGGTTTTCCTGCCGTTGGCGATTTTGGGCAGGAGCTTGCGGACGTTTTCGATGTCTTCGTCCGTCCATCTATGCGTTGTGGTCTTGCCGGTAATCACGACCTCAGGGCTTGGCAGCTTCCCAACCACAATATATCGGGCCAGGGTGGCACCTTGGAGCCCCAACTTTCTGGCTGCTTCGCGTGTGGAGTAACTAGCCATCTATGACAACCGTCGCAGATAGATATAAGGCTGTCAAGCTTTTTCTGGCTTCAGTGTGACGAGGGAAAGAAAGATAGCCTCCCAGAGGCTGTGCTGCCTAATACTTCCACGACGCATCCGCGCCCGCCGGTGCATTCAGCGTGATGTGGTTCGCCATCACGGTCAGTAACTGCGCCTGGTTGAGCGGAGTCCAACCATGGCCCTTCATCGGGCGGCCGTACTCAAACGATCCGCCGTACGCAGGATTGCTGAGGCGATTGAGCGCATCTTCCAGCTTGTACACCGCCAGGTTTAGGTAGAAATGGTCCATATCGCCGCAATAGATATGCAGCTTGCCCACCAGCTGGGGGCCGATCCTGGGCCAGTTCTGCTCCAGGTAATAGCGCAGGTCGTAGCCGTGGTTGCGCATATAAAGGGCAACTGTCGGATCAATCTTGCCGGTCGTTTTGTCCCACAGCGGCTTGGGATAGCCGTCCACTCCCACGGGGCCATAGACGGCCTCCCAGGCTTCAAACTGCTGCCCGGAGCGTCCGTGCGTGCCCAGGACATCCTCTAGTTGGCTCATCTGTCGCATGGTCACATCCACTTGTCCCTCCGGCGTGCGGGACATGGGGCGCTCCGGGATGGGCGGGTCATAGTTGGGCGCGAGGAAGGCGCTGTTGTCGTTATAGATATCCACCAACTGATAACGGCTGAAATCGACCGGGTCAGGATAAAAAGTCCACGTTCCGCCGAAAAACTCGGGATGAAACACCTGCAGCGCGAGCGACTCCCAGCCGCCGGTCGATCCGCCGGACAAAACGCGCGCGTACGGCTGGCGGATGATGCGGAAGTGTTCCTCCACGTATGGAATCAGTTCGTTCATGATCGCGTCACCGTAAGGTCCGTTGTTGACGGAATTCACGGCATAGGAGTCGTCAAAGTAGACTGTCGGGTGCTGGAAGGTGACCGCGATCATGCGCGGGAAGTTGACTCCCGTCCAGCGCTTGTACAACTCCGGCCCGGAGATGCGGCCCTCACGCACCGGCAGGTCCGCCGGAGATTGCTCAGTGGAGAACCCGAGCGGCGCGCGCAGGCTGAAGTGCCCCTGCTCATAGAGCACCGGGTAGTGCGCGTTCGGATGCGTTTCATAACCTTCCGGCAAAAGCACCGTGGCGCCAAGGTAGATGGGCTGTCCCCAGAACTGCGTGAGCAGCTTGCTCTGTATCCTGATGTGTTTTACATACTGCGTGTCACCCGGCGGAAGCGGCGTGCCGATCTTTTTATCCAGGCTCAACCGGATCTCATATCCCGTGAGCGGATCAAGGTGGAAATGCCCGGCTTCACTGTATAAGTTGCCCGGGGACTTGTTGAACTGCTGGCCTTCCCACTGGTCCATGTGCGCCCAGATGGTATTGCCGTCAGAGCGTTGGAAGCGTGTATACACATTCAGCAGTGCCTGGACGTAATAGTCGCCGGCGGGAAGCTCGCGCACTGACTTGAGCGGATAGCCCAGCGTCAACGGGTCGAGCGTGGCCGCCTGCCCTGGCTGCAGCCCCTGCACGTCGATGGCGATCAACTCCGTTCGTGACCGCCAACCGCCCACCTGTAGCCGTGGCTCAGGATCATTGGCCCGGGCAATAATCACGTAGAGCCGTCCCGTGAGCGGCTGCGGCTGTGTAGCCGGCAACGTGATTTTGAAGGTAATGCTGGAGGCGGCAGCCGGGATTGAAAGGGCAAGGCTAAGAATGAAAGCGGCAATCGAGAACTTGGTCCAACGCTGGGCAAAATTCATGGTTTCTCCGGAACTAGAAGAGTATACGGGGAGAGAGAATCTTTGAGCGCCGGGATTCTTAGGTTCCGCCCCGGCGAGAGTTGCACACTTTCCAGGTCATTTTTCGGGTGGTCCGCGCATGGGTGCGAGCGATTCTTAAGGCTTCCTCACTCTTTCCCCGACTATAATAAGTCAGCACAACTGAGGTGCCCTATTCGCAAGATATTCCATTTCCAATCTCCTCGGGAAAGATACACGGCTGACGCTGCAATTGTGTGGTGTTTTGACCATCGCTTTGACCTGGTGCTGCGCAAGCTGACCAAGCGCATCGGTGTGATGTCTTTCGATCCTATTCTGGTAGCGGGAGGCGCCAAGTGCCTGGCCGGAGACGAAAATGAAGCCGACCGCCAGTTTGTTCTGGAGCAGGTCCGGAAGTCCATGCGCCTGCATGGTACGCACACGGTCTTGCTGATGCTCCACTCTGATTGCGGCGCTTATGGCGGTCTGGCTGCATTTGAGCATGATACGGACAGAGAAGCAGAAAACCACAGGCAAGACCTGCATCGGGCGTTGAACTTCCTGCAAGGGGAAATTCCGGAGCTGAACGTACGCGGTTACTTTGTTGACTTTGAAGGCGTGTGGGAAGCCGAAAACAGTCTGGGTGCGGCCCGGATTGCGTGAATGTTGTAGAGGAAGGCATGTTTCACGGTGTACAAGGCGAGTATCGGTGGCTGGAAACCTCAGCCCATGAAATTTATGACGTGCTGCAAATTTGTCCGGCGGTGGCCGCCAACAAGAACATCGTCATCACCTCTTTTGACGCCGGCCCTCTCCATCCCACATCTGAAGAGATGGAACGGGGATGGCGCGTTTCCGGGCGCTCTTTGCATGTTCCCGTCGGTGACAACGTTTCCGCCATCCCGTTTGAGATCTTTGACGAGTGGTACATCTTTCCAGGGGATGCTGCGGAGAGAGAGTACAAATCTTTCGTGAAGCATGACTGGTTCACCCTGGGACCAGCACAGGCCCTCTATACCCGGAACGGAAACGCCTTTGACCTGAGGCGCATGCAGCGCTGGTTCTGGCAGGAAATTGAGACGGCCCGTCCGGAATCTTATCTCGGGCGCGGCAACCGGCTGAAGTTTGTTACCAGCAACGGCGGTCACTTCAACATGGTGTTGCGCGGCTTGAGTTCGCTGGCAAAGTCTCGCGCCAAGTCCGCCCAGACGCCAGCCTGATCCCGGTTCCCCCTTCCTGAATCGGCGAAACGATATACTTGCCATCATCCCATGGCGAATATTCTTTACGGTGTCAACGGCGAAGGTTCTGGTCACTCCACGCGCGCCAAAGAAATCATCACTCACCTCAAGCAACGCGGACACAATGTGCACGTGGTCTCGTTTGATCGTGGGCTGCGCAACTTGAGTGAAAGCTTCCCGGTCACGGAGATTTTTGGATTCCAGCTCAGCTACGTGAACAACCGCGTGCGCTATAAGCGCACCGTGGCCAGCAACCTGTTCAAAGCGCCGCGCGCAGCCCGCAGCCTGAAAGAGCTTTCCCGCCTGGCCGACGAAAAAAACATTGAGCTGGTCATCACGGATTTTGAGCCGCTCACCAGCCACGTTGGGCACCACAAGCGCCTGCCGGTCATTGCCATTGACAACCAGCACGCCATCACGAATACACGCGTTTCCCTGCCGCGCGGCTTCCAGCGCGATGCCGCAGCGGTTAGGCTGGTGACCCGTATGATGACGCCGCGGGCAGACGCATACATTGTGCTCTCGTTTTTTCCCGCACCTGTTACTAAGCGCAACACCTTTCTCTTTTCTCCCATCGTGCGTCAGGAAGTGCTTTCCACCACGGCCCAGACCGGCGACCATGTACTGGTCTACGTAACTTCGCCGGCAAAAGAGCTGGCCGCGCTGCTCAAGCAGGTCCGCTGCAAGTTCATCGCCTATGGCTTCGGCACAGAAGGACAGGAAGGCAACATTTTGTTCAAGAAGCCCAGCATGGACGGGTTTCTGCGCGACCTGGCGGGGGCAAAGGCCGTGATCGCGAATGCCGGTTTTTCCCTGGTGAGCGAAGCTCTTCACCTGGGTAAGCCCTACCTTGCCATGCCGGTCAAGAACCAGTTTGAACAGACCTTCAACGCTTATTACATCGATAAACTTGGCTACGGCGCATGGTGGAAAGAACCGACTAAGGAAAAGATCGAATCGTTTTTGTTCAACCTGCCGGTGTACGCAGAGAAGCTGGCCTCCTATCCGCGCACCGGCAACGGCGCACTTCTGGCGAAGCTGGACGAGCTCATCGTAACTTTCACCGCAAAGGCCCGCAATGCCCGACGCTAACGACCAGCTTGCCGGCCCCGAGGAAGCGCCCCAGCCAACGGCGCTGTTTGAAGCTGCGATCGTGGCCAGCATGGCCGTGGCCGTGCTTGCGCTCTTCCTTTTTGCCAAGCTTGGAAGCGAGGTGCTTGAAGGCGATACCCAGCATTTTGACCAGGTCGTCCGCGACTGGGTTCACGGGTATGCCTCTGCCGGCATGACCAGGGTGATGCATGCCATTTCTCTCCTGGGCTATGAGATTCTTCTGGTCGAGGTTGTGATCGCGTTCATGGTCTTTGCCAAACTTCGCTGGAAGCGCGCTGCTCTGTGGCTCGCCATTGCGATGATCGGCTCCGTGCTGCTCGACCTTGCGCTGAAATACGCCTACCATCGCGTTCGTCCTGCGGCGTTCTTTGGCTCACCGGCCAGGTATTACAGTTTTCCCAGTGGGCATGCATTGTCCTCGCTTTGTTTTTACGGCGTGATGGCCGGGCTGCTCAGCGCCCGTACTAAATCTGTTTGGTTGCGCGTGGTGATCTGGGTGATTGCCGCTGCGCTGGTCGTCGCCATTGGCATATCACGCATTTATCTGGGAGTGCATTACCCCAGCGACGTTCTGGCCGGATATCTGGCGGCAACGGTTTGGGTGGGAACGGTGATCGTGCTCGATCATGTGAGGAAAGTGCGCAAGAACTCAAGGCAGATTGCCTCCTAACTAAACCGCCACGTGGAGCATGCTGCATTCTCCGGGCCGCATGGAAGCGACGACGCCCCTGCCTAACTTTATGATGGCCCTCGTCTGTGACGAAGACCGGCTGAATGCACCCTTCGCTCCTATTTTTTCGTCACCCTGAAATTTCCTTCGGGACGTTCCGCGGCCAGCCGGACCACACGTCTGGATTCGCGCGGAGGACAGGACGCCTCATATTCAAGAAACTGCTGTATGACCTTACCCGCATCGCAGTACCCCTGGACAATGATCGGGCTGATAATTTCGCTGTCAAAATCCAGCGCCGCGGCCACCAGCGGCTTCTCTGGCGCGATGTTGAAGAACTTCACAAAACGGTAACGCTGCTTGCCGATCTCCAGCTCCAGTTGTTCCGGCTTTACTCCCATCTCATTGGCATAGACCGAACAGAACCGGTTGATGTTGCTGAGCATGGCAATGTCTGAGTTGAAATTCTTGGAAATCAGAATGTCCACCGCGTGCACGCCTACGTCAAGAAACGTCTTGATGGCCTCGGTCTGGCTCGCGCCTTCAAGCGGCGCAATCAGCACCAGGAAGAGCACGTCGGCGCCCAGGCGCAGCGCGGGCAGGACGGGCTGGTTGGTCATGATGCCGCCATCGGTCCACAAGCGGCCATCCATGCTGACTGCTTCGTAGGCAAATGTGTAAGAAGAAGATGCTACGGCGGCCAGCACCAGGTCCTGCGGCTGTTCCACTTCCTTGCGCACAAACTCTTCATTCACGCCGGGATCGGTCAGCAGAACTTCAACCGGGGCGTTGGAAAAAAACCGCGCTGCGCCACGCTGAATGTCCGTGGCGGTCATGATGATGCGGATCGCGGAGTTGCGCAGTTTTTCCTGCGGAATGCGCGCGCGCAGAAACTTGATGCGGTCGAAATTGGGGAACAAGCCGGTGCGCAACGGCATACGCAAAAACCGGTGACTGAGTTTGCTGAGCGGGTCTTGCAGGAGTTTGTACAACAACAACAGAACGAGCATCGCCACCAGCATGGGCACGTGCGTGCTTACTTCCAGCGTGGAATTATCTTCAAGGGGCAGATGAATGTAGGTGAAGTCGAGAAAAAGAAAGATGAAGCCCCAAACCAGCACATTGGCACCGATCGAAACCCAGGTCTTGCGCCAGTCCGGCTCCCAGTGGCGGGCGCGGGCGAACTTCATGGTCACGTAGCCGACGTAAGACAGCTTGTCGGCAAACAGCAAAATCGATACGCCGGCAACGCCCAGAGCCAGCCAGGTGAACTTGGGGTGATACGACTTCAGGTAAACGCCGTGCTGCTGCATCCATAGCCAGATAAAGTTGCCGATGCCGGCGGAAGCCGCCACCAGTCCGGCGAGGAGAAAGATGTACCGTGACCAGTCAATGCCCAGCGTGGCCGGCGTAAGTTCCAGCCAGGCATCCACCAGGGGCTCGGTCCGGCCGATGAATCCCTCCGCATGCGCCGCATACGATGCGGCATTGATGCTGCCGACAGAAGTAGCGGCGATGATGTGGGTGGGCACCTGCGCATCCTGAAAAGCCATCAGCACGCCGGCTTCATAAGCGCCACGTGCTCCTCCGCCGGAAAGCACAACACCCACCCGCGACGTAAAGACCGGAGGCCTGCTGGATGTGGCGATCCGCGCGCGAAACTCCCGGCGCAGAGTGTCTAACTCCGCCAGGGCCGCAGTGCTGCGTGCTTTGCTCGTACCAGGCGCCATGCAGAAGGCAAAGCATAACCCAGCTTTAGACGAAAACCTAACCGCAACAGGGCTGCCCCAAATGGGGAAAAAACAGCATGTTCCGGCCCCCTATTCGTAACGCAGAGCGATCATGGGCTGCACTCGCGCGGCGCGACGCGCGGGAAGAATGCCGGCCGCGAGCGCCGTTGCGGCCAGCAGCAGTACTGTCAGGCCCAGAACCAGAGGGCTCCAGCCTTTCACGCCAAACAGTTGCGACTCAATGAGCTTTCCCGTAAGCAGCGCGGCACACAGTCCGGCAGCCAGGCCCACGGCGGTCATGCGCAGCACTTCACGCAGGACCAGCCAAGCCACGCTGTCCCGTGTTGCTCCCAGCGCCATGCGGATGCCGATCTCGCGCGTGCGCCGCGCGACCATGTATGCCATCACTCCATACAGGCCCAGCGCGGCCAGCATCGCCGCCAGCGATCCCATCCACAGGCAGAAGTAAGCCAGGATGCGGTCGCCGAACATCGACTCCTTCAGTTGTTCGTCCAGCGTCTTGAGCTCATAGACGGGTAGCGCGGAATCAAGGTCCGCCACCGTGGTCCGCAGCGTAGCCGCCGTGGCCAGCGGGTCCTGCGCGGTGCGCACGTAAAAGGTAACGCCAGCCACGCTCTTGTCTTGCGCATACGTCATGTAGGCAAAGGGAACGATCGGCGTGATCGCATCTTCGTGTTTGCTGTCCTTGACTACGCCCACAATCTCAATATCAGGCCGAACATTGCCTTGGCCGAAGATGATGTGCTTGCCGATGGGATCGCGCCCAGCGAAGTAACGCTGCGCCAGCGTCTGGTTAACGATGGCAACCTGGGGACTATCAGCCTTGTCGTGCTCCTGAAATTCGCGGCCGGCGATCAAAGGGACCTTCATGGTTGAGAAATAATCCGGGCCTATCCAGTTCTTGGAGACAGCGACTCTCTCGCTCTCCGGCGCCGTATAGCCTTCCGCGGTAATGCTGCCCTGGCTGGTGTTGCCGGTAAACACGGCGATCTCAGCCGCGCTTACTGAGAGCACACCGGGCTGCGTGGCGATGGCCTTGCGCAGGCGCTCCACGAAAGTAAGAGTTTGAGCGGGCGAGTAACGGTTCAGGCCCGGGGCAACGGTGAACTGAACAACATGGTCAGTCCGTATACCAAGGTCGACGTTGCGGATGTTGATCAGGCTCTGGGTAAAAAGTCCCGCTCCCGCCAAGAGCACCGTGGTCAGCACTACCTGGGCCACGGTCAACCACTTGCGCAAGCCCACAGTGGAAATGCCGCCGGAAGCGCTATTGCCTTGCTCCTTCAGCGGCGTCTGTGGATCCACGCGCACCAGGCGCAGCGCCGGCATCAGCGCGAACAGGAGCGTGGTCGCCACGGCCAGAGCCAGAGCAAAGCCGAGCAGGCGTTGATCAAGATCGGCGGTCAGCCCCAGCATTCCAGCATCCATGGGTATGGCGCTGAGGACGGCGCGCAGAATGAGTGGCGCAAGGCCCAATCCCGCGATCCCGCCCGCCAGTGCGAGCAGAAAGCCTTCCGTCAGAAGCTGGCGCAGAACACGCCTGCGGCTTGCGCCGAGGGAAAGACGCACCGCAATCTCTCGCTGACGCACTTCGCCTTTGGCGATCATGAGGCTGGCCAGGTTGGCGCACGCCATTAACAGCACCAGGGCCGCCATCGCCATCAGAAACACCAGCGGCTCCTGGGTATCGCGTTGCAGGATGGGACGGCCATTCGATCCCGGGTCGAGCAAAAGTTTGCGTGCCAGAAAGCGCGGCTGCACTTTGTCCGGAACCTTCTCCAGCGGTATCTCCGCTTGCAGAAGTGGACGAAACACGGCCTGCACAGCCGCCTCCGCACCAGTCCGGCTCATACCCGGCTTCAGGCGTCCCAGCACGGCTACCCAGTGCATCTTGCGGTCTTCCAGCCCGTCCCAACTCGGAGTGATCTGCGCTTTCATGGTGATGGGCACAAAGATGTCTGGCATCTGTCCGATCTGCACTCCGGTGAAACCCACTCGCGCCACGCCCACCACCGTCAGCGGAGTACCGTTCACGCTGATCTGTTTGTTGAGTACGGAAGGATCGTTGCCAAAGCGCCGCGTCCAGTAGCCGTGGCTCAGCATCGCCACTGGATTGGCGCCGGGCGCGGTTTCATCTTCGCGGCCAAAGACGCGGCCCAGGGCGGGCGCAACGCCCAGCACTTCAAAGTAGTTTCCCGAAACCAGCTCCCCGGCGGCCCGTTCCGTGTGTCCCAGCCCGGAAACGCTCAATTCCACGGGGAAGCGCGCCAGCAGTCCGGTAAAAACCTGACTGCCATCGCGGCGCAGGTCTTTGTATAGAGGATAAGAAAATGAAGTTCCGGTATCGCCATCGCTGCTGGTCTGGCCTTCTTTCGGTCCGGGCGAGCGCAGCACTACAAGCTCTTCCGGATGCGGCACAGGCAGCCGCCGCAAGAGCACCTGATAAGTAAGCGAGAAGATTGATGTATTGGCGCCGATGCCGAAGGCCAGCGTCATCACCGCCACCAGGGTAAACATCGGGCTCTTGCGCAGCAGCCGGACGCCATAACACAGGTCCTGCCACAAGGTCTCAAGCAGAGTGAAGGAGCGCATCTCGCGCAACTCTTCCCGCGCCAGCGTGGCATTGCCAAACTGACGCCGCGCGGCCTGGCGCGCCAGATCGTCGGTGCCTGCCGCCGCGCGGTTCTTTTCCTCGCGCATGGCCAGATGAAAAGCGATCTCATCGTCCAGATCGCGGTCAAACTTGCGCCGCGAAACCAGTGCCTTCAGACGCAACCAGAACTCATGCAGCATATCCACTCCCCTAGGCGCTTTGCAGTACGCGTGCTATAGCTGCCGTCATTCGCCCCCAGTGTTCTTTCTCTTCGGCCAGATATTTGCGCCCGGCAGCGGTCAAGGCGTAATACTTGGCCCGGCGGTTGTTCTCAGATGTTCCCCATTCCGACTTCAACAACCCTTTCAGTTCCAGCCGATGGAGCGCCGGATACAGCGCGCCTTCCTCCACTCTCAGCACATCGTGAGATGTCTCATGGATCCATTCCGCCACAGCGTAGCCATGCCGGGATCCGCCGGCCAGGGCCTTGAGCACAAGCATGTCGAGCGTGCCCTGCACCAGGTCACCGGGCTTATCTTTTCTCTCTCCCATCGCGAACCCTGCTCTCTCCCATAAATTGTTTATGGGAATATGCCACAGGCGGCGGACTGTTGCAAGTGCAAAAAAATTCATGACCACTGATTCCACTGATAGCACTGATTTGAAACAGGCCAGGCTATGTGCAGGACCATCATGGTTTTCCCCATTTCCATCCGTGTTCATCAAGTGGTTAGATTCTCTTCGCCACAATAAAAAACCCGCCGGACGCGTCCGGCGGGTGAAAGCAACTTGCCCTGAGGTCAGTGAGGTTAGAACCTGAAGGTAAGTCCAAAACGAACAATGCGGTTGCCCAGAGCATTGCCGAGCACGTCATTGGTCACGCTGGGGTCGGCGAAACCGACGCCAGGGGCCTGCAGGTTTTTCGGAATACCTGCATTTTCAATGACAGGATCGATGCTCTGGAAGTTGGGATGATTGAACACGTTCTGGAGGGTCGCATTGAATTCCAGGTTGGCGCGCTCATTCAGCTTAATGTTTTTGAACAGAGCAACGTTGGCGAGATTGGTGGGCGCGTCCTGCGAAAGGTTGCGGCGCGCGCCGAACGGCGTTCCAAAAATGCTCTGTGCAGTTGCAGCGTTGATGATGTAGCGAACCTGATCTTTTGTAACCGGAGTTACAGTTGAGGTCGCGCCATTCAGATCATTCAGGCTGATCAGCGTTGTCGGAGAAACTGAGCCCACGCCGGCATCACCGGCATAGATGCCCACTCTGTCAGCAGGAGCGCTCAGGTTGCCCACGAACGGGCGGGCCAGATCGACTCCCACGTTGGCGGCCAGCCAGGCAAAGTCGTAATTGTTGCTGGCAGAAGAAAGCGCGGCCTCAGCTCCGGCCTGGAGCGGAGTATAGCGTTGGCCGGAAGCCCAGATATAGTTGCCTGATACCGCCCATCCTCCGAGTACGTGCCCAAACAGACCATGCTGGCTCTTGAAGAAAGGCAGCTGTTCCGTGGCGGCAACAGAGAACTGATGCGGGAAATCAAGACCGGAAAGCGAGTATTCTCCACGCCCCGTATTAAAGGGGTTCTGGGCAAAGGCCAGCGTGGTGCCGCCTACACCGGTGCTGAAGATCTCGCTTACGTTATCGAGCGTACGGCTGTAGGTATAAGCAGCGCGTATGCCGAGTTGATGGAACAGATTACTGGCACGGAATTCAGTCTGAATGCCGTGATAGTTTGAGAAGCCGCCGTTATTGCGCTCCAGAACAATGCCCTTTGAGCAATCGGCCCTTCCCAGTGCGGGATTCGTGGTCTGTCCAGGACCAAGCAGGATCTGCGGGCTGGCGCAACCAGTAAGACCGGCGGGAGCGGTTGAATTGCCGGTAACGATGGGATTGCCGTTCACGGTCTGGAACAGGTTATAGGCGTGGTTGCCGACATAACGAACTTCCATCACTGAGTTCTTGGTGATCTCACGCTCAAAACCAAAATTCCAGCTGTTGACCTTGTCCGGGCCAAAGTTGTTGGAAATTGTGGTTTCAACGTTGCTGCGCGGATCAAATGCCAGCCGCTGCAACTGGGGTGAGAGCTCTGCCCGTACATCCGGTCCAAAGGGGTGCGCAGGCAGAATCATGCTGGGAGTGAGCTGCGTACCGGTAAAGGTGTTCAGGAAAACCACCGGCGCGGAGTTCGCGATGTTGAGATAGATGTTGTAGAACGGCGGATCATACAGCAGGCGATAGCCGCCGCGGAACACCGTCTTGCCATGTCCGGTAAGGAAACCACCCCACTGCGGAGTATAGGCAAATCCAAGGCTCGGGCCGAAGCTGGTTTTCGTGGCGTCGAGTTTGGGGAAGATGCGATTAGCTAGGGGGATGTCCTGGCGCCACAATGCGGTCGCGGGGTCGTTCTCGCGCTGTGTGGTCAGGTCGTTGAACAGGTTCGCCGGTTGACCGTAGTAGGTCCAGGTGAGACCCATATTCAGGGTAAGGTTCTGGCTCAGCTTCCAATCATCACCGGCATAAAGGAAGGTGTCATGCTCACGGAAATCCAGTGTCGGGGTCCCGGCAGCGATGCGCACACGGTTCGGCGTGTTGGCGGCGAACGCTTCCCAATTACTAAAGCGGAAGGCGCCGTTGAGGTTGGGAAGAAATGTGTTGGGCGAGCGCTGATAGGTATAGTTCACGCCCGCTTTGAAGGTGTGCTTGCCCATCACCCAGTTGAGATTGTCCTGTCCCTGCCACGTATTCACGATGCGGCCTTCAGGAAAGGCGCCGCTTAATCCGAAAGGAAGCAGGCTGGTGTCATTAAATGTGGCGCGAGTGATTGCGTCACTGATGCCACCATCCGAGGGGACAGTACCGAGGGTGTTGGTGGCAAAAACAACGTTCAACCGGTTGAAGCCAACGCGGACTTCATTCACCAAACGCGAGCTGAAGTTGTGGGTATCACCAATCAGGATGGCCTGGCTCAGGGCAGGCACGCTGACCGGGAACCCAGCGGCGGCATCACCGAAATCAAGGTTGAAGTTGTTGCCGCGGTTAAATATGTAGCGGCCAACAATCGTATCGCCACCCAACTGCAGGTCCATACGCGATACCCAATTGAAATTGTGCGTATGCGTGGGCAGCGATCGCTCGACTCCGCCCAGTTCCACACCGGGGCAAGCCGGATTGTTATTCAGGAAAGTGCCAAAAGGCGTGGGATTACCGGCTGAAATCGAATAAGGACCAAAGGACCTCAGCGCAGCCACGCTCTGGCTTCCGGGGAAGCAGGCTGAGAGGGTTGCAATACCGGCAAGAGTTGGAACATTACCGGCGCTGGTGTAGAGGCTGTTCTGCGAAATGATCTGCTGGTCAAACCCGCCAAAGAAAAACATTTTGTTCTTGATGAGTGGACCACCGATGGTGAACCCGCCAAACTCATCATTGGCCCGGGGGATTGATTTCAGGGCGGCACCGCTTGCGTCCGTGGCAAACCGCTTCTGGAAGTTGGTCATCGAGTTCAGCACGGTGTTGTTCTCATGCTCATAAACGCTGCCATGCCATGAATTGGAACCCGATTTTGTAATGATGTTTACGACCGAACCGGCATTGCGGCCATACTCCGGACCAAACTGATTGGTCACCAGAACATATTGCTGAACAAATTCGGTGTCAGCCACGAAAAGGCCGGGGCCGCCGATGCTGTTGTCATTATTGTTCTGTCCGTCAATCTGCTGGTCATTGTTGCGCCCGCGCAGACCGTTCACGCTGAATCCCGCGCCGCCGTTGGTGTTGGAAAACGCGTTGTCGCGGACGGAAGATACTCCGGGAACAAACAAGGCCAGATTGTCCAGCCCCTGGTTCTCCGCGACTCCGGCGAACGTGGTGAGCTGGGTCCCGGCAAACGTGTTGGTTATCTGTGACTGGGTCGTTTCGATAAGAGGGGCTGCGGCGGACACTTCCACGGATGTGCTGATTTCCCCGACCGTCAGCGCAATCGCGCCAAGTCCGCTGTCACGTCCGGCGGACACCACGATGTTAGGTTGCACAGCGGTCTTGAAGCCGGTTGCGGCAACTTCCAGTTTGTATTCTCCAACCGGAATCAGGTTGAAGTGGAAAGAACCGGAATTGTCGCTGGTTGTACTAAGAGTAATGCCGGTGGCGGCATTGGTGGCTTTAACAGCGGCGCCGGAAACCACGGCCCCCTGGGGATCGATGACGGTGCCGGAAATTGACCCTTTCACAACTTGGCCTACTGATGGGACCGACCACAGCAACGCCATTGTCACGATTGCGAATAAAAGTCGTTTGACTTGATGGTAAATATTCATCTGCTTCTCCTAATGAATGATGCGCGGTGGGCATTCAAAAACCGCGCAGCTTGTCTCGCAAGAAGTGCAATTGCCATTCCACCAGCACGTTTTGGAGAGCGCAAAATTAATTTGTGATGAACCGTAAAACGATGGTGATGAGCCGTATCAGAAAAGTGTTCAGCAGAGTAATCATTAAGAACATGTGTAGATCCCATCGCACAAGGGATAGGTTGAGGGACGCTGGATACTTTCATTTTTGGGAAATCGCGCGACGAATTCTACACATTATGGAAATGTGGACGGACCATTACTTATACAAAGCACGCAGTAATCAAACGGCCGTGAACCTTTGCAGAAAAAAATTGTGACGATTTAGTTTTCCATTCGTCTAATCAAGGAAAAGATTGTGTAAACCAGGGTGTCAGTGTATGAGCACAGTAGAAGGTGTAGTTACAAGTGGAAGGTTGCCCATCAAGGAAAGTGGACGGACTGTTTTTGTCGCGCTTGATGAGGTTGAATACTTTGAAGCATCAGGAAACTATGTGCGTGTGCACGCGGGAGAGTCCCATTATCGCGTGCGCGAGAAGCTGAGCACATTTGCGTCGCGGCTGCCGGAGCGCGACTTCGTGCGTATTCACCGTTCCGTCATCGTCAACCGGAACCGCATTCATGAATTGCGAAGATCGTTCAGCGGCAAATATCTGGTGACTCTGGTCTCCGGCAAACAGGTAACGTTGAGCCGCAGCCATCGCCAGCAGTTATCGACGTTGAAGGAACCGTATTAAGGAAGCCGGGCCCCTTTGCCAACCAGATAACGTTGCCAAGTAGTGTCTCCCGCATGAGCGAGCGAACCCATCCGCGGCCGGGCGTGCCCGGCCGCTTCTGCTCAACAGCGCTTCAACTTCATCATCGCCTTGAAAATTCGGAGCAGCAGCTTGCAAGCTGCCGCGCGTTAAGGAAGTAAGGCAGGCAACTTAAACAGTGCCGCCGGAATCCGACGAACTTATCGAGGTGCATTGATGAAATTGAAGTTTCTGTTCGCGTTGGTGATGGCGTTCATGCTCTCTCTGGGCGCTTTGGCTCAGCAAGACGACAGCGGGATCAAGCAGGACACCAAAGACGCAGCGCACTCCACCGGCAAAGCTGCCAAGAAAACCGGCCATAAAATCAAAAAAGGGACCAAGAAGGCTGTTCACAAGGCAGCCAAGGGCACCAAGAAGGGCGCCGAAAAAGTAGAGGACAAGACCCAGACGCCTCCATAGCCAGTCGGCCGCCGGACGATAGAAATAAACCAGGAAAGCTTTATTCGGTTGACGGTGGACGGTTATCGGACTTAATATCCGCTTATCCGCTTCGTCCGTGGATCCCATGCATAAACTTGCAAAAAGCATCGCACGGAAACCCGTTTCCGGCGAAGTCATTATTCCGGACAAGCTCTATTTCCGCATTGGTGAGGTCAGCCGCCTCTGCGGCCTGCCTAGCTATGTGCTCCGCTTCTGGGAGACTGAATTCACCCAGCTTAAACCCAGCAAAAGCGGGACCGGCCAGCGTATGTATCGCAAGATTGATGTGGAAAACGTGCTCCGGGTGAAAAAGCTTCTCTATGATCAGGGCTTTACCATTGCCGGAGCGCGCCAGCAGTTAAAGGCGGAAACCAAGCGTAAGCAAACGCCGTTGCCGTTTGCCGTCCCCCCACCGGCGGGACGGGGCGAGCTGAAGCAAGTCCGCCAGGGACTCAGGGAAATACTGGGAATCCTCAATTCGCGTCGCTAAAGCTGCAAAAAACAGCCCACCCCTGCGTTCCTTAACAGGACGAAAATCGGCCATTGGGGGGAGTGACTTAAGATTTTCCCGCTCCCTGAGAAAGCTGAACCGCATCCAAAAAAGTGGCTATAATAAGTATTAGCTCACCTTTGCAGGCGTTCTTTCGTCTCTATAAGGAATAAAGGTCGGTCTGATGTCCAAAAAGATCCAAGTTCTCCTCCTAACCAGCTCCATGTTGATCATCGCTTTTGTCATGATTGGCAGCCTTGGCGTTCACGCCTCCGGCTCCAGCAGCAGCGGTGACGTTACCCTTAAGCACATAGGCGTATACAGTGAAGTGCTCTATCGCGTTCGCGCGGAATACGTGGAAGAGCCCAACATGAGCGCTGTAACCAATGGCGCACTGCATGGCCTTCTGGAATCGCTTGACGCTGACTCCAGCTACCTGACTCCCGCTGAATACAAAGTTTTCAAGCAGAAAAAGGCGGACGGCAAGGCGAGCATTGGCGCCACGGTTTCCAAGCGATTTGGCTATGCCGCCATTGTTTCAGTGATTCCCGGAGGTCCAGCCGAGAAAGCAGGCATTAACGCGGGTGACATCATTGAAACCGTAGAGGGCCTGAGCACACATGATCTTTCGCTGGCGGCGGTAAAGAACCATCTGGTGGGCGAGCCCGGTTCGCGCCTGGAGCTGACCATCATCCGCACACGCAAGATTGAGCCGCAAAAGATGACCGTAGTCCGTGACGTGGTCACGCTTCCTGCGGTACAGGAGCAGCTGACGGCGGACAACGTGGGCGTGATCAAGGCCGTTGTGCTTACCAAGGGCAAGGCCGCGGAGATCGCGGAGAAGATCAAATCACTACAGAAGAAGGGCGCCAAGAAACTGGTGCTTGACCTGCGTTATGACTCTGAAGGCGATGAAGAAGAGGGCGTGGCCGTGGCCAATCTCTTCCTGGGCAAAGGCACCATCGGAACCTTACAGGGCCAGAAGTTTGAGAAGGTTACCTACACCGCTGATCCCCAGAAAAAGATTACCGATCTGCCTCTGGCAGTTCTGGTGAACCGCGGCACGGCAGGCGCAGCGGAACTGGTAGCTTCGGCAATCCTGGATAACACCCGCGGGGACGTGCTCGGCGACAAGACCTTTGGTGAAGGCTCAGTGCAAAAGCTGATTGAGGTACCGGACGGATCAGCTCTGATTCTCTCCGTCGCCAAGTACTACACCTCCAACGGCAAAGTCATACAGGATACCGGCATCACGCCGAACATCCTGGTGGCAGCCAATGACGACATACTTGCCATTTCTGATGATGATGACAGTAACCCGACTGACGAACCCCAGAAGGTGCAGCCCAAGGAAGATGAGCAGCTCCGCCGCGCCATTGAGGTCTTGAAAAACAAGGCACAAAAAGGCTAGGTTTCATGCTTTTCCGCAAAGGCGCGCCCTCCGTGGCGCGCTTTTCGTTTTGGAACCCTCGTTTTTGGAAAATCAGTGCCACACAGTTACTAAATCCCGTGCCCCGCTGGCATGAAGTCCCGGGCCGCTAAACCATGCTATTCTGGCCTTGATCTAACCTCCTTCCCCATGAAGTTTCTTGCAGAGCTTCCGGCACTCAAAGTAGCTGGGAAACCGCTGGTAGGACGCGTTGTGTTTGCCATGCTCACGCTGACCGCGGCTTTTCTGGGCATTATGGCCGGTCTGTTGATGGTCTATTCCACTGACCTTCCGCAGATCAGCGATCTGGAGCGTTATCGTCCCAGCACCATCACGGAACTTTATGACGACCATGGGAGACAAATTGGCTCTTTTGCCCTGCAACGCCGTGTTCTGGTTTCTTATGACGATTTTCCCAAGGTGCTGCGGGACGCCATTCTTTCCACGGAAGACAAGACGTTTGAGACGCACTGGGGCATCAACTTCTGGCGCGTGCTGGGCGCCACGTATCGTGATGTAACCTCAAACACGCGCGCGCAGGGCGCTTCCACGCTGACCATGCAGCTCTCGCGCAACCTGTTTCTTTCCCCAGAGCGCCATTTCAGCCGCAAGGTACAGGAGGCGATCCTCTCTTTGCAGATTGAACGGCGCTTTACTAAGCAGCAGATCTTCACCATGTACTGCAACCAGATCTTTCTGGGACATGGCGTCTATGGTTTTGAGGCGGGTGCACAATACTACTTTAATAAACCTGCCAAAGCGCTGAAGCTTGAAGAGGCGGCGCTGTTGGCAGGATTGCCGAAGGCCCCGGTATCTTATTCTCCAATTAACTTTCCTGATCGCGCGGTAAAGCGCCGTAATCTGGTCATTAACAACATGCTGGAGGACGGCAAGATCACCGCCGAAGAAGCGGGCCGGGCAAAGACCACCGCACTGCATTTGAATGTGCTGCCTGACAGGTCTCCGGCGCCAAACTTTGTGGAAGAGGTACGCCGCTATCTGGAAAAGAAGTACGGCACGGACCAGGTGCATGAGGGCGGACTGCGCGTTTACACTTCGCTCGATCTGGACCTGCAAAAAACGGCCACACAGGCAGTGCTGGACGGACTGGCCGCATACGAGCGCCGCCATGGATGGAAAGGCCCGCTGAAGAATGTGGTCCAAAATGGAGAGGCCATCAGCAAGTATCAGGACCCTGACTGGCAGAAGCCGGTTGCTGTTGGCGACTACGTCCACGCTCTGGTGGTGGATATTGGGCTGCAATTCTGCAAGATCAAGCTAGGGCGTTACAGCGCCAACCTGGGCCCGGCGGAGTTTGCATGGACCGGCCGCAAACTGCCCAAGAACATGCTGGCTGTGGGAGACATTGTTTACGTCAAGGTCCTGGCTTTGAACGCTGACGGTTCAGCCAGGGTTTCTCTGGAACAGGATTCCGGAGCGCAGGGAGCATTGCTGGCCATTGACAATGCGACCGGCGACATCAAAGCCATGGTCGGCGGCCGCGACTACGATGAGTCCAAGTTCAACCGCGCGACGCAGGCGCAGCGCCAGGCGGGATCGTCATTCAAGCCGATTGTGTATACCGCCGCCATCGACCAGGGCGCCGAACCGGACGACCTCATCCTGGACGCGCCCACAACCTTCAACAGCGCGGGAACGCCATATGCACCGCGAAACTTTGATCGCAGATTCGAAGGCAACATCACCTTGCGCCATGCCCTGGCTGAGTCGCGCAACATTCCCGCGGTCAAGCTGGCGCAGAAAGTAGGCATGCCGACGGTGGCCGACTACGCCCGCCGATTCGGCATGACCTCGCCCATCCTGCCGTTTTTGCCGGTGGCCCTGGGCGCCGCCGACCTGACACTTTATGAACAGACCGCCGCTTTCACGGTCTTCCCGAATGATGGCCTGCGCATTGAGCCGCGCTACATCCGCAAAGTAACCGACTATGAAGGCCACCTGCTGGAGCAGGATTTCCCTGACGCCAAAGACGTGATCAGCCAGCGCACGGCGCGCACCATGGTGTCATTATTGGAAGAAGTGGTGAAGCATGGCACCGGAGGCATTGCCCGCAAGCTGAACCATCCCGTGGCGGGAAAGACCGGCACAACGAACGACTACACCGACGCCTGGTTTATCGGATTCACGCCCAGCGTGACTTGCGGCGTCTGGGTGGGCTTTGACGAAAAAAAGAACCTGGGAGAGAACGAAACCGGCGGCCACGCGGCGTTGCCCATCTGGGTTGACTTCATGCGCGCCGTGGTTGCCGATCCTGCGCGAAAAGACGAAGTCTTCCTCTCCACCGGCAATGGGAAAAAACATGCGGCGGCCATCAATCGCGCCGCCATCACGCCACTCCGCCATCCCGGTGACGCGGAGGCACACTAGGTGTTGCGCAAACTCGTCAAATTCTTTTTTCTCAGCCTGGTGCTGCTGCTGGTCTTTCTCTCTTCAGCATTGCTGGCCATGCGTTTTGCCATCCAGGGCCGTGAAGTGCGTGTTCCCCGTCTGGCAGGACTGACCCCGGTGGAAGCGGAGCGCATCGCCAACTCTGACGGCCTGGTGCTTTCCATTGAGAGCCGCTTCTACAGCGCCTCGGTACCTGAAGGCCGGATCGTATCGCAATCGCCCGCCCAGGATTCTACCGTGCGCCGGGGCTGGAAGATCCGCGTGGCAGAAAGCCTTGGTCCGCAGCGTGCCGCGGTACCAATGCTGATCGGGCAGAGCCAGCATGCAGCGGGAATCAACATCAGCCGCCGCAACCTGGAAATCGGGACCGTAGGCTCCATACATCTTGCTGGGGTAGCACCGGAAACAGTGGTCGCGCAGAATCCGCCGCCTGAAGCTACGGAGGTCACCTCGCCCAAAGTGGGATTGATCTTTTCCGCGGCCGACAACTCACCGCGCTACGTGATGCCCAGTTTTGTGGGAAAGTCCCTGGCCGAAGCGAGCACGGCGCTCATCAAGGGCGGTTTCATGCTGGGCAAAGTTCACACCGTCAGCAGCGACGGCAATTCCACAGGTGTGACCGGGATCATCCTGCGGCAATCTCCTCCCGCGGGACAGCGTGTAACTGCGGGCGCGACGATCAGCTTTGATGTGAGGAAGTAAGCTTAACCACAAAGGACACGACAGTCGATCCACGGATTTCAAACGAAACCGCCGGCATGGGTGGCGCGCCGAAGCAGAGAAGAACTGTTCTAATTGCCAGAATCACCAAGGGTCACCGAAGAGTAATACCCCCGCCTTCGGAACCCCCGGCGATTCTGGCAATCTTGCATGGCCCGCCTATGCAGCAATAGCGAGCTGTTCCGGAAATTGCATCCACTTGGAGTCAACCGCGTAGAGCACTACCTCCCAGTCAATGCCCCGGTCGTAGTCTGAACGGGAGTGCACCTTCATGGATGACTTCAGCAGTCCGCCATCCGTGATGGAGATGCCTCCGTTGTGATCTTTGCGGGAAATTAATTCGTAACCCACAATGGTTTTGTCGGCATTGGCATAAACCCAATCGGCTTCCTGCCAGCCCGGCTTGGTATATGGTTTGTTCTGCCGCTGGCGGAAGACTTCACTGATCGCGACCAGCGGATCGTGGTAATCGAGCGGACGCACGCCCCCTTTGCCCGTCCTGGCGTGCACCTCCAGGTAGAGAGCGTGATAAGCGAAGAATGTCTGGATCTCCGTCCACCAGGCCTCAAACCGGTCATAAATGTTGTTGAGCAGGACCGGGTTGCTGGGCAACTGGTCCTTGCGGGTCTGGATGGCGTTCAGCAGGTCCTTAAGTTTCTTCTCCAGCTCACGCTTGTATTTGGCAGGGCACCCATTGAGCAATATAGGAGCCATGCGGGACTTGGAATAAAGATCGGCGATGCGCATCATAGCGTCGGGATCGATTTCCAGGCTCGACGGGACATTGGCGCCGACCAGCGTGTGGTGATAGAGCACGGCTTCATCCGGCTCACCGACCGCGGTTTCCGAAAACATCTTGAGCTTCGGCTCAATGTCCATCAGGGATGTGCTCTCAGAGCGCGAGCCTCCCTCGACTCCGGTCATGGAGACATGGCAGCGGATGGTCACATTGTGTTTGGAGGCGATCTCAGTCATCTTGAGGCGCCCTTCCGTGCTGAACATGTCCGGCTTTTTGATGTTGATCTCCGTCGCGAATTCCTGGTGGCTGGTCGAGTCGCTTGCGAAACACGACAGCATAGCCCGGAACGTTGCCTTGGAGATGTAGCCGGCCACAAAGTAATCTCCATACTTTTTCCGGAACTTTTCCTCTGGCATCTGTTTCGCCTCGTCACTCAACACATAATCGGTGACGCTGGGAAGCACAAACGCCGTCCGGTCCAGGGGATGAAAGGTGAGGACCTTGGTGGCTTCAATGTATAGAGAATTTTTCTGGTACTTGAGCTCTTTGAGGTAAGAGGCTTTCGCGGAAACGTCAACGCCGAAAAGACTGAACGTTCCAGCGGCACTGGTTTCAAAGCTGGATGCAAAATCCTCCAGGCTCTGGAAGATGTTGTAGTTGGATTCCTCGTCGTGCCGGATCGTGCCGGCCGCCAGGCTGAACTTCATGACAGCCGGTGAACAAAGGCGCCCTGTAACTGCCTCAACGCCCATCCCCGGCACCATTCCCTCTATGAAGGGGATCTTCATGACCGTATCAAGCTTTGTGAGTGGCATAATGCGTCCTTTCCCGAGGACCTGCTCTGGCAACTTTGGGCTTGGCCATGGCGATGGAGTTTCTCTGATCCCAGAATTCCAGCGGCTCAACCAGGCTTGCTTGTGGTAAATGAGTTCGACATCGGAGGTGCAGCCCAGAGCCCGAGCCCTCAATGCTCCCGAGGGGTTAGCCGGACGCGGTGCCTTATTGCGCACCAGACACCTGCTTCCTTGGAGCCAGTTTCATGCTAATCGCAGCAGAGCAGCAGCCTCCGTGATGTGGAGCACACCAGGGTGTGAGCATCAGCGCACAAACGGCGGCGCCTGGCGCAGGCCCAGAACCGCACTCCTATGTGTTCCTTTATGCCCGTTGTGGTTAATGCTTTTCGAGAATGGCGGCGAAGAACCCATCGCATGGCTGCACACCGGGAATAGTACGCAGGTATTCGTCACTGACGAGTTGATCAATATTTTTCCAGACCAGTTCTCCGGACTCCTGTAAGCGAGCCAGCTCTGCTCTAACAGGAATAAGCCGGAAGTCAGATGCGCCTTGCAAACAAACCGCTATCACCTGCTCATTCTCTTCTGGCTCCAGCGAGCAGGTGGAATAGACCAGCCTTCCGCCGGGAGCCACATACCGCATGGCCGCGCGCAGAATGGCGATCTGGCGCGCTTGCAGATCGAGAAGATCTTCGGGCTTGAGCTTCCATTTGATCTCTGGATTGCGCGCCAGCGTCCCAGTGCCGGAGCATGGGACATCGGCAAGGACGCGGTCAAAGCCGGGGCCAAAGGGCAATGCAAGCGCGTCAGCAGTAAGAACTTCTATGTTTTGCTGTGGCGCCAGCTTACGCAGTAAAGCTGCTCGATGAGGATGCAGTTCGGCGGCAACAATTTGCGCGGCCGGTAGACGTGTGGCCAGAGCGGAGGTTTTGCCGCCCGGAGCAGCACAACAATCCAGAATGCGCCTGCCCTTCCCCATGAGCGCGGCGACAAGCTGCGAGCCTTCATCCTGAATGGCAATATTTCCGCCAGGCAAGAGCTTTGTGGCGCTCAGTTCCCCGCCAACCACAGCTCGCGCGTTTTTCATTAAAGCGCCGGACGCGAGCTGAATGCCTTGCTGAGCAAGCCGCGCTTCATCTTCAATGCCGCTCAGGCGCAAAACAGCAGGCGGTACATGCTGGTCATATTCGCAGATCAGCCTGGTATTGGCCTCGTCAAGTTCTTTCACCCATCGCTCCACCAACCATTTTGGGTGCGCCAGCGCGGAAGAGAGATACTCTACGCCGGTCAATCTGGAGGCATGAGGATCATAGACAGCCGACTTGACCTTGCGCATTACGGCATTGACCAGTCCGGCGGCAGAAACTTTCTTTGCATGCTTGACCAGCTCCACGGTTTCATTCACGGAAGCATGCGCCGGGACCTTGCTGAGGAACTGTTTCTGATAAACGCCAATTCGCAGTGCGGTGAGGACTTCAAGATCAAGTTTGCGAAAAGGAGTGAAACTCATCAGGGCGATGGTTTGATCAAGCACAGATCGCCAGCGCAGGACACCCATGACGATCTCAGTGACCAGACGACGATCGACGGGAGAGAGTTCATCAAGAAGCTCAGAATGCAGAAGCTCCACGGCGTATGCCGCTTCCCGCTCCACACGCAACAGGATGTTGAATGCCGCAAGCCGTGCTGGAGAAATGGCCATGCTTATCTAACCAAGCCGTTCACCGGCGGCAGGATGATATCCGTTGATGAACTCGCGCGCCGTCATGATTTTCTTTCCTTCCGGCTGGACTTGAAGCAACTGCAACACGGTACGGTTGCCACAGCCGGCAAAGAGCTTTTCGTCGCCGACGCGCAGCTCTCCGGGATTGAGATTTGACGGCGTGTCTTCAGGTCTGGCGCTGATGAATTTCAGGTTCTTGCCGCGGAACCGCGCATAGGCGCCGGGCCACGGCTGAAAGCCGCGCAAGCGATTGTGAATCTCCGTGGCGGTGCGGCTGAAATCGACCTGGCCATCTTCTTTCTTCAGAATCGGCGCAAGCGTGGCTTGCGAATGGTCCTGCGGAGCGGCGGTGATTTGCTTTTGTTCTAGGCCGCGCAGAGTTTCCACCAGCAGGTCCGCACCCAGTTCAGCCAGCCGGGGCGCCAGCGTAACAGCCGTATCTTCTGGGCGGATCGCCATTTCTTTTTGCAGCAGGACATCGCCGGTATCCAGGCCCTCGTTCAAGAGCATGGTGGTCACGCCAGTAACAGTTTCTCCCTCGGCGATCGACCACTGGATTGGCGCCGCGCCGCGATATTTCGGCAACAGAGAGGCATGCACGTTGATGTTGCCATAGGGAGGCAAGGTGAGCATCCACGGCGGGACAATTCGTCCGTAGCCGACAACAATGATGGCATCCGGATTCAGCGTCTTCAGTTGCGCCTGGAACTCTTCATTTTTTTTGATTTTTTCAGGCTGAGTTACAGACAGGCCCAGCTTCAACGCTGTCTGTTTGACCGGTGGCGAAGTTAATTCCATGCCGCGTCCCTGGGGACGATCGGGCTGAGTGACGACGAGCTGAATATCGAATCCGGCCGCGGCCAGGCGCTCCAGCGTGGGCACGGCAAACAGCGGAGTGCCGCAAAAAACCAGCTTCATGCCCACTCGCCAGCCTTTACCAGCTTTTTGATTTTGCGCTTGATCAGATCACGCTTCAACGCGCTTACGTGACTGATGAATAGCCTGCCATTCAGATGGTCCGTCTCATGCAGCAGGGCGCGAGCCAGCAGGTCGTCTCCCGTCTTTTCAAACCACTTCCCATGCACATCCTGTGCGCGCACGGTCACAACGTTGGCGCGAGTCACGTTCTCATGAAAATCGGGCAGGCTCAGGCAGCCTTCCTTGCCGGTCTGCTTGCCTTCGCGGCCGATGATTTCCGGATTCACGAGCACCAGTTTGGCGTTCGGGTTTTCCTTGAAAGTAACGTCGATGACCGCAAGCCGCTTGCTGATGCCGATCTGCGGCGCAGCCAGCCCGACTCCGTGGGCCGCATACATGGACTCAAACATATCGTCAACCAGCTTCCTGAGGTCGTCATTAAATTCGGTGATTTGTTCGGCAGGCTTCTCCAGGACCGGGTCGCCATAAAATACGATTGGATAGATCATTCCGTGTGCTAGAACTCCCGCAATTGTTGTTGATAACCGGCGAAATTCCGCCGCGTCTCAGCGATGGAATCACCGCCAAATTTTTCCAGCGCACACCGTGCCAGCGTGAGCGCAACCATGGCCTCCGCGGCAACTCCGGCCGCCGGCACCACACAAACGTCAGAGCGCTCATAGGCGGCCTTGACCGGCTCGCGCGTGGTGAAGTCCACCGAGCCCAGAGGACGCCGCAGGGTGGAAATCGGCTTCAAATGACCGCGCACCAGGATGTCCTGGCCATTGGAGATGCCGCCTTCGATTCCGCCCGCGTGATTGGATGCGCGGGTGAAGCCAGTGAAGCGAGGCTCGCCACCTTTGTTGTAGCCGATCTCATCATGCACGGCCGACCCAAACGAGAGCGCCGACTCCACACCACTGCCAATCTCCACACCTTTCACGGCTTGCAGGGACATGACGGCTTGCGCAAGAAGACCGTCCAGGCGTTCATCCCACTGCGCGAATGTACCCAGGCCGGGCGGAACGTTGTGGGCCACCACTTCAAAGACTCCGCCAATGGAATCACCGGTGCGCAACGCCTGGTCCACTTCAGCTTTCATGCGTTGTTCGGCTTGCGCGTCAGCGCAATTCAGCAGGACTTCCTGTTTAGCGTGAAGCTCGAGCAGCTTCTCCCAGGAAACCTCAGCGTTGCCCAGAGCGGCCTTGCCCACGGCAATCACGTGGCTTAGGACCTCAATACCCAATTCGCGCAAAAACAGCTTGGCAATGGCGCCAATGGCCACGCGCGACGCGGATTCACGCGCGGAGGCCCGTTCCAGTATGTATCGGGCTTCAGGGAAGTTATACTTCAGGGCCCCGGCCAGATCAGCATGCCCCGGTCGCGGAGACGCCACTTTTTTGTGCTTCTCTGGATCGCCTGTCTCTACCGGTAGCGATTCCTGCCAGTTCTTCCAGTCTTTATTTTCCAGCAGAATGGCGATTGGCGATCCAATCGTCTTCCCGTGGCGCACGCCGGAGACGATATGGGCCTTATCGGTTTCGATCTTCATACGCCCGCCGCGGCCAAAGCCCTGCTGCCGCCGCCATAGCTCGCGATCAAGGAACTGCTGGTCGATTTCAAGGCCGGCGGGGACCCCGGAAAGGAAGGCCACCAGGCTTTCTCCGTGCGATTCTCCGGCAGTCATGTAACGAAGCATGAGTTGGGAACACTACTTTTAGAGCGCTTGCTCTGGGTATTTGGAAACATTTGATTGTAGCTTAAGGTTATGTCGCTGCGCTCCAAACCGCTCAGGATGTCTCGGGTTGGTTGGGGCTCTGCTGCTCCTGGCGCAGGCGGCTCGGCGCGCAAGTCGGCCCTAGCCGCTTTAGGTCAGGACGAAGCCTATGTCGCTGCGCTCCAAACCGCTCAGGATGTCTCGGGTTGGTTTGGGGCCTGCTGCTCCTGGCGCAGGCGGCTCGGCGCGCAAGTCGGCCCTAGCCGCTTTAGGTCAGGACGAAGCCTATGTCGCTGCGCTCTGAATCGCCCCAGAGTTTTGACGCGGCAAGAAAAACTCCTGACGGACCTTGAAAGCGGCTCCGAAGTTCAGGAATAACGAATTGACGTGAGAGGAAAGAGATGAAAGCCATATCACATCTGCGCAAATCTTCAGTGCTGGGAATTTTTCTGTTCTGCTTTCTGATCGGCTGCGGGGCCATCGA
This sequence comes from Terriglobia bacterium, assembly GCA_020072585.1. Taxonomy (GTDB): domain Bacteria; phylum Acidobacteriota; class Terriglobia; order Terriglobales; family Acidobacteriaceae; genus Angelobacter. The sequence continues at coordinate 227,874 of JAIQGL010000001.1, read as the reverse complement.
TAAGGTTGTTAATTTTGGCACGGACACGCGAACCGAGACGGTGAACACCCTGAACGATGCTATCAGCGCGTTGCAGTCACAGTCCGCTGACTGGCAACAGGTGCTGAAGGATACCGTAAGCAAGCTCACCAAGGACGCGCAGTCGACTTTGCGGAGTGAAATTTCCAACTTGATTTCCCGCACGGTAGCCCAGGGAGGCGTGGAACTGCGATGCGATGCGGACTTTGTGCGCGAGAGGATCCGGGAGGAGCTGGTGCGCCTGAAAGCCAGGTTCCTGGGCCAGCCTGAGCCGGTGGTGGATCCGGCATTCTGCCAGGTGGTACCGCTGGCAGTAGATAGAGAGCTGATCCCGGACCGGCTGAAGCAGGTGGAATTCTATGGCTATAACTTCACCCAGGCTGATGGACTGGGAGTCTTTCTTGAAGGCGCCGGAGGACAACGCACCAACGTTACAAACAAACTGGACAAGCCCACCACATATGCGATGACGCTTAAGTTTGGCGGGAATGGCGTGCAACTGGACAATAACAGCGCAAGGCTGGTGCTGGAATGGGGAGGCAAGCAGGTTTCCAGCGTCGCCGTGATCCAGCCAACAACACCGGTCTGCACGTCGCAGCCGCATACGGTGCTTTCCTCCACCATTGGGCCGTTCATTCCCCGCAAGATAGGCCAGGGCGATGCTGATTTTGATGGGCATGGGCCTGATGTCGCAACGGACGTTGCGCTCACCGTAACTCCCCAGGCGTTGACGGCCCGCGTGCACATGCACGCGAAAGAGACCCGCTCTGATTGGACTGAGGCTGAAGGCTGGCAGACGTACCAGCTCTATGCGCCTGATGCGGGCTGGAAAATTGAGCAAGTAGAGGGCAAAACTTCAAGTTCCCATCACTACGTAGACGGCACCACTGACAGGGAAGATTCATTCGATATGGGGCCGGGTGAGTTGGTGCGGAGGTTCGTTTACATCGGGGATACCGGTGGAGATGAGGCTGGAACCAAAACCGGGGTGCGGGTTACTTTTAACGATATCCATCTGGTGCTGACGCAAACCGCAAACTGCGTCCCCGATACGGCGATTAAGAACTTGCAGCTGAAGGGATTGCTGAGCAACCGGGCGTTCACGCGGCTTAACCCCGCTGCGTTGATACAACTGCAGAAGCGCGAAATGGTGTTTAGGCCGCCTCACCAGTGAAGTCAAGGCAAAATTCAGCGGCGCATGACCAAACCATAATTTGACACTGGAAATGCGCCGACTTTATAATCAATACTGCTGCCGACGCCTGATCGCGCAGCTTCTTTTTTGCCCAGTTTTGCCCTTCATGGTTTTTGGCGGTGTAGCTCAGGTGGTTAGAGCGACGGTCTCATAATCCGTAGGTCGTAGGTTCGAGTCCTACCGCCGCCACCAAGGTTTCAGTCAACTTTATTGGCAGTCGCTTGGAGCGACGGTCTCGGCTTTGCTTCGACGGGACAGCGGAAGCTTTCCCTGGGCCGTAGGTCGTAGGTTCAAGTCCTACCGCCGCCACCACTAACTTCTGCAATCATAAGGTGTTTCCTCTTCCTCTCACGCATAAAGCGTGATCTGGTCCAGGTGCTAGCGCCTGCCAAGATACAAGGCTGCAATCGCTGCCTTCCAAAAGAACGCGTGGCGAACACTTTCTAGCAGTGACCCAGGCTAGCAGTGACCCAGGTCACTGAAATGAAAAGCCGGGGCTGCCATGATAAGCAAAGTCAAGCAGGGGAAATTGCTCGGCACGTTCCGGTGGCCGTGGTCATAAAAGCAGGACCCAAGACCTGCACCAGAGTTCACCCCGGAAAGGATTTCACCATGCGGAAGAGTCGCTGGTTCTATTATTTTTCCTTCACATTCGGGCTGCTTGTTTTCACCGCTTTCCTGGGCATCCGTGGAGTTGCACATCAGATCCAGGCTGGCGGGGAAGCGCCCGCTGCTCCGGCGGAGCGCATCCGGCTTTTTGATTCGCACATTACGGTGAACGCCGATGGCAGCATGCGGGTGCGTGAAACCATCCAAGTGCAAGCCACCGGAGCGCAGATCCGTCACGGTATATACCGGGATTTTCCGACCCGCTACAAGGACCGGCTGGGAAATGATTACTCCGTGCGGTTCGAGATCGTCAGCGTGGAGCGCGACGGCAGGTCTGAGCCGTATCACGTATCCAATCTCAGCAATGGGGCGAGGGCTTACTTTGGAGATGCCAATCGTCTGCTCCCACCCGGGACATACACCTATACTTTTACCTATGCGACCGACCGCCAGCTCGGTTTCTTCCCCGGCCATGACGAGCTTTACTGGAATGTAACCGGCAATGGATGGACGTTTCCCATTGACCTGGCGACAGCAACCGTCGTCCTGCCGCAGGCGGTCAAAGAATCCATCCAGCAGGTCGATGCCTACACGGGATATCAGGGCGCAAAAGGGAAATCATTCACCTTGGGACGCGATAAGGACGGCAATCCAACATTTCGCGCCGAACATCTCCTGCCCTCTCAGGGATTGACCATCGTTGTGACGTGGCCCAAGGGGCTGATTGCCGCGGCGCCAGCGGGCCGCAAGGTGCGGGACTGGATCGCCGATAATAAAGCTGCTTCCGCAGGTCTGATGGGACTGGTGGCAATCCTCTTCTATTACTTTGTGGCTTGGAATCTCATAGGGCGCGATCCCAGGCGGGGGACCATCGTGCCGCTTTATGAGCCGCCGGACAACATGTCGCCAGCTGCCATTCGCTATCTCAAGCGCATGGGCTTTGATGCCAAGGTCTTCTCCGCTGCCATCGTGGACATGGCGGTCAAAGGCTATCTCAAAATCGGTCGTGAGCTTAGCAGCAACTTCTCCTACAAGTATTGCCTCACCCGCCGAGAAGCTTTCGCAAAGGCGGAAGACAAGTTGTCTGCGGACGAGAAGGCAGCGGCGTCGGAGCTATTCGAAAGCTATAACAACGTGTGGTTGGAGCAGCTCAATTACAAACTGCTGCAGCGGGCCAAAAAGGCCATGGTCTCAGCCTTGAAAGCTGCCATAGACAGGGTCTATTTCACCGCGAACACCTCATATCTATGGCCGGGGATAGGGCTTGCCATCGCCGCTCTGATGGCTCTGCTGTTGTTCACTCTGGGCGAGAAGAATCCAGACGCTTCTATCATGACTGCCTTTCTAGCGGGGTGGACGGTCGCCGTCTGCCTGCTGATTACCTTCTGCTTTGAACAATGGAAGGCTCTGGGAGTAAAGGGAGTTGGTATGCTGGGGTTGTTCGCTTTGGTGTTTCTGGCGTCTGAGATCCTCCTCGTCGCGGTCTTCCGTATTGAGATCGGATTGCCCCGATGTTTAGCCATCGTCGCTTTGATAGGCAGCAATATCCCCTTCTACTATCTGTTGAAAGCGCCTACTCAGGAAGGCAGAAAGCTGCTTGACCGGGTGGATGGATTCAAGATGTTCCTGGAAGCAGTGGAAGGACCCCGGGTTGCGACTCTGCTTCCGGTCAAGAAGACTCCAGAGCTGTTCGAGCGGTTCTTCCCGTATGCCCTGGCGCTCGGCGTTGAGCATTCATGGATGCAGCAGTTTGCCGGGGTCCTAGCCCAGGCAGGCACTACGCCCGGAGGTGAACGTGGATATGAGCCCTCCTGGTACAGCGGCGGAGGCTTCGTGGCGTCTTCCTTTGCTGCTTCACTCTCCAGCGCAGTTTCGTCTTCTTCCTCGGCGCCCGGATCAAGCTCCGGCGGTGGCGGCAGCTCCGGCGGTGGAGGAGGCGGCGGGGGTGGCGGTGGATGGTAAGCAGTATCGTCGGCTAGCGGCTGTGCAGATCGCGCAGATATTGCGCAGGCACAGGATCTCCGGTGAGCGTTTTCAGGAATTCCTTCAACTGCTGCTTTTCCTGGGCTGAGAGGTGCAGCGGCTGAATCTCCTTGGGACCGCCTTGAAACGTGCCTTCAGAGTCGCCGCCACGATCGTAAAACTCGATCACATCTTCCAGCGTTGCCGCCTGGCCGCTGCGGAAATAGGGAGCGGTCTCCGCGACCTGGCGCAGGCCCTTGGTGCGCCACAGGCCAGCGGCAATCTTCTGAGTGCAGAAATCGCCGTTGCGTTTGGTCGCCGGATCGTCACTGAAATGGCCGTTCACGCTGAAGTCGCCGCCCGCGGTAGCAGGATCGCAAATGAGCGCCTGGTTCGCCGAGCGCCCGGGTTCCGCCGGATCAGCGTGCGGTGAGCGGCCGGTATCGATCTTGAGCCCGATTACGTGAAAGTCATCGTCAGAGAAGTTCGGTCCGGAATGGCAGCGCACGCAGCCTGCCTTGCCGACGAACAGCTTCAAGCCCTGTTTTGCGTCAGCGCTGATAGCATCGCGCCTGCCTGCAACATAACGATCGAACGGCGCGTTGCGGCTGACCAGCTTCCGCAGGTAGGCTTCGATGGCTTTTCCATAGTTGGCCAGAACGCGATTCACCATCTCCTTGTCGGCCGCGCTCAGGCCGTCCCAGTTGGCTTTGTCGGTGTAGGGCGAGCCGGTGGCAGGAAATCTTTTGTAGTCGGCGAGGGCTGAGTTCAGCGGCCACTCAGGAAATGCACGGTTGTAGTCCGCGCGGTAGTGTTCAAAGATCACATGCGCGAGTTGCAACCGGCTGCCGTTCTGCACCGGAGGACCTTCGGGCTCGCTCTGCGCGTCAAACCATTCGGAGTCAGAGTAGCCGTCATTTTCCCGCCAGTGCGCGCCGGAGCGGTTGAGGTAAAAGACCGTGTTCACGAGGCTGCTGGCGTTGCGCGTCATCCATTGCGAGCCCAGCGCGGTGGCGTTGGGAATCGCGCCGCCCGGGTTTGATGATTGAGCGTTGGACCGCGTATCAAACAGCCATTTCGATTCCGGCATGTGGCAGTTGCGGCAGGCGATTTTTCCCGCCTCGCCGACCGCGCCCAGTTGGCCCTCTTTGGGCGTACCGGCCTGAATGGGCCCGGAGAGACGAGGATCGAAGAAGAGTTTTTGGCCGAGAAGAGCGGCGGCGGGGGAGTCGCGATATTTGTTGGTGGCGTCAACGGGCAGCGGTGGAAGCGGAGAGAGTGTGCTGATGGTTGCCCACTCGGGAGCGGAAAAAAGATTATCGACTTGAAGCGTGCGGGTGGTTTGAGCGTGGGAGGCGAGGAATGCAAGCAAAAGGAGCGCTGGCGCAAGCTTGTTCATAGCGGTTCAGTTTGGCCAGACCAGCGTATCACTTCCAGTTGCGGATTTTTTGAGGCCGCTTCGCCCAGGGCTCCGCGGCGGGCCTGCGGCAGCAAGGAAAAGAGGACACCCGGCCCTAAAGGGCCGGGTGTCAGAGAGTCGAGCTCTTCTCTCTGGCCATGGCGAACGCGACCAGGAAAAGGACCGTTCCAAGCGCAGCCGAGAGCAGGGCTGGAATTACGATGTGCGAGGCCCCGAATCTCGCGATGGGAGCCGGTTTGATAAAAACGAGCGCAGATGCGCCCCAGCAAACCAGCGTCAGCAGTCCGTTGTAATGGCAAAGTACCGCGATGTCGCGGCCGAGATACAAGCCGGCGAGCACCCAGATAATCGTCAAGGGCCGAAGGACGGCGTGCGGCCAGCATAAGACAAAGCCCACAAACGTAAATGCCAGGATCAGCGGCCCGTGCACAGCGATGCCCGGCATCCGATAGGCAGAGAAGCCCTGGGTGGAAGGAAAGGGTGTCCGGAAGTATGAAAGCACCGACAAATAGGTTCCTCTCGATCACGGCAGACAGGTCTTCATGCGTTCGCCCCGGATTGTACGCCAACACAGCAATAAAAAACCCGCCTTTCCGGCGGGTCTGTTATGAGTTTGGGTTTCACTCATTTGGTAACTGAGAGAATTTTTCCCGGTCGCGTTCTTCGATGCCGCGCATGGTCCCGAGCAGATGATAATTCGCGCCGGCCCGAAGCGTCTCATGTTGGCGGTTCAGGACCTGCATCATGAGCGGGTCGAAGATGCCGACTTGCTCCAATGCGGCCATATTGCGGCGGACGCGAGCGAAAGATGCGTTTAAACGGTGGAGGAGATCGTAGACGAGTGGTTTTTGTGCGCTGTTAGAATCAGTGTCAGCCATGGGTCGCCTTTCTTTGGAAGGTGGTTTGTGGTTAGGGCGCGTTCGGTGTCGAAAGCACCGGGCGTTGCCCGTTAGGTTTAGCTTTTAGCAATTGGCAAATAGCAATTAGCCAAATGGTTGAGGTTTATTTTTCCTTTTTTGGTTTGCGAGGCACGGGCGATTGAGCCTGTGCCTTTTGTTTTTCACGGAGTTTGGAGTAACGGGTTTTCCTGCCGTTGGCGATGGTGGGCAGGATCTTGCGGACGTTTTCAATGTCCTCGTCCGTCCAGATGCGGAGCTTGCCTTTCCCGACCTTAAGCAGCGGAGGGGCGGGAATTTTGCCCTCAGCGATGTACGTCTGGATTGTGACCAGATGCAGCCCAAGTTTCTCGGCAGCTTCGCGCGTGGAGTATTGTTTCATTTGCATATAACATATAGCCGATTGATTGAGGGTTGTCAAGAATTATTTTGCTTTTTTGTCGCTTCGCTGCGTTGCGCGACTGCGTTCGGCGAGAGGAAGGAGCCCTTATCCACCCGGCACTAATCCCAATAGACCTGTACCACGGCTTCAACATTAGCTTTCTATTTGAATACCATGAAGGCTGATGCTGTTCTACTCTGGTGGGTCCCTAGGATAATCGGCATCTAAGTAAACCGGATGTTGGTCGATCCATTCTTTCAAGTCACTCCACGCGAAACCAGGCCCGCTCATACGCTTAAGAAGATCATCATCAAGTCGAGCAAGAGGTTCGCCACCGTAACCGTATGCGCCGATATATACAAGTCCAAAACTGATTTCTTGCTCTGCTATATTGATGTACCAATCTGCAGAGTTCCTTAGCAGTTGACAAATCTGAAGTATCGCTGCTCCTCCGATGCCAAAACCGAAGCTGATGACCGGATAAGCGGGCCGCATGGGATTATCAGAAGTTGAACCGAATGTCCCAGTGATTTTGATCTGTGATTCCGTAAGCGTTCTTCTGATTTCGCCATATTCTTGCAGAAGATCGTTGACTTGCACCCTGTGTCCCGCCCACTGCACACCACGCCGTACTTCGTTCAGAACTTGCTCGGAGTGGACCAAGGCGCCTTCAACAACTTCTCGGTCGCGGCCACTTTGCAACCCGGAGAGTTTGCTTCGGAGTTCGACAATGCTGCCGTCTAATTTCGTGAGACCCTCCGAGAGCCGGTCATGAGAGGCCGCCGTCGCTTCTCGAAGCTCCGCAATCTCGTTGCCTGAAAAACGGACTTTCCCAGTTTCCTGCTGTATTCGCAGATATCGAGAGTAAAAGACGTCCTCCTGCATTTGTGGTCTAAAGCGCGTTTGGAGAAGGAAGATACAGACCAAAAAAAGTGGCACGTTACAGATTGCTGCGATCACTAGAATGACCGGTAACCAAGCTGGTGTCGATAACGCCTTCGCGGCCCCCAGAAATGTTCCATCGATCAGAACAAGCCCAAGTAACCAGGCAGCGAGCAACTGGATTGGCTTTGTGACTTTGTGTGGTTTCAGCTCTTGCGGCATAGGTCTACAATTGAGTTTCTCACACCCGTCAAATACAGGCCCACCTAGCGAACGAACGGGCTGCTCTATCAAAAAAGCTGTTTCCTCTATTGACATTTATTCGCCTTTCGATTAACATACGCTTTGGTTCTCGCCGGGAGCGGCGCCGTCGAACCATCGTTGGCAGCCTATTGAAAACACGGCTGTTAGCGACCGGGGATCCCAGACAGGTGGAGGCAGGGAGACCCAAAAAGGCCAGCAACCAGGTGCTGTTGTGAGGGGCAACTCGTAATGCTCCGAGATGGCACGGCTAGTCAGACTAGCATTCATCAGCAGCGATCAGAGCACTTAGCCATTAGCACTTAGCCTTTAGCCAACGCGGGGAAAGCCTCGTCGGGGGGGCAGCAGGTAGGTGGTACCGGGTATTTGGCTCTGATCGAAGAACCCCTAAAAAATCCAAAATCTCAATGTCCAAGACTCACAGGCAGGAGTGCCCATTCGGCAGGCTCAGGGCGGGGCTCTGTGCCACACACGAGTTTTCTACTGGAGAACGAAGATGACCAAAGAAGAGATACTGACGACGATCCGGGGGCTGGCGGAGACGCTGGGACGCGTGCCGACGCTGACGGAATTGAAATCGATGACGCCGGTGGGACGCAGAGCGGTGCGCAACGAGTTTGACACTTATACCAACGCGCTGATTGCCTGCGGCATGGAGACAGGAAGGAAATTCCGGATTCCGATGGAAACCCTGTTTGACGACTGGGCCAAAGTAGCGCGAGAGCTGAAAAAGATACCCAGCGCCGTGGACTATGAAGAAAAAGGGATTCACAGCACAAAGCCGCTGCAAGCCAGATGCGGGAGCTGGAAACGGGTCCCACACATGATGTTGAAGTACGCCCGCGAGCACGGCCTGGAGAAACAGTGGCCGGACGTGGTGGCCATGGCCAGGGCAGAAAAAGAGCTAAGCTGGCCGGCCACGGCCAGTTTGTGGCCGGGATGCGAGGCCGCCCGGTGGGACGTGTTTACGAACCGTCCGGTGTATGGGACGCCGATGCATCTATGCCCGCTGGCGCATGCGCCGACCAACGAGCTGGGCGTGGTGTACCTGTTTGGAGCGAAGGCGATGGAGCTTGGCTATGTGGTGACGCTGTTGCAGCCGGAGTTTCCGGATTGCGAAGCGCTACGGCAGGTGAAGCCGGGCCGGTGGCAGCGAGTACGCATTGAATTTGAATTCGAAAGCCGCAATTTTTTGAAACACGGACACGACGTGAACGGATGCGACATGATTATTTGCTGGGAGCATAACTGGCCGGAGTGTCCGCTGGAGGTGCTGGAGTTGAGAAAGATTGCCAACAGCGCCGGGATTGCCACAATCGCCGCAATTGAAAAATAAAAACCTTTGAAACGCAGAGGAACGGAGGAAGCGGAGGAGAAGATTTAGCCGCAGATTTACGCAGAGGAACGCTGATTGGGAAAGGCCGCTCCATCCCGCGCCGGAGGCAGACGCGGCGAGCGGAGAAGAAGAACAACTTAACTCAGACCAACGCGGATCGACACTGAGCCGCAAGGATATAGCGCGGGTAGAGGGTATGGAATCCGGGCCTCAAGTACCCTACTCCGTGCGGGAGGTATTCCACATTATGCTGACGACCCACCAACGAAAACCGTCATTGAGCAATTGGATACTGTTCGCGCCGCGTTCGAACGGTAATCCGTCCGGACTGCGGAGAGATTCATAGAAGCTAAGTACATGCGCGAAATGGCCAACGGTTTCGGTCTGGCGGCTCGATTCCCGCTCCCAGAAATCTTCGATGGCGAAGATCGGCTCGACACGATGAATGTAATCTTCGACGCTCAGGAAACGCACTCCAGCTTTTTCACCGGGGATGGAAACGATCGGCATGAGGCGTGCGCTTGGTAGAAAAAGAGAGCGGTATCGATCCCAGTCCCGCGGCTGGCCAGCAGCTCCGGAAATAATTTCGTAGAGGGCATGCAGAATGGCATCGAGTGTGGCAACGTCGGATGGGCGGACCATAGGAGAGGGCATATGCCCTCTTTGTATCAGACCGAATTGTGCTATGGCGAGATAAAGTGATGTTAAGGTTTGACGGAATGAATGGCCATTCAATAGACTTTAGCCGGTCTCCATCCGCTCGAAAAGCGCCTCTGAATCACGCGGGCGCAAAGTTCATATCGGTACAAGAGAGCCGGAATTAGAAAAAAAATCGGTTATTACAGCCAAGAGAGAACCCAATGAGCGATCTGGTCCAGCTGACAAAAGACAACGACATTGCCATCATTACGGTCAACAATCCTCCGGTGAACGCGCTGAGCCCGGGCGTGCCGGAAGGAATTTCAGAAGCCATCGAGCAGATTGATAAAGACCCCACGGTGAAGGCGGCGGTGCTGATGGGCGCGGGCAAGACGTTTGTGGCCGGCGCGGACATCAAAGAGTTCGGCAAGATCACCTCAGGCAAGACCGAGCGCGGGATCGCGTTTGTGCCGCTGCTCAAGCGCATTGAAGATTGCAGCAAGCCGGTGGTGATGGCGATCCACGGCACGGCGTTTGGCGGAGGGCTGGAGTTGGCGATGGCAGGGCATTATCGCGTGGCCGCGCCCACGGCGCAGGTCGGCCAGCCGGAGGTGAAGCTTGGCATTATTCCGGGCGCGGCGGGAACGCAGCGTCTGCCGCGGCTCGCCGGCGTGGCCAAAGCGGTGGAGATGTGCGCGGACGGCAATCCCATCAAGGCCAAGGAAGCTTTGTCGCTCGGCATCGTCGATAAGCTGATTGACGGCGACCTTCTGACAGGGGCCGTTGCTTTTGCCCGCGAAGTGGCCGGCAAGCCAGCGCGCAAGACGCGCGAACGCAATGAAAAGCTGGGAACGCCGGAACAAAACGCCGCGATCTTTGCCGCCGCGCGCGATGCCGCGCGCAAGAAAGCCCGCGGTTTGATGGCCCCGCTGGCGGCGATCGACGCGGTGGAAGCCGCGACGAAGCTGCCGTTCGACCAGGGCGTGGAAGCCGAGCGCAAGCTCTTTACCGAGTGCCTGTTCTCGGATCAGTCGAAAGCGATGATCCACGTCTTTTTCGGCGAGCGTGAAGTGGCCAAGGTCCCCGACGTCCCGAAGGAGACGCCCATCATTCCGGTGAACTCCGCGGCGGTGATCGGCGCAGGGACCATGGGCGGCGGGATCGCCATGGTGTTTGCCAATGCCGGGATCCCGGTGCTGCTGCGCGAAGCCGACCAGGCTGCGCTGGACCGCGGGCTGAACACCATCCGCAAGAACTATGACAACTCAGTGAAGAAGGGCCGCTTCACCCAACAGTATATGGATGAGCGCATGGCGCTGATCAAACCCACGCTCAGCTATGACGGCTTTGAATCGGTGGACATGGTGGTGGAAGCGGTCTTTGAAGGCATGGCGCTGAAGAAGCAGGTCTTCGGCGACCTGGACAAGATTTGCAAGAAAGGCGCCATCCTAGCCAGCAACACATCCACGCTCAGCATTGATGAGATTGCCTCGGCAACTTCACGGCCGGGATCGGTGATTGGCACGCACTTCTTCAGCCCGGCCAACGTGATGCGCCTGCTGGAGATCGTGCGCGGCAAAGCCACCAGCAAAGAGGTCATCGCCACGTGCATGCAGCTTTCCAAGAAGCTGGGCAAGGTCGGCGTGCTGGTGGGAAACTGCCGCGGCTTTGTCGGTAACCGCATGTTCGGCCCCTATCGACGCGAAGCGCAGTTTCTGGTGGAAGAAGGCGCTGGAATCGAAGCTGTAGACAAAGCGATGTATGATTTCGGAATGGCGATGGGTCCTCTCGCCGTCGGCGATTTAGCTGGCTTAGACGTGGGCTGGCGCATCCGCAAAGAATTCAAGCACCTTGAAAAACCTGGTGTCCGACAGCCGCTGGCTGAAGACCGTCTTTGCGAGATGGGGCGTTACGGCCAGAAAACCGGCGCTGGCTGGTACAAGTATGACGAGAACCGCCGCGCCATCCTCGATCCTGTGGTGGAAGAGAACATCCGCAAGTGGGCGGCTGAGGCCGGCGTCAAGCAGCACGCTATCTTGAAAGAAGAAATTGTCGATCGCCTGATCTACGCGCTGGTGAACGAAGGCGCGCGCATCCTGGCGGAGGGCTTCGCGCTGCGCGCGGTCGATATCGATATTATCTATCTCACCGGCTATGGCTTCCCCGCTCACCGTGGCGGGCCGATGTGGTACGCGGACACGGTCGGCCTGAAAAAGGTTTACGACCGCATCTCCGAGTTCCACAAGCAGCACGGAGAGCTGTGGGAGCCGGCGCCGCTGCTCAAGCGACTGGCGGAAGAAGGTAAGAGTTTTGCCGGCTTCATCAAGGAACCGAGCGCGGCGGCGTAAACGGGATTGAGCGCAGCAACCGTGGCGAGGCCGACCGCGCGCCGAGCCACCTGCAACAGGGCAGAAAAATTAAAAGTCTCCAGGCTGCAAAAGCGGGTGGGAGCGAAAGCGACAAAAATGAAGAGAGAAGCAGTCATTGTTGATGCTGTACGCACGCCTCTGGGCCGGCGTGACGGCATGCTGAAAAGCTGGCACCCGGTCGATCTGCTCGGGTTTGCGCTCAAAGGCCTGGTAGCGCGCACCAAGCTTGATCCGGCAAAGATCGATGATGTAATTGCCGGCTGCGTAATGCAAGTCGGCGAGCAAACGGCCAACGTCGGACGCAATGCCGTGCTGGCCGCGGGCTTCCCTGAATCCGTTCCAGGCACCACGATCGACCGGCAATGCGGATCAAGCCAGCAGGCCATTCATTTTGCCGCGCAGGGCGTCATTGCCGGCAGCTATGACATCGCTATTGGCTGCGGCGTTGAGAGCATGACGCGCGTGCCCATGGGCGCTTCCGCCGTCAACGGCCCGGGCAAGCCCTTTGGCCCGGCGATGATGCGCCGCTACAACAATGTCCAATTCAACCAGGGCGTCAGCGCCGAAATGCTGGCCGAGCGTTACAAACTCAGCCGCGAATGCCTGGACCAGTACAGCCTGGAGAGCCATCGCCGCGCCGCGCACGCGACGGAGCAAGGCTGGTTCAGTCGCGAGATCCTGCCGCTGCCGATTGAAACCGAACAAGGCTCCGTGACTGTTGCACGCGACGAAGGCATCCGCGCCGGATCGACTCTGGAAAAACTGGCGACGCTCAAAACCGTTTTCAAGGCCGATGGCGTGGTGACCGCCGCGAACTCGTCGCAAATCACTGACGGCGCTGCCGCGGTGCTGATCATGGAGCGCGCGGTCGCGGAAAAGCTGGGCTACAAGCCGATGGCTCGGTTCGTTGAGTTTGCGCTCGCCGCTGAAGATCCGGTGCTCATGCTGGGCGCGCCGATTCTGGCAACCCGCAAAATCCTGGAGCGTTCCGGACTCAAACTGGAAGAGATCGACCGAGTCGAGATCAATGAAGCTTTTGCCAGCGTAGTGCTGGCCTGGCAGCGCGAAACAAAAGCTGATCTGGCACAGGTCAACGTCAATGGAGGCGCGATTGCTCTGGGACATCCGCTGGGCGCCAGCGGAGCGCGGTTGCTGACGACTCTGGTCCATGAACTGGAACGCACGGGCGGTCGCTACGGGCTGCAAACCATGTGCGAAGGCGGCGGCATGGCCAATGCCACGATCATCGAGCGCGTGAATTAGTCTTGTCAGTTCAGCCGCCGAGGTGAGCCGATTTCACCAACAAAAATTGTTTCAGCAGAATCAATATGAAGGGGTATCGATGAACATTCAGGGTAAAAGCGCGCTGGTTACCGGAGGCGCATCAGGTCTGGGCGCGGCAACGGTCCGCATGCTGGCAGCTCGCGGCGCCAAGGTCGTGATTGCCGACGTCAACGAAAAAGGCGGCGCCGAACTGGCGCAGGAACTGGGCGCCAACGTCAAGTTCGCGAAAACAGACGTGACCGATGACACCCAGGTGGCTGCCGCCGTTGAGACGGCGGTGAAGGCACACGGCGGCCTGCATATCCTGGTTGCGACCGCGGGCATCGGCATCGCCGAAAAGCTGTTGGGCAAGAACGGCATGCATGATCTCGGAAAATTTGTCCGCACGATCCAGGTAAACTTAATTGGGACATTTGACGCGATCCGGCACGGCGCGAATGCCATGACTGCGAACCAGCCGGATGAAGACGGCGGTCGCGGCGTGATTGTGACAACTGCTTCTGTCGCGGCCTACGAAGGGCAGATTGGCCAGGTAGCATACTCAGCTTCCAAAGGCGCGATCGTCGGCATGACCTTGCCTCTGGCCCGCGAGCTGGCGCGTTCGGGAATCCGCGTCTGCACCATCGCTCCGGGAATCTTCCACACGCCTCTGCTGGGCGCACTGCCGGAAGCGGCGCAACAGTCTCTCAGCCAGCAGGTGCCTTTCCCGCAAAGACTGGGCAAGCCCCCGGAGTTCGCCGCGCTGGTGCAGCACATCATTGAAAACAACATGCTGAACGGAGAGACCATCCGGCTTGACGGCGCGATCCGCATGGCCCCGAAATAATGGGAGCTCGGAGATCGAGGCATCAGATTATTGCCACTAATGCCAAAAGTGCCAAAAATCGCCGAAATTGAAAATGGTCTTGCAAGCTCGGTTTTCAATTTTGGCAATCTTTGGCAATTTCGGCGATTTTGGCATTTCCGGAGATGTCCCGATTTTCTCCGTGTCTCCGTGCCTCCGTGGTAGGGGTTACGGTTTCTTCTTCAGGAACCTATCCACACCCTTGCGGCAATCCTCCGTCTGCCGCGCAATCGCGTTGATCTCCACTCCTGCTTGCAGCGCGGCTTCGAACGACATCGAATCCATGTTGTACAAAAGCCGTTTTGAGAGCATCACCGCGGAAGCAGACTTCGCCGCCAGTTTCGCCACATAGGTTTCCACTTCTGAAGAAAACTGTTCATCGGCAAACACTCGATGCACCAGCCCCAGATCGCAGGCCCGGGTGGACGACACCGGCTCGCCCGCGACCACCAGTTCGAATGCGGCCCGCTCCGAGACCGCGCGGCGCAAAATGGCCATGACCATGGCCGGCACAAAGCCGATGTTCACCTCGGGGTAGCCGAACTGGGCCGACTGCGCGGCCAGAATAATGTCACATGCGGTGGCGATGCCGCAGCCGCCGGCCAGCGCTCTCCCCTGTACGGCCGCCACAATGGGCCGCGGATGGTTGCGCATCATCAGGAAAAGATCGGCGGTAGCGCGCGCATCAGCCAGGTTGTCCAGCACGCTGGCCTGCGCGGTTTTTTCCAGGTTCGCCAGGTCGGCCCCGGAACAAAAATCCGTTCCCGCTCCGCTGAGCAATACCACGCGGCATGCCGCGTCAGCCGCGGAGGAACTGCATGCCGACTTCAACTCGGCGACCATCTCGCCATCGAGCGCGTTGCGCTTATCAGGACGGTTCAGCGTGATCCGCGCGATTCCGTCCCGCAGCTCGTAAAGGATCTTACGGTACATTGATCTCCATCCGCAGCAGCGCTGCACTGTAAGTCTTGCCCTGGTTGTCCATGCGCAGCGATACCAGCCCGCCGCCATCCAGAGCGTGATGCAGCACGAAGTTGAGCGCATACAGGTTGGGCAGCTCATAGCGCTCGACCTCGCCGCGGCAGATTTCCGCAAAATGTTTTTTCACGCGGCTGGCCGTGACTTCTCGCACCAGGACCGCGTAGTCCTGCGGCGTCAGCGCAATGAGGCCGATATTGACGTCATCGCCTTTGTCGCCCGATCGGGCATGCGCGATTTGTCGCAGCTGGATTTTCATTGCGACCACGGCGGCACCACGCCGCTCATGCGTGCGTAGGCGATGAGCTGGCCCATGTGCTCGTTGGCATGAACAATAATGCGCAGATACATTCCGTCGACAGTCGCGTCCCGGTCGGCGATATGCACTTTGCGCTGCAAATCCGCGGGCGTCACTGAAGCGTGCGCGGCCCTCACCGCCTCCAGCGATCGCTTCAGCCAGCTGATGACCTCGGCTTTGGAAGTCACTTTCTTTTCCATCTCCAGATTCACTTCCGCTGGCATTTTGGGCCCGGTAATGCTGAGCAGGTAGAAATTGCCAACAGCAATGTGCATATACACCTCGCTCGTGGAGCGGACTCCCGGTGCAGGACGCCAGGCAAACTTCTCTGCCGGGGTGGCCTCCGCCAGCGCGATCAACTGGCTGGAGACATGCTTCCACTCTCCGTCATAACCCTGCCATATGCCTTCAGGCGCTTTTTGCGCGAACAACGTTGATGCGCTCAGAAAGCATAGAAGCAACAAGCTCTTTGCTCGAAATAAAGTCTTCATCGGTTTCACCCTTCAAAAATTAATTCTATTTTGAGCTATACGCTCACCACTTCCACTTGCGCCGTAACCGCGGTTTTGGGAATCAGCGCGGGCCAGTAAGCAATGATCTCATCCACTTTACTGCGGCCCGCGTTCAGGCCTGTGACAGAAGGCGGACCGTTCAGCGCGATGGGAACAATTTCTTTCAGAAAACGTTCCACCGGCGCCTTCTCCATACTGCGTGCGCCAATGCGCAACACGACTTCAGCGATATCATTTGCGGGCTCCCCGGACATCTCTCCGTGACACGCATTCACGCCCACAAACTCTGAGTGAATGGCATCCAGCTTCAGCCCCAGGCGATCCAGGCGCTGGCGCAATATCTTGTCTGCCGCACGGGCCTTCTTGTACGCGTCCGGCCAGGAATACGCCAGCGTGCCCACGGCTTTAAACCCAGCGGAGTAACTGATAGAGACTTTGTAAGAGTCCGTTGCAGCACGCCCCTTGATACCGGAGAAGTGGACTCGATCAAGGCCCTGCTGCTTGAGCTGGATCGTGGTGAAGTCCGCGATGCCGTCCGGCGTGATGTAATTCTTCGGATCGCCAATCTCATAGAGCAACTGTTCCGTCACGCCGGGCACGTCGACGCGTCCGCCGGTGCCTGTGTGTTTGGTGATCACGAACGAGCCGTCGCTCTCCGCTTCGATGATCGGGTAACCGATACGGGCGAAGTCAGGAATCGATTCCCAGTCCGCCTGGCAGTTGCCGCCGGTGCATTGCGCGCCACATTCGATCACGTGCCCCGCAATCGTTCCGGCGGAAATGCGGTCCCAGTCATCGGCCATCCAGCCAAACTCGTGCACCATGGGACCAAGAGCCAGCGCGGCATCATTGCAGCGGCCGGTAATCACGATGTCTGCGCCGCCGCTGAGCGCCTCGGCAATGGGGAATGCGCCAAAATACACGTTAGCGCTCTGCACGCGCGGACGTATCGTGCTGAGCAGCTCTCCGGTATCTATGTTGGTGAAGGAAAGGCCGCGTTCCAGCATTGCATCAAGCTGCGGCATGATGTCGTCACCGGTGACCACGCCGATCTTCATTCTTCCGCCGTAGCCTGCCGCTTGCAGCACTGCGGCCACGGCATCACAGCAGCCAACCGGGTTCATGCCACCCGCGTTGGTAACAACTTTCACGCCGCGCTCCACAATGTCGCGCGCCCCGCGTTTGATCACGCCGAGAAAATCGTGCGCGTATCCGGCGCGAGGATCGCGCGCCTTCAGCTTCTGCAAAATCGACATCGTGATCTCAGCCAGGTAGTCCAGCGTGAGATAGTCAAGCAGGCCACCGCGCAGCAATTCCAAAGGAGCTTCTTGTGAATCGCCCCAGAAGGCTGATCCGTTTGCGATGCGAACCGGGGTGCCCCGGCCGGCTGCTTTTGCCAGACTGGGGTGTGGGCTCATTGACCCGTCCCGGCGGGCTCGCCGTCAAGCTGCTGGCGCAGCACACGCTTCAGCACTTTTCCCGTTGGGTTCTTGGGGAACTCGCTCATGATGTGGATCTGCTTAGGGACTTTGAAGCTGGCCAGCCGCGACCGCGCGTGCGCCATCAGATCTTCTTCGTTCACCTGCTTACCGGGCATGAGAACTACGCAAGCGACAACTTTCTCTATCCAGTATGGATCGTGCAACCCAACCACCGCTACTTCCGCCACGCCCGGGTGCTGCGCAATCGCTTCCTCCACTTCCTGGCTGGACACATTTTCTCCGCCACTCTTGATCATGTCTTTTTTGCGATCAAGAAAATAAAGCCAGCCGTGCTCGTCCACGCGTGCTACGTCGCCGGTATGGTGCCATCCGCCGCGAAAAAGCGCTCCATTCGCCTCCGGATCCTCAAAATAGCCCGGAGAGACGCACGGCCCGCGAAGGACGATTTCTCCCGGCTTGCCCGGCTCCACGTCATTCATCTCTTCATCCACGATGCGCAGCTCCAGCGGAATATGTTGCACTCCGATTGGGTCGGGAGCAGCCAGCATGCGTCCCAGTTCGGCCGGAGGAGTGGTGGACCCAAGCGCCGTGGTTTCCGTCTGTCCCCAGCAGTTGATCCATTCCGCGTTTGGCGCAATGCGCCGCCAGCGTTGAAAAACCGGCGTCGGCAGGTATTGAAATACAAACAGCCGCCGCAGGCTGGAGAGGTCCACCGCTTCAATCAGCGGCATGCTGATCAGCCCAACCCATACTGTTGCCGGAAGAGAAATACAGCTCACTCTCTGCACGGCAATGGCATGAATGATCTGGTCTGGTTTGGGCAGCGGGAGAATCACGCTTTCACAGCCCGAAGCAAAGCAGCCAAACGTCATCACCAGCCCCGCCACGTGAAACATGGGCAACGCAAGCAGGAACTTGATCGTGCGGTCACGCCCGTAGTCGGCGTAGCTGGCGAGCAGGTAGGCGTAAAAATTCAAATGCGTTAGCACCACGCCCTTCGGCTTTGCCGTGGTGCCGCTGGTAAAGATGATCAGGTGTGTCGATTCGCTCTCGACGAACTGCTCCACCGCGGAGCCATCGTATTCATTCAAAGAATCGCGAAACTTATCATCGAGCACAAAGCATGTGGCCGGAGGCGAACTCACTTTGGCCTGGAATGCCGGTTCCACCAGCAGGGCCTTCACGCGGGTCTTCTCCAGGACGTAGGCCACGTCCTCCGCGGTAAACATGAAATTAATGGGGACCAGTGCCGCTCCAATGCGCGCGCAGCCAAAGAATGCCGCCACATACTCCGGTGAGTTGGCGCCAAAGATAGCAACGGAGTCGCCACGGCCCACGCCGCTGGCCATGAGTTTGCGTGCCATGCGATTGGCCAGTGCGTCCAACTCAGCGTATGTCAGTTCGCGCCCAAGGAAATAGATGGCGCGTTGCCGCGGAAAGCGGGCTGCGCTGCGGCGCAACGCATCACCAACATTGAAGCGGTGAATCAGGTTGAACTCAAGGTCAGTCATTGTATTTTTTCTAAAATCCCGCAGCGAGGGATCCCTATAGGCTTAACTGATCTATCGGGTAATCCACCGCGTTCTCTTGCGTGTAGCGATCCCTCACTGCGCTCGGGATTTCGGAAACTTGCCAAATACTAAATACCAATTACCAAATACTAGTTCTTACAGCTTCTCTTCTTTGGCGATGATCTCTTTCATGATCTCTGAAGCGCCTGCGCCAATCGTATTTAAGCGCAGATCGCGCCACATGCGCCCGATGGGGTATTCCGTGGTATAGGCAAACCCGCCGAAAATCTGCATGCAATCATAAGAGATTTTCTGCGACAGCTCCGTGGTGTAAAGCTTGGCCATGGTAATCTCCCGCACGGCGCGCTTCCCATGGTTCACCAGGTCCAGCGCGCGGTACGTGAGCCAGCGGCCTGCTTCCACAGCCGTCAGGTGCTCGGCAAAACGATGCCGCCATACCTGAAACTTGCCCACCGGCTGGCCAAAGGCGTTGCGGTCATGCCCGTACTCGATGGCCCAACGCAGTGCCTTGTCCATGGCGGCAAGCGCGCCCAGAGACGCCACCAGCCGCTCACCTTGAAAATTCTCCATGATGTAGTAGAAGCCGCGATCTTTCTCGCCAAGAATGTACCGCGCGGGGACCCTGCACTCATCAAAGAACAGCTCTGCCGTGTCTGACGCCAGGTTACCGATCTTCTTCAGCTTCTTGCCCACGGAAAAGCCCTTCGTCTTTGTGGGAAAGAGGACCAGCGAAATTCCTTTGTGCCCTTCACCACCGGTACGCACGGCAAGAACAATATAGTCGGCGCGGGTACCGTTGGTGATCCAAAGCTTCTGCCCTGAGATCAACAGATCATTGCCGGCAAGACGCGCGCGCGTCTTGATGGCGGCCACGTCTGAGCCTCCGCCCGGTTCGCTGATGCCAAGAGCGCCAATCCACTCACCCGTCACGGCCCGCGGAATAAACTCGTCTTTCTGCTCCGCAGTGCCCAGCTCTTGTATTACCGGCAGCGCCATATCGGATTGCACCAGAAAAGCCATGTTGATGCTGCCGCTGTCAGAGTGCGCCATGGCTTCAACGTACGCCGCGGTGGCCCACCAATCCTGTCCGCTACCGCCCCACTTGGGGTCAATCCGGATGCCGAACATACCCAGCGCCCCCGCTTTCTGAAACAGTTCGCGGGGAAAGATCCCCTCATCGTCCCACTCCGCCGCATACGGAGCGATTTCTTCTCTGCAGAAACGCGAGACAGTCTGCCGGATGAGATCATGCTCTTCCGTAAAGTAGGGGTATTCAGTGCTTTGCTGAACTGTTTGCGTGCTCATTGGCGTCCTCCACCGATTCAATCTCCACCAGCATCTGGCCCGGCGCAACCACTTCCGCGGCCTTGACCAG
Source organism: Terriglobia bacterium (assembly GCA_020072585.1). Taxonomy (GTDB): domain Bacteria; phylum Acidobacteriota; class Terriglobia; order Terriglobales; family Acidobacteriaceae; genus Angelobacter. The sequence goes on along the minus strand of JAIQGL010000001.1, from coordinate 207,640 downwards.
CACCGCGCGGACCACGCCCTGGATTGTGGCCTTTATAGTTTGCTCCATTTTCATGGCTTCCAGCACAACTAAAGCGTCGCCCGGCTCAACGCTCTGGCCTTCTGCCACCAGAATCCGCAGTACCTGCCCCGGCATGGGCGAGTTTGCGCTCTGGTGCTGGCCCGCAGCGGTCCTTTCCGGAAAGCGCGGCAGGCGCTGGATATGTCTCTGGCCCAGGCTTGAGCGCACGTAATAGTCGGTTCCATGCTGACAAATGTGAAAGCGATAACGCACGCCCCTGCCCTGTGAATGAAAGACCAGCGCATCAACGTGGTCATTGCTGGAAGTAAGAACTTCGAGCACAGAGTTAGACGGGTTGATCGCATGATCCCGGCTGCCGATAGCAAATTTCATGGCCGGCGCAGCCGTTGGGTTGTTGCGAAAGCGCGGCGGTATGGAAGGCAGAATAGACCGGCGGGATTGCTCTGAGCGTTCGATATATATGCGTGCCACGGCGCAGAAAACGCGATCCAAGGCTTCATCCACGGGCACGGAAGCCGGCAGTTGGAAGCCAGTATGCGCGCGCCCAGCCAGAAATTCTTCATTCTCCAGCAGGGCGATCAGGAACTCGCGGTTCGTCTGCACGCCTTGCGCCGCCAGGCTCCGCAAAGCGTGGGTCAGCTTTCTGATTGCAGATTCACGGTCGCCGGCATGCGCAATGATCTTGGCCAGCAGCGGATCATAATAAACGCCGATCTCGATTCCCTCTTCTACACCGGTGTCTACCCGCAGAGCTGTTGAAGCCTCTGGCAACTGCCACACATGCAACACACCGGTGGAAGGCAGAAATTCGTTCGCAGGGTCTTCGGCGTATAAACGAGCTTCAATCGCGTGGCCCATTTGCTCCGGCTGCGCGGCGGGCAACGTGGCGCCTTGCGCAACCTCAATCTGGAGACGAACTAGGTCCAGGCCGGTGACCATTTCGGTGACTGGATGCTCCACCTGAATGCGCGTATTAACCTCAATGAAATAGAAATCGCCGGAAGGCGCCAGCAGGAATTCCACCGTTCCAGCATTCGTATAGCCGATCTTCTGCGCAAGTGACACGGCAGCGTCCGTCATGCGGCGGCGGATCTCGGGAGTAACCGCGGGTGAAGGGCTCTCTTCAATGATCTTCTGGTGGCGGCGCTGGAGGGAGCAGTCGCGTTCGAACAGGTGCATCACATTGCCGTGGTGATCGCCGAAGATCTGGACCTCAACGTGGCGCGCGCCCTCAATGTATCTTTCCACCAGCAGGGTTCCGTCTCCAAAAGCGCGTTCAGCTTCTCCCTGGGCGGCAGCGAACGATTCCTGGAATTCAGCGGCGCTGCGGACAATGCGCATGCCTCGGCCACCTCCGCCAGCAGAAGCTTTGATCAGTTTGGGAAACTCATGTTCCGCTGGAGTAGGAACAATGGGCACACCAGCTTCTTGCGCCAGCTTGCGCGCCTCATTTTTCGACCCCAGCGCACGGATCACCTCCGCCCGCGGACCAATGAAAACTATGCCCGCCTCTTCACACGCGGACGCGAAGCCGGCATTTTCAGAGAGGAATCCGTAGCCGGGATGGATCGCATCAGCGCCGGTGAGACGCGCGGCAGAGACAATCTTCTCAATGTTGAGGTATGAATCACGCGCAGGCGCGGGGCCGATCAGAACAGCCTGGTCTGCCATGCGGACGTGCAATGCGTCGCGATCAAAGTCCGAATACACCGCCACAGTCTCAATGCCCATGGTTCGACAGGTCCGCATGATGCGCACGGCGATTTCGCCACGGTTGGCGACCAGTATTTTGCGAAAGTGCTTCATGCTTTTTTAAGCGAACCTCAAACTTATCGAACCTGCAGCAATCCAACTATAGGGTTCCCTCGCTTCGCTCGGGATTACAGAAAGAGCACCGATCAATGCCTGAACACTCCCCACTCCATCGTGCCTTTCACCGGTGCGTTGTAAGCCGCGGAGAGTGCGATTGCCACCACTGTGCGCGTGTCGCGCGGATCAATGATTCCGTCATCCCACAGTCGCGCGGTGGCAAAATAGCAATCGGACTCTTTTGCAATCTGGTCTTCCAGCATTTTCCGGCCCATGGCCATTCTGGCCTCGTCGATTGGCTGGCCGGTCTTGGCGGCGGCTTCGCGCTTAATGATGTCCATGACTCCGGAGAGCTGCTTCTCACCCATCACGGCAATGCGGTGGTTGGGCCAGGTAAACAAGAAGCGCGGAGCATAAGCGCGCCCGCACATTGCATAATTGCCCGCTCCGTAAGACCCTCCTACCATGATGGTGATAGCCGGCACCATAGAGTTGGAAACAGCATTGATCAGCTTGGCTCCGTTGCGGATAATGCCATCTTCCTCATAGCTACGGCCCACCATAAAGCCGGTGATGTTCTGCAAAAACAGCAGCGGGATGTCCTGCTGGTTGCATAGTTGGATGAACTGCGCGCCCTTGCCTGACGACTCCGACATCAACACTCCGTTGTTACCTAGAATACCCACAGGGAAACCGTGGATGCGGGCGAAACCGGTAACCAGCGTAGGGCCGTACTCCGGCTTGAACTCGGCGAACTCGCTGCCGTCGACGATGCGGGAAATCACGTCACGAATTTCGAAAGGCACGCGCACGTCGGCGGAGGCAATGCCCAGCAGTTCGTCGGGATCATAAGCCGGTTCGGTGACCGCGGACATTTGCGGCAGGTCAGGCTTCCGTAGATTGAAGTGGCTGACGATCTCGCGCGCGATGCGGATCGCGTCAAGTTCGTCTTCCGCCAGGTAGTCGGAGAGCCCGGAAATACGCGAGTGCATCTCCGCGCCGCCAAGAGACTCTTCATCGCTGACCTCGCCTGTCGCCATCTTCACCAGCGGCGGACCGGCAAGGAAGACCTGCGCCTGCTTCTTCACCATCACCACGTAGTCAGACATGCCCGGCAAGTAAGCGCCGCCCGCGGTGGAGCTGCCGAACACGACGGAGATAGTCGGAATGCGTTCTTTGGAGCGACGCGTGATTTCGCGAAAGCCGCGCCCACCGGCCACAAAGATTTTGCTCTGCTGCGGAAGATCGGCGCCAGCCGACTCCACCAGCAGAATGCTGGGCAGATGATTTTCGCGCGCGATATCGGCAAGGCGGGCGTTCTTCCATAGTCCCGCTTCTCCCGTTGCGCCGCCTTTTACGGTGGCCTCATTCGCCGTAATCAGGCATTCACGTCCGCAGACGAGCCCCACGCCGCCAACAACGCCCGCGCCCGGAGACTCACTCTCCAGGCCGAATCCGGCCAGTGGTGCGATCTCCAGAAAGAAGGAGCCTTCATCCAGCAGCATCTCCACGCGATCCCGTGGCAGCAGCTTGCCCCGTTCCACGTGGCGTTTCACGTATTTTTCGCCGCCACCCTCAGTAGAGCGTTTCAACTCGGCCCGCAGGCGCTCCACCGCGGACTGCATCGCGGCATAGTTCGCCTGATACAGGCTGGATTGGCGGTCAACCACGGAGCGTAGAGGTTTCACGGGCGATAAATATATCAGGCGCAGGAACATTGCAGACAGTCATTTCGCTTTCCTCCGCTTTGTCTCGACGCGAGGCCGATCACGCACCGAGCGGCGTGCAACAGGAGCATGAGGAACTCAGGTTCGGCCATACCTTTTCAGCGGTTTACCGCGAAGCGGCCTAAAGCCAATGATCCGACGCGAGGCCGATCACGCGCCGAGCGGCGTGCAACGGGAGCATGAGGAACTCAGGTTCGGCCATACCTTTTCAGCGGTTTGCGCGAAGCGGCCTAAAGAAAAGCAGCTCTCGATTCCAGCTCGGGGTGGGCCAACTCCCTATTGAGGGGGGCATCTAACCTCTTGTAGCAGCCATAACTGGCCCCGATTACGCGAGCTTCGTCGCTCATCCTTGGTATACGCGTATCTGTAGCCGAGGGGCCCGAATCTAGAAACGGAAAACGGAGGATACTAGTGAGACAACATCTGAATAAGCTTGCATTGATCGTGGTACTGGGTAGTGGTTTTGCGGTTGCACAAAGCATGCCGCAGCAACAGCCCACATCGCCGCAGACGTCGCCGAGTGCGCCGCAAACACAACCATCCAACCCGGACCAGCAGCAGCCTTCCACGGCCCCGGACCAGGAAAAGAAACCCGCGCCGGAGAGTCTGCCCAGCACTGACCAGAAGAAGCCCGATGACACGCAGAAAATGCCGCAGAGCGACGCTGCTCCTGCCGCCACCGGCGACGTTCAGAGCAACATCCAGTCAGCGCTCCAGAAGGACCCCACCCTGGCAACCGCCAACGTGACCGTTGCCGTGAGCGGCAAAACGGTCATGCTGACCGGGACCGTCCCCAACAAGGATGCGAAAGATGCAGCTGAGCGCATTGCAAAAGAAAATTCGGGTGGCATGAAAGTAAAGAGCCACCTGAAAGTCGCCGCCAGCTCTGACACAATGTCAGACAAGCCGAAGAGCGATATGAGCAACCCGAAACTCTAAACGCAATTAGTTTGAAAGAACGAACAGCGGCGGCCTGTAAAAGGGCCGCCATTTTTTGGTGCATCATCTTTTTTATGGGGCATCGTCGCGATGAACCGTTTGCGGCGAAAATGCCGGCAAGCAAATCGCGATATATTCCGTAGCTTCGTCCGGAGTGGAATACTGAATCCACTCTCCCGGGTGAGCAATCACGGCCTGCCCCGCCGCAACATCAAACGTTCCCCCCTTGTGGTTTACGCGCAGCCTCCCTTTAAGAACGATGGTGTATTCCTCAAACTCCGGGGTTTGTCCCGGCTCCTGCCATCCGGCGGGACTGCGCATGTGCGCCACGCTCACGCCCGGGTCTTTTTTGCTCAAAACTTTATCGGCCGGAGAATTCACCCGGCCAATATATTCGTCAATGAGCTTGGGCATATTGCCTGCTGCCTGAATACGGGTGGGTCGTTCAATATGAGTCGGCAAAGCATTCTCCTTCGTGCGGAATTGTTATTAGCTTACGGCTGCTCCATCTTTGAGCCGGAAATAGGAAATGGTAAACAGTGCCCCCAGGATAAGATCCAATCCGCCACCCAAAGCGACAATCGGCGAAATGCGGCCACCCAAAAGTAGAGCAGCGCTGGCCACGGCATAAGCCAGCTTTTCCAGGATGGCTGCTGGAATAATCGGGCGAAAGCGCTGCGGGTCGCGAGCGATGATCAGAAACGCCAGTTGCCACGCCAGAGCAACCCCGAAAAAACCATAATAGAACTCAGGATGTGTGATCGCAGGCGGCATCTTTTCCGCCACTATCTTTTCGCTGAAAAAACCTGGAAGCAGCACAATGATTCCGTAGATTCCGGCCACCAGAAAGACGGTCTGGGAGAATCGGTCTTTTGTCATAAGGGCCTCAGATAGAAGATAGAAGCGAAATTGCCTCGCCAGCGCCTCTGCAAAAAGGTAACATAGCGGGTTTTCAATTCGAGCATTCCAACCCTCATTCTTCTGACAGGAGCAATGGATGACCAGGCATAGATATGTATGGGCGACGGTGTTTCTTCTTTGGCGTTTGGCCGCGGTTGCGCAAACGGGCGTTGTGGAACGGCTCAGCGTGGATGCCACTGACGCAACACGCAACCTGCTGCATGCAACCGTAACCATTCCTGTCGCGCCTGGCGCCATCACCATTGTGTATCCAAAATGGATACCCGGAAACCACCGGCCCACCGGTCCCATCCAGAATTTTACCGGACTCCATTTCAGGGCCGGCGGCAAAGAAATGGAATGGCAGCGCGACCTGGAAGACATGTGGGCTTTCCACCTGGAGATTCCCGCGGGCGTGAATGAACTGCAGGCCTCTTATGATCTGGTCACCTACAACGGAAAGAGTTCGCTGGCATCCAGCAAGGTGCTTGATCTTTTATGGAACCAAGTAGTGCTTTATCCAAAAGGAGCGGCAACAGACACAGTGAAGATAACAGCATCAGTGCGTCTGCCCGAAGGATGGAAATTTGGAACCGCGCTTACGCCCACGCGGCAAAGCGGCACTACAGTGGAGTTTCAACCGGTCTCGCTTACCACTCTTGTCGATTCGCCGCTGATCGCGGGCGCGATCTACCGGCAGATCCAGATCACCCCCCCGGGTGAGGCGCTGACCCACGTGGTTGACATGGTGGGAGAAAGCGAAGAAGCAATCCAGATTACTGATAAAGACATCGCCAGCATGAAACAGCTCGTCGCGGAGACCGGCAAACTCTTTGGCGCAAGACATTACACCAAATATCACTTCCTTCTCACACTGGGCGACCAGACAGCGCACCACGGCCTGGAGCATCATGAGTCCAGTGACAACGGAGCAGCAGAAGATATGTTCAGCAATTCCAGTTCGCATGATCTTGAAGCTGATCTGCTGCCGCACGAGTTTGTTCATTCCTGGAACGGGAAATACCGGCGTCCGGCGGGGCTGGCAACGCCCACCTATCAGGAGCCGATGCATGGCGACCTGCTGTGGGTCTATGAAGGGCTCACGGATTATCTTGGCAACATTCTAGCGGCACGCACTGGGCTGCGCTCGCCGGAGCAGTTCCGTGAGAACCTGGCATACACAGCGGCCATGCTGGACCATCGGGCGGGGCGGACGTGGCGTCCGTTGCAGGACACGGCCACGAGCGTGCAAAGTTTGTTTGCCGCGCCCACGGAGTGGACCAACTGGCGCCGGACCGCGGACTATTATCCTGAAGGCTATCTGCTCTGGCTTGAGGTGGACGCGCTGATCCGGCAGAAGAGCAACGGACAAAAATCATTGAACGACTTTTGCCATCTTTTTCACGGCGGCCAGAGCGGGCCGCCAGCTGTCGTCACTTACAAATTTGAAGACGTTGTTGCGGCCTTGAATCAGGTAGTGCCCAACGACTGGGCCGGCTTTCTGCGTGAACGGCTGGACTCCAAGTCGCCCCATGCTCCCATCGGGGGCATTACCAACGGCGGATGGAAGCTGGTTTACACCGACCAGAAAAATGCGACCATGGACGCCCGGGAAAAGAACAGCGACAGCATCGATCTGAGCTTTTCTCTTGGATTGATTGCCACCAAGCAGGGAGACGTTCGCGATGTGATTCCGGACTCGCCTGCCTACGCAGCTGGGCTCGGGCCGGGAATGAAGCTCATCGCGGTCAACGGGCGCAAGTGGTCAAAAGACGTGGTCCGCGCGGCACTGCGCGCCTCGGTCCACAGCCAGCAGCCAATCTCACTGCTGGCGGAGAATGGCGAGTACTACAACACATACCAGGTGAATTACCACGAAGGCGACCGCTATCCTCATCTCGTCCGTACGGAAGGGCAGCCGAACCTGCTGGATGAAATCATCAAGCCGCAGGCCGGGAGACAGTGACAATTTGGTAATTGGGTGGCGGGAAATCACGGAATTTAGACGGCTGATTCGTAATTCTTCGTTGCTCTCGAAGTGAACCGTGGTTCGACTTGGAATGTCCATGGAGCCGCGTTTATCACAGTTATGCGAGCTATGTGAGCAGGAAATCATTTCAAGGACGACAGTTGCCAATCAACGCTGAGATCAACTATCTCTAGAACCTAAGTAGCGTTTGATTCAATGTTGCCCCTACACTAGACTCTTATGAAAGACACAACTGGAGACCGCGCAAGAGGCAGAGTGCGACCGAGACCGTTGAGTTCGGACGGGGATGCGATGGAAGCAATCCGTCGGACACTCGACACGGTCCCTCAACCTGCGCGCAATGCTCGCAAGCGTCTCATACAAGTTGCCCGCGGCGGAGGAATCACACTGGTTCTAGGTGCTGGAGTTTCATTACCTCGCGGCATTCCGGACTGGGATACCTTAGCGCACAAAGTCTGGCAGGAAGTATTTGCTAAGAAACGCTCTCCATGGAAATTATCTGATACAGGGCGTTCTCCGCGAAATTTGCCGCAATTCCTCCCTATTATTTTCGAGCTGGCGTATCGCGAGCTTGGGGAAAAGGAGTTCGCTAGAATTTTGCGGGAGAGACTGTACGAGCACGCGAACTTTCCCACTGCCGATCCAAAATTCTCGGGTTCGAAAGAAACCCTGGCAATTCTGGCCCGGACTATCGTCCAGGAACATAGGATGCGGATGCGGCAAAGGATTAGCTCCGTCATCACATTTAATGCCGATGACCTGATCGAACAGGCGGTTTGCCAACTCACAGGCGCTAGTGACGACCGGCGCCGCCCCTTGGCCATGGGGATTTTTCGTCAAATGCAGACGATTCGAGCTGTTGCGCGTTCCACTCACGCTTGGGCCGGACAGCGCAGATCTCCGTTTATTCCCGTGTATCACATCCATGGGTTCCTGCCTTCGGGCCGCCTCAAGGCATACTCGGGTCACTACGAATACATGTTGGTATTTACTGACACGCAATACTGGTCCACATCTGTTTCATCTTTTTCATTCGCAAACCGCATAATGGCGGCCGCCCTAAGCGAGGGTTGTTGTGTTTTCGTAGGCATATCGATGACCGACATTAACTTGCTGCGATGGCTTGCGTTGCGTACGCTTGAGCGTGACCGCGATTTTTTGCAAGCCCTTGCTGCTTCTGACCGCAAAGTATCACCAGTGACCAGCCTTTCGCTTCGGGCCCACTTCCCGCGGCACTTTTGGATCCGTCCCAAGTCGGATGATCCGGACGGCTTCCTGTCAAAATTTCTGCTTCATCGCGGAATCCAGACAGTTGAAATAGACTCGTGGCAAACCGACAGTTTCCAAAAGCTGATGCTGGAATGCTTCCCAGCCCTCGAAGACGAAAGTGGATGACTTCCCCGGCCGGGCGATTCTACAAAGGGCCGTACCTGGATGAGGGCTATGCAATGTGGCCCTTCATATAGGCAATTTGTTAGTGCGCTAAAAGCAACGCGATAATAATTATCTTCGCGAATGGCCGATTTATGGATGGACTTAAGTTAGACCTGTGAACGTTACCTAAAGTACGCACTTCCGCTGGGTAATTGAAAATCGCTTCCCTGCGATTCTTGCGTTCGCGCCCGCCTTCGCTTTGAAAAACTAAGTCCGGCCCTGCGAGACTGCGGCGGTGCGCTCGAGCTTGTCCCAGGCAAAGGGCTTGCCGTCAATCGCCCGCTTGACCGTCTTGGCCAGTACAGCGGAAAAGAGCTGGCGGTAAGAGAACCGTTGCAGCCAAAGGTGGAGCAGGAGCTGCGCATCTTCGCCAGTGCCCTCCACGCGCCGCTCCAGCAGAAAGGCCAGCATGGACGCTATGAAATCAATAGCCAGAAAGATTACGAAGTAGAACGCCAGGCGCTCAAAGCTGCTGGGGTCCGTGCTTTCCGGGTGGAAATACCGGGCAGCCAGATATTCCAGAATGCCGAACAAAAACATGATGTCAATAAAAGGAGATACCAGCGGCAACAGGATTTGAAAAATGATGATGTTGGGCAGGGCGATCCAGCCCAGGCGGCTGCGCTTGCGGATTGCGGCGCCATGCTTCCAGACGGCCTGAAGAATCCCAAAAGACCAGCGAAAACGCTGACGCATGAGCCCGCTGGCATTCGTGGGCGCCTCTGTAAAAGCCAGCGCACGGTCTTCATTCACCACGCGCCAGTCATTTTCAAGCAATGACATTGTCAAGTCCGCGTCCTCAGCCACAGTGTCCGTGTGATAGCCGCCGGCCTCGCGGACGGCCGTCACGCGCCACGCCCCAATCGCTCCGGGCACAACGCTCACCGCTCCAAAGACGTTGAGCGCACGGCGTTCAAAATTCTGGCTGGTGATGTACTCCAGCGCCTGCCAGCGGGTCCAGAGATTCACGCGGTTCCCCACCTTGGCATTGCCCGCAACGGCCGCCACCCTGGCATCCGCAAAATGCGGGACAAGCAGAGAAACGGCGTTTGGAGCAATCACGGTGTCCGCATCAATGCCAACATAAATCTCATCCTGCGTGAACTTCAGAGCATGGTTGAGCGCTTCCGCTTTTCCGGCATTGGCTTTGGTCAATAGAAGAACGCGGCCATCGGCAATCTCTTTCGCAAATTTCTCTCGCACCACTGCGGATGTGGCGTCTTTTGAGCCGTCATCCACCACGATTGTGCGCAAACGCGGATAATCCGAGGCCAGGGCGGAACGAACAGTATTCTCGATTACCTTCTCCTCGTTAAACGCCGGAATGATGATGGTGACCGCGGGCTTGTAGTCCGGCCCACCCACTGGAGAAGGTTTGCGGAGACGGTCAAAGGTGGCCAGGGCGCCTATGCCGAGAAGGCGTGCGCTCATGAGAATGTCGCCGATGAAAAATACGAAGACAATAAACTGGGCAAGCCACCGCCCCAGCAGGAAGACATAGCCATCCAAGCGAGCGCCCATCACTTCATTGGGCGAAAGGCGTGGCATCACGTCAGCGCGGGTTTTGCCTAGCAGCTCTTCAACGCTCACAATCCTGAAGCCGCGTGCCCTCAGCCCATTAATGATTAAGGGCAGTGCCTTGACCGTTGGTTCACGGTCACCGCCGCCATCGTGCAGCAGAATGATATTGCCGCAGTAGAGCGGGGCCCGGGTCTGGCAACCCTGGGTCGCTGCGCGCTGCACCTGGTCCATTACTTCGACTACGATCTCCTCAGAGCTCTGCCCCTTTTTCCAGTCGTTAGGATCGATTTTGGAGCCGACCGCGATATAGCCTTCACTCTGCACCAACTCCAGCGGGCGCACCTGGTCAGCGACGTCAGGCTCCTGGTCAATCGAATAGGGTGGCCGGAAATATAGAGGCTTAACGCCAAGCTTGCTGGCAAACAGTTTTTCCGTCAGTTGCAGCTCCACCCGCTTCATATACCACTGCGAGACATCACTGATGTCAGGATGCGTGAAGGTGTGATTGCCGATGGCATGGCCTTCGTTATAAATACGCTGCGCCAGGCCGGGGAACTTCTGCGTTTGCAGCCCGATCAGAAAGAAAGTGGCCGGCGCATTCTCCTGTTTCAGGATGTCGAGAATCTTGGGCGTGTATGCGGGGTCAGGGCCATCGTCAAAAGTAAGAGCAACCAGTTTTTCCTTCCAGCCATATTGTTTGATCTGGTAGGGCTCCGGCAGCACCGTCATTTTTTCAGAAGAGACAAGGTTGGTGTCTGGATCCAGGGTAGTGATCCGCTCGCCGGGGCTGGGTTGGTGCTGGATCATCAGAACCTCACCATAGCCTTCGCGATCAACATCTTCGCCTGAGGGAACGATTTTGAGTTTTTGTTCGGCGTTCTGCTCGGTGGGGTTGTCCCAGATCTTCCACAAAGAACGGTCTTCCGATCCCAGACGCCATAATGCGAAAGTGCGGATACCAGCGTTGCGGGCGGCGCGCATCTGGTTCAATGCCGTCACGGCATCCAGATACCACACCTGGTGCTCTATTCCGTTGTCCTCCATGTAAGCGAAATGGGGGTTGAGGAAGTCAGGATGAAAATCAACCTCCGCACTGGATTCACGCGCGTGCAGCCATGCCTCCTGCACATTGTTGGTGTCAACGTTTACAACGCGTTTGTTCTTGCCTGAAAGCGCCCAGTCATAGCCGTAATTCCCAATGGCGCAGATGATCTTGGTTTTGGGAATATCTTTGACCGCCTGATTCAGGTTGGAGGTGAACCAGTCTTGCGCAGCGATGGGCCCGGCAGTGCTGGTGGTCTGATGCTGGTCATAGTTCATGATCACCAGGCCGTCAGCGCTGGCGGCCAAGTGGACATAATCATAGTCCTTGTCTGAGACCGGCACGTTCACAAAGAGCCTGAGCCCCCGCGAATGCAGGTCATTGGCCAGTTCCTGCACCAGGGCGAGAAAACCAGGCTGGGATTTCAGCGGGATTTCTTCAAAATCAACGGCTGCTCCTTTGAAGTGGTCACTGCTCAGAAAAAGTAAAAGCTGCGAGCGAAAGGTCTGTCGCGCGGCAGGATCGTTGAGGAACGCTCCGATGTTGTTGAGCCACTCCTTGCGCACCGGATCAAAGTTATTAATGAGGGGAAATACTTCCACCTCAGCCTTCTCAGCCCGCAGAAAGGGCATCACCCGGTCGTCTGTAGAGTGCACAGTCCCGTTTTCAACCACCGGGAATGGATGATTGACGCTGTCAAATCCCTGCAAGTGCCCGTCTGGGGTGAGCACGTGAAGCCATTCGGGATAGAGAATGTCAAGCTGAGGATAATGTTCCTTTAACGAAACAAAGCTGGCGGCGTCCCAGGTGACGTAATATGCGGCGCGGATTCCCTCGTCAGTGTTCAGGACCACTTCAGAGGGAGGCGCCTTGGTTTTGCGATGCGTGTTCTTCGGCTTGGGCTTGCGGCGGTGCTCACTCTCCTTGATCGCACGAAGGTTGCGCTTCTGCTCCGGCAAAAGCACATGAGGCAACGGGTCTGACTGAATAAAGACGGTCAGGATAAAGAAAAGCACCAGGCAGCTGATAATCGCACCCAGGGCACTAAAAAGGATGCGCAAGCGCCCCCATCGCTTCCGTTCTGGATCATAAAAGATGGATTTTGACATTGCAGGATCTGTTACTAACTATCGTAAGCGGCAGGACACCTCCGGTCAATCGGGCGGTTCCTTTAGAACCATGCCAGTTGAACCACCGGGGATGCGCCTTTACACTTGCCCTTCCACTTCATGAAGACACTCGTTGAACTGGTACGGCGCAATTGGCTGTTTTTCCTCCTGGCGACCATCGCTGCGCTGGCGTTGCGTCTCTTTTTTGTTTTCCGTTTTCCCCATGTTGCCGGGGACAGCCTGATCTATGGCGACATTGCCAAAAACTTGCTGGACCATGGGATCTTCGGAATAACTGACAACGGTTTGCCACGGTCCACGCTCATCCGCCTTCCCGGATATCCAGGGTTCCTGGCGGCGATGTTCACTCTCTTTGGCCACGAACATTACACAGCGGTGATGATTGCACAAGCGCTGATCGATACCAATACCTGCCTGGTGATCGCCGGCCTGGCGCTGGAGTTGATGAATGCCCGCGCAGCGAAAGCTGCTTACCTGCTGGCGGCGCTTTGCCCCTTCACGGCGTGCTATGTTGCCGCTCCACTGTCTGAGACACTCTCTATCTGCTGCATAGCGCACACGCTCTACTACGGAGTGCGCGGACTGAAAGCGCTGCAGCAGGCAGCGTCCGGCAGACATTTCTGGATACTGGCAGGATTGTGGAGTTCGGCGGCGATTTTTATGCGTCCCGACAACGGATTGGTCTTACCACCCCTTGGACTGGCTCTGCTCGTATTGCTCCTGCGCCGGCCCAACAAGAGGCAGGTGGTCTTTGCGGGTATTCTGCTGGCGGCAACCAGCCTGGGGCCTCTTGTACCCTGGACAGCGCGCAACTGGCGCGTGTTCCACGTATGGCAGCCTCTGGCATCCAGGTACGCGAACGATCCCGGAGAATTTGTTCCGCACGGCTTCAACCACTGGGTAAAAACCTGGCTGGCGGACTATGTGTCCGTGGAAGAGGTATTCTGGCACGTGTCAGGAGAGCCCATTGACCCACTGATTCTGCCCGAGCGCGCGTTTGATACCCGTCCGGAGTATGAAAAGACGCAGGCGCTCATTGCACGTTACAACCAGGAGCTGTATATCACCCCGGAAATGGACGCTGAATTTGAAGAAATCGCGCGCTTGCGCGAGGAGCACAATCCTCTGCGCTATACCATCTGGCTGCCGTTCTTGCGAACTACTGACATGTGGTTGCGTCCGCGCACCGAGCTTTTGAACATTGAGACCCGTTGGTGGGAATTTAACCAGCATGAAGGCGAAACAGCGTTTGCCGTGGGCTGGGCCGGGCTATGTATGCTTTACATTGCGGCTGCGTTGCGCGGATGGATGCACTGGCGCCTGGGTTTGGCGGGGGTGTTGCTTATCGGCTTTGTTCTGCTGCGCTCCCTATTCCTGAGCACGCTTGAAAACCCCGAACCGCGGTATGTGCTGGAATGCTTCCCTGTATTGCTGGCGCTGGCTGGAGGAGCGTTCGCCAGAAGCGTGGACGCCGTTAGACCGGTCTCCAAGTTGCCTTCTGAATGATTCGTCCACAAAGGGAAAAGCCCGCCGGTTTTAGGCCGGCGGGCCAGATCAAAGAGCGATCTTTGGTTAGAAGGTGAAACGTCCGCTGAGGCTAACCACGCGGCCGTTGGCGCCCGTGGCCGCCGGGTTCGCGAAACCGGTGCCGAAAAGATGCATACCGGCATCTTCCACGTTCGGATCCACGCTGGCGAAGTTAAAGTGGTTTAACGCGTTGGTAGCGCTCATGCGCATCTCAAAGTTCGACTTTTCACCCAGCTTCAAGTTCTTGAAGATAGTTGCGTCCAAACGGTTGGAGATTGCATCACTCAACGCATTACGCGGAACGTTGCCGAACGGCGTGCCAAAGATGCTCTGCGCCGTGCGGGCATTGATGATGAAACGAACATCGGCGTTGGTCACAGGCGTAATGCACACCGTCTGCCCGCTAATGGTTGGGGTAGTGAACTGCCCTAGGCAAGCACCAACACTACCGCTGCCGGGCAGGTTGAGCGCGTTGTAGCTGATCAGCTGGGTTGCTGCCAGCGCGCAGATCGGGGACTGAGTCGGTCCAGCCGCTCTGTTAGCAGCAGCAATCAGTGTGAGGCAGGCATCACCAGCATAAATACCAACATTACCCGCAGGAGCGCTGGCGCTGCCAAAGAACGGCCGGGCTGTGTCAATGCCTACGAACCCGCCAACGAAGCCGAGGTCATAGTAGTTGCCCAGCGCTGTGTTGGCAGCTTCCGCCAAGCCCTGTTGTGGGGTGAAGCCCTGTCCGGAAGCCAAAATATAGCTGCCGGAGAAAGCCCAGCCGCCCAGGATATGCCCCATCCAACCATGCTGTTCTTTGAAGAACGGCAGGTTCTCAGTAAACGAGACGCTCAGTGCATGGGGAATATTCAAGCCGGAAAGCGAACGCTCCGCATTGCCTGTCTGGAACGGGTTCTGCGCGGCAAATAACGTGTTGCCGGCGCTGCCGGTGGCGAAGATCTCGCTCACATTGTCCAGGTTCTTGCTCCAGGTATACGCCGTCCTGATCTGGAGTTGTTTAAACAGGTTGCTGGCGCGGAACTCCATCTGTAGTGCATGGTAGTCAGAGAACCCGCCATTGTTGCGTGAGCGTACGACGCCCGCGCCGCAGTTAACCCGACCCACGTCTGTACCAGCGCCCGGGCCGACCTGCTGCGTTGTCGCGCAGGGAGTGATGGCCGAGGCATTGGGCACAAGGTTCGGGAAATCCTGCAGCAAACCGTGATTCGCAGCAGTCCCGGCAAAGGGATTAGCATCCACGGTCTGGAACAGGTCGACGGCGTGGTTGCCGGCATAGCGCGCTTCAAAGACGGAGTTTTTCGTCAATTCACGCTCGAAACCGAAGCTCCACGTGTGCACTTTGTCCGGACCGAATTTTGGATCGATGATGGTCTGGAGCTGGGTGCGCGGATCAAACGTGTTGGATGCGATTGACGCAGCCAGTTGTGTTCTCACGTTGGGCCCGGTTGGCAGCGCTGGAGGATTGAAGGAAAGAGGCGATACGTTCTGCAGGAAGCCGAACGGAGACGCCGTGGAGACGTTCAGGAAGATGTTGTAGAACGGCGGATCATAGAGCATTCTGTAACCGCCGCGCAGCGTTGTCTTTCCATGCCCGGTGATGAAGCCACCCCACTGCGGCTGGTAGGCAAAGCCGATGCTCGGACCAAAGCTGTTCTTCACAGATGGAATAGGAGGATTGGTGCGTACGGAAAGCGGCAGGCTCTGCAGCCACAAAGCGGTTGCAGGATTGCTCTCGCGCTTGGTGGTGACATCGGTGAATAACTGCGCCGGATTACCGTAGTAGGTCCAGGTCAACCCAAGGTTGATGGTGAGATTTTGCGACATCTTCCAATCGTCGCCAGCATAGAGGAACGTGTCATACTCACGGAAATCCAGGACCGGATTTCCTGCCGCGATCTGGATGCGGTTGGGTACTCCGTTCACGAAGTTGTTCAGGTTGCTATAGCGATAGGAGCCGTTCACGCTCGGCAGGAAGGTGTTGGGTGAGCGCTGGAAGGTCCAGTTTACGCCGGACTTCAAAGCATGACGACCCCACACGTAATTGAAGTTGTCCTGGACCTGCCAGGTATTGACCAGGCGTCCCTGGGGGAAGTTGGTGGCCGGACCAAAGCCCAGATTACCGCCCTGGATGGTGACGTTGGTCAGGGCATTCAGGATGCCGGCTTGCTTTGGTTCAAACGGGTTGCCCATGTTATTGCCGCCAAAATCAACGTTCAGGCGGTCAAAGCCAACACGGATTTCATTGACCATGCGGGAAGTAAAGTTGTGCGTTTCGCTCAACAGCGCAGCCTGGCTCAAAGCGGTTACATTGGCTCCGTAGCCAGTGACCGGACTGTCGCTGCCGTTGAAGTTATTGCCACGATTGAACAGGTAACGGCCCATGATCGTGTCGTTGCCGAATTGGCCGTCCACGCGATTCACAAAATCAAAACCATGAAATGGCGTTGGCAACGTGCGAATCAGCCCGCCGACCTGGACATTGGGACAACCTGCCACCGTGATATTGGAAGGGGTGCCGCGAACCGTGGGATTGCCTGCGCTGATCGAATAGGGACCGAATTTGCTCAGCAAAGCAACCTGGGCCGCCTGTGTACCAGTGGGGAAGCACCCAGCAAGCGTCGCCAGGCCAGTCGGCGTCGGAGTGTTCGAGGAGGACTGGAACACGCTGTTGCCCGAGAACAGATCACTGTCAAACCCGCCAAAGATGAACCACTTGTTCTTTAGCATTGGGCCGCCGATAGTGCCGCCGCTGAATTCTTCATTGCTGCGCGGAGGACCGGTTAACGACTGTGCCGGGAATACTCCCGGTTTATTGCTGTTCTTCTGCGAATTGCTCAGAGCATTCAGAAACGAGCTGTATTCCGTTCCAAACACTGAACCATGCCATGCGTTCGTGCCTGATTTGGTGATAACGTTCACCACGGATCCCGCGTTGCGCCCGTATTCCGGACCAAAGTTATTGGTAACAATCACGTATTGCTGAACGAAGTTGGTATCGCTGACGAAGAGTGACGGGCCGCCAACGCTGTTGTCGTTGTTGTTCTGTCCGTCAATTTCCTGGTCATTGTTACGGCCGCGGAGTCCATTGCTGGAGAATCCGCCACCATTCGTGTTGGAGAAGTTGTTACTGCGCGTGGCGACCACACCGGGAACAAACAGCGCCAAACGGTCCAGACCTTGATTTTCCTGGATACCCGCGAAGGTGCTCAGCGTTTGGCCGGAGAACGTGCTGCTGATCTGCGATTGCGTGGTTTCGATGAGCGGCGCTTCCGCTGTAACTTCAATCGTGGTTGACGCTTCGCCCACAGACATATGAATCGCGCCCAATCCACTGTCACGCCCGGCTCCCACAACCACGCCGTTCGACGTTGCTGTCTTGAAGCCCGGGGCCGCAACCTCTACGTTATAGGTTCCGATCGGCAGCAGGTTCATGCGGTAAGTACCCGAGCTGTCTGTTGTGGAGGTAAATACTACCCCTGTTTCCACGTTCTTTGCTTTTACCTGTGCACCGGATACAACCGCACCCTGTGGATCAAGCACAGACCCTGAAATTGAGCCTTTGCCTACCTGACCTACAGAGGGGATGCACCAAACTAATGCCAGCGTAACCGCGAAAATTGACGCGATGTAGCGCAGTTTTGTATTCATTCCTCTTCTCTCCATTTTTGGTTGGTGAAACTGACAACAGGAAGGCGTCGCACCCTATACCAGACTCAGTGCCCCCACTGCTGTCCCTGCCAATCCAGAGCGCAATCTAAATACCATTACCTAAGTAATTTATTATCAAAACTTTACAATTATTAAACTCACGCTAAATACTCATTTATGGATATTCATTTCATCCCGTTTCCAAATTTGGAATTTTTTCATCTAAATGGGCAGCTTTTGCTCTCCATAAGCCATCACCCCCTCGCCCGAGTACGTTTTTTAAGGCGTAAGCTGGATTGCCTTTTCAAACAATGCCTCTATCCTCGACAGCAGCATGCGTTCCCGGATGAAAATTTTTACATTTGCAGGCCTTTTAGCAGGTTTCCTGGGAGCGCCTCGGTCTTTCGCTGGCGATGCGTCCGCGGACCGTGGCGATCTCCATCCTCCAGCTTCAATCCGGCAGCCTGTATCTCCGTACAAGATCCAGGCCGGCATCGATGGCGAGATCTATCCAGTTTTCGCAAATTACGCCTCCATGCAGCGCCTGGGCGACCGGACTTTTGGCGTGGTCTCCGTGACACTCTCCAATGCAACAGACGCAGTAGAGCAACGGCGCGTCAGCGTAACCATTCCAGGCTGGAGTGACGACGAGATCCAAACCATCGAACTGGCTCCAGGAACCACACGCACTCTGGCCTTTGCTCCGGCTTTTCTGCCGCGCCTGTTTCAAAACCATGAGATCGTTGCCGCCACGGCGCGTGTTACCATCACGGATACCGTCTCCAGCAGCGCTTATGAAGCAACCGTGCCTGTCCGGCTTCGCTCCGCGGAAGACATGTTTTGGGGTAACGGATTCAAGTACGCATCATTCATCGCATCCTGGATAACGCCGCATGATCGCCTGGTGGAAGCGGTGCTTGGCCGCGCCAAGCTGTTCACTCCCGATCATCGCTTGCCGGGTTATGAAAGCTGGAAGAGCGCTGCCCAGCAGGAGCAGGAAACCTACCGTGAAGCCAAGGCTATTTTCACCGCATTGCAGCGCACAGGGCTCTCTTACGTAAAAAGTTCCGCCACTCTGGGTGACCATAAAGGCGTGAGCGAGCGTGTGCGCATGCCGCGTGTAAGCCTGGCACAAAGCAGCGCAAACTGCATCGATGCCGCCGTGATGTACGCCTCGCTCTTTGAAAACCTGGGCATGGATGCCAGCATCGTCGTGGTACCCGGACACGCCTACGTGGGCGTTCGCGTCGCTGAAGGCTCGTCTAAGTTTCTCCTTATTGACGTGGCCCTTACCGGAAGAAGCACCTTTGAGACCGCCGTGGCTTCAGCCCAAAATGGAATGGCCAGCCATCCGCCCTCTACGGTTACTCAGGTAATGGTAGAAAAAGCACGGGCAGCCGGCATTTATCCAATGCCCTGATTTTTCAGCAACCTCTCCTGCACTTTCCTCATCCATTGTCTGCTGGAGGGTATTTCTGCAGCGAGCAGAAACACTTGACAACAGGCAAGACAAGCTTAAAATAACCGCAATTCGTGAACAGGCATGGGCATAAGTACGCCTTGATAACGAATATGAACTCTAGTCAGAATTCTCCTATCTCGAAACGGCCTCCCGAACCAATACCTATGGCGAAACCCTGCAGGCATCCCCGCGTACGCGTAGTCGCGCGCGAAGAAGACGCTGAGTTTGTTGAATGCCAGGAATGTGGCGACGTTTTTGAATCGAGCGAGTTCAAAGACATGGCCATTGAAGAAACCATAAGGCCCGAAGAGGCCTGAGTTTTCTCCAACCGCTGGCGGCGCAATGACCTTTCTACTTAGAGAGGCGGTTTCTCGCCTTTTTTGCCTCCCCAATCGGCAAAGCGCGGACTGGTCCCTTTGCCCAGCGGCTTGAGAAAAAATCCTAACGAACGCCATCCTTCTCAGTAAGTACACAGGGCAACCTTCGGTTCAGAGCACTACATCACTTCTGAAGGGCAACTCTCACGACTTAGGAGTATGTACGATGCGCCTGCCACATGGTAACCATCTCTCTTTCTTTTTTATTTTGTTCCTGTTTGTGAATCAAGGTTCGGCAGGATCAAGCGCCTCCGGACAACCGGAGGAATCGACAGCACAAAATCTCCTTTCTGCCTCAACAATGCGACAGATCACACTCCCTTGGAGCTTTGAGCCGAATCTTGGCCAAGCCAAGGAAGAAGTTCAGTTCTTGTCCCATCGCGGCAACCGCACGCTCTTCCTGACTTCCAGCGAGGTCGTGTTGGTGACCGCGAATCGTCCCACTCCCGCTCCCGATCAGTGGCCACAAAGAACACGCGCCCATTCGCTCAACTATGACGTAGTGAGCATGCGATTTGCAGGAGCAAATTCCAGGGCTCGTTTATCCGGCCTGGCTCAACTGCCGGGGAAAAGCAATTACTTCATTGGCAATGACCCCGGCAAGTGGCGCACTGGCATACCGACCTATGCGCGGGTCAAGTATCAGGGCTTATATCCGGGTATAGATCTGGTCTTCTACGCCACGGATCACGAGCTTGAGTATGATCTTGTTGTTGCACCGGGTGCGGATCCGGCACAAATCGCCCTGGAGTTAGGGCCTGCGGCGGGAATCGCAATGGATGCCAATGGTAGCCTCGTTCTATCCACCGCTAACGGTGTATTGCTTCAACGCCGCCCTAAGATCTACCAGATCGCACATGGCAAAAGACTCAACGTCTCAGGCAACTTTCTGATCAGGAACGATAGGACAATCGGCTTTGAAATAGCCCCCTATGACACCAGCAAGCCTTTGGTAATCGATCCCGAGCTTGTTTATTCTACCTACCTGGGTGGCAGTGCGGGCGATTTTGCTGTGGGGGTGGCAGCGGATGCACAAGGTAACGCATATATCACCGGATTCACGGCTTCCGCTGACTTTCCCGTCACGGCGAAAGCGGTCCAGAAGAACGACGCCGGAAGCGGTGACGCCTTTGTCACGAAACTGAGCAAGGACGGGAAATTTCTCATCTACTCGACATTCCTGGGCGGCAGCGCCACCGATCAAGGATCTGCAATCGCAGTCAACAAGTTTGGCGAAGCTTATGTTGCGGGCGCGACTGCCTCAATCGACTTTCCTGCAACCCATGGAGTCGTTCAAACCGGCAAATCAGGCGGAAGCTTTGATGCATTCGTCACCAGGATCAGCGCCAATGGCCAATCACTTGTCTATTCAACGTATCTGGGCGGGAGTGATCTCGACGCCGCCAATTCGATCGCTCTGGACAAGCGTGGCCGCGCTTTTGTTGCAGGCGATACCTTCTCGGGGGATTTCCCGACAACGCCCGGTTCGTTTCGGCCGAATTTCGGCGGAGGAGGAATCAAGATTTTTGTCACAAAGTTGAATGAGGACGCCACGGCGCTGCTGTACTCCACATTTCTGGGCGGTAATTTTGACGATTTCGGAGGCCACCTTACTGTGGACTCTCATGGCCACGCCTATGTGACTGGAGTGACTCAGTCTCCCTCGGGATTTCCTATCACTCCCGGGGCCTTTCAAAGTGTACGTCTCGGAAATGAACTGGCCGCCCACGCCTTTGTCACGAAGTTCAGCAAAGACGGGGGATCCGTGATTTATTCCACCTACCTGGAAAGCGACGGCCGGGATCTTGGCAATGGAATCGCTGTGGACGGCGCTGGCAATGCCTATGTAACGGGCGAAACAGGGTCTTTTGTCAATCATCCTTTCCCCACAACTCCAGGCGCTTTTCAAACGACATTCGGCGGCGGTGACTTAGATGTTTTCGTCACAAAATTAAACCGTTTCGGGACTGCTCTTGAGTACTCAACATTGCTGGGTGGAAATAGCGAAGACGTTGGGAATGCCATCAGTGTTGACCCTTCGGGACACGCATTCATCACCGGATCCACTCAGTCCTCCAACTTCCCAAGCACTGCGAATGCCTTGCAAAAGACCTTGGGCGGCGGCATGGATGCGTTTGTCGTGCGCCTTTCAAAGCACGGCACAAGGGCCTTATTTTCTTCCTTCCTGGGCGGGAGTGGCGACGATGCCGGGTTCGCGATCGATGTTGACCCTCAAAGCAACGCATACGTTGCTGGCATAACTTCTTCGTCCAACTTCCCCACCACTCGAAAGGTTTTTCAGCGCAGACTGGCAGGTGAAAGTGACGGCTTCGTTACCAAAATTGGAGTGCGGCCATCAGACAATAATTCTGACGACAATCATGACGACGATCACCATTGATCACAAGCGTTGGTTCACCCGGGGTTCGCGGCTGGCGACGAGCAGCAGACGGGCGCCACCCCCGTGATCATAAAGACGTAACCTTCAGAGCACCGCTCAAGCAGGCACTGGCAGGCTTTTTTCCGCCACCCTCCATCTAACCCGGTCAGCGCAACACCAACGTTGCCTCCGCGGAGAAGTCTGCTCCGGCAAAATCCTTCGCCTGCAGCTTGGGAAAAGCTGCTGCAGCGATCATGGCAGCATTGTCAGTGGAAAGCTTTCGCGAAGGAAAATACACGGGCAGCCCCGCCTTGGCGGCTTCCAACGTGAAGCGTTCCCGCAGTTCGCTGTTGGCTGCCACGCCTCCGGTCACAAACAGGGTCCGTGCTTCGCGCTCTTCCGCAGCTTCCAACGTCTTACCCACCAGGTCTTCCACAACCGCCCGCTGAAATGATGCCACCAGGTCCAGCGTTTTCTTATCGCAATGCGCCAAAATATTTTCGGCCGCCGGCTTACCTATTCCAGCCAACGCCTGCTGCCTTGCATGGATTGACTCTCTCATCCCTTCGAGCTCTACATAACGCAGCACCGCCGTTTTGATTCCGCTGAAGGAAAAGTCATAGGGCGTCCGTTCGGCTTTCGGTGTGCCTCGGTTGTTGTGTTTGATCTGTGACGGACCAAACTTTACCGCGCGCGGATTGCCATGGCGCGCCAGAGCGTCGATGACCGGCCCTCCCGGATATCCAAGCCCCAGCAGCTTGGCGACTTTGTCATAGGCCTCACCCGCGGCGTCGTCACGTGTGCGTCCGATGTTGGTATAGCTCCAGCCGTGCCCGCGCTGCTCCGCCAGAAACAAGTGCGTATGTCCGCCGGAAACCACCAGCGCCAGCAGCGGAAAATCAATCTGGAAGTTGCCTTTCTGTTTCTCTTCCAGCAGCACCGCATGGATATGCCCTTCCAGATGGTTCACGGTGATCAGCGGCTTCTCCAGCGAAAATGCCAGCGCCTTGGCATAACTGATGCCGACGAGCAGTGCCCCGGCCAATCCTGGCCCTTGCGTTACGGCAATGGCGTCAATCGACTCATAGCTCTTGCCCGCTGCCCTAAGCGCTTCACGGACCACCGGTACAATTGCACGCAGATGCTCCCGAGAAGCCAGCTCCGGCACCACGCCGCCATACGGCTGGTGCGTGGCGATCTGTGACGACACCACATTTGAAAGCAGACGCTCACCGTTGCCGACCACCGCAGCCGCCGTTTCGTCACAGGAAGTCTCAATCCCCAGAATGTAACTCTCAGACATATATCTAATATTATTGGATTTGTGGCTCTTTGTTGGCTTTGGCCTGTGAAGGTATCAGGGCATGGCTGAGCCGTGCCGTTCAGTGGGCAATAAACCCGGGTGCTTTAGCCCCTGCTACAGAGACTAAGAGCGAGGCTGAGCATGCGCCGAGCCCGCCGCTACTGGAGCACTAGGGTCTCACGTTAGGGAAGGGAATATTAGCGGTTTGGAGCGCCAGCGACAGAAATACATGAACCTTACCTCGAAAAAAGCGCTTGCAGCCACGCGCATCGCGCGCACCCTGCGTGAACACTCCCACTCCGCCTATCTCGTCGGCGGCTGCGTGCGCGATCTGCTCCTGGGCCGCGAACCCGGCGACTATGACATTGCCACCTCCGCCACGCCGCGTGAAGTCATCCGCATCTTTCCGCAAACCTATGCCGTGGGCGCTCAATTCGGCGTGGTACTCGTCCCCGTTCGCCGCGATACGCCTGAAGGTGAGCGCGATAACTACGCGATTGAGGTCGCTACCTTCCGCAGTGACGGCGCTTACTCTGATGGCCGCCATCCTGACGAAGTGCAGTTTTCCAAGGACGCACGCCTGGACGTGCAGCGCCGCGACTTCACTATCAATGGACTGCTGCTTGATCCCGATAACGCCCAAGTGCTCGACTACGTCGGAGGCCGCGAAGATCTGCAGCAAGGCCTGATCCGCGCCATCGGAGAACCGCACCAGCGATTCGCGGAAGACAAGCTGCGCATGCTCCGTGCCGTGCGCTTCGCTGCCCGCTTTGGCTACGCCATTGACGGCCAGACCTTCGCCGCCATCCGCGAACTCGCACCGCAAATTCATCAGGTGAGCCGTGAGCGCGTCCGCGATGAAATCCTCAAAATGCTCACCGAGGGCCGCGCCCGTCGCGCCTTCGAACTGTTGGACCAGACAAACCTGCTGGAGCAGGTGCTGCCGGAGATCAAGAAGATGCAGGGCGTGGAGCAGCCGCCGCAATATCATCCCGAAGGCGATGTGTGGATCCACACGCTCATGCTGCTGGAGGGCCTGCCTGCGGGCTGCTCCAAAACCCTGGCTCTGGGCGCACTTCTGCATGATGTCGGCAAGCCGCCAACGTTCCGCGTGGCGCCGGACCGCATCCGCTTTGACCAGCATGCGGAAGTTGGCACAAAGATGGCGGAAGAGATCTGCCACCGCTTTCGTCTCTCCAATGACGACACCGGACAGGTCTTGTCATTGGTCGCCAACCACATGCGCTTTGGCGATGTCGCGCGCATGAAGGCATCCACGCTGAAGCGCTTCTTTCGTCTGCCGAAGTTTGAAGAGCATCTCGATCTGCACCGTCTGGACTGCATGAGCAGCCATCGCGATCTTAGCTTGTATGAGTTTGCGAAAGAAAAATTCCACATACTCCCCGCAGAACAGATCCGCCCCGTGCCTCTAGTCACCGGCGCCGATCTGATCCGGGCCGGCTATCAGCCAGGACCGAAGTTCAAAGAATGGCTCACCGCCGTGGAAGACGCGCAGTTGGAGGGGGCCATCACCTCGAAGGAAGAAGCGCTGGCGTTGGTACAGCAGAAAGCAAGCGAGCTCGATTAAACCGCCCCTCAATTTTGGCATTTCCGGCGATTTTGGCAATCTACCCAGACCCCCACCCCGGTATTTTTCCAGCTTTTGTTGCAAACAAAGACACTTCTACAAATTCGACGCTTGCGTGACGCCTGCGTGGCCCTTGCGTGTCCCTTGGGAGACGCTTGGGTGACCCAAGGGTGACCCAATCCCAATCCCAATCCCAATCAGCAGAGGGGTCGCAAAGACTCCCGGTTTGGCTGACTGCTGATTGGCTAAGTGCTGATTGCTAGTTGTCAAAGACCTTGCGCATCTCGGCGCTGCGACACTTTAGCGGATTCTCTTTATCGAATCAATAGCGAAAGAGGACGATGCCCCTATTCCAATACAATTCCTTTCGCTCCTCAACGCCGGAGGCGTTAAGATGCCCCTCTACCCCTGTCATTGGGAGCGACCCCGAGGGACCCTGGACCCTGAGCTTGCGAAGGGGAGCGGGGACTGATGGGGAGTCGAAGAACACCGACACCATATGCGCCACCACGCCGCATCAGGGAATTCTCTCGAGACCCTCACCCTGGGCCTAGCCAATGCTGAACCTTTCTCATAAACCGGGCGACAGGACGCAATCTCCTTCCCTTGTCGCTTTCCGATGTATTATCTGATCCTAAGAAAGCATGGGCGATCTAGAAGACCTCTTTGTCAACGAGCCTCCGCGCGAGACCTCCGGCCCGCTCGCGTCTGATCGATTCGAATATCAGAAGGACTGGAGCCTCGTCCTGCTTTTAAAGCTCCATCTCGCTAAACTGATGACTACTTACTTATCCTGGACATGCACGAAGACGTGGTCGTTTTTGATGCTCCATCTGACCCGAAAACTGCAAAGTTCTACCAGGTCAAGACGCTGTATGGTAAAGGCAAAACGTCGTGGACAACAGGCGCGTTGATCAAGCGGCAAAAAGGCAAAGCGGGGCCGAAGAACTCGATTCTTGGAAAGCTGTATAGCAACAAACTCAAATTCAAAGCAGATGCAAAGCGGCTTGCCGTTGTTTCTAATGCACCCTTTGCCATAGCACTTACGGACGGCAAACAATCAACTACAGCGAAAAAGTCCATCGCTTATGTCGCGATTCACCCTGATGATCGAGAGAAAATCGAGAAAGCTCTTGAAAAAGAGCTGTCACTCTCAGGCACTCCTGAGCTCAATGGAGTGCTATTTCTTGACATTGCAGATTTACACATTGAGAAACACTCTGAGCACGCAAGAGGCAAGCTTGTTGATTTCCTCGATGAGATTCTCCCTGACCATCTGATGCCCGTTCCCACAATTTACAGGTTGCTCATCGGTGAGATTAGGATTAAAAACGACACGATCGTCCAAGCATCCGACTTTAGTGAGTTGGCCAAGTTGAAAGGAATTTCCAGAGCGGATTTTCAAAAAATTCTCGAGCGTACGGGCGCGATCAGTAACCCCAAGAAAACTCTCGAGAAGATTGAGTCTGACATGGAAGGTGCAGGCTTGCCCATCGGAGTCAGAGTGAAAATGCGTTTCGCGTTCCGTCAAGTTCAAGTTGATCGAACGAACAAGCAGAGCACCATAATCTCAGAAATGCACTCGCGTGTAGCAAAGACAACCGCCAGATTGGCAGAACAGGCGACGACGTCTTCAGTTTACGAGCTCTCAAAACTGGTGTTAGAAGATCTGAAAGTGACCGGCTTTGATATTATTCAATTCCCAGAGGATTACATCCTCGTTCTGGCGATGATCAGTTTTCATGAAACAGGGAACATTTAGACAACTAATCCGGAGCATTCGGAAGGACAGGCAAAGGAAGCGTGAACCACTTCAAGCTGCACGAACTGCTGCTCCTATCGGAAAAGGAACAGAAGGCCAGAAAAATAACGTTTCACCCGCAAGCGACGGTCCTCACGGGCAGCAATGAGACGGGCAAATCATCGATCATAAAGTCGGTTTTCCAAACACTAGGTGCTGATCCCGCCAAAGTCTCTCCCGAATGGAAAAGCGCAGGTGTGTTCTCTCTGCTCAAGGTGGAAGTCGCAGGTGTGATTCTCCATTTTTTCCGCCACCTTCAAGCGTATGCCGTCTTCGATGAGAACGGCGCGTTACTGTACACATTCACGTCAGTCAGCAGAGAGGTGGGGCCATACCTAGCCAACCTGGTGAATTTTCACATTTCGCTAATCACTAAAACGAACGTCAAGATTACACCGCCTCCTCCTGCTTTTTTCTTTTTGCCGTTTTACATCGATCAAGACAAGAGCTGGGACTCTAGCTGGGCTGGGTTTGCGAATCTGGGCTACATCAAAGACTACAAGAAGAACATGGCCGAATATCACACAGGAATTCGGCCGAATAGATTTTATGAGCTTTCAACGAAACGCGCTGCGCTGAAAACCACAATAGCTGAAATCGAGGCTAGAGTGAAGGTGATTAAAGGCGTTCTGTCGCGTCTTAGAACTCAGTTCTCAAATTCCGAGTTCGATGTCGATACGCACGCATTCGAAGCGGAGATCGACAAGCTGGTGCATGAGGCTCAAGCACTTCTAAAAGCTGAAAATGAATTGAAGTCTCAGCTGTCTGAGCTTGGGGAATACCGAAATCAACTTCTGAATCAACGACAGGTAGTTCAATCGGCTTTGTCTGAGTTGCAGGCCGATTACGAACTGGCAGTAGACTCAGCAGCGTACGTCGAATGTCCAAGTTGCGGGCAGGAATACGCCAATTCGTTCGTTGAGCGTTTTGAGCTGGCGAAAGATCAAGATCAACTCTCAGAATTCCTTGCTGACATGGAAAGTGAAATAGCGAAGACTGAAACGAAGATCGCAAAAGCGCGTGAGCAATTCAAAGAGAATGCCGCCTCCGCAGCGATCATCTCAGACCTACTGAACACCAAGAAAGAGGAAGTTACTCTGAGAACCGTGACGCTGAATGTAGGTAGGAGAGAAGCAGCAGCAGAATTCGACAAAACGATTGCCGAAGAAAATGAAGAGTTGGCGAAATACTTGCTTAAGCAAAATGAAATATCAAAGGAATTGAAGTCTCTTGATGACAAAGCGAGAAAAAAGGAGATCATCGGCTACTATGCGAATCACCTGCAATCTTTCTTGACGAAGCTACATGTCAGCAACGTCGGCCCGGAAGCGTACAAAGCTGTTACGGCTGACCTTGCGAAAATGGGCAGCGCCAAGCCTCGTGCATTGCTTGCGTATTTTTTTGCGATTCTACATACGGCTTACAAGTATTCAGAAGCGGCGTTCTGTCCAATTGTGATCGACTCTCCTCAACAACAGGAACAAGACAAAAACAATCTGAGAGCCATGCTGGAACTGATGAGAGATCAACGGCCAAACCAGTCCCAATTGTTGCTCGGAATTGTTGACGACTTGGGTGTGGACTTTAGCGGGACAAGAATTGAGCTGACCGAAAAATTCAATGTCTTGCGGAAGGCAGATTATCAATCCGTAAAGGCGGAAATCGAGCCATTTCAAAACAAAGTTTTACAAGCTTCACTGAAACCGCTTCAAGTGTGATTAAAACCGACGGCGTGCCCCATCCTTCGCGCCTTTGTTTTTTGCGAAGGGTGCGATTTTAAGGATCTATCTCTCCCGTCTGATCCAGCCCGAAAGGGCGGAATTATTGAGCCCAGGAGCGTGAGCCCTGGGTAAGTGTATTCAAAGAACTTACAAGCGCCGTAGGTGCGGCACAGAGGCGCCGCCCCCTGTGACAGAAGTCACGTCCTTAAATCCGCGCCTTCCTATAAGATTGCAAACGTGTACACAGGTGTTACTCCGGCAAAGCTGCCTGACAAAATGCCGGCGGCCGTGGAAAGCAGTCCGCATGCGTGTTTTGCCCTGACTGAGTCGCTCGATATCTGCTACTGCAACTCAGCATGGGACCGGTTTGCCCTGGAAAATGAAGGACCAAACGCACTGGCGGCCTCGATACTGCACAAGCCCTTTCTTCAGTTCGTGCCTGACGACCTGCGCCTGATTTATAAAGAGATCTTCCAGCGGGCCCGCGCCCTGGGACGCATGCAGTCACTTGACTACGAGTGCTCTTCCGCGCAGGCCTTTCGCGTTTACCGGATGCAGGTCTATCCGCTGCGGCCGGGCTGCGGTTTTGTGGTCATGAATTCGCTGGTGATTGTGCATCCTCACACGCGAGCGGTCTGCGAACCGAATGATGCCCGTTACCGCTGCCAGCTTGGTCTGATCCACATGTGCGCCAATTGCCGCCGCACACTCCGTATGGATGAGCCAGAGACCTGGGACTGGATTCCGGCTTATGTAGAGCACCCCCGGCGGGATGTAACCCACACGATCTGTCCTTTTTGCCGCGAATACTACTACGGCGCTTATCTCGTCCCCAAAAAACAGACGGGATAAAGCATCTCGTCGTCCTGCCGTGCGGCTTTTCAGATCACGGGTTTTCCGCTATGAGTTTCTCGCTCACGTAGGCCGGCGGCCGCCAGAATCAATTCACGGCTGGCTTGTGCTCCCGATAATTGAAATACCCCCATACCTGCTCGCTCATCCTTCCAATCGCGTCTTCCAATTCGCTGTAAAAGCCGCGATGGTGCGCCGAGAAAAACACCACCACCACTCGCGCTGATGGCGTCTGAATTAGCCCCACGTCGTTGGCGATGTAAGGCGGAAAGTCGCCGGTCTTGTGCGGGATATTGGCGTCGTCCAGCAGGAAGCGCGGGATGCGCGTGCGGAACTGCTGCCGGCCCATGATGCGCAGCATCTCTTTGCAGGATTTCTCGCTGGCGGCTTTGTTCGTGGCCATCATCTCCAGCAGCTTGCCCATGTCCCGCGCGCTGGAAAGCCCGTACGGGTGCTTGCCTTCAAAGTGGAAGCGCTCCACTTGGGCGTCGGTCAGCTTGTCAGGGAAGCCTTTGGTGAAGAGCTCTTCCGGCGAGAGCTTCGAGTACGACGGATCTCCTGCCTCCGCCAGCGCGCGAAACCAGTCAAAGGACGTGCCGGTGGCGGTGATGGAATTGAGCCCCAGTTCGTGCATGGTCTGTGTGACGTGCGCCGGGCCGCCGGCGCGGGCAAACGCCATGTCGGTACCGGAGTTGTCACTCTGAATGATCATGAGCTCCAGCGCATCGCGGAAGCTCAGGTTCAGACCGGAATCAAGCGTCCGCAGCACGCCGGTGCCAAAACGCTTGTCCGCGGTCTTCATCGCGAAGCGGTCGGTTGTGTTGATCTTGCCGGCATCCACCTGGCGGTACACATCCACCAGCAGCGGAATCTTGATGGCCGACATCGTGTCCATGACCTTGTCGGCGTTGATGGCGATCTCTTCGCCTGTATCGAGCGACTTGATATAAATGCCCCAGTCAGCGCTCACACTGGCGGAAATCTGCTCCAGTTTTTGCTTGAGCAGGTCAATGGGCTTGGGAGCTGCCGGGTTCTGGGCCAACGCAGGTAGAGCGGACAGCAAGACAAATACAGCTTTTACGGAATTTAATTTCATCATTTCACCACGAAGGACACGAAGGTCACCAAGGTGGAGAATTCTACTCTCTCCTTTGTGTTCCTTCGTGCCCTTTGTAAGTTAGAAACTGTTCCGATCACCGGATCACGCGCGATCTCCCGATCACCCGATCCCTAAAACCCCTGCCCCCGAATCAGGCTGACGGCATCGGGCACGGCAGCGCTCCCACCGCGTGCGCCTCCGGCTTTCTCTTCGATCTTGTCGCCTTCGCCCGGCGCCAGGAACAGGTTCTCTTCCAGGCCGTGCTGGCGCGTGTACAGATCGTAATAACGGCCCTGAAGCGCCAGCAACTCGGCGTGTCTGCCCTGCTCCACGATCTTGCCTGCTTCCACCACTAGAATCTGATCGGCCTGGCGGATGGTGGAGAGCCGGTGCGCGATCACAAACGTGGTGCGGCCCTGCATCAAGTATTTCAGGCCCTGCTGGATGTAGGCCTCAGACTCTGAATCCAGGCTCGATGTGGCTTCATCCAGAATCAGGATTTTCGGATCAGCCAGCACGGCGCGCGCAATGGAGACGCGCTGGCGCTGCCCACCGGAAAGCTTTACCCCACGCTCGCCGATGATAGTGTCGTACTTATCGGCAAAACGCTCCGCGAATTCGTCCACGCGGGCGATGCGGCAGGCCTGCAAAATCTCCTCTTCTGTCGCACCCGGATGGGAGAATGCAATGTTCTCGCGGATAGAACCGTCAAACAGAAACGAGTCCTGCAAAACCACGCCCAGATGACTGCGATAGGAATCCAGGCGGACCTTGCTCAGATCAGTCCCATCGATCAGGACACGGCCCGAGGTGGGTTTATAAAACGCCGCAGTCAAACCGATGATCGTCGACTTGCCCGAGCCGGACGATCCCACCAGCGCAGTCACAGTTCCCGGCTGCGAGTCGAAGCTGATCTCCTCCAACACGGGCTTGCCCGCTTCATAAGAAAAATTGACATTGTCAAACTGAATCTTTCCCACGATCGTGGGCAGCACAATGGTGCGGTCCGGGTCCTGGTCTTCGCGGCCCTCCGCCAGCACTTCGCGCGTGCGGTCCAGCCCCGCAAGCGCCTCAGTGATCTGCGTGCCGATGCTGGCCATTTGCGCCACCGGCGCAATCAGAAAGCCCATGAACATGGTATAGCTGAACAGTTCGCCCGGCGTCATGTTACCGGCAAGAATCTGGCGCGCGCCTATAAACATGATGATGGCACTCACCACTCCCAGCACCACTGTAGAGGTCAGCCCCATAAGGGAGGTAGCGGTCAGCGACTTCAAGACGTTGTCCAGCAGGCGCTGCACGCCGCGGCTGAAGACGTTCGATTCGCGCTCTTCCGCGTGATAGCCCTTTACCACGCGCACACCACCCAGCGACTCGGTGAGCCGTCCGGTGACCTCGGCGTTGATCTTGGCGCGCTCGCGGAATATCGGACGAATTGTTTTGAATGCCCGGCTGAGCGCCACCATCAGAACTACCAGGAAACCAATGGCGATCCCAGTCATCTGGGCGTTGTATTTCAGCAGGAACCCCAGCGACAAGACGGCAGTAAAGATGCCACCACAAAACTCAACGAGGCCGGTGCCGATCAGGTTGCGTATACCCTCCACGTCGCTCATGATGCGCGAAACCAGCGCGCCGGTCTTGTTCGCGTCGTAATAATTCAGGGAGAGGCGTCCCACGTGTGTCTGCACCCGTTTCCGGAGTTCGGAAATCAAACGCTGCCCTTCTTTTGAAAGAAGCTGCGTAAGTGAAAACGACGTCAATCCCTGAATCAGCGTCGCACCCAAAACCCACAAAACCAGCGGCAGGAGCAGGTCCGCGCGATGCTTGCCAATCACGTCGTCTAACAAATATTTTGGCGCGGCCGGCAATACCAGGCCGCAAAGCCGGCCGACCAGCAGGAGCAGAAAGCTCAGGGCCAACAGTCCGCGACGCGGACGCACCAACTCCCAGATCATTGGCCATACCGACTTAAGATGCTGCGCTGCGGATTTCTTCTTCTTTGTATCTGTTGTTGGGTCTGTCTTCTTTGCTTCAGTCTGTGCGGCCAAGAGCTACTCCAATCAAAAACGGCGATCCCAAGTAGATTACAGGCTCTTGGGCCGGGTTTCTGAATTTTTGTTTAGTACCTGTCCAAATGGCTAGCTCGCCAGATGGATAGGTCCGGCAGGAAATCCATAAGTGCTTCCACTGCCAGGGCAAGGCTGCAAGGGCGTAGAATTCCAGGCGGAGAGCGCAGGGCCCCTGACGAGCTCTCATACCTGTGAGGCCATGATGCCCATGCAATACGAATACACCGCAATTCCTGAGGCGGTGGTGCCGCGCTCCAAAGATCCTGTGTTTCAACATCTGCTGGATACCTACGCCAGCGAGACGAACAAGGTGGTCAGCTTGTGGCGGCAGTTCTCCGCGGAAGATATGGCGTTCAAGCCGGCGGACCGCTCCAGCACCGTGCTTGACGTGATGAAGCACCAGCTTCTTTCTGAGCGGCGCTTCTTTGCCGAGTTCATCGGATTGGGCGGTGAGCCCGAGCCCGCGGGCCTTTTGCCGCAGGAGCTCACGCCCGGCGGTTTCAGCCGCCGGAATGAAGAGCTGTGCCGTCCGCGCCTGGAGCGCATGGCACACCGCGATCAACAATGGTGGCTGGAAGTTGTTCCGTTCTTTGATGTACAGCGCCAGCGCATCTGGGTCTTCTGGCGGCGCGTGCTGCATACAGCGCATCATCGCACGCAGCTCAGCGTGTATCTGCGGCTTCTGGGCAAACCTGTGCCCTCAAGTTACGGACCAACAGCGGATGTGACCTGGAAAGGCGCCGACCCTACGCGCAGCGTGGAAGCGGCAGGTAGAAAATAGCCGTCCGCGAGCCATGGTGCGGCGAAGATTATTTCCGTCGATACCGATTGAACTGATGGTTGCCCGCGCGGCGGCAGCTCATCCATCGCCACCACGGAGCGTTCTCTTTGGTAAAACCGGGATACATGAATGTGGTGGGACGCACGTTGAGCTGTTTGACCTGCGCCGCCGGTGAAGGTCCCTGCTCCGGCGGAACCAGCAGTCCAATTTCAACCGGTGAAACGGTTACAAACTTCTCGTCAATCATTCCTGCCCGTGACATGCTTCCATAAAAAGTGGGACCGCCCTCGCACAGCAGATGCTCGATTCCCAACTCTTCCCGAAGCATCCTCATCGCCAGCGGCAGGTTGATTGTCTTGTCCTCTCCGGCAATGATTACCTTGACGCTGGCGCTCCTGGATTGCAGGCGCGCGGCGCCGGGATTGGTGGTGAGGACGAGTGCATCCATCAGGTCGCCATCGAAAACACGGTATGCGTTGGGGTCCACACTGCCGGAAGCAGTCACAAAGATGACCTTCTCCCGCTTGCGCCCCAGCTTGGTTCGCAGGACGCGCAGCAATTCTTCTTCAATGCGGTACACCGGCCCGCGGCCGTCGTTCAGGTGTGGTGAGCTGAGGGTTTCTTCCACGAGCGTGTTAACGCCCATGATGATGGCGTCAGCGTGGGCGCGCAGCAGGTCCATGAGCCAGCGGTCTTCCGCTGATTGTGAAATGTCTGAACCTGCGGCATGAGCACCCTTGAATGAAGCAATGCCGTCAATGGACTGAACAAAGTTCGCGAAAGTCCACGGGCGCTCGCCGTGTGCTGGTGGAAAAGACAGCTTTCCATAGGGCGCATAACCGGCGTGATCGATGAGGGAAGGCTCGGCATCGTCAAACAGGACCTGGAAGTTCCGCACGGCTTTTATGCTATCCGCAACCGCAAGCATGACGCTACTTGTTGCCAGGGAGCAGAAGGTGCGCCATTAAACGTCTTTTTGCGCAAAGGTTTGCAGGTGGGCCAGAAAGGCCCGCTGGACGCGGCTGAGGTAGCGCCCTTTGAGGGTGACCACGCCAATCGTCCGTGCCGCCCGGTCATCACCAAGAGAGACAAAAATGCAGTCAGGCCGCTGCTCGATTGCCATCTCCGGAACAATGGAGATACCCAGCCCGGCGCCAACCATCGCCAGAATGCTGCTGAACTGGCCGCTTTCAAACACTACGCGGGGCGTCACGCGAGCGCGCTTGCAGACCTCAATGGCGGTATCGCGAAAGCAGTGGTCTTCACGTAAAAGAAGAAACGGCTGGTCACGCAGGTCCTTGAGCATGACCTTGTGCTTTTTTGCCAGTCGATGCGCCCGCGGCAGAATGGCGAAAAGCCGTTCGGTGTGCAGGTTGAAGGTTTCCACGTCATGGCCGCGCATGGGCATTGCCGTAATGGCAAGATCTATCTGCCCCGCGCGTAAACGGTCCATCAGTCTTGCCGTAACGTCTTCTGCCACTGTCATGGTGGCCTGCGGATATTTGCGGGAAAACAATGCCATGGGCAGCGGCAAAAAATAGGGAGCGATGGTGGGAATCACGCCAATGCTTACCGGCCCGGAGACTGCGGATTGCCGCTCCGCTACTTCATCCTTGGCGGCCTTCAGTTCGCCCAGGATCGCGCGCGCCCGCGGCAGAAAGACCTGGCCAAAGCCAGTAAGCCGGACAGTGCGGCCCAGCCGGTCAAATAACCGGACGCCCAGTTCCTCTTCCAGTTTCATGATCTGCTGTGACAATGAGGGCTGTGCTACCTGCTCTCTTTCAGCAGCGCGCGTGAAACTTCCCGTCTCAGAGACGGCGCAGAAATATCGCAGCTGATGGACTTCCATAGTCAAATCCTATTAAACACAGTCCAATTATATATTGGACAGATGGACGAATCACCACTATTTTGAGGGTCGTTGGTATATGCCTTCCAGGGCTCC
Organism: Terriglobia bacterium; assembly: GCA_020072585.1. Classification (GTDB taxonomy): domain Bacteria; phylum Acidobacteriota; class Terriglobia; order Terriglobales; family Acidobacteriaceae; genus Angelobacter. Next base: position 172,562 of record JAIQGL010000001.1, on the reverse strand, counting down.
GGCAAAGGCGCGCGGCAGTCGGGTAGCACCTTGGGCCACCATTCGAATCATGTCTGTAATCAATGTTCAGGAATCGTTTTTAAACATCGCGCTTGCGGGCGGGAAGCACATCACTGTCCATCTTCTGAATGGCGCAAAGGTTTCAGGAAATGTGCGCTCGTTTGACAAGTACTCCATCGTGCTTGAGACGAATACCCAGGAACAACTTATCTTCAAGCACTCAGTATCCGCTCTGCTGGTCTGCTGCAAGAACAAGCGCTGCACAGAACTGTGCCAGACAGACAGCCCTGGCCCAAGGGCCGTGGAATAAAGCTTTCCCCGCCGTCTCTTGCTGGCGCCTTCGGCCATTCCCTGCTCAATTGCAAATATTTGCGATATCAAATTAAATTTTTGCTGGAAGAGACTCTTTGTGTGAAAAATTTTGCTCTCATGCCCATGAGTCAGGCTTTTCCGCCACACAACAACAAGCATTCTTACCGGCCGGCGTCTTCTTGTCGTTCCATGAAATTCTGACGCACCAGCTTATTTGCTGGAGTGCTGCGCGGCGGCATGGGCTGTGCCCATCTCGATGTTGAGCCACCGATCCACCAGCTTTTGCAGACACGCCTGGCCGCAAAGATGTTTTGCTGAAGCATCGTGCGCCATCATGTTTTCCCAAGGGTAGATTTTGAACATATGGCGTTCTGGGGCCTCGGGATGAGGACTGTAGGGCTCGCTCCAGGCCAGCCACCAGTGGTCCACGCTGCCTTTCTGCTTGCCACAGATATCGCAATTAAAAGTTTCGGTCCAGGTCAACGGAGACACCCCGTCATTAGGTTGGACTTTCCTCATGAAGGTAGCCTACATCAGGGTAATGGCGCAACACGCCAATTTCTGTCATTTTGATGCCGTCTAAACCATGCAAATTACCAAATTCCATATCTGTTTTATAGCCCGTCGGCCTTTTACACAGCCATCCACAGGAGTTCCACAAATTTTTGGAGGGTCTTTAATGAAAACGTAATAATTGTTGGATAGGATTGATCACGAAACGTGATGCAAGGTCCTATTTCTGGGTTGCATTTCCTACTTTGATGGTTATGATGGGTGCCCTAGGTTTCCCGGTACCTCGCCAGGTGAAGTCCCTCACAGGAGAGAAAGTAATGACGTTACGCTTTTGGAGTTCAATTCAACGGCTAGTCGCAGTTGCGTTCCTCGTCGCGAGCTGCGGCGCGCTGCTCTACGCACAGTCCACCACTGATGGCGCCATCGGCGGAACTGTTTATGACACGAACGGCGCTGTGGTCGCGAACGCGAAAGTAGTCGTGCGGAACAACGGCACGAACGCAGAAACCACGACAACAACAGATGGTTCGGGCTACTTCCGCGTGAACAAACTGCAGCCCGGTTCGTATACGGTCAACGTCAGTGAACAAGGCTTTGCTCCTTACAAGGCGGAGCAGGTGGTTGTGCAGGTTGGAAGCGTAACTGACTTGTCGCCCCGCCTGGCTATCGGCAGCAGCACTGAGACCGTGGACGTAACAGCGGAAGCGCCCCAGATCAATACAACGTCTGCGGACTTTGCTCCCACGTTGAACCAAACGGCAATTTCAAACCTGCCGATCAATGGCGGACGTTGGTCCAGCTTCGCGGTCCTTACCCCGGGCGTGGTGGCCAACTCCAGCGGCTTCGGTTTGCTAAGTTTCCGCGGCACCAGCACTTTGCTGAACAACAATACGGTAGACGGAGCTGATAACAATCAGGCGTTTTTCTCAGAAGAACGCGGCCGCACTCGCGCAGGATATTCGACCCCCAAAACGGCCATTGAAGAATTTCAGGTCAATACCTCAAATTATTCGGCTGAATACGGACGCTCCGCCGGGGGCGTGGTGAACACCGTAACCAAGAGCGGCACCAACTCGATCCATGGCGAAGCGTTTTTTTACGATCGTGATAACGTCTGGGGCGCCATCAACCCGTTTACCAAGCTGAATGTCCCGACCGGTCCTGCCTCCTTCACCCCTGTTCCCTATAAGCCCACTGACTGGCGCAAAATGTCCGGCTTCGGCATCGGTGGTCCTGCCATTAAGGACAAGTTGTTCTGGAACCTGACCTTTGACTGGTACAAGCGCAACTTCCCCGGCACTGCAATTCCGAACAATGCAACGATTTTTTTTGGCGCGGCAACACCGTCCACCGCAACCACCAACCTGCTAGTATCCAAACTCGGTGTAACGACCGCTCAGGCCCAGACTTTGTACAGCAATGAGTTCAATGGTCTGGTCAGCATGCTGGGACCTACTCCGCGTGAAGGCGAACAGTTCATCATCTTCCCCAAGGTTGATTGGAACATCAACTCGAAGAACCGCGCATCGTTTACCTTCAATCGCATGCGCTGGGCATCGCCGGCCGGCATCCAGACCCAGGCCACGAACACCTTTGGAACGCGCAGCTTTGGCGACGACTTTGTGAAAGACACGTGGGGCATTGCCAAGCTGAATACATTCTTCTCACCTTCAGTAGGCAACGAATTGCGCTACCAGTATGGCCGCGACTTTGAATATGAGTTCGCCCAGCAGCCCACGCCCTACGAAGACAGCCGGCTCGTACACGCCCCGACGTTTACGAATCCGCTCGGGCTGCCGCCGCAGATTTCCATCACCAACGGCTTTACCTTCGGCGTTCCCACCTTCCTTCAGCGGCCTGCGTTCCCGGATGAAAGCCAGCACCAGATTGCCGATACCGTGAACTGGACAACGGGCAAACACAGCTTTAAGTTCGGCATGGATTTCCGCCGCGTGCATGACAATTCGCAGAACCTGCGCACGCAGTTCGGCAGCTACAGCTATGGCAGCGTCGATAGTTACATCCGCGATGTACTGGTCCCCCGCGGCTGCACCTCGCCGCCTCCGGCATCACTGCCCATTCCCTGCTACAACAACTTCAGCCAGGCTTTCGGTCCAATCGGCTTCGAGTTTGACACCAATGAATTTTCCCTTTTCGCGGCCGATGATTGGAAGATCATGCCCCGCCTGAGCCTCTCGTTCGGTATTCGGTATGAGCGGGAAGTCCTGCCGGATCCTTTCTCTACCCTCGTGAACCCGCTGCTGCCGCAAACAGCCCAGATGCCACAGGACAAAAATAATTTCGGTCCACGGCTCGGATTTGCCTATGATCTTACCGGCAACGGTAAAACAGTGGTCCGCGGCGGATACGGAATCTATTACGGCCGCATCATCAACTCCACGATCTTCAATGCCCTCACGAATACGGGGTTGACGACTGCACAGCGCACGTTCAGCTTCAGCGCATCAACCACCTCACCTTTGTTCCCGACCATCCTGACCGGGACTTCGCTTTCGATCACGCCGAACGTTACCTTCTTCGCTCCTAACTTCCAGAACCCGCAGATCCACCAGATGGACCTGGTGGTGGAGCGCGATCTGGGCTGGGGCACAGTGCTCTCCGTCAGCTACCTGGGAAGCCTGGGCCGCGAGCTGCCGAACTTTGTTGACACCAACATCAAGGCCAGCACCGCAAATATCACATACACGGTGAATGGCGGGCCGTTGGCCGCCAAGGGCCCCACCTATACCACGGCCCTGTTCAGTTCGCGTCTCACGTCCGCATTCGGCGCGGAAACAGCGATCTTCAGCGGCTCCAACAGCAACTACCAGGCCCTGGCCGTGCAACTGAACCATCGCATGAGCCACAACATCCAGTTCGGCGTCAATTACACCTGGGCGCACGCTCTGGACTTTGGACAAAACGAGAGCACGTTCTCAGACACCAATGACCTGTTTTCCCCGAACAACCTCCAGGCTGACTATGGCAACTCCATCTATGACGTGCGCCATCGCTTCGTCGTAAATGCCGTGGCCACCTCGCCATGGAAGAAGACTGGATGGCTTGGCTATATCACCAATGACTGGACACTGGCGCCGATCTTCCAGTTCCAGACCGGCCTGCCCTTCTCACTCAGCACCAGCGGCAATGCTCCCGGCGGCGTACCGGGCGGCGGCGGCGTGAACGGTTCTGGTGGCGCTTTCCGTATCGATGCAATCGGACGCAACACATTCCGTTTCCCCAGCACCTACGTGCAGGACCTGCGCCTCTCCAAGACCGTCAAGTTCCAGGAGAAATACAGCGTGGAACTCCTGGCTGACGCATTCAACCTGGCGAACCACACCAATGTCACCGGCGTAACCACCACCGGCTATACGGTTGGAACCAACGCCACCGCTTGCGGCACCCTGGCGGCGTCGCCTTGCCTGAACTTCAACAGCGCGGGCTTCGGCGTTCCCAACAGCGCCAACAGCAACTTCTCCTACTCACCCAGACAGCTTCAGCTGGGTGTAAGGGTCAAGTTCTAGTCGCAGACAGAAATTCTAAAAACTTCACCCGCGGCAGCTTCGGCTGCCGCGTTTTTTCATCCTGTTTCCAAACGCAATGCCGCATTGTTAATTTCCGGCAAAATTACTTTCGCGAGATGTCGTTCCTGATTGCGTGCCATGGAGCGCGTGGCTACAATCATCGGGAATTTTTTTGATCATCGGTGTGCCGGCTTGTCCGAAGGGGGAACGTTTCGTCTTTTAGCATCCCGCGTTTTAGTGGTCCCAAGGTTTTGGTGGTCCGAGGTGTCGTGAAAAAAATTATCACTCTCCTGCTTCTGGCGGCATTCATCTCCACGCAGCTTTCGGCCTGGGGGCCAAAGGGCCATGCCATCGTGGCTGACATCGCTACATCGCGCCTGTCGCCGGCAACGAAGAAGAACCTTCAACTTCTGCTGGGCAATGACAGTCTGGCATCCATTGCAAGCTGGGCGGACGCGGTGCGAAAAGAGCACGACGAGAGCTATAACTGGCACTTTGTCGATATCCCAAAAGATGCTCCTGGCTTTTCCCGGGAGCGTGACTGTTTCCGCCCGCAGGACAAACACAAAGATGCGCTTACGGACCATCACAACTGCGTCGTAGACCGCATTGAAATCTTTCAAAAAATTCTGGCGGACGAAAACGCTTCGCCCAAAGACCGACTGGAAGCGTTGAAATGGCTCGTCCACTTTGTGGCCGATCTCCACCAGCCGCTGCACGCAATCGATGAGGCCCGCGGCGGCAATGACATTAAACTGCCGGTCTTCGGCGCGCCCAAATGCGGCGACTACGACTGCAATCTGCACTGGACCTGGGACTCCCTGCTGCTTGAACACACCGGCAATACGGAAGAAGAATACGTTGGCCGGTTGAACACCTTGATCGAGCAGAAGCACCTGGAGAAGCATCCGGGCGGGACTGCCGTGGACTGGGCCAATGAATCTCATCTTCAGGCACGGCGTCTTGTTGACCCCAGACCCACGGCAGTCGACGAGGCGTACTACCAGGCCAACATTGAACTGGTGAATGAAAAGCTTGCTCTCGCCGGGTTGCGGCTCGCGGCCCTGCTGAATGAGACGCTGGGGAAAACACAGACAGCCACGGCTCAGTAGCGTTGTTTAGAAAGCACGGCGGAAAGCACCACGGAACTCAAGTGAACCGTCCATTTTGCGCCCGACTTCGAAGCCCCATTGCCAGCCGCTTTGTTTATGCGCTGGCATGCGTTTCCCTGTCTGCATGGTTGGCGGTATCAGCCCAGGGGGAGCAAAAGAAAACAGGACCAGTTGCGGAAGACTTGCCGACCGGGATGCAGATCACTCCCACGGCGGCACGGGGATCCACCTTCCAGCCGCTGAACCCGGATTTGCCTGATCTCCCACAATTCACCGTGGACCACCCGGTTGCAACCGCAGTCAGCCCCGATGGCGGCACGCTGCTTATTCTTACCAGCGGCTACAACCGCAACAATGACGCCAGGGCCAAAGCGATCATTGCCCAAACCAGCGAATATGTTTTTGTTTTTGATATTCGCCAGCCATCGCCGGTCAAACTGCAAGCGTTGCGCGTTCCCAACGCTTTTGCGGGACTGGCATGGAACCCTGACGGCAAGCAGTTCTACGTGAGCGGCGGACAGGACGACAACGTTCATGTCTTTGCGCGCAATGATGATCATTGGATTGAATCCGGCACACCCATTGCATTGGGACACAAAACCGGCCTTGGCGCTCCGGACCGCATGGAAACCAAGATTGCTCTGGTAAAACCGATGGTGGCAGGCCTGGCAGTGAGTCCAAACGGCAAGCTGCTGCTCGCCGCCAACTATCAAAATGATTCGGTCTCTTTGATCGACGCGGAAACCAAGAAGGTGATTACCGAGCTTGATCTGCGTCCGGGGAAAATCAATCCCGCGCAGAAGGGAGTGCCGGGCGGCGAATATCCTTATGGAATTGTCTTTGCCGGAAATAACAAAGCCTATGTCTCCAGCTTGCGTGACCGCGAGATTGTCGTACTGGATGTAAAGGCCGAGCTCACGGTCAGCAGCAGGATCAAGACGCACGGCCAGCCGGGCAAGATGATCGTCAACCGAGCCGGCACTTTGCTTTTTTCCGTGGCCGACAACAGTGACTCGGTCGTCATCGTGGATACCACAAAAGACAAAATCGTGACGGAGATCAAGAGCACGGCCCCTACCGGCATTTTTGCCAATCGTGGAAATTTCAAGGGAAGCAATCCCAACAGTCTTGCGCTGTCGCCCGACGAGAAGACACTCTATGTGACCAACGGCGGCACAAATTCCGTGGCTGTGATCGCACTGGATAAAGACCCGGATGACAGCCGGGTCATAGGCATGATTCCAACGGGTTGGTATCCAACATCTGTGAGCGTCAGCAAAAGCGGCGGAACGCTCTACGTGGTCAACGGCAAATCCAATCCGGGCCCAAATCCTGGAGCGTGCCGCAAAACCTATACCACGGTTTCTGATGATCGCCCTTGCGCCGCGGCCAGCCAGTATATTCTCCAGCTTGAAAAAGGCGGCTTTTCCGTTGTTCCGCGGCCTGACGCCGCAGAGCTACATGACCTGACGCGGCAAGTGGCGCGGAACAATCATTTCTCCGCGCCCACGCAGGACGCTAAAAGCCGCCGGCTCTTTGAATTTCTGCGGCAGCGGATCAGGCATGTGATCTACATCGTGAAAGAGAACAGGTCCTATGACCAGGTGCTGGGTGATCTGGAAAAAGGCAACGGCGATCCCTCCCTCACCCTGTTTCCTGACGCCATCACGCCCAACCATCATGAACTGGCGCGGCGCTTTGTCACGCTCGATAATTTTTTTGACAGCGGCGAGGTCAGCGGCGTGGGATGGAACTGGAGCACGGCCGCGCGCACCACGGACGTGGTGGAAAAAACCGTACCGATCAACTACGCCTCGCGCGGCATGACCTATGACGTGGAAGGCATGAACCGCAACATCAATCTAGGCGCGGAATCCCCCCACGACCGCAACACAGAAAAAATCGACGATGCGGAGAACCAGTTGCCCGGCCACGCTGATGTGGCCGCTCCTGACAGTCCAGAAGATGAAAGCGGCGCGGGCTACCTCTGGGATGCGGCCTTGCGCTCCGGCCTCACTGTCCGCAACTATGGCTTCTTCATTGACCTCAGCCACTACAGCAATATTCCTGGTTCTGATCCGCCGGTTCCCCTGCTGCACAATCCCGCCACCAGCGGCACCCGCGTGGCCGTGGCAACCAAAGCACCTTTGCAGCCAGTTACCGATCCGTACTTTCGCGGTTTTGACCAACGCTTCCCTGACTACTGGCGGTTCAAGGAGTGGGAGCGCGAGTTTGACGGCTACGTTGCCAGCGGTAATCTGCCTGGCCTGGAACTGGTGCGCCTGCCCCACGATCACCTGGGTTTGTTTAATGAAGCCATCGACGGCGTGAACACCGTGGAAACCGAGATTGCCGACAACGATTACGCCCTGGGCCTGCTGGTAGAGAAAATAGCGAACAGCAGGTATGCAAAAGACACGCTCGTTTTCGTGGTTGAAGACGACGCGCAAAATGGTCCTGACCATGTGGATGCGCACCGAAGTGTGGCCTTTATCGTGGGGCCATATGTAAAGCAGCACGCGCTGATTTCCAAACGCTTCAATACCGTTACCCTGATGCGCACCATGGAAGAAATTCTGGGAATGAAGGCGCTGGGCCTGAATGATGCTTTGCAACCGCCGATGGCGGAGGTCTTTTCCACGCACCAGACGGATTGGACTTATACCGCTCGCGTGCCCTCTGTTCTGCGGACAACCAAGCTACCCCTCCCCGCTCCAACATCAAGCGAAAAAACCAGTACAGTCTCCGTTCCAGCCCACAGTGCCACGTATTGGGCGGAGAAAACCAAAGGCTTTGATTTCAGCGCGGAAGACAAACTTGATTCGGAAAGCTTCAACCTGATTCTGTGGAATGGGCTCATAGGAGAAGGCCGCCCCTATCCTGCGGAACGCGACGCTCGCGATTTAAGCAAGGGACGAAATGCTTTGCTGCGCGAACACAAGAAAAGCAAGAACTGATAAGCATCGCGCGGGCTGATACGTTATCATTAAGAAAAGTAAAGTCCTGCTCCGTCATTGTGAGCGCTATCTGTGGAGGCGTTCTTATCCAGTGTGCGGTACTTGGGAGCAGAGGTCACTCAATTCCAGGCGTCGTTTGAAAGAACGGCCGAAATAAAATAAGGATTCATACGTCCCCTATGAGTACCACACCGCCTCCCCGGCATGACTTGAGTTCGTTGCGGATTGATGACGGCTCCCGCCGGGTCACAAAGACGGGCAAACGCCTGGGATTGTTTGCGGCCACGCTGGGAGCGCTGCTGCTGATCGGCAGCCTGCTGCTTGCCTTCCGAACTCAGAAGCCGGTCGTGGAGGTTGCCGCGGCCCGCCCTGCCAGCGGCGCCAAAGCTGAAGCTCTTCTGAATGCCAGCGGCTACGTTACACCGCGCCGCCGCGCCACTGTTGCCGCAAAAGTTACAGGCCGCGTGGAGCAGATTTATGCCGAAGAAGGCCTGCACGTAAAAGCAGGACAAGTGCTGGCGACCCTGGATTGCTCGCAGCCCAACGCCGCTCTCACCTCGGCCAAAACAGACCGCGATGCCACCGCCGCGGCGCTCTCGGATCTTCAGGTGCAATCCGCCAATGCAGACCGCGAACTCAAACGCGCACAGGGTCTGAACACCGCTGGAGTGATCAGCCCACAGGCGCTTGATACCGCAAAAACCACGGCGGACAGCCTGCACTCCAAGATTGCGCTCACCAAAGAGCAGGTCCGCGCGGCTGACGCAAGAATCGGCATATCGCAGCAGGATGTGGACAATTGCACTGTGCGCGCGCCGTTTGACGGAATCGTGGTTTCAAAAGACGCGCAACGCGGCGAGATGGTCTCGCCGATTTCCGCCGGCGGCGGATTTACCCGAACCGGGATCGCCACGCTGGTCGACATGAACTCGCTGGAGATCGAGGTCGATGTCAATGAGTCTTACATCGCACGCGTGCAAACGGGACAGCGCGTGAGTGCGACGCTGGACGCCTATCCTGACCGCGAGCTTCCGTCAAAAGTCCGCACGGTGATTCCCACGGCGGACCGGCAAAAGGCCACGGTCAAGGTGCGCATCTCATTTGACAAGCTCGACAGCACGATCCTGCCCGACATGGGCGTGAAGGTGGCATTCCTTGGCGTCGTCCCTCCATCTTCGGGCAAAAAATCCGGCAGTGAGGCCAAGGCCCTGGTACCTAAGGCGGCGGTGCATAACGATGGCGGGAAACAGATTGTCTATCTCGTATTGAATGACAAGCTGGAACGCCGGGCGGTGAGTCTGGGCGCGGAGCGGGGCGGCGATGTTGAGATCATGGCCGGTCTGGCTCCCGGCGACAAGCTGGTCGTCCGCGGCGCGGAAAAATTGCACGAAGGGCAAGCAGTGGAAGTTAAACAGTAAAGAATCAAACAGTAGCAGCCAGGCAGCAGGAGGGCATACAGATGGTTCGTGTGGACGGAGGCGGCGGTTCAAATAGCCTGATTAAGGCGCGCGGGTTGGGCAAGACCTACTCCCGCGGCGGCGAGCAGATTCAGGTGCTGCAAGCCTTGAACCTTGACGTTGAGCAGGGTGAGTTCGTGGCATTCATGGGCCCCAGCGGTTCAGGAAAAACCACGCTGCTGAATTTGCTGGGCGGGCTGGACGTACCATCGGCGGGGAGCATCACGGTTGCGGGCGACGAGATCACGCACATGTCGCGCAGCCGGTTAACGCAATGGCGCGCGCGCCACGTTGGCTTCATTTTCCAGATGTACAACCTGATTCCCGTACTCACTGCATTCCAGAATGTCGAGTTGCCGTTATTGCTGACGAGCCTTTCCAAGGCGCAGCGCCGCCAACACGTGGAAACAGCGCTGGGAGTTGTAGGGCTGAGCGACCGCATGCACCACTTTCCGCGCCAGCTCTCCGGCGGCCAGGAGCAGCGCGTGACCATTGCGCGCGCCATTGTTTCAGACCCAACGTTCCTGCTTTGCGATGAACCCACCGGTGATCTGGACCGCAAGAGCGCTGACGAGATCATGGAACTGCTGCTGCGCCTGGTGAAAGACCATAAAAAGACGGTACTCATGGTCACCCATGATCCCGTGGTGGCGGCCCGCGCTGACGTGACTTTGCACCTGGAAAAGGGCGTGCTGGTGGAAGCCGGACGTCTTCAACCGGTTGCCAGCGGAGGTGTGCGATGAAATTTCTTGGACTCATTCGCGCGAATTTGTTCCGCAAAAAGATGCGCTTCGTCCTCACGATCGGGTCTTTTGCCGTGGCACTGTTTCTGTTCGGCGTACTGGCCGTGGTGCGCGGCGCTTTCAGCGGCGGCATTGATATTGCCGGAGCTGACCGGCTTGTGGTAATCAACCGCACATCGATCATCCAGCCTCTTCCGCTTGCTTATGCTGACAAGATCCGGCGCATTCCCGGCGTGAAGGAGCTCACTTATGCCAACTGGTTTGGCGGCGTCTATCAGGATGAAAAAAACTTCTTCCCTCAATTCGCCATTGACGTGGACAACCAGCGCAGGGTCTACCCCGAATTCGACATTCCTGAAGAGCAGTGGCAAAACTTTGTAAAAGACCGCCAGGGGGCCATTGCCGGCGCTGCCACAGCCAAACGGTTTGGCTGGAAGGTAGGCGACCGCATTCCGATCAAAGGCACGTTTCTGGGCGGTGTCTGGGAGTTCAATCTTGACGGCATTTATCACGGCACGCGACAGGCTGATGATGAAACCCAGTTCTGGTTCCAGTGGAAGCGTCTGGACGAACAGGTTCCAGCGCAGTACAAGAGCCACGTGGGCTGGTACACGGTAAAGGTAGAGCACCCGGACGATTCACTGCGCGTCTCCAAGGCCATTGATGAAGGCTTCGCCAATTCACCTTTTGAGACGCACACGGACACTGAAAAAGCCTTCGCCGCGGGATGGGTCAAGCAGTTCGGCAATATCCAGTTCCTGATCATGTCCATCGGCGGAGTCGTCTTCTTCACGCTGCTGCTGGTTACCGGCAATACCATGGCCATCGCGGTGCGTGAAAGGACGGGCGAGCTTGCGGTGCTGAAGGCCGTGGGCTATTCAGACCGTTTTGTTCTGCTCTTCGTGATTTGCGAGTCACTGCTGATTGCGCTCATTGGCGGGTGCCTTGGTTTGGGCCTGGCCAAACTTTTTACCCTGGGCGGCGATCCCACACGAGGGCTTTTGCCCTTCTTCTTCCTGCCCGGAGAGGCGATCCTTGCAGGATTGGGAGTCACGCTATTGGTGGGTGCGGCCAGCGGCATCATACCGGCCGTCGGGGCCATGCGGTTGCGCGTTGTGGACGCGCTACGGAGAGTTTGAAATGGCGATTCCTGTTGTTTACAACCTGCGCAGCGTAAAAGAGCGCTGGACCTCCGCCGTGGTTGCCGTGCTCGGCATTGCCGGCACCGTTGGCGTGTTCATCGCCATGCTGTCACTTGCTTTCGGCTTCAAGGCGACTCTGGTTTCTTCAGGGTCCACGGACAATGCCATGGTCCGCCGCGCGGGCTCAACCTCAGAGATGGACAGCAGCATTTCTCTGGACCAGGTCAAGATCATGGAAGAGTTTCCCGGCGTGGCCCACGCAAGCACCGGCCCGCTGGTTACTCCGGAAGTAGTGGTGATCGCGCCCTTTCCTTTGCTCTCCACGGGCACTGACGCCAACGTACAGGTGCGTGGCGTCTCTCCGCGCGCGCTGGACGTACGCAGCAAGATCAAGATGGTGCAGGGACGTTTCTTCCAGCCCGGCCTAGCTGAGCTGGTAGTTGGACGCAACGTTGATAAAACTTATGCCGGGCTCAACATTGGCGATTCCGTGAAGTTTGGCGGAGGGACATGGCGCGTGGTGGGCGTGTTTGACGCCGGCGGTTCAGCCTTTGACTCCGAGGTTTGGTGCGATGCCCGCGTGCTGAACCAGATTTATCACCGGCCGGAAAATATTTACCAATCGCTCACCGTGCATCTGGACTCCGCAAATTCGCTACAGCAGTTCAAGGACGCAGCCACTGCCGACCCGCGCCTCACCGTCGACGTGAGCCCGGAGATTGAGTACTACGCCAAGCAGTCGCGAACATTAACCACGCTGATCGTTGTACTCGGCGGGATTGTTGCGTTCGTCATGGGAATCGGAGCCGTGTTTGGCGCGTTGAATACCATGTATTCCGCCGTGGCGGAACGCTCTCGCGAAATCGCGACTCTGCGCGCGCTCGGTTTTGGCGCCGGCAGTGTGGTGTTCTCATTCATGATTGAGGCCCTGCTTATTTCCCTGGTGGGCGGGCTGCTGGGTTCAGTGGCCGTGTTACCACTCAATGGCCTCACCACGGGCGCCATGAACTGGCAGACGTTTTCCCATCTGGCCTTTGCGTTCCGCATAACGCCTGGTCTGTTGGGGCTGGGAATTATTTTTGCCCTATTGATGGGGATTCTGGGCGGCTTCTTCCCTGCTCTGCGCGCGGCGCGTCGTCCCGTAGCGCCAGCACTGCGGGCAATGTAGGAGTTTTTAAACCCGTCCCGCCAGGGACGGGAACCTGTGCTCTACGAAATCCTTCCCAGCGTTGCCCAGCACCGGGTTAGATGGACTTTGTCAGCATCGGGCTCCAGGAACCTGCGGGCTTTCCGTGCGGCGCTTGAATAACCAGGCTGTTCGACGTCTTGGGAACGAACTGGTCACGCGGGACGAAACCACACAAAAAAAACTGCCGCATCAGGAACAATGCGGCAGTGAAGGGTTAGATCAGTGCGAAGCGTTTACCAGACGCGGCAGGCGTTGGCGCTGACCATTTTCTGGCCGGCCTTGCAGCCAAATGCCTTGGCGAATTCTGCGCTGTTCTGTAACGTGCCGTTCACGCGGTACTGGCCGGGTGAATGTGGATCAGTTTTGGCCAGCAACCGCGAGCTTTCCGGCGTGGAGTTCTGGCACCACACCTGGGCAAAGCCCAGGAAGAAGCGCTGGTCGGGCGTAAACCCGTCCTTCTCCTGAGCAGCTTTTGGATCTTTAGCCATGGCATTGTGCAGGGCCGCCAGGGCGATGCGCAATCCACCGTTGTCCGCGGTATTTTCACCCAGAGTAAGCCGCCCATTGAGGTGGACATCGTCCACGGCAACAAACGAACTGTACTCATCGGCGACGCAGGTGGTGCGCTTCTCAAATTCGTCACGGTCGGCTTTCGTCCACCAGTTCGAGAGATTCCCCTGAGCATCGAATTTGCTGCCCTGGTCGTCAAAACCGTGCGTGAGCTCATGGCCGATAACAACGCCGATGCCGCCAAAATTCACCGCGTCATCCACATCCTTATCAAAGAAGGGCGGCTGCAAAATGCCGGCCGGGAAGTTAATGTCGTTGTTTGACGGGCTGTAGTAAGCATTTACGGTTGGCGGCGTCATGCCCCATTCTTTTTTGTCCAGCGGTTTGCCGATCTTATTAAGGTTACGCTTGATCTCAAACGCCCGCGCCCTGTGTGCGTTGCCAAGGAAATCACCGCGCACGATTTTTACCGAGCTATAGTCGCGCCACGTGTCAGGGTAGCCGATCTTGTTGGTAATGGCTTTGAGTTTCACTTCCGCCTGCTTCTTGGTTTCAGGAGTCATCCACTCCAATCCCTGGATGTCCTGGCCAAGAGCATCTTCCAACGCATTCACCATCTTGAGCATGCGCTGTTTGCCTTCTGCGCCAAATGTCTCATCGACGTAAGGCTTGCCCAGCGCTTCACCCAGCAGACCATCCGTTGCCTGGACGCACCGCTTCCAGCGCGGCTGCATTTCTTTCTGGCCGTTCAGATACTGGCCGTAGAAGCTGAAATTTTCTTTTACAAACGGTTCAGAGAGCGTTTGTGCCGCGCTTCTTACCGTGTGCCAGCGTAAATATGTTTTCCAGTCACTCACTGAAACCGAGTCCACCACTCCGTTGACCTTCTGGAAAAAGTCCGGCGGAACAACGTTGACTTCAGCAAATGCAGGTGCGCCGGTTGCGGCGAAGAAGCGTTCGAAGCGGAAGTTGGGGGCCAGGGCCGCCAACTCCGCGACCTTCATCTTGTGGTCACGGTTCTTGGGATCACGCATCATCACGCGCTTAAAGGCGGCGTCCGCCAGCTTGGTTTCGATGTCCATGACCACCTGCGCCTCTTTTTTGGCCGCAGCCTCGTCGTCGCCAAGAAGAACGAACATCTTCGCCATGTGGTCCAGATATTTTTCCCGGGTCTCCTGGGATTTGGGGTCGGCCTCAAAGTAATAATCGCGATCCGGCAGACCCAGTCCGCCCTGACCTATATTTGCGATCAGCATGCTGGCGTTGTGGAGATCAGGAGTGGCTCCAAAGCCAAATACAGCCGGCACGCCAAGAGAATGCAGATAGGCAATCGCCTCAACCAGTTGGTCCTTGTTGGAGATGGCATTGATGCGGTCAAGTTCAGGCTTCAACGGCGTGCTGCCTTTCTTGTTGACCGTGGCTTCATCCATGCAGGACTCATACATGTCGCCGATTTTCTGCTGTACCGGCGTGCGCTTGGGATCGTTGGCGGAAGCTTTCTCCAGAATATTGTGCAGGAACTGGCGGTTATAATCGGCCAGCTCATTGAAGCGGCCCCAGCGTGACTGATCTGCGGGAATGGGGTTGTTCTTGCGCCAGGTCCCGCAAGAGTATTGATAGAAGTCTTCGCACGGGTCCACGCTCTTGTCCATGGCTCCTAGATCATAAGACTTTGGCCGCAGAACGACCTTTTCGCCGGAAGCCGCGGCTGTTTCTGCGGCTTTCTGGACCGCTGGCGCGGCCAGCCCTTTGGTGGCTTTCTTCCCGGAAGCACCCGTCTGCGCAACAGCGGTGGCCAATCCCAGGACAATGCACGGTAAAGCTTTTCTCCAAAACATAGTTTTGCCTCAGGTATTTGAATTTCTCAAAACTGGAAAGTGTATGCCGATTTGCGCAGCCTGTACAGACACGAGCGGACCATGCAGGCCGGGATGCTCTCCCGTCCGGCTTTATTTTGTTCTGCCCAGACTTAGGTAATTGTGTGCTGGATTTCCCCTATTGCCTTAGGAATCAAAATTGCTACATTATTAAACCCAAAATCGATGCATTACCCACCTAAAACCGCCCCAACAACGCACGTGTCTCCAGACGACGATGCGTTGTCCAACAGCGGTCCGGCAAAGAGCGACCAGAGCGAGCCGATCGTCCGGAGCGCTTCTCTGCAACGGGTGATGAAACTTGCGGAGAAAGTTGCGCGCCATCCGGCAGCGGTGCTGATTGTAGGCGACACGGGTTCCGGCAAGGAAATGATTGCTCACGCCATTCACGCCCATTCCTTGCGCTGCAACAGTCCCTTTATTGATGTGAACTGCGCGGCCATCCCTGAGCACCTGGTAGAGAGCGAACTTTTTGGATACGAAAAAGGCGCGTTCAGTGGCGCTGACGCCATGAAACCCGGGTATTTCGAGATGGCCAACAAAGGCACGCTCTTTCTTGATGAAATCGGCGACCTGGACCTGAAGATCCAGGTGAAGTTGCTGCGCGTACTGGACGGCGTGCCTTATTTCCGGCTGGGCGGCAACAAGAAAGTCAGCGTGGATGTGCGCGTGGTTGCGGCCACCAACCATAATCTTGAAGATCTGGTACGCGCAGGCCGCTTTCGCAGTGACCTCTATCATCGCCTGGCACAGTTCAAGCTTGAGGTCCCGCCACTGCGCGAGCGCCCGGAAGAGGTGCTGGGCATTGCCGAGCAGGTCCTGCATCAGCACTATCCTGAATCCCGCTTCAGCCAGGACGCCATTGACGCGCTGCTCTGCTATCAGTGGCCAGGCAATGTGCGCGAATTGAAGAATGTTGTGTTTGGCGCTGTGTTGCAGGCAAAGGACGCGCATTTAGAAATCACTGCCGCAGACCTGTGTTTTCCGGATTCCGTCGCCAGCAGGCGCGCTCCCGTGGGGACGGACCTGGACCAGATGGAGAAACAGGCGATTTTTCAGGCGCTGGAAGAAAGCAACGGCAACCAGGGCAAGGCGGCTGGAGCTCTGGGTATTTCCCGGCGCACATTGATTCGCAAGCTGAAAGCCTATCGCGAGGCCGGTCTGGAGGACTCCTCCGGCACGCTGAGCATGAGCCAGCAGCGCTATTACCGCGCCCAGCTTGAGCTGCCCATCAAGATGAAATATGCCGGCGAGCAATTTGATGCTGTCCTTTTGAACATCAGCGCGGGCGGAGCAGGAACTAAAACTGACAGGCCATTGAAGTCCGGCGCGCCGGTCGCCCTGGTTTTTTCCGTGCCCGGCAGCAGCAGCGAAGGTGCAGCAGAATTTCCTGGCCGGGTCACATGGACCAACAGAGGCGGGCAATACGGAATCCAGTTTGGTGATCTTGCCACCTCCCTGCGCACCAGCCTGCAACGCTGGCTGCGTACGGAGATGAAGAAAGATGGCTGGGCCATGGAGACGCAAAAGTAGAAACCGGCCTAAACGAAGTTTTCCAGGAAATGTTTACGAACTTCCAATCAGCACTCCGGCAATAAAAACCAGCGCTCCGCCCAGCACGACCTGCAATGTGGCGGATACCCAGGGCGACTCCATGTAGCGGTGGCGTACCCAGGCAATCGCACCCAGTTCGGCGATCACCACAATTACAGCGATGATGGTTGCAATCTGGAACGACGGAATCAGAAATGGAAGCGTATGCCCGATTCCGCCCAGCATCGTCATCAGTCCGCAAACCAGACCACGCACCCAGGGATGTCCGCGCCCGGTGAGACTGCCGTCATCGGAAAGGGCTTCGGCAAACCCCATGCTGATGCCGGCGCCAAGAGAAGCCGCCAGGCCCACCAGAAACGCAAAGTGCGATTCATGCCTGGCAAATGCGGCGGCAAAGACCGGCGCCAGCGTTGATACCGACCCATCCATCAGCCCGGCCAGCCCCGGCTGCACAATCTGGAGAACGAAGAGCCTGCGGCTGGCTACATCTTCTTCGCCACGGGTCCCGGCATCCAGTTTGTCCAGCTCTTCCGCCTTGTGCTCATGCGCCCGCTCTGCCTGCGCCAGGTCGTTCAGCAGCTGCCGGATACTTGCATCTTGCGTGCGGGACGCCGCCTTCTCATAGAAGATGCGGGTCTCCACTTCCAGCGTGGCTGCCTGCCGGCGCGCGGCTTCCGGACGCAACGGCTGAGACAGCCAGATGGCCTTGCGGCTGACCAGACCTCGTACGTCGCCGCGCCGGACCAGCGGTATGTGCTCGCCAAACTTGCTGCGATACAGCTCGATCAGCCTGCGCCGGTGCGTGGATTCCTCTTCCCGCATGACGTCAAACATGGCCGACGTGGCAGGAAAATCTTTGCGAAAGCTCTCGACAAAATCGCTGTAAACACGTTCGTCTTCTTCCTCCAGCGAAATTGCCAGGGCAAGTACTTCCTGTTCTGAAAGGCTCTCAAAGCTGCGCATTAAGGTTCCAGGGTTGCAGGGGTTGCGCGAGACGCGCTGACGTAAAAGGCATTTTACTGTATTGAGGATGAGTTTGCGCCGGAACCGGCGCGGGACCGTGCCGCACAGCCTCAACCGCCTTATTCTGGAAATGGGAGCGCAATCAGCATAAGATCAGTCTCATCAGCCGTGTTCCTGCGGAAAAGACCCAGGGATGCGACTGTGGCGCCATCATTGCGATTCGGGATTTCTCTATTCGAAATGACAAGCGCCTTGAGACTTGAGGAGAATAACGATGGAACCGGAACCCAAAACAGGGCCACAAAATGACCAGCCATCCTCACAAGAGCCAGCCCACCACGTTGCCGGCGCTTATCGATTGCTGATAGCCCTAAGCGAAAAATTTGGTCTGGAGAAACATCCCGAATTACAGGAGGCCATCACGAAACTGGAGCTGGCCCTGGCCCAACTGAATATCAATACGGGTGGAATGTTTTAGCCGCCAATGTCTGCGCGTTCCTCCGCTTCGCAGCCAGTTGCTCAACCGGCAACTCCCAGACGCCAGTTCTTCACCCTGACAACCGCGATTGCCCTATTCGCCCTGCTGGGGATTGCGGCCTATCTGATCACCCGTTATCTGCTGCATCTGCCGTTCAACCAGTGCCGCTGGACCCTGATCGCGGTGCTGGCGGCAGGCGGCGGGCCACTGGTATTTGATCTCACGCGAAAAGCCCTTACCGGCGACTTTGGAGCTGACCTGCTCGCCGGGATCTCCATTGTCACGTCTTTGGTGCTGGGTGAATATCTGGCTGGTTCCATTGTTGTGTTGATGTTGTCAGGAGGCACGGCGCTGGAAGAGTACGCCACGCAGCGGGCCTCGTCTGTGCTGGGAGCGTTGGCGAGAAGAATGCCGCGGATTGCACATCGAAGGCAGGGTGAGCAGCTGTTGAACATTGACGTTTCCGAGATCCAGATTGGCGAACAGCTCGTGGTGTTTCCCCATGAAGTCTGCCCGGCTGACGGTGTGGTTGTTGCAGGCAGCGGATCCATGGACGAGTCATACCTGACAGGGGAGCCTTTCCTGATCCAGAAGGTCAACGGGGCCAGCGTGCTCTCTGGCTCGCTGAACGGGGAAACCGTTCTGACCATCTCCGTCTCAAGCCTGCCCGCCGATTCGCGCTATGCAAAAATCATGCGTGTGATGCGCGAAGCGGAGACCAATCGGCCGCAACTGCGCCGCATCGCTGACCGCCTGGGCTCCTGGTACACAGTGGTTGCGCTGGGAGTGGCCGGAATCGGATGGATTCTGGGTGGCGATCCAACTCGTTTTCTCGCCGTCCTGGTAATTGCCACACCATGTCCCCTGCTGCTGGCGATCCCCATTGCGATTATCGGCGCCATCTCCGTCGCCGCGAGCCGCGGCATCATTATTAAAGACCCGTCCATGCTGGAGCGGATCGATACCTGCCGGACCATCATCCTGGACAAAACCGGGACCCTCACCTACGGCCGGCCGGCATTAACAGATGTCCTCTGCGCGTCTGGCCAGACTCGGGAGCGAATCCTGCAAATGGCCGCCAGCCTGGAGCAGTATTCAAAGCACCCGCTGGCCAAGACCATCCGTGAAGCCGCGGAGCATGAAGGGATCGCGCTGGCGGCAGTGTCAGAAATCGGCGAGAAGCCGGGTTTGGGGCTGGAAGGGACCATTGATGGCCGTCATATCCAGATCACTGGAAGAAAGAGGAGCATGACGCTCGGCGATGCAATCGCCGCAAAGCTTCCACCACCCTCGGCGGGAATGGAGTGCATTCTGCTTGTGGATGGCAGCTACGCAGCCACTCTGCGCTTCCGCGACGCGCCGCGCGAAGAGAGCCGGTCGTTTGTCACTCACCTGGGTCCGCGGCACCGCGTGAACCGCGTACTCCTGCTCTCTGGAGACCGGGAAGCCGAGGTCCGCTACCTGGCCGGCGAGGTCGGCATCTCTGATGTGCTTGCCAGCCAGAGCCCGGAAGATAAAGTGGCAGTCGTGAAGTCGGAATCAAAGCTGGCAAAGACCATGTTTGTGGGCGACGGCATCAACGATGCTCCGGCCATGCAGGCCGCCACCGTCGGCGTGGCTTTTGGCCAAAACAGTGACATTACAGCAGAAGCCGCGGATGCCGTGGTGCTGGAAACTTCTCTCAGTAAGGTTGATGAACTCATCCATATTGGCCGACGCATGCGCAGGATTGCCATGCAGAGCGCGGTAGGCGGCATGGCGGCAAGCATGATCGGAATGCTGCTCGCGGCCGCGGGTTATCTGCCTCCGGTGGCAGGAGCTGTGACGCAGGAAGTGATTGACGTGGCCGCCGTGCTGAACGCGTTGCGCATGGTATTCCCACACCGCGAACTTAGTGATGATAGTGGAGGTTGAGGCTGGGAGCGGTTTTATAGATAACGTAAACTTTTTAAGGCAAGCACAAGGTCCCTCCGTCCTACTCGCGCGCTGATGAAAGCGCGCGCTCGCTTAACGGACGTCGGGATGACGAAGTCAGAAAGGTTTACGCTAGCACTAAAACTGCTATAAGCCTGGAGTTTTTATCGCTTCCGCTGCGCTGCGCGAGTGCCTGCAGTGCAAGGAATTTTTCTTTTTCATGCGTTAGACGGCATGAGTAAACTCATGCCCTGTTACGTGATCTCACCCGAGGAAGTATGGCTTTTCGAGCGGGAGCAAAGCGAAAAGTGCCATTCGGTTCGTATCAGGGCACGAGCTTCAGTCGTGCCGTCTCGTAGTAGTAGAATGATGGGCTTTAGCCCCTGTGCTATGGCCAAGCCTGTACGAAACTCTTTACGGCAAGCAATTGTCGCGGGTGTCCGCACGTTCTTTGTGTCATCGCGTACTATTCAAGGCAAACAGTTACTGCAGACACAACGCGCGGCGGAACTTCTTATCGACGTGCTTCGCACCTACACTCTCGCGGGCAAATTCAAGGTGCACGAGTTCGTCGTAATGCCAGACCATTTTCACGTCCTACTCAGCGTGGACGGTGATACCAGCATCGAGCGGGCCGTCCAGCTCATCAAGGGCGGCTATTCGTTTCGACGCAAGAAAGAGCTGGGACTGATTGGAGAAATCTGGCAGCGCGGCTTTTCCGAGGTACGCGTGACTGATAGAAATAGCTTTGACGCGCATAAAGACTATATTGATAACAATCCAGTGAAGGCGGGGCTGGCGACACGGGCTGAAGACTATCCTTATTGCTCCGCTTATCTGCGTAAAAAGAAAAAGGCCAGCGGCTAAAGCCGGATCTTTTTGCTTCCTTACGGCACGGCTGAAGCCCGTGCCCTGATACGAATCTGGGCATCGTGGCATCCAACATTTACGTCTTCCGCAACTGTTGCGCGATTGATTTTGGAAAATCAAGAGGGCTCAAAGCTCAAAAGTACTTGACAAAGGCAAACGTATATCCGATGATATCGGAGAATGGTCAGGCTCTCAACAACGCAAGCGGCACGAAAGCTCGGCATTCACCTCGACACGCTGGCTCACTATGTAGCGGTCGGTAAAGTTCCAGCTCCTGAGATCATCCAGGTTGGAAAGCGGATTGTCCACATGTGGACCGAGGAGGAAGTCGAACGCGTCCGCAAGCTGCTGCCAAAAATTGCCAACGGCAGAAAGACTCGTTACCAAAAGCTTAGGGAGAAGAAAGGCGCACAGCCGGGGGCGGCTGTGCCACACAAGTCTCGCAAAACGAAAAAGAAGAAGTAAAACCACAACCTTAACGGGCAGCGCCCGGTGCTAGTACACCGAACGCGCCCTAACCGTAGTCGCCTTGAAGGAGGCAACCATGGCTGTTCATAAAGCTATACGCTCCAATCCTTTGGCGCAACCTCAGCGCCAGCAAATGAAACATACGGGGCACCCTGACCAACAAATACCTGACCAACAAATAAAAGACCCGCAAGCAACGGACCCACAACTAAAATCCCATTTGCTTGAGACCTTGCGCCACCTGAACCGCGGCTTTGGCGTGGCGCTTGCCGCGTTTGATCGCCTGCAATGGCAGGACCGCCTGCACAAACCGGGCATCTTCCCCCAGGAGTGCCTGCACGATTACCGCAACCGCACGGAAGAGCTTCGCTCCCTGGCTAACCGCGACCTGCTCCAGCTCTTTGCCGGACGCGAAGACCAGGAGGCCGCGCGCTTTGTCCGCCTGCGGGGCAGGAAGGGAGCGCAGCGATGAAGACCGCAGCAAGACAGCGCCCAGACAGGCGACACCGAACCGTGCACCGGACCTATCCGATGTATCTTGCCCTGCTGGAGATGAACCACGCCTTTGATAATGCTGTGGCCGGGCTGGAGGAAGCAGGACGGCTCAAGCTGTTGCGGCTTGAATATGTGTACGGCGCGCAGGTCACACTAGAGTCCGTGCGGGCCAATGCCAATTACAATGCACTGGCATCGGCGGGCGACCGCGAGATGCATAACGCCTTCCGCTATGACCGTCGGCGGCAGAAGTGGGAAGACTCGCGCAAAAAGCCAGAGGACATTCTTCGTCAGGCTAAGGCGAAAGCAAAGGCGCGCCGGCGCTAAAGCGACTATCCAATTCCCCGGCCATAAAGGCCGGGACTTTTTCTGCCCCGAATTTGGCATGGAACGGCAAGACACCGGGGAGCACAAAAATGCCTGGGAAGAACTCCCTGAGGCGGCATGGGCAAGGGAAATATCTCGGGATCCTTCCGCTCCCCCTCACTCCTCCCGTTGGTCGTCGCTAGGAGTCGGTCAGGATGACAGAGGCTCAGCAACAGGTCCTTCGACTCGCTGCGCTCGCTCAGGATTTCGCCTGCGGGCTCCCGCTTCTCACCCCAACACGCGAACCCCGCGCGTGCCGGGGACCCCGGCTTCGCTCACGCCGCGAAGCGGCTCAGCTTATAATCAAATGCACACCATGAAGGCCTACGTCACAGTCATGTTGAAGACCACCGTCCTTGATCCTCAGGGCAAAACCATTCACGGCGCACTCAAGAAGATGGGCTACAAAGGCGTGGACGCGGTCCGCCAGGGGAAGTTCTTTGAACTGAACCTGGAAGGCGGCCTGGACAAAGCAGCCGCCACGGCCGAGGTTGAGCGCATCGCCAAAGAGGTGCTGACCAATCCGGTGATTGAA
The DNA here is from genome assembly GCA_020072585.1 of Terriglobia bacterium. Lineage (GTDB taxonomy): Bacteria > Acidobacteriota > Terriglobia > Terriglobales > Acidobacteriaceae > Angelobacter. The sequence goes on along the minus strand of JAIQGL010000001.1, from coordinate 149,580 downwards.
GAGTTCTCATACCGGCTTGAGCCCTAGGCATTGGCAGAAGAGCGGCTGGAATGGAAGAGAGCCTCCTCTTTTCACCAAAAGCGCAAAAGTTTTCACCCCTAACTCCGTCCCGCCCTGGGGGGAACACTCAAGTAACTGAAGAGATAAGGGGTTCAGAGAGTAGAATCAAATGAATCCACCAGGAAACCCTGGAGTCAAATTGTTGCAGTATGGCAATTGACTTGCATTATTCAGGGGTAATCAAAGCCGTTCCCAGGCAAATCCCCGGCTGTAAGGGACGCAGAAATAACAGGTCCTATCGACTCCTCTTGCAGTCGTTTGCACTCCCTCAGGGTCGCTCAGGATGGCGCGGGGTAAGCAGGGCATTTTGCCCGAAAATTAAATCTGCCATTCAATTTGCAATAGGCGGAAACAAAGTCGACAGGATTTTCAATTATGTGCGGAATTGTTGGGTATGTAGGCAAAAAGCGCGTTGTCCCGGTGATTATTGAGGGATTGCGGAAGCTCGAGTATCGCGGCTATGACTCCGCCGGCATAGCGGTGGCCGGCAACGGCGGCGGCATGCAGCTGCGCCGGGCCGAGGGCAAGCTGCGCAACCTGGAAGAGGTGCTGCGGCTCAAGCCGCTGGACGGCACCTATGGCATTGGCCACACGCGCTGGGCCACGCACGGCCGTCCCACGGAAGAGAACGCGCATCCGCACCGCGACTGCACCGGCAAAATCGTTGTGGTGCACAACGGGATCGTGGAAAATTACCTGCCGCTCAAGAAAAAGCTGATTGAAGAAGGGCACAAGTTTTCCACTGAGACGGATACGGAAGTGATCGCGCACCTGATTGAAAGCGCACTCCATCACAAGGCCAATGGACACCTCCCCAACCTGGAAGAGGCGGTCCGCAAGACGGTGAAGCAGCTTACCGGAGTTTTTGCGCTGGGCGTTCTCTCAGAAGATGAGCCCAACAAGATTGTGGCCGCGCGCAACGGGCCGCCGGTGGTGATCGGACTGGGAGACAACGAATACTTTGTTGCGTCTGACGTGCCCGCGCTTCTGCCGCATACGCGCGACCTGTTCTTTCTGAATGATGGCGACGCAGCGGTGATAACACCTTCCGGCGTGCAAGTCATGGACTTTGACGGTAAGCCGGTGGTGCGCGAAGTACAGCACGTGACCTGGGACCCGATCATGGCGGAAAAGGGCGGCTTCAAGCACTTTATGCTCAAGGAAATTTATGAGCAGCCGCGCGCCGTCCGCGATACCACGCTGGGCCGCGTCTCACAGGACTCCGGCAAGGTGTTTCTGGAAGAGATGCAGATCACGGCAGACGAGCTGCGCAAGGTGCAGAAGATCAACATTGCCGCCTGTGGCACCAGCTGGCATGCCGCCCTGGCCGGCAAATTCATGATCGAACGGCTGGCGCGCATTCCCGTGGAAGTGGACTATGCCAGCGAATGGCGCTATCGCGACCCCATCACCTCAGACAAGGAAATCACCCTGCTGATCACGCAGTCCGGCGAGACTGCTGACACAATCGCGGCGCAGCGTGAAGCCAAGGCCAAAGGCTCCAAGACAATGGCCATCTGCAACGTGGTGGGCGCAATGATCGCGCGTGAATCCGAAGGGACTGTGTACACGCATGCCGGGCCGGAGATCGGCGTGGCCTCCACCAAGGCGTTCACGGCGCAATTGACCGCACTGTTCCTGCTGGCGCTGTACCTGGGCGAGCTGCGCGGCGCAACGTCAACCGAGGAAGCCAAGAAGTACATCGATGAGCTGTTGAGAATTCCGCAAAAGCTGGAATCATTGCTGGGCCATGATCATGAGTGCGAAGAGCTGGCCAAACAGTATTACCGTGTGCAGGATTTCCTTTTTCTCGGCCGCGGCATTCACTATCCCATCGCGCTGGAAGGCGCGCTTAAGCTCAAGGAAATTTCCTATATCCACGCTGAAGGCTATCCTGCGGGCGAGATGAAGCATGGTCCCAACGCGCTGATCGATGAAAACCTGCCCGTAGTAATGGTGGCCACAAAGGACGTCAACGATCCGCATTCGGTGCTGCGCTATGAAAAAACGATGTCGAACGTGAAAGAGGTAAAGGCACGTTCGGGAATCGTGATTGCCGTGGCCACGGAGGGCGACGAGGAGATCAAAGAATCCGTTGACCACGTGCTTTACGTGCCGCACGCGCCAGAGCTGCTTCTGCCCATCCTGGAAGTTGTGCCGCTGCAATTGCTGGCCTATCACATTGCGGTACGCCGCGGATGCGACGTAGACCAGCCGCGCAACCTGGCCAAGTCCGTGACAGTGGAATAACCGCGACTGGCGTGATCGCAAAGATTGGTTAAGAGGTTGATTGCTTGTGCCATCCGGCCGCCGGTTGTTCTAAAATTGATCCGCTGTGAAAACGAAGAATCTTCCGGTTGAATCGCCGTGGTTTCGTAGTAGCGGCCTGTTCTCATTCGTGGTCGCCATCATCGTTGCCGCACTGGGCTTTATCCTGGACCATGTATTAGTCCAAGAAGGCCTTCCCAGATCTCAAATGCTCATCATCAGCAATGGCTTGACTGGATTGTTTGCAGGCGGGCTGTTTTACCAGATGGTGAGAGAAGCAAAGGCCGGACGTGAGCTGGTCCGCGCGCGGATGAAGACTATCGCTGAGCTCAATCATCACATCCGCAATGCGCTCCAGGTAATCAAGTTTCTGGGCGGCCAGCAGCGCACGGGGCTGGACGCGATGCAACTACAGCTCATCAATGATTCGGTGGACCGCATTGAGTGGGCATTGCGTGAGGTGCTGCCACGGTATCCGCAGGTTGGGATGAACGCCACAAAAGACGATAGTCGCGCAAAATCAATAGGCCCTGCGGCTTAAAAGTCGGCGGCGGGAAGGCACTCCAGCCTAACTGGCCAGCATATAAATTTTCTAAGGACTGTGGGTTCTGGGCCGCTGACCCTAAAATCCGCCTTTTTTTATCAGCACTTTTCAGCCTGCCTTTTATTCGCAACCTCCTGTATCTTGGCCTCATCTAATGGCTTGACAGTAAGTGACTCACATATCATAATGGTTCTGTTGTGATGCGGTATGCACTGATTTTGAAGCACTTATAAGCAGGGAGGCTGAAAGCCATGGGAAAGATTATTGGAATTGATCTCGGAACCACGAACTCAGTGGTAGCCGTGATGGAAGGTGGCGAACCGAAAGTTATCGCCAATGAAGAAGGCGGCCGCACCACACCATCCGTGGTTGGATTCACCAAATCCGGCGAGCGTCTGGTGGGCCAGGTGGCCAAGCGGCAGGCCATTACCAATCCGGAAAATACCGTGTACTCCATCAAGCGGTTCATGGGACGCCGTTTTGACGAAGTGAATGAAGAAATGAAAATGGTCCCCTATAAGGTTGTGCGCCAGGGCGACCATGTTGCCGTGGTAGCGCAGGGGCAGGAATACACGCCACCGCAGGTTTCAGCCATGATCCTGCAGAAGCTCAAAAAAGCGGCGGAAGACTATCTTGGCCAGTCAGTGACCGAAGCCGTGATCACGGTGCCGGCCTATTTTAATGACGCGCAGCGCCAGGCGACGAAAGATGCCGGCAAGATTGCCGGTCTTGATGTGAAGCGCATCGTCAATGAGCCCACGGCGGCGGCTCTGGCGTATGGTCTGGACAAGAAGAAGGATGAAATCATCGCCGTCTATGATTTTGGCGGCGGCACGTTTGATATTTCCATCCTGGAAGTAGGCGGGGATGTGGTCCAGGTGAAATCCACCAACGGTGATACGCATCTGGGCGGCGACAATATTGACCAGCGCATTGTGGACTGGCTGGTAGATGAGTTCAAGAAAGATGAAAGCCTTGATCTGCGCGCCAAGGGCAATGAGATGGCGTTGCAGCGTCTGCGCGACGCGGCGGAGAAGGCAAAGATCGAGCTTTCCACCACCATGGAGAGCGAAATCAATCTGCCGTTTATCACCGCGGACGCAACCGGTCCAAAGCACCTGGTGAAAAAGCTGACGCGCACCAAGCTGGAGCAGATGGTGGATGACATTATTCAGCGCTCCATCGCGCCGTGCAAACAGGCCATGAAAGATGCCGGCGTTGACGCCAGCAAGATTGATGAAGTGGTCCTGGTGGGTGGACAGACGCGCATGCCGCGCATCCAGCAACTGGCGAAAGAGCTGTTTGGCAAAGAACCGCACAAAGGCGTGAATCCTGACGAAGTGGTTGCGATTGGCGCGGCGGTTCAGGCAGGCGTGCTGGCAGGCGACGTGAAAGACCTGCTCTTGCTTGACGTGACGCCTCTGACGCTGGCGATTGAAACACTGGGCGGCGTGGCTACGCAGATGATCCCGCGTAACACCACGATTCCGACCAAGAAGACTGAGACCTTCTCCACGGCGGCAGATAGCCAGCCTTCGGTTGAGGTCCATGTGTTGCAGGGCGAGCGTCCGCTGGCAAAGGACAACCGCACTCTGGGCAAATTCCACCTGACCGGCCTTCCGCCGGCCCCGCGTGGCGTGCCCCAGATTGAGGTGACGTTTGATATCGACGCCAACGGAATCCTGAACGTGACCGCGAAAGACAAGGCCACGAACAAGGAGCAGAAGATCCAGATCACGTCCTCTTCCGGACTAAGCAAGGAAGAAGTGGAGCGTATGGCCAAGGAAGCCGAAGCGCATGCTTCAGAAGACAAGGCCAAGCGTGAGGAGATCGAGGCCCGCAACCAGCTTGACAGCATGGTCTATCAGGTTGAGAAGATGCTGAAAGAAAATGGCGACAAGATCGCAGCCGATGACAAGGGTCAAGTTGAGTCGGCCGTGGCGGACGCCAAGAAAGCGCTGGAAGGCGCGGATGCGGCAGCCATGAACTCAGCCCGCGAGAAGCTTACACAGGCTTCCCACAAGCTGGCGGAGGCCATGTACAAAGCCCAGCAGCCGCCCCCGGAAGGCGCGCCTGGAGCAGGCCCGCACGCAGGCGCTTCAACGAATGGCGCAAGCGAGAAGAAAGATGAAGGCGTGATTGACGCAGAGTACGTGGACGTGGAGGACAAAAAATAAGTTCTCCAACACCTTAAAAGGCACTGGCGAAGGCGGCGCTTCAGCCGCCTTCAGCTTATGCGACGAGGAGATACTTTGAAAAGATATCTGGTAGTGAAGGTGGCGGAAGGCTGGAGCCAGGTGATCAACTGGATCGCCATGCCCGGACTTTACACCCTGGAAGCGGCGCAGCAATTCGTGGATAGTGCCATGCTCAACGAACCTGAAGCAAAATTCCTGATTCAGGAAGTGGGCGCGGCGTAGGGAAAGCAATTAGCAAATGGCAATTGGCCACAGCAAATTCATTTTTGAATCTGAACAGAAATAAGTTACAGACTTAAAACAAGCAACAGCTAGTTGCCAATGGCTAGCTGCTAATTGCTAAGTTGGAGAGCAGATGAGATACAACCGACGTCGGGGGCTGCGGATGTTTGCTGTTGCAGCTCTGTTACCCATGATGGCCCTTGCCCAAAGCAACGCGCAGGCACAAAAGCCCGCTGCCAACCCGCAAGACTCAGCCACCGTCCAGCAGGTAACGCAACTGGTGCGCGATTTTCTGGCCAATGTCCCGAAGAACGATCCTAAGGTTTTTCAGGAGTTTTTTGCTGACGATGTGATCTATACGCGCGCCACCGGCTTGACCGTGACCAAGGCCGATATTCTAAAGAATATCGATGTTCGTGCCACCAGCACGCCGGAAGCTACATTTGAGGCTGATGACTTCACGGTCCACGCCTATGACAACATGGCAGTCGTAAACTTCCGGCTGATCGGTCACAATGTGGAGAAGGACAAGCCCACGACTTATTTTCGCAATACAGGAACATTTTTAAAGCGCCACGGCAAATGGCAGGTGGTAGCGTGGCAGGCGACGAAGGCGCCGGAAACAAGCAAGTAGCAATCGGCAATTAGCAAAACATGGCGAGTACACAGCAAAAAGTTGAGTCGGTTTGCGGGCGTAAGCTTTGCGAGAGCCCGCAGACGAAATCCCGAGCGTAGCGAGGGAACCCGAACAAAGCAAACATGGCGAGCACACAGCAAAAAGACTATTACGGCTTGTTAGGCGTGAAGAAGACCGCCTCGGCGGATGATATCCGCAAGGCTTTCCGCAAGCTCGCCAGAAAATACCATCCTGACGTTAATCCCAACGACAAGAAAGCCGAAGAAAAGTTCAAGGAAATTTCTGAGGCGAATGACGTCCTGAGCGATCCCAAGAAGCGCAAAATCTACGATCAGCTGGGCTTTTACTCAGACAACATTGATCCTGCGGCTGCAGAAGCCTACTCGCGCGGAGGCGGCGCCGGGTCTGGCTTTGGCAGAGGAGGACCGCGCAGCGCCGGAGCACAGGGCTTCGACTTTAGCGGATTTGATTTTTCCGACCTTGGCGGCGCCGGTGGCAAGCAGGGTGCGGGCGGCTTCCGCGACATTTTTGCCAACATGTTTGGCGGGCGTGGCGGCGCAGCCGTTGAAACCGAACCGGAGCGCGGCTCCGATCTTGAATACCAGGTCAACGTCACTTTCTGGGACGCGATCCGCGGCGCGGTCATGCGCCTGAACGTGACGCGGCTTGATACCTGCGCCAACTGCCATGGCAGCGGCGTGGTAGGGACTCCTTCCACGTGCACGCAGTGCAATGGCAGCGGACACATTACCCAGTCGGGCGGCGGCATGAAGTTCAATGTGACCTGCCCGCGCTGCCACGGCAGCGGCAAAGTGCAACCCGCCTGCCCGGTATGCCATGGAGATGGCGCGGTGGAGCGCACAGAGCCGCTGGAGATGCGCGTAAAGGCAGGCACACGCGACGGACAGCGCATACGCCTGGCCGGCAAGGGCAACGCTGGAACATTGGGCGGGCAGGCCGGCGACCTCTACATTACTATCCGCGTGGGTGAGCACCCAGTGTTTCGCCGCGAGGGCGATGACATTTATGTGACTGTGCCGGTGGCAGCATGGGAATCCGCGCTGGGAGCAAAGATTGAAGTGCCGACCATCGATGGGCGGTCGCAATTGAAAATTCCACCAGGAACGCAGAGCGGACAAAAGCTGCGGCTGCGCGAAAAAGGCGTGCCGTCTGCAACGCGCGAAGACAAGCGCGGCGATGAGATCGTTGAAATCAAAGTCGTGGTCCCGGAAGCCCTTGACATGAAGGCGCGGGAGCTATGGCAGGAGTTGCAGAAGCTGCATCCTGAAGATGCGCGGGCGGAGCTGTGGAGCAAGGTGTGAGCTTTGATTTGGAGACCGAGCGCCTGCGTCTGCGGGAGTTCACTCTGGATGACGCGGATGCGCTGCTGGCAGTGCTCGGCGATCCGGTGGCAATGCAATATTATCCGGCGCCATTTGATCGAGCAGAGGTGGAGAGTTGGATCCAGCGCAACCTGGCGCGATACGCTGACTCGGGCTTTGGCCTGTGGGCAATGTTGCCGAAGCACTCAGACGAACTGATCGGCGATTGCGGTTGCTATGTCCGGGAGATAGAGGGCAACTTCGAATTTGAGATGGGATAGCATGTCCGCCGCGATCTGTGGGGCAGGGGATATGCCACCGAGGCGGCCCAAAGTTGCCTGGAATATGCTTTTTCGAGCCTGGGCACGGAGCGGGTCATCGCGCTCGTGCGTCCGGAGAACCTGGGCTCGTGCCGTGTGGCGGAGAAGATCGGGATGACGTGCGAAAAAGTTATTTTCTGGCGCGGATATGATCACTGTATTTATGCTGCCGACGTAGAGACGCGGCACTGCCGCGTCTCACACTCAAATCCACGATGACACTATTTCGTGAGAAGTACAGGATTGAATCCGCGCGTAAACCCGGTTGGGATTACACGCTGCCGGGCTGGTATTTTGTCACGATCTGTACGCAGGGGAGAAAGCCTCATTTCGGCCAGGTGGCGAATGCAACCGTGAATCTTTCACCCATCGGTGAATACGTCGACGCTTGCTGGAAAGAAGTTCCGCAACATCACCAGCACGTAGATGTTGATGAATTTGTGGTCATGCCGAACCATATGCACGCTATCGTGATCATCGGCGGCCCAGATCGGCTGCCGGAGCTGCGAAAGCGGGAGAAATTCAAGCGGGTTGCGGAGCTGAATGACGTTCGTCCCAAGGTCAATTCTCTGGGAGCGGTAGTGGGCTCATTCAAGTCCGCAGTTACACGATGGTGCGTAGCAAAGAACGTGGAATTCGAGTGGCAACCGCGGTTTCATGATCGAATCATTCGGGGAAAGAATTCGTTGAAGGCGGTCCGGGAATATATTCGGGACAATCCCGCCAATTGGTGTAAGGACGTATTTTATATAGCGTAAACTGTGAGACGCGGCAGTGCCGCGTCTCTACGCAGTAGAAATCTTTTATGACCGCTAAACGCAAATCCAAGGGCGCTTACATGATCTCCTCCGTGGCGGAGATGTACGGCATCCATCCGCAGACGCTCCGCCTATACGAGCGCGAAGGGCTGCTCAAGCCCTCACGCACGGACGGTAACACGCGCCTTTACACGGAAGAGGATTTACAGCGGCTTGAATTCATCCTCAATCTTGCCCGTGACCTGGGTGTGAACATCGCCGGCATCGCCATTATTTTGCAGATGCGCGAACGCATGGAAGAGATGAACCGGAAGATGCAGGACTTTGTCCGCTTTGTACAGGATGAAGTTTCATTCCGTGCCAGCCACGCCCAGGCCGATCCGAGCAGGGGCGCCATCGTCCCCTTGCGTAAGCCCACCATCAATATGATGGCTAAAGACAAAAAGAAGATCTAGCAGGAAGAAAGCCTGCTAAGAACGGAAAAAAATCTGGGAGCAGGTACGACACATGACAAATGGGTGTCAGCATCTGCTACCCGTTTCTTTTAGTTCAGGTCTGCCAGCGTAACCGAAGTCAGCGTGTGTCCGGTCATGTCACAAGAGCCGGGCGAACACAGATTCAGCACCGCTACGGTACGGTTCTGGTTGGCGGATAGGATGATCGGGCCGGTATGAAACAGCGTGGGTCCCGGTGGGCCGGGAGATGGCGGGGTGGCGGTAACAAAAATGTCGTATGTCCCCGGCGTAAGCGCCAGATAACTGGAAGCATTGTTAAAGGCCATGGCGGAGACGGTTGGAGCGCCACTGGGAGTCGAACCGGAAGGCAGCACGAAGAAATCCAGCGCCGTAGAAGAGAGAGCGGCGTCAACAATGCGGAGTTTCACCCCTCCGCTTGGCGACGGCGCCATGTCATCCATAAGCAGAATGCTTGAATGACTAAAGGAACAACAGCCATCCATGATGAATGTGTTATGGGAATTAGCGGCCAAGTCTACGCTGACATTATGTACCGGTGAAACATTGGGCGGTGGCACCTGCACGTCAAGCTGTACCACACCGGCGGGTACCGAAAGATAACTGGTAGATGAGAGATACGGCACATTGCTGCTCATCACTGTTCCATCCAGCACCACATTCACGGTCTGGGCGTCAGCGTTCCCCTGCACCACTCTGAGAGTTGCTGTGCTGGTCATGGGAGGAACTGTCTTCATGCCCCCTCCACATCCTGAAAGGATATAAAACAGCGCAGCTATCGCAAGAAAAAGACCTGATTTTCTGAGGTAGTTCAGCATATATCCACCTTCCAGGACATATAGATCAGCGATTAGACATGATACTCCCGGGCCGAACGGTGAAACAACCCCAATACCATACCGTTACAAAATCAAAAGGCCGGCAAGCTTTGTCAAATTTTGCCGGCCTTGTAGTTTGAGTCCTTATACAGCTTATATCGTTATGTGTCGTTGAGGTCCTTACCATGAATGGAGATGATGGGCTTGCGCTGTCCGTTCGAATTCCGCGGGCTATCAGGCACATCGTACTCTGGATTTAGTTGTCCACTGGGTATTGCAGAAGCCATGGTCCGCTGTTTTTGCGGATAGATCCGCATGCGCTGTCGAATTCGGCGTTCAACATCAGCCCACTCTTCGCGAGCACGTTCCACACCCCGCCGAATGGTCATGGCGCTTTTTTCTTCAGCTTTACGGAGATTGTCTGCCAAACGCATTTTTCAGCTCTCCTTTGGGCCGGCATGTTTTTAAAAACGCACCCCACCCGTATAGTGGGATGCCAATTGTTCGGGGTTGGAAACTGCTGGATTTTCGTTAGTTTTTGTCGCTGCGCTCTAAACCGCTGGAACAATCTTTTTCTGGGGCTCTCCCTTAGGCCCTTATTCAGTCTGCTGCGATGGAGAGTTCTGCTTAGCCAGCCAGTCCAGAAAGAGCTGTTCAATTGGCTTGTCTTTGGCGCGAATTACGTGGCGCATGGTATGTCCGGTGGCCAGATGGCAGAGCTCCTCCGCCATGTTCTTGATGTGGTCGCCGGCACGCTCCAGAGCGTTGGCCATGGCAAGCACATGCAGGCTCTCCGGCCCTTTCAGGCCTTCGGCATTTTCCGTGTGCCGCACCATGATGAGGTTACGCAAGCGGTCGATTTCAGAATCGGTCCGCAGCACATGAATGGCCTGCTCGATATTGCGCGCGGCAAATGCTTTGAGCATGGTGGCCAACATGTTCTCCAGCAGGCACCCCATCTTGGTCAACTGCTCAACATCATCCATGTCAATCCGGTTGCGCACGATTGCGGAGCGCTCGGCAAAGCTGGCAACCAGGTCACCAATGCGTTCAAGATCCAGCATCAGCTTCATGCACGCCAGCAACTCACGCGCCTGGGGCGGCGTCACCCGCGTGATGACCGTGGAGAGTTCTTCGTCCATCTCGCGGTCCATGCCATCAAGCCGCTCTTCGCATTTGCGGACGGCCAGAAGCGCCAGGGTTGAGCCGTTGATCAGTGCATCAATGGCGTGACTCACCTCATCTTTAGTCACGGAACAGGCACTCATGGTCAGGTCAACCAGATGGGATTGCGATGAAGATTCAAGAGGAAGAAGTACTGCGTGGGAAGTCATTGACTGCTGCTTACCTTGTCCGCCGCGCCTCATCGATTGGTAAGATCGGCCCTGGATGGAAGAGCGGCTTGGAATTTACATTTGCGCCGTCTAATCCAGGTTATAAAGCAGGATTGTGAAAGGAGAGTTAAAAAGCGGTGAATCCTGTGCAAAACCCAGCAGGAGTGAGAATGCCCACCCCTTTAGCAGGCCATGCTACGGCTCTTCTCCGGTTCCGGAGTCTGCTCCAGAAAGCGTACCAGGTTCTCTGCCAGATGGTGGGCATGGTCCGCGATCTGCTCCAGGCAGCGTGAAGCAAAAATAAGATGCAAGTCCTGCTCGTCAGTGATGAGGGACTCCTGCTGCTTCAACCCGCGTAGCACGTAGTCGCGATAGGCGTCCACGGTGGCGCCGCCCGCGGCGGCATTGCGTGCCAGAACCGGATCCAGCCATGTGAGCGAGCGCAGGGTCTGGCGGCACAGATGAGAGACTGCAATGGCCAGGGGTTGAAGCCGGGAAAAGTCTTCGTGCTCGTGATGTTTTCCCACTTCCGTGACTTTGCGTCCAAGGTTAGCTGCCAGCTTGCCCAGACGGGCCAGATCTTTGCTGATGTTGACCAATAAGGTGGCGCGCTCTCCCGATGCCAGCAAATCGCCCTGCTCCACAGCGGAGAAGACTGCCTGATCAAGGGTGAGTTCCAGCTCTTGAATGGCCACCGCGCTTTCCATCACGCCCGCAACCATATGCGAGTTCGGGCGCAGCAGCGCCATGATCGCCTGGCTTACGGCCTCATCCACCTTAAGACCCATGGAAACCAGGAGGCTGTTGATTTTATTTTCCACAGGTTGCGCGTTTACCGCCTGATTCGCCATGAAACACCTTTGCTGTTGCATACTCTGTTAGACGAACATACCACCCACTGGTTAACACAGAATGAAGACCAAAAGAAAGATCCGCGAAGTTGCAAAGGGAACCGTTTTTTCAGCTCTATAGATGAGAGATACCGGGCGGGAGATTCACTTTTTTGGAGCTTCAAACCGGTATCCCGCGCCGCGGACGGTGCGCAAATAGCGGGGATGCTCAGGATCAGCTTCTATCTTGGATCGTAGCTTTCTCACGTATACGTCCACGGAGCGAGGGCTGACGAAAGTGGTTTCCCGCCACACGGCATCCAGTATCTGGTCGCGCGTGAATACCCGCCCGGCGTGCTGCGCAAGATAATGCAAAAGCCGGAACTCTGTTGCCGTGGCGGTGATGGCAGCGCCGCGAACCGTGAGGGTCATGGCCATGGCGTCAATTTCCAAATCGCCTGCGCGAATCACGCTGGGCGCCAGCGGCGTTTCACAGCGGCGCAGCACGGCTTTTACACGCGCCACCAGTTCACGCGGACTGAAGGGTTTGGTGATGTAGTCGTCAGCGCCGGTTTCCAGCCCCCTGATGCGATCGGATTCACTGCTGCGCGCCGTTAAAAAGACGATTGGTGTCCCGCCCAACGTCTGCCCTGATTGCCGCACCTGGCGGCAGAGGTCGATTCCATCTCCGCCGGGGACCATGATGTCCAGCAGCATTAACGCTGGACGTTCTTTGAGCGCGTCAGCAAGCACGGTATGCGTGCTGGAATAGCTGCGCACGCGGTATCCGGCTGCCTCAAGATGATGGCGCACGAGGCGCGCGATGTCAGTATCATCCTCAACCACGAAAATTTTCTGTTTACCATTGACCGCGGTTTCCGTAGCGGACGTTTCCTGTGCGGGCTGGTCCGCTCCGGGCAACGTTTTATTGAGTGCGCCCATAATGGTTCAGATTACAAGGTGAATGTTAAGGGAGTATGAAAACTGGAAGGCGAAATTCAGGCGCTACAGGACAAGAATTCAACCGTGAAGCACGCGCGCTGTTGGCGTCACTTTTTGTCACTAGGCTAGAATGCATTGGGTCTTGACCATGACAATCTCTCTGCGACCATCCCGCCCGGAAGACCAGGACTTTCTCTTCCATCTCTATTCCAGCACGCGCCTGCATGAAATAGCCGCGTTTGGCTGGCCGGCGGCGCAGCAGGAAATGTTTTTTCGCATGCAATTCACGGCACAGCAGCGCTGGTATGAATCCACGTACGGGCAGGCTGAGCACCAGATCGTGGAGCAGAATGGACAGCCTATCGGCAGGCTGATGGTTCTGCGGGAGAAAAATTCTGCTCTGCTGGTTGACGTCTCCCTGCTTGCGGAACATCGTGGACGAGGGATCGGCGGCGAGCTGCTCCGCGATTTGATTCAGCAATGCAAGCATAACCGCGTGCCGCTGAAACTACAGGTCCTGAAAACCAATCCAGCCCTGCGGCTTTATGAACGCCTGGGCTTTCTTCGGACCGGTGAAGACCAGATGTATATACAGATGGAGTGCCGCCCGTCGTAGGCGCGGCGCACTCCTGAACAGCTATCGAACCACGGCCCATCAGATCCGCCAACGTTTCATGCTAATCCGCGGCGCTGCCAGCGCTCCCTGCCGTACGAAGGTCCAGCAGCGTTCGTATGCGATGGGCCAGATCAGGAAACTCGAAGGGCTTTTCCAGGATTTCCAGAGAACGGTCAATGCTGGGTCCCTCGGCAAATCCGGATATGAAAATGGCCTGGATCCCGGATCGGTCCTGACGAATGGCTTTAACTACCTCATCGCCACGCACGCCGGGCATCATCACGTCCGTCAGCACCAGGTCAATGGCTCCGCGATACTCCTTGGAGAGTGTTATAGCTTCAGTGCCGTTGGCGGCTTCCAGCACCCGGTAGCCGAGTCCTTCCAGGTAGGCGCGAGTCATGGCCCGAATTCCGGCTTCATCTTCGGCCAGCAGGATCGTCTCATGCCCGTGAGGAGCCGGCATCTTTTCCGGAACGGCGTTCTTTGCTCCCGGCGCCACGGCAGTCTGCTGCAGATACACGCGGAAGCTGGTGCCCTGTTCCGGACGGCTGCTGATTCTGATCTGCCCTCCAGCGCGTTGCACAATCCCATACACGGTGGCCAGGCCAAGCCCCGTGCCTTTACCTGGCTCCTTGGTAGTGAAGAATGGTTCGAAGATGTGCGCCTGAATGTCCGGCGTCATTCCGTGGCCGGTATCGGTCACTTCAAGCACGGCATAATCTCTCACCGATGTTTCACCGCCTGGTTCTGTGACGGTAAGCGCCTCATTCAAGGTGCTGATGGAGAGCGTTCCGCCACCGGGCATAGCGTCCTGGGCATTGACGGCCAGGTTCATGATGGCGAGCTCTGCCTGATTCACGTCAAGAAAAACGTATAGAGGATCGCTGGAGAGCGAGATCTTGAGGCGGGTCGAATCGAAAAGAAGACGCCGCAGCAACCCTTCCATGTTCAGGACGATGGCGTTAAGGTCGGCAACGATTGGAGCAGTCTGGTCTTTGCGGCTGAAGGCAAGCAGTTGCCGGGTCAGCGCTGCGCCGCGCTTTGTGGTTGCCAGAAGCTGTTCAACCACGCTCCTGTGGTCTGGGGCCAGCGCGGCATTATCGGCGAGCTGGCTGAGATACCCTGAAATCAGCATCAGGAGATTGTTGAAATCGTGCGCCACTCCGCCGGCGAGCCGGCCTACAGCTTCCATCTTTTGCGATTGACGCAGCTCCTGCTCCAGATGCCGGGCCTGAGTAACGTCACGAAAACTCCAGACGCGCCCCACCACGCGTTCGCCAATGCATTGCGGCTGGGAGTAACGTTCAAAGATGCGTCCGTCTTTCAGGTGGAGTACGTCAAAGCTGGTGGCTTCAGGTCTGGAGTAGAGATCCTTCACTTTGACCAGGAACTCAGCGCCGTTTTGCAGCTGTGGCACTACCTGGGCCAGCAGACCTTCGTCGGGTTGGCCGGTTGCTATGCCATCTACGCCCCACATCTCCAGAAACCTGCCGTTATAACTGCGGACCTTGTCTTCCGTGGAGACCACCAGGATGCCGTCAGCAGTCGCGTCAAGCGTAGCGTTCAGCAGAGAGATTGCCTCCTGAAGTTGCTGTTCGGTATGCAGGCGGGCCTGGTTTTCAATGCGCAAAGAGGCGTTGCGTCTAGCGAGTTCGGTCGTCCGCTCTTCCATGCGTTCGCGCACATCCACGTTGGCCGAGCGGATGGCTTCTTCAATCTCCTCGCGGTAACGAACGTCGCGTGCTGTAAAAATTATGCCCATAATCTCAGGATCGTCCAACTGATTGTTGGAAATGATCTCAAAAGGTATCCACGCTCCAGTCGCGTCGCGAATCCGCATCACTGAGGGAACACTTTCCCCTGGTTGCTGAATGATCTCGGAATATTCAAGCGCGGCGCGCCGAAGGTCTTCAGCATGGACGAAGTCGAAGACGTTGCTCCCCATCACATCGTCGGGCCTGTACCCAAGCAATGTTTCAATGCGCGGGTTTACAAAGCGCAGAATTCCCTCGGCATCAACCAGACCAACAATATCGGAGATATTGAGGATGAGAGTACGAAACCACTTTTCCTGGAGCATGTGTCACCTGGACGCTTGCATAGCCGCTGCAATCCGCATCCCAGACAAAGGAACCCAATACGTTCTAGAACCTGGCTGGCCTCTTTCCGGAGAACCCCTCTGCGATGGATTCCCGCCCATTCCGCAAGGTTGCCGCGCGAACACGCAAGGTGTTAATTAGGTGGTTCTTAGATTTCGACTTTTCGCCCAAGCTAAACACGGCAACAACATGCTGTCGTTCATCGCACAAAAAAAGACGCGGCGCGTGGCGCGCCTTCTAAGCTGCTTATAGCAGTTATTCGGGACCTGAAGCTTCCCTGGCTTTGGTTTCGCGGAGCCCTCTCTCACGTCCGCCAGAAACAGGTTTGAAGCTTACAGGCGGCCCGGGGGACACTTGTCTTTGCTGGAGAACGCTGGCAGGAGTACACGTGGTCATGCCTGCGGGCACGGGCGCCAGTCCATCCTGGCGGCGGAAGAAATAGCTACGCATCGTGTAACAGGTATTGCGCTGGCTCTCTTCTATCAATTTACGTTCCATCGTGGCATTGAACTGCCGGTGCTGCATCACGGGCAGTTTCAGATGAAGAAAATCCTGGGACACGTCCAGTGGTTTCTGCTGGGGTGCAGCCGTTGCGAAAAATAAGAAAAAACTTAGAGGCCACATTGGGAGTCCTCCTGCCGGGAATTATAGTCCAGGCCGCGCGGGGAAACGCAAATCAGAAAGTGCCAGCGCTTTTGCGCGAAGCAGTTCAGTATGGGAAATTCGCGGGCCCAGCGAATTTGCATCTTTTCACCTTCAAGGCGTACGCTTATTGGGTCACAGGCGCGGATGGCCAGGTAAGATTGATTGTCTTAGTTTATGTCAACCAACCTAATGATCGCCCGTAGCTAAGCGCCTGCACTCCAGTAAAGAAGGATCGCATGAAGAATATCTATGTAGGAAACCTGGATTTTAACGTCAGTGAAGATGAACTTCGGCAGGCTTTTGCAGCTTACGGGCAGGTCGAAAATGTCACTGTTTTGAAAGACCGCGATACCGGTCAGCCGCGCGGTTTTGGTTTTGTTGAGATGGCCAATGATGAAGAAGCGGAAAAAGCCATCAGCGCGATGAACGGATACCAACTGGGGTCGCGCGCATTAAATGTGAATGAAGCCCGGCCTAAAACCGGCGGCGGTGGCGGCGGTGGCTTCAGCCGCGGCGGCGGTGGCGGGTTCGGCCGCGGCGGTGGTGGCGGCGGTGGCCGTGGCGGAAATCGCGGTGGTGGCGGAGGTCGTGGGGGCAGCGGCGGAGGCGGCTTCCGCAAATACTAAATCTTACAAACAAAAAGACGCAGGCCAAGCCTGCGTCTTTTTACTTTTATAACAAAGAAGTTTTGGACCACGAACGTTTGCTAATCAAAACCAGATCAAACAAATTCCACATTCGGCTTGTGCGGGATGATACCGGCACGGTATCCCATGTCTAGAAGTTTCACCACGGCTTCTTTGCCGTCTTCTCCGTAATCGATGGTGCGATCATTTACATACATGCCCACAAAGCGGTCCGCCATCTGCGGGTCAAGGTCGCGCGCAAACTGCATGGCGTAAGCCAGCGCGGGCTCACGATGGTCAAGCGCGTACTGAATGCTGTTACGCAGGGCCTGCGTGACCTGCGCAATCAACTCCGGTCCCAGTTCGCGGCGAATCGCGTTTCCACCCAGAGGCAGCGGCAATCCTGTCTGCTCATGCCACCACTTGCCCAGATCCAGAATGCGCTTGAGCCCCGAACGTTCGTAGGTCAGCTGGCCTTCATGGATAATCAGTCCCGCTTCATACTTGCCGGCGACGACTTCTGAGATGATGCGATCAAATGGCACCACGGCGGTTTCAATTTTAGGCGCGAACAGTTTGAGCGCAAGGTAAGCCGTGGTCATGGTGCCGGGGACGGCCACGCGCATGGTCTTGAGCTCTTCCAGACCAAACATGCGCGGTGCAATCACCATGGGGCCGTACTGCTCACCCACGCTTCCGCCGCAGGGCATGAGCGCGTATTTATCCTGCACGTATGGATAGGCGTGGAAGGAGATGGCGCTCACATCATAAAAACCTTCCATGGCCTTGCGGTTCAGGGTTTCAATGTCCGTCAGCGTATGGGAAAACTTAAGCCCGGGAACACGGACCTTGTTTGTGGCCAGGGCATAAAACATGAATGCGTCGTCAGAGTCAGGACTATGAGCGATCGTGATCTCGCGGACGGAAGCAGAAACAGACGAAGATGACATACTTGAAATCCTACAATACTCTTGAGTTCAGTGCGGGCGGCAAGAGGTCTGCCGCGTTAAAAAATCAATCTCTGCATCCAGCGGCAGATTCATTTTCCCTGAAAAGCCTTAGTACGGTTACGTTTTTTCCGCCGGTTCCTGCTCTGGCTGGGCCTCAATCGCCGGATTGGGTGGCGGCACATGAGGACGCCCCAGATGCCAGCGTAAGCGCCACAGCAGAGCTCCCACAGCGGCCATAATGGCCACCACCGAGAGTGCCAGGAGTATGTACAAATACTTCATCAGCGTTGCGGCTAGGATACCAGAGCTGCTTTCCGCCGACTTCTCAAAAAGCTCTTAGACTCCCACGGGGAATGGCTTAGTGTGAGGCTCGCGTGCCGCGCCACCGCGGCGCTCAAATCTGCCCTGCAGCAAAGACATCAGTCCGGTGTACCAATAGCCCAGCACAAACAGGAGCAGGAACGGGATCGTCCAATAATTGCCGCTGGTAAAAGCATACGTGCACATGCCAATAAAATATGTGCCGACCAGAAGCTCCAGCCACGGAACCAGACCGAGGCGCCGGCGGTATTTCTGCCCCTGGGCCTTATCGGCCTTGGACTGTACGGCATACTTGGGCGTGCGCTTGAAGGCCGACTTGATGCCGAGCAGCGCTTCAATTACGGCGCGCGTGTTGGTAAGCGTGAGGCCGATTCCCAAAGCCATGAGAAACGGTAGAAAGAGAAAGGTACGCGGCCAGCGCCGTGGGAAAAGTTCTTTCTGCGAGACCAGATAAAAACTTGAGATGGAGAAAGTTGACGCCATGAACAGCGGCAGGTCAATCACCAGCATCTGAAACCAGCCGCCGAATGAACGAATAATCATGGCCGGCATGAGCAATGTGGAAAGCACAATCATCAGCGGATAGCTCAGGTTGGCGCTGAGATGATAGAACGCCTCCAGCTTTACGCGGAACGGCACATCGCTCTTGAATACTTTAGGCAGAATTTTTTTGCCGGTCTGGATCAGGCCCTTGGCCCAGCGGGCCTGCTGCGTCTTGAACGCGGTCATCTCGATCGGCAGCTCCGCGGGGCACTCAACATCCTGAAGATATTTAAACTTCCAGCCTTTGAGCTGGGCGCGATAGGAAAGGTCAGTATCTTCCGTAAGCGTATCGTGCTGCCAGCCGCCGGCTTCAGCAATGGCCTGCCGGCGCCACATGCCGGCGGTGCCGTTGAAATTGAAGAAGACCTGGCTGCGGGAGCGTCCGCCATGCTCCAGTACAAAATGCCCGTCCAGCAGGATGGCTTCCACTTCGGTCAGGAATGAGTAGTTGCGATTGAGATGCGTCCAGCGCGTCTGCACCATGCCGATCTTCTCATCGGTAAAGTGGTGCACCACGCGCATCAGCCAGTCTTCCGGAGGAACAAAGTCAGCGTCAAAGATCGCCACCAGATCGCCTTTGGCTGTCTGCAGGCCGTTTTGCAGTGCGCCCGCCTTAAAGCCTTCCCGGTTGGTGCGGTGAATGTAGCTGATAGGATGGCCCAGCGCCGCATAGCGATCAACAACTGCCTGCGCCACCGTTACCGTCTCGTCGGTCGAGTCATCCAGCACCTGAATATCAAGCTTGTCCTTCGGATAGTCCAGTTTGCAGATGGATTCCACCAGACGATCAATTACATACTGCTCGTTGTAAATGGGAAGCTGAATGGTGACGCGGGGAAGTTCCTGGAACGTTGCCGGAGGCTCCGTGGCGCGGTTTTTGCGGTTCCGGAAATACATGTAAACCAGCGCATACCGGTGCATACCATACCCAGCCAGGATGATCATCACAATGAAATAAGGGATGAGCAGCGCCAGGTCAAACCCATTGGGCGAGTAAAGACCGCGAAAGGTCTTGTCCAGAAACTGGCTCTTGAAATAGTGAACCAGCCCCTTCTGGGAACCGGCAAAGAGCAACATCGCGAAACTGGCAAAGGCGTTCAAATACAGACTCCCAAAGAGCTAAGGCCCGAAGGGTTAGATTGTAAATCATATAAAGCGAAGAAAGGGGGAATGTATTTAGAAAACCTTGCGGGCCGATTTGGCGTGGACTTTCGCTGCAGTTCTCCTAATTTTTGATGCGCTTTAATAGCATATATGTGTGATCGGTGCCCTTCTCGGTATGAAAACCCTTCGGCCGGTCGCCGTCGACCCCAAAGCAGACCTTGAGCGTATCATTCTTCAACTCGTAGATACCCACCTGATGGAGGCTGTTCATCAGATCGATATGCGGCGGAGTGAAGCTGGTATCGACCGTGAACCGCGTTGAAGGGGCTCCCATAACCGAAACGGCATCGCCGTTGAAAACGAGTGTAAGCTTTTCCAGCATACCGGGCGGTGGCGGTTCCCCGTTTGACGTAGCTTCGGTTGCCTGCCATCTTCCTTGCAATTCGGCTCTGCCCTGCGGCGCTGCATGACCTTGCAACGATACCCAGGCAAGCAAAATCACCACTCCGAGCGTGATGGCTCCTGGCAAGAATCCTTGTGGCTTGAGACTGCCAGCGATGTGCTCCCTCCAAATCGTGCGGTTGTTCCTTGGCTCTAGCATGATGTGTGACGTCCTTGGATCGCTTTGGCGGCCACCGCCGCCCGAGTTTGGCGGTGATAGGGCCCCCCTCACCACTGCGTAGTTGGATTGAAGAAAAAAACTAGTTCAAAAACAGCTGCCGGTAGAGCGTATCGCGCCGCTTGGGAACGAAACCGGCATCGCGAATCATGCGGCGCAGCTCTTCTTCCGTAGTGCAGTTGGCAACGCCGGCGGAGCGTACAACGTTTTCTTCCAGCATCACAGAGCCAACGTCATTGCCGCCGAAACGCAGGCCAAGCTGGCAGACTTTCAGACCCTGCGTGACCCAGCTGGACTGCACGTTTTCAAAATTCGAAAGATAAAGCCGCGCGATAGCGAGCACTTTCAAATATTCCACCGCCGTGGCCTCTTCCCAATGGCGTCCGCCCAGAGCGGTGTTCCCCGGCTGGAAGCTCCAGGGGATAAACGCAGTGAATCCGCCGGTCTCTTCCTGCAGATCAAAGACGCGCTGGAAGTGGTTGATGCGGTGCTCAAACGTTTCGCCTACGCCGAACATCATGGTGGCAGTGGTACGCATTCCAAGCTTATGCGCGGTGCGATGCACATTGAGCCAGTCATCGGTCAGGCATTTGAGGCGGGCGATTTTGTAACGGACTTCATCATCCAGAATTTCCGCGCCGCCGCCGGGAATGGAATCCAAGCCGGCATCGCGCAGCCGCTGGATAGTTTCTTCAATCGAAAGCCCGCTCACATCGGCAAAGTGGATGATCTCTGAAGCAGAAAAACAGTGCAGATGGACCTGCGGAAAGCGCTGCTTGATGCCGCTGAGCATCGCCTCATACCACTCGATCTTCAAATCAGGATGCAGGCCGCCCTGCATGAGCACGCCGGTACCGCCCAGGTCCACGGTCTCGCGGATCTTCTCGTAGATCGTCTCCATCTCCAGCACGTAGCCCTTGGCGCGACCGGGACCTTTCACCGGAGCGTAGAAAGCGCAAAAAGTGCAGTACTCCGTGCAGAAATTCGTGTAATTAATGTTGCGATCGATGATGTAAGTGGCCACGCCTTCAGGATGGAGCTTGCGGCGGAGCGAATCGGCTTCCATACCCAGGCCGATCAGATCGTCCGAGCGGAACAGGTCAAGCGCTTGTTGTTTGGTCAGGGACATGAATAGCTTAATTTTATAACATTCAACATTTTCGAGTCAGTACACATCCCTGCCTGGGCCTAACGGACCCGACGGGTTAGACCAATGCAGCCAAAAATTGCATAGGCGACTGAAGTGATCGTCTGATTACTGAAGTTTCAGCACGTTACTAGGGGCGTCTCTGTTACCAAAGAAATATGGACAGGACGAAAGTGTCAACAGCATACTCTGCCTAATTCACGGCTCAGACCAGCGCCGAAGATCCAGGATTTCAAGTGCCCAATCCTGTTGCGAAAAGTCTTTGCGCTAACGCCCGACCAGATCCTGAGCTTGTTCGTCCAGAAAAATGTGGAGGTTTTGTCGCGGTATGAGGAGACAACATGAAGTTAGCGTATCTGCCAGTAGCTCTTCTGGGGCTGCTGCTTGCAACGTCGGCCTATGGTCAGGGAGTCGGCACCTCGGGTGAAATTACCGGTACGGTCGCCGATCCTACAGGGGCTCTGATCGCAAAAGCACCCGTGGTTGCCATTGAAACTGCCAAAGGAATCCAGCACAACACTCAGACCGATGAGAGCGGCCATTATCGCTTCAGTGGGCTGCCGCCTGCCGTTTACAGCGTGACAGTCGAGAGCCAGGGATTCGCGCCGGAAACCAGAAAGGACGTTACGGTTATTCTGGGTGAAACCACGATTATCAATCTACAGATGCACATGGCGAACATCGCCAGCAACGTGGAAGTCACAGCCGATGTGGACACTGGAGGTCCTGTTGTGGATGTGGAACGCGCATCCCAGGCCAGCACTCTGGACCAGCGATACATCAATGGTCTACCCATTGACCGCCGGGACTATCTCTCTTTCAGCCTCCTCATGCCCGGAGTGAGTGAATCCCTGACCATCGCGGACAATCGCGATTTGCGTGCGCGGGAAGTGCCTCAGTCAGGCCTCTCACTCTATGGCAGCAATGGGCGAGGCAACACTGTCACCGTCGATGGCGGGAACTTCAATGGCTACTCGCAATTCGTAATGGCCAACGTGAGCCAGGACGCGGTGCAGGAATTCCAGATCAATCGAGCCAACTACTCCGCGGTACTGGGCGGGGCGAATGGCGCATCGATCAACATCGTCACCAAGTCCGGGACAAACACTTTTCACGGGTCACTGTATGGCTTCTTCCGCGATGACGCACTCGATGCGCGTGACCCGTTTGCTTTCAGCCAGGCACTCACTCCGGGCCAGGCCTTCTCACTCACTGCCCAGGGACAGCCGGTGAAAAATTCTCTGGGCCGCCAGCAATTTGGCGGAACCATGGGGTTCCCATTGAAGAAGGACAGGACGTTTATGTTTGTCGCCTATGAAGGCTTGCTCCAGAACAAGCAGGCGTCTGTTCCTTTGCTCACCAACAGCAACATTTTTGGCCCGCAAAGTGGACAGCAGGCAATTATCAACGGCCTGACGGCGCAAGGCGGAACACCCGTGCCCTGCCTGACCGGCCAGCCTGCAATGCCGGCATCCACCTGTGCCGGCATCCTGCAAAACATCCTCACGATCAACCCGGCGGCGAGTTCTTTGAATGCTTTCCTGGTGAATCAGTTTGAGACCAATGGCGGCCTTTTGCCCTTTCCGATTACTTCGCACCAGGGATCGGTGCGCCTGGACCACCAGATCAATGACCGGAACCAGACGTCTTTACGGTACATCGTTGCGCATGTGGAAGAGAGCGACCCGAGTGTGCAGTCTCTCTCCGGTTTTTCCAACGGCTTTTCTGAGCTACAGTGGACCAATTCGCTGCAAGCCTCATGGCTGCATACGTTCAACGCCTCCACGCTGAATGAAGCCCGGATCCAGTGGAACATCAACCAATACAACCTCATCCCCAATACCATGGGAGAGCCCAACCTGGCGCTTGCGGGATTTGGAAACTTCGGACAGAACCTCACGCTGCCCAACATCTCCACCGAGCGCGATTACGAGTTTGCCGACAATCTGGACACAATCCATGGAAAGCACATTTTCCAGATGGGTATCAATGAGATGTTGCGCGGCAACCGGACCGCGAATTTCGGCTTTATGGGCGGGGAATTCAGTTTCGGAGAACTGCCGGGCGGCATCCTGAGCCCGTGCTTACAGGTGCCGGCCGCCTGCGGGGTCACGTCGGGGCCGGTCACGATCAACGCGATGCAATCGTTCAGCCTGGGACTGCCACAAGCCTATATCCAGGGCTTCGGGAACCCCACTGTAACCACTCAGATGCCACTGACCAGCGTTTATCTGCAAGACGATTGGAGTCTCCGCTCCAACTTTAGCCTGCATCTGGGCGTCCGCTATGAAATCGACCAGCGCGCCTTTATTCACACGTCTTATAACAACTTCGCGCCCCGTGCGTCTTTTGCCTGGGACCCATTCAAGGACCACAAGACCGTGGTCCGCGGCGGCTATGGAATCTACTATTCGCCCATCATCCTTCAGGTGGATACGTCCTCCGCGCAATACGGCGGTCAGAGCAACAATCGTCAGGTCACATCATTCGTGGTGCCCTTGAACGGTCTTCCGGGAAATCCCGCGGCCAATTCAGCAGCCATCTTCCAGACATTGTTTACCCAGGGAAAAATTTCGTGCGGGCAACCGGCTGCGGGCAATCCCGGCTGCATTACGCCGACAGATTTGCTGCCCTTCGGCATCAATGTGAACAACTCCGGCGCCTTGCCGCCATTTGCCATCACGTTTAATACGGCGCCGGATTTCCGCAATCCTTATTCGCAACAGGCTACACTGGGAATTGAGCGTGAACTGGCGCCTGGCTTATCGATTGCCGCCAATTACATCTACGTTCATTCGGTCCATCTGGCCCGCTCTACGGACGTAAACGTACTGTCCGGGGCGCCTGTGACAGCCAACGTCCCCGGGACCAACGGCCTGCCTTTCCAAAACTGGGCCGATCCGCAGTGCCAGGTGGCGATCAACAATCCATGCTTCGCTAATCCTCTACTCTTCAGCAACAACGTATTTTCATCAACGGCCGACGCGGTCTATCAGGCAGGCACGCTGGAATTGAAGAAGCGGTTCAGCCACCACTTCACCTTGCTGGCCAACTACACCTACAGCAAAGCCATGGATGACTCCCCGGACTTTACCTATTGGTCCAACAATCAGGTGCAGACCGCGGCTGAGCGCGCGCTTTCATCCTTTGACCAGCGGCACAGAATAGTCATAGCCGCCGTTATCGATAGTCCGTTCCGATCGCCAATCCTCAAAGGGTTTGAACTGGCGCCCATTGTTGAATACCGTAGCCCGCATCCGTTCAATCTTTATGCGGGAACTGACGTAAACGGCGATCGCACGGATTTTGCCGACCGGCCGCCCGGCGCAGGCCGCAATACCGGAATTGGTCCGGAATATGCCAATACCTCTCTGCGCTTGAGCCGGCGGTTCCGGATCAATGAAACAGCCAGCATTCACCTGACCGCTGAAGCGTTCGATCTCCTGAACAGAACGAATTACTCCCGGGTGAACGGCGAGGTTGGACCGGCTTTTGCCGCCCCATTTAACGTGCACGGAAACTCCCAGTTGCTGCCCAACCAGCCCCTGGGATTCACCGCAGACTTTCCCAAGCGAGAGATCCAGCTCGGAGCGAGATTCAGTTTCTGAGGGGCCTGACGTGATTAACAAAACAGAAGTTGTACAAGAGCGCCGGGCCGGTCGAAGGTTTCTGCCTGGCCGGCTCCTTGTTCGTATCGTGTCTGGACTCGTCCTTGCTTGTGTACTTTTGAGTCATGCGGCTTTCGCGATTGACGACCGCAGAATGAAGAGCGGTGAGCCTCCGGAGTATCCGGAACTCGCCCGGAGACTCAACATGCGCGGTACAGCACGAGTGCAGGTGACCATTGCGCCAGATGGCACAGTCAAGGAAGTCAAGGAACTGGGTGGAAACCCCGTTCTGGTGGATGCCCTGGCCCGCGCGGTAAAGAAATGGAAATATGAGACGGCGGAGAAAACAAGCCTGCTTGAAGTGAAGTTCGATTTTGCGCCGCAGTCCGAAACACACTGAAGCGAACAGCGGATTGAAGTCCAGGAACTCTGCCTGAGCTGGAGTGGGCACCGCAATAGCGCTCACGCAGTGCGGGGGCGCGACTCTTTGGCATCAGGAATCACTTCCTTGCCCTCGCGTTTTCGCTTCCATGCATAAAAACCGGCGGCAAGGCCGCCGCCAACAGCCAGGGTCATCACGGTCCACAGGACCGGGCTGTAATATTCATGGAAAAAACCGAAGATCTGCTTGCTGTAGATCGATCCCAGCCAGGCCAGCAGCCCATACCGGATGGCCCGCGCCGATCCCACGGCAATCAGTAAGTTGCGCCTGGAATACTTCAGCGCTCCTGCTACCAGCAGGAACGGCGAGAACGGTACCGGAGGCGGCAGCAAGGCGGGCACAAACAGGCTCCAGAAGCCGTATTTGTTGAAAATTTTGTAAATTCTTTCCGCCTGTTTTTTGCGGAGCTTTTTTTCCAAAGCGCCTTCGCCGCTTTTGGCCCCAAGAGCATAGGTGGCATATCCGCCCACCAGCCCGCCGATGGTCGCCATGATGGCGTAATACGGCCAAAAACTCTTCTGGTGCGCGGAGAGCATGATGGTAAGCGCGTCCATGCTGCCGGGCATCGGCACCACGGAGTTATCAGCGAACCCGAGCAATACCAGGCCAACTCCGCCCAGCCGCTCCAGCCATGCCCCTAGTGAGGAGAAAATGACAAATGCCACAGATCATTGGATGCCGATTTCCAGCGGGAATTCCCGTTGAGAGTTGTAAAGTGAGCTTCTATTTATGTCGCTTCGCTCCAAACCGCTTTAAGATTCCCGCACGTGGCTAGATAGTCGCGCCTGTTTGATAGCGGGCTCGGCGCCTGGTGGCCTCGCCCGACCACTGAGATCCTAAAGACGAACAGCTGTATTTGCGATGGGCTGCTCCAAAAACGCCAGCTTTGGAACACGGCCAAAAACTCCGCATTCAACTCCGTAGCGATAGAACAATTGGAGCCCTTCAAGATTGTCCACGTCCAGAGAGTAGTCAACGTTCTCCGTAAGGTACTCAGCAATCAGTTTGGCGGAGAGGCCAAGTTTGGGCGCCCAGGCAGAGGCAATCTCAGCAATATGCTTGAGTCCGTTGTCGCGCGATTGCTGAAAGACCTGCGCGACGTTGGCCCCTGCGCCGCGTCCCTGCAAGGCCGCCTTGCGTACCGCCCAGAATGCGAACACAAACGGACGGCCAGTCCAGCGCTTCCACTCTTCCGCCAGATCGTAAACAAAGTAACCAGCCACATGCGCCTGCAGCGCCGGATCGCCAATAAGCAGCGCGGCATCATGCCACTGCAACATAGTCTTCAGGTCCGGCTTCTGCCGGGTAAAGCCGGGATCGGTACCGACGAACTTCCTGAGGAAAATCTCCACCAGGGCTGCGGAGGTGCGGGAAGAATCGTCCGTGGCAACGCTGCGGATGTTTTCCAGAGAGACCTTGCTCACCAGCAGGATCGAACGCACTTTATTTTTGGCGGCAATCGCCACATCAGGAACAATGACCAGATCAGGGATCGTTGTGTATGCCGCGACCGGAATGATCCCGATATCGGCAGAGCCCTCTTTTAATTGCTCAGCGCAACGTGAGGGAATGGTGTAACTGACGTCAAAGCGCTGGCGCAGCAATGCCGCCGGTTCTCCATTCTCAAAATCCCACATGAGCGGAGCCGTGTTCAGAAAGCTGATGGCGGAGATACGAAGTGGGGGCATGTATCTTTATTTTATCAAGATGCCATTCTGGGAATTTGCCGGCCCTTGCAAAGAACCGGATCTGCCGCAGATTTACGCAGATGAATACTGATCAAGAGGCGGAAAGCATGAGGAGTTACAGGAAATAAAGTCGCAAGGAATGCCAGGACCGGGGTTGACAGCCTTTTAAAAATCCGTGTACAGTCCGCGAAGTTTGCTGATAGCAGGGAATATCTTTATATATGGCTACCGCACATGCGGCCACTTCCAACGCAATCTACTGGCTGGCGCTCTCACTCACGCCCGGCTTGGGCCCCACACGCGGGCGCAAGCTGAGGGAGCGCTTTGGCCACGTCCAGGACATATTTCACGCATCGCTCACGGAGCTGGAAGCCGAAAACCTGCAAGCGCAATCCGCCCAGCATATTGCTTTGGGAAAATCACTGGAGCTGGCGCATGATGAGGTCGCCAAAGCGGCAGCCGCTGGTGTTCTGATTCTTTGCCGTGACGATGCGAACTGGCCCGCCCGGCTCAGCGAAATTTATGATCCGCCGCTGGTGCTTTTTGTGCGCGGGAACGCAGAAGCTTTATCGCACCCGGGCATTGCCATCGTAGGTACGCGGCACCCGACTCCCTATGGGATTGGCATGGCTGAGCGATTGTCCTGCGATCTGGCATCACGGGGCCTGGTGATCTTTAGCGGCATGGCGCGTGGCGTGGATACGTATGGCCATCGCGGCGCACTCAAGGCCAAGGGCAAGACCGTGGCGGTCTTTGGCACTGGGGTGGACGTAATCTATCCCCGCGAAAACAAGAAGATTGCAGACGGCATTCTTGAGTGTGGCGGCGCGTTGGTAAGCGAGTTCCCTTTGGGATCATTTGCGGCGCCGCAAAATTTCCCCATTCGCAACCGGATCATCAGTGGACTGTCTCTAGGTGTGCTGGTGGTGGAGGCCGGCGAGTACAGCGGCACGCGCATTACGGCCCGTTGCGCCCTGGAACAGAGCCGCGAGATCTTTGCCGTGCCGGGCAATGTGATCTCCCGGAACTCCTGGGGGCCAAATACGCTGATCAAGCAGGGAGCCAAGCTAACTGCAACATGGGAGGACGTTTGGGAGGAATTGCCCGCCGCCGTAAAACAGCAGCTTGAATCCGAACGGGGGCCGGAAGCATCAGAGGAGAAGCCCACCAGCAGCCTGTTTGGTGACGAATTGAGTCCGGCGGAAAAGAAATTGCTCTCAATCTTGCGCCAGGACGAGTCCACTCATATTGACGAAATCATGGAAAGGCTGGAGGGGCACGTCTCATCGGCAGAGGTTTTTACAGCGCTGTTTGAGCTGGAAATGAGCGGGAAGGTGAAACAGATGCCAGGGAAAAATTATGTGAAGGCGTTCTGAACGCAGCTTTTAGCTATTGGCTCTTGGTTCTTGGCTTTGTGTGGGCGTCTTTGGATTTACAGCAGGCGCGAGGTGCCAGGTTGAGAAATTATCGTGATTTGGACGTTTGGAAAAGGGCACACAAACTGACGCTACTCCTTTACCAGAGAACCCGCACTTTTCCGAAAGAAGAGTTCTACGGACTTACGTCACAGTTGCGCAGGGCGGCAATGTCGATGGGAGCGAATCTGGCTGAAGGTTGCGGCCGGCAAACTACGCCGGAACTGGCGCGCTTTGTTCGGATATCCATGGGCTCCGCAAGTGAGTTGGATTACCACCTGCTGCTTGCCCACGATTTCGGGTATTTGCAATCCAAAGAGCATCAGAGTTTATGTCTTGAGTTAACCAGAGTTCGAAAGATGTTAGCCTCGCTGCTTACAACATTGGAATCGGGAACAAAGCAGAAGGCTGCCGGAGCTAGTTAAAGGCCATACAAGGAACATTTTTAGTAGAAATCAAGCCCGGCCATCATTGACTGGCCAAGGGCCAAAAGCTAAAAGCCAAGAGCCGACGACCATGGTGATGTTTGTCGTGTGGCCCGTTTCGTGTTAGCTTCAACTTGAATTCAAGGGAAAAGAGTAACGTTGGCAAAATCACTCGTCATTGTCGAATCGCCGGCCAAGGCGAAGACCATCAATAAATACCTGGGCAAGGACTATGAAGTCGAAGCCTCGCTCGGGCACATCAAAGATCTGCCCAAAAGCCAGCTCGGCGTGGACCTGGAAGGCGACTTCTCCACCGAGTATGTCGTCATCCCCGGAAAAGAGAAAGTTGTGGCCAAGCTGAAGAAGCTGGCCAAGGGCGCCGTGGCCATTTATCTGGCGCCTGACCCGGACCGCGAAGGCGAAGCCATTGCCGCGCACCTGGAAGAAGAGCTTTCTGAAAACGGCAGCAAAAAGAAAAAAAAGGGCGGAACTCCGTTTCATCGGGTGACCTTCAACGAGATTACGAAGAAGGCCGTACTGGAGGCATTCAAGCATCCGCGCGATATCGACCGCAACCTGGTGGATGCTCAGCAGACACGCCGAGTGCTGGACCGGATTGTGGGCTACCAGGTCTCGCCGCTTCTATGGGACAAGGTCCGCCGGGGCCTTTCCGCCGGACGCGTTCAGACCGTGGCGCTACGGCTGATCGTGGAACGCGAGCGCGAAGTCAAGGCGTTTGAGAAGAAAGAATACTGGACCATTGACGCTCATCTTTTCGGGGGCAAGCCTCCGGCATTTGACGCGCGCTTTGTCGGCCGGGGCGATGAAAAGACCGAGGTCCCGAACGAGGAAGAATCCAAGAAGATCACCGCGGCGCTGGAGCAGGCCCGGTGGTCCGTACGCGATATTGAAAAGAAGGAACGCCGCCGCAGCGCTGCTCCGCCTTTTACCACCAGCAAGCTCCAGCAGGATGGATCACGCAAGCTGCGTTTCAGCGTGAAGCGCGTAATGATGATTGCCCAACGCCTGTATGAAGGCGTGGAACTGGGCGATGAAGGCTCGGTCGGCCTCATTACTTATATGCGTACGGATTCCGTGCGGGTATCCAATGACGCGCTGGGCGAAGTGCGCCAGGCGATTGAGGCGACCTTTGGCAAGGATTTTCTGCCCGATCAGCCGAACGTCTATAAGTCAAAGAAGGCGGCGCAGGAAGCGCATGAAGCCATTCGACCAACGGCAGTTTCGCGCCATCCAGATGAGATCAAGAAATATCTCCAGGAGGACGAGTACAAGGTTTACAAATTAATTTGGCAGAGATTTGTGGCTTCACAGATGATGCCGGCGGTGTTCGACCAGACCAGCATTGATATCCAGGCTAAAAACGGGGCGGAATCATTCACCTTCCGCGTGACAGGATCGGTGCTGAAGTTTGAAGGCTTCCTGAAAGTCTATGAAGAATCGAAGGACGCAAAGGACGAAGAAGACGAGGCGCTGAAGCACAAGCTGCCATCGCTGGAAGTGGGTCAGGCGCTCACGCTACGCGAACTGAAACCGGAGCAGCACTTCACCGAGCCGCCTCCACGATTCAACGAGGCGTCACTGGTGAAAGAACTGGAAGAGCGCGGCATCGGACGTCCGTCGACGTACTCGACCATTCTTTCCACCATCCTGGAACGCCAGTACGTGACGAAGATTGGCGGCAAGTTCATACCCACGGAAACGGGGCTGGTGGTAACCGATCTGCTGGTAAAGAACTTTGAGGAAATTTTTGATCCTGCTTACACGGCACGACTGGAAGAAGAATTGGACGAGATTGAAGAAGGCAAGGAAAAGTGGACGGACGCGCTGGGCGGCTTCTATAAAAAATTTTCCAAGGACCTCCGCTACGCTGAAAAGCATATGGAGAACGTGAAGCGGATGGAAAAGCCCACGGACGAAAAGTGCGAGCGATGCGGCTCTCCTCTGGTGCTCAAGTGGGGCAAACACGGCTCGTTTTACGCCTGTAGCTCCTATAAAAAGGATGATCCGGAAAGCTGCACATTCACCAAGGAAAACCCGGTCAACCTGCCTGAATTTGACGGCGCGGAGATGCCGGAGACCGGACAGGATGAATACTGCGAGAACTGCGGTCGCGTGATGGTGCTGAAGCGCGGACGCTTTGGGCAGTTCATGGCCTGCACGGGCTATCCTGACTGCAAGACCACGCGGCGGCTGGACCAGGGCAAGCGCGTTCCCGATGTCCCGCTGGAAGAGCTCTGCCCCAAGTGCAACCGCAACATGGTGCTGCGCCACGGACGCTACGGCGAGTTCGTCTCCTGCAGCGGCTATCCGGACTGCAAGTACATCAAGCAGAATTTTATCGGCGTGAAGTGCCCGCAGTGCGCGGATGGCGAATTGGTGGAAAAGAAGGCGCGCCGCCGCGGCAACACATTCTATGGCTGCTCGAATTATCCCAAGTGCGAGTTCACGTCGGCTTACAAGCCGGTGGCTGAGGTATGCCCACAGTGCAATAGTCCATACCTGCTGGAAAAACATTTGAAGTCAGGATCGGTGCTGGTGTGCCCGAACAACAGCAAGAAGTCAGTTGAAGAAGAAGACCAGCCGAAGCCGAGGAAACGCGGCAAAAAGGGCGCCGCAGCCGAAGCAGCAGCGCCGGCAGCCGTGGTGGTAAAGTGCGATTATTCAAAGTCAATTCCCACGCCTGAATGGGTAACGCAGGCACAGGCCGCCGCAGCAGAGCAGCGCGAAGCACGCTAAAGCAGGAGGAGAACAGAACGGCTATGGCAAAAGTGAAGGCGGAAGACACGCAGTTTATTCTGAAAATTTATGATCTACGGCGAGAACCCGTAATGCGAGCGGCCAGGAACTATGCCATAGGCGAGTTGTGGCCGCAGAACTATGAAGAGTTCAAGGCGATCATCGTTGGGTACGGAACGGAGCCCAATGCCTACCTCCGCCAAGTGTTGACATTCTGGAACATGATTGCCGCCATGGTGCTGCGTGGCGCGGTGGATGAACAATTGTTCATAGAAACCCAAACCGAGCCTTACTTCCTGTGGGCGAAGTTTGGCCACTATATTCCGCAGGCACGCAAAGACCAGATCGATCCCGAGTATCTCCTGCATCTGGAAAAGCTCACATCCAAACCGGCGGCGAAGAAAAAGATCAAAGGGCTGCGCGATCGTTTAATTGAGCGCCGCGCCACAGCAACAGCGGCGGCCAAAGCCGGAAAGTAGTGTTTACGATTCCAAATCTGTTTAAGGCGGCCTGAAACGGCCGCCTTTTTTCGCCGCAGAAAGTCTCCTGCTCTCGCTCCGGCCGGGTTGCGCGTGCATGAGTACTATAGTCCTCGGGCGAATTTCTAAATTTTTTATTACTTTTGTAATGTCGCGTTACTTGAGGCGATGTACCATAATCTTCCCATCACTCCCTCACTCCCTCTAAACAGCTCGCCCAGATAGAGCTCGCCCAGCTAGAAGATCGCGAAGATTAAAGCTCGCCCAGAAACGCACGCCAAGATAGTAAAGATAGCCCAGGACCCAAGAAGTAATGAATTGCAGTCTATTTTTGCGCATTTCCACGTTTTCGCCAGAAGAGCCTTGTCTGGCCCAAACCAGTGGAGACCTTCTCATTGGCAGCCATACCACTGTGCTCAGCTGCCTGGACAGTGCGGTTGGTGATTTGAACCGCCATTTTGAGCACGCCTTAACCAGCCAGGCGACGCAGGGCAACGCTTTGAGCTTTGCTCCTCCAGTAACGATAAGTGAACTGACAGAACATGCGTTCGTCGCTGCGCAGCGGGCAGACACAACACTACAACTTTGCCCTGATGGAATGGCGTCAGCCTTCCACCAAAGGCCCAACATCAACTCCGACACTATGGCGGCAAGAGTAAAGCCAACACGGTATCCAGATATGGAAGTATCCAAGTCACGCGGAAAGTCCCGCCGCGTAAGCGGCTTCGCCCTGATCGAGACGGTCATTGCAATCTCCATCCTCGCCTTCGGTTTGCTTGCTTTAGCGGCCCTGCTCGCACAGATGGGCGGGAATTCGACCAAGTCCCGTTACATGAGTACGGAAGCTTTGCTGGCATCCGAGAAGCTGGACGATCTGAACCGTTATCCCTACAACGATCCGGCCATAGCCGTCCCCAGTGGGACGAGTTCGGGCAGTTTGACCGCTGATCTCACCGCAACCGTCACCGTTGGGGCAGTCACTGAAGTGGTGGACTACTTCGATCAAGTGAGGATCTCTTCCGGCAACGGGAAGATGGTGGAGACAGTCAGCGGAAAAGACGCGAGTGGCAATATCGTCTACACCACAACGACACACGCACCGGACGGAAGCATAAGCGTAGTGACTGCAACGAACGCGCCGGCGGCAACGCCCGACATGCTTACATTCTCGCGGCGATGGGCAATAGAAGTAAGCCCTGCGAACCTGCCCACCGGGGTGCGTCGTTTCACCGTTCTGGTGTCATTGCAGAACGCGACTGCGCCAACCGATTTCCAGGCCAGCATGTTGAGGTAAAGTTATGACAAAAAGGCACATACTAGCAGGCACGATTGCACGGCAAGAGCTACGGCGCAAATCATCGCCAGGTTTTTCACTTATAGAGCTGATGGTGGCCATGGCGCTCTTTCTGGTCATTAGCTCCGCCACGATTGGCCTGGTGAAGTCGCACGTTCCGGTCTTCGTCTCGCAGCAGAACCAGACGGGGTTAAATATTGCCTTGCGCAATAGCGTAGCGCAGATGCAGATTGACGTGGTCAACGCCGGCACCGGCTACTATCAGGGCGTCAACATACCGTCATGGCCCATCGGCATAACCATCGTAAATAGTTTACCGGGCACTGGATGTTACAACGCAACCACGAAAGCTTACGGCCCGAGCTGCTTTGACACACTGAATGTCATTGCCATCGACGGAAAAACGCCGCCATCCAATCCTCAAGACATCGGCTCCAACTGCGTCAGCACCACAAGTTCCAGCTTGTTTGTAACGCCTGTGGGCACGACGACCTTGAGCCAGCTGGCAGATGACTTTCACGCCGGCGACCAGCTTTTGCTGGTAAAGAGCGATGGCTCGCAGATGACGACCACTATCTTGACCAGCGATGGTGAAATTACCGGCGGAAAAGTAAAGCTGGCGCACAATCCAACCGGAGCGGATGGAACCAATGGCACCACCTACGACCCGCTCTCGCTGTCCAATACAGCGGACAGCAACAAGCTGGGAACCCAGTTCTGTGCCACCGACTGGGTGCTGAAGCTCGCAGCCATCACGTATTCGGTGGACGCCTCTGATCCGACTAACCCTAAGCTGGTCAGGACGCAGTCAGGGCAGACGAATGTGATTGCCGAGCAGATCATTGGTTTCAAAGTCGGCGCAACGATCTGGAATGGCACCACGGACAACACGTATAGCTTTGACGCTTCCACCTACAACCATGATTGGAACCTGATCCGCTCGATACGGGTCTCGATGATCGGGCGCACTCCAGCGGACCCGTCCAATATTTTCCGCAATACGTTTGATGGAGGCGCGTACAAAATCGAAAGTGCCTCCGTGGTAATCAATCCACGGAATCTCAGCATGAATGACTAAGGGGGCGCAATGAAATATGAAAAGGTTCGGAATTTAAGGCCAAGACGCAGGCAGGCGGGTAAAAACGAGCGTGGAATCGCATTGATCACCACCTTGCTGATTCTTATGTTGATGACTGCCTTGATTCTGGCCATGGTTTTCTCGGTCAGATCAGACATGCTGATGAATGGCTACTACCGGAATTTTCGCGGATCGTTCTATGCCGCCGACTCCGGATTGAACGCGGCCCGAACGTATCTACGGAACCAGGTCGTCGCCGCCATTCCAGCGTCTTTCAGCGTCACTCAGCAACCCATAGCCCTTGGGACCGATGCCACGGTGCAGGCGAACCTCAATAGCGCATTCGGCGGGTCATATCAAACATTTACAAGCCAGGGGCAAGCCTCCAATTCCTGGCCGGGCAGATACAAAGTCACAGGAACATTCGTCCTGAATCCGACGAACGGTTGCTCGGTGCTGGGCGGGGGCGGGACCTGCCAGGCGCCAACTGGTGCAGTGACAGGTTATAGGTACATCTTCAACTACACCCTGGAATCAATCGGTCAGGCGCAGTCAACCCAGGCTACTACGCTGACGGACCGTGGCAGCGTGACTGTGAACGTCACGCTAAAGCCGGTGAATTCCACGACCAGCTTTGCTGCCTGGGGCCTGTTCGTCGATCAATGGTCCATCTGCGATGGAACATCTTTTGTGCCTGGCACGATCTCAGGTCCGGTCTTCTCCAACGACTCCTTTAACTTCGGGACCACAGGCAGCTACATTTTTACTGACACAGTAACGTTGCACAACGCGAAAGCCGGTTATCAGTTCAACAACAAGTGCGACCAGGTTGCAGCAGCGAGTGACAAATTGGGCGGCCAGACCATCGCTCCAACATTCGAGGCGGGTCTCAGTCTGGGGCAACCGGCTATACCGCTGCCGGCGAATGACTACAATCAGGAACGAGCCGTACTGGATGGCAAGGGCGACAGCAATAGCCCCGTCTCCAAGAGCGATCTCCACAACAGCGTAATGGACATCAACAAGAACGCCTATCCTAATTCGGGAGCAAGCTCCGGCGTCTTCCTGCCTTACAGTATCCAGAATGGCCAGCCCACATTTAACGGTGGCGGCATCTACGTTGAAGGCAGCGCTACGGTAACGCTTTCAACGGCAACGGGCGCGAACAATTCTCCGCAGCAGATCTTTACGATAAAGCAGGGCTCCACAACCACAAAGGTCACCGTTGACGTGCTGAACAACCTGACCACGGTCAATTCCGGAAGCACGACGCTGAACATCACAGGGGTGCCTCAGATGGTCGATCCGGTCACAAACGCGACAAGTCCGGCGACCATGCTGTACGCGAATGGCAGCATCACTTCGCTCTCCGGACCGGGCCAGGGTCTACCGGCAATCCAGGACCACAGTGCTGTAACCATCACAGCCGCACAGAACGTCGCCATCACGGGCGATGTTCTTTACAAGACTGAACCGGTCACGATGACCCAGAACCAGATTCCAGGACAGCCTGCGGACACTCTGATTCCGGGAAATGATAAAGGGCAGGTGTTGGGAATCTTCACGGCCACAGGCGACATTCAACTCAACAATCAGCAGGCAAACGGCAACCTGGAGGTTGATGCAGCACTGGCGTCAATTTCCCAGGGCGGCACCGGCGGCTTAATCAACGTGGGCGCGCATATCAATACCCTGACGATCGTGGGCGGCCGCATTACGAACAAGCTTAAGGCCGGCAATACAACCACGCGTAACCAGTATTTTGATCGCCGCTTCTCTCAGAACGGTTTTGCCCCTCCGTGGTTCCCATCCACTACGGTCACCCTGGGCTCTGTCACGGCAGCAACCGCCACCACGACGGTGCAGCGCGTGCAGTGGCTGAACCAGAGTTCTTATTTCTAGCCAGCTGTAAAGACAAAGGCGGCATGAATAATGCCGCCTTTTTTTTATGCCACGTCCGGAAAAAGGCCACGGCAAACAGGATGGCAAGGACCGGATCGAGGCATCAGTCACGCCCACCACGCTGCTAAAAACGCTAAATCGCAGTCCGGCCACCGTCCCCAGCTGCTGAAGCCGGGATTCTGCGCAGGCTAAACCACAGGCATGAAGTTTGCTGTGGAAACGGCGAAGGCGGCGTCCCTCTAAGAAATATATTCCTTGATGTAAGGGTCTTCCACCTTTCCAAGGTCGTGCGCATTGCCGTCAAAAACCGCTTTCCCGTCCCGCAGGATCATGAAGCTTGTACGGACATCAAGTGATGGCATTCCGTCAGACGATTTCATGTGTTTGGTGGCTGGATCAAAAGTGTGGCCGGCAAGTGTAAAGCCGTCCTGTAGGCGATGTGTCACCATCAGCGCGCTGGTCTTGTAGACGTCGCGCTGTTTCATGATCAACTCGATGATCGTGGTTGAGGTAATGGGATCGAGGCCGCCGGTGGGCGAGTCATAGAGCAAGACCTCAGGCTGGGTGATGATGGCGCGGGCAATGCCGACGCGGCGGCGCATACCACCGGAAAGCTCGGCGGGGAACTTCTCGATTGCATCCTCCAGCTCGACGAAGCTTAGAGATTCACGCACCCGCTTTTCCACCTCCGCCTCAGGCAGGTGTTCTTCCATCAGGCGAAAGGCCACGTTATCGCGCACGTTGAGCGAGTCAAAGAGCGCGCTTTCCTGGAAGACGATGCCGACCTTGTTGCGCAAGTCAAACAGCTCTTCTTCCGTCATTTTGGTGATGTCATGTCCAAGCACGTAAATATGCCCGCTGTCCGGCTTGAGCAGGCCAAGACAGAGTTTGAGAATTGTGCTCTTGCCGGAACCGGCGACGCCAAAAATTATTTTGGTTTCACCCCGGCGGAGCTCAAACGATACGCCGTTCAGTACGGGAGCATCCTCAAAGGAGATGGAAACGTCTTCAAAGATGATGGCCTTGTGCACGGTATCCAGCGACCGGTCATCATCCAGCGGAATGGCGGTGTCAAGAGGCGGCATGCCGGGTCATCTCATCGTGATGAAGAGTTGGGTGAGCACCGCATCGACAGCCAGGATGAGCACGGACGAAGCGACCACGGCCTGCGTGGTGGCGCGGCCCACGCCCTGCGTGCCGCCCTTGGTGTTCATGCCGTAGTAGCAGCCCACGGTGGCGATGATGAAACCAAAAACCAGCGGCTTGACCAGTCCGGTGATTACGTCATTGTATTTCAACACCTGGTAGGCGCTGTTCCAGTACTGGTAGCTATCAAGGCCCAGCATGGAAGACGAAATGATCCATCCGCCCGCGAGGCCCACGAGATCGGAAATGATGGTCAGAAAAAACATCATGAAGACGGTGGAGAGGACGCGCGGGGTCACCAGCTTCTTGTACGGATCAGTGCCCAGGGCGCGCATGGCATCAATCTGCTCCGTGACTTTCATGGAGCCGAGTTCGCTGGCCATGCCGGAAGCGTTGCGTCCGGCCACCATCAGGCTGGTGAGCACGGGGCCGAGCTCGCGCACCATGGAAAAAGAGACCAACTGCCCGGTGAGCGACAATGAGCCGAACTGTTCCAGGGTCTTGGAAGTATTCAGCGCCAGCACGATGCCGGTAAACATTCCGGTGAGCATCACGATAGGCAGTGACCCCACGCCAATCAGATCGGCCTGCTGGATGGTGTCCGCCATGTAGAACGGTTTGCGGAGCGTATTGGTAACGGCTCGGAAGGAAAGGTAGGTGTACTCCTGGACCGCGAGGACACTTCGCTTCACGAAATCAAACGGGGAGGTCAGTTCCATCCAAGAGGAAATATAGCAGAGCGTGCGCCTGTGCCCCAAAAATAGAGGAGACCAAACGCCTGATTTGTGTGTGCAAACAGCCTACATTACAATCTCAGCCCAAATGAGCACACCACCTACCTCGGCCAGAAAGCTGATCCATAGCATTCTGCTTTCCAAAGGGCGCATGGAAGCGCTTACGGACGGGATCTTTGCCATCGCCATGACGCTGCTGGTACTGGAACTGAGGGTCCCTGACCTGCCCAAGTCGGTTAGCACCGGCGAGCTGCTGCAAAGTATTGGCCATGAAGCACCGGCTTTTTTTAGCTTTTTTGTTTCGTTTCTTTATTGTGGACTGCTCTGGCTCATGCACCATCTGGCAATGCATTTTGTCCGGCATCTGCAAATTGCCCTGGTATGGCTAAACCTGCTGTTTCTGATGTCGATTTCCGTCATGCCTTTTTCCTGTGGATTGCTTGGTCATTTTCTGCGCAACCGTGCGGCCCAGGAGATTTACTTTGGGAACATGTTTGTGGCGTCTGCCCTGTTGGCGCTGCAATGGCTGGTGGCCAGAAAGAAGAAACTGCTCAGCGAAGACGAACCGCGGAAGGCCCAGCTGATGGGACAGCAAATCTTTTTCTTTCCCGCAGCGCTGGGCTCAGCCATGCTGGCTGTTCATTTCATCACTCCACAGGCAGGCTTTTATGCCATGGCAATTGTGCTGGTCGGGCTGCGTCTGTGGCAGACGATGTGGCACCGCCGCCAGGCTGCGAACCCTACAAATCCCTAGAGCCCTTTTTCCTGATCTCAATGCTGAGGCGCTTGATCTTCTGGTTCAGCGTGGAGAGCGGAATGTGGAAGCGCTCCGCGGCGTCCGTCTGGTTCCAATTGCACTTCTCCAGCATGTTGACGATCAGGCGGCGCTCGCAGTCCTCGACGATTTCAAACAGTGACGCGTCAGGGCGGTGTTCAAACATCTTGCCCTCAGAGCCACGGCCCACGATGTGGTCCGGGATCAGCTCAATACCCACTACAGGCCCATTGCAGAGCACCACGGCGCGCTCAATCACGTTCTCCAGTTCGCGTACGTTGCCCGGCCAGCCGTAGTCCATCAGGGGCCGCAGGGCCTCCGGCGAGATGTTCGCCACAGACTTGCCGTTCTCGCGGGAAAACTTCTCCAAGAAACGCATGACCAGCAGGGGAATGTCTTCACTGCGGTTGCGCAGCGGAGGCAAATCCACGGTGATTACGTTCAAGCGATAGAAAAGGTCTTCACGGAACTTGCCTTCGCGCACCAGCACATGGAGATCGATGTTAGTGGCCGCGATCACACGAACATCGACCTGCAACTCATGGATGCCGCCCAGGTGCATGAATTTGCGGTCCTGCAGCACACGCAGGATCTTGGCCTGCGTCTCCAGGCTCATGGTGCCGATTTCATCCAGGAAGATGGTGCCCGTGTCAGCTACTTCAAACAGGCCTTTCTTGGAGGAGACTGCGCTCGTAAACGCCCCTTTTACGTGTCCGAACAGCGTGGATTCAAGCAGGTCAGCGGGCATGGAGCCGGTATTGACGGGCACAAAGGGATGGTTCTTGCGCGTTGAATTGGCGTGAATGGCCTTGGCAATGAGCTCTTTGCCGGTACCGCTCTCGCCCTGGATGAGGACGGTGGAGCGGCTGGGCGCGACCTGCCCGACCAGGTCAAAAATCTTGAGCATGGAATCAGATTTACCGACGATATGCTCAAAGTTGTAACGCTGTTTGAGGGCGCGCTTGAGCTGCTCATTTTCTTCTTCGGCGCGGCGGCGTGCGACCGCGGCGCGCACGTCAGCCATAAGCTTTTCGTTATCCCATGGCTTTTGGATGAAGTTGGTTGCGCCTTGCTGCATGGCGCGCACGGCGTTGTCCAGGGTGCCATAGGCCGTAATCATGATGACGGCAAGCTGCGAATCGCGCGAGCGGATATCGGCCAGAATCTCCAGGCCGTTGCGGTCCGGCAAAGCAAAATCCAGCAGGACCAGATCGAAGGTCCGCTCGTTCAGGCGGGCCAGTCCATCTTCACCCGTCTCAGCCGACTCCACACTGTAGCCTTCAAATTCCAGCAGGGTTTCCAATGACTCACGGATCGCGGCCTCATCATCAATGATCAGGATGGAACCGCCATTGGCGGCGTCAGTCCGAGGACGATTTAAGACCGCAGCTTCAGACATTGACTGCCTTTCTCATGGGAAATTCCAGTTGGAACCTGGTCCCCTGCCCAGGTTGTGAGTCCACGCGAATCTTGCCGGCATGCTCTTGGATGATTCCGTAAGTAACGGAGAGGCCCAGGCCCGTGCCACGCGACTGGCCTTCACGAGGCGCGGTCTTGGTGGTAAAGAACGGGTCATAGATCTTGCGGATGTGCTCCGGCGCAATACCGGCGCCGCTGTCACTGATATTCACCTGCACGGCGTCTCCGTTGGCCGTGCTGATGTGCAGCGTGCCCCCCTTGCCCGCCATGGCGTCTTTGGCGTTCAGGAACAGGTTCAGGAACACCTGCTGTAGCTTTCCAGAGTTGCCGTGGATGAGCGGCAGCCCCTGGTAGAGGTCCGTCTCAACCTTGATGTGCGAGGTCTTGAGCTGGTGCTCCAGCAGGGTAAGGGTTTCCGCAATGATCTTGTTGAGATCAATGGCGCTGAACTCTGTGGCGCTGGTGCGCGAGAAATTCAGCAGGTTATTGACGATTTCCGAAGCACGGAAGGTCTGGCGCGTGATCTTTTCCAGCAGCGGACCGAGCTTGGCGTCGCCGTTGATCTGCTTGGTCAGCATCTGCGCGTAGCTGGAGATCACCGCCAGCGGCGTATTGACCTCATGCGCGACACCGGCTGCCAGCAGGCCGATGGATGAGAGCTTCTCCGCCTGGCTCAGCTGCGATTCCAGGTCGATCCGCTCGGTAATGTCATCCACGATGATCAGGCGGCCAATGACGTTAAAATTTCTGGTGACCAGCGGCGCAATGGCCACGTTGGCGATACGCGTATCACCAGCGCGTGTGTTGAGCCGGAACTTATACAGGTTGTGAATGCCCGGGTTCTGCCGCACGCGGTAAAACTCTTCCATGAAGGCCGCAGGAAAGACTTCACTCAGCCGCTCACCCAGCACCTGCGAGCGCGGCATGGCATACATGACTTCCATCTGGGAATTCCATGACTCAATGCGGTCTTCCAGGTCCACGGCCAGCACGCCCACGCTGATGGATTCAACGATGTTTTCGTTGAAGTCCTTCAACCGCTCATACTCGCTGGCTTTCTGCTCAAGCGACGCATACAGACGGGCATTCTGGATGGCGATGCCCATATAGCCGGCCAGGGTTTCCAGCAGCTCCACGTCTTCGCTCGATAGAAAATCACCGGCCATGGTCTTGCCCAGGCCCATTACGGCGATGGTGCGGTTCTGCACCGTGCACGGGATGTAATAGTTCAGATTCAGCTTGGCGATGGTTTCGCGCGCCGTAACGCTCTCTTGCAGGGCCTTGCGCGTGTTGTCAAAGAAGATATGCCCGGCGTATTGCTCCGGACGCTCCACCACCAGGAAGCTGAGATCGAGCACGCCGTTGTAACTAATGCCGAAAGACTTCTCCATGACAAATTCATGGGCATTTTCGTCAGTGGCCAGAAAGATAGCAATGCGATCAACCAGCAGGGTGCGCGAAAGGCGGTCAATCACTGACACCAACTGGGCGCTCAGATCGGGTTCAGAGCTGAGTTCGCGCCCGAACTCGATCAGTGTGCGGCGATAGTCATAACGCTTGCGGTAAAAGAAACGATCCACCCGGACCTGAATCCAGTTCTTGAGCGGCTCAAAGATCAACGCGGTGATAATGATGACCGCAATCAGACCGTAAGTGCCTGTGCCGGGATACTTTGTGGTGATGGAGCCAGCAAGGATTCCAATGCCCATAAAGTACGCGCCAACAATGGCAGCCGTGGCCAGTGTGTATGCCACGCCGCGCTTGAAGATGATGTCAACATCCATCAGCCGGTAGCGAACAATGGCGTAGCCCCAGGTGACCGGCAGGAACACCAGTGAGAGCACGGAAATCTTCATCGCAGCCGTGGGAAGCGTGCCAGCGATGTAGGGTATGACATAGAACAGCGTGTAAGGGCCGATCGCCAGAACAGTTCCGCGAGAGATCCACTTAAGCTGCTGTTGCTGCAAAGGCGTACTGGCTTGCCTGTATCTGCGCCACAGGATCACGGCTGCCACGGCGAAGTAGAG
This sequence comes from Terriglobia bacterium, assembly GCA_020072585.1. Taxonomy (GTDB): domain Bacteria; phylum Acidobacteriota; class Terriglobia; order Terriglobales; family Acidobacteriaceae; genus Angelobacter. The sequence goes on along the minus strand of JAIQGL010000001.1, from coordinate 106,995 downwards.
CGTCTGGTAGATCATCTGCAGACGGTCCAGGCCCCAGCGCAGGGATTCTGTGAACTCCAGGAACGAAATGGCAAAAATATGCATCGCCAGCAGCACCACTCCCGGCACGTATGCCAGCGAGATGGCCCATGGATACCTGGCAAGAAGCTTGCGCGGCCTTGGGAACGTCAGCGCAAAGTGCAGGAACAGCGCCGGTTGCAATAACCAGGCAACAATGCTGGCCCAGAAAATTGTCTGATCAAAAGCATTCAGCTTGCCCGTGTAATGAAACGAATACAGAACAAATGAAACCAGACAGAAGAAATAGAAATGCGTGGATTTTGGAGCTGTCCAGCGCCGGAAAAGCACATATAAACCAATGCCCAGATAAATCAGCGCGATAAGCCGTTGCCCCAGCTTCAAGGAATTGTCGGCGGGCATGGGAATGACCGGCCCAACTTCCACGTTGATTCCCTGGCGGTTCAACAAATAGGTGGCACGGGAATAAACGCCGCTGCGATAGAGGTACTTTTCAAACTCAATAATGTTCTTGATGGTGCGGTCTTGAGGAAGACCGTTGACGCGGAGCAAACGGTCCCCGATTTTGATTCCGGCTTTATCTCCAGGACCGCTGGGAATCAGCCCTTTTGCTACCAGAAAGCCGCTTTGCTCTTTCCACCAAATGCCGTCTGTGGGCGTGGTATATTGCCCTTCTTTTTGCCAGTTGATGATGGCAAAAACAACGGTGGCCGCCGTAAGCAACGCCAGTGCAACAGCAGAAAACCGGATTATGGAGTCCTTTCGCATCCTCTGGCTTTTAAATCTCTCCGCCATTCGACCCTCGCTGGGGTCGAGCTGCCTCCGGCTAGATAGATGCAAGTGGGATGCCATGATTCTCCGCTCACGAAAACGAATAAGCGCCTTATTTACCTATGTTTACAAAATTATAGATAGCTTGAAAGAGGAAAGCTACTAAAATTGGGATTTGCGTGTGAATTTTTGTATTTATGCTTTTTAGGACGGTTTTATAGCTGAATTCCGGACTCAGGCTTTAAAAAATTGCGGGACTTCCTGGATCATCCCACAATATAGAAGTGACAAGGGGCAGTAACATCCGGTTTGAATGCCTGAATCGGGAAAGTGCTGTCCGCAGCCAGTTTGTCAGAAGGCCCCATGCAAATACAGAAACACCGAATCGCTATCGACGGACAACAATTTAAGTATCTTCAGGCCGGCTCCGGGGTGCCGCTGCTTCTTGTCCATGGACTGCTCGGCGGAGCGTTCTGCTGGCGGCTGAACATTCCGGCCTTTTCCGAACGGCATACCACGCTGGCCCTTGATCTGCCGGGCTTTGGCGAGAATGACGCGCCGCGCCATCTGGATTGCGGCATGGAAGCGCAGGCGATCCGGCTTTGCGGTCTGCTGGAGAAGCTCGGACTGGAACGGGTGGATGTAGTTGGGTCATCCTGGGGAGGGGCCGTGGCGATTTTTCTTGCAGCCATGAGCCGGAGAGTGCGTTCCCTGGTGCTGGCAGCGCCGGTGAATCCATGGTCAGACTTTGGCGCGGAACGCATACGCTTTTTCAACGGCCGGATGGGAGGAATGCTGCTTCGCATGGTCATGCCCGTGTCACGTCCGCTGCACAAGACGGCGCTAGAACGCATGTATGGCGACCCCGGGCGCATTCCCGAAGGCACGCTGGAGGGCTACGCTTCCCTGCTGATGCGGCAGGGCAGGGTGCATAGCATCTTGAATACCCTGCGCCATTGGGAGAATGACGTGGCTGCATTGCGCGGCGCGATTGCCCGCGTACAAGCGCGATCTCTGCTGATCTGGGGAACGCGGGATGGCGCAGTAGACCTGAAATCTTCAGAGACTCTCATGCGAGTGCTGCCCGAATGTGAGCGGGCCCTGATCCAGGGCGCTGGACATCTCCCGTTTGAGGAAACGCCCGATGAATTTAACCGGCTGGTGCTGGAGTTTCTGGAAAGGACTTCCGTGGCCCAGCAGGCCCGCAAAGCACTTTAGGCACTAACAGGATTTTCCGGGTCTGTGCCAGACTGGTACCAGGAATAAGGCAGGAATGCGTGAGTATTTAAAGTCGGCGTTGGCGAACGTGGACCGCGAAGCATGGCAGCGGTTCTTTATGGCCGTTGCCGGACTAGGGCTGGCGTTTGCGGCGGCTGTGTTTTCGTCCGTGGCGCGCGAACGTGGCAACACGCTGGCCACCGCGATTTTTGCGCTTTCTGCACTCTTTCTGTCTCTTGTGGTTGGGCTGCTCACCGTGCCCTTTCTGGCGCGGCGCGTGGCCGCACACCGGATGAAAGACGCCTTCCATTATGAGCTGACGCGCGAAGGCATGGCTTACATCGGCGTCTCTCTGGTCATCAGCGTGGCGGCGCTCAACACGGCGAACAACCTGCTGTTTATCGTGCTGGCGGCGATGCTGGCGGCGATTGTGGTTTCAGGCGTGGCTTCAGCGGCGGTACTGCGGCGGCTGGAACTGGATGTAGTCGTCCCCAGAAACGCGTTTGCGACAAAGCCGGTGCAGGTGCGCGTGAACCTGACGAATCCGCGGCTGTGGATGCCGGCATTCTCCGTGAAGGTTTTCAGTCCGGTGGAGAAAAACAAGAAGCTGCGCGGATGGGAGTGGACCAAAACCGAATTCGCATTTCCCAAACGGCGGAGCTGGTTGCGCCTGCCGGATTACACATTGCGCAGAAAGAGTCCTCCGGCGTGGCAGGCAAAGATCCTGACCCGCGCGGTTTATTTTACGTTCGTCGCGCCCAGAAGCACGGTGGGCACGGAGCTTGAGCTGGCGTTTCCCAGGCGCGGCCACTATGAGCAGGATGGATTCAGCCTGGCCACGCGCTTCCCTTTTTCCTTTCTGATCAAGAGCCGCAAAGTCACGCTGGAGCGCGACCTGCTGGTTTATCCCGCGCTGCTGGAGCCGGACGATTTTCTGGATGTGCTGCCGATGATTACCGGCGAGTTTGTCTCATTCGTCCGTGGCCGCGGCACTGAGTTGTACCGCATACGCGAGCACACGCCGCAGGACACGGGCCGGTTCATCGACTGGAAGGCCACGGCCAAGACGGGATCACTCAAAGTGCGCGAGTTCACCCGCGAGGACGAACGGCGACTGCGTCTGGTCTTCGATAATCCTGAGCCGGGCCGCGTTACCCCAGTGGCGTATGAACACGCGGTTTCCATGGCAGCGTCATTGGCGTGCCATTTCAACAGCGAGAACATTGACCTCTCTTTTGCCGGCTCCTGCTACGATGGCGGCCTGCATCTGGCAGATTTTCTGCGCTACCTGGCAACCGTCCAGCCGGACAGCCGCGATCCCTTGTTTCTTGATGCGCTGCCAGTTTCACAGGACTACAACGTCATTCTGACCGCGCGCAAACCGGGCAGCCTGCCCAGCGCCCTGTGGCATAGCTCTTACGTTATCTACATGTAAACCTCACCACGGATTGACGGATAAACACTGATTTTCACGGATGTTTTGCGGAGAGAAAACCTCACCGCTGATTTCACTGATGACACTGATTTACACGGATTTGTTTGATTTCTTTCCTGATCCGTTAAATCCGTGCCATCTGTGTTTATCAGCGGTCAGATTTTCTTGCGGTTTCGACCCTGGAACAAACTTTTATCGCGGATCAACGCAGATGTGCGCGGAGCAAAAAATAAACCCTCACCGCTGATTTCACTGATGACACTGATTTACACGGATTTGTTTAGATTAGGTTTTGTTTTTGATCTTTGTCCTCAGTGTTGATCAGTGGTAACTTTTGGGGTCTTCCTTTCCTCTCGCCATTGTTTGACCGCGTTCACAAACTGGCGCGCAACATCCGCCGCGCCCAGCGGGCCTGAGAATGGGCCTTCACCCTTGCCAGAAACCAGCACCATCGTGGTGTTCTGGTGGCGCAAAGCAAACGGATAGTCCCAGGCAAAAGTGTAGCCGACGGTCAGCACCGTATCGGCAACGCGCGCGTCTTCCACAATGTGGATGTTCAGCTTCTGAAAATCCTCGTTCTTGCCCAGCGCCGCCTTCATCTGGTCGCTGCCAAAGTATTGCGCGTCCTGCGCGTCCACATACATGGTGTGAAAGTTGCGCAGGATGAAGTCGTGGTCCTTGGAATTCTTGAGCAGCATGGATTGGTCCGGCGCATCAGGATTGGCGCGAAGCTTGGGCTCGGGCTCATAACGCTGGCTGCGAGCGGCTTCTTCCTGAGCAGCACGCGCGCGCACTAGCGCCTTATAGGCAGCTGCCTCTTCCATGTCACGACGGGCCGCATCGTTGATGATCACGACACTGGTTCCCGCTGGGACACACGTTGCATCAGCGGGCTGGACAGGGCAGCGGAGATCGCGGTTGACAGGCTGATTGCCCTGCGTGGAAGTGTCTGGTTTGGATTGGTTCGCGTCCTGGTTCTGTGCAAAGCCCGCAAGAGCTGCACAGAAGAGAAAAGCTGCAAGAGTGGTTTTGACAAAGATGGTTTTCGCGTAAAGCCGCATGGTTGGTTCCCTCCTGCGGCCATCATGGTTCTTATGAGCAAAAGCGGCAATGCACGGAGGGTAAATTGGGAATCAACTGGAGATCGGCAGCAGATCAAGTCTTTTTGTTTTATAGAGTTGTGTGCGGTAAGCGCGAACCTTAAGACAAGCGCTGCCCTCTGCCAGAGCGGCGCCCGGCAATGGCTTTCCTGGGTCTGGAGGATGCGCCTTCCCCGGCGCCAAAGAACTGCGGCATGCTGAAATGATCGATGTTGGAGCTGAACTCATTGGCGCATGATGGGCAGGAGATCTTGTGTATTCCCTCCTCCTTCAGCTGGCTGGGATCAACATCAAAAGAGCGCAGACATTTGGGGCAGGTCACAATCACCTGCCCTGAACCATTGAGCGCAATCCAGATCCGGGAGGTATTGCGCTTTCCTTGCACCGGCCTCTCCGGGGCCTTCCTCACAAGCTCTTTCACCTTGTTCAGCAGGTCCGGGATGGAGTAATCCCCTTTCTGGAAGAAAGTATCGGCCAGAAGACCATCGGGAATATTGTCAGTCACGTATTCACCGCTCAAGGCAATGGTAGGAATCTGCGGGAAGCGGGTGCGCACCACGGCGAGAAATTCAAAGCCAGACATATTGGGCATGCGCAAATCGGAGATGATGAGATCAGGCTGAGCATCATCCAGAGCGTGGAGTCCTTCCATTCCGTCCGCGGCCGTGAGCACTTCATAGCCCGCGGCTTCAAGCACGGCGGCGCCGGTGGTTCTAACCGCGGGTTCGTCATCGACAAAAAGGACACGAAAGCGAAACGTGGGCATATGACTCCCAAGGGGGTATTGGATCTGGCTTTGGGGGGTGTACCGACTGGCCTCAGTATAGCAGCTAAACAGATGGTTTTGGGCGGGACTTTCTCTTGTTCAGCCGGGCAAACTACGGCTAGACTGGCAAGAAGGCACGCAGGTTTCCCATCCATGTTAAAACGGCTTACCAAGCCCGGCTATGTAGTCCTTGCAGCACTTTTTTGTGTGATGGCCAGCGCACAGCAGGAAGCTCCGGCCAACGGGGCTTCCGCGCCCAAAGCCCAAAGCTCGCCCACACCCGCTGCAGCGCCAGAGCCTGTATCCGCGACGCAGCAAAGCGGACCTGAGAGCGAGTTGGCGCAGCTGCCGCCGACGAACGATCCCAAAGAGATCATGCGCAGGGCCGTGGAGCTCGACCGGCGGACCCTGGAGCTGGCACGCAGCTATACCTGCCAGCATCGTGAGGTTTTGAAACACCTGGACAAGCATGGGAACGTGAAGTCCACGGAGATCAAAACCTTTGACATCAGCTTCTACTATGGCGAGGAATACTCCAGGCTGATCATGATTGACGACAAGCCGCTCAGCGAGAAAGAGCAGAAAAAAGAAGATGAGAAGCAGGAAAAATTTCTGGCCAAATATCGCAAAGAGAGCGAAGAAGACCGTCAGAAGCGCCATGCAAAAGAGAAGAAGGAGCGCGAAGAAGGCCGGGCCTTTCTGCGCGATGTGGTGAATGCCTACGACTTCCGCATTGTGGGAGAAGAGGAGCTGGAAGGAACCGATACATGGGTCATTGAAGCCACGCCGCGCCCGGACTTTAAACCCACCCAGCCGCATGCCGACATGCTCAAGAAAATCAAGGGCAAGATGTGGATCGACAAGAAGCAATATAGCTGGGTGCGGGTGGAGGCGGAGAACTTTGACACCATCTCCTTCGGTCTTTTTCTGGTCCGTCTGCATCCGGGATCGCGCTTTAACTTCCAGCAGATGCATTTGAACAACGAAGTCTGGCTGATGCGGCGGTTTTATATCAATGGCGGGGCCAGGATCGCGTTGCTTAAAAACGAGGCGATCGAGCAGGAAGACACTTTTTCCAACTACAAAAAGTTCAGCTCATCGGTGAAGATCCTGCCGGGGGTGAGAGAGGTGCCGACGGAGGAGAAGCCGGCGCCGAAGTAAATCCAATTGCAGATGCGCTCCGGCATGAGTGCCGTCCGTATGCGGTCAGCGGGATCGTTAATTGTCTGAAATGCGGAAGATCTCCAGATCCGCGTCATCTCCCAGAACGGCAACCATCTCTCCGCCGTCAGAGAAGGCGACCCTTTCGGTCAGATCCAAGCCGGAAGCCCGGCAATCTACCGGTTTTAGCCACGAATGCTCGAAGAGCTTTTTCCCGTCCTGGGAAGAAAAGATTCTCATCACTTTCTTGTTGGTATAGATATCATCGCGGTATTGTTCAATCGCATTGACGATCCTTGCCGCCCAAGTCTGACCTTCCTCCAGAAGAGCGAATCGCGAGCCTGTCCGGTCGGAAACAAAGCAAGTGCCCCAGCAGCCATAAAGCGCAGGGATCCGGTATTTTTCTTTCAGGTGTATGTCAGAGACAATGAACTCCTCATTTTCCCAGGAATATTCGTAGGATAGTTCGGGACTCATGCTGATAATGGGCAGCGAGGGGAAAAAACGAGTGCTCTGCGCGCAGGGATAAGAATTTTTTTGGGCGCGAGGCGGCTCCCACCCACTTTCATAGGCGCCCAGAATTTCCTTAGGGACCTGCATGCGGCGAACGGTATCAAAGACCAGCAATGGCTGGTTAGGATCGAAAGCAAGCACACACTGCCGGTTGATTTCATCGCGAATGAACTTAAACGATCCAATCACCACATATGGGCCGCGCCAGCGCACAATGGTCCTTGTACGATCGCCGCGGTATTCAAACCTGCGAACGTTGATGCTCCACACCTTCTTGCCCGAGGCGCCAGCATACGATCCAGCGAACAAGAGCATGAAAACCGCGATGGCTAACTTCTTCATGGGCTCCCTCCGGGAGTGATGCACAATAGAAAATTACCCAAACGGAGGACCGGCAGAAAAGCGACAAAGCAAGTCAGCGGCGGCAATGCCGCAGAATGTCGCGCGCTAAGCGGATTTCCAGAGCTGTTTCTTGGGGTTAAGGCGCTGCCTAATACAATTCTTCTAACATCAAAACATGAGAGCAAGGGGAAATAGATGGTTCAGGGACATCACTTCCCCCGGCACCTGGCTATGGGCTGATATTTGATCGCGCAATATCCAATCAATAGATTAATAAGACTTTGTAGTTTCAACAGAGCTTGTATAGATTCTGCACCTAGGAACTTGGTTCCACTTTTGCCGCTCCAACTTTCTCTTATTGGGCCACAAAATACTTCTATCTAAAAGAGCATAGCTTTCGAACATAGCAGCTATTAAGGGATAAATCCGACCCTGGATAATAGCTTGCACATAGACTGGATTTGGAGTACCTTGTCAGCCGACTAGAGTGTCAGATCGAGACACTACTGGGAAAAATGTGGAAGTCTCGTTGACACGAAAGGAGTGCCAAAATGGGACGCACACGCGTGAATCTTGTCTTAGCCTGTGCCGCATTGCTTCTTGCCTCTCCATTATTTGCGGGAACCTCCAAGGGGCAGCGGTCCACCCAGGCAGTTAACACGATGGGAATTTCCGTCACCATGCCGGATGGTTCCTCCGAAACCGTTCCTGTTCAAAGCAAAGTATCATCCATCATTCCGACTCCTGGCGCGAAAGGAGTTTTCGGCGTACAGCTCGAACCATACATGTCAGGTCAGATGGTCTCAGTGCGCGTTCGAGCGGTCCTGGGAGACAGCTGGACAGATGCGAAAGGTCCATCATTTCAGACAGCCCGCAACTCAGACACGAAAGCGCTTGGCTCTTACGTGATTGGGGCGACCGGCGATTCAATTCAACTTGCGGACCTGGCACAGTTTGGCCTGCCCGCGATCACATTAAAGGTAGTCACATCCAATCTCGCCACAAAAACCTGTGCGAATGGGGGAGACCCCTGCCTGCTCTGTGACAACGGTATCGTATGCTGCTGGACCACACTTCCACAGAAGCTGGCGTGCATAAATGCGTGCAACACTGGTCTGCGAAAGGCCCGCCGTAAAAAATAGCGGGCTTGAGAGAATTGCGCAGCCTGGGCACACCACTTCTGTTTTTTGTCTTCAGTAACAGGGGATGCCCAGGCTGTGTGACAGGAGTCCCATCCCCTTGGACCTTTCGCGGATTATGCCAAAAGGTGCCTATGCAAAGGATTCTTGACTGTATGGCGGTACTGCCCTTGCGGCGGAAGCCCGGTTTCACTCATTTTGGGTCTCTCGCTATCCTGATTTCGGCCTTAGGAATCGGGTTCGCTCTCCCTCCCGCAACGCGCGCACAAGAAAATCCGAGCAACATTGCCCGCACCACCGATTCAAGTCCAGAGGAAGCGCCGTTTCGCGAACGTCTGCGGGACTATGTGGCTCGCACGGCGCTCGTTCCGATGCGCGACATTCAAGTCGTTGAGTTCAGCGCCGCGGATGCACACGGAATTCGCAAAGCGGTTGTGCGCCTGAATAACAGCCAACCGCCGGTCACAAATGTTTTTTACGTCACGTCAGACGGCGGAGAGATCCTGCGCGGTTCGCTCGACAAACTTTCCTCAGACCCCTGGAGTGGCGATCGTGACAGGCTTGCGCCCCTGGTCGCAGATGCACCGGCAACCGGCCCTTCCGATGCCACGGTAACACTGATTGAATTCGGCGATTTTGAATGTCCATTTTGCGCCCAGCTCAACGGAGAGCTCGAACAATTACGGGCCGCCTTTCCCCAGTCTCTGCGGTGGGTCTTTAAGAACCATCCCCTCACAAAAATTCATCCGTGGGCGCAGGCAGCCGCCATTGCCGGCGAATGTGCGGCGGCACAGAGTTCTTCGCAATTCTGGAAGTTCGAGCATCTTGTGTATCAGCACCAGCAGGAGATTGCCGCCAAAACAGCAACCCAGCAATTGCGGGGGCTCGCTGTGCAATCAGGCGTCGCGGCGCAGGCCTATGACTTCTGCATACATTCGCCCGAGACCGCTCGACGCGTTCAAGCCCGGATTGTGGACGTCGAACCCTTGGGAATCACAGGCACGCCAACGCTCTTCATCAACGGCCGCAAAATTACCGGCGCCGTTTCTCTCGATTCTCTTAAAGTTGCAGTGGAAACCGAAGTCGCGCTTACCTCCAAGCAAACGGGAAATCATACGCACTGAGGCTAGCAAATCAGCCTAAAACGAAGGCTCCTATTCCATGCCCGCCCACTCAATGGCATTGAAGAGCATTTGAAACGTCCCTTCCGTCTGGGCGCGGTGCTGCACGCGGAAGCCGAACATGACGATCTTGCCTTTGCCGCGGGTAAAGCTCACGACGGCAGCCTTGCGCTCCAGGCGCTCAGCACCGTGAGCGTAGCCGGAGACGAGGATGTCTTTGGCATTGTCCGGATACCAGGCGATGACGGAGCGCTCGGTGTCAGTGCCGGGCGAGGTGGTCTGAAAGGCGAGCGGCGCATCAACGAAAGCGGCGACCTCCCGGGGCATGCCGAAGCCGACAGGATGTTGTTCATCGACGTAAACGCGCAGGAGCGATCCGGGAATGTTAAAGTCAGCCGCTGAAGCTGAAGCTGGAACCGCACCCGCGCCGCGGCCCGCAGCGCCGGACACAGCATTGCGCACGGGCAGATTGAAGTCTTCACCAAAGATAAGTTCTGACGAATGGGCGAGGGTGATCAGCGTTCCGCCCTTGTCAACAAAATCCCGGAGCGCGCGCACTCCTTCCTTGCCGATGCCGCCTGAATATTCAGGAGGAAAGTCTTCAAAGTAACCTTCACGGCCCTGGCGGCCTTCCGTGATGATTTCCCGGCCCGTATCGGGAAGGATGACAACATCAAACGCAGCGTTAAGATTGCCGGCGCGCACCTGCTTGTTCTCAATGTTCTTGATATTGAAGCCGTATTGCTCAAGGACAAAGCGGGTCCAGCCTTCGTCCATGGAGGCAACGTAGGGTTTGTACAGCGCAACGCGGACTGCTTTGAGCGGCGCCGCTCCTTTCGGCAGGTCAGAAATGGCGGCAAGGGCAAGATGCAACTTCTCCGCGTTGGCGGCGAGCTGAGCATGAGCAGCAAAAATCCATTGCGGCGACTGGCCGGCGGCATGCTGCAAGAAAACCTGCCCGCCTGCTTTCTGCATGGCATTGACCAGAGCGAACGCGTTGTTCTGACGGTCAGCAATGGAATAGTAACCACCTTTGCCGGTGAGTCCGCTTTCAGGCCACGTTACTGTTTTGATCACTTTGGCTGACTGCTGTTCAGCAGCGGAGAGTTTTGTCTTTTCCGCTTTTACGCCCATCATGAGCGGAAGCGACCAGGCAGCAACGTCATAGGGTTCAAGAATGCCACTGCCGGGCGCGGGCCGGACTTCAGGGTAGCGCTGGATGCCGAGCATCTCATCGACGAAGCGGCCATACGGCTGGGCCGTGGGAAGCAAGAAAGTTTTTCCGTCCTTGGCGAGCTTTACCTCCGCGCCGTGCTCAAGCATGAGCGCAGCGAGGCGGGAGGCGACAACGGGATCACGCTGGTCGTCGAGTGGAATGCGCCAGAACTCAGAGGAATCAGCGGAATGAATGGCTTCGGCGGCCATGCTGGCGACGCCATGGAGAAGCTCACGGCGATACTTGCTCATGGTCTCAAGAGCAGCATCAGAGACCAGAAGCTCATAGTCCATGATGTCGCGGATGCGCCACGTGCCGCCAGGCCAGGGATTGGGAAAATTGATCTGCTGCTGATAGCTGATCAGGCCCTTGGTCCCGCCCTGAAGTTCAGTAGGAGAAATCCGCATGGGCGTGGCGATGCGCGCGGACGCAACCTCCGTCAACACGCCGTACATATTTTTCCACCAGCCGGTGTTGCGCGTGCCGCCGGGCCAGTAGGCATCAAAAGAGTAGTTATAGATCACGCCGGATTTGCCGGCTTCTTCCAGCCGCCAGCCCATGGCGGCACCCACCAGATTGTTGCCGCGATGCACCAGCGGGTTGACGAGCTTGGCGACAGGATCAGCGTTGGGCGGAATGTAAATGCGCGGGCCGTAGTAGCCCATCTGGTGCTCATCCAGCCAGAACTGCGGGAACCATTCGTGATAGACGGCCTGGTTCACGTTCCTGGTTTCAATCTGGGTGAGCATGTACCAGTCACGATTATCGTCATGCCCGACATAGTGGTGGTAGAGATACGGCATGGCGCCGCCTTCATACTTTGTGCCGAGATATTTGCGATACCATTCGGTCACCATGGTCTCGCCATCAGGATTGAGCGAAGGCACCAGCAGAATGATGACGTCATTGAGACGGCGCAGCATTTCAGGATCGGCGGTGGTGGCGAGTTTGTAGGCCCACTCCATGGCCATCTGGCTGGAGCCGATTTCAGTGGAGTGAATGTTGCACGTGAGCAGAAAGATGGCTTTGCCTTCACTGGCGAGCGCGTCAATCTGATCTTTTGACAGGCCGCGCGGATCGGCCAGCTTACGGGCGATGTCTTGATATTTGGCTTTGTTGCGCAGGTTATCCGCGGAGGAGATCACGGCCATAAACATCTCTTCGCCCAGCGTGGTCTTGCCCAGGACCTGGATTTGTACGCGGTCCGAAGCCGCGCTGAGCGCCTTGAAGTACGAGGCGATCTGGCGATAGTCAGCGAGCTTGCGGTCCGCGCCAACTTCAAAGCCCAGAACTTCAGAAGGCGTGGGGACATGAGAGGTCTTCTGCGCGAAAGTCTGTGTGGCGGTCGCGAGAAAAAGCAAGGCAACGACGAGGGCAGCGCTCTTCTGCTTGGGCATGGTTGGTGATCTCTGTCTTTGGGAATGGAAGAAGCGTAACAGTATAGCCGCAAGACCTACTCATTGCTCAAGGAAAGGAAACAGGCACCCGAGGAAATCTGGACCTGAAACATGCCGAGCGATTCAAGGCCGGGCCCGGGTTGACGGCAAAGCGAAGGCGCGCGCGTCGTATTTTGCGTGCCAGATTGGCATCGGAAGGTTCGTTTTCGGATATGTAAATGATTGCGCCCTTTCATTCTTTTCAGCATCCTCGGGAATATAGTTCGCCTGCAGACTTGATTCTGGAAGGAGGTCGAACATGTCCAGTTACAAAAAAGCGGTGTCCCGTTTGCTCGTGCTTGGCGCCCTGATCGTGGGCGCATTGTCCTTGTCACAGCCTACACGTGCCTATGCCTTCACGTGCCTGGATGACTGTCTCAATGACTATCAGCAGTGTGTACAACAAGGGCTTCTCGGCTGCGACGAAGTCTATATTGCTTGCGTGAATCGCTGTCAGTAAGCGACGGTTCAGGCGTTGGGGAAATTTCCAGGTAACATTCTGCTCGTATGGAGCGGCAATACGATGCGGCCGCATTGGTTGCCGCGTCTTTCGCTGGACCCAATTTCATCAACTGGGGTGTGGTACAACGTGGCTGATTTGGCAAAAAAAGTGGAAACCGGGGCGAATTACGCCATTATTCTGGTTTCTCTGGTAATTGCGGTGGTCCTGGTAAGAAGCCATTTGCTGCAGCGGCCTGAAAACCCGCGCCAGATTTCTGCTGGAACCAGGTTCGCTTTGCGCGATGTTGATTGGCGGGGCAACGAAAGAAATGTCGTTTTTGCGATTTCCGCTACCTGTCATTTCTGCACGGAAAGCGCTGCGTTTTATCGTGAGCTCTCGCGGCTGTGTAAACTCCATAACGTCAGGACAATTGCCATATTGCCGCAACCGCCGGAAGCAGCAAAAGAGTACACCAAGAGCCTGGGCGTTGAATTTGACGAGGTACTGCAGGCCAGATTATCAGAACTCGAAATCTACGGGACCCCCACTCTCCTGTTCGTCGACAATCAAGGAGTGGTCCGGAATGTCTGGATCGGCAAGCTTCCCAATCGAGCAGAAAAGGAAGTAACGGCCAAAATCGCCGGGTGAAGCTTATTCCTGCCATGATCCGTATCTGGAAATGAGAGAAGCGTAACAGTATAGCCGGAAGACAACTAAAGGCAGCAGCAGCGTTCCATTCTTGCGTTCGACAAGAAAGGACGCCTTGCGGCGTCCTTATGTGTTGCGAAGCGAAGGGGAAATCTAGTGTGGCCTGCGGCCGCCCATCCCGCCCATATCCATCTTCTGGTAGCCGTCAGGGACTTTGAAGAGCGCTGCGTCCTGGGCACCCTCCTTGATATTGGTGTATTGGGTGGTGATGTCGCCGACGATTGCCTTGACGACGAAATGGATTTTCTGGTCGATCCAGAAGGTTTCCGTTTTGCCGCTTGTTTCGGTGATCAGCCATTTGTCGCAAGTGCGGCCATTGACGGTTTCAGTCCCGAGTTTTTTGCAGGTAGCGCCCTCGCGTCCGGCACAGGGGTCGTTTCCCTTGAACAGATCCTCAAATTTAGGCGTTCGCGGGGCCATGGGGCTGTTCTGTTCCGTGGAGAACTCCATGTACATTTGTTGCTCGGGCATCAGCATATACATTGTCTTCGCGTTGCCGTCAATAATCATGCTCATCTTGCCGCCGAAAGGACCAGACGGCTTGCCTTTGCCGGCATTGTTCATGTCCGTCATGTCCATGCGCATTTTGGGCATGGAAAAATAAATCTTTCCGGACATGTTCATGTTGCCGCTGGCCGAAGTGGTTGAGTAGTCGGCAGAAAAAGGCTGCGGCGACTGAAAGGCAAACGCGGCTGAGACGGACAAAAACAGCAAAAGACAGACTGTGAGCCGGGCAAAGAGGTTCTGCTTCACAATTCTTTTCTCCTTGGAAATGGATATGGGGACTTGGCTTATATCAACAAAAAGTGACCAATTAAGCAACAAACGTTGGTAACCACGCGCAAACGAAAACGGCGCCCCTTGCGGAGCGCCGTCTTTCTTAGCGGGGAGGGTACAACAAGCTTTATTGATTTACCGGGATCTTGATGATTTTTTTCTGAATCGCATACGTTACTAATTGAGCCTTGTTGTGAATGTCGAGCTTGCGCATCAGGTTGAACTTGTGCGCTTCCACGGTTTTCACGCTGAGGCCCAGGATGACCGCGATCTCTTTTACCGAGTTTCCTTCTGCCAGCAGCTTCAGTATTTCCCGTTCACGCGGCGTGAGGGTGGAGATGCGCGGGCGCATTCTGGTATCGCGGACGCGCGAGCGGAAATCCTCTACCAGCTTGCCCAGCACCTGCGAGCTCAAATATTTCCCACCTTTGTAGACGTCTTTGACCGCCGTGAGCAGCTGCGGCGCGGGGGTATCTTTCAGCACGTAGCCCGATGCGCCAACTTCCAGGCACTGCACCAGGTAGTCTTCGTCTTCATACATGGTGAGGAAAAGGATCTTCGTCTCCATGCGATTTTTCTTGATTTGCCGCGCTGACTCAAAGGACGACAGTCCCGGCATGCCGATATCCATCAGCACGATGTCCGGACGCAGTTCGCGCGCTTTCTCTACAGCTTCTCCGCCATCCGCGGCTTCGCCTACGACTTCAAAATCGCTTTCGCTTTCCAGCAGCCGGCGTACGCCCTGGCGAAACAGTGTGTGGTCATCTACGAGTAAACATTTGATCTTTGGCATGGGGGAGTCCTTTTTATTTAATTCGGCCTTTGTGCGGCATGCGCCGCATGCGCCAACTGGCGTTCCACCACCTGCGTGGCTTCACCCGCCGGCACACTGATCTCAATACGCGTGCCCTTTCCTTTGGCCGAGATCACGCGTGAGATCCCGCCCAACATGGCAATTCGTTCCTTAATTCCGGCCAGCCCAAATGATTCACGCGAATTGCTGCTACGCGTCTGGATGCCAACGCCATCGTCTTCAACCACCACTCGTACCAACTCGTGCGCACGCTCCATCTGCACCGTCACGTTCTTTGCATGGGCGTGCTTGGCCACGTTGTGCAGAGCTTCCTGCACCACGCGATAAATCGCCTGTTCCGTTCCTGACGCGAGCCGGCCAACATCGTCGGCAATCAGCACACGCGCCTTCACGCCGGTGTTCCGCGCAAAATCCTTGGCTTCTTTGCGGATCGCCGCCACCAGTCCTAGTTCTTGTAGCACCAGTGGAGAGAGCTTGCCAATAATCCTTCTGATTCCCTCAATCGTGCGGTCCACAACGTCCACGGTTTCGCGAATTTTGCCGCGAATATTTTTTGCCGTGGCGCCGGGCTCCATCATTCCCAGATACAACCGGATCACCATCAGCGCCTGGCCGGTTTCATCATGCAGCTCACGGCTGATGCGTTTGCGCTCTTCTTCCTGCACGCGCAGCAGATGGCCGGATAATTCCGCGATCCGCTGTTCGCGTTCCCGCAGAGCGTCCGTCATGCGCGCGCGTTCAATCGCCAGCGCCGTCCTGTCTCCAATGGCGCGCATCAACTCGCGCTCCGTCGGCAGCCACTCATACGGCTTGGGGAAGCCAATCACCATCACGCCAATCGTCTCGCCATCGGCCTTGAGCGGAACACCCCAGAGAGATTTGGCCTTAATACGGATCATCGGCCGCAACGCGCCTGTATCCAGGTTGGTGTCCAGGACCATGTCCGGCTCACCGCTCATGGCGATCTTGCCGGAAAATCCGCTGCCCAGCTCGACCTTGAAATCTTCCGGTATTGCCACATCCAGACCAACGGAAGCAGAGATGCGCAGAACGCCGTTCTCGGTGTCACACAGAAGTATGATGCCCACAGAGGCCTGGAATGTCTGCGTGGTAATGTCCAGCACCTTGCTCAGCAGCGCCACCAGATCAGCCGACGCCAGCTCGGCATCCAGCAAGTGGAGCAACACGGAGGATTCCAGAGTTTTGGAATCAAAGTACGCGCCTGAAATGATGACGAAAGAAACGGAAGAGAGCATTTCCAGAGCTGCTTTGGCCTCAGCTTCGCGCTCCGGGAACAATCCGGCTATATAAGGTTCGCAACAGGATTGATAAAGTTCCAGCGCTCGCGCTACCGCGCGCGTATCCACTTGCAGCTTGGAGAGCCGTGTACCAAAATACTGGAGATTTTCCTGAAAACCGGGATAGTCATTGTGGCAAAAATAAGAGCAGCCTGCCGCCAGGGTCAGGCGCTCAACCGCCGCCAGAGTACGGCCATCAAAGCCGAATTCCGCCGCCAGTTGCTCACGCCACTTATTTGTAATATCTGGAAAATAAGGTTCAAGTGCACGCGCAACTTCAGCGATTAACTCCCGGGATGATTCCTTGAACGGCGGTACTGCTGTCACTGGCACTTCCTGAGTCTTGTATTGACGAGGTGGCCGTTCCCCGGCCATTACCATCTGGATAACCGGAAAAACCCTATCTCTAAGGTATTTTACAGCGCCCCGAAGCTACTGTGAACTAAATAGTTACTATTTCTCTAGCCAGCAGTGAAATGCCCTATGGCGCTAAGGTAAAGACCTTAATACAATTAGAGTCCGCCAAACGGCGCCCTTTGCGCTTCCGCCGGTGAGCAGTTCACCTGAGCCAGCCCGCTGATGGAGCATGCATGGCCTTCTCTGGCAATCATCCTCCCATGGCGCGGATTCCTCAGGCTCAAACGCTCACCGTCTGTGGGCGGCCCGCCTTGCTCGCGCCTTCGATTGCGATGGCTTGGCGGAAGTACGCCATGGAAAGCTTCAGTCCGGCCTCAAGATCGATCTTGGGTTCCCAGCCAAGCAAACGCTGCGCCCTGCTGATGTCCGGACGGCGCTGCTTGGGATCGTCCTGCGGCAGCGGCTCATAAGCAATCGGGCTGCTCGATCCCGTGACCTTCAAAACTAGCTTGGCGCACTCCAAAATGGTGAACTCGGTAGGGTTGCCGATGTTTACCGGATCGTGCGTGTCTGCGCGTGAGAGCCGCAGGATTCCATCCACTTCATCACTCACGTAGCAGAAGCTGCGCGTCTGTTGGCCGTCGCCATAGACGGTGAGCGGCTCCGCCCGCAGCGCCTGCTTCATAAAGTTGGAAATCACGCGGCCATCGTTCAACTGTAGCCGTGGTCCATAGGTATTGAAGATGCGAAGAATCCGCGTGTCCACCTTGTGGTAGCGATGGTAGGCCATGGTGGCTGCTTCCGCAAAGCGCTTGGATTCGTCATAGACGGAGCGCGGGCCAATCGGGTTCACGTGTCCCCAGTATGTCTCTTTCTGCGGATGCTCCAGAGGGTCGCCATAGCACTCTGACGTTGAGGCCAGCAGATATTTCGCGCCGTATTTCTTCGCCAGGTCGAGCGAGTGGAACGATCCCAGCGAGCCGACCTTCAGGGTCTCAATGCCGTGCTCCATGTAGTCCACGGGGCTGGCGGGCGAGGCGAAATGAAAAATGTAGTCCACGCGGCCCACGTCATAGGGCTCATTCACGTCCTGCTGCACGAACTCAAAGCGCGACTCATTTTTCAGATGGGCAATATTGCGCAGGCTGCCCGTAAGCAGATTGTCCACGCAGACCACGTCATTGCCTTCCCCCAGCAGCGCATCACACAGATGCGACCCCACAAAACCCGCACCACCTGTTACCAGTACCCGCATAGAAATTCCTCTCAACAAACTTGCTTGTCAACGCCATTATGCTTGGCTTAGTGCGTCAATTCTTGGCCGTGCCGTGAATCCCTTGATTACTTGTCACCCAACCCACACCGCATACCCCTTGTCATCCTGAGCGACGCGCGAAGGAGCGAAGCGACAGAGAGCGAGTCGAAGGACCCCGAGAATATTTCAGATCACCATACCGCATCAGGGAGTTCCCACGAAAAACCCTGCCATCATTCTACTGCTCTACTGCTGTCCCGCTCCTGCGCTATTCATTCCGCTGTTGCCGCCGCAGTGACCTATGCTTCGCTCCACGTCGGTGCCCTCTTCATAATCATTCCACGTCTCCACCAAAAGAAAAGGCGCGGCATTCTGCGATCCGTAATATTTGCGGAAGACCTTCAGCACGTCGTCAAACGTCTTGCCGCAGCGGTACGCGATGTGCCGGTTGCGGCTCCATGAGGCCTTGGTGTCATCAAAGCCCGGCCACACCGCGCCCACGGCAATCTTTTCCGGATGGTGCTCCTGCATGTTGCGGTAAAAATAATTCAGGTAGTCTTCGCCGTAGTTGCTGCCGTCGCGCGCCCAGCCGTCTTTGCCCGGCTGCACCCAAGCGTAATATCCGTCAAACGCATCAGGATATTTGTCATTCATGTCTTTGTAGATCAGCAACGGCGGGTCCTGCCATGATTTGGTGACCTGGCGTATCCGGTTCCAGTCCGTGCCTGAGTCCTTGGGAAAAATAAACACCACGGGACGTCCGTTGTAACGCAGGTAGGCGTTGCGCGTGGGGCCGGCATTCGGCCCAATGTAGCGATCATAGAGGTATTGCAGGTCCACGATCACCGCGTCCGTGTCATAGCCGGGATGGTCAACGGCTTCATCGTATTGCGCCGCGATTTTGAAGCTGCCGTCTTCGCTGGCCGCCTGCTGCAGCAGGGCGAAGCTCTGGTCTTCAAACTCCTTGCGCGGACCATACCAGTTGACGACAAACCCGCTGATGTTCAGCCCCCGGGCGCTCGTGATCTGTTGCCGCAGAACTTTGGGGTCATGGCAGGAATAGCCCACGTCAATGTGGGCCGCCTGGCCAAACCACGGCTGATAGATCGCCAGCAATTTGGGGCTGCCCCCCGGCGCTCTGGATTGCACGGCAGCCAGAGACTCACGCGGGTTGATCCGGGCCGCGCAGCCGGTCGCCAGGACAAGCGCGATCGCAGAGAGAATCAGCAGCCCAATGGGCGTAAAAGTGCGCTTCATACAATAAGGTTGTTCCAAGTGAGGTTGGATGAAAAAGCAGCAGTTTGGGATGGATGAGGGAGAAGCTGTGGAGAACAAGTGAGCGAATTGAATAAAAAGCATTTGACATTCGTTTTATTTTCGTCTATAGTGAGGGTGGATTTTATGCCGGGAGCGGCGCCGGCGAACAGAAGTTGGGCGGGAGAAACCCCGAAACGGCCTGCAACCCTATGGACTGGGGGCCCTCGTATCGTTCCCAGTTGCCATGGCCCCGCTGATACAGAGAGCAAATCTCTGGTTTTGCCCGCGGCTTGGGGCTGTGGTGTGTAAACAGGCCATTAGCACTTAGCTGCCTCCTGTGCAGCGCATCGGCGTAACTTATGTCCCGGTATAGAACACTTAGCCATTAGCAAAAGGCAAACCCAAAATCAGAAAAACCCAAAACCAGAAAAAAGAGCCACTAAAGGGTGGCTTTTTATTGCGAGGAAAGCATGATGACAAAGCGATTCTCCCATCCCCCTCCTGAGCGATTCTCCCATCCCCTCCTGAGCGATTCTCCCATCCCCTCCTGGTAGTTGAAGTTTTCTTATTGCTTATTCGTTTTAGTTTCGCTATACTGTTCAAGCTTTGGCTTTAGCCTCTGCCGGTATCAGGGCACCGGCTTTAGCCGTGCCGTATCGGCGATAAAAACACCGGGCTTTAGCCCCTGTTATGGCAAGACCTGCTCGAAATTCCGAAACAGAAGCAGTGCGCGGCATCTCGCGCACATTCTTTATTACCTCAAAAACTGCGCCTAACAAGGCAGTCCTGCGATCTGAGCGCATGGCCCTTCTGATAATCGACGTACTGCGTTCTTATGTTGCCGCGGGAAAGTTTGTTCTGCATGATTTTGTCGTGATGCCTGACCATATTCATCTTCTGTTTACGCTGGACCAATTGATGAGCGTTGAGAAGGCGATGCAACTGGTTAAAGGCGGCTTCTCTTATCGGGCAAAAAAGGAATTGGGTTATGCAGGCGAGGTATGGCAGAAGGGGTTTTCTGAGGTACGGATATTGGATCGAAAGAGTTTCTTGAGTCATCGAGATTATATCGAGCAGAATCCAGTGAAGGCAGGGTTGGTGGATTCTCCGGAGAAGTTTCCTTTCAGTTCGGCATATTTCAAACAGCAAAAGCACGCAGGGGCTAAAGCCCAGTCTAGTTAGGACAACGGACGGCACGGCTAAAGCCGAGCCCTGATACCTGCAGAGGCTAAAGCCGGTCACTCTCGGTCACTTAACGCAGGCCTGAAAGGCCTGCTCCCCGCTTTATTAAGGTTCCTATGCTCACCAAATCTCAAATCCTCTCCGCCATCCGCTCTGCCGCCCGCAAACTCGGCCATGCGCCTACCCGCGCTGAATTCATGCGCCTGAGCGACATCCACTACTGCAAACTCATCCCGCACTTTCCCGGATACCGTGCCGCCATTCGCGCTGCTGGACTCGCGCCTCATCCCGGCGGCGTCCGCATTGAAACCTCCGACCTGCTCACGGACTGGGCCCGGCTTGCCCGCAAAAAAGGCCGCGTGCCCACGCGCGACGAATACGATCGCGAAGGCCGCTACGCCACGGCCAGCCTGGAAACACGCTTTCATCGCTGGTCACAGATACCCGCTGCCTTTGTGCAGTTTGCCGAATCAACGGGGCTTGCCGGTAAATGGTCTGACGTGATTGAAAAAATTCATAACGGCCCCATGCCCACACGCGGCGGTGGCCGTCACTGGCTGAAGAAGCGTAAACCTGGCTCTGCTGCTCCAAGGCAACGGCAAAGTCCATCCAGCATCTCGGTCCTGCCCCCGCCGCTTCATGGCAAGCGATGCGTCACACCTACTATGCTGCCGGTGTTATTTCGCGGCGCCGCCGACCTTGCCGGCTTTTTTCCTCGCCATGTCTATCCCGATCGTCCGCTCCTCGGCCCGCCTACCAACTTGCCTGCTCTCGCCCATGAGCCTGTCAATGAGATGGGCGTGGTCCTGCTCTTCGGCATGCTCGCCCACTACCTGGGTTTCATCATTGAGTCGGTGCAGATGGGCTTTCCCGATTGCGAGGCCAAAATAGAGGTAGAGCCAGGACGCTGGCAGCGCGTGCGCATTGAGTTTGAATATGAAAGCCGCAAGTTCCGCAGCCATCATCATGACTCGCGGCATTGTGACGTGATTGTCTGCTGGCGCCACAATTGGCGGAACTGCCCGCCCGGCCTGCAAGTCCTCGAACTGAGCGCCGTCGTCGCGAAACTCACGGCCCGCTAGGACTGTACGGGACTTACTGCCGTCCCCTGATTCGTCTCTCCATCGTTGCTCGCATTTTGCCGTAGTGGTTGCGGTCGTCCAACTCGCGCTCAGTGATTTTGGCGAGAAGATGGGTATTGATCCTGGCCCACAGGTCGTTGGCGATGATTTCCTGGTCCTGCACGTAGTCCGGCGAGACAACGCCTTTGGTCTGAAGCTGGCCAATTGTGCCGATGATCTGCTGAAAGGCCCGGTTGATGACGGCGAGGCCTTCATAAATGTCGGCTTTGACTTCTTCGGGTTCCAACGGGTCTATGCCCCGCCCTTCACGGCTGCCTTCCGCCGAGGGTTTCATGCTTGGTTACCTTTAAGTTCAATATGATTTATCAGACATATGATGTTTGAATCATAATGCCGAAACTGGATACATGTCCAGAGATATTGTTGTGCGGTTCGGCAGGCGACTTCAGGGATTACGCAAAACCAGAAACATGAATCAAACCATCCTGGCGGACAAGATAGGAACTGACCAGGCGACGATTTCCAGGATTGAGAACGGAAAACAGGAAACATGCCTGCGGTTTATTGAATTGCTGGCAATGGGCCTGAAGGTGCCACTCAGCGAAATGTTTAAGGACCTGTAGGCGTGCCGCACCTGCGGCGCTCGGATTTTTATGCTGGTTACCTTCAGGCTATTCCAGCGCTGACGAGGCTGGGCCCAATCATTTTGCGCCTGTGCGTTATTTGCAATGGAGATTTTTAGTGTCAAAAGATATATGCAAGCGGTTCGGAGAGCGGATCAGACTGATACGGACGCAGAAAAAGATCACCCAAGAGGAACTCTGCCACAAGACCGACATTGAGCAGAAGACGCTTTCCTCGATTGAAAACGGCAGAATGGAGCCGTGCCTGCGGAATATCGAGTATCTGGCGATTGGCCTGGGTGTGCCGCTGGTGAAACTGTTTAAGGATTTGTAGGTGTGCCGCACCCTTGAAAGGGGCTTGCATGTCCCTCCAGCTTACCCAGCGCATGCGGTCAATGCCGAAATTACTCATAAACGTATAAGCTCGTCTCTGACGAGGGAGGTGGGCGGAAATGGCCAGAGAGCCAAGGTGGAAGCGCATGAACCTGAATGTGGAAACCAACCTGCACGATGCATTCAAAGCCTCTACTGCCGCACAAGGCAAGAAGATGACCGATGTTCTCCTTGAGTTTATTCGGGAATATGTTCAAAAACACCCGCCGCAAACGCCTAAACGGGGCCATAAGGAATAAAGAGGGACAACACAAGAACGAAGTCACTATAGACTGGTTAGCATCGCCTGCGGCGCTCAGCTTGATCGGCGAGGATCAATGGGTGAGATCGCGTAACAGGGCATGAGTTTGCTCATGCCGCCACCAAGCCGGAAAGATTCATTCCTTGCTGCCGCAGGCAATCGCGCAGCGAAGCGAAGCGACAAGAAGCAAAGTCCCAGCGGCTGAAGCCGGGAACAAATCTTTCCAAGCTTCCGTCTGTTTCTATCGGGAAAAACTTTCTCCAAATCTTCACACGGTACTAGTCCTTCCGTAACCCTGTTTAACCAATGGATTCACCCGTTTGACGTGAGCACCTTGAGGTGTTACGGTCAAGAGTTAACTGATAGAGGCGGTTGACTTTGCAATGATAAATTCAAATTTTTTTCTGGTGGGCTTAGTGGGCGGCGGGGAGATCTTCAACCTGATACGGCAGACCGGGGCCGTGGCGCAGGTTGTCCTCGTGATTCTATTGGTCTTCAGCATCATGTCCTGGTCCATTATTCTTACCAAGTGGGGCTCCATCCGGAGAGCGCGCACCCAGAGCGGAAGGTTCCTGAGGGCGTTCCGCAAAGCGCAGCGCCTTCAGGACATTGCCGCCGTCTCCGAGCAGTTCAAGCCCAGCCCGCTGGTGGCCGTGTTTGATAACGCCTATGACGAGTACCGGCGGCAGGGCGATGGCAACATCAACGCCGTGCAGAGGGCGGCGCAGATTGCCTCGTCAGAAGAGCTGACGCGGCTGGAGCGCAAGCTGCCCTGGCTGGCGACGACGGGCGCGGTGGCGCCGTTCGTCGGGTTGTTTGGAACCGTCTGGGGCATTATTGACGCCTTCAACGGCCTGGGCGATGCCGGCGCAGCCACGCTGCGCGCCGTGGCTCCGGGAATTTCAGAAGCGCTGATTACCACCGCCGCGGGCCTGTTTGCCGCCATTCCGGCCGTGATCTTCTATAACCAGTTCACGCACAGCCTGCGCGAGTTTGGCGCGCGCATGGACGACTTCACCATGGAGATCATGAACTTTATTGAGCGCACCACCGGGGTCACAACGGGGGTCCGCTGATGGCGTTTACCAGTAAAAACGGGCGCACGGAGACGTCGCTTTCAGAGATCAACGTCACGCCGTTTGTCGACGTGGTGCTGGTGCTGCTGATTATTTTCATGGTCACGGCGCCGGTGCTGCAATCCGGCATTGAGGTTTCCGTCCCCAAGACAAAAGTGGTGAAGGAAATTTCCGAGGAGCGGCTGGTCATCTCCATCACCAAGGGGCAGGAAGTTTACCTGAACAACGACCACGTGAGGCTGGACGAAATTGGCGATGCGCTGCGCAAGAAGTTTCGCGATCCGCGCGGCCAGGCGGTGTATGTGCGCGCCGATGAAAACGTGGCGTTTGGCGCTTTTGCCACGGTGATGAGCGCGGTGAAATCGGCGGGGATCACGAACGTGAGCATTGTGACGGAGCCGATTCAGCCAGGGAAGAAGTAAGAGTTTTTGCCGCAGATTAGCGCAGATAGCCGCAGATCGGGAACCCGAGTTCAAGAAGGCATCAAGAGGGAGTCGGTTGCCTCATGTATCCGGTAGGAGTTCCCTCAGCGGTTAAAGCCGGAGGATTTGCGGGCAGGCAACGCAGGGCTGAAGCCCTGCTCCACCCGGTGGCTGGATACAGTTTTCAAACAGTCGCTGGATACGAGTTTCAAATTTTACTGCTGCCGGAAAGTAACTTTTTGTCACGACCGGAAAGTAACTGACAACCATGGCATACGTCCGGGCCAACCTGTTTTACGAGCGCGAGCAATGGCGGAAACCGCTGCTCATCTCCGCCGCATTCCATCTGGGACTGGTGGCGGCGGGGTTTGCCCTGGGCCTGGTGATGAATGCGCATAGCAACGCGAATGACTGGGGCACCAAGGAAGGTGACGCAGTGACGGCGACGCTGGTGAGCGCCTCCATTCCGATTCCGAAGCAGGAGCAGTCTGACAACATTGTTGCCAATGAAAGCAAGGGTATAACGCAGACGGTACCGCAGCCCAAGGCCATAGAGAAGCCGCCGGACGACGCAATTCCGATCACCAGCAAAGTTACGCCACCCAAGAAGATGATCGACCGGCCAGTGCCGCCGACACATGCTGTTCCGCATCCTGTCCCCACGCCGGTGGATACGGCTGTGCCACTGGGTGAAGGTGGTCCGGTAAGCGGGCCATATGGCTCAGTTACCACGGCCAACTACAAAGGCGGTTTCAGCTTTCGCAATGCCGATTTTGGCGGCAAGTACGGCTGGTACGTGGACGGAGTGAAGCGCCGGGTACAGCAGAACTGGCTGACGTATGAGATTGATCCGCGGATCAAGGCGCCGCATCGCGCGTATATCGAGTTTGACATTCTGGGCGACGGCAGTCCGGCCAACGTGCACCTGGCGCAGACGAGCGGCGTGCCGTCACTTGATCAGTCGGCGATGCGAGCGATCCAGCGCATTGATTCTTTCGGCAAGCTGCCGGAAGGCAACAAGGTGACAGTAGATTTTTGGTTTGACTATCCCCCGAAATAGGCGAAGGCATGCATAGCGAAAAAAGAATTGGCACGGGAAAAACGCTCTGGCTGGCTGGTTTAACGCTGATGATGTTGTGCGCGGTTGTGAGCGCGCCGGCACAGGACCGGATCAAGATTGAACTGAACATGGGCCAGGAGCGTCCGCGGATTGCCGTGCCGGACTTTAAGGCGGCGAATGCTGATGCGCAGACCGGCCCGCTCAACACCGTGTTCAATCAGGTGCTGTGGAGTGACCTGGAGAATGCCGGAATCTTTGATCTGGTGGCGAAGAGTTTTTATCCGTCGCAAACGCCGGGGCAGCCGGCGGAGTTGAACGCGAAAGCATGGGGCGATCCGCCACCAAACGCCGGCGTACTTACCTTTGGCAACGTGGGCGTGAACAGCGGAAAGATCGATGTCCAGGGCTGGCTCTATGACGTGAAGAACCCGGGCTCGCCGCAGATCCTGGGCAAGCAATATAAAGAAGATGCCACACCGGACAACGCACGGCTGATCGCACACCGCTTTGCCGATGAGATTATTGCCCGCCTGGGCAGCGGCATACCGGGGATCGCCGAAAGCCAGATTTATTTTGTGAGCAATCGCAGCGGCAATAAAGAAATCTGGTCCATGGATTATGACGGCGCCAACCAGAAACAGCTCACCAAGCTAGGGTCAATAGCGCTGTCACCGCGGATTTCGCCGGATGGTTCGCGGCTGGCGTTCAGCGGACTGACCAAAGACTCCTGGCAGATCATGATGTACTCGCTCGACCTGGGCCGCACTGTAGCCTTCCCACGCAATGGCGGAGACAATTTTTCTCCCGCATGGTCGTCCGATGGAACTAAAATCGCCTTTGCATCTTCCATGCACAGCGGACTGTCAGAGATTTTTATCGCCGAGGCTTCAGGCGCCGGCACACGCAGGCTCAGCACCGGTAAAGGTGACGTTTCACCTGTTTTTAACCCGAAAACGAACGGCCAGATTGCCTGGGTCAGCGGACGAACAGGGCTGCCCCAGATCTATGTAATGGACGCGGACGGCAGTAACGTGCAGAAGATGACCGACCAGGGGTATGCTGTTTCGCCAGCCTGGTCCCCGAATGGATTGTTGCTGGCCTTTGCCTGGGTTAGAAATTATGGCCCCGGCATTCTTGGCGGTTCGGACATTTATCTTATGGATATCGCATCACGACAGATCATACAATTGACCCACGATGGCGGGCGCAATGACTTTCCATCGTGGTCGCCGGACGGGCGGCACATCGTATTTCAATCCAACCGCAGCGGCACAGAACAGGTATGGAGCGTCCTGGCGGACGGCACGCACTTACAGCAACTGACGCGCCAGGGCCGGAACAGCCAGCCCAACTGGAGTTTTAAATAGGCTTTATATTGACGTGCATTACTTTTTTGGAGGACATGAGGGTGAACAACAGCAAGAGCATTCGGATCTTCGTCCTGGGGGTGCTGGTCCTGTTCATGGTGGCAAGCGGCTGTAAAAAGAAAGAGCCCGCGCCACCGCCGCCGCCACCGCCTAAAGCGCCAACCGCCACTCTTTCAGCCAACCCGGCATCCATTCAGCGCGGGCAATCATCCACACTGACCTGGAGCACGGAGAACGCAACTGATGTTGCTCTCGACGGCAACAAAGTTGACCCCAGTGGTTCGCAAACCGTTTCACCGACGCAAACCACCACGTATCATCTGACCGCGAAGGGCGCAGGCGGAACGCAGGACGCGACGGCGCAAGTTTCCGTGACCGCTCCACCCACACCAACGCCGACTCCGGCCCCAACACCGCCTCCCGTCACCGACGAGCAGCTCTTTGCCCAGATGGTCAAAGACATCTACTTCGACTTTGACAAAGCCGACCTGCGTGCTGAATCGCAACAGGCCCTGGCCCAGGCCGCCCAGATCATCAAGCAGAAGGGCTGGAAAGTACAGATCGAGGGCAATTGCGACGAACGCGGTTCCACCGAGTACAACCTGGCGCTGGGTGAACGCCGCGCCGATGCCGCCAAACAGGCGCTCATCCAGAACGGTGTGGGGGCGGACGCGCTCAAGACCATCAGCTACGGCAAAGAGAAGCCGCAATGCTCTGAATCCAATGAGGATTGCTGGCAGAAAAACCGCCGCGATCATTTCACGCTGTTACACTAAACCTAACGCCGGGCGGGCCCGCGCCCGTCCGGCTTCAATTCCGCGCCTCTCGTCTTGAAAAACAAGAAAATTCTTGCAGGATCAACAGCCATTCTGCATCTAACGAGTTAAATGCCTATGAAGAAACAAAGTCTCATCGCCCTGCTCGCTCTGCTGCTTTTCACAGTGTGTGCCAGCCACAACGCTGCCGCCGCTGACACCAAGTCGCAGCTGATCCAGATCTCCACCCAGCTCCAGATCATGCAGGACAACATGGCCCGCATGCAGCAATCGTTTGATGAGCGCATGGGCATCATGAAAGACCTGCTCACCCAGCAGATCGATAACGTAAACAAAATGGGTACTACCGTCCAGAACCTGCAAAAATCGCTGGGACAGCAGACCACGGACGCGGGCAGCAAGGTCGATCAGATTTCCGGGCAGGTGCAGGCGCTGCATGACGCCGTGGACGAACTGAAGGCTCGCCTCGCCAAGGTGAGCAAACAACTTGATGACATGCAGACCGCGCAGCAAAACATCACCTCTCCTCCGGGATCGCAACCCGGTGGTGCGTCGCCCGGTGCGGCAAGCAACGTCCCGCAGGCCCCGCCCGCTGACCAGCTCTATAACGACGGGCTGCGTGACTACAACGCCAACAAGAATGATCTTGCTTCGCAGGAGTTCACGCAATATTTGCAGGTTTATGGCAACACCGATCTTGCCGGCAATGCGCAGTTCTATCTGGGAGAGATTGCCTATCGCCAGGGCAATTTCAGCGGCGCCGTTCAGTCTTATAACAAGGTGCTCGACCAATATCCGGGCGGCAACAAGACCGCAGCGGCCCAACTGAAGAAAGCTTATGCTCTGCTGGAGCTCGGCCAGCGTGACGCCGGTGTGCAGGAGTTGCGCAGCCTGATCAGCCGCTATCCAAAAAGCCCTGAGGCCTTGCAGGCCCGGGATCGTCTTACAAAACTGGGGGCCGCGGGCGCGGCCTCCAAGGCCAAAGTTCCTCGCCCTTCGCCCAGCCATCGCTGAGCCACTACTCTTTCGTTGCCGCCTTCACTTTCAGGTCCAGCCCCAGCTTCCGCAAGCAATACTTGATCTCCTGCGCTACTTCCGTCACGCGCATCCCTTCCTGCACCATCAGTTTGCATGAGATCGCAGTGCGGTTCTGCGTGCCCGGCCCCAGATCGTAATTCACGCGGCAATATTGGCACTCTTCATTCCAGCAGAATTTTCCGTAGGAGATGTCTTCAGGTGAGAGATACTGCAATCCACGCAGAAGCATATTGCCGTCAGGAACTTCAAACTGCTTCTCCCCGAGTGTGATCTTCACCAGCTTGTCATACGGGCGGAACAAAGGCCCCGAATTGGACATGGGTTCAATTTTAATAGAAAAACGGCCGCAGGAGAGACCGCGGCCGCTTCTTGCATCGCTCTTCCGTAGTGAAGCGGTCCCAAGTCCCCAGGACGGCTTCCCCACCTTGCTCGGATAAAAAATCAGAGCGTTATATGGAATGATTAGACCCTCCGCGGCGGAAAAAGTTGCAAAATTTTGGAGCGCACCTGAGAACGTGGCCCGGCACGCGATTTCGAGCGCTGGGGAATTTCGCGAGTCAAACCACGCCTGCTTTGGCTTAATCGCTATTGACGCTTCTTGCGGTTCCCGCAGGGTCTAAAGTCAAAAATTCCCGCTCGCCGCTCACAATTCGTTGCAGACAACCGCGCCATTGCTGTAAGCTGCGGTGGGCTGAAGTTCTCCCCGGTCAAGTCCACGGGTGACCGCTTCACACTCCGCTCTTTCGCCGCAACATGCTACTTGCGGCGCCCCGGTGCGGGCCTCCTTTTTTTTCAACACACAATTCAAATCAAACAAGAAAGGTTAAGAGAGAGAAATGCTCAGAAGCGTAGTTCTGCGTATTGCAATCGTTGCAGCGGTAGCATTCGTCATGCTCGTGGCGGCCCCGGCCGCACAGGCACAGATAACCGTGGGGGGCCATGTGGGATTCGTGATTCCATGGGTCACGCACGGCGGCGGACAGACCACCACCATCGGCGACAATTTCCAGATCGGGTTTCCGCTGGGAGTCTCCTTCCACGGCAAAGGCCGCATGACCCTGGACCTGGAAATGGTGCCCAGCATCTCTGACGATCCACGTTCCGTCTCACTCACCGTGGATCCCGGCCTGGTCTGGAGCATCTCGCATGGATGGGCTGCCGGAGGGCGCGTCGCCTTCGACATCAACTCATCGCAATTTGGGTTTATCCCGCTGGTGAACAAGAGCTGGAAGTTCAAGAACCCGAATGGCTTCTTCAAATCGTATTTCGTTGAAGCCGATCTGCCGGTGAAGTTCAACCGCCCCACGGGTGGTCCTTCCACGAACTCGGTGACATTTGCTACTCACTTTGGTCTGGGCTTTTAGATCGGATGGGGCTCAACCTGCCTGGTCTTGAATTCTTCTTTCTTGAGACTGGGCAGGTTGGTTTTTGCACGGCGCGTGACTCTGTGCTAATAGCTTGCCGCTTCCTTGAGCGCTGCCTGCTTCTTCTTCAACTGCTCCAGCACCATGGGTCCAAGCTGTGACACGCTGCCTGCCCCGAGAGTCAGCACCATGTCGCCTGATTCGGCCAGCGCAATCACCTGCCGCGCCGCTTCATCGAACGAGCTGATGTAGCTCACATTGCCGCTCTTTCCGCCGAGCGCCTGGATCGTCTGCGCCAGCCGCTCCCCGGTAATGCCAGGAATAGGCGGCTCGCTGGCGGCGTAGATATCGAGCACAAAAACGGTGTCCGCATCATTGAACGAGGTGCCGAACTGCTCCAGCAGGTCGCGCGTGCGGGTAAAGCGGTGCGGCTGAAAGATCACGTGGACGCGTTTGAATCCGCAATGGCGCGCCGCAGCCAGCGTAGCGCGAACCTCAGTAGGATGGTGGCCGTAATCGTCAATCACGCTCACGTCGGCAGCGCGGCCCCGCAGTTGAAAACGGCGATCAACACCGCGAAAGTTTTCCAGCGCTTCACGAATGCGCTCTGGTTCAATATCCAGCCCAACGCCCACAGCCACGGCCGCTGTGGCATTGAGCACATTGTGATTGCCCGGGACGCGCAGGTGAAAGTCGCCCAGCGATTTGCCCCGGTATTCCACGGAAAAATGCGCGTAATGCTTGTTGCCTGCGCATTTGCCTTTAGCGCCCAGGACGCGGAAGTCAGAGTCCGCATGCGTGCCGTATGTAGTAGCACGACGGGCAAGGCGCGGCAACATGCCGCGCAGACGCTCATCGTCATGGCAGAGCACGGCCATGCCGTAAAAAGGAACGCGATCAATGAAATCCAGAAAAGCCTGCTCCACGTCCGCCATGTCACGGTAGCAATCCATATGCTCGCGATCAATGTTGGTGACCACGGCAAGAATGGGAGACAGCTTCAGGAATGAGCGGTCGCTCTCATCGGCCTCGGCAACCATGTATTGTG
Source organism: Terriglobia bacterium (assembly GCA_020072585.1). Lineage (GTDB taxonomy): Bacteria > Acidobacteriota > Terriglobia > Terriglobales > Acidobacteriaceae > Angelobacter. The sequence goes on along the minus strand of JAIQGL010000001.1, from coordinate 76,179 downwards.
ATTTGCCCAGACGCGCATTGGAGCCCATGGCATCCACGCGTCCCCCCACGACGACGGTAGGGTCGAGTCCGCCGGCCGCCAGCACCGCCGCAACCATGCTTGTTGTTGTGGTCTTGCCATGCATGCCGGCAATGGCGATCCCGTATTTCAGGCGCATAAGTTCAGCCAGCATCTCCGCTCGCTGGATCACCGGAATAAGCTCGGCGTGCGCTGCCATGATCTCCGCATTGTCACGACGGATGGCTGAACTGGCTACAACCACCTCGGCGCCGGTGATGTTTTCCGCGCGATGGCCTTCAAAAATAATGGCGCCCTTTTCCGCCAGCCGTTCGGTCACGCTGGAATGCCTGAGATCGGAGCCCGAGACCTTGTATCCAAGCGTAAGCAGGACTTCGGCAATGCCGCTCATGCCGATGCCGCCGATGCCTACGAAATGGATACGCTGAATTTTTGCAAACATTGTCTTTAGTTTATGTCGCTACGCTCCAAACCGCTTAAAGAGCTCAGCCAACTCCGATGCGTTGTGCGCCTGATGCAGCGGGCTCACCGCGCTCGCCGGGTTCGCCCTTATTCTTATTTTTTCTGTCGCTTTACTCCAACCCGCGCAAGCGCTTTGCCTTCGGCAAATACGTTCTGCGCTTGTTACAGCGGGTTCGTCGCGCAAGCCGGGCTCACCCCTTTATTCTTTGCTTTCCCGGCTTTAGCCTCAGCCGGTATCAGGGCACGGATTTATCCGTGCCATATAGCGCTTAAAGTGAATGGGCTTTAGCCCCTGTGTCTCGTTCACCGCGCTGTGCGAAACAAGTCGCTTTCAGTCCCCAAATTCGCGCTCTTCGCGTTCATTCGCAGCTAAACCGTCTTACGTTTCGCCAATTCCGCCACCATCCGCGCCACTCGACCTGCGGCGTCATGGTGTGAGAGCGCCCGTGCCTGCTCCGCCATTTTCTTTAGACGCTTCGGATCGGCAAACAGTTCTGTGACCACCCTTGCCAGCCGCTCCGGCGTAAGTTCCGCCTGCGGCGCCAGTACGGCCGCGCCGGACTGCACGATCGCCTCCGCATTGCGGCGCTGGTGGTCGTCCGCGGCGCGCGGGAACGGCACAAAAATCGCCGGCTTCCCTGCCGCTGTAATTTCCGCCACCGTGCTCGCGCCCGACCGGCACAGCAGCAAGTCCGCCCGGGCAAAGGCTGCGGGCATATCATCGATAAACGCAGACACTTCCGCCCGCACACCTGCACGCTCGTAAGCGGCTTGAACGTCATTATAGTCGCGCTCTCCGGTCTGGTGGATGATGTGGAGCGCTGGAATTTGCCGTAGTACTTCTGGTGCAGCAGCCACCATGGCCTGGTTGATCGCCTGCGCGCCCTGGCTTCCGCCAAAAACCAGCAACGTTGGTGGACGTGTGCCGCCTGTAGCTGGAACCTTAAAGAACTCCGCCCGAACGGGCACGCCGACCACCTGTGCGTTGCGAAAAAACTTCTGGGTCTGCTCAAAGTGCACCGCTGCGGCTGATACGCGGTGCCCCACGATCTTGTTGGCGAAGCCGGGCACATAGTTCGGCTCAAATGCCAGCGTGGGGATATGCATCATGATCGCCGCTGCCATGGCCGGACCGGAAGCGTATCCGCCCACGCCAACCACCACATCGGGATCGAATACTTTGATGATTTTGCGCGCGTCCACTACCGCGCGGGGCAGGTCAAACAGCGTCCGCATCCGGGTGACAAGGCTTACATTCTTGAGCGCGCCAACCTTGACCCGCATTAGCCCGAAGCCGGCCTGCGGCACCAGGCGGTTTTCCAGGCCCCTGGCTGTGCCCATAAACAACACCTCCGCGTCATAACGTGTCTTGAGTTCACGCGCGATCGCCAAGGCTGGAATTACATGTCCGCCGGTGCCTCCACCGGCTATAAGAACTCGCATGCTCTCCATTTGCTTGAATGTAGCAGATTGAAAATCTGTGACCAAATCGTTGATCTGGCTTTGGCGTGGCTGTAGCCATAGAATACACAAGCGGTATTAACGTCGGGCAAAGAGGTAAAGAGTGCACGTCACGGCCTGGAAAAATGGTCCCTTGGGATCGTTGGGATTAATTTTTGGAATTAGGGTTGGCGCTAAAAACGCCCAACAATTCTTTGACAGGAAATGGACAAACGTAGTGGTGGAGTTGGGTCGTTTGTCGATCACGGTAAATCTATCCAGTAGCTTCTGGAGAAACTGTCCTGAATTGCGGAATTTGGCGTTTGAAGAATGGATGCGAAGCTTGCGTCTCATTCCTTGGAAACCGCAGCACCCGCCTAGATTGACTCTCACCCCTTTGGGGGGAAATCGCTTTCGGTTGGAGCGTTGATAAAGAAACTCCATGGATTGCTGCAAATGCGAACCCCGGATACGGAGAGGAGCTAACCGGCTTGGCAGGATGAAAGGAACTGTAAAAATTCTAGGTGATATCGTCTCCCCGATCATTGATTTGGACAAGATAGAGGCTCTCCGGGACTTGACGGCCCGCCAGATGCCAGATTCCCAGCCCCTCCATGGTTACTCCAGTACCTAATTTTCTTATTTTCAGAACAGAAACTAAAAGTGCTGCCACCGGCAGGCATTTATGCTATGTTTTCATGGATAAGCTGCCTGTTGGCTGAAGAAAACTGCCTGAAATTGAGCAGTTTCCGGGGGATCACGCGCCATGATTCTTAAAGCTGCTGAGGACTTCAAAAAACGCACATTAAGCGCTCTGCCCACACTGGTGGAAAAACTGGCCTATATCTGTTCGTTGCAGACCGGCAGCGGAGGCTATCTGCACTGGGGATTTTCACGCGCCTATGGCAATCGCCCCACGCAAGAGGCCATTTACGCCGCCCACATGGAGACGTCTCTGGCTTTAAGCCATGTGCCCGTACGTGAGATTTTTCAGGAGTATCAGCAAGCCATCGCCCACTCCGGCGTTCCAGAGATTCTCAACCCGAACTCTTTCGTGCTGAAAGCCCCGGTTAACGGCGACGCAATTCTTTCGGCTCACCTACGTCTTCTTCAGGACTCGGTTGTTGCATTGGCTCAGCAGGAGAGTACGACTCACCAAGTCGCATAGCCACGCCCACCACCTGGCCCAGGACCTCGGCTTCCTGCGGGTGTTTCAGGATCCGTGCTGACACCGGTGAAAGAGGATGGGATTGCAGCACGATTTCCCCGCGCCGCACGGAGCACCAGCAGCACACGTGGCCTTCTCTGGTTTCAATGAAATAGATCGGGCGCTCCAGCTCTGAACGCCACTTCTTTTCTTCCACGCGGCTCCGCGTTTCATCCACCTGGACAAACGAGCCAGGCAGCAGCAGAGGATACATGGTCAGGTCTTCCGTGCCGATATAGGCGTAGGTGTATTTCTGCTTGGAAAGCTCTTGCAGGTATTGCATCGGAACCACGCCCCAGCTCTCAATCATGCGGCCCAGGTCAGCGGAGCGTCGAAGATCAAAGCCTGGATCCAGCTTGATCGGGATTTGCACATTGCCCCGGCCTGCGGCGATTTCCAGCCGGTGCGTCTTGCCTGGACGGCAAATGGCAAAGTCGGCGGCGGTAAAGCTCAGGTCCACGCCATACAGCTTGAGCAATTCCGTGAAATCCGCACGATAGATTACGGAAAGGACATAGAGCCGGTAAATGCTGGGAATGACCCCTTTGGTCTCAATGTCAGAAAGGCGGCTGGGGTTGATGATGAATTCTTCAATCCCTCTTGATTCAGCCAGCGAGGTACTTGCGAGCTCTACGTCCCGCAGTGTGAGACCCATTTGCTCGCGCAACTCGCGTAACTTTTTGCCCGCTGACAGCACAGTAAATTCCTCGGCCCACGTAAATCGCTTCCCTGCCGTCCGCGCCGCAATCGCCAGTCACAGTGGAAACAGGAAAACTTAATTATTCACGCCGGAAGATTGTAAGTGTAGCGGCAATTCAATTCAAAATACTGGCACCTAGTTTAACCCCAAGGCTGCCAGCTTGCATAAAGAAACCTTCACCCCATTGGGGAATATACAAAAGAGCTGCCTGTTGATCTCTAAAGTGCTTGTTCTGATGGCATTTTTCCGGACTGGCTTAACGTTCTACACATCAGGCACCCTGATTATCTTGAAAATAGCGGCTCCATACCCCAACAAGCTATGCTATTGAATCCCCCGGTTTTACAAACCCTGGTTTTAAAAACTCTGGTTCTTAAAAATCTGGTATTGAAATCCATCTCCCCATCAATTTCGGAAAGGGCCCATTACCGCTTCTACCTCCCGTTTCTGGCCTGCCGTGAGCGGAAGAAGCGGCAGACGGGGAACACCGCCATAATATCCATTGAGGTCCATGGCGTACTTAATTGCTGGGATACCCAATTCTGATACCACTCGTTTCGTCGCAGGCGCCAGCCCCAACTGCTTGGACCGCGCCAATTCCTGGTCATTGTCTTTCCACGCCGTGTAAATTTCAAAACAAATCGTAGGCGCCGGAGCAGCAATCCCCAGCACTCCTCCGCTCGCGCCTGCCTGAAGTGAATCCAGCAATGTATGTGCCGCGCCCACCAGGACCTGGAAGCCCACTTCTTTACTGCGTGTTTTGATTTTGGGAGGCGAAAGTTTTGGCGGCGTTGCCACGGCAATCTCCGATCCGCCATTCAGCTGGCCCACGCTGACCAACTGGCCGCCATTTTCTTCCCTGACCGGCGCGGCCAGCATACGCGCAGTCACGGCCTGCTGGACTTCCGTGACCGTAGCGGTTCTCTTCACATGCTTTGTGGCTGCCACCATGGCGGCCACTTTTTCTACATTGCCACTCGATTCTTTAATTCCAATAATGTTCGGGTGCTCGGCCAGCGCCGCAATCACCTCAAGCGGCAGGTCATAGGCTGTGAATGGGGGCACCGTATAGAGCAGCACCGGCAAAGGTGACCGGTCCGCCACCGTGCGATAGAACGCCAGCAACACCTCCGGTTTCATCTGCGGCCGGTAAAAGTGGGGCGTGCGCACCAATGCCACGTCATAGTTCAATTTGGCTGCCAGCTCGGTCAACCGCAAGGTTTCAATCACGGATTCGGCGCCCGTACCGGCGATCAATACTTTCTCCGGCGCAGCTACTTCAGCGCTCACGCGCAACACCTCGCGCCGCTCTTCATCATTCAGCATCACCGCTTCGCCCGTTGAGCCCAGTACCACCATGCCGGCAACCGGTGTCCGCGAATAGCGGTCAATATTATGTTCGATCTTCTTGTAGTACACCGCTCCGTCTGGGTAGAACGGCGTTGTTACGGCTGGGAATATACCTTGCAGGAACATGCAATGATTCTAAACCGAAACACATGGCTTGAAAGTTTCACCGGCGCTGCAATCGCGCAAAAAACAAAGTCCTTGGCCCAATCCGGGAAAAAGCACCTTTCTGGTACTTTTGGCATCACTCAAGCTTCCAGACGAATCCAGGTTGCCCGCGCAACGGCGCACAGCGTTTCATTCTGGTAAAGACAGGCGGCGCTGAAATGTTTTCGCCCTTCCATTCCAAGCGGCCAGCTCAGAAGCAGGCAGCTCTCGCCTACGCGGACTGGCTGGAGTTGCTCCACGGCCAACCGTCCCGTTACCAGCTTGCCGGCAGCGGGGAATCCAGCCGCGAAGCCCGTGGGACAATCCAACGCCGCCCACAGGAATTCCGTTTTCAGCAACTGGCGGCTATCGCCAAATTCGGGGGCTGGGAGCCATGTGGCCGCATACAGCTCTTCATCGATTGCAGCCGGGAAAATTCTCAGGCCGTCCCGCATCTCCCGTTGCGGGCCGCAGACGAAACATGTTGGAAATGGATGGCGCGGATCGAGAGCGAGTGAAGTGGCCATTGCAGCAGTGGCGGCTTCCAAACGGATTGGAGTTGGCGGCTCAACGGCAAGGGTGGTGGACTGCGCTTCAATAATTACCTTGTCACCCTGCCGCAGGACTGCGCCGGCCTGCGTGCGTTCAACCTGTAGAAGCGCATCCAGGGGGACGGGGCTGCGCAGCGTGCACTCTATGACACTCCCTAGCTTCCCGGCGACCATGCCACACGCATAGCCTCCATTGCCGGAACCGGGCGGGCCGCAGAAGCGGACCGGCACAGTAAACGATTGCATGTTTCTGAGTATTTCACACTTTACCCCGAAAGCCTTTTGGTGGGCCTTGGCTTTCTTCGCTGCCCGGCGTGCTCAAAATGAGTGCATGTGAATAACAAAAAGCCCTGCTCAAAGAGCAGGGCTTTTGATGGAAATGGAAATTTTAGATGGCCGTTGCCAGCGGGGCCGGGTTCTGCGTTTGCAGCGCACCCAGACGCCGCAGGTTCTCCCGCAATGTCTGGTATTTGGGCACCAGCATAGCCGGAGTAAGCTGAAGAGACGGCACCGCGTATTCGAGTGAGAGTTTTGCCATGGCTAACAGGCACTGCAGGCGAATCTGCGCTGCCAGTTCCGTGACCTGCACGGCCGCCTGCGCCACTTCCGGCGCCGGGTTCACTCGCGCCGCCTCACCCACATGCAGCACCGCTGAGGCATTGCTTGCGATCCTGGCCACATAGCGCATCGTCACGCGAATACGCTGGCGTTTAAGCTGGAGAAATTTTGAACGCGGGAGCTTTTCCCGCATGAAGAGCTCATCATCCCTGTCCATCAGGGTACGGAAAGCGTTTAGATCTACCGGGCGAAACGATTGTCCCGCCTGCTTTCTGCGGCTGCGTACCGCCATGTAAAACAACATGACGGCGCACAACGCAAGCGCAATAACGATCACAGTAATCATCTGCTTATTAGCTCCATAACTGCCTGGTTCCACTGCTCCAACTGGGCCCGTTTGGGAACATCCACGCTGCTCCTCACCGGCTCTGGTGCGATCAGATAGCCCATCCACACCAGCAGAGCCAAGTCAAACGTTACAACATGGGCCAGATTCAGTGCGGATGCCATTGCCTTATTGACATGCGGCACCAGCGTAATCGCCAGCAGTTCAACAACAGTGGTCACGCCCAAACCCAGGGCCACTCCAAAAACATGCTGCCGCCAGCGCAGTCCAAAAGCGCTGGAGAACAAGAACAAAAGCATGATCAGCCCCACCTGCACAATCCGTCCGGCTTCTTCCACGATCGGCACGACAATTCTTAACGAGCTACTACCAATCGGGGCCTTGATGGAAATCACCGTCAGGGCCAGTACCATCAGTAACACCACAACAACCCGGAAAAGCAAAGTTGCCACTTTGCGCAACCCGGCATGCGCGGAAAACAGATGGGTAAAAATCTCGCGCACTAGCGCTAACCCCAAGATTAATAGCACACTCTCGCCGACCACGTACGTGATGAGGTACGCCGTCTGGTTTTTGTAAATATAAACCGCCCACGCCACCAGCGATTCGAGCAGACTGAATGCCGTGTAGCTGGTAAAGACGGGAAAGGTTCTCCACGTCCTCTTGATCAGCAGAACGCCAGTCAGCAGGGCCTGGAGAAACAAGCCCAGAAACCAGACGTTGTGTATAAGATGATCGAGTGACATAACTCCCTAAAGGATACTTCTTGACCAGTCACTCTACAAGTCTTAATGACAGTGTTTTAATCTCTCCAGGTTACCAGCGTCACGGTCTACTGCACGGGGCATATTGGCGGGCAGGGCCATGGCAGATCGCTCTGAACGATCGAATTGCTAACACCAACGTTGGCTGACAAAAACAAAGCTGCCAATATCACAAACCTTACAATCGCCTTCTTCATGCGTGATCTCCTCAGAGGTGAATGACTTGCGAGACAAGTTTCACGTTGCATCGGGTATCCATAACAAACGATTAGCCTTAGTATGAGTTTCCGAATCTAGAACAGATTTTTCCCGAATTGGGAACTTCACCCCTCGACGCTGGCTCGGTGGTTATTAGAGCTTTACTAAGGGAAAATATTGGTCTTACTTTAGAAATAAGTACGGGGCGCTCTAAGGTTACCTTTGCCCATGGCCGGTCGTAATCTTAACTCAAACTTTGCCGGACCGCACCCCGGTTCCTTTCACTTTTCAAGGCTACCTTCACATCTTTTCTGGACCTGGGAATGTCTTTGAATGGCCATTTTTCGCTACTTTTGTAGAGCTTTCTCACGGTCCTTTCTGTTGTTTCTTGCCCCCCAACTCCTGGGGTTGATCCCGGATTAGGCTTGCTTTCCTGTTCCCAAGAGCAATGGAGGAATACGGAGATAATCGGAGTGCTGAAATGGCGCCTCAGACTCACCGGCAAGCTCGCCGGCCAAGCACACATTTGTGTGCGGATGCACGAGCCGTTTTTGCTAATTTTTTTGGTTTTCGTAACAGACACGCCCCCACCGGAGGAGCCGGGCCTGCAACCCATCGGAAATACCTATTCTGGAAACGAAACGCACCAATGCCTGCCGCCCTTAAGCGGGCAAAATCTCAAGCCCTGCAAAATCGGTTAGAATGAAAATAATTGCTTCATTATGTCGGGGCGTAGCGCAGCCTGGTAGCGCACCTGCCTTGGGCGCAGGGGGTCACAGGTTCAAATCCTGTCGCCCCGACCAATCTTGCAATGAGTTAGGCTGACTCCTGCCTTTTCGTCTACAGGACTGTAAATAATTTTGAAGGATGTCGAGTTCCGCACCAAATAGAAGCTGGCCGATTTTAAATAAAAAACAAAGACGCGGAATTAAGCGCGTCTTTGCTGACGCGTGCCCCCGCCATTCTTGCGCAGGTCGATGTTGAGCGCATTGCTGTTCGCGAGAAACGTCACGGCGGCGGCGTTCTCGTTCCCGAGTTCAGTGTTTAGTGTCTCACTGCCGCTGGAGATCGAGGCGGCAGGCTGGACCCCACCATGAGCTCACCCACCGGTGCAGGGTTCGAATGCGTTATGAAGCGTGGTACACGGCGGCCAGTAAACGGTCGTTACCCACCAGTCGAAGTAGCGTCGAATCAGATCGCCATATCGCGTGGCACCACCGCCCAACGATGGTCTGAGCCAGCCATTGAATACATAGCAGTTTGTCGACGTGCTGCTGCACGCTCCGCCTTCGTTGAACTCCTCCATGGCCCCTGGTGTCGGCAGTGTGCTACCCCAGCGTGGGCCGAATGGAGCCCATACGCCCGATTCCGGAAAATCGATGTTCTGCCACCGATTTGAGGTAACGGGAAAACGCTGCGGAGCCGTAGTGAGATACGGACAAATGTCGACCCCGGCTAGCCCAGCCTGGGAGTTGTTGCACTTGTCGCCCGAGTAGTAGTTCCCGTGCTTGCCGGTCGGGACCCAGATGATCGGCGCACCCCGTGCGATGCCCCCGACATAGCTGCCGCTGGCATGCGAGACAAGCCCGTCTTGCACGCTGCCCCCATCCCAATACTCGTGCCCCCAGAACTGACAATCGGGATCGGACGAAATTGAGAACTGCTCAGCGCCACAGTGTGCCGAGAGAAACGCCCCCTGAAAGGTCCATCGGGCGGTCGTCGTGTTGTAGGTCACGTCGACGAGGATGAACTCCGAGTCTCCTGTATGCGGTTCAGACCCACAATCCGAGTAGTAGGCTGGCAGGTACCCGATGCGTATGATGCTTTGATTGCTCAAACGGCGCTTCACACCGTAATAGTACTCGCCGCCCAATCGATTGAGTCCCGCGTCCCAATTGCAATCGCGGAGGTCGACCATCAGCGACGGCGCAAACGCGCTGGCGAGCGTCATCTCGCAGCCATCGTCGAGTCCGTCTCCGTCCGAGTCCGTCACCGGCGCAAGACACGACGCCCAGGTGTAGCTGAGACTGAGGCCAGGTGGTATGCCACCCCCCTGGGGGGATGGCGGATCTTGCGGGCACGGCTCGAACGCCGTCGGAAGGCATTGTCCCGCATCCGTGAGTGCATGGGCTCCAGGAGAAATGGTCGGCGCCGCGACTACCTTCGAACATACCGCCAATACGAGATTGACTACCACCGCCAGGAGCACTCCGCTCGTCCATCGCAACGCACCTGTCGGACGACGCCCGATCCCGCACTGCTTTTTACTTTTTGCATACGTGTGTCTCACATCACAAATCCTCATTGCACAGCTCTTGCGCCCCCAAGCCAAGGCGAAGATAGCTACGAGGCCAAAGACGGCAACGACGAGAATTTCGGCTTCGATTGCGCTCATAAGTTCCTCTTGCAGGACACAATTTCCCGTAGTTCACAGTTAATACGGGCCAGTCCCATCAAATAGTGACTGATGTTAGCAGAGCGTTTCAGAAATCAAAAAGTCCCATTTCGGTACAAAGAGCACGGAAGGCCAAATATCCACATTACTTACGATAATCAACAACAAGGTTTGGATTGCTCTCCCAACCAAGTGTGATCGCTGTCATGGTCTGGCACGCAAAAAAGGTTTCCAATTTTAAGTGATTCAGCCCCGGGGGCAGTGTATGAAATCACAGCTTGCAAAACGGAAAATTTCTCTCGCGCTTCTGACCGTTGTTCCCGCATCGCTCGCAGTAGCAGGGGCCCTGGTCTACCGCCGTTACCGTCGCGATCTGACCGCAGCCAGGACGCGTGTTTCTTCAGGAAGTAAGCTGGCGAATACCCCGTCGGGCCTGATTGAATATGCTGACGTTGGAACCGGTGCTCCCGTTTTCGTGATTCACGGGGCAGGCGGTGGCTTCGATCAGGGACTGGAATTCGCCCGTCCTCTGGTCGACGCCGGCTTCAGAGTCATCGCTCCGTCGCGATTCGGTTATCTACGCACGCCGCTGCCCAAGGATGCTTCGCCCATGGCGCAGGCCGATGCCCACGCCAGCCTGCTCGATTCCTTACAACTCGAGAAGGTTGCGGTGCTGGGCGTTTCCGCCGGGGCTCCCTCTGCCATGCAACTCTGCCTGCGTCACCCCAAACGATGCACGTCGCTGGTGCTCGCAGTTCCTCTGGTGTATAGCGGCGCCCCCGCCGGCGCGCCGCCATCAGCATTGCGGGAATTTTTGGCCAACACGGCTGTCAGCTCCGACTTCATTTTCTGGGCCATGTCGAAGCTGGCGCGTAACACCATGTTCAAGACCGTTCTGGGCACACCGCCGGAAGACGTAGAGCAGGCCGGTGCGGAAGAACAGGCGCGCATCACCGAGGTCCTGGACCACATCGAGCCGGTCAGCCAACGCAAAAAAGGTTTGCAGAACGAGGCTGCCGTCGCCCGGTCCCTGCCGCGATATGATCTGGAACACTTGCAGCTTCCGACCCTGGTGTCCAGCATCGAGGATTGCCTCTACAACACCTATCCAGGCGCTCGTTATACCGCGGAGAATATTCCCGGAGCACGGTTCCTCGGCTATCCCACTGGCGGGCACCTCGCCGTAGGACATGAGGCAGAACTGTGGTCTGAAGTCAGGCAATTTCTTCAGACTGCGGCGTAAGTAATCGTGGAGCGCGATGCGATTTGTCTAAATCGTTTCTGAATCGCGAGAGCCGTAGCCTGTGTCGACTCTCGCGACCAAAACGCCGAACGCGCGAAGCGCAAAAAAACGTCTACCAGGGCCGAGAGCACTCTACCCCGGAAGCTGAAGCGCCAAAGGGAAATCCGAATTCATCAATGAACTCCCACCATCCACTGAAAGCGCATGTCCCGTCAAAAACCGCGCCTCATCACTGCACAGCAGCGCACAAACGTCTGCAATATCCCGCAGAGTGCCTCGCCGGCCCAAAGGAGTCCATCCTGACTGCGCCCATTCCTTGATTGCATCCTGAAACTCTTGCGGAGTCTGTACCATCAGCCCGCCATCCGACATTCCAGGGCTCACCGTATTCACCGTCACCCCATACTGCCCCAGCGCTACCGCGAAATACCGGCCGATACTGTCCATCGCCGCCTTCGCCGGCCCCATGCCCACCCAAGGTTGCCAACCGCCTGTCTTCCCGCCTTGGGTATACGACAACCCAATAATCCGCCCTCCACCACGCATAAACTTCGCCGCGGTCCGGGCACTGATGAAAAACGCGCGTGCCTGCGTATCGAATGCGAGTTGCCACTTCTCCAGCGAAAACTCCGTCGCCATCACGTGCTCATAAATCTCTCCTAGCGGAGGGCACACGCTCTGAATAAAGATGTCGCAGCCTCCAAGTTTCTGGGCCGCCTCCTTCACCAGGTTCTCCGCAACCACGGGGTCGGCCACATCGCCTTGCACAAGCACACCGGAGGCGCCCGCCGCCTCAATCAAAGACAAAGTAGTCTCCGCATCGGACCTCCCCGTCCGGTAATGAATGGCGATTCTCTTAACACCCTCCGTCGCCAGTTTCACCGCAATCTGCCGCCCCAATCCGCGTGAGCTGCCGGTGATCAAAGCTGTCTGAAACTTAATCTGCATTTAGAACCTCCTGGGTAGTGGGCTGATTCTGTGTTGTTGGGGCGGCCTCAGAATGAGCCGCCCTAGCAGCAACACACTTCTAGCCGACTACCACCTCCTGCGGAAGCTTGGCTCCCAGAACCTCATGTTTTTCTATGGAAGGCGGCACGGCCAAGAGATCTGGCGCCTTGGCAAAGAGTGCTTTGGCAATGGGCCCGTTGAGGTGGGCTTGCCTTCCCGACTCATCGGCAAACGCATCGAATACGCCGAACGTGGATGGGCCCAGGCGCAGCGCGAACCACAGCGGAGTGGTGGCTTCCTGATGTGCCAGTTGAAGACCTTGTTTCAGGAAGGCGGCGACCTCTTTTTCCTTCCCGGGTTTTGCCTCAAGACGTACAAACAATCCAAGTGCAAGCATTTTCAATTCTCCTTAGGCCGAGTGCGGCCTGTTCCGAGACTACGTCTCGGTGCGTTTTCACACTAGAGGCAAGAATGCCTTATTTGATATCATTATTGCCATGCGCATAAATGTGCTTGTACTTGACGGCGTCTTTGATTTGGGCCTCTCGGCTGTGCTCGATGCATTCCAGACCGCGAACGAATTGATTGAGGTCGCCGGTCTAGCGGTGCCACGATTTGATGTGAAGATTGTGGGGGTACGAAAGGCAGTCAAGACATCGCAGGGGCTCAGCGTTCCCGTTGCTGCCATTGACGCGCGGATGCCTGACTGCGTCGTGGTCCCGGCAATTGGATTCAAGATGCCCGGTCCATTGGAAAATGCCCTTGTCCGGCCAGACATCCGGGACGCCGGTGCTGCGCTTCAACGGTGGTCCCGCCGCGGTGCAACGATGACGGCCGCCTGCGTCGGGACCTTTGTAATGGCTGAGTCGGGCCTACTCGATCATCAGCGCGCAACTACAACCTGGTGGCTGGCGCCGCTGTTTCGCAAGCGATACCCGAACGTGTTGCTCGATGAATCGAACATGCTCGTCAGATCTGGCCGCTTCGTGACTGCGGGGGCGGCGCTGAGCCATATGGACCTTGCTCTATGGCTGATTCGGGGAGTGAGTCCGCAGCTTGCTTCTCTCACCGCGAAATATCTTATCGTCGATTCCCGTCCGTCGCAGTCTGCGTATGCCCTGACCGATCACCTGGTCCACGCGGACCCCCTGGTCCAACGCTTCGAAGGTTGGGCCCGCGCGAGATTGAGCAAGGGGTTTTCGCTCGACGATGCGGCCAAAGCCACTGGGTCCAGCAAGCGGACACTCGCGCGCCACTTGCAGAGCGTGCTCGGAAAATCACCGCTGTCTTATTTCCAGAGCTTGCGGGTGGAGCGTGCGGTGCATCTCTTGAAAACGGGCAGCGCGACCGTGGACGAAGTTGCCACTCGCGTGGGATACGCAGACGGCGCGACTCTGCGAGCACTGCTGCGCCAGCGGCTTAATGTAGGTGTTAAGGAGATCAGGAGAACCGCCTGAGAGCGCGCAGCCCAGCAATCATTTCGAACATAGAAACCATTCTCGTGATGATTCGGCATCTTGCCGGCCGCTGGAATGTCAATGCCTGCCAGTAGGGATACACCTGTAGTTTCCTGCCGTCAGAACTGAACGAAGCGTTCTTCCCACCTGCTCCTCGCCGCGCTCTCCCAGTGGTGGTCTATCACTTCCTCGCCTGGGCGCCGCATTTACTCCGGCCACCGGCTTGCTAAGCCAGTGTCGTGGAGATCATGATGATTTGACCGCCGCCCTTCTGCCGCATGTGGCGTGCTGCTTCCTGTGACACATAGAAAAAGCCTGCGATGTTGGTGGAGACCACACGCTGCGACTGGGCTTCACTGTCCATCGGATACAGACCGAATTTCCGGATCGCGAGGCCATGCGCGAGGTGGCGCGGGGCAGTGGCAGATGGTGCGCATTGAGCTTGAATTTGAAAACCGCAACTTCCTGAAACATGGGCACAGAAAAGACGGCCGCAACCTGATTATCTGCTGGGCGCATAACTGACCGAAATGCCCGCGAAACCTGGAGGTGATTGAACTGAGGAAGTGTGAACAATCTTTAGCGCGGCACGAAGCTGCACCGAGGATTGCGAGTTCGCGGTCGGAGATGAATCCAAACAATACCAAGTGCGATCCCACGGCATGAATTCCATTTCGGAACTACCTTACCGAAGGCTAAACCACCTGCGACCTATGATCAAAGCTATCATCCAAAAACTAGCGACTAATTTGTGAAATATCTAATATAGAAGTTAACTATAGGTAAAACTTGTAGTTGATATAAGGATTTAACTACATATCACAATGCACGGTGATCCACGTCACTGCTTTATGAACTAGATCTTTGCGATAGTGTTCGAGTCTCGTCCCTCCTCAAGGTTCGATTCATATCAATCAATATATTTATGGAGGAAATGATGTCTAATATAGTTCGCAGGATAGCTGCGGGCGCCGTTCTGGCCTGCACCCTTCTGTTCCTTGCCGGCTGCACACAGGAGACCACCGTCAGTGTCACTGAGAGCCAGAAAACTGGCCCGAGCATCACAGTAACCCACAAGATCATATGGGACCCGCCAGGAAGCTATCTGGTTGGTTTCGATGCCAACCAGGCGTTTCTCAACTTGTCGCTGACGAATGCGGCGATTACCACCACCAGCGGCACGGCCACAGTGAGCGTGAAAGACCTCACGACAGGGCTTATTGTCGGTCAACAGAACTTTGGGTTTGTCGTCAACGGCAACAGCATCTATGCCCAAGACCCCACTGCAGTCTATAACTGGCTACAGCAGTTTACCGGTTACGCGAACATCGACGTGATCGTAGACGTGGCCACAACACTCAATACCCTCAGCGAAGGTTCCGCCTCCTCCACCGGCAGCGCCGTGTATCTGGGAGTACCATACGCAAGCGCAACCGCGGGCTGGAGCTACACCGGCGGCGGTGGTGGCAGCGGGTGCCACACGAGAATTTGCCCGAACGAATAGTAGAAATAGATTCTCGTGGTATCGTACGGATTGACATGCGAAAAGGTCAATGGGCTGCCTTGATTCCGGCCTATCCAGTTTCATGAGACACCTGGTAAAAAAACGCCTCTGCCGCTTGACCCTGGCTATGGTCATGCTCTGGGCAGCCCTGACCGGTTGCGTGCACTACCGCTTTGACGCTCGACCTGAGTTGATGCAGGCGCCGGACGCCCAGATATGGGCCGTGGGCTTGCAGAAGTCCGACTCAGGATACCGCACCCACTCGATCACGAAGCTCAACGGCGCCAACCCCATGAGCGGCGAGCCAACTGCGCTCATCGCTTCAGGCAGCACAGGAAACTGGCAGTGGGAGGTGCGAGTTGTACCGTCCCTGCTGGCATCGTGGAAGGCGTGGCAAAGCGACAAGAAGGTTCAGCAGAGGGCCGGCGAGCCCGATGATTGGAGCCACCCTGCGGCAACCTGGGAGCAGGCATTCACGCGGGCCTACAAGGTCGTGGACTACCTTCTGGGCCGGCCTCCGCTGCCACTGAAGCTTACGATGCTGCTTGTGCCCAACGGCAGCGCCTACAACAAGGCCTTTGTCCAGACCGGGCCCGACTTTGTCCCGCTGACCTTCGCATTCTACTACCCATCGGCAACAACGGAGACGAAGGCATTGACGGCCAGCCGCTTCTCGGCGCTGGTCGAAGCCGTATCCACGACCGTCTACGAGTACCAGCATGTGTTGATTGCCACTGAAATCATCAAGCCGATGGGAAAGAACGAGGCCGACAAGACGATTAATGATGAGACCCGCAGCCAATGCTGGTCTGACTCCACTTTCCTCGCTCTGACTTCTGGAACGCACACGGAAAGTACCTGGAACCCGGCACTGGCGCGCGAGGCCCTGCTCGCGGGAAGTTCGGGCCGCGTAACATCACAAGAAACAGGCACGCCAGCGGGTGACGCGCAGGAAGACGATCAGCAAATGCAACGGCATTACTCCGATGCCTGGCGCTGGGGAAAGTACCTGGAAGCCAAAAGCGTTTCTGCCTACCTGCGGGAGAGGGGCCTCCGGGAGGCCAAGGTTGTAAGCAACGAGCCGGCAGCGATGAATGCTGTTTTGAGCGTCTGTCGCGCCATGACGCAGCGCCCGCTGGACCTCACCACCGGCGATTACCCCGCGTCCCAAGTGGAGTATGTCCCATTTTTCCTGCCAGACGCTCAAGACCCAGCCAAGAACAAAGCCCTTCGAGACTAAAAGAAAAGTCACCGCAGCCCCAGACGACGAAGAACGTTGCCCGTCGCATGCCTGGCAGCCAACACTCCTGACGCCAGAAATGGCTTGGGATCAGCCCAGTTCCACCACGCATAAGACTTGGCCTGCGCCACGTGGGAAATGAATTTCGCCCGGCCGATGGGATGCTCGGTTTTTGTTTCCTGAAACCAGCTTGCGTAGTTGTGATATCCCATCCACGTTGTCAGGTCGCGTTGCCGTGGTGGCGCTAAATCACCCGCAGCCTGGCCGGTGAGATCGAGATAGGCGAGATGGGGCAGGTTCACGCCGGCATCGGCAAAGATGCCGTTGTACCAGGGGAGGCGCGTGTTCATCTCAATAAAGTAATAACCGCCGTCCTTCTGCCGGTACTTGAACTCCAGAGATCCCAACCCGCGATAACCGAGCGCAAGAATCAGCTTGCGCCCTTCCGTGGCCAACTCTTCATTCCACTCCGTCTGTCCGTAACACATGCTGCCGTAACCAGCAGGATACTGCCGCAGCTTGCGTACCGTGGAATGCGCGGCTATCTCACCCCGGGTGTTGACCAACGCTGTATATTGAAAAACCTGGTCGTCGCCGCCCTCAATCAGCTCCTGCATCAGCGTGGCGCCCTTCATTTGCGGATATTTCTCAAAAAAAGACTGCGCCTCCTGCGCGGTCTTCGCCACCAGCACCTTGGCTGACTCCACGGGAAAACCCGCCGTGTACCGATGGATGGGCTTGACCAGGCAGGGATAGACAAAATCTCGCGTCACCTGCGCCATGTCGTCTTCAGGCAGCGTAATGTGCGTCCGCGGGACCTTCACACCGGCGCGTTCGCAGAAGCGCACCATGGTCCCCTTGTCCACAATGGTGGTAAACAACTCCGGCGGCACCCAGTGAAAGAGAAATCGTTGCGCCAGCTTCTGCTGCTGGTTGGAGAGAAACCGCGCATACCAGTCTGAAGTGGCAAACAACACGGGCTTGTGCTGGAAGCGCGCACCCCATTCCAGCATCAGCCGGCAAAGTACATCTTCATTGGCTACGCTGTCTCCGGCATAGGCGCGCGGCTGGCTGGGATCGTCAGGAAAAATGAAGCACTCACGGCAATAGCGCGAGTAGCGCAACGGATCGCGCAAGCGGTCATTCAGCGCATAAACCGGGACACCATGGCGGCCAACGCTGCGCGTGATGCCATAAGCGGAAACATCCAGACCCTCAACAAACACCGCCGGAATGTCGCGCTGCGAAGCCATGTTATGAGTCCGCCCTGGGGTCCTTGTCACTGCCTTGCGGCTTTGACTTCAGCTCCAGCGGCGCGCTCTCATCTTCCAGCCGGCCCATCATGGCCAATACTTTTTCCCGCACCGATATTCGCAGGAAACGCAGGAGCCGTCCGTACCAGGTCCGGTTGAAAATAAAAATGCGGTAGTTCGACCGCCGGGCCGATGCCCAGCGGCTTTCGTCCCATGTGGCTGGCCCCACAAAATCAAATTCATGCAGTCCGAGCTGCGGCGTCTTGCTCAGCACTTCATTCACCAGCAACTGTCCCGGCCCCTGACGGCGAAACGATTCATCGTACCCCGCCTTCGCCAGAAAATATCTGCCCTGCAGGTTGAAACCGAAGTGCCCGGCGATTGCCTTGCCATTCAACTGAAGAAAGTCCAGTGAGAGGTAGCCATCCCGCGCTGCCGCCTGCGCCACCAGATCATAAAACTGCCGCGTGCGCGGATCGCACTTGATTGCGGTCCCTTCCGCGCCCTTCCAGCCCGATGCTTCCAGTTCATAGAACTTTTCGAGCGCAATGGGATCAGCAGTATGCACGTGCTTGAATTCCAGCGTTCCTTGCTCTTCCAGTTGCTTGCGTGTGCGCCGCAGATGGGAGCGAAACTTGGGCCTTGTTTCGGCCAGCCAGGGTGGCTGCGCTTTTGGGTCGAATGACGATGGGCCGATCGGCAAATACAGTGTTTGCGAAGTTCGTTTCCGGGCTGTGGGATATCCGTCTGCGTTCGCCAGCCTGGACAAGCGGTCAAGGCCGTTGCCGTCCACTACATTGGTAACATCGAGCACATCCCACTTCGGCAGATTTCGCGTTGCCTGCCACAGTAATCGCAGCGCGGCTTCGCCCTCTTGCCCCGGGCAGACTGTCAAGCTGGCGCGCAACGAGTGTAAGTTGGAGGGCAACGTCAGCCTGGTGATGGGAAGGCCAGAGCCAATGATCCTTCGCCAGACCAGCGGCAGCACGCCTCTGAGCCGCTCGCCCTCCCATGCCGTGATGATGGTTACACTGGCCTGGGAATCGAATGCCTGTAAGTACGCCTGTGCCCACTCAGGACGGTAGAAAACCTCTTCATCGCCCGATTCGTCGCAGAGGCGACGCCATTCGCCGGCGATCTGCTCAACCAGCTCCGCGCTGCCGGTTTGCACACGCACGTCGAGCTTTGTTTCCGTTATTTGGTGGCCTTCGGCCAGAATCATTGAGTCTGCTCTCAATGAAATCTATCAGAGTCCTCAGGCCAGGTGGTAAGCACTCTGGTAACAGAGGGGACCATGCGCGATTGTTGCGATGTTGTGCTCTGTTGAAGCAGCCACTTTTCCATGTTCTGACCTTGTGCCTGTTTGAAGTCAATGCAGTTGCCGGCGCGCTCCAGGCTCTGTTGCAACGCTCGTTCGGCTCCGGGCGCACGATGGCTGGCGAAAAACTGCTTTACCTCATCACGCATGGGAGCGGAACAGAACCCACCCAGAGCAGAGACGGCGCCGCGTCCACCAAAGGTTGTGACCTTCTCCGCCAGAGTGTCCCAATGGGCCTTGAGGTACTCCCAGGCAATTTCGCGGGCAGGCGATTCAGCCAGCAGCGCGGGAAAGAGCCGTACATAATCCTGCTGGCGGATCTTTCCTTCATCCACCAGCGCAAGAGTGCGCCTGGCCAGCTCGGGTTGGCGGAAGGAGGTCAGCGCAAAAAGGTAATGGTAGTACTCGTCAGTGTTGCGGGCATGCCCCATGGCGGTATTGAACTGGTCATAGAGAGCAGCATCACCGTTTTCCGCCGCCACGCCAAGCGCCGGTCCCACAATCGTACCTTCCACGGAGTTCGTGTCTTTCATATACGCTTGCGTAAGTTTTTTTGCCGCGGCAACAGCATCAGGATCGCCCGCGCTGCCCAGAATCGCCAGCAGACTGGCGCGCAGGGCTTTTCGCTCGTCGCTGTCATCTGCGCCGGCGCTCCATCCGACCTCTTTCGCCAGCGGCCCAAATTGTTGGCGCACAAAGCCCTGAAATTCCTTTTGCTTCTGCTGCGGCACCAGTGACCGGGCAATCGTATCCAGATGACCGGCGATGAAATCAACCACCAGGCGGTTGCGCTCCGCGCGCAGCTCACGGGCAACGTTCAGGAAAACGCCCACGGGCTCCTTCCCAGCGCGCGTCATGGCCCAGGTGTCTTCCACCAGCGCGATGCGCTCCGGCACGGTCAGCTCTTTTTCCGCCGCCGCAGCCACACTCATCAGGTTTTTCAGGTCTTGATAGAACACACGGTAATAGCCCTTGGCATTGCGATTCGCAAATATCCATGCCGGACATGCGTTTGCGGTGACTTTTTCAGAGCTTGTGTTGGCAAGGTAACAAGCCGATCCTGCGTTATGCTCCGCTTTGGTGCAGACCGGGATTGACCACGTCTGGTCTTGCTTCGCCGGGGAAGCACCGAGCAGGAAGCGCTGTTGCGAGAGCTGCAGCGTCGTCTTGCCGCCGGTACAACTTCCATTCACCGTCAGCAACGGAACTCCGGGCTGCATTACGAAGGTCGGCATGATTTTGTCGACGGGCTTCCCTGAGACTTTGGCCATGGCCTGCCAGAAATCAGCCGACGCGGCGTTGCCGTTGGCATATGCTTGCAAATATGCATTCACGCCTTTGCGGAAAACTTCCGGCCCCAGGTATGACTCAAGCATGCCAATCACGGCCGCGCCTTTTTCATAGGTGATGCCGTCAAACATCTCTTTGATCTCAGCAGAGGTGCGCGGGGCGCCATGGATGGCCCGGGCCGCGCTCAGTGAATCCTGCCCGATGACCTGCTGCGCCGTGGCTGTCTCGTCTTCTTCCAGATGCCACTCCGGATGCCACGCCATGATAGGTTTGCGCTCCATCCAGCTGGCAAATCCCTCGTTCAGCCAGATGTCGTCCCACCAGGCAGCGGTCACCAGATCGCCGAACCACTGGTGCGCGATCTCATGCGCCACCACCGTGGCGTGTCCGCGCTTGCTGAAGACGGAGGCGGTCTTTTCGTCCATCAGCAGGGCCGTGTCGCGATAGAAAATGGAAGCCGTGTTCTCCATGCCGCCCCACTCGTAGTCCGGAATGGCCAGCATGTCGAGCTTTTCAAAGGGATATTTGATCCCATACCACTGGTTATAGAAATGGATTGACTGGGCCGCCGCTTCCAGCGCGAACTGCCCATATTGCTTCTTCTCCGGCTCGGCGCAGACGCGGATAGGAACGCCATCCACCGTGCGCTCCAGGCACTGCCAGTCGCCAATGGCCAGCGCCACCAGATACGTGGACATTTTGGGCGAGGTGGAGAAGGTGAGCTTGTGGCGGTCTGATCCGGCGACCAGCTCGTCCTTGATAATGCGTCCGTTGGAAATGGCCGTGTCACCCTTGTCCGCGATCACGGAGAGATCAAACGTAGCTTTGAAGCCAGGCTCGTCAAAGCCAGGGAACATCATGCGCGCGTAGGTGCCTTCAAATTGCGTGACCGCATATTGCCGCCGCGCTGATTTGCTCAGGTAGAGCCCGCGCAGACCGGCCGTGAGCTTTCCGGAATATTTGAGATGCAGACCGACGATGCCGGCAGGCACCGGTTTGGCAAAGGTCAGGCGCGCCATTTCATTCGGCTGATCATACGTCACCTGCGCGGGCAGAGTGGCCATATCAAGTCCCGGCAGCACTTCCGCCAGAGAGATCTCAAGGCCCAGTGAATTCAGCACGATTTCACGCGTGGATTGCAGCACCTTCACGGTGATGGTTTCTTCACCGGAAAATTTCTGCCCACTGATGTCAGGATCAAGGGACAACCTGTAATGGCTGGGGACAACGGTATTGGGCAGTCTTTGCGCCTGAACGCCGGTGATAGCCGTGATCAACAGAGCAAGGTGGCAGAGCGCGAATCTCGCACGGAAAGAAGAGAGAGTCAGCATGGATTCAGGCCTCGGGAAGCCGCTATCATACAATATGGCCCCGCAACACGATCCACTCCCTGGGACGAGATGACGGCCCTTGCGAGGTTACTTCGTCATTGCTTTCTGGATTGCCCGCACCGCATTTTCAATCTGCCTGCGTTCCGCTGCACTGAGCCGTGAAAGATGCCTGGCCAGAAACTTGACCCGCCGTTTTCTTCCCTGCCAGAGAATCGCCGCGCCTTTTTCCGTGGCTTCAATCACCACGGCCCGGCGGTCCTGCTCATTCGTGCGGCGGCGGACCAACCCTTCAGATTCCAGCGCATCTACAATGCGGCTCATGGTGGGCGGACGCACCTGCTCCGCGCTCGCCAGGCCGTTAAGAGAGATAGGGCCGCCGAAAACCA
Source organism: Terriglobia bacterium (assembly GCA_020072585.1). Classification (GTDB taxonomy): domain Bacteria; phylum Acidobacteriota; class Terriglobia; order Terriglobales; family Acidobacteriaceae; genus Angelobacter. The sequence continues at coordinate 54,076 of JAIQGL010000001.1, read as the reverse complement.
GGACGGAAAGCGCCGAGAGACGTGCCGGAGCGATGCCCGTGGCCGCATCCTGAACACGCACCTGGCGCAGGAGATGGATGGCGGTGCTATGGAGCCGGTCCGCCAGCTCTTCTGTTTTGTTCATTGCCGTTTTGTTCAGTTTGCCCATGACCAGCCTATTGATTAGCCAGGCTAACTATTTGCTTGACACGCCACGGCGCAACAGTTTTAATTAGCCTTGCTAACTATATCAGATTAGCGAGAAGGAGAAGAACATGGCGGAAACAGTCCAGCTCTCGCGTATTGCGGCCATCATGCTTGGCGTGCGTGATCTGCGCCAGGCCGTGGCATTTTACAAAGACAAACTGGGCCTCAAATTGATCTTTCAGGAGCCTGCCTTGGCGCTGCTGCAATGCGGTACGGTGATGATCGGACTCAGCCCCGGTCACGTGAACTCGGCGCCGCATGTGGCTGGAGCAACGGAAGTTTCCTTTGGCGTGGACAATCTGCGCGCCACGCACAAGGCGCTGGGCGAGAAAGGCATCGTTTTCCTGGGCGATCCGCGCCAGGTCACGCCCACGGATTGGGCAGTCCACTTCAAGGATGTGGATGGGCACCTGCTGTCTCTGTTCGGTCCTGAAGGTAAGGCTTGATTTAGCGCGGTAAGAAGACTTCAGCGGTGAAGAAATTTGCGGCGTACGTCCGGCCAGAACTCATGCAGCAGGTTCTCGCCTGCGTCGCGCAACAGGGTAAAGCTGACGCACCCGACAATGGGGCGCATTCCCTGCCGTTCGCCGGGAACATAAAGGTCAGATACAGCGCGTGAGGCGGCAATACTTAAAATTCGTGACGAGTTGAAGGTCTGTCCGCCGTTGTCAGTCCGGGTGATGAGCACGCGGCTCATGGCATACAGCGCGCGCTTGAAGAAAGGCAGATCAGGATTGCGGAAATATCTGGGGTCCTGCCTGAGCAGAGTAGGAAAAAGGAAGCGCTGAAAGAAAACGTCTGTCTCATTGGTCGCCAGGTTGATTCCGTAGCGCTGGCCCACGCCGCGAAAACCTGCCTCATATTCACGATTCAGGCGCCTGCCTTTGGCGCGGTCGGCTGCTTCGTCAAACGCGGCGTTGAAGAAGGTCCGCGGCGAATGTGTGCTATGGAGAAATACCTGAAACTTTTCTCCAGCCGTCAAAGGCTGCCATTCCCGAACTGACAGATAAGTCTTGCCATCAACAACGCGCGTGATCTGCAGCTTGATCAGGTTCTTCATCTGCTGGAAGCGAGGCATGGGCGGTGCGAGAAGCGGCTCAACCAGAGGCGCTTCCACCATCCCCACGATCGGGTTGGGAGCGAACGGTACGGAGGCCACCAAGGCTTGCTGAGCTGAGGCGATGCCGCAACCGAATAACAAAACCAGAATGAAGTTGGTGAACCGCATGTGCTTGATAACTTGATAAGTGGCCCCAGAGGAAGGTTTGGCCTTACATCGTTAGAACTAAGGCGGGTGCGGGAGGTTGCCGAACTAAGGTCAAATGCAGCTCCGTTTGGCAAAATGCTGCTCCGCTTGCTGCCGGGCACTGGAATTGGCGCAGGCTTGAGAGTAGCCTGAGGCAACAAAGCACCAGCTATACTTTCTTAAGATGAGTTCTGCCCATCAGCCGCTGCCCGGAGCTTTATGGTTTGACGTTCCCGACCCTAGCTCTCCTGAGCTGGACAAGCTTGCCCATCGCCTGGGCTTTCACGAGTTGCAGGTAGAGGATTGCCGCCACCGTCCGCAACGCGCCAAAACAGAAGAGCATGAACACTACATTTTTTGCGTGCTGAAACATCTGCGCAACGACGCCAACTTTACCTTTGAAGACTTTGATGTTTTTCTGACTGAGAAAGAACTGGTCAGCGTGCATGAACCTGAGTCGGATATCCTGGAAAAAACCCGCGTCCGCGCCGAACAGGGCAAGGTCACCGATATCGGCAAGATCTTTTATATTCTTCTGGACACGATCGTTGACGAATACTCACCGGTGCTTGACCGCATCGCCGATGAGACCGCTGAAATAGAGTCGATCGTGCTGGAGTGCCCTGAGCCGCCTGTGCTGGCACGCATTTTCAAACTCAAACGCAACCTGATTGAGTTTCGCCGCGCCGCGGCCGGAATGCGCGAGGTGGTGAACTCGCTGGTCCGGCGCGAAGGTGGAGTCCTTTCTGACGAGTTTGACCCCTATCTGCGCGATGTCTATGACCACGTGGTCCGCACCACCGAATTCATTGAGACCTACCGCGACCTGCTGAGCGGCGCTCTGGACATTTATCTCTCCGCCATTGCCAACCGGACCAATGAAGTCATGAAAGTGCTGACCATCTGGGGAACAGTGGCGCTGCCGCTGGTGATTATTACCGGCTTCTTCGGCATGAACCTGCCCCTGCCTTGGCAACATGATCCACACGGCACACTCTATTCGATTGGGCTCATGGCCGTGACCACCGTCTCCACGCTGCTGTATTTCAAAAAGAAACGCTGGTTCTGAAGCGAGGGCTGGAGTAAGACCTGCCGCGCTAGTTGTCGCGCTTCTCTGCGGCGCTCTTGGCCACGCGCGCGCTAAGCTCCTTGAATGTTTCATTGCCGCGCAGCTTGTCAAAGTTGGGGCTCTCCAACAGCTGAGGATCGTTCAGACCGCGGTCCACGGATTTGCCCAGCTCTTCCAGCGCCAGCTTGTCTTCGCCCAGGTGCGCGGTCACAAGCGCCACCAGATAGTGGGGCCACGGAGCTTCCGGACGGATGATCGCGGCGACCTTAAAGAAATCGCGCGCCAGAAGGTAGTCCTGCTTCAACATGTTGTCTGACCCGGATTCTCTGGCATAGGCGAACGCACCGGCCATGCCCCGCCCCAGCGCGTCACGGCGGGCGCTCTCCTGCGTTGTTTCCCGATCGTGCCGGATTTCTTTCATGAGCGATTCGAGTTGCTGATACAGGACGCCCGAAGGTTTTTCCTTGTTGGCGATGGCGTTAGCAATGGCAACGATGCTGGCTCCGGTCTTGTCCTGAAGCTCAAGCAGGGTCTGCTCATTCTTGCGCGCGTGCTTGAGTTCATCCGAGGCGGCCAGGGCGTCTTGTTGAGATTGAATGTCTTTGATGTCACGCAACGAGCGAAAGTCATTGATGATCTGGCGATAGGCGCGGAACGCGGCCAGCGCGCCGTCTGATTGCTGCAACGATCTGGCGGCAACAACCTGACGGCTGAATTCGCTTTCCAAAAAGTTTTTGTCCACTGGCGCTGTGCCTTTGACCATGGCACGCAGATGCATCCACGCCAATGCCTGTTCGGCCACGGCGGGCGACATCCAGTTATGCGGTCCGGGAAAGATAGCCAGGCTCGTGGCGGCATGCCGGGCATCCAGCGCGTCAGCCAGGCGAATAATCTCGTTGTAATTGAAGTCGAGTGTTCCGGCGGTAAGAAACCAGTCCGCTGTTTCCGCCGGAGGAAGGTTGACGCCCGGAGGCAGGCCCGCGCCGCACTCGATCACGCCGGCAAGACAATTTTTGCAGCCGATGGCCAGGCCCGAAGCCAGGCGGGAGCCGCCGGAAAAACCTGTGGCGTAAATGCGGCGGGAATCGATGGCATAGCGCTTATTCACGTCACCCCACAGAAGCCGGATGGCGGCGGAGGGATCCACGAAGTTGCGCGTGCTGTTGCTGCCCACCACGATGAATCCGTATTTCTCCGCGGCCGGCTGGAAGAGCTTAACAGGGTCAACGCCAACGCCGTCAGGATCAAAGGCAAGCAGCACGGGCCAACGCTTCTGCGTGGAATACTTTGATGGCAGATAGAGAGCGTATGAATAGGATTCGTCCGCCAGCACTTTTACGGACGGCTGCACCGCTCCGGCTGGCATGGAAGCAGGCGCAGGAGATTGCTGGGCATAGACGACCATGGCAGAAATAAAGCTCACGGCCACAATGGCCAGCATGTGTCTAAAGAAGTAAGAAAATTTCATGGACAATGTTGACTGCACCCGGCATTCGACCGCACCCCTGTTAGACACTGGCGAACGAACATTGGGTATCAGGAATCCGCACAAATAAAAGGAGTGGGACCGCCGACAGAATATGGTGTGCGCTTCAGCGTAAGCAGCTGGAGCTGCTGTGTGCTTCTTTGTAATTGCTAATGCAGCAGAAGCGTGTGCAGCATGGCGAGCACCACGCTGATAACAGTCGTCAGCACGATCGTTACTTGAGTTCCGCCATAGATGAAGACGGACTTTACCGCCGTTTTCTTTTTACTTTCACCATGAAGCTGCCGCAACATAATCCAGAGATAAGGCAGAGCGACCATGAGAAAAATCACCGACAAAGTGTATGCCTTGGGGCCCTGGACTGGCGCACCCAAAGCCAGCCAGAGCGGCCACTTCACCATCGTCAGGAGTGACGTGAACGATAAAAAATAGAGCGCCGTGACAGCATGCTCGCCAAAATACCACTTCTGCCTGCGGTAGAAGACTGCAAGCAGGCAGGTCATGGCCAGCGCATTCAGGATCTTTGATCCTTCATAGTAAAAGTGGAGACGCTCATTCAAATGCTCAACCAGGACTTCCGATGAAATGCCTTTACGGCCCGCAAACTTCTCCAGCATCTTCTTGAAACTTCCGGTCTTGTCTTGATCGACGACCCTCCCGAAATCCAGAGCGGGATGGTAGGTGGAAGTCAGCAACGTCGCCAAGGCAAAACACAGCACATACAGGCGCAGCGGGTTCACATATCTGGATTTCCTGCCCGCAAGGTACTCGGCAGTAACAAAGGCCGGCTTGCTGAACAGGTAACGAATCGTCCGCAGGATTTTGGAATCCAGGTGAAACAACTCATGCAGCGAGTGATGGGCAAAATGCCTGAGGGAAAAGCTGTGGCGGTCAAATTTTTGTTCACCACAGGCCGGGCAGAATTCCTGCGTGAGCGTTCCTCCGCATGTGGCACACGTTGATGCCTGCTCGTGCTGAACCGCATCGCTCTCTTGAATGATGTCCCCCATACCTCAGCCCTTTGCTGGAAAACAAAGTTCGCAGAGTATATCCCAGCGGGGACATCATTGGCATTCAGCGGATCACTTAGAGCACGCTTGCCGCCATCCTGCTACCCGCAGCCACCGTGCTGGCGGCGCGCAAAATCGCCTGGGCCGAGAGTTGAATGTCCTTCTCCGTGGTTGCCCAATTGGATATGGAGATACGCATCGCCGCCATATTGTGCCAGGTAGTGCCGCCAAGCCAGCAGGTGCCATCCTGCTGCACGCGCTTGATCACGGTGCGCGTGAAATCATCAGAATTTTTAAAACGCACCAGCACCTGGTTCAGCACCACGTCATTCAGAATTTCAACTGACGGATGTTTTCGGAGCAAATCCGCCATCTGGCGCGCGCGAACACAGCAGCGCTCCACCATGTCACGAACGCCGCTGCGGCCCAGATGTTTGATAGCAGCGTAGACCGTGAAACCGCGCCCGCGACGTGAGAATTCCGGTGTCCACTCAAAGGGATCGCGCTCTTTATCTGACTGCACCAGATAAGCCGCGGTCACGGTCATGGCCGCGCGATGCGCTTCAGGATGCGCGCAGATAATCAAACCGCAATCGTAAGGAACATTGAGCCATTTGTGGCCGTCAGTGGCCCACGAGTCGGCGTGTTCGACCCCGGCTACCAGGTGCCTGAGCTCATCGCTTACGGCGGCCCAGAGCCCAAATGCGGCATCCACGTGCAGCCACGCGCCTGCTTCGCGCGTTGCAGCGGTAATATCCTCAAGCGGATCAAAAGATCCGGTATTCACATTGCCGGCTTGCGCACAGACGATGGTGGGGCCGCTACAGGTTTTAAGCACCTTGACCAACTCAGAAGGCACCATTCTTCCCTGCTCATCGGTGGGAACATTTTTCACCGCGCGTGTGCCCAGACCGAGCATACGCAGGGCCGTGTGGACGGTAACGTGGGCTTCCTCACCCAGAATAATGTTGATTCTGGGAGCGCCGTTCAGTCCGTCGAGCTCAACATCCCAACCCGCCTTCCGCAGCACGTAATGGCGGGCCGCGGCCAGACCGGTAAAGTTCGCCATGCCGCATCCGGTCACAAAGCCCACACTGGCATTGCGCGGCAGATCAAGAAGTTCCAGCAGCCATGCTGCGGCAACTTCTTCCACCACGGAAGCAGCGGGTGAAGTGGCGTAGAGACCGGAATTCTGGTCCCAGGCTGAGGTCAGCCAGTCCGCGGCCGTTGCCACAGGCAGGCTGCCGCCAATCACAAAGCCAAAGTAGCGCGGCCCCGTATGGGCGACCAATCCCAACTCAGCCGTACGAGCCAGCTCTGCAATCACTTGCTCCGCGGCCTGACCTCGTTCTGGCACAGGCCTGCCGGCGCCAAAGGCCTGGCGCAACTGCTCAGGAGTAATGTGCGGAAAGACAGGGAAAGAATCACGGCGTTCAAAATAGGCAGACGCAATCTCTACTGCCTGGTTGAGCAGGGGTGTACAACTCATCAAAACAACTCCCGGAAGGAACAAATTAATTTTCGGGTCGATACTGGGCAATTACAAATACTGGGCAATTACAGATATTGCGTTGCTAATAAGATAACAGACTAAGAGCGTGAGGGAAATGGCCGCACTCCGTGGATTGCTCTCAAAAGATGCGTTTAAACGACTTACGCTCAAAAGATGCGTTCAAACGTTAGTGCTGGGCCAAAAGTGCGGGGGTTGGCAGATTTAATCCACAACCAAAACGCCTTCGCAGCCACCCCGCGCGCCCTCCTGCTATACTTCCGCGCCATGAAGCGCTTGCATCGATTGCTCATCATTCTTCTGTCTTCTTCCCTCCTTGCACAAACACCTGCGCCGCAGCCGCCGCAGGCCACCATCCTCAAAGCAGCGCGGGTGCTGGATGTGAAGGCCGGCAAATACCTTGACGGCCAGGCAGTGCTGGTCCGTGCGGGCAGCATTGAAGCCGTGGGGCCGTTTACCGATCTTAAAGCTCAGGCGCCCACGGCGACTGTGATTGATCTGGGCGCGGCCACGCTGTTGCCGGGGTTGATCGACTGCCACACCCATTTGCTGGAGAATTATGACGCCAAGCTGGGCGGTGACGATCCAAACATGGCTATCACCGTCAGCACCATGAGCACCGCGTCACGCGCGTTGCTCGGCGCGAAGATGGGCAAAGAGGACGTTGAGGCGGGCATCACCACGGTCCGCGACGTCGGCAACTCTGGATGGAACGGCGATGTGGCGCTAAGAGACGCCATTCGCGCCGGCTGGGTGGAAGGTCCGCGGATGGCCGTGAGCACACGCGCTCTCTCCGCGGCAGGCGGGCAGTTTGGCGATCTGCAACGGGCGGCGCAAGAGCTGGTGGCGCAGGAATATGCCGTTGTGGGCAACCCCAACGCCGCGCGTGACGCGGTGCAGCAGGCCTTTTACGATGGCGCGGACCTGATCAAAGTCATCGTGAACACGGGCCCGCGCGTGATTGCGCCGGACACGCTGAAAGCGGTTGTGGAAGAAGCACATCGCGTGCATCGCAAGGTGGCAGCACACGCCATTGGCGATGACGCCACGCGCATCGCAGCAGATGCCGGAGTGGATTCCATCGAGCATGGCTACACCATCCCCGACGATGCCTTGAAAACCATGGCGGCCAAACACATCTACCTTGTTCCCACGGACTATCCAACCGAGGGTTATCTGGCGGTTTACAAAAACAGCGCGGGAGTTACTCCTGAGAGGTTGAAACAGATGGAGGCGGGGTTTGCGGGATTTGCCCACAGCAACCAGGAGCGTTTACGGCGCGCTGTGGCCGCAGGCGTGCCCATCGCATTCGGATCAGACGAATACTATGACACTCCAGGTTTCACTCGCGGCCAAGCCAGCTTAAAACCGCTTGAGTCTTACGCGCTCTCCGGCATGACGCCGCTGCAAATCATCCAGGCCGCCACCATCAACGCGGCAGAGCTGATCGGCGTGGCACACCTGGGCAGCCTTGAAAAAGGCAAAGGCGCGGACGTGATTGCCGTCGTCGGTGATCCGTTGAAGGACATCACGGTGCTGGAGAAGGTGCAGTTTGTGATGCTGAAGGGCAAGGTGGTCAGGAACGACCTGAGCCACTGAACTTGATTTATGCAGCGAGCAGATGAGCTCTCATTTTCGACAACTCCAAGGCATGGACTTTAATGCGGCAACAAACTCCTTGGATTCGACCTCATTCAATGATCGCGATGCTCCGGACTCAATGGCACGTATGAATCCCCCACCATCCGGCACAAGGCATTTCATGGACTCTGCTATTGATTCGTGCTTGTGTCCACAGAAGTAAATGCCATCGTCCTCCGTCCAACAGTAGACATACCAAACGCGCCCACCATTCGTACTCAGCACGTAGCCGAGTTGTGTGATGAGATCACGAAGCAATTTTTTCATTCAAAAAGGTTTTGCAGTGCCAGCTTTAAAGGGCATTTTTATTACCTTCGATTAATAATGTAAGGCATGCCTTACACACAAATTTGATTTTAAGCCGATATTTATGACGTGTCCACCTCTGAAGACCAGGTTCTTTCAGCCACACTTGGCAAGCGCATCCGTGCGCTCCGGCTAAAACGAGGCTGGACACAGGTGGAATTGGGAGTGATTGCCGATCTCAGCAGGGTCCATATTTCTGACCTGGAGCGGGGCGTGCGCGAGGTAGGGCTTTATAAATTGCGGAAGATCGCCCGAGCGTTTGAGACGACTATGTCGAGGTTGTTGACGGGGTTGTGAGAGCGGGCGGTTCCGGTCACCGCGCAACGAGCTGTGTACTCCCTTTTCGGTTGGACTACGCTGAGGGCGGAGCAGTGGAGAGCAAAGTGTGGTCACTGTCTTTACTGCCACGCGAAGCGTTAAGCATTAAGAGCCGTTCAAGGATCTCGGCATCGCTTAGATTATCTGGCCAGCCGTAGGCAGCTAAAACTGCCGAATCAAGCGCCTTATGAAGGTCTTGCAGCCACTGAGGCATCTCGTTGTAAAGGTTTGTCAGCGTTCGCTTTTTCAGCTCAGTTCCTTCCATGCCAATGGGATGCAACCATGCATTGCGCATTTGAGCCAGTTTCTTTGCCGCTTCAGCTATCGCTTGTACTTTCGCATCGCTAAGAGATTCGCATCCCGGTACCCAAGGGAAGGGGAAAGTGAGAAAACACGTAGTGTTGTTATATGTCGGATCGTTCCCTACGCCGTGCCAAGAGCAAGTTTTCAATGACCATAATTCATGGACGCGCGAATGCAAAACGCCAAAGAAATAATCATCATCTCGCGCAAAAGCATACACACGGGTATCCGGCACGACGTCTGGAGGCGCCCAATCGAAGAGCCGGTGCTTTGCTACTCTAGGAGTCAAAATCACACGGGATTTCCCGGCTCTGGCATTCTTGAAATCCCCGCCGCTTCTGCCTAAGCGCCACCACTTGTCACGTCTCTGCTGATCTCGGTTTTGCTCGCGTACTGGCTTTACATTCTTTTTTAGATACTCGAATGGTGCTTCATACAATGCAGCTTCCGGTAACTCCATCTCACCAAAATCGATTGTCCATTCATTGCGTGGCCGCACTACAATATCTGAACCGTTCATTGTCGGCTTGATCACATCTGAATTAGGCCGGTGATTCGGATTCGGGCTAGCTAGCATTTCGGACGCTAAGTCTGCAGAAATATCGAAAGGCCCGACCTTTACGGGTCCTTGAAACGAGAGATTTAGGTTCTCTGCAAGCGTTTTTATGTCTGAGAAATCCACGCCGCTCGTCAAATCTGTGTTGATCTTGGTAACAGGCACTCCATCTAACATGTAAGATTCATTCGCTTGCTTAGCGCCAAAGCCCACCATTGAGACCCTAACTGCGGCACCGTCTAAAATCCACTCCCTATCCGACCATGCCATGAAAATCTCGGACGTAGCTGCAATTCGTTTGAGCGATTCGTTGCTTCCGCCGTCGCGTATTGAGTTAGTCGCAAGCAGACCTGCTCGCTTCGCTTTTCCAGTAATGATTTGGTTACGAGCTTTTTCGAACCAATACGTAACAAAATCAGTGCTTCCGGGAAGCCGGTCGTCATACAGAGTGCGCAAATTTTCCACATAACTGTCGCCAAGGCCATCTCTCATTTTCTGGCTGCCCAGAAAGGGCGGATTTCCAATGATGTAGTCAACCGTTGGCCAGTCGGGTTCAATGGGTTGTGAATTATCGTAAGCAAGGATCGCATCCATGCGCTTAATGTTCGTAAGTGGGCGCAAAATAGGTGAAGCGCCAAATGGATAGCCATTGTCATGTTGCCACTGCAAGTATCCAATCCAGACAACCACAGATGCTAACTCATGAGCGTACACGTTCATTTCTATTCCGTAGAGCTGAGAAGGATCGCCTTTCGGTAGAAGGCCTGACAGTCCATTCATCGCGGCAAATGTGCTGACCTGTTTCTCCAGATCCAGGATGGATTTCAGCGCGACATAAAGGAAATTACCGCTGCCACAGGCAGGATCAAGAATTTTGATGTTGGCAAGTTCTTCAGCAAAACCCATCAACAAGTCGCGAAGTTTCTTTCGGTAGCCCGTTCTAGCTCCACCAGAAGCGGCAAAAGCTTTCTGCGCTAACAGCTCTGCCTGTCCTTTTATCTGCTCCCAGCGGTGACGTAGCGGAACCATGACTACAGGCTCAACAATCAACAAAATATCGTCTTTGCTAGTGTAATGAGCGCCCAACTGGGAACGTTTGCTGGGATCTAAGCTGCGCTCAAAAAGAGTTCCAAAGATTGCAGGTTCAACGTGCGCCCAGTCGAGTGCTGAAGCTTTCCGGAGAATCTCCAAATCTGCTGTGCTCAGCGGATATGTTTGATCGTCAGAGAAAAGCCCTCCATTGAAATAGGGTATATCGTCCGCACCAAAGGCCCCGCCTTGAGATGACATCGCAGCGAACAGTTGTTTGAGTTTTTTGTCGAAATCTGCGGGTTTTGAAACGCTTGCCGCCACAAGACGTGAAAAAACTTTGGATGGAAGTAATCCGATGCTCTCGGCAAACAAACAAAACAGTAGCCGCATCAGAAAATGCGCTCCGTTCTCCGGATTAACTCCCCTGTCTCTTAGACTCTTCGCCAAAATAGAGAATTGGGCTGCAGCTTCTTCTGTCACCTGCGCTGTTGTTAGACCAGGCTTTAGTTTTGACGGGTCCGAAAAGACAAGACGCAACACGTCCAATGGCGGAATTTCACAGCTCTCATTAGGTTTGTTGCTGAGCAGGTCAGCCAATTGAAATTTGTAAATCTTTGGCGCAGTGTTCGTGAAATTTGTATGAACCTCGAACCGATTAAGATCGCAAGTTATTAGTAAAGGCGGGTTTTCGAGGTCTTCACGATATTGAAGAAGCTGCGTGTATGCTTCATCGAGGTTTTTGCGTTTGCCCTTGTATTCCCATCCGAAATATCCTTGTTTCCAAACATCAGCCCATCCCTGCCCGCCTCCGCTCTTCGCGGCACCCTTTTCGAAAGTGTATTCGGCACCAGAAGGATCTGATTCAGCCGGTTTAGGTTTGCCCAGGATGTCACAGAGTCCGTTGAAGTGGGTTTGGGACGCTGAACGTTCCGTTAGCGTGGACTTTTGCCACAGAGCGACAAATTCAGGAAGTGTGAGCGACATTCTTAAAAATGAATCTATGAGTATAGTCCTAAGTGTAGTTTCACCTACAACTTCTCATCGCATGCACCATTTGAATAATTAATTCCAGCGCTACGCTTTGCTGCGCGCGGGCCTGCGGCGCTAGGAAGAGATTTTTTGAAGCGGAGGCAGAAGGGTGTCGCCACCTACGGGGCTTGCACTTCTTACGATACCGTTACCCGGGGAGCTTCCGCACCCGGGCTAGACTCGTTCGCCCCGCTGGGCTGGTGCAATTTAGATGGCAGCGACCCACTTTTGAAAGGGCATCGGGCGACCCTTTCGGACACAACGCGAGAGCAGAGATGCGCAGGTTTCCGGGCAATGTACCGATTCACGGCCTCGGGAAAATGGCCAATAGGGCGCTCGGCGTTCGAGAAGAAGTGCCGGACCAGGGGGCCGTGGGTGTGCTGACAGGTGCCAGCTCCCCAGGATAAAGCGCGATGCACCGATTCGTGTTTGATTCGCTGCCAACAATCACGCTAGAGTGAAGCATTTCAGGGAGTTTTTTAACCACAAAGGACACGAAGGAGAAAACCTTACCGCTGATTTCACTGATGGCACGGATTTACACGGATCTGCAATGGGCAGGATTGAATTGGCGAGAACGCAAAAGATTTCTTTACCACAGAGGCCACTGAGAAGAAAAGGCTTATCACAAAGGACACGAAGGAGAAAACCTTACCGCTGATTTCACTGATGGCACGGATTTACACGGACCTGATTGAGTACTGGGCGAAACGCCCGAATAAGGCAGGACGAAGCGAGAATAGGAAGGAGAGCGTGCGATGGGTTACTGGATTGTGGATGGACGGAAGCTGACGAACGAGGAGTATGAGGAGCTAGAGAGGCAGGAAGCACGGGAAAAGGAACGGGCGCGGGAAGAGGCGGGGAGACTGACGAAGCAGTTGGGAGACGCCTATGCAGCGCTGAAAGAGCACCTGAGGCTGAATCCGGGAACCAGCCGGCAGATCACCGACGATCAGGTCCTGGACCAGCAGGTTTATCAGACGCTGCGGCAAAACCTTGAGCGAGCAGACCAAGCGCCCAGATGCCCGAAGATCAAAGAGGGCGGGACGCAGTGTGGCAGCCCGAAAATGAAGGACCACATTTACTGTTATGCGCACCATCAGATGCTGGAGGCCAGGGCGAAGAAACTTGTATTGCCAGCGCTGGAAGATGCAAACGCCATTCTGATGGCGGTAATGATAGTGCAGCGGGCCCTGATTGACGATGAGATCACGGAAAAGAAAGCCGGACTGCTGCTGTATTCACTACAGATAGCGGCGGCCAATGTGGGCAAGACCACATTTGGCCAGGCAGCGGATGAAGACATGGTGACGGAGACTGAAGAGGAAGAAGACGCGCTGGAACGGCTGGAACAGGAAAGGGAGAAACAGAAGAACAGAACCTTACCACGGATCAACACGGATGCCAGGGATAGAAAAACGGGGGAACAGGTCTTACCGCTGATTTACGCAGATGACACTGATAGGAACAATGAAGCCGGAAGATTATTGCCCCAGCCGGCGGGCGGAGGTGGACACCTCAGCGAAATCCACGCCAATTTCTGCCCATCCACGTGAAAAGCACGCGTGGATGGGGCCCGCTTGGGATGACTTGGGATGATGGCGCTAAAACCTACGCCAATCTGGGATGGCTATAGGAGGGGAAGGGGAGGAATGCATTGCCAAGAATGCCAAAAGTGCCAAAAATCGCCGAAATTGGGTAGAGGTGCCGGACTCTCTTACTCAATCCTCACCGTCCGCTCGCTTACCTTGGGGAATTTTTCAAACACGGCTGGATCATGGCCGGGGACGATCAGGCGCGGTGCGGCCGCAAGCTGTTTCATACGGTCCTGAGCGCGGAGGTTGGAGGCAGCGTCAAGGGTCTGGGCGATGGGAGCGTGCTTTTCAAGGTTCTCATAGAGGTACATGTTGTCACTGGCAAGGACCACCGTGCCCGCTTTTGTATTTACGCCGACGAACTGCGATTGAAATGTATGCTTGCCGCCGATGTAGCAGGTGATGCCGGGAAGAATTTCCTGGGCATCGCCATTCACCAGGCTGACCCGGCCGGCAAGGTTGAGCTTGACCACGGCCAGCACATCGTCGGGCCCAATGCCACCGTGGGTGCGCGGCTGCTGCCAGGCTTCACCGGTGTAGTAGGTGTATTCGTCTTTTTGCAGCCAGATGCGCGCGCGGGGGAATAGGTCCATGCCGTCAGCATGGTCCCAGTGCATGTGCGTGATGACCACGTCAGTAATGTCTTCCGGCGCCAGAGCAGGCGTGATTCCGGATTGGGCCACGGCATCAGAAGGTTTAAGGAAGCCTTCGACCTTGAATTGCTTGAAGAACTGCGGACGATAGAAGCCGGAGTCAACCAGGATGTTGCGGCCGTTGCCCCGGATGAGCCAGATGGTCATGGCGATGGAGAGTTTACGCTGCGCGTCAGCCCCGGCGACCAGAGCGTTGACAGGGAAATCCGGGATGGAGGCATAGCGAATGGCGAAGACCTCATACACCGGTCTGGCAGCGGGCGGTGTGGCTGCCGTTTGCGCGCCGGCAGCCAAAACAGACAGACACAAGAGAACCATTGCGATGGATTTTGATATCATTTTATCGCCCCCCTTAAAAAGTCATGCCATGACAATGGCCGGATGTACCGCTGTGCCGCGAAGGAACTAGCTTGCATGAATAGCCAAGGAATGTCGAGAAGCCCCAAGGCGCCTACATTGTTGCGCCGGGTGGGTTTCAGTTTTCTGCTGGGGGCTGGGTTGTTTGTACTGGGCGCGGTGTTGCAAGGCGCGTTGCACCAGCGCGGCATTACCGGCCTGAGCGTTTATGTTGACGATCTGGTCCTGGCGACACTGGCCGGACTGGTGGTGTTTGCCTATGAGCAGCGCCGGTCAAAAGAGATCCGGCGAAAGCTGGAGGTGATTTCCGCCATGAACCATCACGTCCGCAATGCGCTGCAAACGATCGCCTATGTGCCCTATACGGAGCAGGCCAAACAGATCTTGTTGATACAGCAGTCAGTCAATCGAATCCAGTGGGCTCTGCGGGAGGTCTTGCCTGGAGACGCAGCAGAAGGACAGCCTCTTCCGCAACAAGCAGTGGTGACCGAAATAGAACAACCTCAGACCGGCCAGAAAGCAAGTTCGTTCGAACCAGAGGCATGAAAGCGATCTGCGAACTTGGAGACTGCGGGAAAAGGCTGTACGCTGTTACAATAGTGAAGCCGCAAACCTCCGGAGAGGTGGCCGAGTGGCTGAAGGCGGCGGTTTGCTAAACCGTTATAGGGGCTAACACCTCTATCGGGGGTTCGAATCCCCCCCTCTCCGCCATGTACTATTATTTTCTTGTATTTACCTGCCTTCCTGTCTATGATCCTGTCTGTAGCTGAAAGAGTAGACAGGAGCATCGAAGGTGCCCAAGCCGCAAAACCATAAAGGTTATTCCTGCCGCGTCAATATCCTCAAGTACGTCAAAGTGGCCGATAAATGGCGCTTTGCGCCTGCCCAAACGCAGAACAACAAGCTAAAGCAGGACTGGGTCTTGGTGGACGGCAACCCCGAGCGGCATGCCGAAGGCACTTATTACATCGAATGGTACGAGAACGGCGTCCGGCGCCGGCAAAGCGTAAAGGACGCAAGCGAAGTGCTGGAGCAGGCTCGCCGCAAGGCCATTGAACTCGATGCCGGCAAGGCCGGGATCGAAATCGCAGAAAGCGAAGAAGGCGAGCGCACTCGGGTTCGCGATGCCGTGACCACGTATCTTAAAGAGATTGAGCCTCCCCAGCGAGAGCCGAAAACGTACACGGCCTACAAACATTGCCTGGAATTATTCGCTCAGACCTGCCGCAAGACCTATATTCAGGAAGTCACGCGGGAGGATCTCCTGGGCTTCATTCGCAAGCTGTATGAGCTCGGCTGCGGGCCACGCACCGCATACAACCGGGCTGTGATCGTCTCTCAGCTCCTCAAGTTGAATGGCATAGCGGGATTGCTGCACAAACGCGACTGGCCGAAATATGTGGATCCCATTCGCTCGATCTATGAGCCGGAAGAGCTGACGACGTTTTTCGCTGCTTGCCAGCCAGAAGAGAAAACGCTGTTTCTGTTTTATCTCCTGACTGGAATGCGGGACAAAGAGGTACGATACTGCACATGGCGAGACATCGATTCCCGCAATCATTCCGTGCGCGTGACTGCTAAACCGCAATGGGGATTCAAGCCTAAAAACAAAGAAGAGCGGGCGATTCCGATTCCTGAATCACTGGTTGTTGAGCTGAAGGCCCACAAAGAGCGGCAGGGTGACAAGAATCCGAATAATCTTGTCTTCCCAACTGCGACAGGCGAGCCGGACAAAAAGCACGAATGGAAGCTGAAGCGGATCGCATATAAAGCTGGCATGAACTGTGGTCGCTGCGCTTCACGGCACGGCAACAAATGCTCGGACGGTGAGTACTGCTCGAACTGGTTTTTGCATAAATTCCGTCATACATTCGCGACCCGGAATTTGCAGGACCATGTCTGCGATATTCGTACCCTGCAACTGTGGCTCGGTCATAATGATCTGGCTTCGACGATGGTATATCTGAAAGCCGTGCGCAATAAAGATGTGGCGGCACGAGTCAATGGAAGCGAACTGGCGGCTTTTGCAACTGCAATAGCGCACGTAATACCCGCTCATGCAGGTCAATAGAACTTTGTACTCCACTCGCTTGCATGAGCACCGCTGGTGAGAGTGCAGTAGTTCTTTAATACACCTTAGTAGCATCACACTGTAAGTCGACTGTATTGTCAGTCGAACAGCACTAGCTCGTGCATCGCCCCGAACAGTCAAATCAACTGGACCAAATCACGGGGATATTCATCTTCCGGATGATGGCGATCTCTGCTATGGACAGCGTGAGCGCCCACCGGAAAATGGCCGTAGTGCTGTGAGCGGAATTCTGCCGCGATCCATTTGTCAGTGGTCTCTGCGGCTTGTTCTTGCCGATCTTGAATGTATCTTTCCAGTTTGTTTAGGGGCCATAACAGTACTGCGCTAGTGGAGTTCTGTTTCAAACAAGAATGACAACATTTCTCTTAGAGTCTTCTAATAAATTAGTCTCTTGCCTGAATTTCTTACTGCATTTCTATTCATATGTACGGCACAATTTTGCGCCCCTTCAAAATCTGGTCAAGCCGCGACAAAGCCATTTTGTATGTTTGTCATTTACAGCACATCACGCGCAGTGTATAGTTGAGCGCCAAAACCCTCTTTTTCATGAATGTTAGGATCGCGAGTAAGCCTGATAATTTAGACGACCTGAGAGACAACTCCTTAGGATATGCCGGTCCAAAATGGCTGCAAGGCCTAGCTGACAAGATCGAGCCCTATCTGGCTGTGCCACCCGAATTATTGACAATTGAAATGACGGATATTGCGTTCACGAACCTTTTTGAATGGGTAACATTCGTCAGTATGCTTGAGACGCTTCTAGCAAATCCGTCTACTCGGGAGGTTGGAATCGATTTCGTCTCACACCCTCGTTTAAAGCTTCTTACACCCGAGGAATGCCTTGATTTTCGGAAGCGCGGTTTCAGCAAAGGCCACCGTCGGCTCGACTTTGAATATTCGGAGCGAGTCTTCAAGTTCGCTGGCTTCCTCGATTCTTTAGGGACGCTCGATGTCCTTAGGAAGTCACACCGAGGAAGGGTGTTGTTCTCCTTTTTAGGACCCAAATGGGCTCAATTCAAAAGCTGGTACACCGCAAAAGAGCCAAGTGATGCCGCCACGGTTATATTAGGCCTTACCCGAATAGAGTCGAAAGATGATTGCAAGCTTTTCCTTGACGATCATCAGATACTTAACTGGAAAGGGCAGATGTCAGAACGGTTTGCAAAATCGCCGTTGTTTGAATTTGAGGAGGTATGGCGTGTTTTCTGTCATGAGCTGGCGGTGAACATCTGGGAACATGCAGGGCAGGCCGGTTTCCTTTGCGGACGAGTTGTGCATCCTTATAACACTAAGGGAGAGGTGCAACCTTGGTGTTCGAGAAGCTTTGCGCCGACAACACAAGCTCTATTTCCGAAAATGTCCAACGGATTTCTAGAGCTATGCATTGCTGATTATGGTTTAGGTTTTATCGAGACGCTACGCGATGCCTACCTCCGGCACACCAATCAAAGAGAAAAAGCAAAAGTGGACTCAACTGACTTGTTATGCTTTGCTTTTGACGAATTTGGAACGTGCAAAAATGCAAACGAGTCTTGGGCAACAGAACGACATGCATTGGGAAGAATTCTTTTGCTCATCGCAAAATATGGTGGAACTCTTACGCTTCGCTCTGGTGGAGCACAAGTCACGTATGTGGGCCAAGGAGATCGCTTTCAGAGGTTTCCTAATCACCTTGGATATCGACCTCAGTCGACAGCAGCGTCCACCTTGAGAAGAGGAGCTCAACTGCAACTCGTGCTACCGCTCGTGCCAATAATAGAGACACACAAACTTATCAAACGGCAATCTGTTTTCATGGCAACTCTCCCTCGTTCGTTCCGTATTGATGAACAACATGTGCGCGGCCATCTGGTTCCTTTGTTGGAACTTTTGGACTTTCCCAATACGTGCGCAGGCGGGGAGGAGCAGCTTCTATTTAGACGCGCTTGTGAGAGACTCTGCAAGAAGCTTATGAAGGAACGACCTAGCGGGGAATCTTTGGTCCTCGATTTCAGCGGACTCCATTGGGAGCCTGCCCAATTTGAAACGCTTTTGCATTTGCTTCAAAACCTCCTGCAAACGCGCCCGGTGTTACTGGTCGAGATCGAACCCAAACTGGCGAAGGCCGCAAATATGCTCGAGCAGGGAGGTGCGGCTAGCTTTTTACAGATGGACGATACCGTGAGTGCGCCTAGCAAAACTGGGAGAACATATGGTGAGGCCTCTGAGACGCGTTATCTGGAAACATATCGGAGCATTCATTGCACAGTATTGGCGCTCGATCAGAATGGCGAAAGACACCTCTTCGGGATTCCGACAGATGATTGCGAGGAGGCACTTCTATCTTTAATTGATGAACCCAGGACAATTGAGGAAATCCTAAAGACACACAACGTACCAGAGTCACTCATCCGCGCCATTTTGAATAACACTACGCAGCTATTTGAACATACCCTACGAGGGTGGCGCTGTATCTGGGATGAAGAAAGCTTAGCAAAACAAGCCACCCGAGCACTGACGCGCCACTTCGATAAAATAGCAGACCTGAGCCTCGCTTGGCATGGTAAGTCCAGTGGCGATTTATCACATAGACAAGAAACAAAGCCTGAGATGTCGACCCGTAAACTGCAACTTGCGCTTGGGCAAGAGGAGGATAACGCCAGATTTAACTTGCCTTGGCAGGAAGGAGACGAATGGGTTGAGCAGTTTTTTGAATGTTCTAGAATATTGTCGCGAGGCCGCTATGCTGATGAAGCAGCTCAGGCCTTGATTTATCGACTACGAAAATGGCTAGAGTCACAGAATAAGGCCTTGCGAGATGTCGGCACATTGGCCTGTGGTACGGCACCAGCAACCTTACTCGCCTCGGCGATGCATCGTTGGTGGCCTATCGAGGAAGGTTGTTCGCGTCCGACAATCGTTGATCTTGGGTACTACGTAATGCTACATCCTGATCAGACCCCTCCTTCGATTTCAGGCGCAGGTGGAGTTGTGGTCGTACAAGATGTACTGAGTCATGGAGTGATGTCAAACCAGTTGATCAAGCTGTTAAAGCATCAGGGCGCCAATGTCTTGTGTCTGATCGCCTTAGTTCATTTAAAGGACCAACAATCGGAAACCAGTGCTACGAGTCTCCTTGATTGGCATACTGAGCGTGTCACCGGAGTTCCCCGGCACGCTATGATAGCGATGCCCAGGCCAAAATCTTGCAAACCGCCTTCGAACAAGGATGAATATGCAAGATCCTATTGGATTGAACCTCGCACTTTGAGGCCATTCTCCTATCGATCTCTCCGCGGTGAACGTCCGAATACTGATCAACATAAGTTAATGCTCTCTGGCTCTCGGGTGTTTGAACAACATGACTCCTGTCTCCTTAGTGCTGGACATTATGTTTACGGGACACGGCACTATCCTCTGGCAATCAATATGCAAGAAGCTCTCCGCGGTCCGTTGGGATCTGAGCTAGCGCTTTGGATCGCAGATGTTTGCGAAGGTGTTCCAGATAGGAGGGTGGCACCCTGGGAGACTCAGAAAGGATCAAGCCTGGAGGGCGATGTCACTGCCGTCCTCATGCCTCTCCACAGCCAGGTTCATTATCTCTGGCCAAAGGTTGAGAATATTCTCGCCCAACGAGGCCGGCGGCAGCCAATGTGGATACTCGATGCCACTCTGTTCTTGGGGCGGGGCCCCGCATATCGGCTGCCCCTGTCTTTTCTTAGACAACTCGAGTATGCAGTAAGAGAGTCCAGGAATACGAAACTCCCAGTCGACCGTCAGTTGCGAATCTTGATTTTGGACGAAGCAATTGCAACCGGAAGAACCGCGCTGACAATTCTGGACACCATAGAGCGCCACCTCAAGGATCTCTTCAATCGGCACGGGGTTGACTTTGCGAATGGCAGCCCAGTGCAGTGGATTCGCTATTTTGCAGCCTTCAATGGGCTCAGTTTCGCTCAGGATCGACATTGGCATGCACTCAACTTGATAGGTGATGATTTACCTATTCATTTTGTTTTTGATGAATATATTCATTGCATGGGCCTGTCCGTATATGACGATGAGGCGTGCCCAGCGTGCCACGAGCTAGAACGTATCCAGGGCCTGTTGACAACCTCGGATAGCATTCTTTCGGCTGAATCCTTGCGCTGGGCGAAGGCCAGGAAGCATCA
This sequence comes from Terriglobia bacterium, assembly GCA_020072585.1. Lineage (GTDB taxonomy): Bacteria > Acidobacteriota > Terriglobia > Terriglobales > Acidobacteriaceae > Angelobacter. The sequence continues at coordinate 33,536 of JAIQGL010000001.1, read as the reverse complement.
GTTAAGGCCGATAGCGGTTGACAACCTTTCTTTCCGTGTCAGGAGTTCCAACAAATTAAGGATTCCTATCCAGATTTTACCCGACTATTCATTGCCGGTCGAAATAGCGCCGCAATATATCGCCCATTATGTGGATACAGCTATCGGCTTGTTCTATGAATTGATGTACCGCTCATACCCGTTAAATGACATCTTCCAACAAATCCAAATTTCCTTTGGACATTCCAATAATAATTCTGAACACGAGCTTTCTCGATATCGTTTCGCAGTTTATGAGTGGTCAGTGCGTAATTGGCCACGCCTCGTTGCAACCGGAGCTAGAGAGGCCTTCCTCCAGTGCATAAAATTCGAGCTCGATCATAGCACGGGTTTGATAGAAACACTGTTTCAGTCCCTTGCCCAGGTACGCGATGATCGCCGTGTGCTCAACTTCGTGCTCGCGGCTGTCAACATTCTTACTGAACTTGATGCGACACATTCTCGCGACCAACATGTACTCGATCCTCAACGTGTGACCAAACTAACCCGGTTGAATACGGCAATCGATCTGTTTCTTGCCAGTGGAAAACGCGAAAGAGATAGTGCAGACAAGCTGAGCGAAAAGAACAGAGCTGTTGAAGCGATTCTCGATGCACTGGTCTTCGGCGCAGAAGAGGTGGGCTCAGATAACCTTGGATTTGTGAAGCAGCTATATGTTCGTCATTGCCGCCCTTCTCAGCTGATAGACGCCAAGTGGCCTCTTTATGTAATTGCCGAATCCCTTTTTCGCGGCGAAACTGCCGAAACTAGAGGGCTGAGTGAACACCGTCTCCTTCGGCGACACCTTCGCGATGTAATTAAAAACCCAAGTAACCCGTTGTATCGCTCACTACTGGAAAGTGGACTGCAGACATTTTTAGCAGCTCTTAACGATCTCACGCCGTATGCGGTTCTGGATCTGCTTGATGGTGACATCATCAAACATGCTACAGTCACTTTGCAATGGCTAGCTGAGTCGCTCCCAACGGAAGCGTGGGATGTCGCACCAGCAGAATTAAGGCATTTATCCGATGATCTTGATCCAACACGCCCGTTCTGTGAAAACTTCAATAAAGTCTTTCACCAAGAGATAGAAGAATTACGCTCATATTTCATTGAGCGCGTACAGGACATGGAGAAACACTGCAGCGAAAAGGGTATGGAGAGCAGCTTGATATTCGAATTTTCTCCTGACGAGGAAATTAAAACATCTCGAGTCCTTACACACGTCGAAAGGCTGTGTTTGGCACTAGCGAATTGGACCATTGACCCACACATCAAATACACCGGCGCACATAAGAGCTCTATTATTGTGAAAAAGGCACGATCGCGAAATGGAGGAGAGTGCGCTATTTTCAGGCTCCTTACAGATTATGACAGTCCGTCTGCGTCCCAAGCCAATGTTATCCACGGTAGATCTTGGGAGGCTACCCGCATACTTCTGGCACAATTTGGAGCAGTGATCAATAAGTGGACTCTGCCTTCTGCAATAGAACAAGAGCGCGGTTATCAAGCAGCGTGCGATGTACAGGTACCAATCGGTTTTTCGGGGAAGGTATAAATTGATGACATTTACTATTATTTATGTTGATGATGAAGAAATCGAGCGGAACAAGATTGCAGGTGCTGTTCGTGAACATAACGATCTCCGAGACGGCGTTACGCTAGATTTAAAGCTGGCCTCAAATCCCGATGGATTGAAAGAGGTTCTCAGCCGAAGTACCGATCTCGTCCTCGCAGATGTCTATTGGAATATGCCAAAAGGAGTCGACAGGCTTGGAGACATCATCAATGCAGTGAGGGCATGGGCAGGTGACCACTCACCAGAACAGCGCATTCCGATAATAGCTTTCACTGGTCGCGGACCTCTAGCGCTCGAATCTTGTCTCAAACGCCGCGCAGAATTATATGACATCTGGGACAAAAACTCTGCTTCTGCCGCCTATGTTACGTGGCGTTTGTCACAACTTGCAATAGAGTTGTCTCGCTTGAGACCAGATAGCCTAATACAGCGCCTAATTCGTGAAATGAAGCGGGGTGCAAGTTGGCACAAGTTTGTCACCGACATGGTCGAACAATATAGCGCAGGCATGACAGAATACGACCAGATCCAACGTGCGGGGTCAGCAATCCAAAACATCGCGAATGATCTTAAGGTATGGGATGACCCAGCGGAGACCATGTGGAAAGCAATGCTCAAATGGGAAGCACTCAGCCGCGCTGTTTCTGAATACACTCGCGGACATGCACGCCACGTAATAAATGTTTTTTGGCTTGGGTATTATCTGATTCACCATCCTGATATTTCCCCTTGGTTTGAGCGGGCGTGGAGCCAGTTGACGTCTAGTCGTATAAAAGCGCATGAGGTCGCCATACAGAAAAATAAGAACGATGTCGAAGTACAGCGACGTCTCACCCAGGCCAAGGCCGCAAGGAAGATTAAGCCATTGGAATCATTGAGCGATGCTTGGTACTATGCTTCCATATTCCATGATGCAGCCGGATGCGTACAGAAATATATGTCGGTTCGTGATATCGCCGATGGCCTCCTGCGGGATTTTAGTGCTTTGGTGTCGCCTATACCGACGGCAGGGGACTGGATTCCTCATAGACTTGTCAAGAAAGGAAACCAGTTGCTCTCGGAATACGAGGAGCCAATGGCCCGACTTTTGAAGCCGCTGTGGCAAAAAAGCGTCGAGAAGAAGAAACCGGATCACGGAGTAATGGCGGCCCTGCATCTTAAGCAGCATGTCGGATCGCCAGAACAGCAGTTTTTGGCGAATGAAGCGGCGAGGGCGATGGCGGCGCACAACCTTGTGGGAGAACTGCAGAAAGGTGTAAGTGAGCTTCTTTCGTGGGACTCGGAGCCGCTTATTTGTTTATTGCTGCTCTGTGATCAAATTCAGACGTGGGAGCGAGAACGAGGTGATAGGACGCTATATAGTTCGGATGATCCTGATCGAGCCCAACTTGAGCACTTAGAGATTTCGCATCGCAACGGCCGACCGGAGATCAACATGTCAATAAATTATATTGGGCCACGGCACATCGATCATAACCCCCAATCTTTCGACCTCGTTAAAGCCAATTTGGAGCACACTATAAAAGACAAGCCGAATAGAGCTCTTGGACGTATTGTCCGTCCGTGGCCTTTTGAGTTGAAAATTAAGTGCCAATTGAACGGACGCCCCATTAGTCATGGCATGGAATTCTGATAGGCGACGAGCACCTTATACCATAAAAAGCCTAATTGCAGACGACTGGCGGCCTCGCCGGTAACCAGATAGCGCAAAGCTGGAATGGAGGGGCGTAGCAGTCCGAGAGCCACGCCCCGCGGAGCTTAGTTCTTCCGGTCCAGGTACTTGATTCCGGTTGCAACGACTTCGGTTTTAAACTGCGGGGCGTCATCGCTCCCGGTCTGGTTGTGATGCAGGTAGCCGTAGACCTTGATGAACCGGCCTTTGGTGCATTTCTCGACCACTTCCTTGGCCAACTCACGGAAGGCAACCACGGAGTGCCACTCGACATATTCCTTTTCGCCAAAGGTGCTCTTGGTGGCCATGCGGAACGAGGCAGCACTGTCATTCGCGCCGAAGAAAGCCGCGTCTGCGCCGAGGTTGCCGGTCAGGATTACCAGATTGTTGCTGAAGGACTTCTGCTGGTGATTGTTCTTGTTGTTGCTGGATGCGCTCGTTCTCATAATGATTTCTCCTGTCCCTCTTTCGAGGATTGATTTTTTCTTTCATCCTGGCGCTAGCAGAAAAAACCAACCGCAGAAGGCAGGGCAGAGGCCAAACCGGGAGCGCGGCAGGCCGCAGATGGGAAAGCAAACCGACTGACAATATGGGGTATCGTTGGCGGGAGGGGTGCATTCCCTGGAGGCCGGAGAGCCTGACTACAGGCGAAGCGTGAACGGCATTTGGCGGGAGAAATGAGAACCGACTGAATCAACCAAGCACCATACCCGAATGAACAAACACAAGCGGGAAGTCATCTGGGAACTTGACCGGGCGAGACCGGCAAAAAGCGTGGTGTGAACGGGGATAACTGTTTCTGCCATACTGGCTGGCCGCATTTGGCGAAAAATTGCGTTGGAGTCGAGGTGAACAAGCTGGCCAAGAACGAGAGACAATGCTGGTCAAGAATCGAGGCGCTACTGCATGGAGGGAAAACGGAAGGCCCCCATCGGTGAGGATGAATGGAGCCGGACAAGCCGGCTATCCCTTCCAGTTAGGAAATGGGCTGCGGCTGGAGTTGCGGAAAGCCAGGATGAGGTCGCGAATAGATGAACGGCGCTGATGCAGGGTCTCGATCAAGCGAGCCAGGTCAGAAGCGGAGCCGTAGCGGGACCACCATTCTTCCGGCAGCCCTTCGGTGAGTTGCCAAAGTTCAGCGGTGTCCATCTGCTCGGCGCGGCTGAGGACAGGCTCGAACGAGTCCCATCCGGTCACCTGCTGATAGACCGAATTGCGGGCAAAGACTCCTCTAAGCGGAGAGTCGGGAAAATTCCACTCGGAGCAGTTAAAGCAATAGCCCTGGTCGATGAAGCTCGCGCTGTACTTCCGCGCCGTATCTGGTTTGGTGAATACCACTTGACGGCCATCGGCGTTACCGGCCCACTTGTCGAGCACGAGCACGCGCGCAAGGTCATGCAAATTGCGGGTCTTTTCGAGCATGAGCGATTCGGGAAGATAATCGAAGATCATATCCGTCTCAGGATCGGCCACGTACCGCGAACCAAACTGGAGGCCACTGCGGCAAGGCGTTGCCAGTCCAGCCACGTCAAAGCGCAGTTCCGGGGTGTTCTCGATCAGCCAATCTGAGACATAGATTACTGCCACTTCAGGCATCGGCAGACCTAGATATCGCCCGAGTCTGCTGGCGATAAACTCATTGGCCAGAACCCGCGTATGTTGTGGGTTGCCCTGAAGCTTGGTGACGTAGTAATGGCCATCGGAAGCGCGCACAAGCTGAGATTGTGAGCCGCCTCGCATCCGGCGAATGTGCTGCTGAGCATGAACTTCATGGTTTTGGTTTGCGCTGCCTAACATTTTATTTCTCCTGTTAGCCGTAACCGGCTGTTTTGTTCTTCACCAGGGCCGCGAAGCGGGAACAAAACAGGCGGGCGGCGGACAGGAGGAACGAAGTCCGTGAGGGTGGCAGGGCGGGGCGGAAAGCGCGGTGCGTGACAAAATGGCTTTGGGGTATGTTTTGGCGCGACACCGGCGCTGCTGGCGCGACCGTCCGAGCCTCGGCAGTTTGAGGCGTCCAGCCAAGCGGACGAAGTGGCAAGAGCAGGGCAAACAATCAACTAAAACTCATGGCAGCACGGCACGGATTCAAGCCCTTGAAGGATTGTGATGTGAGGTAGGTCCCGGATTAGCGACACGTTGCGCCGTGGACAGTTGAGATGATTGGGCTTGATGCAACAAGGCCCTATGCCCTTATTTGGTTAAGATTTGTAGGAGCAAAAAAATTGCAGCTTGCAGCGCAAGCTGCAATTTTTTTTAAAAATAAAAAGGGGGTACGCTCTGACACGCACCCCCCAGAGAATGATTTACTCGCTTGCAAACAAACAGCCATCACGGTTGAAACTATCGCGCAAGATTCGTCGGGTGTCCTTCAAAAGGTTTTTCACTTTGACTTTGTTTACACCCATAGCTTCAGCGATGCCGGCCAGATCGAGAATGGATCGCCTTCTCCGAATGTGCTTGTGGTGTGTTTTGTCGCCTCCTTGCTGGTAGTGATTCGTGTGCCTCAAGGCCTTTTCTGGCCCCAGAGCAGCAATGGTTTTGAGCACGCGGGCCTGTTCTTCCATGAGGTGCGGGAAGGTGGTTACCTGTTGCAGCAGATCGCGGCTAATGAGTTCCCGTTCAGCGGGATTTCGGTAGCGGCCTCGAATGCGGTCAAACTTGGTGACATCTTCGACGCCTTGGATATTCCAATGCTCGTCACGCACACGAAACGGATTCATTGCGCCATGAACGATTGTCATCATGAGATAACGCCGAAACGCATTCGGAACGAAAGCCTGGATCGTGTGGTGAACCTCAAACATGTTCAAGAGATTTGAAACTGCTCCGTTGTACATGGCCTCAAGTTGCCAGTCCGTCGGGTGCGTAAATACCCGCTCTGCGTTGCGTTCCGCCATTCCTTGGGCCATGGGTAAGGTGCAGGCAAGAAAGATATTCAATGCCTGCGGGTCGTCGTGGTTGAGGTATGCGATTTCAGCAAGCGCAATTCGTTGGTCGCGGTCGCGAAGGGCAAAGAGATGACTGCACAAAGCTTCCATTTCATCCCCGCTAAGCGCGGGGATTTTCTTTGTGGTCAGCATCTCATCAACGGTTGCCAGTACAGGCGGTAGGAATGGTAACGCGGCGCTCATTAGTTCACCCCCTGCGCAGCATCGGCGGGCGCTGCAATCTCGGGGCTGATGGCTCCAAGAATGGCGGCGGCTGTACGATGGACAACGGCAAGACTCTCAGCCAACAAGCGGGAATCCCCATAGTAGAGTTGGCAGTCGGAAAACGCGGTCTTGCTTTCGAGTCCAAGAGCCTCGCAAACCACGAAAGCGGCGGCGGTGGCTTCCTGCTGATGCAGGGCGCGGGCTACGAACGTCCGGCGCCTGATCGTGTAAAGCAGCTGGCTGGCTACTTCCCGCAACAAAACCGGGAGCCCTTCAGCCGGGGGCATGTCGGGCAACAGGCGAATTTTCCCCCGGTAAGAGCTGCTCTTATTTGGCCTGATCCAATCTGCATATTCAACGGTCATGCCTTGAGCATGAGCAAAGGTGCTGAGTTTTTCCAGTTTCTCGGCCACATCAACTGGCTGGCGAGAATCCGGCAGTGGTTCCCCTCCGGTCTGCGAAACGTCGAAAACGTACACTCCACGAAAACCCAAAAGCTGAGTTTCGGGCGGTTGCGTTGTTTCCTTTGACGGTGCGGCGGCTTTCTTCCCTCTTGCAGGTTTCTTGCTGTTCTCCTCGGCCTGGCTCCCGTTCTGGATGGCGGGCTTGACTCCAAGCATCGGGGCAAAAATGCGAATTCCCTTTTCACCGGGGCGGACACTCCTGCCTAGATCATTCCAGCTACGCATTCCCTCAAGATGCGTTGCCGTGGGTCGCTGTGCCGCGATTAGCAGGACGTTCCGGGCGCTGTAGGTGGGAAACTTCGCCATCGTTTGCAGATAGGTGAAAAGAGCCTCGCTGTGACCTAACTGGATCGCCTCAGCCAAGCTGTTAACGCTGGCTTGGGCAAGTTGCCAACTGGTTGTAATTTGATTGTTCTGGATTGTATTAAGCATTTGTTTTGTTCTCCTCATTTTGGTTTTTTATGGTTCTCCGCCTTTCAGGCGAGAGGAGCACATTCGTTTCATAGAGGCGAGGGGTGAGCGAAGTGAGGCGCTGTCAATCCCCGAAGCACAGCGGAGCCGGAAGGGCGCGGAAGCGAGTACGGTGCGGGTCTGGTGTATGCGCCGCACGGAGCTGCACAAGCGGGATTGACAGGGGGAGCCGAGCGTAGCTCCAGACTTCGCCTGAAACGAATGTGAAAGGGCAGAAGATCAGCTCTGCTGTTACCTAGAAGTGGGGTTTTGAGCGAGCCGGATTTTTTACTGGCCGGATCGCGGATGCACTTAGTGAGGAGAGGATGTGGTTTGTGGGTAGGGACCCAGAAGAATCAAGTCATGGAAGTACGACCGTTTAAAATAAACACTTGGAGTGGGTAAGACTTTTTACGGGGAAGCCAACCCTCCAGAGATACAATTGCTTGTGACTTTCAACGGTTTGTGAGGCCCGTTGTTCGCGTTACTGCATTTGAAATCACTTGAACTTTAGGACATATAGGGCACGGGAGAATTATCTTTGCCTACCAGGCCTTCGGGCAGGCCTCGGCCCCTGGCGAGTGACTAATCGTCCATTGAATATAATGGCCTCGTTTTTTGGCCTGTCCATATGTTATCCGTGAAGCGCTTTCTCCCAGGTCAAAATAAAGAGCGTGATGGTTGCTGAGGTACTGAACAATCTGTTGAGGCCATGTCGTCCACTTCATTCGAAGTCATGTGAAATTGGGTTTCCCCTGTAGGGTCTGCGTTAAATAATGTGAAAAACGAAGCAAATTCACATGTTACACTACAACGTCCCAAGATCTGAGAAAGGCAACGGGGAGCAGTCTTGATATCGTATGATCTTGAGCCATTCTACCGAGAACATGACCACATGGCACCGCTAAACCAAAATCTTATTCAACTTTTCAACACTTTTTGAGTACTATGGCTGCTTTCGTTACAACACCGTTCAATAAAACGCGGCTCAAGGCCATTGAGACCTTTAATGCAACGCTCAAGGAGTGCTTCGGAAATGAATTCATTACCGAAAAAATGTTTTGCGACTTATGGATGGATCGACTGACCAAGGATTCATACGTCATTGCGGACGGCTGGTATGATCCGCCCCCTAGAGGCACTGCTGTTTTGTCAGCAACCGCAAATGATTGCAGTCGGATTTCTTTTTCTACGCTACGGACCCCTGAATATTGGCCTTCGGACAGATTGATTAGATGGAATGATGGGCTGTTGTATGTGTATTGCTCGCCGGTATCAAAACTTGATGGCGTGCCAGGTGATTTTGCCGTTACGCTCTATTTCGGGCGAAACCTCGGTATTCGACAACACTTCCTAACGGCACATCGTGCCGTACGCAAGTTGTTGGAGAGCATAGAGCCAGAGCAAACATCGATTACCATTTTCACCAACTCCCAAGCTATCTTTGAACAATACCGACTTCAGAACACAGTGATCAGCATTTCTGACACGACGCCTTTGGATCTTGGGCACACCTTTCCCAGAGTTAATCCACCTAAACTGTCAGACCATCTGACCGAGGATCAGAGAAACTCAATCCGGCGGGGCCGGCTATTTTTAAATGGTAATTCAGAGTGGCACATTGCAGAAGACTTGCAGTTTACCATCGAGCCACAGTTGAGATGTGTAAATCATTCTGAGCTTCCACAAGTAACGTTTCACTATCTCGCAAGAAAGAATAACGGTTCAATTGAATTGCAAGACGATGTTGAGAAATTGCTCGGAGCATACGATTTGCTTTCATCCTAGTTAGACGAAGTGCGTGTTTACAGTTGACGAGTTCGGCAAGATCACTATTTCACTGGGGGGCGTTTGCTCTCTTGGCTGTAAACATTGTTACATAACCTCAAAAGACTTCAGGCACCAGCCGGACCTGCAAATCGCGGAAGTGGTGGAGACGGTTGCACAATTTAAAGAATTGAGATGTATATGTGTCTCAGGCGACACCGACCCGCTGCTGCGTCCCGAAGAAAGCGTTTCTCTCATGGAACAACTGGCACGACTTTATCCAAAAGTGCCAGTGACATTTACCACAAGGCTTGTACCGTCGAAGGCGGTTTATGAAAAAATCCTTGCCCTGGCTGCTGAATGTTCCCATCGTAGGCAGTTGTTTATTCCGTGTGTTTCGTTAGTGACATTCTCTTATCCTAACCGGATTGAAAATGCGCAACGGGTACCACCGTCGTCGGAGCGATTGAAGCTGGTAGCGGATTTTGTGACAGTTGGCATACCGTGCATTGTAGCTCTACGGCCGACCTTTTCTTTCAGCTTGGTTCCCGAAGCGGAGACAACAAGTTTAGTGAAGAGCCTCCCTCATGGTGTTGCTGCTGTGCTGGGCGAGGTTTTCCTGGTTGATAAGAGCCGCCAGTTGCCGATGCGGTTAGGGTGGAAGGGGTTTGAAGGATACATTGTGACTTCCGCGCCAATGACTTTCATAAGTCAACCATCCGCTTGGGACAAATGTTACCTTTCGAAAGAGGTTGAATTTGTTCGATCTGCCTGCCATGCGCAGGGCCTTCCGTATTTTCTTCGAAGCATGTCAGCCTTCAGTTATTTGCAAGCACACTGGAGTTTTGAAGAGGGATGTATCAAACACTCAAAGGTTGACATGTTCGAGGATAAGATTTCGATTTGCCCTTGAATATGAAGACTGTTCTTTTAAGAGGCCGGGGCGTTTGCACACGGCTTCATGAACCTGTTCTTTCACGATTGGGTGGAATTGACTTCAGTTATGTCGATAGGGACGACACTCCTTCATCTCCGGCAAAGTCTGATCTTCTGGTGATTGGTTCACCGCCGTCAGCTCATGAGGAAGAGTTAATCCGACTGCATGCAAGATCAAGAGCCGTATTGATCGAAAAACCGATGGGTCACAATCTGGCAGCGGCAGAAAGAATTCATGATTTAGTTTGTCGTTGGAAACAGCCAGTGTTTGCTAACTATCAATTGCGCAAGCACAATGTTCTTGTTGAGATGAAAAAGCTTATATCATCTCTGTGTGGCCGTATTCGAATTCTGTATCGGTCTGCGGCGTGGCTGCAACAGATACAGGGCGATCTTTGGTATCAGCACCTGTCAGAGGGTGGCACGTGCCTCTATGCGGTCGGTTCACACATCATTGACCTTGTGCTTGCGGCTGGCCTGTGTGTTGATGGCGTTTCTCTTAGGAGTGGCACTCGCACCTTGAGCAAAGCCACAATCGAGATGTCTTGTGGTGCAATTGGTGTAATCATCGATATAAATTTAGAGGCGCTACACGAGCAATTTTCGCTTGATGTTGTGGAAGACGGCGGTGCACTGCCAAGGAACGTGTATGATCTGATATCGGCTCAATGGGGTGCAAATTGTCCAGAATATCCGAAAGGATCATTACGTTCCTCTCAAAGACACGGGATTTGGCAGGCTTGTCAAAAACATGTCTATCGCGAGTTATTGGAACACCCTGAGGATGCTCGGGGAATGGCGAACACTGCTGATGCGATCAAGGTGCATCGTGTTTTGGAAGGTTTGAAGGCCGACTATGCCGCGAGGTTTCGATAGAGTTGTCATGAAGTTCGCACCTGATACACAGAGGAGTGGTTCCCGGGATTCAATAGCGTCCGCCTCGACATGATTTGGGAGTAAACGTGGAAGAGCGCTAAATAACTGGCTCGGCGGTAGAGTGCTTCGTGAATCCGGCAAGCCTGTTAAGGGTGCTGGGCGGCTGCCTGAATCGCATGGACCAATTCCTGGACGCGGGTCGTGCGATGATGCTCCGGAAACAGGTCGATATAGTGGAGGCTGTCCAGCATTGTGGCACCATCAATTCGGAGGGACGGAATTTCACAAGCAGACAAACGCACCGGAAGCAGATAGATGCTGCCAGGAGCACATTGCCGGTATTCGTCAATCGCATCTCTCAATTCAGGATAGGCCCCCGACTGAATCCGAGCTTCAAATTGCTGTGAGAGGCAGATCACAATCGCGTAGGCGCTCTTGATCGCCTTGTGGATCTCCAACTTCCAATCTTGCCCTACAAGAAGCTGACCATCCCACCAAACAATCTCACCGGCGGCGATCAGATCCTCTCGCAACTGTGCAACTTCCGCTTGGTTGTCACGACAATAGGACAAGAATACATGTTTCTTTTTTTCTGCTACCGCCTGTTCCGTTCGAAGCACAGTATCGTTCCTTTTTCTGAATTCATTCCGCTCCAGAAGCAGTTCTAGCAAGTAAATACGGCCGCCGGCGTCCCCGGCGACCACAGTCGTTGAATTGCAAAAAGCGCAGCAAAGTGCGGAACCTTCACAAGTAAACGTGGTTATCGCCTGCCCTGTGTCCAGATCCCATACTTTCACCGCCTGGTCATCCGAAGCGGAGACCGCGTACTTCCCGTCCTCACTCACCGCAACTCCTCTAATCCAGTTGCTGTGGCCTTCCAGGCTGTGCAACTCTTTCCCGCTTTCTAGGTCCCACACCTTTAGGGAGTTGTTCACAATGGTAGCGAAAATAGCGCGTTTCGCGTCCGCGCTCACTGCCACTCCATGAGCCAGGGTTCCGTAGCCTTCCAGTGTGCGTAACTCCCGGCCTTTCTTCACGTCCCATACCCTCAGGGTATCGTCAGAAGAGATTGAGACAGCGCGCCTGCCATCCTTGCTTACCGCCACTCCCAATACCGGCCGGGTGTGCCCCTCCAGCGTCCACAACTCCTGTCTGCTTTCCACATTCCACACCTTCAGCGTGTGGTCATCGGACGCGGAGACCGCGAGCCTGCCGTCCCCGCTTAATGCCACTCCTGTGACACAGCCGGTGTGACCCTTTAGGGTAAGTAATTCCTGTCCTTTGTTCATGTCCCAGACTTTCAGCGTGTGGTCATCGGACGCGGAGACCGCGAGCCTGCCGTCCCCGCTTAATGCCACACCTCTGACGGAGCTGTTGTGACCTACCAGATTGCATAGCTTGCGCCCGCTCTGCAATTCCCATATCTCTACAATATTGTCAGGAGAAGCGGAGACCGCAACGTTTCCAAACTCGCTTGCTGCCACTCCATTTACCCAAGTGGTGTGGGCTCCGAGTGTGCGTACCTCCAGGCCGCTCTCTACATTCCACACCTTCAGCGTGTGGTCATCTGAAGCAGATACGGCGAACATCCCGTCCCCACTCAACTCAACTCCCCAAACCGCAAGTTTGTGGCCCTTCAGTGTGCGCAGTTCTTTTCCGCTCTCCATGTCCCACACCTTCAGTGTGTGGTCATGCGAAGCTGAGATCGCATACTTCGCGTTTTTGCTGACCGCTACGCCATTGACCCAGCCAGTATGTCCCTTCAAAGTCGACAACTCGCGCCCCTTCTCCACATCCCACACCTTCAGAGTATGATCAAGGGAAGCGGAGACAGCACGCATTCCGTCCGGACTGACCGCTACTGCTTGCACCAAGCCGGAATGGCCCACAAGGGTGTGCAGTTCGCGCCCGCTCTTCACATCCCACACCTTCAGGGTCTTATCAGCAGAAGCGGAAACGGCGGATCTGCCGTCGTCGCTCATCGCCACTCCATTCACCCAATCAGTGTGGCCATTCAAAGTCCGCAACTCGTGTCCGTTTTCCACATCCCACACCTTCAGCGTGTGGTCATCCGAAGCGGAGATGGCCGACTTCCCGTCCGCGCTCAGCGCCACCCCCCAGACAGAGTTTTTGTGGCCTCTCAGTGTGCGCACTTCCCGTCCACTCTCCACATCCCACACCTTTAGCGTGGTGTCCTCAGAAGCTGAGATCGCGCATCTGCCGTCCTTGCTCACTGCCACGGAATGTACAGAGTCAACGTGGCCCTTCAGTGTGCGCAGCTCCCGCCCGCTCTCTATATCCCACACCTTCAGGGTGTGGTCATTCGAAGCAGAGATCGCGAGCTTCCGGTCCCAGTTCACTGCCACTCGGTTGACACAGTCAGGATGACCCTCGATGTCACGAATCCAAGCGGTGCCGGGAGCTTCTAGACTCGGCCACCGCGGCAAGAGCCACGGAAGCGGGGCTCGACCTCTCAAGCCAATTGTGAACTCTTGGACACCAGTTTTATTCTCATGGGTAAGCAGTCGACCCACCATTTGTGAGGCGAACTGCTCAGGGGCTTTGGCAATCACCTGCGATGAAAGCCGCATCGCTGCATGAATCAGATTTAGTGCTTCTTGGTCTGTGAATTGAGCACGAACGTAATCCAGTTGCAAGTCATGTAACCGGATACTCTGGCCATCCGCATCTCGTTGCGCCAATGACAGGTTAATGAATTTCTCCGCCGTCTCAGTTGCTTCCTCTGCGGTCATACCGCGCCCATCAATTCCCCACAACGTTTGCTGGATCACGCGGGCTGCGAACATTTCCTCGATCAGAACGGCCAACGCGTAGTATCGCTCCCGGTCTGCTGGTTCCAAGGCATCTACGCTGGCCTTGATTGCCATGAACAGATTCGGATGCGGGTAACCGGGAAACTGTGCCTTGATCTTGGCCAGATCGGCACTGCGTAGAATGTTCAGGGTGTGCTTCCACAATCCCACCGGTTTGCCGCGTAGCATTGCGCCCACCATCGCCAAAGCTAATGGCAGACGCCCACACTGGCTAATAATGCTTTCCGCTTCCACGGGTAGTTTACGGTTACCCCAACCGGACCATTGCGCCAAAGCTTCCGTCGACTCTGCCGCACTCAGCAGCTCAACCCAATGCGGCTCCGTCCCGACTCCAGCCGCGATCGATGTATCGCGAGTCGTAAATAGCACTCGCGAGCGTGGTGATTCCGCCAGCCACGGCTCGATATCCTCAATCTTCCAGACATCGTCCACCACGACCAATGCCGCCTTTCCAAGCAATGTTGAACGGTAGCAATCCACCTCACTGCGACCGCATTCGGCGTTGTCGCCCAGAGCGATTCTCGCCGCACGCAGCCGCGCGTCCATCTTGAAGGTTAATTCTCTTCCGATCGACTGCCACACGATACCGTCGGGAAAAGCATTTTTGATCCTCTGCTCGCGGCATAGAGATTGAGCCAGCACCGTCTTTCCAATGCCACCCATCCCCGCGACTGCTGTCAGAGCAATTGTGCCACGGCCGTCCTCACGCTCCTGAAGAAGTGCTTCGACTAAAGCAGTCAGCGCAGCCGGCCTCGGCAAGAAGTTTGTAGGCAAGGGAGGGACGGTAGTGGGTGGTAGACCAGTTGCGCTCACAGGTTTTCTTTGATGAATGTTAGCAGTGCTTGAGCCAGTTGTGCTTTTCCGCATTGGACCTGGGAAAACCGCCGACCTTTCCGAATTTCGCCACAGCCCTGCCATCTGCGAAGAGGACGTTTCCCTTGGCGCAGACATCAGTTTACCGTTAGCAGCCACTCTGGAAGCGGTTTTGGAGTTCTAGGGGGGTGTGCCGAAAACAATATACTCAAACTGGTCAGGTCCGCAAGGTAGATTTGGCGATTTGTCACATTGTTCGGCGAACGGAGACCGCTTCGAATACCAAAACGGAATGGGTTCGGCCCTCTTCTTGTCTCTCCTATTCCCCTGTGGGTCCCTTAAAACATCGGTTAAAACTGAGTGCGATACTATGTGACGTAGGCTACAGCAGACTTGAGACAAGAGAGTGGCGGCCAGGGTTAGTGCTGTTGGCGAATTGCGTGCTGCAGCTTGGTGCCCAGACTTGTGGAAAGGTCTATTTGGCTGCCTTTTTGGTCGGTTTTCCGATGGCCCGGAGAGCGAGAATCGCCGGGTAATTGCTCGGAGACTTCCCTAGCGCTTTCATGTGCTTGGTGACCAGCTCGTGTTCCTCGTCGGAGAAATAGTAGCGGACATGCTTGGTCTTGGTAGGCGCATGTAATCTTTGGATGCGAAGCTCGGGTTCGAGGACTTCGCGGATAAAATCGCTGATGGATTCCTTTTTATGAAGGCGGGTCAACTGCTCAAGCTTTTCGTGTTCCGCGGGCGTCAATTCAATTTCGAGAGTAAGCTTTTCAGGCTTTTCCTTCGACTTGCTGGCTTCCTGCAGTAGGAGATCGGCAAAGAATTGACTGATGCTTACGTGATTATCACGGCAGTACTGCGAAATCTTCTTGTGTTCCTCCTCAGTCAGGTTCGTGTAGAGGAAGCGTTCGCGGATGCCTTTGCCTTGACTTCGTTTTACCGTGGCCATTGGCCGTTTGGGTGTTTTTAGCACGGGGTAAGTACTAAGGATTTTTAAAGTTGATCTGACACCGAATCATAAGATACGTGTACAGACCAAATCAATGACATTATTGCCGCAGAATCTGTTGGATATCGAACCGAAATAGGGGCATAAGCGGAACGATGCTGGCGATGATTGCCAAGAGAATGACGAGAGTGGCGCTAAGTACATAAATCGTAGGATCTAATGCCGTAACGCCGTAGAGCATCGAAGATAGAACTCGGCTCAGGCTGATCACGATGACTGATCCGATGAGGACGCCGCCTATAGTGGCGAAGAGACCAAGTCGGCTGATGAGAAAGGCTGTCCGAATAGGCGTTGCTCCGAGTGCCATGCGGATGGCGATTTCGCGGCGTCTTTGTGTGACTGCATTTGCCACAACCCCATAGATGCCAAAGACAGCTGAGAGAATTCCGATACCGGCGAAGGCGGTTAGAAGCGCTAAGCTTGCATGGCGTCCACTGAGATAATTTCTGTTCAAGTAGCCGTCCAGAGTCTCGAAGCTCTCCACTGGAAGGTCTCTGTCCACCTCTTGGAGTGCCTTTAAGGCGGCATTCTTGGCCGCATCACTTGAGAGAGTGGTGTTGACAACAAAGGAAAGGGCCGGCGATGGATCCTGATACTGGGGAACGTAGACCTGCATCCATTTGACCTGGCGCTCTGGTCCAAAGTGTTTGATTTCTTTCACCACGCCAATAACTTCGCGCCATGGACCTTGCTCGCCAGTGAAGAGTGCCATGCGCAGATGTTTTCCCAGAGGGCTTTGGCCGGGCCAGAGTTTGGCCGCGAGAACATCGTCCACAACTACGACTGGCGAAGTGCCCTGGCGATCAGCATTTGTAAAATCGCGTCCTTCAAGAACGGGAAGCCGCATCACCTGAAAAAAACCTGGCAAGATGGATTCTTCTTCCACGAGCAGTGGTTTCCCAAAAAGCGGGGATTGTGAATCTGTATCCACGCTGTTGACCAAGGCTTGGCTCGTTAGGGGCAGGCTCGAAATCCCACTGACTGATTGCATTGCGGGCAGGCTGCCGAGTTTCTCAACTGCTGCTTTATAGAGACCCATTTGTTTCTCGGGTTCTTTGTAGCGGTTGAGTGGCGGCGTGATTTGAAAGGAAAAGACATTGTGTGGATTGAATCCCAGATCAACTTTTTGCACTTCGTAAAGACTCTTGATAAGCAATCCAGCAACTAACGCCAATCCGGAGGCGAAGGCAACCTCGCTTAAGATCAGGATGCCGCGTGGGAGAGACCGACGCCTGTTCGAGGAACCAGGCTCGCCTCTGAGTTCGTTGCCGATTTTGAGCCGGAAAGCATAGAGAGCCGGAACAAGAGTGCTGGCCAGGGTGGTGCACAACGTCATTGCTAGCGTGACGGCGATAACTCTGAGATCGATGTTGGTCTCGTGAAATCTTTGAGCGGCATTCGGGAAACGGTCGAGAAAGTACACGAGTTCCAATTTGGCGAAAAGTAAACCGAGTCCTGCTCCAACAATTGCGAACATCAGGGCTTGCAGGAAGAGTTGCCGCAACAGGATTGACCGTGGAGAGCCTAAGGCCAATCGAACACTTAATTCTTGGGCACGTTCGAGGGCAGCAGCCAGGAATATTGTCATGACGTTCAGGATGGCGAGCAGAAAAATGAGGCTGGAAGCAAGAATGAGAAGGAGCAGGGGCTTGCCGCTACCAGAGATAAGGTTTTCAGTCATACTCTCAACTCTGATACCCATGTCTTTAGTTGTTGCAGGATATTGAGAGGCCAGCCGGCTTGCGATCGTGTCCATCTCTGCTTGGGCTTGCGCAACGCTTACATGGGGTTTCATGCGCCCAAGCGGAAAAAACCAGCGGGTGTCTCTCTCCATGATATGGGGCTGGTTGAGCAAGGGGCCATTGGTTACATAGACATCGGAGTACGTAAGGACATTGATGGGAGTGGGCTGCAGGATGCCGATAACTGTGTATTGGCGGTCGTCTAATACCAGATCCTTTCCCAGGATGGACGGATCGCCACCGAACTGGTGCTGCCAGAATGCGTATGTCAGGATCACGACGCCGTGGGCGCCGGGTTCATCATCGGCGTTGGTGAAATTCCGGCCAGAGGCGGTTTGAATTCCCCAGACATCAAATCCTGATGCGGAAATTCCTACAACCTTAATATGTTCGGGAGGCCCTTGCCCGCTCAAGGTCGCGGAGAAGAAATACATCGCAGCCATGCTTTCAAACAGGTGGCTCTGCGCTTTCCAATCCAGGAAATCGGCATAAGAAGTCCCGAGCTGTCCGCCTGTTCGATTCACTCGGGAATGAAGCCATACGACACGGTCTGGCTCATGTATTGGGAGGGGGCGCAGAATGATGGCGTTGACCGCGCTGAATATTGCGCTATTTAGACCGATGCCGAGCCCCAAGGCGGCGAGTACTAGAATGGTCATTCCCGCCCGCTTGCGGATGAGCCGCAACGTGAACTGGAGGTCTTGGATCAAGGAATGCATTCCGGAAGAGCGCTTTCAATGCGCCTGCTAGCGTGAAAACGCGCCAGAGGCAGGTAGGTGCAAACCGAGCATATTACTATGCGGTAAAGACTGAATGTCAAGAAAGAAAAGGAAAGTGTTTGGGGGGTAAAATGCGCTGAAGTCTTCGGATACATTTTTTGCGTGCAGTGCTAACATTTGCCCTACTTAAAGGAGCTGAGGCCCTCGGTCGCGGCTCGCGATATGCTCGTCCAGAGACTCAGCGGTAACACAACCGGAAGATCGGGATAAGGTCGAAGCATTCGATCATGCGCCCAGGTCTGCGGTCCCAATCTCGGCCAAGAGTTGTCGAGACCGCAGAGGCCCGGGGTTCGCCTTCTCCTGATTCCGGGGTTGGTTTCTTAAGGTTTGGGATCAGGCTTCCAAATGGGCGACCTGGCCTGAGCCGCGGTTCTTTGTCTGTATGGATATTAGGAAATAGGTTTACAGATGTCAAGAAGCTTCGGTAACTCAAAAAAGGCTTGTCCCAAATCGGGAATTCTAGGAGATGAGATGAAAACGAGAATCCAAATTGTAATGATGTCAACTGTGGTTGCGGCGATGCTCAGCTTTCCAAGCGCCGTATCAATGGGGCAGTTTGCATTGGTTAAGGCAGGACCAATAGATGCACCACAGGCAGGGCCTGGGCCTGCGTGTCCTGGAGTCTGCTCCGTGCGTTGAACCATGAGAAAATTCTGTACCCTTGGGTACGGGTTTTCTTATGCAAATTGCGACCTTCATTTTTGGCTTCGTAGCCTATTTCTGGCTCCTGATGATCGTCCACCGCCAAGGCGTCAGGAAGCAGTTGCCGTGGTTTGTCTTTTACCTGTGGTGGGAATGCTTGATAACTTTGGTCCAGTTCGCGTTTTGGCTGTTCAGCCATCGCTTGTATTACAACGCTTATTGGTGGATAGACGCAGCCGAGATCGCCTTGATCGTCGCGGCTGTGCGCGAGAGTTTTCTGCGCATTTTTCAGGGTTTCACTCGCAAGCCTGGATTCCGTTGGTCGGTTTGGATTGTGATTGTCGGGGTGGTAGCTTACTCGGCATGGAAGGCCGTGTACGCTCCTCCCCTTCAAGTGAGCCGGCTCTACAACTTTGTGTTTGGTGCTGAGTTTCTTTTTCGATGGGGCTTTCTTGGGATTACCCTTTTGACGGTAGTGCTAACCTTTCTGATGAGAGAAGGTGTTACGCGGGAGGATGCCGTTGTAACTGGCTTTGGCATAGCGGCAGGTGCTTTTTTGCTGTACTTCGGCAGTTTTTCCTTGTTTGGCATGAAATACATTTTCTTGATCAAACACATTCCCTCTGTGGGATACTTTGTAGCTGTGTTCTGGTGGATTTATGTTTTCTCGCGTCCGCTAAGACAGTTCGGGTTCGAAGAGTTGGGAATGGGGCCTGATGAAATTCGGAAGGCGTTGCGGCGTTACCGGGCTTCCGGTGAGCAACTGTAAGAAAGGCAAAAGTCAATGCTAAGTCTGTTTGCGATCCTGCCCGTAATACTGGCTATTGTCCTGATTTCCGTATTAGTGCTTATAAAGAAGATCCAATATCCTTCACCCCTCGTCTGGGGCTGTATTATCACGAAAGTGGTGCCCGCGCGGGCGCATCTCGTCCTGGATTACAACAAGCAGCTTGATGATGAGGAGCCGATTGAAGATCGATTGGGGCGAAAGGCGCGCCGGCAGCAGTTGAAAGTTAATTGGGGATACCTCCGTGGTGAAACGAACAATACAACGTTATTTCTTCAGGCTCTCCGCTTCGAGGGGCTGAAGATTAAAGAAAGTAAGCGCGGGCTGAAGTATGACCCGCAGGAAACGGCTATCGTGGCGTTGATTGATGAGGCCACAGAATTAAGGTGGCAGCAGGTTCGTTGGCAAGTGACTCTGTGGTTGCGGAGCGCATTGGGATTGAAGATTGATCGGAGCATGTTCCTGACTCTGCTGGTGCATTACAAAGACCTAGAGGAAGGGATGCTTGCTTTGTCAGAAGTCGAAGGGAGATGGCTCAAGGACATGCTATTGGAGAGATTGGGCCTTACCGAGTGGCGGCTAATCGACGGTGGTCAATCAGATCCCGATCCTGCATAATTGATGGGCTGCGCGTACCTGGGAAGTTTTCTTCGGAATGCAAAGAAACTAATCTTAACGTTGAGGGTTTTCTCTCCACATTCTGAGAAGAATGCGGTATGACATCTCCGAAGACAAACCGATGATTTCCATTCGAGTCGCATATGTGACCTGTTCTATCGGCACAGCTATTTCAGCTTTTGTGGCAGCGGTGTACTGGTATCTCTCAAGTCGTCCAACCCCCGAGAGGACAGTTCCGCCTGTGGCGGCAATTGGCGACAACCCTGAAATGCACATCCTGGGGACAAAAGTAGACATTATCGGCATACAGTCGGCCTTGTATGAGACATCTCGGTTAAACAAAAAAGCGGCAATTTGGAGTGCAATTGCGGCGCTTCTAGGGGCCATCAGTGCGGCGCTCAGCTTTTTATAAGCCGACCTGCGAAGGCTTTCGAGATCAAATATTGGCGTGAGATGTCACGGCGCAGGTTTATTGCGAACTGTCTGCTACTAGTGTGCGCAGCATCGCGTTGGCCTCGCTCAGAAGCTTATCGTGTTCCAATGGATGCAATCCGCGTTTTTTGCGAGTTGTCTGGATGCCAGTAATAATGCGATGCAAACGATTATTGCTTCCCTTAAACCATTTTTGTTTGTCTGGATTTTTTAGCTCATGCCACATGGCATCTTCAATGGCCTTTGACTCTCTTTTGCTCAAGTCAAACCGGAGCCGTATTTCATTGATTTCGACTTTCATGATAAGACCCGATTTTATAATGGTCTGCCGATTTCCGCTGACCCAGAGCCGGTGATCTTCTGCCCGGCTCCCGCTAATTGATCCGTCTGTGATGCTTCACTGCCGGGGCACATTGGATCGAATGGCGCGTATGCGAGTCTAGCTTTTGAGTCCTTTAGCTGAAATTACAATTGAGCCATCAGCGCGGGGGTGGCGGAGTATTGTAGACAACGACTACCTGCTGCGGCTGTTTGCTGGCAAGAACCAAGGCAATAATCCAACCGAGAAGCGTAACGCCGAACAAGATATTGACGATGATAGCAGCGGCCTTATATGGGCTGTTTTTTCTGATGGCAATGATGGTGGGCAAGAAGTATATGTATAAGACCAAAAATAAAGCAGCAATCGCGATAATCCATTCGATCGGAGTAAGATTGTGCAAGTTCGTATGATGCATATAGTGCCTCTGTCTTGAGAGTTCATCCGAAGACCGGGAGCAGGAATATTGCAATGCAACCGGGTCCACGAAAAAATGAATGAGTTTTGAATCATGCCGTTTTTACTGCCCTGGCGTGGCTCTCGAATTCTAGACGGATTGTGAAATCATTCGTTAGCACAAGGCAGGCATCGTAGGTTGCGCTTCCATCTTTCTTCTTGAACCCTTTGATAAGTCCAGTGCGGCCTTTGGTCGCAAGCTGGCGGATGTGCTCATCGGTAAGCTTCTTGCCATTGATCTGACCCCAAATGGAGAAGTTGCAACCCTCCTTGAAGCGAGAGCAACCGGCGCCCTTGATGGTCTTGCGTACTGTGCCGGTTTTGCATTTCGGACAAGGCCCGTAAACGTTAGGGTTGGAGAGGGCAGCCATTGCTGGCCGCGTAGCGATGATCTCGGGAAAGATATGCTGGATGAATTGAGTGATTGCGGCTGCAAAGACCTCGGTAGGCGTGGTCCCGTCCTGGATGTTGGCCAACTGCTGTTCCCAAGAGGCAGTGAGAGCTACATCTTTCAGCGTGGGATGAACCTGATTGATGAGGGCTTTTCCCTTCTCTGTGGGGAAGAGACATTTCTTTCTACGCTCGACATAGCCAATCGCAAGTAGTTTTTCGATGATAGTGGCGCGGGTCGCCGGGGTTCCCAAGCCGCTTTGTTTCATGTAGGCGGCGAGATCTTCCTCGCCAATCTCCTGCCCGGCATTCTTCATAGCGGTTAAAAGGCCGGCATCGTCATAGGGCTTCGGCGGTGTGGTCTTTCCTTCTTTGAGTTGGACAGCTCGTTTGGCAACATTTTGTCCTTGGCGCAGCGGGGGCAAAGGTTCGATGTCATCGCTGGTCTTTTTCTCTGTCTCGGATTGAATGTTCAAGACCGTCCAGCCGAATTCCTTGATGATCGAACCAAAGGCGCTGAATGAGTGCTGCCCGAGTTCGATGATGGCGGTAGTATCGTCACGGACTTCGGCAGGGAGAAAGATGCTCAAGAAACGTCTTGCAACCAGGTCATAAATGTTGCGGTGCTTTGCTGGCAGGTCGGGTGGCGCGGCGTTGTGAGTGGGAATGATGGCGTGATGGTCGGTGAGCTTGGTATCGTCCACGTAAGTTTTGGATAGCTTGAGGCCGGTCTTAAGCGCCGTCAAAGCACTCTCAGTGGGAAGGTCTTTTCGCAAAGCGCGAATGATGTTCGGGAGTTCCGGGAGCATGTCATGGGACAAATGCCGGGATTCGGTTCTGGGGTAGGAGAGCACTTTATATTCCTCGTAAAGACTCTGGGCCACGTCGAGGGTTTCCTGTGCGGTGTACCCAAATCGCTTGTTTGCCTCTTTCTGTAGCGTGAGCAGGTCGAAAAGAGGCGGGGCTTTGGTCGTTTTCTCTGTGGTGGTAACTGAGACGACGATGCCGCTTGGGATGGACGAGATTTGGTCCAGAATCACTTGAGCCATCGCGCGGTCTTGGAGGCGTGTTTGGGGATCATTGCCCGGAGTGATGTATTTGGTCGTAAACCCTGGTTCGAAGACCGCTTGGATTTCATAAAAGAGGGTAGGTTTGAAGTTTTCAATTGCGATTTGGCGATTGACGATAAGGGCCAGGGTCGGCGTTTGTACCCGGCCCACAGTGCATGTTTGACCATTGATTAAGGTGTAGGCGCGGGTGGCGCTCAATCCTACGAGCCAATCAGCGCGAGCCCGCCAAGCTGCGGCCGCCGAGAGATTTGCAAAGGCGCCGGCAGGTTTGAGATCACGGAAGCCGGCGCGGATGGCTTCCGGAGTCAAGGAACTGATCCAGAGGCGATCGACAGGTTTGGTTGAGCCGGTCAATTGATAGATGAGATCAAAGATGTGCTGGCCCTCGCGTCCGGCGTCGGTGGCACAGACGATGCGGGTCGTGTTGGGGTGAAGGAACAAGGTTTTGATGCACTTGAATTGTTTTTCGGCTTTGTCTGCGACCTGATACTTCCATTGAGCGGGGATCATAGGAAGTTGGTCCATCCTCCAAGGCTGCCCCCACGCGGGATTCATTTCCTCCGGTTGGGCAATGGTGACAAGGTGGCCGAAGGCGTAGGTCACCTGATAGCTGTTCCCTTGAAAGTAGCCGTCCTTTTTTTGATTGGCTCCGAGAACGGCGGCGATGTCGCGGGCAACGGATGGTTTTTCTGCGAGTACGACGATCATTGCTTTGACTCCTGGGATAAATTGTCCTGATTACGGTTGAATAAAGTTTCGAGTTGATAGGTATCGTCAGCCGGCGAGAAGCTCTTGATGGCAAGGATCTCGTTGACGTAGCGGCGGGCGTAGCGACGCTCGATATGAACGAGCAGATGAATCGAGTCGGCGATATTGGCTTTAATCGCCCTGTAAGGCAGCTCAATTCCGCTTTGCAGGACACAATTGGCAAACCGCGAAAGCGCCTGGGCGGCGGAATTGGCGTGAATGGTGGAAAGACTACCGCTGTGGCCGGTGTTGAGCGCCTGCAAGAGATCGAATGCCTCTTCCCCGCGTATCTCTCCGAGGATGGTGCGTTCAGGCCGGTGGCGCAGGCTTGCTTTGAGCAGATCGCGGATTGTAACGGCGGGAATCTTTGGTCCCTGCTGACGGCGGGCCTCAAAGCGGACGAGGTTGGGTTTGCGGATATGAATTTCCGCTGTGTCCTCAATCACCAGCAAGCGGTCCTCTTCAGGAATGAAGTCGGCCAGAATGTTGAGTAGGGTGGTTTTGCCTGTACCTGTGCCACCACTAATAAGGATGTTTTTTCTTTCGATGATGGCATTTTGAAGGAGCGCGGCCATCGGTTCGGTGATTGTGCCGATGCGAATGAGGTCATCGATGGTGAAACTGCGGGTATTGAATTTGCGTATGGTGAGGGTGATTCCATGAATGCTGCAGGGCGGCAGTACAGCGGCAATGCGGCTGCCGTCCGGCAAACGTGAGTCGAGGATGGGTTTCTCTTCCGAGATGTCATCCCCAAGTGAGCGGGCGATGTTTTGGACGGCCACGCGCAATTGATTGTTAGGAATGGTGATGCCCTGGACCTTTTCAATGATTCCCTGCTTCTCAATGAATATGTCTGAGGGCGAATTGAGCATGATTTCGCTGATCTCTGGATCAAGAATCAGATTCTCAATGGGTCTGAGATAGGGCAGGATCAGCCTGAATCCGGGATGTAGGTTGACTGCATTCATTTGTCTTTTGCTCCGATTTCCAACTTGCCGGACTGAGGCAGTGCGGTCGGAGGGGATTTGCGGGGACGAACTCCGCCCCGATTTGTCTTGGTGTTGGCTGGATCAGACTTCCAGGTTTGAAACTCCGAATCCTGTTTCAAGGTTCTGCGGATGCATTCGGTGATGATTGCCGATGGCGCAGATTGATGCGTGGCCTTGAGGAAACGGGCATAGAGTTTGACATCGTTTGCGGTTTCCTCTGGCAGATGTACGGTCATCGAAACGTCTTTTCCCTGCGGCGGTATTTCAATAAGCGGCATAACTATTGATTAACTCCTTATTCTCGGTTTGGTTGTCGATTGAAGAATGATTGAATTGCGGTTGATCCGCGTTTGCTCGATGCCTGAGGCTTGATTGGGCGAGCGCTCGCAGCTCAACCGATTTTCCGGCAAGCTCGTTTCGAGGTTGAATGGAACGATGCGCGCAGGTTGCCCGCGCGACCGAAGAAAACGGCAAAAACTCTTCGCTGCCTATCAGCGAAAGTTTGCGCAGGCCCCCAAGGGCCGGAGAGCCGTGGTAAGCCGCCCCTAGGCGGCGCAAGGAGAAGGAAGCGCCCAAGCGCTGACTGAGCCGGTCACGGCACAAGCAGGAGCGAGTCCCAACGAGCGACAGCGGAAGGAGCGTTCCCAAACGCGACTGATGCGGTGCTTGGTCAAGCGCGAAGCGCGCACGACTGGCGGCCTGGGGTATGACCGAGCGAAGCGAGGGAATAGGCCGCCAGTCGGGCGCGGGAGCGCAGGCGGGCGTCTTCGGAAACGGTGTATGGCCGAGAGCGCGGAGGCCAATCCGAAGATACCCGCCTCTTAGATTTTGATTTTGGCCCTGGCCAGCGGGTGCCCTGTGAGAGCGCGGAACAGGGAGGCTGGCCTGGGCCGTGCGCAGTAAAGACGCTGGTTTGAGGCCGAGAGCGCGGAGGCCGGTTGCGGCTTTACGAAGCATCAGGGCGGCAGCCCTGCCTGGGATGCGAATGGGGCGAGCGCCCGCAGCCCAAAATGAGCATTCAGGCAAAGATTTTCCGTGTACAGTATCGCGCACACTATTGCGCACGCCATGGCGCACATCGACTGCGCGATGGTGTAGGCGGTGAGCGATGCGAGGGGCTGACCGAGTGTGGCGTGCCTTAAGGCCGCACGGAGTAGCAAGAAAGAAGGCCGGGGACTCGGCCCAGAGGATCGCTCTGCGACTGGCAGAATGCATCAATGCTGCCCTCCGTTGGACAGAACAACGAGCTGTGGCTTGAGCCAGGTTTCGAGATTGGCGAATTGAAACATTTTGTAATCGGTAAAGGTGCGTGACAGATGCAATCGCTCGAATTCTCTCAGTTCCTGAATCCTGGCGGTGAGAGATTGATGCAAGGTTTGCTGATCCTCGGGCGTCTTTGTGATCCAGAGCACGTAGTCATATTCTTCGGCATTGATGTGCCGAATATGGCCGGGAATGATGTTCTCTTTGTAGCGGGCCGGACTTTTGAGGGAGAGTTCGCATTCGATTGCCACCCTGCGGCCATGAGGATCAAGGGCGGTTAGGTCGGGGCGAACGTTGTACTTGGACTCAGCTCTGTCTGGGTTTGCTCTTGCTTCGCGGTCACAATAGACAAACTCTGTCCAGCCGAACGCCTCGGCGGTGATACGGATTTGCTGGAGTGATAGATAGTGTTCGAGCCGCGAGACGCTGACTTTGGAAATGTTAAAAGTCAGCGGGCTAGCTTCTTCGCCTGAGGGTGTGGCAAGCTGCTGGCCTTCAGAGGTAATTCCCCAAAGTGTGACAAATGCCATAGCACTGCGGATGGGAGCACGGCGTATGAGGCCAGCTTGTTCTAAACGAACGAGAGTGTTATGGACAGTGCTGCGATGTTTGATACGCATGACCTGTCCAAGCAGCGACTCGGTGGAATAAACGGATGTGCGTAGGAACGAAAGCACGTCCCGCGATTTGCGTTTGCTTTGCTCATAGGCGAGTGTGCGGGGAAGCAGGGACATGGCATTTAGGTAAGGTTTTCTTGGGTTGGATCGCCCGAATCTTCGACTTCTGAATACGCTCTGGAGGCTTCGTTCTGTTGCGCCATCTTTGCCTTGGCTCGGTTTTTGCGCACGATCTCCGGCGCCCTGGGCGCGGCTGTAAGCTGCGGCCTTTCGCCCTTTGGCATACGGGCGGCTTGGCAGCGTTTTGCCAACCCAACTCCAAAGAGCATTCCCACCAGCTTGGGAAGGGCGAGTATGTCGTTGGTGGTGAGCAGTGCCCTTTCGACTTCGTTGTATTGGGCGGTCGCGGCATCGAAGGCGGATTGCTGAATGTCGGTGCGGCGGGTTTTTGCAATGATGGTCCCGGAAAGCTCCGAGGCCCATTGCGCTGTCTCCGGGGTCTTGGCCCTATAGATAAATTTGATTCCCGTATTCTCGAGCACTGCTCCGCGGACAGCGGCGGGATCAAGCCCTTTGCACTCTTCAAGGTCGCCAATGCTCTGATGGGCCAGGATGAGATGGCAGTTCTTGTCCCGCACCGTCCCGAGCGCCTGCAATGCAGGCGGTGAAAGGATGTACTTGAACTCATCGAGCATCATGGCGATAGGCAGACGGTCGGCCAAGTTTTCAGAACGTTTCTCGATGATTTGCAGGATGCGCAGCAAGAGCAGCTTTTGGCATTGGATAGATTCGACACTGCGAATGCTGCCGATGATGTAGAGAAAGCCGGGACTGGAAATCAATTCCCCGAGATTGGGGCCTTCATTGGTGTCGATGGCGTCAAGTTCGGTCATCTCGGTGAGTTTTTCGAGAAAGGCAACCGCATCTTCGTCGGTGATGAATGGGCTCTCATCGGCGACTTCTAGCATTCGTTTGATAGTAGGATTTGATCCGGCACGGCGTATTACATCGCGGGCCGCCCTGCGGTCGATAAGCCGGTAGAAGTCAGCGGCCTCTCCCTTATCTGCAAGATCAAAGGTTGTAGTCAAAAGCTCTTTCATCTCCGCATACGTCGCAAAGCGAAAAGGGTTGACCTGGGGCGGTGTCTCCGGTCGCAAGTCGATCAGATGGAACGGCAAACCTGCCTGCCTGGCCGCAAGAGCAATGACGCTGGGAGCGTGCTTATCGTTTTTGGGGTCAAAGATGATGACGCGCTGGCCGTTGAGCCCGCATTGGACGAGCAGCATGGTGCTCATGACGCCTTTGCCCGCGCCAGTAGTGCCGATGACCTGCATGTGGGTGCTGTTAAATTCCTCCCAGGAGACGTAAACAGGTTTGCGGCGGTCATTGAGGCCGGCAAAGATTCCCTTTTCAAAAGCGAAATAGCGGCTTGGCTCATAGGCAGGCCGTTCGGTTTCATCGAAGCTCCTGCGGATATCCGACAGCGTGTCATCGGAGGGCAAGCGTTTGGTGGCGCGGTGCCATAACCAGAGAACCGGCATGAGACCGAAATAAAGACTCAGGGTGCCGTAGAGAGCGATCTGGGTAAGCCAGAGCTGGTCAAAGCGAGCCGCCATCATGAGGCTTATGAAGTGCAAAAGCACCGTTGCCATGATGACTTTGTTTGAGAAACGACGGTCTTTGAAATTGGGGAACGTCACAGCGTGTTCTCCTTACGCAGGATCTTTGTGTCATGAAAGAATCCGGCCAGCCAGGCAAAGGCGCTGGCAATCATGTAACAACCGAGCAAGGAGCGTTGCCGGAGAAAGAACGGCAGGTAAGCCGTTTCAAAGTTCTGAAGCCATACGGAAAAGGGTTGGTGGATAGAGGCTTTGGCGGTCAGGCGGACAGCGGCGAAATTGAGGTGCGCGTCGTGGCTGGAAATCAGGAATTGGGACAGACCCCAGAAGACGAGGACAAAGACGAAGGCCCCCGTCACCAGAAAGCGTCCATACTGTTGCGGTAACGTAAGCTGCGGTTGCGGCATGATTGCGGTACTCCTTTGCGCGGGCTCAATTCAGGGCCTCGTCTTCCCGGAAATAGGAAATGGCGAGACCGAGCGGGTTGATTTGAATGAGGTCGTTGCTCACGGTGTCGCGAAAGGCGAAGACAAAGTGGGCGGTGTATTGAGAGCGTTTGATCACACTGCCATCAAGGGGCGATTTGTAGATCAATTCATACTCAACGGTGGCCTTATAGGGCGCTGCCCGCAGGTCTTCGATGTCAATACGGTTTACTGTTACCTCCTGATTGGGGGCGTTGGCGGTGAGAAAATTGTCGATTGTCTTGTCTTTGGTCCAGGCAGCCAGGACGTTGTTCGCAAGCTGCGTGTCCATGAACAGCAGGGCGCGACGGAAGTCGTCGCGAATCGTCAGCTTGTTGCGGCCGTAATACAGGCGGGAAAACTCGGTCAGGAAGTATTTGATTTCCTTTTCCTGCGGCTTGTAACTGAGGTCATCGTATTTGATGGCTTCGGCCCGCCCTATGGCGTCGATGCGGATGTAGCGCGTATGAAAGCTGTCGATCTTTTTGACCGTGGCATAGGCGATATATAGGGAGCCAGCGCACAGCAGGCTTAACGCCAGGATGGTGATCTTAAGATATGTGTTTGTCACCACGGCATCCCCCCACTGTTCGGCATAGAGCCGTTTGCCTGCCTGGAATTCGGCCTCGGATTTTGCCGGGATGGTCGGCAACTCTGGTTTGCGGGTTGAAGATGCATTCATGGGTATTTGTTCTCCTTTTTGCGGCGCCGTCAGAGCGCCTTCATGACGGCAGCGGTAATTGCTGCTTGCACACCGCTGCCGGCATTGGCTGCGCCGCTGAAGATGTCCCCGACCAAGCTGGGAATTTTGAAAATGGCATAGAGGCCAGCGGCGAAAACTATGATCAAGATAGGGAGCTGGACAATGTTGAAGGCGATCTGGCCCGCAAGTGGGAAAGTGGTGTTCAAGACGGAGAGCATAATCTGGCAAATTCCGAGCAACACGATGTTGCCGACTACGGGATAGAAGCTGTATTTGATGAGAGCCTTGAGCCAGCTCCAGAACAAGAAATCGAGTTTTGGCACGATCATAAAAGGAATAAGGATGGGGCCAATGACGAGGACCGCCCCAAGAGCGAGATAGCCGAAGCCGATGACAATAAACATGGCCAGTTCCAATACGGCGATAAGAAGAGTGATGATGAGGTAAGTGATGAAATCGCGGGCATGCAAGAACGAGAACGAACTCATGCCCGAAATCCCGTTGGTGATTTGGTCAAGCTTGGCCAGCATCTGTTGCTGCGTCGTGGTGCCCACCAGATCAGCCATGGCGAATGCGGTTCTGGGGATTGCTTCGGAGAAAGAATGGCCCCCGAGGAGCGGACTAGGTCTGGTGTAAAGCGTTAGCATGATCCACACGGTCAGAATCAGTCCGGCAAGCGTGCGGAGCTTGTGTAGAGAGTGGTGGTCAGAGAACGCGATGCGGCTCCCCGCAATGACAATCATGACAATCGTGATCGTGCGGAAGATGTTAAGGCCGAGTTGCGCGAAAGGAGTGCCGTGCTCGGTGAGCACACTAAAGATCGTGTCACGCAGTGAGGCCAGTAAATTGTTGAGTAGAGTCGGGTCCATCGTTCCGTCTCCTTATAGGACGGGTTCATATCCAAGGTGAATTGGCAATCTCCGCAGTTAGCGTCCCTGGCGGTCTCTGGCTGTGGCGTTCAACTCTCGTCCTCTCTCCCATCGCTGTTGAGCTAGCGTCTGCACCTCTAAATCAATGGAAGACGCAAGCGCCCGGTTCGTGTCCTGGAGCGTATGAATCATCAACAGCATGGCAACGAGCGTTTTCTGCTGGAGCGCCTTGGCCGACTGCAAACTCGGATCGCTGGAAGTGGCGTCGGCTTCAAGCTGCGCCAGCACTCGTGTGTTCTGCTGCATATTGTTGCGGAGATCGCCGATGGTCTTCATTCCGGTCATGAGGCTGGCGTCCTGCAGTTGCATGAGGCCGTATTGTTGCCGCCAGTCCTGTTGCGCCTGCGGGGTGGCCGTGACATCAACGGGCTGGATGGTTGGTAAGAGGTTGCGGAATCCTGTTTGGATCGAATTGGCGTCGCCCGTGGTGATGCCGCTGGCCCAATTGTTGGTGTTACCGTACTGGTTTCCGGCAACAAACTGCTGCCAGTTGGCAAAGGTGTAGCGGTAGCGATTGGGCAGGCCCTTGAGGGATTGCGCCTCGGCATTCAGCAAATTGAATTGCTGTTGATAGAGCGCATACATCTGCTGAAGCTGCACTAACTCTTTTTGCATTTGCAGAAGCTGTTGCACTTGCTGCCTGACGCTGGCCACGTCAACGACAGCAATCTGGGCTGTACCCGGTATGGTGGTGGCGAGCAATAAAATTGCGACTGAAATTAGCTTTTTCATAACGTGTTTCTTCTCCTTTGAATCTGGTAAGACTGCGAACTTCTCCTTTACAAATCCGAGGCCATTCTGTGATTGCTGTACGCGGGCAGCAGCAAATCTTGGGTAAGAAAAACTCTCACGCGGTGGCCCTCGCGGATGGTGATGGTTGGCGGAATGTTCAAGAATTTGTCGAGAATTCTGAGAGACGATTGCGACAGGCTTCCGGCTACACCTTCGCGGTAAGCGCTGGCATTGGACGTGGGCAGGCCGGTAACGGCGCTGTTGTTTGTCCCAATGGTCGAGAGTCCAGCGATTGCTCCGACTGCTATAGAAGCGCCGAAGATCTTGAAATAATGATTGTTAACTTTGTCGCGTAGCGCAGTCTCCCCGATTTGAT
Source organism: Terriglobia bacterium (assembly GCA_020072585.1). Taxonomy (GTDB): domain Bacteria; phylum Acidobacteriota; class Terriglobia; order Terriglobales; family Acidobacteriaceae; genus Angelobacter. The sequence goes on along the minus strand of JAIQGL010000001.1, from coordinate 2,286 downwards.
TGAGACCGGGGGCCTGGTCCAGGTCCACAGCATAGCCATCCGGCATGATGAGCCGATGGAAGATGACGGCTAGCCGTTCCTGTCCAACATCATTGACCTTGTTTGTTTCTCCCAGAATTCGGCTTCCGGCCGGGATCAGCAACTCGGCATGGTCGTGGGAATAAACGTCAGTAGAAATCTGACAGATGACCGGGCCGGCGAAGTCGCCATTGAGGCGATTCACAAGCACCGATTCGAGCACGGTTCCCTCAAAGATGACGTGATCTTTGCCCGTAGCCTGATTCAGGTTGGGATTGCGGAGAGTTCGAGCGGGAGCACTCTGCGCCGATGTTTGGGGTTGCGGGGCGGGGCCCGGAGGAATACCCGTAGCCGCGGCCAGTTGTTGTTGCTGTTGGGACAGGAGCTTTTCTTGTTGCGCCTGGAGCAAATCGAGCTGTTGTTGGAAATCCGCTGGCAAAGCGGCAAGGCCCGATTGCAGGGCCGATGCAGCCGGTAACTCGCTGGCATTCGTGATACGAGAGAGTTGATTCGCAGGTGATTGGGTGCTGGCAGCTCCGGCATGTGGATCGGAGCGATAAGACAACGCGATGTTAGAAGCAAAGCGTCCGGTGTATTCCCGCTTGCGTTCATCCTCCTGAATGGGATCGCGGGTCGGCGGGTTTTGGAGAGGGTTCTGGGTGTCGGTGGATGGCTGGTTAGAGTCTCCGAAGGCGGCTTTGAATTGCGCATCGCTACCTTGCGGCGGACTGGAATGCTGATTGGCTGCTACGTTTCGGCTGGCCTGCTCGCTCTCTTTCAGACGCGTCTGTACCTCGTCCGGGGAGAGTCCGCCAACGGGCGGTTTAACCTGATCTCCTGGCGCCGCAACCGTGCCGGGTTTTGGCTTGGCTGCTTTGGTGGAACCAGAGGAAAACCAAAGTCCCACAGCCGTAACCAGAAGTACTGCGAGATAAATCCATGACTGCATCCGTTTTGGGATAACACCAGTGGCGGCAATCCGCTTGTTATTGATGGGGGCGGCAGCAGTTGAAAGCTCCGGCGCTTCCGGCTCGGGCATTGGTGGCGTTGTTTGTGGCATGGTGGACATTGGTCACTCTCCCTGCCTCTCAAATGTGCTCTTATGCTTGCCGATCGAGAGGTAGCCTTTGTCAACAACGTGGTCGATTACGTACACGCCATCTTCGAGGGTGTAATTCACAAGCGTTGGCTGGCCATCCTTGATCTCGTAAAAGGTCGGCTTTTCCGTCGCAGTCGAGTGAATGTAGGTAAGCCGGTCATCGTGATAGATGGCCGATATACGAAAAGGCTTTCTGTCTTGCTGGAACTTGTAATCGAATTTCAGCGCATGGAGCGGGTACTCGGTGCGAAAACGATTGCTCTGGTCCTGTGCGGCTTTGATTTCGAGGGCGGCAGCTTGCCGGAACTGGTCCACATCGGATGCGGGCACAAGGCGGGGCGCTCCACTGGCCGCAGTCAGCAATTTCTCGTCCGTGGGTTCGACGAAAATCTTGAGGTCAGCCTGCGCGCCTTCCGTGCTTGTGCAATAAAAGGTGTAGATGTTTCCTGAAGCAGTGATGAGGTTCATGCTGGTTTCAAGCCCTGCTTTCGTGGGCTTGAGATAAGCGAAGTTTTGCGTTCCTTCGAGCACCCAGGCATCTTTGTCTCCGATGACAAAATCGAGGATGCGTTCCTGCGGCGGCAGCAGGATCAGGGTGGTAAAGTGCGGACGGGTTGTGATGCGAACAATGTCCTTGGCCGCATATTTAACCGTGCGGGCCTCCGCCGCTGCACGGCTCAAGTCCTGGGTTTGGGCTGTCGCAAAGACGGTGCTGAGAGAGATTGCAATGAGAGCAGTAAAGCGAAGTAGTCGTTGCATAATGATTCAACTCCTATGAGTGCTGCCTAAGATTTCTAGGCCGTGTTCAAAGCCGTGCTCCTGGACAACGGCGGCGAAGCGTTCGTTGTCTTTCGGGGAATTGGTGTAAAGCCAATAGCTTTTGCGGTCCACGTTGAGGGCAAACTTTTTGCCCATTGTTGATGTCTTAACAAGTCCCTCGCGCTTGGGAATGAGAGTCTGGATCAGCTCTACCTCACGCGGGTTGAGGTGGAATGTCTGGGTGTAAAAGTCATAATCAGCATCGGCATTGGCCAGGAAGATCTTGGTAGGAAAGGAATCAAGCAGCGGAAGCAGGTTTGATTCCTTCAGGTCCTCCGGTGATTGCGTCGCCATGATGAGAACGCCGTTATGCTTGCGCCAGGTCTTCGCAGCCTTTATCAGATAGTTGC